>CAXXUG010000029.1:0-26706 GCA_963664835.2 Chloroflexota bacterium | reverse complement strand
GATTGACCGTCTTGGACTTTACGAGGGTGTTGGCAGGCCCGTTCTGCACAATGATTCTGGGCGATTTGGGCGCCAGGGTGATCAAGGTCGAGCCGCCGGGCGGGGACGAAGCGCGTCACATTGGTCCCATGAAGAATGAGAGCAGCGTCTACTTTGCCAGCATCAATAGGGGCAAGGAGGGCATTGCCATCAACCTGAAACAGCCGGCCGGCTTGGAGGTGGCTCGGCGCTTGGCCGGCACTGCGGATGTGCTGACCGAGAACTTCCGGCCGGGCACGCTGGAGAGAATTGGACTCGGGTATCAGGATGTGTCGCAAGTCAATCCGGGAATCATCTATGCCTCGCTTTCCGGATTCGGACAGACAGGTCCCTACCGAGAGCGGGGAGCCTACGACATCATCATCCAGGCGATGTCCGGCCTGATGAGCATCACCGGCCAGCCTGGCGGACCGCCCACCCGGGTGGGAGCATCGGTCGGGGATACGATACCTGCGCTTTACACCGCAATTGCGATCCTCGCCGGTCTGCAACAACGCTCGACGACCGGACGGGGCGTGCGCCTCGACATTGGAATGATGGACGCCGCCTTCGCGGTGGTGGAGAATGCCATGGCCCGCTACTGGGCGAGCGACGAGGACCCCGTGCCAATTGGAAACCGGCACCCCGCGATCACTCCGTTCTCCGCCTTTACCACCGCGGATGGAAGCATAGTCATCGGTGCGGGTAACGATGCGCTGTGGCGACAGCTGTGCCTCACGATCGGCCGGCCGGACTTGGCCGACGATGAATCACTTGCCAGTAATGAACTCCGCAATGCCAACATCGAGCGTCTGAGCGCCGAACTCAATAAGACCCTGTCCTCGCGGTCGACCGAACACTGGTTGAAACAGCTATTGGAGGCCAAAGTTCCTTGTGGGAGGGTCAACTCGATGTCGGACCTGGCCGGCGACCCACACCTGGCGGCGCGCAACATGCTGTCGAAAATGGACCAGCCGGGAATAGGTCGCATGTTGGTGCCGGGCTCACCGATCAAGGGAGAGGAGCTGGACGACTCGATCGGGAAACCGGCGCCGGCCTACGGCGAGCACACCCGTCGTATTCTGGAGACCTCAATTGGTTTGACCGATCGGGAGATAGACGAGCTATACGACGCCGGAGCGGTGGAGTAAGTTTCGGTCCTGATCCGAGTAGATTCCTGCCCAGGTAGGCGACCTAGCTCCTCCCATCTGTTCCAACTTATTACGATTCCGGGGCAAATCTGGGCAATTTCCGGCAGCCCATGCCCCACGATTGCCGTAGAGGCGGGTTTGAAACCCGCCTCTACCAACGCAAGAATGCCATGCACATGATTGGGCATGAGTACCCAAGCATCCAAGCACGCGTCCATCTGTTCCGACTTATTTCGATTCCGGAGCATGTCTGGCCGATTTCAGGACTCGGATTGCCTCCCCGAAGACCCTCGAAACTATAGTCTTGTCGAAATCTCCCCACTCCAGGACATGCAACTGGCTCCCAGAGACGTGTGATGAGGCAATACCATCGTGATTCTTGCCCTCGCCGGCCAAATTAATTGGAGCAGATAACCTAGGTCCGCGCCCGCATCGAGAGCGCGGAGTAGTGATTCGACCGATTGAAGGCGGACAGGTCTCGCCGAACAGGTGACTTGATCAGGAATTACTGCGCACGCAACTCGAGATTATTATGGGAAACTCGTCGAAGTAAGTTTAACGTCGAGAGCTCTCCCTTCGGGAGAGTTGGAATCCTCTTCGTTCAACTTGTACACATGTAGCGTCTAAGTGGGACCAGCGTGGAGACAAGGGGTTTCCTGGCAATTCGCTTGAGGACGCTCAGACCAGCTTCACGATTGCGACTATCAGGCCGCCGATGGCCAAATTGATACCTGTCATCTTGGTCATGACACGGGTTTCAAGTTGCTCGATCTTGCTTTCCATCACTTCAAACTTGCTTTCCAGCACTTCGATCTTGCTTTCCAGCATATTGATATCGGCTTTGGTGGCGAGTTGCCCATGGACTGAGTTTGTTACTTCAACAACCGCTTCTGCTGTTCCCTCCGCCAATCCAGCGTCAATGAGTCGTTTTACAGCCGCATGTGTATCGAGCAATTGAGCACCTATTTACAGTTACTTCGTCGAAAATCTTAACATATGAGGTGCGCAAGAATCCCAAAAGACCAAGAACCCTCACCAGTCAGATACGGATTCCTGTATCGCATACATGGTTCAAGCTGCCAGTCATTACCTGGCATCTGCTCAAGCGCTTAGGCCCGCCACTCGTCACGGCATCCATAGGAGCGACTAGAGGCGGGGAGTGCCTGCAATTGACTCACAATCAAGTCGTTGCCAGACGGAATACGTCGATTCAATTCCAAAGCCAATTTCAGGAGACGGTCAGAGTCTGGCCAGGTTTCTGACCAAGTTGAAGGCAAACCAGCCATCGTCGAGCGTATAGATCTGAGGCTTGGCCCTGGCCGCGTCGCGTTGCACCCCAAGCCCATCGCTGTGTGGATGGAATGACACAATCTTCGAGTAGGGAGTCCTGTGGCTCTTGCGGCTGCCGGCGAAATAGATGTGCTTCGTAGTCAGAGCCAACACTCCACTGTCCAGGTGGGACAACTCGGTGATCGCTACCGGATGGCCCCGGAACGCGCTTTGCCGGACGTACAACCCCTTCGCAACGCGGAGGCTGACGCCGGTCGACCCGCCTTCAAATCTGGTCCTGGTTGTTTCCTCGAAGAAATCAACCCCGTAGAACACCCAGACGCATTGCTCGGACTTCTGAAAGTTGAATGGTAGATCATCCACCGAATCCGGCGGCACTGGGATCTGCCCTTCGGATGTCTTGCGAAGAATAATTCCCTTGGCCACCCGGTCGGGCGCACCGCCGCTATCGAGCTCGTGTCGCTTCAGGCCGAATGCGGTGGCGTAGGCTCCAAGATGCACCTCTTCCTCTTCGCTGACCGAATGGTCGTCGAGGATCAAATCTACCGCGTTCTCGAAGCCCTGGACCAGCGTTGCCCGCAGCTCGGCGTCGCTGAGGAAGTGTTGGGAGGCAATGAGTTGGAGCTCAGCCGGCGAGTCATCGATGTCGGCGTCACCTGTCGCGGCATCGGTAGCCCGGCCCAGAATCTCGTTGATGGCCGAGTCGCGCCGCGTTTCGCATTCGCCGTGCTTGCTGCGAAACAGGCCGGCTTCCTTGCCGCAGAACGTACATTTGCCCATTTAGCGAATGCTCCATCGAAGGCGAACGTAACTGGCGGGTCGGTCCAATCCGACAACAACCCTGTCTACTACAGCTCCCAGATCACCCAGAGTGACCATGGAGCAGGCCGGATCAGTCGCCGGTAAGGTCCGACACCTGTGGCAACACCTCCTCGGAGAAAAGGCGCACCGCCCGCTCATATGTCTCCATGTCTTCGGAATGGTCGTAGGTGAGCCACAGCAACGTGCCGAAACCACCCACCATCTCGTACAGATCCCTGATCTGCCCGGCGACTGTATCCGGCGAGCCAATCAGCCACACATTGTTCAGACAATAGTCTACCGTTACCGCATCGTCCGGGATGCTGTCGTCGTGTTTCAAGCTCCTCGCCAACGGCTGAGGCCCTATTTGGTAGAGGGCGAGAATGTACTCGCGCCAGGCCCGGCCGAGCATGCCGCTCATCGCGCTCTCGCGAGCCTTCTCGTCGGTTTCGTCGACCCACATATCTCGGACGATCCGCCAATGGCTGCGGGATGGCGGCGGCTTGCCGGCCCGTTGGGCACCTTCATTCATCGCCTCCCAATGGCTGGCCACGTAGCGCGCGTTGAGTCCGAGGCTCATCGGAATGTAGCCTCTCTCGCCGGCGATTTTGAGCGTCTCCGAACTCGGGCTGGCGGCGGCGACGCCTATCGGCGGGTGCGGCTTTTGGAAGGGAGTTAGGAAAGCTCTTAAGCTGGCGGCCTCATACTCCGTCGGGTCTGGGGTGTTGAAGTTCCAGAACTTACCTCTGTACTCCCAATCCTTATCGGTCTGCCAGACTTTCAGAATAATGTCCAGGGCTTCCCGGGTCATCTCGCGGTGCTCTCCGGCCTTAAAATCGACGTCGAACAGCGTGTGATCCGTTGGCAATCCGCCGGCGCCTATACCAAACATGAAACGCCCCTGGGCGAGATGATCAATGTATGCCACTCGGCTCGCAAGCTCAACCGGGTTGTGGAATGGCAGGAGGTGGGCGCCGGCGCCTAGTAGGATTCGGTCGGTGCGCATCAACGCTTGCGCAATCAGGATATCGGGGGACGGAATGGGTTCCCAGGGTGCGGTGAAGTGTTCCCCAATCCAGACTTCGTCCAGCCCCTGCCGCTCGGCGAGCTCGATACAATCCAGGTCCCATTGATGAGCCGCATACAATTCTCTCTCTGGTGGATGGGACGGCATCATGAACAGTCCCGCTTTCATGGTCACTCCTCAGACAAAACCTTGGCGCGTTTCAGGGATGTCCCGGTGTTTGGGAACCCAGGGAGAACTGACGCCATTATATGGGCTACGGGCACACGAGACCACACGACGAGCGAGCGGCTCGAACGGGTTCTTCCGGATCACGGTCAGTGAAGAGGCACAAGAACGGTGCGGTTCGGCCTCGCCAGTTGCGACAACGCATTCGTTCCGGAGGACAGCGCGACGCGCTAGCGATCGCTGGTCCAGTCGGGGAAAACGCCGTCCGGATCTACAGCGGTCTTCAGCCGCTTGAATGCAAGCACAGAGTTGGGCGCCGGCTGCGATCGCCGCGGATCGGAGTGGATCGGTCGCGCTCCGGCGTCTCGGAGTTGCTGAGTCGCCTTCGCCGCCAATGAGGGATGGGTGACTATCGACAGAGTGCCGTCCAATATACCGCCGGTGACCTCGATATCCCGACCCTGAGATTGCTCCTCCAATTCAGCGACAACCCTCAGGGCGGCGCCAACGTCTGCTGAGACGTTCCAGACCGACGCGTCAGGACTCCTCCAAGGTTGATATGAGCCAGGGCTGCAGGCGCCGGCCACGGACAACTCCGACGTGTCAATCTCTACTTGACGGCCCGTGTTCCCGTTGATCGTCTTGGACGCGTTAGCGACCAGCCCCTTCACCTCGCTTTCCGAGAGACCAACAAGCCCCAGATCGGCGGAGGCGAAAGAGGTGTTTGGGTGCCAGCGGAAATCGACTCCGACCGGAAAGACTCCCGCGGCCGGCAGGCCCTGCAATGCCATGGCCAACTCAAGACCATCGTCAGCGCGAACGGTTAGCAGCATCGCCGAACGCTGCATCGGATGGAGTCGCAGGATCAGGGAGGTGAAAACGCCCAGCTGTCCCCAGGCGCCGGCCAAACTATGATGCAGGCTGTAGCCGGTCTGGAACTTGATCATCTTGCCTCCCATGCGGACCGTCTTGCCGTTGCCCAGGACCGCCTCCGCGCCCAGCAGGTTATCGCTCGCGGTGCCGAACAAGAGGTTGCGCCGGCCGTCGTTGCGCGAGACGACGCTGCCGACGGTGGAGCTCCCGTCCGCGTAGCCGACCGGATGCCAGAGGAAGCCGGCTGATTCGACCTGGCGGTGAAGATCGCCGACTCTTACGCCGGCGGAGGCCGTCACGCAGAGGTTGGAATGGTCGATGTCGATCACACTGTCGATGCCGGAAAGATCGAGCCGTCGGAGAGCGTCGGGCCAGCTTTCGGAGAAAGCGCTGCCACTTCCTACCGGAAGCAACCTTGTTCCGTATGCGTGGGCATTCATGACGGCGCCGACCAGATCGGTGGAATCTCTGGGCGCGATGTTTTCCAATTTATCCCCCGATTAGAGGCGCCGGAGGGAGCCAGGGACTAAGCGGCGGCTGAAATCTGACGAGGTCGCCGTGCGCTTGTGTCTCTCGCAGAAGGCGGGGGTTTCCAGAAGACAACCTATGGGTCAGTAACATCCAGCTCTGACTTTCCTACAAGATCCAGACACCGGTCCACATTCGGCGGCATCAGCGTGGCAGTGCGAATGTCTCGATACAGCCGCTCCAATGGGAGCCGCTTGAGGGCAGCGCGCCCACCGACCGTCTGCAGGCACGTCGAGGTCACCGACAGCGCGGCGCCTGTCGCTGAATACTTGGCCCTGGCGGCGAGAACGGCCCTTTGCGCCGGATCCGTACTCTCCCACAGGCCGGCAGAGTGGTAGAGAACCTGCCGCGCTGCCTCCAACTCCATCGTCATCGCGGCTACGTCGCGCTGGACGACGACGCTCGAGGACATGGGCGCTGGGTCCGGATCGAACTGGTGGGTCTTGCAGAACTCGACCGTGAAGTCGAGCGCCCGCTGGGCGGCACCCAGGTACACGGCCGCGTACCCCAGGCCGAAGCCCTCGATGACGCCCATCTTCAGAACCTCGCCAGGCTCGCCGAGGAGGCAACTTCGGTCTACGATGCAGTCCTCAAACGAAACGGTGGGACTGACGGTCGCCCGCATGCCCAGCGGATTCCACTCCCCCTGGATCTTGATCCCCGGAGCGTCGGCTGGAACCAGTACCGGCTGAAAAGCCTCCACGCCCATATAGCCCTGCATCGCACAGTGGACCATATATCGGTGGGCGGCGCCGGCCATCGTGCAGAAGTGCTTCACGCCGTTGACAACGTAGCCGCCTTCAAGCGGAGCAATCACTGTTCTCTTGCCGGCCCTTGTGCCTCCCCTGCTCTCAGGCTCGCTGCCCCAACTGCCAAAGAGCTTTCCGTCATCCACGACATCCGGAAAGAACTCCTCTTTCTGCTCGCTACTGCCGATCGAGGCTATGACCTGCATCACTATGGAGTGCATATGCAGAGTCATGGTTGAGTTGGTGCAACCGTAGGCGAGACGGTCAAGCACCGTGATGTACGTGAGCATGTCCGCGCCGAGACCGCCGTAGGGCTTTGGGACGGAAATTGCCAGGAAGCCGTGTTTCCAAAGGTCGTTCCAGCTTTCCCAGGTGTGGCAGGCCGCGGCGTCGTAGCCGGCGGCCCGAGGCTCCAGGCACTCCTCTGCGACCCATCGAGCCTTGTCGACCAGGCTCTGCTGGGCGTCTGACAGCGTGAAGCGCATGGAAGAAACGGCCTCCAAGAGTTACGGAATCAAGTCCCGGCGACGGGCAGCGGTGTCGATCCGTCCGCCGGGTCAATGATATACCGGATGCGTTTGGGATTGTTCGGCACGGCGCGGATCGACGCAGCGCCCATTTCGCGAGTATATCGAACCGCCGGCGCGCCAATTGGGAGAGACCTCGCGAGTGTACCGTTGGCGGGCAGAATTCGATACTCCGCCGGACCGGACAGGTGTGGCACGTACCGTCCAAGTGCGACTTAGTTCTCTCTCCATGGCATTCGCCAGAGACCGAGAGACATGGTGACCATGGCGAAGCCGGCCAGGACTGCAATCTCGCCCCAGATGTCGCCGTTCCCGGACAGTGATTTCTCTATCCCGTCGGAGGCGTATCGCAGCGGCGAAATGTATCCCAGTTGCTTCAGGACCGGCGGGGCCTGCTCCATCGTGAAGTAAACCGGCGACAGGGCAGCCAACATGAGCGCGACGAGACCGGTACTTAGATTGCCGGCCTGCAACGATGGGGCAAAGCTGACGACGAACAGTGTCAGGCCTGCCATCGTCAACACGGTCAGAACTAAACAGGGCACGAGTCCCCACCCCAAGAGGATGTCCACGCCGGCCACCAGCCCGAACCCCATCAAGACCACGACGTTAATGGCGCCGGACACCGACGAGAATGCCAATGACCCCAGAACGTACGCGCCCTTGGACACCGGCATAGAAATCAGGAGCTTCAGAGTGCCAATGAAGCGCTGAGCGACCACGTTTTGGCCGACCAGCATTCCGATGGAGAATGCGACGCCGAAGACAAGCGTGGCGGCCAAAAGCCTTCGTATAACTTGGGGATCATCTGGCGCTATGGCCCGGGTTACGTAGAACCAGGGGATCGGAAACCCGGAAGCCATCAGGATTGTCAAATACCAATGCCTGAGCGATGGGAGAAAGTAGATTTCAAATATGCTGAAAGTGTCTGAGACAAACTTCTTGATGCCGCTGATTCGATAGCCAGGGGTGCCGGCAAGCCCTGTCGCGGCCACAGAGTCCATTTGGGAATAGCCCGACTCAGCCATCAGCGGTCGCCGGCGACGGTAAGTCCCGCCTCTTCGGAAGTCATTTTCAGGTAGACATCCTCGAGCGTCGTTCGCGAGACGGAGAACTCGTCGATGCCTCTGGCCCGCACCTGATCGACTAACGCCTTGTCGTCGCTGCCGTAGATCGTCTCAGTACGGCCGGCCGAGTCGAACTTAATCTTGAACTCGTAGCCGATGGCTGTCTTGAGCCCTTCGACCGTGTCCAGAGCAAGCAATGTACCGTCCTGAATGATGCCGACCCGGTCGCAAAGCGCCTCGGCCTCCTCCATGTAATGGGTGGTCAACAGTACGGTGGATCCACGTCGTCGATAGCCGCGCAACACATCCCACAGCGCGTGGCGGGATTGAGGATCGAGCCCGACGGTGGGTTCGTCCAAAACCAACAACGGCGGATCGGCTATCGAGGCGATCCCGACCAAGACGCGCCGCTTCAGGCCTCCGGACAACGTCTCGGTTGCCTTGTCCCGATGCTCTTCCAGGTCGAGATCGGAGATCAGCTCCTCCGCGCGGCGAGAAGCCGCCTTAGACGGTAAGCCCCGAAGTTTTCCGAAGATTCGCAGATGGTGTCGGACCGAAAGTCCCCAGAAGAGGGTGGCCTCCTGCGGCAACACGCCCATGTATCCCTTGACCAGGTTAGGCTGGGAGATCGCATCGGCCCCGAAGACGCGGACACTGCCGGAAGTGGGGACCAATTCGGTGGTGATCTGTCGGACGAGGGTGCTCTTGCCGGCCCCGTTGGGGCCCAAGATGCCCAGTACCTCACCATTGTCAACGGTCAGCGAGAGGTCGCGGTTTGCCCAGGGACCACCCTTGTACCGTTTGTTGAGGTTTCGGACCTCAATCGGCGGAGAACCCATCTGGCGCCGCCAAACTTGGACCGGTGGTCGCGCGGCTAGGCGTCTCCCGACGACTTTCCGCCGTCCGCCATAGCGGTCCCCCGGGCCAGCCGGGTGAACTGCTCGATCAGGTCGATTGGCACTGGGAAGACAATCGTGGAGTTCTTCTCGGTCGCGACCTCGTTGAGCGTCTGCAGGAATCGTAGCTGCAACGCGCTCTCCTGGCTGGATATGACGCGGGCCGCATCGGCGAGCGTCTGGGACGCCTGGAACTCTCCCTCGGCGTGAATGATCTTGGCCCGCTTCTCTCGCTCGGCCTCCGCCTGCCGGGCCATTGCCCGCTGCATGATGTCCGGCAGCTCGACGTCCTTGACCTCGACGACCGAGACCTTGATTCCCCAGGGGCCGGTCTGCTCGTCGATGATCTGCTGGAGCCGCAGGTTGATCTGCTCGCGCTCGGCCAACAACTCGTCAAGCTCGGACTGTCCCAGCACGCTTCGCAGGGTGGTCTGGGCAATCTGGAAGGTCGCGGCGCGGAAGTTTTCTACCTTCGTTACGGCGTTCTCGGGGTCCAACACCCGGAAGTAGACCACGGCGCTGACCCGAATGCTGACATTGTCCCGGGTGATGACCTCTTGCGGGGGTACATCGAGAGTGACCACCCTCAGATCCATCTTCTGCATTTGATCTATGAAGGGAATGATCACGAACAGGCCCGGACCCCGCGCGCCTACCAGCCGGCCCAGGCGAAATATGACTCCCCGCTCGTACTCCTGAACAATCTTAATGGCGGAGGTGACAATGACAAATGCTACTACGACGATGATCGCTAACGTGATTAAACTATCCGGCATGTTCAGCTACCTCTCATCTATGTGCTCTACTCGCAGCTTGAGATCTTCCTGATCTACCACGCGAACTGTCGAGTCGCTGGCGATCACTTCGGTCGAGACCGCCCGCGCCCGCCAGATCTCGCCATCCAATGTTACAACACCTTCGGGCGCGAGGTCGCTCTTCGCGATACCCAGCCGGCCGATCAACGCCTGAGCCCCCATGGTTGACCGCTTCCTCATCGCTCGGACAGCCGCCGTCACGACCACCAGGAAGAACGCCGCCGTCATCACGACGACCGCAAGAACGAGCCAAATCGAGACACCGCCGGCCATCATAGGCGTGTTGAAGAGCAGGAGAGACCCGACAAGGACCGCGATTATCCCGCCAACGGCGAGAGCGCCGACCCCTGGCGTGAGGAACACCTCGGCCGCCAGCAGCGCGAATCCCAAGATGAGCAGCCCCAGCGCCACATAGTTCACCGGCAGCGTTCCGAGGGCAAACAGGGCGAATAGGATCGACACAACGCCGACGGCGCCGGGGAAGATAGACCCTGGATTCGCCAACTCGTAGATCAGGCCATATACGCCGATCGTCAGCAGTATGTAGGCGATGGAGGGATCGCTGATCGCGTGCGCCAGCCGCTCCAGGAGGGTCATTTCGAACGAGGCAGGCTGCGCGGCTCTAAGATTCAGCGTCACCGACTCGCCGTTCACCTCGACTGTGCGGCCGTCCGCCTGGGCGAGGACATCGTCCACGTCGGCGGCGACTATATCGACGATGTTCAACTCAAGGGCGTCGGTGCTGCCGACGTTCACGCTTTCGCGGACGGCATTCTCGACCCAATCGACGTTGCGTCCGCGCGTTTCGGCCAGGTTGCGGATCAACGCGACGGCATCGTTCGTGACCTTCTGACTCAACACGTCGCCGGCCGGCTCCGGCAACGGACTTTGCCCGGACGGCGCGAGATTGACCGGATGGGCGGAGCCGACGTTGGTGTTCGGGGCCATCGCGGCAATGTGGGCCGCCTGCAGGATGAACAGTCCGGCTGACGCCGCGCGACCGCCGGCTGGATAGACGTGGACGATTACCGGGACATCGGAGTTGACGATGAGCTGGACTATCTCCCGCATCGAGGACTCGAGGCCGCCGGGTGTGTCTAGCTGGATCAGGACCGCGGTGGCGCGCTCGCTGTCGGCGCGAGCGATAACCCGCTCGAAATAGCCGAGCATTACCGGATTGACGACGCCGCTGACTTGGGCGACGAGGACTGGCGAGCGCTCACCGTCCTCCTGGGCCGAGGCCTGCGGCTGGCCGGCGAGGACCACGCCGGCGGCACACACGATCCAGATGAGCAGGAACCCGAGCCGGAGCGCTCTCAACACTTCGTTTGCCTCGCCTCCCTAGGCGCCGTCCTTGACAGCCGTCGATTGGGCGATCCCGCGATTCAGCGCGTCGATTACCTGGGATTGGTCGACGGTCTCCTGGGACCCTTCGTTCATATCTTTGATGACGACGGAGCCGGCTTCGGCCTCATCCGGCCCCAGAATCGCGCAGAAGGAGATCCCCTTGCGATTGGCGTAGCGGAGCTGCCTCTGCAGCCGGTCCGGGTTGAGGTAAGTCTCGACCTTGAAGCCGGCGCCACGCAATTGGGTCGCCAACCTCAATGAGTTGGGAAGCAGGTCCGGTGAGAAGACCGTGACCAGGACCTGGGTTTCCGAGGCCTGCTTGCCGGCGCCATCGACCCTGGTCTCCATGAGATCGACGATGCGCTCCAAGCCCAGGCTGATCCCGACCGCCGGAGCGTCCTGGCCGGAGAAAGCGCCTATCAGACGGTCGTAGCGTCCGCCGGCGCTGATGGAGCCGATGCCGCCCTCGAGATCGACCGCCTCGAAGATAGGGCCGGTGTAGTACTCCAGTCCGCGCACGAGGCTGAGATCGAGAACGATCCGGTCTTCGTCGACGCCGGAGTCGAGCAGGTGTTGCCATATCTCTCGAAGCTCGGTGACGCCCTCACGGCCCTGCTCGGTCGTCGCCAGCTCGCGCTCGGCGTAGGCGAACTTATCGTGCTCCTGCGAGATGGCGGAGATCGTGTCAAACAGCAGATCGGTCGATGAGGCCGGGATGCCGGCCGCCTCCAACTCCTTCTTGACGCCGGCGGAGCCGATCTTGTCCAGCTTGTCGACTGAGCGGAACAGCGCGCCATGCAACTGGCCGGGAATCTCGCACCGCTCCGCCAGTGGGACCAGCAGCTTACGGTTGTTGATCCTGATCTGAAACCGCTCGAATCCGAGCTCGAGAAGGGCGGCGTGGGCGATCGAAATGACCTCGGCATCGGCCAACGTAGAGCTGGAGCCGACTATATCGGCGTCGCACTGGTAGAACTCGCGGTAGCGGCCCCGCTGGGGACGCTCGGCCCTCCAGACCTTGTCTATCTGGTAGCGCTTGAACGGCCGGCCGAGGTCCTGGTGCATCGCGAATACCCGGGCGAGCGGCACGGTCAGGTCGTAGCGCAGTCCGATCTCTCGCTGGCCGCGATCGAGGAACCGATAGAAGAGCGTGTCAGTCTCCTCGCCGGACTTGCCGGCGAGGGTCTCGGCGTACTCCAGCGCCGGCGTGGCAAGGGGCTCGAAGCCGAAGCGCTCAAACACGTCGGTCGCGGTGCGAATGACACGCTGAGTGAGGCGCATCCGGCCTGGCAGCAGGTCGCGGAAGCCTCTAAGTACCTGGGGTTTCTGGGACAAAGTGTCGGTCTCCATTAGGTTGTACCGCCGCGACTATCGCGCCGGCCGGCGGTCGCGTCGAGAAAATTATACATCGCGACTTCGGCCGATACGCCGTGGGACGGCTGAGGGCCTTCAACGGTAGGTATTTCGATGCCGGCCGCCGCTTGTTTTGCAAAAAAGGGTTTCATTTTTCGGTCGCCGGCCTCCGCCAGCGTGTGTCCGAGAGTTTGTTTTGCAAAAACTAGTTTTTTCCGGCGGGTACGGCCTTCAATCTGGACGTCCGGGATTTGTTTTGCAATTTCTTGTTTGCGCTTTGGTTTGTTGATAGAGTACATTTGTTCTTATGGGTTGATTCTACCAGATTTTCGTCCTTGGCGCCGGCTGCAATTAGGGATTCTTTGCAGGAGATGGTGGCAGGCGTGGCAGGGAGGAACTTACGGCCGGAATGGTGAGTCACTTGTGAACTGACACAGCAGATCGGCGGCCCGTTGGATGTCAAACAGGAGTTTTCGAGCTTCAAGCCTCATACACGGGCGTCCTTGTGTTCTCAATCGACTCCAAGAGGTAGGGATTCCTGATCGCCCTCCCGACGACCAGGTCCACGGGTCGGCCGAAGAGACGGCCCAGATCCTCCAGCAGGCCGAAATAGGTATCGGCGTAGGCGGCGTGAGCCTCAGGTTGGAACTCGACGACGAAGTCCAGGTCGCTCCCGTCCGGATGATCGCGGCCGGTAGCGGCAGAGCCGAACAGGTCGAGCCTCTGGACGTTGTAGCGGAGACAGATGCGCTTTAGCTCGCCGGCCCGCTCTTCGATCGCGGGGATCATGTTGCGTCCTCCTGATTCGAGTTGATGCCGCAGTTGTCGATTCTCCGAGGCGGAATTCGGCTTTTTCAGTGTAACGCATCGTGCGGGGAGAGGTCAGGTGCTTGTTGTGTTGTTGGGGGGTCGTTAGGCAGGCTGGAATACGCGTGTACGCCGGCGAGCCTTGGTGGAACGGCCGGATGGCGGGAGTAGGACTGAACGACGGCGATTGGTTCCGGCGTTGAGGAGCCTGAGTTGACCACGACAGAGCAGTTGATGGTATTAGCGCACCGCGTTAATATAGGTTGGTGACGCAGCGAGAAGCGATGGAGATCGAACTCGCCGACTACCACTGAGGAGGAGAGTCCCTATGATCGAAATTGAGCCGGCCCACCCGGGCCGGCATCTGGCTGCGATCCTGGACGAACTGAACATAAGCCAGTACCGGCTGGCGAAGGCTATCGGTGTGCATCCCAGGCGGATCAACCAGATAGTCCTGGGCGGGCGCTCGATCACGGCGGACACGGCGCTGCGAATCGGACTGGCGCTGGGAATGCAGCCGGAGTTCTGGCTGAACCTTCAGCAGATGTACGACCTCGACCGGGCCCGCGCGACTACCGACACTAGCGCTATCGAGCCGCTGGTCGAGGCATCGCCATGAAGCTTGAGGTTGAGACGATGAACCGGCCGGGAGGTCGCTGAGTAGCATATGCCGCACCAGACGGAACCCAGCGCGAACAATGCGATGGGCGGGTTGCTCAAGGGAATGCTGTCCCGGAGCCAGGTCAGGTCCGAGAATACGCAGACGATAGCCGGCCATCCGGGGCTGCGTCCGGACATTCTGATAACGGCGGCCGGCCGCTCGCCGGTCGTGATCGAGGCGGAGTACATGCCGGCCGCGCACGCGGAGGAGGAGGCGAAGTCCCGGCTCGGGCTGGAGGTCGTGGCGAATGGCCGGCTGATCGAAGCGGCGATCGCGCTCCGGTACCCGGAGGAGGTCGGCGACGCCGACGACCTGAGAGCCGCCCTCGAAGGCGCGCGCTTATCCTACTGCGCGTTCACCGAGGAGGCCGGCGGCGTGAACCGCTTCCCGCAGTCCGGCTGGCTGGACGGGTCCGCCGAGGACCTGGCCGACCTGATCCGGCTGGTGTCGGTCCCACAACGAGCGGTTGACGAGGCGACGACGACGCTGCAAGAGGGCATCGCCGGGGCGGCGAAACACCTGGACGAGGTGAACGAGAGCCGGCCGGCGATAACCGCGGCGATTGCCCGGCTGCTGGGGATGACAAACGTACCGCAAACCCGCCGGATGGCCTGCGCGATCATCGCGAACGCGATGGTGTTTCACGAGCGGATCGCCGGCACGCACGAAGGGGTCAGACCCCTCAGCCTAGTGTGCGGCGATGGGGTGAGGAACCCGCAGGGGAAAATGCTGGCCGCCTGGGCCGGCATCCTGGACATCAACTACTGGGCGATATTCGCGATCGCCAAGGACATCCTGGAACAGCTTCCATCCGGCGACGCCGCGCAGATCCTGAGGCGGCTGAGGGACACCGCCCAATCGGTTAACGCGACCGGCGTGGACAACGCCCACGACCTGACCGGCCGCATATTCCAGCGGCTGATCGCCGACCGCAAGTACCTGGCGACTTTCTACACGCTGCCGGCGTCGGCGGCGCTGCTGGCCCGGCTGGCGGTGGCGAAGATGGAATGGATCGACTGGTCGGACGCGGAGGCAATCGGCCGGCTGAAGGTCGCCGACTTCGCCTGCGGGACCGGCGCGTTGATGTCGGCGGTGTACGACCAGTTTGCCGCCCGGCACGAGCGGGCCGGCGGCGATCCGGCCGGACTGCACCGGGTGATGATGGAGGAGGTGCTCTACGGTTTCGACGTGATGCCCTCGGCGATCCACATCACCGGCTCTACGCTGTCGGGCGTGGAGCCTTCGGTGGGGTTTGGAAGCTCGCGGCTGTACACGATGCCCTACGGCCGGCAGGAGGACGGCAGCGTGAAGATCGGCTCGCTGGAGCTGCTGCAGTCGTCGACGGCGCTGACGCTGTTCAACACGAGCGACCCGGCGATGCGGACCGGCAGCGCCGGCGAGGAGACGGCGGCACAAATCATCGCGGAGATCCCGGACGAGGGATTCGACCTGGTGATCATGAATCCGCCGTTTACCAGCAACACCAAACACCGGGATGCCGAAGACGGAGTACTGAACGCCGCATTTGCAGCGTTCGATGCATCTAGTATTGATCAATCGTCAATGGCAACCAGGTTGAAACTACTGGCTAAGGACACCTGTTATCACGGTCACGCTGGGCTTGCATCTGTTTTCGCGGCTCTCGCCGAAAAGAAGGTTCGCACCAACGGGATTGTCGCGTTGGTCCTGCCCTTCACCGCAATAAACGGCTCATCCTGGGCTAAGTTCAGAGAGTTGATGGCGACGCAATATACCGATATCACCGTAGTAAGTATTGCGGGAGTAGACACAGATTTGTCATTTTCGGCGGACACCAACATTGGGGAATGCCTGATAATTGGTCGGAGGCTTTCTGAGAGCAAGCAGCCTAGCCATAGAGGCCAATTTGTCTCTCTGCTGCACAAGCCAATCAATTTCGCCCAGGCTTTAGAGATCTCTAGAGTCACGCTGACGGGCACGGCAATCCGGCGGGTTGAAGACGGACCATATGGTGGAATTCCCGTCTATTGTGGGGATGCTCTTGCGGGAGAGTGGTTGAATGGCCCTGTTGAGAGTCACGAAAACGGATGGAGAGCCGCCCGGATTCTTGATGCCTCCGTCGCCCAGGCGGCTCACTCCCTATCCAAAGGCAAGATTTGGCTACCTGCCGGACCGCAGCCCATAGGGTTGCCAGTAACGCAGTTGAGCGAGATTGGCCGACGGGGGCTGGATTCTCAATTCTTTGTAAGTAGCGCGCACAAAGCGCCGTTTACCAAAATGGCAGTCAGCCCGACTGCCACGTATCCGGCACTTTGGAACCATAATGCCAAAAATGAGACTCGAATCGTATGCCTGCCTGATTCGCAGCTGCGGGTTCGGGAAGGAATGGAACGTGAGGCAGGTTTGCTATGGAATACTGCGAGCCGTGCGCACATTAGCCGGGGATTCCGATTCAATTCACAGCCGTTGGCGGTAGCTTTCACTGAGCAAGAGAGCGCGGGCGGCCGGGCCTGGCCGAGCATCGGGTTCGAAGTCTCCGAATACGACATCGTATTCTCACTATGGGGAAATAGCACCTTGGGCCTCTTGATTTACTGGTGGCATTCTAACCGGCAGGTTGCAGGTCGAGGAGACATGACCATCCGGTCCGCTGAGTCATTGCCGGTGCTCGATTTCCGCTCGCTGACCGAAGACCAACTGATCATGGCAGAACTGATCTTCGAGGAGTTCCGGGACAAGGAGCTGAAGCCGGCCTACCTAGCGGATGCGGACCCCAATCGGGCGCTGCTGGACCGCATGGTGGTATGCGACCTGCTGGTGTTCGACGAGGAGACGTACGTCGGGGTCCGCCGGCTGGCGGCTAAGTGGTGCGCGGAGCCGTCGGTGCACGGCGGCAAGAGCCGGCCGCGGGGTTCGGGGTTGGTGGTTTAGCCGGCACGATTCATTTCGTCTGCTTCTTTCCCTTCTTTCTGTAATAGTAGGCCAACTGCTGGCAGCGTGTCTCGCAATAGCGCTGCCGGCCGTGCACAGGCTCAAAGTATCGTCCGCAGTTCTGTCTTGCACACAAAATTGGGGGCCGCTGTCGCCCAGAAAGCTCCAGCATAAAGAGGGTGTAGAGAGCACTGAGCAGACAGTCCGGAAAAAAGTAGATTTCTCCCTTACGGTAAGGAAGTACAGCCGGACTGACGTGGTCCTTGAGGCGCTTGTTTACTTCCCGATGCACATAGTAACGAGCCGGCTCTAACGGGTCGCCAAATTGCCACCGATTCAAGAGCTCGGCGTCCCCGGCCTTCTCCTCATAAGCCAACATCGTGAAATGGGGAACACTTGCTTGCCCGATAGGATCTCGCCTTGTGAGGGCTTCCTCATAGACGGTGATGGGTGCCTGCGATGACGTTTGGGCAAGGTCGGATATCAGTCCATAGTAGAAGATTACGGCGCGAGGACGACCAGGTGAAGTCCATCTCACCACTTGAGACAACGCGTTGCTCCGATTGAGGCGTACTAGTTCCCATACAGCCAACAGCGCAGCCATCTGTGCCACCTCGTTCTGCCAAAAGTGCAAGGACTCGCCGAATTTAATCGCCTGAGACTGCAACTCTGGATCTCGAAGCGCGCTAGTGTGGCCGAGAAACCCATACGTGTTTGCGAAAGCAAGGATGGCCTCATAGCTTGGCTCAAGTCGGGCGAACCTCCTATGTAAATTGGGGACAGCAAGCGGAGAGTATCGCCGGGCGGTATACGGTGTCCCGAAATCGCCTCTCCGGAGCAACCACCGACCGGGCTCATTGCCCGGGCCTTGCGCCTGATCGAAAATTAACAATCCGTCGCGCCAGCTAAAGCCGTCCTCAGGCACATGGAACAGTGCCGCGAACGGTCCCCGGGTCATAACTTCAAAAGACCGTAGCTCATCATCGGACATAACAACCCGTATTCTACAGGAACCTCGATGTAATTTCTATGTAAACTACCTGTACAACTCCGGGAAGATGACATAGCCTTTCACAGAGGTCAGGCAAATGCCACGGTTAATCGCTTCAGACGAACGTCCAAGTGTGGGAACTCAATGCAGACTAGCAACGCTGTAATCAAGGATGATATCGAGCAATAAAAGAGAGAGAGCATATGGGAATCGAAATGGAAAAGGAACGCCTATCACAAGCCAGTACGCTGACATATTTTCTGCGGGAAATGAATCTTGCTGAAATGGTAACTGTTTACTATTCAGATGCTTGGAAGAAAAGGGAATCCGATCGCGGAATATACTGCGCGCTCGTCCCGTCTACCCGGATTGAGCAAGTGCTGTCCGAGCCCTCGTGGAGCCTTACCCCCGATCAGGGCTTGCCCGGCGCAGTTGAGTATTTCGAAGGGGACAACGAGCGAGTAAAATACCTGCGCTTTGGAAACGAGAACGGAATAGAGCCTCTGATAATACACCGCAACTTCTACGGCATCCGTCCAAGTTATCCAGAGATATGCGAAGAGTTTCGGCACTTCCATAGACTTTACCACGATCGCAATTGTGATCAATACATCAAGATTGACGGTAATGGCGAGGAGAAAATAGTTGCGGTTGTCGAACCGCGACTAGTGAAGATACGCCTAAAGGAAATCAGGCAGTTTCTCGCGATAAAGGAGATGCACCTTGCAATACAGTTCGACTGTAAGGAGTGGTCCCGCAACAGCCTCAAGGAACTGAAACTGCCTGATGCTCTGGATTGTAGGAAACGCGTGGGACTCGCGCACTGGCAACTGAGCTACAACGAATGGCAGAGAACTAATCTGGGCGGGCGTTCAATCAGCCGTCTGCTTGGAATGCGGCTCATCAAACCGTTACCAAAACAAAAGAGTGGGTTCCCAGGTTTCGCAAACGGTTCCAAAAGGGAGTACGTCGACTTCGTCGTTGGAATGGACCAAAACGGCGACGATATAGTCCATACGTGCAATCCAGATGTTCTGTCCAACTTTTTTGGAGCGAATCCAAGTGCTCCTGCATATCTCACTCCCGTGGACTTTCGAAAGGATGTGCTTGATAAGTACTATCACCGACCCGCCCTTTACGAAATTGCAGATGGCATTCTCAAATTTGGGTCGATATGGCACCTCAACATAGACAACTTCCATGAGGACAAGGTAACGGTCTGGCTCGGAGACCTGGGGAAGTATTTGCCTCACGAGGAGCAGCTACACTGGAGGTCGTACAATTCAGTATCGGGGACAAGTGTTAGCACGACCCACTTCGACCGGCAGATTCTAGCCGAGCCGACCCAGTCTGATCGCCCGGAGCATGTCTTCTTGCGAAAATACCGGGAACTTGCGAAGACAAGCCAAGAGCACCTGGGGTGGCCTTTGCTCCGGTCATTGGAAGAGGGAGATCAACACCACCTTCGCACTATCCGCATTCCAGCAACCGACGAACGGCGTGACTTCGACGAGTTAGTGCTGGGCCTGACCAAGATATTGATTGATTCTCTGAATTACAGGTTCTTAAGTTCCCTGATTCCATCGGACCAACGCGAATGTGTAACTGGCAGCATCTCACGGTTGGAGGTAGCGTTATCGACTTGCGGCATCGACGATGCCACCGAGCACATGTCTTTCCTTCGGAATCTCCAAGACCTAAGGTCAGCGGGATCTGCACATCGCAAGGGGCGAGAGTATCGCAAGGTAGCGAGACGATTCGAATTGGACAGAAAAAACTTAAGAACCGTGTTCAACGGAATTCTGCAACAGGCGGTAGAGTTCTTGGATTATTTGATTGGGGTTGCGCAGAGTCAAAAGCTGACTCGAAGAAACGGACAACGAACCTGATGCACGACTAACGGGCCGACACGAATTCGAATTGGGCGTGCCGGTGCGCCGAGCGCTCTGGGCCGTGTCTTATCCACTCGACCGTTTTGATGATTCTGCGCGGGATTTGGGTTTCTCGCGCCATATATCCCATCCATATTTCATAGCTAGGTCGAGTCCGTGCGACTCCTGGAACTCGTCCAGCGGCTCGTTCGAGACCAGGGCCGTGCTATAGGGAATCACGACCTGTTTGCCTGTTGCCTCGCTCTCGGTCCTGGCCGCCTTCCAACCGAGGAAGGCGTGAGAAAGGTCGCTTACGTCGCCGGCGTCTAGCGTCCGGATCTCGTCAATCACTTGGTCGACGATCGCTATCTCAGCGCCGGAGAAGTCTGCAAGGTCCGGCTCTCGAAGCGCTATGACACGCTGCTGGAAGGCTCGTTTCTGGATCGCGACGTGCTTCTCCGCAACCATCGCGTCGCGCTCGGCCACAAGCTGCCGTGGGGCCGGCCCGTGTTCGAGGGCGAGGTAGTCGGCGCCGGTAATGGAGGACCCGAGGGTTCTATAGGCTAGGAAGTCGGCGTAGAAGAGACACTTGTTGAGTTTGGTGGCGCCGAAATAACGGTGGGACTCGGATTTCAGGGCGCAGTAGAGGAGCAGCTCTCGAAACCGGGATTGGCTGAACTGGCGGGTGGTGTGCGCGGTTGCCGGCATCTGTCTCCTGGTCGGTTGCGGTAGGGGGCCTCAACGTTGGCCGGTCCAAGGATATCATGGCGTGGCCGGAGATTCTGCTAATGGGAAATGCAAGCTGAGGGCGGCCGGCGCGCGGTCGGCGGGGGACAAGCCCCCGCCCTACTTTGAGCGCGGCGGCGATTGTCTTACCTATGTCAGAATCAGGCGCTGGCCCTTGGGTTCCGGGATTGGGTCGCCGAACTCTCGCGCGGCTTCGAGCCACAACTCCACTGCCTGGCCGATGTTCTCAAGCGCAACCTCTTCGGAGTCGCCGTGGGCCATGCACCCTGGAAGCTCCGGCGCTTCGGCCACATAAACGCCGTCTTCATTGCTCCAATAGATGAGGATCTCGTATTTGTGCATCAATCCTCCGCTGTTACGCCAGGCCCAAGCGCCAGCCGGCATCGGCGAGCCAGTCGGCGCGGCTGTGCTCGCCGCCGAGTCGAGGAAGTATGGTCATCCGGCTTTGAGCAACTGCTCAAACTCGTCTGGTCGAGACCAGAGCGCGACGTCGGCGGCCGTGTTTACCAAGGCAAAATCCTCTTCTCGCCAAACGTCGGATGTGTCGTCGAACAGGGAGATGAATCCGAGGTTGGGTTCTCCCGCCTTTAGATGGCTGAGATCGACGCATCCGGCCAAGACGCGTTCAGTAATGCGGCGGACAGCCGGCCGGGAACCTGTGCTCAGCAGGAAGATCAGTGAGGTTCGCTCAGGGACGCGAGTCCGAAAGTCAATCGTCCAGTGTTGGCCTGATCGTCCCGGTTGACTCACGCCACGATCAAATGGTATTTGCTTCTCGCGGAGCCACTCGCCCACCTCGTCCGCGGTCGTCTCTACTGACCTGGCGCGCATAGTGAACCAGAGGTCGGAGACGCGTACCACCGCCTGGGCCAGCCGGAGGACGGTTTCTCCGAGTTCATTGTCGCCACCCGTTCGGAGGGTCAGTTGACCGTCGCGAAAATCGATGCCAAGGGTCTGGCACACGTCATCGATCAGGAGATGCTGCTTCCGGGAGCGCCTGACGCCGACCGATTGCGTCCGCAGCCAGCCCAAGGCATCACCGAAGTCTGTGACCGTGTACCCTCCCCCACTCTCCAGGACGAAAACGTCTACGATGCCACCATCTGGGTACATCAGCGGCGTCCGCACCCGGACACCCTCTTGAGGCGCGGCTGAACACTCGAATAGCTTCGGCAGCGACTTGCCAATTGACGCACAAAGCTCGATAGAGTTCATATCTGCAACCTCCTTTGCACTTGAGGATGGAGCATTGTGCCCGAGTGCCTCAGATTTGCCTCGACGCCTCCCAGGGGTTGACGACCTGGAGGTCTAGGATCTCGAAGTCGGCGACGTTGCGAGTCGCCAAGGTCAGTTCATGGGTCCTGGTGGTACCGGCGATTAGAGCGTCGCCCAAGCTCAATACGAGACCTGATTGCCCGGCCTGTACCCGGAACTGGGCCGCCCACTCCGCGGCCGTTCTGTCGAGGGGCAGGATGCGGTCATCGTATTCTGTCAGGAACCGCGAGAGGTCATTTCGGAGGGCACTGCGGCGTTGTCCCTGTGGCAAACGCCGCACGCCGTATTCGAGCTCGTGAATCACAATCGATGACAGCCATAGGTCGTCGCGCCCGTCGAGAAACGCGACTACTCGCGAATCGGGAGCGCTTCGTATGATCTCCGAGATTACGTTGGTGTCCAGGAGATAGCCGTTCACTCGTCGGTGAATGGAATTGGGCGGTTTGAGCTCCGGTCGGGAAGCTCGAGCTCAACGCCGCGAGGCATGTTTTCGATCAGCCACTGGCCCATAGGCTTACGCGCAGGCGTTCGCTTCCGCCACACGCTCTCAGGTACGACGATGAACGGCCGGCGTGTACCTATACGCTGCGGTCCTTCCGTTTCGGCGAGTCGCAGGATCTCGGACAGCCTGGCTTTTGCCTCGGCGACAGTCCAAGCGCGACTGGGGCCGGTTTCTTGGATGGCCATGATTTCTCCAAACGGAATTAGTTAGACCATTATAGACTAGCTGTGTGCTCTACACCAATGTGCACGGAGTCCTGAGACAAGGGTCCGGGTTTGATTGGCGACGCGGAGTATGACGATGCCGGGATAGTCGCCGGCACACCAAGGTATGAAAATAGGCGCGCTGGCTGGCGGGTCTTCTATGCGGTGGCTCGGGACTGGGGTTGGGTGCCGGACTGCCTGGAGCGGGGGACAAGCCCCTCGCCTCGCGAAGTCTTCGACCGCGCTACATTTCCCGTCCCCACCCCTCTGGATTCCGGCTTCCGCCGGAATGACCGATTCGGGGATTCTGGTGGCTTGGCCGGCCCGCCTCCTCCCTGGGCATCCACGAGGGACGCGCCTACCGGGATGGTGGGTACGGATGGGGCTTGTGGTAGTATCTGCGGACACTTAGACCACTGCTTCATGAGGTCCTTCTAATGCTGCGCATATTCGACGATACGGCGATCGCGAGGCGGGAGCTGCTGACCCGCCGGCCGGCGGCCGAGGCGAAGCGGCCGGCGGATGTCCGGGAGAGCAACCTGCGAGTGTATGGCCGCGATCTGAGTCCGGCGGAGTCGGTCGATGAGATCCTCGCGGCGGTCCGGACGGATGGGGACGCGGGTCTGCGGCGATTCGAGCGGGAGTTCGGCGGAAACAGGCGGGAGTCGTTGCTGGTCCAGCCGGAGGAGTTTGAGGAGGCCGACCGGCTGGTGCCGGCGGAGGTGCGCAAGGCGCTGGAGGTCGCTGTCTACAGGGTGTGGCGCTTTCACGAAAGGCATCGCCCGACAAGCTGGATGGACTTCGACGAGACTGGGACGCTGGGACAGATCGTCCGGCCGCTGGAGCGGGTGGCGCTGTACGCGCCGGGCGGCCGGGCGGCATACCCATCGACGGTGATTCACCTGGGGGTGCCGGCCAGGGTAGCGGGCGTACAAGAAATCGTGATGGCCTCGCCGGCGGATGCCGAGGGCAGGGTCGCGCCGGGCGTGTTGGTCGCGAGCAGGTTGGCCGGCGTGGACCGGGTTTACGCGATGGGCGGAGCGCAGGCGATTGCGGCGTTGGCCTACGGCACCGAGAGCGTGCCGGCGGTCGACAAGATCGTCGGTCCGGGCAACATCTTCGTCGCGCTGGCGAAGCAGAAGCTGTTCGGTGTTGTGGGAATCGACCAGATCGCCGGTCCTACCGAGACGCTGATCATCGCGGACGAGTCCGCCCGGCCGGAGATTGTCGCGATTGACCTGCTGGCTCAGGCGGAGCACGATCCGATGGCGTCGGCGATTCTGATTACCGACAGCAGGGAGCTGGCCGAGACGGTGGCTCGCGAGGTTGGGCCGATTGTAGAGCATTCCCCACGGCGGCCGATCCTGGAGGACTCGGTGGCGAACAACTGCGGCGCGGTCGTCGCGGCTGACATCGACGAGGCTATAGAGCTGGCGAACGAGTACGCGCCGGAGCACCTGTGTCTCTCGGTGGCGGACCCATGGCGCTGGCTGCCGGCGGTGAAGAATGCCGGCGGGATATTCCTGGGGGAATCAAGTGCGGAGGCGATTGGCGACTACGTGTCGGGGCCGAGCCACGTGATGCCGACCGGCGGATCGGCGCGATTCTCGTCGCCGGTGTCGGTCGCGGAGTTCGTGAAGGTCTCAAGTCTTTTTGCCCACAACGAGCAGGCGACCGCCAAGCTTGGGACGGCGGGTGTTTCGTTGGCGGAGTCCGAGGGGTTGATTGGTCACGCGGAGGCGATTCGCCGGCGGTTGCCGGAGCCGGAGGATTCGTAGGGGCGGGCTCAATCTGAGATCAGGGGTGTTTGATCGAAGCCGGAATCAGCGCGGCGGATTCTGGCACGACCCACCCCGCCCCAGCGGGGGACGAGCCCCCGCGCTACATTTCCCCTTCCCCACACACCCTCTGGATTCCAACTCACGTTGGGATGCCGATGAAGGAAGTACCTGGGTTAGAATCAATCTGGTATTGGACTAAATGGTGATAGAACAGCGAATGAACTCGGAAGACTGGCCGGCAAAGCTGGTCCGGCCCTGGCTCGCGGAACAGGAGCCTTACGCGGCGCCGGCGACGCCGGAATCGATTGCCGCACGTCTTGGCATCCAGCCGGGCCGGCTGATCAAGCTGGACCAGAACGAGAATCCATTTGGCTGTCCGGAGCCGGTGCGGCGGGCCATCTACGAGTCCGAGAGGCTGAACCGATACCCCGACCCGGAGGCGCTGGAGTGCCGGGAGGCCATCGCGGAGTACGCCGGCGCTCCGCTCAGCCGGATCGCGGTCGGCAACGGCGCAGACGAGCTGATCGAGGTCATGTCCCGGCTGCTGATCGAGCCGGGCGACGCGATCGTGTCGGCGACGCCGTCCTTCGGCTACTACCAGACGGTCGCTGAGATGAGTGGGGCCAAGTACCGGCAGGTCGAGCGGGGACCCGACTGGCAGATTCCGGTTGACGACCTCATCGCCGAGTGTCAACGTGGCGCCAAGATGCTGCTGCTAGGCTCTCCGAACAATCCGACCGGCGACACAGTCTGTCCGGGCGACCTGTTACGGCTGGTCGATGCGCCCTGCCTGGTGGTGATAGACGAGGCGTACTTCGAGTTCAGCAGGGAAACGGCGTTGGACACCGCGCTGTCGAGGGAGAACGTAGTGATTCTGCGCAGCTTCAGCAAGTGGGCCGGGCTCGCCGGATTGAGGATTGGATACGGGATTTTGCCGGAATGGCTGATGTCCTACTACCAGACGGTGCGTCCGCCGTACAGCGTCAACGCGGCGGCGCAGATCGCGGCGGTCGCGAGCATTCGGCGCCGGGCAACGCTACTAGACCAGGTGGAGTTGGTCATAGATGAGCGCGAGCGCTTGTTTTCCGCAATTTCTGCACTACCATATCTGGAGCCGGCTCCGAGTCGAGCAAACTTCGTCCTCTGCCAGGTCGACGATCTGAGTGGCGCCGATCTGTGGGAGAAGCTGTTGCGGCGGGGTATCGTCGTCCGTACGTACGCCGGCCGGCTGGAAGGACACATCAGGTTCTCGGTGGGAACGCCGGAGGAGAACGACCAACTGATCGCGGCGTTGGAGGCGATAGGGGAGGAAGTTTCAGGTGAGTGAACGAGTAGGCGAGATCGAGCGCACGACCAAGGAAACTAGCATCTCGTTGTCGATAGACCTGGATGGCGCCGGCATCTCCGAAATCGACACCGGCATCGCGTTTCTCGATCACATGCTGGGCGCGTTCGCCAAGCACGGCCTGTTCGACCTGAGGGTGAACGCGAAGGGCGACCTGGAGGTCGACGAGCATCACACCATCGAGGACACGGCGATATGCCTCGGCCGGGCTGTTAACGCGGCGTTGGGCGAGGCTAGGGGTATCACCAGGGTTGGACACAGCTACGTGCCGCTGGACGAGGCGTTGGCGAGAGTGGTGGTCGACCTGAGCGGCCGGGGATACTGCGTGTTCAGGGCGGAGTTCGACGACCTGAGGGTCGGGCAGCTTGAGACGGATATGGTACGGCACTTCTTCGAGTCGCTTGCAATCGAGGGCCGGCTGAACCTGCACGCGGAGGTGCTGCACGGCCGGAACGACCACCACCGGATCGAGGCGTTGTTCAAGGGCTTGGGACGGGCGCTGGACGCGGCCAGCCGGATCGATGAGCGCCAGGCCGGGGCGGTTCCGAGTACGAAGGGGACGTTGGACCGGGGCGGCTAGGAGCGTACCTTCGGGACGGTCTTGGGCCTATGCCGGCGAAAAGGCCCCACGTTGCCAGTTGCGGCGCCGGCCGCCAGCCCCGCCCCGAGCGGGGGACTAGCCCCCGCGCTACATTACCCGTCCCCGCATTCCCTATGGATTCCGGCCTGCGCCGGAATAACGAAAGGGGGGCCGGAGTCCAGGCCTGTCGGCATTTGCGCCAGACTACGCCGTCTTACACGCCACGCCCTCAATGCAGAGCGGTCTGCCAGACCTCCCCACCGCCCCTCTGGATTCCCGCCTGCGCGGGAATGACGAATGGAAGGGCGTTAAGGCGCGCTACTTTGGCCCCTAGACTTCGGACCTACGGGTCTTCGCTGGAAGTCTCGGCGACGGTGAACTCGAACTGCTCGACTACCGGGTTGGCTAGAAGCGTTTCGCACATGG
>CAXXUG010000028.1:0-267209 GCA_963664835.2 Chloroflexota bacterium | reverse complement strand
CCGGCATAGGGCGTCTTCATTAGCCAACGGTGAAAGTCATCGCCCTCACGGAACCGTCCCGATTCATTGATAATCGTATTGTCGAATCCCATCCGCGCCCGGTGCGGGAAAAAGTGCGCCTTGCCGACCAGCTGCGTTTGGTAGCCCCGCCGGCCCAGAATTCGTGCCAGCGTCTCCGTGAAAGTCATTGTCTTGGTGGTATTCCAGAAATACCCCGTTCGATATGGAGACTGCCCAGTCATCAGTACGACCCGCGCCGGAATGCACACCGGGCAGGGAGTGTAGGCCTTTGGGAAATAAACCCCCTCGTTCGCAAGCTGATCGAGGTGCGGCGTCCTCCAGGATCGAGTGCCCGTCGATTCCGGTGCAGTCACCCCTCTGCTGGTCCGTCGTGATCAGCAGAATATGCGGCAGCTTGTTTTTCTGTTCCATATCCCATCTCCATAATTGACTCATGAATCGCGTCAAATCTTAGGCAATTGGCACGAAACTGTGCATGGACTAAACCATGATGCCGGCTCTCCACCCGCCAAGCGTGCCGAATTGTAAACAGATGGTCGATGGCGGAACGAAATAACGAAATAATGTAGCGCGGGGGCTTGTCCCCCGCTCCCGTCAGTCCGGCAACCAATCATAGTGCCGAGCCACTGTATAGAAGACCCGCCAACCGGTGCGCCGAGTCTAAGTCCTTGATCTACCGTCACCAGCCGGCATCAGCGATTGGTACGAAAATTCGCATTCATCAAACCATGATGCCGGCTCTCCATCCGCCAGTCGTGCCGAATTGTAAACAGATGGTCGATGGCGGAACGAAATAATGTAGCGCGGGGGCTTGTCCCCCGCTCCCGTCAGTCCGGCGACCAATCATAGTGCCGAGCCACTGTATAGAAGACCCGCCAACCGGTGCGCCGAGTCTAAGTCCTTGATCTACCGTCACCAGCCGGCATCGGCGACCGGCATCCAACACGCCGACCCGCTTCAATAACCCCCACTCAACAATCCAGCGACCAGATTGTCCCTGCGAAGTCCAGCGACCCAATCACCACCAACCTCTCGGTAGGGGCGATTCGCGAATCGCCCTTGGGGGCGGGGCGGAGGGGCCGGCTCCGAACATGCTCATCGCCCATCGAGTCAGGCGGAAAACCCGGCAAAATAAACGCAGCCTAGCCGTTTCTAATCCGGCTAGGCTGCTAGTTCTTCTATCAGGACGTCACCCCTGCGGCCCTACAGGGCCTTCCCGTTGGGGTATATCTGCCTACTTGGGCTGTACCCGTTTGGTAAACATGGGGCTTAGCCTGAGGTCGCGCCTGCCCTGCCCGGTTCGATCCCCTGGGCAGGGCGTTAGTAGTCTACTTGCCATACTCCAAAGAGGGCTCTCGGATTCTTGAGTATCATCTGGCACCCTCCTTCCATGAAGAATTGGAAGCTCCGGCAGGTTTCGCGCCGGCCTCCTGATTTCGATAATACACTTGGTTCTTCCTGGAATCAATCCCTTCACCTGTAAGCGCAAGCGGAGAATTCGTGGTTCCTACGAGGCTCAAATGCCACACATGCGCCGCCTACACTTACATTGCCGCCTCGAAACAGGTGACCGCACGCCCCCGCCTCCTACCATCCGATCGCGTACCCATCCCGGCGAGGATCAGCCGCGCCGTACAGCGCCCCACTCGCAGGATCTATCTGGATCATCATCTCGCTTCCAGTCGCGCCCCAGTCTCCCAGGATCTCTAGCTTATGCCCCTTCCGGCTCATCGCCTCCCTGAACTCGCCATCGAACCGGCCCTCAAGGTACAGCAAGTCCTCGCAGCTATGGGGATACTCTGACTCGGTTCCGTCCTGAGTGTGACGCCAACGGGGAGCCTCCACCGCCTCGTTTACCGTCAAACCGAAGTCGAAGATGTGCGTGATCATCTGAAAGTTCGTCTGCACCTGCGTGTCAGCCCCCGGCGTCCCGCAAACCAGAACGAGCTTTCCATCCTCGAACACCATCACCGGGTTCATCGTGTGACGCACCCTCTTCCCCGGTTCCAGCACATCGATGTGGTCATCTTCCAGGTGCCAATAGGTCATCCGGTTGTTGAGTAGGAATCCCGCTCCCGGCACCACCACACCGGACCCCCATTGGTTCTGAATGCTCTGCAGCTGACACACGGCATTGCCCCAACGATCCACCACGACGAAACAGGTGGTGTTCTCGCGCTCCGGCCCAACGCGAGATTCATTTGTTGGTTCTCTCCTCCTCCCGGCCTGCCATTTCCAGGGATCGCCTGCCCGCACGTCGATAGCAGCCGATGACATATCTATCAGGTTCGCCCGCTCGCTCGCGTACCCTTTCGACAGCAGTCCGTCGATCGGCACGTCGACCCATTCCGGATCGGCCAGGTACTGTTCTCGGTCGGCGAAGGCCAGCTTCTTTGCTTCCACCATCATGTGTACGCACTTCGGCGTGTTGTATCCAAGCACCACGAGGTCGAACAGTTCAGCCATGTTCAACTCTTGCAGCAGAACGTGGCCGCTGGAGTTTGGCGGCGCCTCATGAACGGTCCGGCCGCGATAGGTCGTGGAGATTGCCGGCTGCCAACGCACGTGATGCTCCGCCAAGTCGTCTGCCGACAGATAGCCGCCGTACCTCTTGTTGCACTCGTCAATCAAGCGCGCCGTTTCGCCCCTGTAGAACTCATCAGCACCGCCGCCGGCTATCCGCTCGAACGTACGCGCCAGGTCAGGATTCAGACATATCTCCCCTGCCCTGAGTGGGCGTCCCGCCGGACCGAAAAGCTCCCGCGAGGACGGTATCTCCATAAGAGTCGGGGCAGTGGCGATGCTCTCAGCTTGCCGGTGGCTGATCGGCCAGCCATCCATCGCTAGATCAATCGCCGGCTGGAATACCGCCGCCAGCTTCAGGCTGCCAAAGCGCTCGTGGGCAGCAAGCCAGGCGCCGACCAGTCCCGGTACCGAGACGCTGCGTGCGCCCTTCTTTGGAATGCCGCCGTTTCGGTACTCTTCCCTGGTGGCCCGGCGAGGCGCCGCGCCGGTACCGTTCGCAACGTTAATTTCGCCGGATTCGGCGTCGTAGATCATGATGAACCCGTCGCCGCCAATCCCGGACATGTCCGGCTCGACCAGGTTCAACGCGGCCGCCACCGCGATCGCTGCGTCTACAGCGTTACCACCCCTTTGGAGGATACCCGCACCGGCCTGCGATGCCAACGGATGCCCCGAGCAAACCATCCCCCGCCGGCCCATTACCACCGGCCGGTTCGCCTCCGACCTTATCCCGTGGGAGCCGCGATTCATCCCGCTACCTCCGATCACAATTGGCATAGTTTCAGACAAACATTTCGACTCGATCGCGTCAAAAGTGGCAACCTGAATCGAGTATATAATAGTCGCCTTGAAACCTAGTCGAGATTGGCTTGCGCCAATCTGGGGAGTTCCCACCAAATGAGACTGAAGGGAAAAGTGGCCCTGATCGCCGGTGCCGGCTCAAACATGAGTCGTGCCACCGGGATACTCTTCGCCCAAGAGGGCGCCAGCGTCGTTCTGGCTGCCCGCAGCGATGAGCAGTCCAGCGAGACCGTCCGCATCATCAAGGACAAGGGAGGTCAGGCAACCTTTATCCGCACCGACCTGACCGACGAAGACCAGGTCCGGCGGCTCGTCGAGGCAACGACTGACGAGTATGGTGGATTGGACATCCTGGGACATTTTGCCGGCGGCGGGTACAGCCACGAACACGACATATCGAAGGTCCCCACCGATCAGTGGCAAGAGCTCACAAACAATATCCTCCGAACACTATTTCTGTCCGCCAAGTTCTCCGTACCAGCGATCGAAAAGCGTGGCGGCGGGGTAGTCTTTACGGGCGCTGCCGGCCACAAGGTCCGACAGGACGCCAACTACACGTACGGCAGCGCCCGTGGGGCCAGATCAGCGCGGCCGAGAACTTGGCCAAGGCCCTATACGACAAGAATATCCGGGCGCATTGCATCTGTCCCGGGATTATCTGGGACCGGCCGGCCTCGTGGGAAGATCCGATCGAGCCTGCCAAGCCTGAATTAGAGCGTGTCGGCAACCCTATTGACATCGCCTATGCCGCTCTCTACCTGTCGTGCGACGAGTCGGCCTGGCTCACCGGTCAGACCATTAATATCGAAGGAGGAGATGACCTGTTCGTCTCGTCGCCCATCCGCCGCGCTGCGCTGGAACGCCTATTCGGACCCGGCTAGCCGGCTGTACCTGAACCCGGATTAGGAGTCGTACTTGAAGACCTTGATTACCGGCGGTGGCGGCTTTATTGGCCGTCTGCTCGCCCGGCAGCTTATCGAAGCCGGCCATCGGGTGACCCTGCTCGATCGCCAGTTCACCCCTGAAGGACTCGCCACCGCCGGTGACATTGACGGATCAATCGAGGCCGACATCACCGACGGACCGAAGATCATCTCCGAGCTGGAACGGCTCAAGCCGGACGGCATCGTTCACCTCGCCGCTATTCTGTCCAACCAGTGCGAATTAGATCCGTCACTGGCCTTCTCCGTGAACGTCGGTGGAGTCTTCAACGTGCTCGAAGGGGCCCGGCGGGCTGGAGTCAAGAGGGTCGTCGCAACCAGCAGCGTGGCCGTGCTCGACGCGGTCGAGCCGACGCCGCCCATGGACGAGGACGCCGAACTCAACCCACACCTGTTCTACGCTATCACCAAGGCCCACTCCGAAGATTGGTGCGCCTTCTACCATCGCCGATTTGGAATCGATACCCGAGTGGCGCGCCCAGGCGCTGTCATCGGACCGGGGCGCTCCGCCCAAGGCGCCGCCTCTCAGTTCACCAGCGGCATGGTTGGAGAGCCGCTCGCCGGCCGGCCCTACGTTTGCCCTTTGACGCCAGAAGACTCGAGCCCTGTCGTCTACATCACCGATCTTGTCGACGGGCTAGCTGCGCTCTATCTGGCCGAGTCAGTACCACACCGTCTCTACAATCTCGGTGCCAGTTCCGTCAGCGCCGGCGATTTGGCTCAGCTCGTCAGGGAGCGTATCCCGGGCGCTGACATTACTTTCAAACGCGATCCCGTCGCCCAGTACGCGGTCAGCCGTTGGCGCTACGTAGTCCAGGACAACTCGCGCGCGGAACGCGACCTCGGTTGGCGCGCACGTTACGCTACCGCGGCCCAAATGGTCGACGCGTTCATTCGTGATTCCGAGGCGATGGAGAATTGAAACAGCCGTCTTGCGAGAGCCTTTTCCAGGCTCCAGGTCAGGCATCCTGAAGTGAGAGATGACCGAGACGCGATCCGCCGGATGATCAATGACCGGTCGGTCCTGCGAGGCGAGTTCGTCCTCACATCCGGCCGCACGAGCAGCTACTACATCGACGGCCGGATGACCACCCTTTCCGCGGATGGCGCTGCGCTGATCGGCCGGTACATCTTCGAGATGATCCGCGGTCAAAACATTGACGCCGTTGGAGGGCCAACCATCGGCGCCGATCCTATGGCCACAGCAGTCTCAATCGCCAGCTACCACGCCGGCCAGTCCATCGACGCCTTTATCGTCCGTCCTGACAGAAAACAGCACGGCACCATGAGGCAACTCGAAGGACCCATTCGACCCGGCAGCCGGGTCGTAATCGTCGACGACACAGTGACGACCGGAGGCTCCCTCCTCCAAGCAGCTCAAGCCGCCGAAGAGGCCGGCTGTGAGGTCGTGAAGATCATCGCCATACTCGACAGGCTGCAGGGTGGCGGACAGAATATACGTGAACGCGGCTACGATTTCGAGGCCATCCTCACCAACGAAGACCTAGTTCTGCCGGAAGAATAGAAGTTAATTCCTCTTCAAGACCCCCTGGAGAGGGGCGTTGAGCGTCTTGTCGCGAATGCTCCTTCAGGACTTTCAGCATCGGCACCAACCTGTACTTACGACGGTGTCGAGTGAGTAGCCCCTCCAGGTATGCCCGCCACTCCTCGTCGCGCCCTGCTGCGCGATATGCCAGCATGGCCTTGGCTAGCCAGTCGAAAGCTTTGGCATACTTCTCAGATTTCGCCGTATTCATGATCCGCTCGGCTCGCCGCCGGCAGGTTTGGATCACCCAATCGGGGTGAGATTCGAGAGCCACCTCGACCACGCGGTCTACGAATAGATCGTCGTCTCTCCGGTCGACTAGCGTAATTGCGTCACCTACAAGCCCTTCATGCAGGAAGATGTCTACTGGGCCCTCAACGAACGAAGTGTCACGCTTACGCAAGTACTCGAGTATCTCCATGCGGTGTTGCGGCCAGCGCTCGCCGGCCAGCTCCTTCGCTTCCAGGTAAGCGTCCATGTCAGGCTGAGAACGAAGCGCGATAACGGCCGCCGAGAGAGCACGTTTGAGGTCACCCGCGTCCCTTGCCATGTCCCGGAGCCATATTGCAAGTAGCGCCTTGGCGCCCCTCAGGGTCAGACCATGTTCCGCGACTCGCATAGACTCCCCGATTTCATCTTGGGCGCGCAGGATTCTGACCAGAGTCATCGCCTCATCGGTTGTGAGGAAGTTTTGCAACCCAAACTCGACCGCCTCTCGAGTTCTTCCAAGCCGCACCAACATCCCGATGTAAAGCTCAGATTGACCCCCTGCCTGGGCCAAATTGAGGTACTCTTGTGCACTTCCTTGGCGCTCCAGCACGTTGAGCCGGGCGGTGATCAGATTCTCGGCGAAGAATGGGGCCTCATCATTCAAGGCGCATTCTTCGGGCGTCTCACCCTGCAACACGCGCTGCAAAGGCAAGTAGTCCCAGCCCTGTTCAATCGCCGCCACGGCAGCGCCCAAAGCACCTTCGACCCCATATCCATCAAGCGCCTGTTGCCATTCCGTTAATCGAATACCCCAGCCAGCGAATTCGTCTGTAGTCAGGTCGGCGGTCAGGATCGCCTCAGTCCAAGCCCTACCCAAGTCGTAGAATAAACTGCCAGCCTCGCCTTCGGAGTCGTCCAGCGTCCGCCAACCGGCCATGTACTCTTCCGTCAATGCCTCCAAGGCCTCCAGTGCGCTGCGGCCATCACCGGCCTCGATTAGCGACCAGGCCTCGTCTGCCACCTCATACAATTGCTCTACCACTCTGCCCACGTGCCAGTACGCTTCCGACTGCCGAATATGATCTAGGCTATGAAGAATGGTACGGACACGCCTACGTATGAACCGCTGTTCCACCCGCGTGTCGCCAGAACCTTGGTGGCCATCGGATTGGGCCGAGCGGGATCGAAGGATCGAGACTTCGCTCTCGATCGAGTCAACTAAACCCAGATCACGTTCGGCCAGTTTGATTAGAAGACCATGAAGCTTATCACGGTCCAAATCGGATAGTACCTCTTCGAGAGTGGGGCGCTCCACGATCTTTTCAGGCTCATGAATGCACGTTAGCAGCACCGCTACGATGTGCTTGCACCAACCGCCCCAATCGTACGGACAGGTGCAGGTAGCCCCGGTTACACCAACAGGCGCGGCATAGAGACTGACGTAGTACGGTGATATGTCGCTGCCGCTTACTTCGCCCTGGACCAGGTCGCCGCGTTGCAAGAGTGAGTCCACAGCTCCGGACCGGTAGTACTCCTGACCTCGCCTGTATGATTCGGCGGTCGCCTGCCTACGTATTGACGCCTCGGTGAAGTTGAACCGTGCACCATCTGCCGGTTCCTTTGTCATCTTCTCCATCCGATCTTCGGCAACAGCGAATCTAGTTGCGCAAAGTGCCCTGCTTGCGCAGCGTTCTCAGCGCGTGATGAACGGTCCAGGCGGTTTCTTTGGTTCGTGACTCTTGCGTCCAACGCTCGCAGACCTCCCGGGTCCAATCCGGCCGGCTCTTGCTCGCGTCGTTCAGCCAATTTGCTACAGCGCGCTGAACGTACCGACTGGGATCCGATCTCACCGGCTCCAGAAGCGCCAGGCCCGGTTGTGGCTCGGATTTTAGCGCTTCGATGTGCATGGTCCAAACTCCCCTGGGCCTTGTCGCCTCCACCGCGCAGCGACGAATATTAGGGTCTGGATCGGACACCCAGGGCTCCAGGAGCTTTAGTCCGCGCTCGAGGTCGGCCACCAGGTAAGGCCGGAATGAGTCCCAGGCGCACTCACGCACCGAGACCGCACTGTCACCCGCGAAGCGGCGTACCTCATCCAGCCGGCCCTCGAGCGTCAGGCGCGTGTCGGCGGTATTTATGAACGCGGCCCAAGCCCTCACCATGTCGGAAGTGTGCTCGGCGAGTCTCTCGAGTATTTCTCCGCGCCGGGGATGGTCGCGGGTTGCTTTGTATAATGCCGCACCAATTCCCTTGAGTCGTCGGGTCACGCCTTCGCCGGCCAGACGATCGGCCGCTTCTCCCAGCTCGTCTTCCGCGTCGATCAACCCCAGGGCCGGCAGAACGGAGCGAAGAAGCGTCGGCATGTCGATCGCGAGCCACTCCGCCAATGTGACGGTCTCGAGGCGGCCTTCGTTCAATCCCTTCAGAACATCTGGTGGAATGTCGGAACGCCGGACGGAGCCTTTTCTGCGGGGTGGTTGGGATCTAGCGAGAGTGTTGCCGTCAGCCATGCGGTTACGGATGTCCGCCCAGCGCGAGCGGCGCCTTATTTCCGGCCCGTAACCTTATTCACCAGCCACATCACCGGATCGTAGCTGCTGTCGGCCACACGCTCTTTCACAGGAATGATCGCGTTATCGGTGATATGGATCTCTTCCGGGCAGACCTCGGTGCAGCACTTGGTGATGTTGCAGCGGCCTACGTGGCCCTGCTCGCGCATCCACTCGGTACGGTCAACGGTGTCCTTCGGATGCATCTGCAATGATGCCAGTTTGACCATGAAGCGCGGACCTACGAATGGCGCTTTGTGCTCGCGGATTATGTGGCATACGTCCTGGCAGAGGAAACACTCGATACACTTATGGAACTCGTGCAGCCTCTCGACGTCCTCCGGATAGATGGTCCAGGGGCCCTCATCGTTTTCGTCCGGCGTGAAAGCCGGAATCTGCTTTGCCGTCTCGTAGTTTTGGGAAACGTCGGTTACGAGGTCCTTGATCAAGGGAAACGCCTTCATCGGCGATACGTCAATCTCTCCCCATTCCAGCAACGCATCCACCCTGGTTCCGCACAGCAAGGCCGGCCGGCCGTTGACCTCCGCGCTGCAAGATCCACATTTACCCGCCTTGCAGTTCCACCGTACCGCCAGGTCGCCGGCGTAGTGTGCCTGAATGTAGTGCAAGGCGTCTAGTACAACCATGCCCTCCGTCAGCGGAACTCGGTACGTGTAGTAGGCTTGATTGCCAGGCTGGCCCCTCAGGACTCTGAATGGAACTTCTGGTGATGACACTTGCAATTCCCCTAATCGAACAATTCAGCCAGCCGGGCCGGCATTTCGGGCAACGGCGCGGTTGTGATTTGCATTTCCCCGTCGACTTTCCTGGTAACGAAATTGACTTTGCCCAGCGCTGGGTCCGGATCGCGATAATCCAGTCTCCATTGGGCACCTCGACTCTCCCGCCGTTCGATGGCGCAGCGAATCATCGACTCACATATCGTCAACATCACCGGAACCTCGCGGCACCCGTGCCAACGCGGGTTGTACGCCGGCGTGCCAGTGGCCACCGTTCGGTTGGATCGGTCCTTCAACTCCTCCACCTTTGCCAGAGCCTCGTTCAACCCTGATTCGGTACGGGCCAATGAGACCTGCTCCTGCATAGTCTCTTGCAGTTCAGCGTGGAGTTGAAACGGATTCTCGTCGCCTTCTCTGTTGAACGGCGCCAGGATACTCTCGATGGCTGATTCGACCTGACCTTCGTCAATCGGTCCCGGCTCCGGAAGAGATGACGCGAACTCGCCGGCCGCATCTCCCGCTCGCGTACCAAAAACGAGCAGGTCCGACAACGCGTTTCCGCCCAGTCGGTTCGCGCCGTGGACGCCGCAAGCCACCTCGCCGGATGCGTACAGGCCCTCCAACGTGGTTACCTGACTCTCGGGATCTACCCTGATTCCACCCATCGCGTAGTGAATCGTCGGACCGACCTCGAACTTGCCTGCCGTGATGTCGATGTCAGCCAGTGTCTTGAACTGATGATACATACTCGGCAGTCGTTTGCGGATGTGGCCGGCTCCCCTATGCGACACGTCCAGGTACACGCCTCCGTGCGGTGAACCCCGGCCGGCCTGTACTTCCTGGTATATCGCCCGGGCGACGACGTCCCTCGACGAAAGCTCCATCTTTTGCGGATCGTACCTCTCCATGAAACGCTCGTCCTCGCTGTTTACCAGGATCCCGCCCTCGCCTCGTACCGCCTCGGTCACCAGGATTCCGCGCACCCCCGGCGGCCAAACCATCCCGGTTGGATGGAACTGCACCATCTCGATGTCCATCAGCTCGGCGCCTACGTCATACGCCAGCACCGCGCCGTCACCGGTGCCCTCCCAGGAGTTCGAGGTCACGCTGTACATCTTTCCCCAGCCACCCGTCGCCACGATAGTCGCCTTCGCTCGGAAAACGACGAAGTCACCACTCTCGCGGCGGTAGCTCAACGCCCCCACAACTCTACCGTTGCCGTCGGTTAGTAGTTGGATGACCGTATATTCCATGTATGGGTCAACATCCAGGCTGACCGCTTTGTCTTGAAGCGTGCGGATCAGCACGAGTCCGGTCCGGTCGCCGACGTGACACAGCCGGCGGTAGGTGTGCGCACCGAACGGCCGCTGCAAAATCTTGCCGTCCGAGGTCCGATCAAAAACCATCCCCCATCGCTCTAGCTCCATCACCCGGGCCGGCGATTCCTTTGCCAAAAGCTCGGCCATCCGCCAGTTGTTCAACATCTGGCCGCCGCGCATCGTGTCCTTGAAGTGTGTCTCCCAGCTATCGTCTGGATCGACGTTCGCCAGCGACGATGCGATTCCACCTTCCGCCATGACCGTGTGGGCCTTACCGAGAAGCGATTTGCATATGACCGCGACCTTCAGCCCCCGCTGTGCCGCGCTGATAGCCGCCCGCAGGCCGGCGCCGCCTGCGCCGATTATGAGAACGTCGGTAGCAATCTCTTCGTAGCCGGGCAGCGAGCTGCTCATCAAAAGATAATCCTCGGATCTGTGATGGTTCCCGAAGCTACCAACCTGACGTAGAGGTCTGTCAGTGCTACAACCACCAGGCTGAACCAGGCCCATTGGCCGTGGAAAACGTTCATCACACTCGCCCAGTTCCACAGCTTGTAGCGGACCCGACCTCCCAGTGTGCACGAGTAGCAGTTAATATTTCCGCCAATAATGTGACGGAACGAGTGGCATGAAAGGCTATAGCCGGACAGGAGGATTACATTTACCAGTAAAATGACCGATCCGGCCCCGATGCCGAAGCCCTCGTGAAAGAAAAACGCCTTTATCGTGTCGTACCAGAGGAAGAGTAGGACTACGCTCGAAGCCCACCAAAGGTACCGATGCAGGTTCTGCAGAATGTAGGGAAATCGAGTCTCGCCTCCGTAGCTCTCGTTGGTCCCACGTAGCTCGCCAACCGAACACGCTGGAGGATCCCAGAAAAATGCCCGGTAGTACGATTTGCGGTAGTAGTAGCAAGTGACGCGGAAAAACAACGTTGCCCACATCACCAACAGCGCCGGCGACAGCGGCCACCAATCCGTAATAATCAACGGCGAGTAGAATGGCGACAGATACGGTTCGACAACGTGGCCGGTCTGAGCAATAACACCCGCCCAGAAGGCATATACGCCAAACGCACCCAACACCCCGACAGTAAGAACCGGCTGTATCCACCACAAATCGCGCCTTGAGGGCAGTTTCGGTTGGCTTCGCCTCTCAACTGTTGCCGTTGCCATAGCGCCTCACTTTGGTCGCTCTGAGATCAATCACAAGTACTGGAGAAGTTCTCGTTTTCGAACCCTTCGATAGCCATATCTCGGGCCGCACCGGATTCGCGAGATCTATGTCGGGGCATTGGAAATTGTATGTCGCGCGTATGGCCGGGGTCAACGCCTTTCTCAGTAGTTCACCACGAATTTCCCCTCGATTGATGTTCGGCTGACTGAACCTCAGGTCTCGCTGCTCAAGCTTCGTTTCTTACGTTTGCCTTTGGGGAACTTCGTTAGGCGGTCTACGCCCCAACACCGAACAATTGCCGTTTCCGTGCCGTGAGAAACTGCACCATGCGTCCGACCCATAGATTCCCCGATTCTCGTTGTGTTACCATCGCCCTAGACAATCAAGCCAAGCCGAAACCCAGAGGTAGCTACCGTGAGTCAAGAAGGTGTGATCGCCAAAGAACGTTTCGAGCAAGCTACGACCTATGACGAATACGTCGAGCGCATGCAGGTGAACCAGCGGCAGATGACCGAGTTCACCGATGAGATCGAGATTTCGGACGAGGACATAGAGTGGTGGAACCAGCAACCTAAGATCAACGTGTTGGTCCTCACCTATGACGGCTGCGGCGACGCCCTTTACAACATCCCGGTATTGGCCAAGATCGCCAGGCATTGTTCGAACATCGACCTGCGTGTGGTCCAGCGGGACGAGAATCTCGACATCATGAATCGGTACCTCAACAAGGGCACGTTCCAATCGGTGCCGGCATTCATATTCATGGATGAAGACTTGGTTGAGATCGGAAACCTCAAGGAGCGATCGCACGAGATGACTGAAGTCTTCGAACGGGAGGGCATACGTCTCCGCCGGTCCCTTCGTGAGCAGTTCAAGGAGCCCTGGCGCGCCGAAATGGCGCGTGAGTTACGCGACGTCGTTGCGAACAGAAAGCGATACGACTAGCTCGATTCACACGGCCAAAACCGCGGAGCTTGTTTGTTAAGCGATCCATTCTCGATCAATTCTTCGGCAAGAGACCGGTTTTGTTGCACTACCGATAGTTAGTAGTGACGAGTCGCATTTCCGCGGCTAAGATCCTACTTTCGCACTGACAAAAGCAACTGCCCGCCGGGGTGGCGGAATGGCAGACGCAGGGGACTTAAAATCCCTCGCCCATTAGGGCATGAGAGTTCGAGTCTCTCTCCCGGCACCTATCAACATCGGGGATTCAACGGAGGTCTTTGAATGGACTCGGAAGAAGTGAAAATCGGCCGCCTCCAGCTGGGGATAATCATTCTCACCATCTTGACTGCGCTGATTCATCTCTACTACAGCCCACAGGTCCCGTCTCCCCCAGGATTGATATTGAACGGCGTCGGATACGTTGTGCTCCTCGCCGCTCTGTATCTGCCTATCGCAAGTCTGTCCCGTTTTCGCGGTACCATCCGATGGATTCTCCTGGGATACACCGCCCTCACCGTGGTACTATGGGTCCTAGTCGGTCCACGCGTTCCGATCGCCTACGCCGACAAGGTGATCGAGTTGCTGCTGATACTGTTTCTGCTGTTGGACGCGCGCAAGCCGGCTGAATCCGCTGGCTAGCGATTATTCCTCCATCCTGAGCAGAATGAGGGAACTAGATTGAAAGGATTGCCCTACGATAAGCCCGGGCGCTTTTTTCGCGGCAACATCCACACCCATTCAACTCGCTCAGATGGAAGGCTGCCGCCGGCCCAGGTCGTTGCCGCATATCGGGATCACGGCTACGATTTCCTCGCCATAACCGACCACTTCAGACAGCGCTACGGCTTTCCGATCACCGACACCAGCGAGTTTCGCACGGACAGCTTTACGACGATCCTCGGCGCCGAACTCCACGCGCCCAGCCTTCAGAACGGCGAAGACTGGCACATACTTGGCGTAGGTCTGCCGCCTGACTTTGCGCCGACGCCACCTGATGAGACAGGCCCCCAGCTTGCCGCCCGAGCCGCATCCGCCGGCGCGTTCGTCGGCATCGCCCATCCAGCCTGGTATAGCCTGACAATCGAAGACGCCCTATCGCTCGAGGCTGCTCACTCGGTTGAGGTTTACAACAAGACGACCGCGCTTGAGAACGACCGAGGCGATAGCTGGTACATGAGCGATCTCCTGTCCCAGTACGGCCGCCGGCTTACCGCCTACGTCGCCGACGATGCCCACTTCAGCCCCGCCCGGCCCCGAGACTGCCGTGCCGCCTGGGTCCAGGTTCGCGCCGAAGACCTTGATCCGGACCTGATCGTCCAGGCGCTCAAGGCCGGCGACTTCTACTCCAGCCAAGGTCCGGAGATCCACGACGTCGCGATCGAGAATCAACACGTAGCAATCTCATGCTCGCCGGCCACCTCAGTTTACGTCACCGGCAGGGCACAACGCTCGCAGCCCGTCTACGGCGCCGGCATAACCGATTGCCGAGTGTCATTGGCCAGATTCACCGGCTCCTATTTCCGGGTCACAGTTGTCGACGACGCCGGCCGGCGCGCCTGGTCCAACCCTGTCTGGCTGGACTGACACATCCCCGCGCAAGCCACGGCGGTCGAGCGACGCCGCGATAACGCATGCGAATCCTCGCGGCAGCCTCAAAACGGCAGAAAATCCCCCTGCGGATTAACCGGGGAGTTTGATTCCATCTGGCCACAGCCAGTGGCCGGCGGACGGCTGCGCCCTGGCACCTATTCGACCGTCACCGACTTCGCCAGGTTCCGTGGCTGATCGACGTCGCAGCCTCGTCGCACTGCCAAGTAGTAGGAGATTAGCTGCATCGGTATCGTATTTATCAGGGGAGAGAGCATTTCATCCGTCTCCGGAACCTCAATCAAGTGGTCCACTTTGCCGGCCAAGTCCCGGTCGCCCTCCGGCCCGATCGCTATTACTACTCCGCCGCGCGCCTTCGCCTGCTCGACGTTGCTCATGATCTTGTCGTGGACCCGGTCCCGCGCGAGTATAGCTACGATTGGAATCTCGTCGTCCACCAGCGCAATCGGACCATGCTTGAGCTCGCCTCCAGGGTAGCCCTCAGCGTGAATGTATGAAATCTCTTTCAGTTTCAGAGCGCCTTCCAGAGCGATGGGATAGTTAATACCCCGGGCCACATAGAGGAAGTCGCCCCTCTTGAAGTACAGGTTCGCTAGCTCCTCGTAAACTCCGTGGTCTTCCAGCAGCCTGCTAACCTGCGCAGGCACTTCGGTCAGCGCCTGCAATCTGGTTCTAACCTCATCGCTGTCGATTGTCCCGCGCACCCGGCCGAACTTCAACGCCAACAGGTACAGAGCAACCAGCATGTTGGTAAACGCTTTGGTCGAAGCGACGCCGATCTCGGGGCCGGCGTGGAGGTACACGACCGAGTCGCTGACCCGGCTGGCTTGGCTTCCAACCACGTTGACCAAGCTCAGCGTCAATGAGCCAAGCTCCCTCGCCAGATCCATCGAGACCAGCGTATCGACCGTCTCGCCGGACTGAGTCATCGCGATGAACAGGTCGTTTGGCCCCATCACCGGTTCCCGGTAGCGAAACTCGTCTGCGTAGTCCACTTCGACCGGCAGGCGCGCAAACTTTTCGAAAAGGAACTTGCCGACCAGGCAAGCGTGCCACGCGGTGCCACAGCCCACTAGTGCAATCCGGTCTAGATTGCGAATCTGATCGTCGGTAAAGCTCAACTCCTCCAGGTGCACGTCGCCCTGATCAAGGTTCAATCTGGCCGATACGCAGTCCGCCAGCGTGCGCGGTTGCTCGATTATCTCCTTCAGCATGAAGTGCTTGTAGCCGCCCTTCGCCGCCGAAACGGGGTCCAAGGCGATTGAATGGACGTCTTTGTCAACTGAACTACCGTCGAGCCTCAGATAGTGCGCGCCTTCCCGATTGATAACGCCGATCTCGCTGTCATCCAAGAATGACATCCGGCGGGTGTGATCCAGAACTGCCGGCATATCCGACGCCAGGAACATTTCGTCCTCGCCCCAGCCGATCACGATGCCGCCGGCGTTACCGATCCTCGCGGTGACCAGACGGCTGGGATCTGACCGGCTCATCACTATGATCGCGTGATTTCCCTTGAGTTCGGACAGGGCGACACGCACGGCCTCAGGCAGTTCCAGTCCCTCTGCTCGCTTCTCCTCGACCAGGTGCGCGATCACCTCAGTGTCCGTCTCCGACCGGAAGCTATGACCGGTCGATTGCAGGCGTTTCTTCAAAGCCAGGTAGTTCTCCACCATGCCATTGTGAATCACCACGATTTCGCCGTGGCAATCGATGTGTGGATGCGCATTCTGTTCCGATGGCCGGCCGTGAGTCGCCCAGCGGGTGTGGCCGATTCCGATGTTGCCGGACGCCGGCTTCTTGAGCAGGACTCGCTGCAGATTGTCGAGCTTTCCTGAGCTCCGCCGGAGCTCCAGCCCGCCGCCATTGCAAACAGCCAACCCGGCCGAATCGTATCCTCGGTACTCCAGCCGCCTGAGCCCGTCGAACACTATGTTTCCAGCGTCTCGCGGGCCCACGTAGCCAACGATCCCGCACACTAGACCGCCACCCTCCCTTTCCTGTCCCTACCGAACGTCTTGCTCACGACTTAGTCACTGCTTCCGTTACGACTCTAGCCCCGGACAACCTCCCATCGTGAGATTGCTCGTGGTCGTCCGCGTAATATCCTCGCATATCTTTGGGCAACAAAGCTGCAACCTTCAACATGACCGACCGTGTCATTTCCTCGTAAGAACCGTCATCTCTCGACAGAACGAAGGGCTCTCCAATATTGAAGGTCACCCTTCGATTTCGCAGAATCATGTCCGGCCACTTCAGCATCCGATTCGTACCTATGATTCCCACCGGCAGAATCGGCGCCCGACTCCGGAGAGCGATCAAAGCAATCCCTGAATGGCCCCGCGCCAGTCTCAAATTCCTGCTTCGAGTACCCTCTGGAAACATCCCCAGGACCTCACCACTCTTTAGCAACCGTAGAGCTTGGCGTAACGCTATGCGGTCTCGTTCACCCCGCCTGACCGGAAACGCGTCGAACAACCTGACGGCCAACCCGGATATAGTCCATTTGAAGAGCTCTATCTTGGCCATGTACCGCATGTGCCGGCCGATCACCCACCTCAGCAGAGGAGGGTCCACCCATCCAATATGATTCGCCGCCACGATCAACGCTCCATCCTTGGGAATGTTTTCCGCGCCGCGGATCTCTATCCGCAGGGTGAGATTCGCAATCAGGCCCGTGAATGCCGCCAGAAAACTCTGCATCATTCGTGCGCTTTCACCCGGGCCTCGACGAGAATGAGATCAGCCACCTGTGCCGCTCCGATTCCATCTGTCCGAATGACGATCGCGTCCCTAGCGGGCACCATAGGAGAGAGCACTCTCTTCCTGTCCCTCTCGTCACGCTGTTTGATCTCCCACAACACCGTCCGGTAATCTACCCTGCGGCCCCGCTTTGACAACTCATCGTATCGGCGCTCCGCCCTCACCTCCGGCGAGGCGGTCAGAAAAAACTTCAAATCCGCGTCTGGCGCCACCACCGTACCTACGTCCCGGCCGGCGGCAACGACACCCCCCGTCTCGATGACCCGGCGCTGCAATTCGAGCAGGCTGCGCCGAACCGCTCCAAGTGCGCTGACCCTTGACGCCATGTCCGATACCGTTGGCTCATGCAGCCGGCTCCCCAGTTCCTTGCCATCTATCTCCACTCGGCAGGTTGAACCACCGCCCGCCTCAGCTTGCGGTCCCCCGACTTCGACTTGCTCAGCCGCCGCGCAAAGCTGTTTCTCATCCCGAGGATCGATCCCATTGTCAATAGCGACCACAGCAAGTGCCCTGTAGACCAGGCCTGTGTCGAAGAATCGGTAGCCCAGTCTCTCAGCCGCCAACTTACCCACCGCAGTCTTGCCCGCGCTCGCGGGGCCGTCAATCGCGATCCGCAACATAGGCCTCGTCTTCGACAATGTGGATTCGCGCTCCCTGCTCGATTCTAGCATCAGTATTGTCTTGAATCTGCCGGTGAGACCCGTTGGAAACGCATAAGAGAAACCGTCTCAGAAGCGCTAGTTGCCCCGTGACGCTGCCGAATCTGGGACTCCAGTCGAACGATATAGCGCCTCTATCTCCGCGGCCGTCAGGGATCGGTGCTCGCCGGCTTTCAATCCGCCGATCCGAAGCGGTCCGATCCGTACTCTCACGATTCTCTTCACCTTCAGCCCTACCGCGAGGCACATCAACCGTAGCTGCCGCTTGCGGCCCTCGTGAATAACGAACCTCAACTCGGCGCCATCCTTGCTCCGGCGAACGAGATCGACCGCGGCCGGCCTTGTCCGACGCCCTGCGATTACAACACCACCACGCAATTGCGCTAATTTGACTTCGTGGGGCGCCGGCTCCACTTGAACCCGATACTCGCGGGCGACGCCAAAACTCGGATGGGTCAACCGATTTGTGAGATCGCCATCGTCGGTTAGCAGCATCAGGCCCTCGCTATCGATGTCCAACCGACCGACCGGATACAACCTCTGATTCGACCTGACCAGGTCCGTTACCGTCCGCCGGCCGTGGGGGTCGCCGACACTACTCAGGATTCCTTCCGGTTTGTTTAACATTATGTAGGCCGGCGGCGCGGCGTCCGCCACAGGCTTCCCGTCAACCGCAATAATGTCCGAAGGACTCGATGTTACACCCAGCGTTGTGACCAGCTTGCCGTTCACCGTAACGCGGCCGGCACTGATCAGCTCCTCGCAACGCCGCCGACTGCCCACACCTCGCGCCGACATCAGCTTGTGCAGCCTGACTGATTGCGTTCGTTCCTCGTCCGGCAACTGCATTACTGCCCCTCGATCGCCCCTCGCCAATACAGCCTCTCGTCGCCAACGTAGACGCCAACTCCAATCAGCCGGATCCCCTCTGGATCGTCTCTCAACTGTGGCTCTACACGCACCAGCCGCCGCTGCCACGCCGGAACGATTAGCCGACCCTCCACCGGCCTCAGAAGTTCTCTGATCTGTGAAGCGAACGGCTGCCAGATTATTGAAACGGGCGCCTCGGCAACCGGCCAGGCATACTTCGCAAGTACATAGTTGTAGATCGCGATACTGTCACCGACAACATCGGTAGTGTTCATAACCACGGCGTACACTCGATGGCCCTCTCGATCCACTGCCGAAACGAGATTCTTTCCCGCCCTGTCCGTCGTACCCGTCTTGATTCCAATGGCCTCGGGCATTACGCCGAGCAAATCGTTGGTATTGACCAGACGCCGTGGGGGAACCGTCTGGATTTCAATCTCTCTTGTTCGCACAATTTCGGCGAACAAGGGATGCTTCATTGCTTCCTTGGCCATGGTTACGATGTCGCGCGGTGTGCTGAAGTGACCCGGTTCATCCAGTCCATGGGGATTCACAAAATTCGAGTTCTCCAGACCCAGGCTGTCGATGCGGTCGTTCATTCCCTTGGCAAACTCGATAGAATCGCCGGCCATGTGTATTGCGATGGCCAGAGCGGCATCGTTCCCCGATGGAATCAATAGGCCGTAGAGTAGCTGCCTGAGCGTCAGACGCTCCCCGCGGCGCAGTCCCATGAGCGAACTGCCCGGCAAATCCGAGGCATCGACCGTTGAGGTCACAACATCGTCAAGCCCTCCCGCCTCCAACACTTGCAGGGCCGTCATTATCTTGGTCATGCTCGCCGGCGGTCGGCGAACGTCCGGATGCTTTTGGTACAAGACCAGGTCGGTTGCGCCATCAACGGCGATAGCACCTTGGGCCTGCGCAACCGGCAGCTCGACCGGCTGTATCTGCCTGACCAGGTATTGGGTGAGCGGAGAGTTTGCCGCACGACTCTCGATGTACGCCGGCGGCCCGAAACCGGTGGCAACCAAGCCACTCAACAGGATTAGGATCAGCACGCCATACTTCAGTCCGGCCGGATGACGCCACGCTGTACCGCCGTTCACGGACTGATCAGATTTCTCGGGTAGCATCCGAGGACGTGTTTCAATGGTGATCAGCCGAGCCGTCGACTCTGCGTCTGCGAGTCCATCCATGCTTGTACCGTCAAGTTCGGTCGTCAAGATCTGTATTTGAGGAGGTCGGACGTCACTTCATCCGGCGAATCAGCACCCGGAGAAGCCACCCGGCCAAAACTCCGGCACTGATAAGCGAGCCTACTAGGTAAAAGATCACGAAACACGGCGGTTGAACTCGTTCTATAAATGTGGCGATAGGACCATCGATCCATTCGAACTGCGCGCCAAGCGTCGCGTACAGCAGCGATGCCGAAACCGCAAAACAGAAGAACGAGAACAATGGAACCAAGACGTCCTGTGGCTCCATGCTGGAGTATCTCTCCACCGGCCTGTGTCCTGGACTCAGGCCAGTTCCGCATTCAATACATTGAGCCACTGCATCGGCATATTCACGACTGCAATTCGGACAGTATGCCACCAGCTCCTCCCGGTTGATGAGTGTAGCGCCTCAGGCCGCCAGAACGCCAGCCGGCGTAAGAGATCACTGTGAAACCATGTCCACGACCCCGACGTCAGGTTGACTCCCGTCTCCTCAATCCAGAGAACGCTGGAATCCAAAGGTGGGAGACTAAAGTATACCGGGGCACTTCTCCCCCGCCGCAGGCGCACCGGACCGCCATATTCTGTGTGAGTCCACAACTCCGCGCGTGTCGGAGCGGGATCGCACTCAAACTTCCCCAGGCCCGCAAAGCCAGGTCATTTGTATCTGCGAACGATCTCCCGGGCCAACTCAGTGCTCGTTGCTCGACAATCGCCCCCGAATGAAACGGAGCGGCGATTGCATATTCCCTTTATGAATCCATCCACGCATACTTGAAGAGTACACTCTCGCCCGCAGCTATTGCCTTGGCCAAGGAGGTCAGGAAACGATGACATCACAGGATAGCCAGACCCGCATCGCAACCCTCGCGGACTCTCTCCGTAACGAGTTGGATGAAACCGTTAAGCAACTGATCAACTGCGCCGAACGGTTCGCGCCTCCAGGGTCCGGCGAGCCGCTCTTCCATCTTGAGTGGTTTGTTCGCTTCTGTCTGGAGACCCAGTTGGCGCCATCCCTGTTGGCTACCGCCTCCGCAATCTGCCAGGGCGAAACGGCCGAGCGATCAGGCCCTTTGGCCGGCCGCAGACGAAGCATCGAGAGATTGCGCGCCCTTGTAGCGCGTACCCAGACTCAACCGCTGCTCGAGATGGACAGCGAGTTTGAGTCGTACATGTGCGCCAAGTTCAGCGAGCTTCTTCCGGCTGCCTCGGCGTCCTCTTCCAGCCAGCTAAACAGGGAACGCCTCGCTATACGCAGATTCGACGAGAAGGTTTCGGAACTCGACGCTTTAGATAGCTGAACTCCTGGCTGTCACACCCACAGGTTAGGTACGTCCTCGCATACCGGGACCTTCCAGAGGTGCGCTGAATGGAAGATTTCTTCGATGCTCTATTCAGACCAGCCGACAGATTCCGTCGCGGATCCGGCCCATCCAAGCGCGCGTTGGCCCACAAAATAGGTCCTGGAGGCGGTGAACCGTGGCTCGTAGTCTTCGATCGACAGGAGCCCCTGCGCCTCTGGGTCAATCGACGCTTTCCTCAGCTCACGCACGGTTACCGGCCCATCTAACGAGCGTACCGGCGAGTCATGCCCCAGGTCGACAATTCCGCTCGACAGATCGCGGAGCCATTGGATCGCTTCGTCCGCTAGGTCGGCCGGCAGCAGCAGCCTTATCTCCTCGCGGCCGTGCCTGTCCCGTCCCATCCAAGCAATCGCCGACCTCGAGAACACCGATCCGTCTACTCTGCGTATCGCCGCCGGCTTCCAACTCCCGATCTCCCAATTCTTAGTTTCTACGTCTGACGCCTGTGATATGAAGCTCAGCGCCCGCGGACCAGTTATTTGGGCCAAGACTGGCTCCGTCCCCCTTTGCCGTTCAACCACCGATGCCGTTGCCGTTGCCGGCTGCGGTCCAGCGGCGTTTACCCTGATCAGTTCCCGGACGCGCTGGCGGCACTTGCTCAGAACCTCGGAATCGATCTTGCCGGCGGGTCGCCGACTCTTGCCAACGGTGTAAGAATAGGGTCGCACGGCGAACAGCACGGTCGCGATAATGTCGGCGACTTCCGCCATATCATCACCGCCGAACCCACGTTGACTCAGCCAGGGCGTCCCAAGCCTGATCGCTCCGGGGAACCTGGGACGAGTGTCGCCGTAAATCGTGTTGCCATTGCAAACGATGCCAACCTGTTCCAGGAATCTCGCAGCCACGTTTCCATCCAGACCTTCCCCGTCCTCGTTCCTCAACAAACGGCAATCCACTAGGCACAGATGCGTGTTCGTTCCGCCGTAGGCTATGGTCAAACCCCTTGCCGCCAGTTCGTGCGCCAACCGCTCCGCATTCGCAACGATACTCCGCTGCAGCTCTCGGAACTTCTCCGTCTTGGCTATTCCGAACGCCACAGCCATCGCTGCGATAGTGTTCATGTGCGGCCCGCCCTGCTCTCCAGGAAAGACTGCCCGGTCAATCCGGCGTGCCAGTGATTCGTCAGTTGTCAGAATGATGGCGGCTCGGGGACCAATCATGGTCTTGTGGGTAGTCGCGCTGGTTACGTCAACTACGCCGACTGGATTTGGGAACAGGTCCGCCACCACGAGCCCGGCGGTATGCGATATGTCGGCGACCAGATAGCATTTCTCCGGTAACGAGTCTGCAATCTCCCTCAATCGAACCCAGTTAATCTCCCAAGGGTAGGCCGACGCGCCGGCCACGATCAGTTTGGGCCGACTCTCACGTGCCAAACGTGCCACCTGCTCGAGGTCCAAACGCCCGGTTTCTTCGTTCACACTGTAGGAAACGACCCTATAGTTCTTGCCCGATCGATTGACCGGGCTTCCATGGGTGAGATGGCCCCCGTGAGCGAGATTCATCCCCATCATTGTGTCGCCGTGTTCGAGCAATGCGTTGTAGATCGCATTATTTGCCGGGGCCCCGGAGAGCGGCTGCACGTTGGCTAAGATGTCGCCAAAGCCGGCCCTCTCGTTCGCGAAGAGCTCTCGGACCCTTCTGATCGCCAATGCCTCTACCAAATTCGCCATCTCTGTGCCTTGGTAGTAACGTCTGTCGCCGAGCCGGTGGAATCGGGCTAGCTGATAGTCCAGATCGCCTAGAAGCGACTCGTCCTCCGCCAGCGTATCCAGCGAAGGGTACCCCTCTGCGTAGATGTTCGATAACACCGACCCCATCGCCTGCCGCACCGCGGTCGGCGCCGCGCTTTCGGAAGGGATCATTATCAGCTTCTCAATTTGGCGGCTCTCCTCTGCATTGATGATCCTCGAGATTATGTGGTCCGCCGAGTCGATCGACTCCTCGAAAAGAAATCCCTTCTCTTCAACATTGATTGACATCGGCATTTCACCTCAAAAGGGAGAACATCTCACAGGAAACCAGATCGCTTCGGTGCGCTATTTCAGGCCGACACCCAGCAAGCCGACTATTTCCGGCGGGTAGAGCCGGCGGGCTCTTCAACTCCCTGGTAGGCCGCGTCCAGCAGTTGGACCGGGTGCAACACCTTCGTACCCTCGTTGTACCGGCGAGCGCCGGCCTCGAGTTGCATCAGGCATCCCGGGTTGCCGGTAACGACGATTTCGGCGCCAGTCGCGGTTGCGTTTCCCATCTTCCGCTCCAGGATCTTCTCCGCCCTGTCTGGATGGGTCAGGTTGTAAACGCCGGCGCTGCCACAGCACCAATCCGCTTCATCCATCTCTACCAGTTCCACGCCGGGAACCGACTCAATCATCTTCCGTGGCTCCTTCGAAACACCCTGGGCGTGGCACAGGTGACAGGCCTCGTGATATGTCACCCGCTTATTGACCTCGCCCCTTGGCTGCCTCAAAGGAATCATCGCCAGGAACTCACTGATATCGCGGACCTTTGCGCTGAACGCCCGCGCCCGATCGGCGTACTCGGGCTCCTCCTCAAGTAACTCGCCGTACTTCTTAGTCTCTGCCGAGCAGGCGGCGCAGTCGGCAACTATATAGTCCAGTTCCCATTTCGAAAAAAGGTCCACGTTTTGCCGGGCTAGCTCGCGCAGGCTCTTGAAATCGCCCTCACCGGCGTGAGGGGCCCCGCAGCATTTTTGCGCCCTGGGAGTGACCACCTCGCAGCCGTTCTCCACCAAGACATTCAACGTAGATTGACTCGACTCGGCAAAGACTACGTTCATCACGCAACCCAGGAAGAATCCTACTTTGTAGGTGCGCTCGCCTTTCGCCGGCGTCACCTCGTCGATCATGCTGCGCAGTGGACGCCCCGGTAACTTCGGCAAGAGCTCTTCCATCACCGCAAATGTCTTGAATGGACCAGGAAGTATATGTAGTATTCGCGTCTTTCGGACCAGCCACTGCAAGCCAAGCCGTTGATAGAGCCGCAGCGGAACTGTTGCTATCTCGACACGCTCTGGCGAAAACAACACCCATTCCAACGTGAACTTCTTGATGGCTCTCTCGATGAATCCTGGTGTGCGCTGCTTCTCGATCTCCGCGCGCGCCCCCAATACAAGCTCTCCGACCTTTACGCCCGAAGGGCAGATCGTCTCGCACGCCCGGCAATCGAGACAGTGATACATATGGTCGTGGAATCCGGGTGATTCGAGGGGCAGGCGACCCTCGTCTACCGCTCGGATGAGCGCGACTCTTCCCCGTGGCGATTGGACTTCCAGTCGGTCCGTCGCGTAGGTGGGACAGACAGACAAGCACAGACCGCAACGGATGCAGGCCAGAGCATTCTGGTAGTCCGGCGAGTCTGGCGTATTCATCAAGGGCTGCATTGCGGGTCCGATACCAAGAGGTATCCAGGATTGTTCCTGATCACTCGGCGGGAGTTGCACGTTCAGCGTCCTCTGTCATGAATTTCGCGCTGAGTCTACCAGCCGGGTCCAGCCGGCAACAAGGATTAGACCGCATCGTCCAAACCAATTACATAACCAGAATATGCGCCGTTCCGCATCTTACCGTTGGCGGCTAAATTCCGATTCCGGAATTCTCACGCCGCCGTTTCTACCATTCCTTCCGTTCGTCCGGCACCGGGCAGTCCTGGAATCCAATGTAGTATGAGGATAAACCCGGTACCGCTGGGGATTATCCCCAGCCTCGAGCGCACAGACAATTCGCCCTAGTTGGACCAACAAACGTCCGGCCATTTGCGTCTCCCTAATGCGGCCTTTGCACAGCGAACGTGGTTCCCGCGAATTCGCATCTCAATGAACAGCCGGTCGACGTTCACTAAACGGGTAGCAGGCGATCCGGTCATATGACGAGCGACGATGCATCTATTGTGCCGCGACTTGGGATCGACCAGATGGTGAGTTCAGGACCTCTTTACCAGGCATTCCTCGAACACTGCGGAGTCGACGATACGAGAATGCGAATGCCGCACATATGTTCCCATAAATCCGCACTAGTCCGCATCACTGTCCAGAACCACGTTGTCGGCCCATGTCGAATACGAGGCAGCGCACCAGAATTGGAAATCTGCAGAATATACTTTTGTTTAAGCCGGCTGGCCCGTGGAGGCGTCGGTTCTATGCCCCTGTCGTTATCAATCTGCAATCAGGCGTTATGTCGAAGATTAAGAAATGCGAAACGAATAGTCTGAACAACCTTTTTACCGCCTGCCTGTGCTCCGAGCCCGAGCTCGCAGATCAGACCAAGCGGTGGAGGGAAAAAAGGAAATTCCAAAACAAAGATCGGTTCATTCCCGCGTCCGAAAAAATGTTGGCGGAGTTTCGGCCCGGCTCCTGTTAATCAGTCGCTACCGGAGCGTCTCTGAAAAAATCAATACAAAGCTTACGAGCGATCATATCGAGCTCGCCGGAAACCAATGGCAGCCAATAACCGACGGATACTGGAAAGAAGACGCGCCTGCACGAACGCTGCCGCGTGATGGAACGGGAGGAACGTTTTTATCCCTTGCCTACCAGACGAAGTTTCACACCCACGGCGACCGGTTGTTAATGAACGTCAATGACGGTTCGGTACTGTGGTTCGTTCTGCACCCGTCAAATTAGAGTCCCCTTCCTTGTCTAACACCGGCAATCCTCAAGCACATGTCGCGCTTTGGGTACCCGGCCAGGATTCTGATAGCGCATCAAGGGTTGTCACGAGAATTCAGACGAGCTTGTTCATCCCTCTCTTACGAGGCTTCTGCTAGGATGCCCAATAACCCCAAAGATAATCATTTGCGTACGGATTCAGGCACTAATTTTGCTGGGAAGAGCGAACCATTGATCGGGCACGGAGTCCTCAAGATCTTGCTGTCATTTGCCGTGGCAACTTCGATCTTCGCGTCCCCAGTTATCGTTGGAGCCGCGCCAAACGAGACGGTTTCGTCGGTTAGTGCGGACCGCTACTTTCCCCAAACCGGCTATTGGATCGCCGACGACACGATATGGGATTACTTTATCAAGCGTGGTGGAGTGAACGCATTTGGCTATCCAACTTCGCGCAAGTTCCGTTTCCGTGGAAGTGAAGTCCAGTTCTTCCAGCGGCGAGTCATCCAGATCAGTCAGGATGGCAGCCCGGGGCAACTCAATATTCTGGACAAGGGTCTGCTCGAATACAACGTGGCGAACGGCGCGACGTTCCCGACTTTCGATAGAGAGTTAGTAGCGACTGCACCGCCTCCTGGCTCGACAAATTATCAGACGGCGCTGTTAGCCTGGATGAAACAGAACGTCCCAAATGTCTGGGAAGGCGTAAAAGTCAACTTTCACGAGGTCTTCCTGAATACGGTCCAGTTCGAGGACGCATACCCGGATGGCGATGGGAATCCGGACTGGATGCCCGGGATCAACCTGGAGATGTGGGGAGCAGTAATTTCGCGGCCTGCGGCTGACCCAAACAACAGCGAATTCATCTATCTACGCTTCCAACGCGGGATAATGCACTACGACAAGAAGAGTGGCCAGACTCAGGCATTGCTGCTTGGCGACCACCTAAAGTCAATCATCACTGGTCAGAACCTTCCAGGAGACCTAGAGCAGAAGGCCCGAGGCAGTGCGCTATACCGGCAATACGACAACACAAAACCAAAAGGAGTAGCACGCCCTGCGCAGCTACCCAACAGTAATTTGAAGAATGCATTTGAACAAGAGGGCAAGACTACGCCAGCGTCGTCAACCACGGAGGAGTTGGCTCGACTCATGTCCAATTTTTCTTGGGTCGCCGACGGTCTGACCGAGGACGAACTTTGGGTAATTAGAGACTTGGACGACATCGCTCAAGAAGACGTCTCCCTGGCTCAGATCATATTGGGCTTTCCTTGGTTAGCCGACGATCTGACAAAAGGTGAACAGTGGGCGATTATGTATTTGCGGGATATAGCGTTGGAAGACCTCGACTTCGCCAAGGAACTCTCCGCCTTGCCTTGGTTGAGACCACTGCACCTCCATGCTCTGGGCTCCTTAGGAGAAATGGAGGAAAGCCAACTGGAGCAAATCGCCACGCAGGCTTGGTACCAGGACGATCTAACGGACGAAGAGGTGGCCTTAGTCCTCGTACTCAGTAGAGTCATTGCCTCGGAGCAACTATTCTCCGGCCTGATTCAAGATGGCCGCGTGCGCTCCGCAACCATCTCCTTGCCTTCAGTCGGCGACGTGCACCTCTACGCGATTCGCCGATCTTCGATTCCACCCTATGATGACCTATTCAAAGTCATGCGGTCTGGGATAGAAGTGATTGAAGATTTCATGGGAGTGTTCTGGCAAAAGACTGATGTCATAGTCTTGTTGGAACCCGAATGGCGCTTGCCTAATTGGTACCGCTATTCGGGAGTAAACTCGTTCACCCACATCGCGATAATGGAATCGGAGAGAACCATAATGTTTAGATGGATTCTCCACCACGAACTGGCTCACTTCTACTGGAATTCGAAAGACCTTCCGTTGTGGCTCATTGAAGGATCGGCGGAACTCCTGGCGCTCCACACCCTCCACGTCACAGAGCAAGTGGCACTTACCAACCGCTTGGTTGAGGCCATCAGTCGTGACACAGAATATTGCAAACCCCATGGGGTGACCGATATTCAAGAGTTCCTCGAAGCTACTGCCGGACAGACCACAGACGGGATCCAGCAATCCGACTTAGCCGATTGCCCATACATCCTTGGCGGTTCGTTCATGTTGGCGATGTACGTAGAACTCGGGCGTGAGGTGGTATCTTCCTCTTTGCGAGACCTATACATGTTGGGCGAGTCTAAAGGTGAACCGGTAACCGAGGACGAGATTTATCAGGCTTTTCTCGCCAACACTCCCCTCGAAAAAGAGGCCAAGTTTCACGAGATTTACGGGCGATTCCATGGCGGGCCCATTCCAGGCTCGTAGACGGCATCCTACTGAGCCAACTGCTCAGTACTTGCCAGGTGCTCTTTGAGTCCTTCGGCGACAACCAGGGAGACATGCCAGTCTCAGTTTCTACGAGAACGTATGGCGATCTATTCCCCGCTATGCCGCGTTGCCCCAATTGATAGACTGTAGAAACGCCGTTGTTTGAGTCCGAACTTTAACAGGTTGCCGTTTTCGCCCGGCTTGAAAAGAGGAGCAAGAATGATAATTGACGCCCACGCCCACATAGCGCCCAAATTCACCGGATTCTGGCAACCGGTCGAATATGGGAAATTAGTCGATGGTGGTGAGCCGATGCAGATCTTACCCCCGTCCTTTCATCCACCCGCCAGTCCCCCAGAGGTCTTGCTGGGCTATATGGACGACGCCGGTGTCGACAAGGCAGTACTGGTCCAGCACAACATGTACGGTGACCAAAACGAAGCGGTGATTGGCGCACTGCGGAAGTGGCCGGATAGATTTGTGGGTTTCGCATTCCTTGGACCTATGGATCAACCAGATGCGCCGGACCAGCTTGAGCGTCTCATAGAAGCTGGGATGATTGGTCTAAAGGTCGAAGTGGGATCTACACGCAGGATGAGAAGCCGCTTTCGTTTCGACGGCGAAAACGAGTGGCGAATCTGGGAGCGACTAAACCAGCTCAAGCGAATTATGGCAATAGATCTAATCGCTTCGCCGCCTGAAGATGTGATCGCAATACGGAAGCTTATTGACGAATTCGAGAACATTTCGATCGTAAACTGCCACGTAGGTGGAGCCAGTGGCGACGGATGGGAGGACCGCGCACTACTGTCAACCCATCCCAGGATATGGGCCGACATTGCTGCGATACCTAACTTGGTCAATAGGCCTGAGGAGTATCCATTTCCAACGGCACAAGAGTTTCTCAGGTGGACGGTGGAGAATATAGGCGCCGACAAGATATTCTGGGGTACGGATTACCCACCGGTCTTGACTAAAGCCACCTACAGACAGTTACGAGACTACATCAAGCATTGCGATTTCCTGACGGAAGCGCAAGCTTCAGGCATCTTTGGCATGAACGCTGCGCGGTTCCTTGGCCTGACTGCCTAGAGGTATGGAAGCTCCGTAGTCGAATATCGCGGTCATCGTAGTCGACAATCTCGCCGGTGGAATGCCCGCAATCCCAGCGCCTTCGTAGGACAATCGGGCCCAGGTCAACCTTTATTCGGAATTCCGAGCTAATCTTCTGCGTAGCAGGCTAGCTACCAGCTCGAGTTCGTCTGAGCGTTGAATCCGGAGAGCGGCCAAGTAGATTGCGGCGCCGAGTACGATCCCAGCCGCAACCTCCAAGGTACCCAAAGCAATTTGCGAACTCGCTAGCGCGACGAAACCTGCCATCAGTATGCTTGCAAATAGACTGGTCCGTAGGGTCTTCGGAACGCCTTGCAGCCAATCTCTGCCAGTTCGACGAATCATTATGATTATAAGAACCACCGCATGTAGCGAGTTTTGGAGGGTATTCGCCAAGATTAGTCCGAAAACACCCAGTCCCAGGGGGCCAATGCTGATCAACCCTGCGGCCAGATAGAACAATACTCCGCCCAGACCCACAAGTGCTGGCGTCAGTGTGTCGCGCCGCGCGTAGAATGCGAACACTAGCATTTGATCAACGGCAACGAATGGCATTTGAGGTGAGTAGATGAGAAACGCCAACGCCGTGCGTTGGGTTGCTTCGAAATCAAATGCGCCCCGTTGGAACAGAGTCTCTACCACAGGGTGGCTCAGAACGGCGAGTCCGACCGTGGCCGGAATTATCAGGGCGAGTGAGAGCCTAAGTCCTTGCGACAAAGTAGAGGCGAAGCGTTTGCGCCCGGCCTCGGACTCAATCCCAGCGGCTCGCGACAGGTCGGCGAGAATAGCGAATGAAGTTGCCGTGACGACCAATCCCAGTGGGAGTTGCACAAGGGTCGTTGCAAACCGCATTATCGCGACAGAGTCGTCGCCAGTTCTCCACGCCAGATTCCGATCGATAATCACGCCCACCTGAGAAATGACCAGTCCGAGCAGTACAGGCAGGTATAGCCTGGCCATTCGACCGATTTCGGTCATTGTTTGGCGGTTCAACCAACGGGGTCGAAGATCTCTCAGACCGGGCACGTGGATCAGAAACTGAGCGACTGTACCAATTAACAGGCCCACTGCGAGCGCGGTTGGACCCAGGGTACCTGACAATGCGAGAGCACCCGCTATTAGACCGAGGTTGAATCCTGAAGTAGCTAACGCCGGCCAGATATGTCTGCCTCTGGCGTAATTCGCCGCGGAAACAACTGCTGACAGCAACAGGAACAAGATTGCCGGAGCCATGGTCTGCAAGTGGTCTTTCGTCTGTTCACCGAACTCCAGTGAAGATGTGGCGCCAAGCGCCAATGTGAGTAGGGGCGCCGACACGTGGATGACCGCGACCGTAACCAATCCCACGCCGGCAGCAGTCAAGATTAGGGTCGTAACCAACCGTTCCAGTTGATGCCGTTGAGCTGGAGCAGCGTATCCGGCAAGGACGGGTACCATCGCGGCGCTAATCGCCCCACCGATCAAGAGGTCGTAAAACATTGTGGGGACCGTTGCTGCGGTCGCGAACGATGAGGTTTCGCCGGTTGCGCCGTACAGGCCGGCGATTACTTGTTCGCGTACAAGGCCAAATACCCTGCCTACGGCGTTACCGGCCATAAGAATCAGCGCAGCGGGTATGAGTCGGTCCGACTCTACTCCGTTCACCGCGTTACTCAAACCACGCGGGCGCCCTGTTTCTTTCGAATAATCGTTCAGTTCTTCGTTACTCTAGTGGGTAGACTAGGCATATCTTGTATAATGACGGAACGACTCAACATAGAGTAGGGTGCCTTTTTTCCATGCAAGAGCCGTTGAATCCATCCGAGGACGAAAACACACCTCAATCTGGACCGTCCGCCGGATCGCCTGACGACGCTGGGCAGGACTCCTCTTCTTCGCCCCAATATGAGAACTCCGATATGTCGATGGCTGATCTCTTGGCTGAAGTTGGGGGAGATTCGTTCGTTCCCAAGCGCGGCGAGATTGTTGCAGGGACAGTAGTCAGTATAGACCGTGAGAACATTTCGGTCGATATCGGTACCAAGGTAGAGGGAGTCGTCCATCACCGAGAAGTGGGACCACTGGTGGAGCGCGGCGAGCTTTCAGTGGGTGACAAGGTGATGGTGTATGTTGTTGCTCCTGAGAATCGCTCCGGTAACCCCGTGCTGTCCGTCGACCGTGCTAGGGCCAAGAGTGGTTGGCTAACGATGCAGCAGCATCTCGACGCCGGCAAGACGCTGAATGTACGGGTTGTGGACGTGAACCGGGGCGGATTGATGGTGGATGCTGAGGGTCTCAGGGGTTTCGTGCCCTTGTCTCAGACAGTAGGGCTCCGCTCAGGTTCAAATGAAGAAGAGACGCTCGAAAACCTGCGTACTGCGGTCGGTCGAGAAATAGAGGTAAAGATCTTAGAACTAGATCACCGGCGCAATAGGCTGATTCTGTCCGAACGCCTTGCCACTCTTGAACGAAGGAGCAGGCGACGAGAAGAGCTACTTAAAGAGCTTCGCGTAGGGGACGTCAAAGAGGGGCGGGTTGCAAGTATTTCGGACTTTGGCGCATTCGTTGACATCGGTGGCGCAGACGGTCTGGTACATCTGTCTGAATTGACGTGGGGACAGGTAAATCATCCAAGCGACGTCGTGAAAGTGGGCGACGAGTTGGAAGTGATGGTCATCAACGTTGACCAGGAGAGGAAACGAATCGGACTAAGCCTCCGTCGCGCTCAATCCGAGCCTTGGGACACAGTCGTCGAACGGTACACCGTGGGTGACGTAGTACCTGGCGTTATCACAAAGTTGACGAAGTTTGGAGCGTTTGCTCGGTTGGAAGAAGGGGTGGAGGGTCTAATCCATATCAGCGAGATGGGAACTACCCACATAGAACACCCACGTTCTGTCGTGCACGAAGGTCAGAATGTAATGATCCGAATTTTGAGGATCGATACTGAGCGCAGGCGCATCGGACTTAGCCTGAATCAGGAAGATGAGGAAATGATGGTGTCCGGCGTTCCTCTGAGTTATGGACCACCCCCAAGAATCGACATTCCCAAGGTATCGAATGGCTCAGATGAGGATCGGGACACCCAATCGGTACTCCCCGACGTAGACGCGTCGAATGATGCCCAAGAGTCGGTTGTTTCACCTGAACCGTCGGACGACGAAACTGGCGCTAACTCACCTGGCACCTCGATATAGACGGCCCGGTTCTCCCTCCGGTGTTCGAGGCACATCCCCAATAGGCTGGTCATCTTTCAGGAGGCACGCAGTTCCCGGGTTAAGCCCAAGCACTCGTCGAGTCAGAGCCTCAGTTCGTTGACCCCCGCAGTCGCTCCATCAAGGATGAAACTGATGTCGCCGCCCGCTGTGAGGAAGCGAAATCCCTGTTGCGCACGCTGGAGTGCTTCCTCAACGGTGACGCTGGCTATGCCGGCGCACTTTCCAGTGTTTCGGCAGGCCTCAAGCACTCTCTCGAGTGCCCTGGCATGGTCGTCATTTTCGTATTTGTGGTCGGGGTGAATGCCCATCGATAGGGCGAGATCGGCGGGGCCGATCCAGCAGCCGTCGATTCCCGGTACGGACATGATCGCTTCGGCTTGGCTGACCGCCTGGATGCTTTCAATCTGGACCGCGAGGAATATCTCCTGGTCGACCAAATCACCGTAGTCGTCGCCATAGCTCCGAGCACGTCCCCATCCCCAAGAACGGCCACCTGTAGGTGGGAACCTACACGCGAAGGCCGCCATTCTTGCATCCTCAGCCGTCTCTACCATTGGGACTACGATTCCGAGTGCTCCTTCGTCCAACAACCTGCCTATCAGGGTAAAGTCGTTCCTTGCGACGCGAGCCATTGGAATCGCTGAGCCGGCCGGTAGAGCCATGAACGTCGCGATCGTTGAATCTGGACCGAATGATCCGTGTTGCGTATCTGCCATGACGAAATCAATTCCTGATTGGCCAAGTACCTCGGCAACCGTGGGCGAACCAAGGCTCAGGGCGTAGCCGAACGCCGGGTTGCCTTCTAACATCTTCCGCTTTGCTGTATTGATTCTCACGTCATTTGCCTCACATAGAATCAAGTTCTCGAAAGGATTCTGCCGGACTCGAAATCTGATGTACATTGAGTTCAAGTGAACTCAATGATGGTCAATTCTCCCGTCAAATCTTGGACTAGGGCCCAGGGCAGTCAATCGGGGCGAAGTCTTGCGCAGAGGGTCCGCCTTCACTCGGAGATTGACCGGCTGCACATGATCAAATCGCACACGAAGCAAGGCCGATGGCGTGTCTAGGTTGGAGCTTGGCTGACACACAGCGTTAGGGTTATTTCGGCTTCTTCTTCCGCCGGCGACCCTTGCCTCCGTTCCCGCCGGCGGTGACCTGTTGATCCGCTCGAAGAATAGAAACGCCGACGATCTCGTCGCCTGGTGCGACGTTCATCAACGTTACTCCCATTGATGCCCGGCCCTGCTTTGAAACTCCTTTCACCGCCGTACGTACAACCAGACCTTCCCGTGTGATCACAAAAACTTCGTCCTTCACTGTGACACCGCTGACCGCGGCGATCAACCCAGTCTTGTCGTTTAGAGTGCCGGCCCGTACACCTTTGCCGCCTCGTTTCTGTAGGGGGAACCCTGTTACCGAAGTTCGCTTCGCGAAACCCTGCTGACTGACGACTAGTATCTCGCCCTTGGGGCGCACTACTTCAGATCCAACCACCAAATCGTTTTCCTCGAGTTTAATAGAGCGCATCCCCCCGCTGGCTCGCCCAGTCAGACGAATGTCGCTCTCACTCATCCGCAGCGCCTGGCCGTTCTCGGTCAAGACGATAATGTGATCCTTGCCACTTGTAGTGTGCACTTTGATAAGTTCGTCGCCGTCGTTCAAGGCCATGGCGAGCAGGCCATTCGCCCGGACGGAGGCAAAACCACTCAGCGCGACGCGCTTGATCTTGCCCCGCCGGCTAACCAGGATGAAATTCTCGGCAAGATCAAAATTTGGCACATTCACTACTGCGGTGACGGTTTCCTCCGGCAGGATGCGGATGAGGTTGACCAAAGGAGTGCCTCGACCGCCGCGGGTTGACTCCGGTAGCTCGAATGCTCGGGCGTGATAGACGCGTCCTTGATTTGTAAAGAACATCACGTGGTCGTGGGTGTTTGTTACCAGAAGATGCTGGACGGCGTCGTCCTGGCGGGTAAGAGTAGTCATCAATCCTTTTGCGCCCCGGTTGTAGACGCGGTAGCTGTCCTTTGGCAGGCGCTTGGCATAGTCTTTGCCGCTGACTACGACTATTACGTCTGCCTCAGGGATCAAGTCCTCTTCGCGAAACTCGGTTAACTCACTCTCGGAAATGGTGGTCCTGCGCTCGTCGCCGTAGCGTTTCTTCAGTGCAAGCAGATCGTCCCGAATCATTTGCAGGATCTTCTCAGGGTTCTCCAGGATGTCCTCCAGGTTGGCGATGGTCTTGATCACCTCGCTGTACTCTTCAAGGATCTTGTTTCGCTCAAGCGCCGCCAGGCGACGCAACTGCATATCTAGCACCGCTTGAGCCTGGATCTCACTGAGCTTGAATTGCCTCATCAGCTGTTTACGGGCGGTATCTACATTCGAGGATTGGCGGATCGTCCGGATGACAGCGTCGAGATTGTCGAGCGCTATCTTGAGCCCTTCGAGGACGTGGGCTCGCTGTCTTGCCTTTTCCAGTTCAAAGATTGTGCGACGTGTGATTACGGTGTGCCGCCAATTGAGGTGGTGGACTATCATCGACTTCAACGTCAAAAGGCGCGGCTGCCCGTCAACCAACGCCAGCATATTCAGTGAGAAGTTGTTGCGTAGTGACGTGTGTCGGTAGAGCTGGTTGATGACCTTTTTCGGAATAGCCTCTCTCTTCAGCTCAACGACGATTCGCATTCCGGTGCGATCGGACTCGTCACGCAAGTCAGAAACGCCATCTATCCTTTTTGCGCGCACCAAATCGGCAATCTTCTCAATGAGGTTCGCCTTGTTCACCTGGAAGGGCAATTCCGTGATGACGATCTGAAAGCGTCCGGGCCGGGTCTCCTCGGTGGTCACACGTCCCGAGATGACAATCTTGCCGTGGCCGGTCGCGTACGCGGTCTTGATACCTTCGATGCCCTGGACAATTCCGGCGGTCGGGAAATCCGGTCCCCGGACATGCTTCATAAGCTGGTCTGGGGTGATGTCTATCATCTGGTCGATGAGCGTCTGGAGTGCATCGATGCGGAGACGTTCGTTCGGGCGCTTTGCCAACTTGGACGCTTCTTGTTCAATGGTTGCCCGCATTTTTTCGGGCAGCGTTTTCAGGGCGGCTCTCAATTCCGACTTGGCTAACGGCGCATTCATGACTCTAGGCCACAACAAATTGAATGGGATGCCCTGATCGATGCACTTCCGGTAGAGGTCCAGGGCCATGGTCATCGCGCTTATGATCTCGCCCAAGTTGTGAGGCGGGATATTGGTCGCCATACCGACCGCGATACCGGATGCGCCATTGATCAGCAGATTTGGCAGGGTCGCTGGAAGAATCGCGGGCTCGTTCAAGCTGTCGTCAAAGTTCGAGGCGTAATCAATGGTGTTTTTGTCGATATCCGTCAGCATCTCCTCGGCAATGGCGGACAGACGAGCTTCGGTGTAGCGCATTGCCGCCGGCGGATCGCCATCGACCGAGCCAAAGTTCCCCTGACCATTTATGAGCGGGTAACGCAAGGAAAACGGCTGTGCGAGTCGAACCATAGCCTCATAGACCGGTCCGTCGCCGTGGGGATGGTACTTGCCCAAGACCTCGCCTATGATTCGAGCGCTCTTCTTGTACTGAGTATTAGCACGGATGCCCAACTCGTGCATCGCATACAGGATGCGCCGTTGGACCGGTTTCAGACCATCACGGACGTCGGGCAGTGCGCGGGAAGTGATCACGCTCATCGCATAATCGAGGTACGCCCCGCGCATTTCGTCTTCTATGCTGACTGGTCTTATACGGCCTGCGTCCAAATTGCTCTCACCGTCCTATCGAGTTGAGGCTCTGATCTGTTTCGATTCTCGCCCGGTTACCTTGCGCCGCTCCCACACGTCTGAATCATTATCTACGCATCCGCTCAGAGATCCGATGGGCCCTAAGACCCGAGTGGAACCAGACTAATCCGTATTACCGACCGACGAACTCGGATCCTGTCGCTCGAACGGCCAAAGATGTCTATTTCCTAGACGAGGTGCGGATTTGGGGGGAGTAGTGCAAAACCGCTCAGGTCAACAGATCTCGGGGTGGAGAAAGTAAAGCCACACCCGTATTTTACCAACAGTTTGCCCTGATATCTAGGGGTGAAAGCTCATTAATGCGGACGATTGGGTCCAGCGTCGGCGAGCAGTTCTCGACTTCACTTCCGTTGCAGTGCGGGCAGTTGCACAGATGAGTCGGGGAGAGCATGGCGAGCGTTTGTTTTGCAAAAACGGTGTCCTTGATGTCATTGCCGGGTGATTCAGTGGGAGCGGGAATGGCGCCGGCGAGTACCGGCTTAGGGCGTTCCCAAGGGATGTACTAATCGCTCATCCCGGCGTGCGCCGGCACACCAAGGCATGAAAATCAGGGTGCTGGTTGGCCGGGCTTCTCTACCGGGGCTCGGAACTAGGCTCGGCTACTGACCTGCCTGCGGCTGGGGACAAGCCCCAGCCCTACAATGTCCTCTTCCGGCTGAAAACGAAGGCCCAGTTAGAGGAAGTTATCAAGTCCGGCCATTTTGGTACCAATGGCTTACACTGGATTTAAGTCGAGATTTGTTTTGCATTTTTTGGTTTCTTGAAGCAATCATGAGCTAGATGGACTTGGCAAAGCGAGCGCTTTCCGTCCTTCTTCCTACTCTGAATGTTGGCGGCGGCAAAGTGCCGGGGCGGCGTAGGAACATGAGTTCAGTTAATTGAAACATTCGCCGAGTGTCTTCGCACGACTCAAATGAAGGTCGAGGGTGATTCCACGCTCAGCTTGAGTCGGCTTACGATGGTCCCGCTAAAGGAATGCGGCGATGCTGTATGGCAGTGCTCACCCTAGGATGCCTTTCCCGGACTCGAGCTGTCATTCAACTGTCGACGCGGAGACTCGGAATTGGCGTGGCGTGAATGGGCAGGGGGTGGTTGGCAGGACCTGGCGTTCGGTCATTGCCTTGCCCTTTCGAGCCTCTCTTGAATTTATGTGAACGGCGATCTTCGTGGGCCCAAACAGATTCTGCCAGGAGGATCTGCGGGATCATTAGGGACACATCCCGCGGATTGTTTACTAGAAGTAGTCCAGGTACTCGACAGGTGAGGGTTCCGTCTCTTCCTCCACCGACTGGCCTACGAGGTCGACGCCTCCGACGTGACAATAGGTATGGAATCGGCAACCCGAGCACTCCGCGAGATCGGTGGTCTGCGGAAAATCGACTGACTCAAGGATTTCCTTCACTCTTCGGCCCAACCAGGTCTCGACCGATTTGTGGCGTTCGACGGAGTGTTCGACCCGGACACTCTGTTCCGGTTGAGTCACAAAGTGGAAGAACATTTCCACGCGGTCGGGCTCAACCGTGCCGAGTCCCAGCGAGTCGGCAGCCTCGACGAGCAGGTACGGATACAACTTTGCCTGACACGAACTGGCGACAGCACCGGCAGGATTTGGCGTCGAGGTCTTCCAGTCGAAAATCCTCAACCGGCCATCGTCGGCAGAGCAGATCAGATCAGGCCTGGCAACTACAACAGCTGTCTCAAGAGTCAACGTGATTTCTTGCTCTATGATCCTCCGGCCGCCGGCCAAATCTGGTGGTCGGCTAGAGAACTGGCGCCACAAGCGACCTAGGGCGGGATCAGTCTCGTCTACGTCGTTGGGATCGAAGCGGCCGCCAGCGAGCCAATCGCCGACGAGACGGTGGAAAGCTCGGCCCAACCTTGCCGGCTCTCTGACTCTCGGCAAATCGAACGTCGATAGGCCGGGCCACTCCAAACGACGGAGATGCGCCAGCTCGAAACGGCGGAGGCATCGGTCGAAGGCTTCGAATGCAGAACAGCTTAGCCTCAGCCTGCGGAACTCTTGCGGAATCTCCGCTGAGCTAATACTCAATCGGAATCCTCTTGTGACCGGAACAAAGTCGCTCCTCGGTTTTCTTAACGACTCTTAGAATTAAACATGAAGCCGATGAGTGCGGTCTCGCCAAACAACACCAGGTCTGCCCCTGCATCCGTCGCCTCATGGATCGACTGAACTATTAGATTCAGATTCACCTCCTGACACCGACTAATGGGGTGAACGACAAGGACTGCTCTCACTGTGCTGCACCGCCGCCGCGCTTGGACCATGTGTCTGTCGCTTCTGTCGACCGCGTTTTCTTGCCTCTATTCTCTACGTATTCCCTCAACACACCGTAGGCTAGCGTCGGAGGTCGTGGCTCCTGCCATTCATAGACCTCGGCGCTCAAGAATTGATGGGAACTCATTGATAAGGCTTTCTTGGCTCTCGTGATCCCGACGTAGAGAAGTCGCAGGCGTTCGGAAATGTACTCAACTTCAGGTGGAGGTTGGCTGACACGTAAACCTGGAAGGCGTGCACTCAGATCTCGAACACCGCTTTGGATAGCGTAGGCCTCCTCATACTTGTCTTCGAAGAACTTGCTCGCAGGGTCGGACGGAAAGTGCCACTCGTTGAGCCCCGTCAGATAGACAACGTCCCACTCCAGGCCCTTTGCTCGATGGTAGGTCGATACTGTGAGGACTCCCTTGCGCGGACGATAGAGGGTGCTGTTCGAATCGCCAATCGAAACCAAAAGGTCCCTCGCCTGCCGACGGTGCAGGTGGACGGCGACCTCGAGCAACCCATACTCCGGATGCTCACCCATCAGGCGGCTGAGGTATTTGGCCAGAGCCGCGCCGAATCCAGCTAACTCCGCCGGCACGCGCAGCTCAATCACCAGGGTGGCGATCACTTCGTGAATTGGCAGAGTCGAAGCCCGCAGCAATTCCGTAGCCTTATCGGCAAAGCGCGTGGCTTCTTGCAAGTCGGTCAGCAACGCCGGTGAGCGCGCCGGGCGCCTTCCGCAGAGTAGGTCGCGTCCGTCCGAGCGGAGTACGGCGCTGACCTTAGCACGGGCGGCGCCAGGTTCCAGTTCCCAATAACCTGCCTTTAAGCAACGCTCGAAGAACTCCGCCAAAAGCCCGGAGCGATGGGGCTGGGCGAAGAACGCAATTGCCGACTGAATTATCTCCAAGGCATCTTGTACAGACGGATTTGATTCGAGTAGTTGATCGCATTTGATGTCTCGCTCCATGAGCGCGGCCGCCATCTGCTCGCCAAGTCGATTGGTTGGAAGCAAGACCGCGCCAGTGAGCGAATGTCCCCGGGCGAGAATGTCGCTCCACCGATCAACTACAAGTCGTCTTTCATCTTCGAAGCTGTGAAAGCGTCGGGTGAGATTCACGTCGCGCCAATCGGGCTCCTCGTCTCGGGCGCCACCTGACCTGTCGACGACTTTGATTTCTGCTGGATCGAAAGCTAGCCTGCGGACACTTTCTATGGGATGGCGGCGTCGAGTCCAATCGACGAGAAAATTCGCCAACGCGGCGATGGCCGGCGAGTTCCGAGCTGATTGGCCCAGTCTCTTCTGGTCAACGCCCGATTTGCGGAAGAAGCGGCGGAAGCCGGCCGGATCCGCTGACGTGAAAGTGCCCATGATCGACTGATTCGAGTCGCCAACTCGGATCCAGTTTCGCCTGGCGCCGGCCAACTTGGCCAGAGTGCTCTCCTGGAGCGGAACGCTATCCTGCGCTTCGTCCTCGAGTATGTGACTCCAGCGACGCTGCAGATGAGCGGTAGCGTCTTGGTGATCGCTTAGCAACTGATCGGCATGGACGGCAAGGTCGTCAAAGTCTAGCATCCGCAGGTTGTCAAGCCGACGCTGATACTCGCGGTATACCCAGCAACCCAATGCCGGGGGATCGCAAGGATCTATTGTCTCGAGCAAGACCCGATCCACATCAGTAGATGACAGGCGATGATGCTTGATCCAACGGGTAAGCCTTCGTCCGACGCGCCGGATGTAATCGATCCTGTCTTTGCGGAATCCATCGGCTCGAGAGTGAGTGAGAGCGGCGGTTTTGTCGCGCCAGCGATCCTCGTATTGGGAGTAATGCTCGGTAGCGATGAGCGTGAACTGCTGGGAGGAGTCGTCCTCGGACAATACTGTTGGCTCGTCGTCGAACCCAATCATTTCGCCGTGTTCGGAGAGTATCAAATATGCCAATGAGTGCAGAGTCGCAACGTGGAATCCGGCAGGTGGCATGTTTGCATCGGAAAGGAGCTGATTCACTCGCTGGCGCAAGTTGGTAACGGCGACATTCTGGTAGGTGACGATCAATATCTCGCCTTCACCACGCGCGATCAATCGCGCGGCGATGGATGCCAGAGCTGTCGTCTTGCCGCCGCCGGGGACAGCCATTACTGCTACGGGACCGCCGTCGTAGGCGGCAACGTCTTCTTGATCAGGCCAGAGTTTCATCGTGATTCCCTGGAACGATAATTGGATGGGCTGGTTGGTGCTGCTGCAGGAGAATGATTGCGCCCACGTGAACGGGCCCTGGATTTCCGCCGTGTATTTGGGCACGGAGCCTGCATTCGAAAGGCTGAGTGACGATAGCCTTGGGTAGCCGCCGGCACGTCAAGGTATGAGACTGGGTGCGCTGATTGGCGGGCTTCTCTGCGGTGGCTCGGGACTAGGATTGGTTGCCGGTCTTGCTGGCGCGGGTGACAAGGCCCTCGCCTCGCGTAGTGTTCGACCGCGTTACATTTCCCGATCCCCACCCCTATAGATTCCGGCCTTCGCCGGAATGACGAAGTGGGGGGCTGGAATGACCAATGGAGGGGCCGGAATGACGTATGGAGGGGCCGGAAAAACGAGTGCGGGTGCGGTGGTATACAGGCACTCTCGGGGTCACGTAATGTCAATTTCGTACCAATCGCTCATGCCGGCGGGGGCCGGCATACCAAGGTACGAAAATGGGTGCGCCGGTTGGCGGGTCTGCTTCACGGTGGCTCGGGATTAGGGTTGGTTGGCGGCCTGCCGGGAGCGGAGGACGAGCCTCCGCGCTACATTTCCCCTCCCCGCCCCTCTGGATTCCGGCCTTCGCCGGAATGACGGATGGAGGGCTGGATTGGCGAAGGGATACCTCGTCTCTATCGAAGCCGCGTAACGTCATTTTCGTACCAATCATAAGCGCCGGGATTTTTGCGATCTGTCGATGGCCAGCGAAAATGTCCGCCCAAGTGGCCAGCATAAATGTCACCCGTACTGCTAGTGATGGTATCAGATCATCCCCTTTTCAACGCGGAGCGCTTCATGGGCGGACTCTCAGCCTCCATGTACTTCTTCGCCGTGTCCCGGTGGATGCCCACTTCCCTGGCGACAGCTCGAATCGACAATCCCCCGCGCTTCGCCTTCTGCACAGCGTTCCACCTTGCTTTCTGGAGTGGGGTGGGCTTCCTATGTCGCATGGCAACGGCTTTGCGGACTCTGATTGCACCGTTTGCTTCTACCGTGTCGATCCCGGCGTCGAGTCCTGCCAGGGTCGCCTCCCAGCGCCTGCCCAGTCCGTTGAGACCGTGATGTGGGGGCAGCCCGGGCGAGGAAGAGCCGTTGAATCTTCTGAGTATGCCTGGGCGGGGTGGCGCCTCCTGGCTAGGGATTATCGCTCCCTGGTAACGGACAGCCAGTTGGCCATCCAAGCCTTCCAAGACCTCAACCACCGTTCCGGCGTAGCTGGGTCGTTCCATACCTGGCAGCAGCTGAAGCGTGCGCCAGCGATACTTCACCGTGTTGTCCCTGGCCACTCTGCGGTTGTGTTTGAAGCAGAGCACCGTATCGATGCACACTCCCGATCCCAACGGGCGGTAGGCAGCCTCAGGGTGCTGCGCCGGCACTCCGAAGCGAGCGTTGAAGCGGACAAGGAAGTCCTTCAGCACGACGTTGGCCTCCTCGATGGTGGTTGCGCCTGCAAGCCGAAGCTCTGCCACCAGCCTGTCCTGGAGGGTTCCGGCAGTCCGCTCCACTCTGCCCTTCGCCTGAGGTGACAGCGCGAACACCATCTGTATTCCCAACTCGTCCATCGCGCGGCTGAACTGCGTCGGTGCACCGACGAGCCCGGCCCCGGACACATTCTTGAAGACGGAGTGTCGGTCGGTGTAGAGGGCAATGGGTATTCCGTAGCGCTGTATCAGACCCCTCATCAGGCGGAAGTAATCGCGGGTGTTCTCCTGCTCGCAGAACAGGGCATTAACCACGATGCCCGTGGCGTCGTCCACCGCCAGCAGCAGCGCGAAGGCCGAACCATCCTCTCCCAACCATCGGTGATGGCTGCCGTCGATCTGTATCAGCATGCCCTTGCGCGGCATCCGCTGCCGGCGGACACGGTGTCGCGGTGGCCGGCGCCGGCGCGGGCTCTTCAGGCCGGCTCCAACCAGTATGCGCCGCAGCGTAGTTCTGCCTATATCTATGCCTTCGCGCTCCCTGAGTAACTCGCTCAGGTGAGTGTGGTTCGTCTTCGGGTACCGGGTCTGAGCAAGGCGCACTACCTCCGCCCTTGTCGCCTCCGATGTCAGGTTGGGTGCTCGGCGTCCACGATGTCCGTGAGCGAGTGCGGCTGCGCCCTCCTCCCTGTACGCCGCCAGGATGCGCCTGGTGTGGCGCGTGCTCACTCCCATCAGAGTCGCCGCTTGGTCCAGAGTCATATGCTCTGCCAATAAGCTGTTGAGTACCTGAAGCCTTGCCTGCTCTCTCTGGTTCAATGTCACATTCTCCATAATGTGACATTCTTGCTGGCCAGTTAGTGAGGACGTTTATGCTGGCCATCAACATGCGATCCCCAAGCGTTTCCGATTCGGTCCGACGTCATTCTCGTACCAATCGGTGGTGGCGGTTTCGACGCGACCTAAGCCGCACGGTCCCGCGGCAATGCTGAGTGAGGGGACTCCTGTGGGTCATGCTATCGGTGCATCTCTAAAGTGAGGCTCGATGACCTTCGTGACCGCTTTCCACATTGGGCCAACGACATTCCCACCTTCTTCGCATCCGACTATCGTCACGCCCTCTCGCGCCCGGGCGGCCAAACCCTGGACAACTCGGGCCAATGCGGCAGTCTGAGCAGAACCCTTGGCGCGAGTGTCCCACACCCGGTTGAGAGGCCAATCTGGCAAGAGGACGTGTGAATTTGTTAGTGGACGAGAGGGCGGATTCCACCATGTTTGAGAGCCTGCATCGAGCCAAATCTGGTAGTCACACGTGAGATCGCCGGTGAGGAATGTGTGAACCGGCATAAAGTAGACTGCCCCGGGTGCGATGGTTGGATCCTCATCGACTCTCGCCGGAGTAACGCGCATCGAGAGCATTTCGAGGAATCCAGCGCCAACAGCGGGCGACCCGCCGGAAAACAAGTCGGGCCCCAATTCTACGAAGCGACGGGCGGCGTTTTGCAGCAGGTTGAAGTCGCCGACGACATCGGACGGCGTATCGTTCGGTCCCCATGCACGGGCGATCACTTCTCCGAACAGCTTGCGCACAAAAAGATCGACTGGCAGCTCGTCTCCGGTTCGATAAGTCCTGGCCCATGTCAGGAAGGAATTGTATTGCGCCATCGACTCTTCACCCACCTCTTCGGCAACCCTACTATCCGTGATTCGGTCGAGGCAGCCGTTTGACTCGAAACCGGATTTGGCCAGCAAAAGGGATGATGTGACTGGATCAAGGTTCAGAAACAACATGAGCGCAAGGCGCAAATCATCATAGCGTGCTGGGCTTGCCCAGCGGGGATGCAACGTCGCGGCAACGGAGCGGAACGCCCGGACGCAGGGACGGTCGATTAGGACCGCGCTAGGTTGACGCACATGCAAACGGATGTCGTGTTTCTCCAATCCATGTTCTAACAGCAACGCCGAAAGCCCGTCCACGTAAGGCGCCACAACGCACATCCGTTGTTCGCGCCCGGCGGGTCCGTTGAGAATCGTGTTCGCACGTTCGACGACGAACTCGATCATCTCAAGTGTTGCTCGACACAGCCTTGCGTCGAACATTTTGTTTGAGGCGACTGTCGACGGCACGGGTACCGTTCGACCCAACAATGCGCCGGCGATGGCGCGATCAACGGTTGGTGCCGTGGTACGCGTGATCCGTTGATCGACGTGGGGGATTATCTGTTCGACGCCGGCTGGATGAGCACCCAAGAACTGACGGAAGCCCGCCTGTTCGTCCGAAACGAATAGCGTCTCATCGGCATGATCTGACAGATCAGCCAAAAATTCTTGGGCTACGTGTGGGTGCTCTTCAAGGTTATCGGCCAAGAGATATCGGGCGCCTTCTCTAAGACCAGCCAAGACAGTTGTGTCCGTCTTCAAGATGTACCGGAAATACTCGACAAGCAACGAAACATCGATCAGCCCAGATTCGGCGCAAAGGTGGCGACGCTGTTCCAATGTCGCTTCGGCTTGTTCAAAGTGCTCCAAGCGGATCGATTGGCCGTTCCAAGTCGTTTTGAGGCGTTCGATCGATTTGGGCAGCGACCGCCCATTGAGCGCGGCGCTGTGAGCGGTCTCGAGGAGTTGAGCTACGATTCTCTCGGGACGGATGCGCAAGCCGCGAAAGTAGCCTCTCTCGCGCACCATGGATTCCACAATGAGGCGTAGATGGAATTGGGCGAGTTCGTTTGCCAGCGGGACAGGGTACAGTCGACGACGGGATGAAGTAATAAGGTCCCGAACCTGGGACCAGTGACGGGCTACGGTTGCGCCGGCAATGCCGAAGTAGGTGTCGATACGCGGTGTAGCGCCGGCCGGCAGGGCAAAAGAGTCGACATGGCTGCGTATTCGTCTAGCGACCGCTCGATTGATGGTCACTACGGTGATTTGATTCCCTGGCGCACCGCCTGTCAGAAGATGACCCAAACGGGTCCTGAGGAAGGCGGACTTGCCAGTTCGAGCAGGGCCGGTCAGCAGGGTCTTGCGCCCTTCGACATCATCCAACGCTTGTCCAGCCTCCGGCGACGAGCATTCAGTGGGGTCCGGTGTTGTTCCGTTCAGTGTAGCGCGACGTGAAAACGCAGAGGTCTCGATAGTATGGAAAGCAGACCGAAAATAATCAAATGATCAATCGGCAATCAGACTGACCGCGACCGACGTCGAGCCAAGAGGGGAAATAAACCGAAACCGACCAGACAAACGCCTGGTCGGTCTCAGTAGAACGGGTACAACGCGGAAAGAATCGGGCCTTATCGTTCGATCGGCACTCCTACCATACTGCCCCATTCGGTCCAGGATCCGTCGTAGTTGCGCACATTTGGATAACCGAGCAGGTACTTCAACGCGAACCAACTATGCGAAGAACGCTCACCGATCCGGCAGTAGGCCACGATATCTTTGTCGGCGGTAATGCCCTGCCCCTCGTAAATGTCTCTCAACTCATCTGCAGACTTGAATGTGCCGTCGTCGTTGACCGCCGTAAGCCAGGGAATGTTCGAGGCACCTGGCACGTGGCCGCCGCGCTGGGCACCTTCCTGGGGAAGGTTATCTGGGGCAAGAAGCTCGCCGCTAAACTCACCGGGTGAGCGCACGTCAACCAGGCCCCGATCGGCTTGGCCGATACCGGCCAGAACGTCCTCGCGGGTGGCGCGCAGACTCTGATCGCCACCGGGGACGGTCGCGCTGCCGGCTGCAGGTGAGGGCACGTCGCTGGTCAATGGCCGGTCCTCGGCCACCCACTTCAGGCGGCCTCCGTTCATCAGCCTCAGGTCTGGATAGCCAGCCATTGTCAACTGCCAGAAAGCCCAAGCGGCAAACCAGTTGTTGTTGTCCCCGTACAGGACGAGGGTGTCGCCCTCATTGACGCCGGAGTCGCTCAACAACGCGTTAAGCTGATCAGTGCTGATCAGATCCCGTACAGGCTGTGTAGTCAGATCGGTCTGCCAGTTCCAACCTACAGCGCCGGCAATGTGGCCGCTGTCGTAGGCCTTCGTGTCTACGTCGACTTCTACCAGTTTGACTGTCGAATTATCCAGATTCTGAGCGACCCAATCTGTGTCAACCAACACCTCTGGGTTAACGTATCCTGATCCCATTCGATCTCAACCTCCAATATGAGCGAACTGATTCTAATTGCTATGGCAATCGGTGAAAGAAAGGCTTGTTCTATTATCTATTAAGTCGCTCAATATTGTCAAGATATGTTATTCGACGTCATTCTGCTCGAGCACGGGACTGGATGATACAAGATTGCTTTAGGGACGTTGGGCGCAAACGAACGCGATGAAATGGGGAGGGGGTGACATCGAGTAGGGTGATGAGAGTCCCGGTATTCTGCGCACTTGGTGGGTAACCAGGCCCTCGCCACTGGATGCCGGGGAAGATTTGGCGTGACCAATCGAGGGACAGGATTGACCAGCTGGTGGCAGCTGGGCCGGCCTGTCCCGGCTCAGAGGCCAGGGACTCGTTCTGGCATCAATGACGAAATTGGGAGATGGGAGACTCTGGGCAGGGCGAGTTACAGGAGAGACCAATGCCCCAAGCGACGTAGTTGTGGGCGCACAACTTGCGTTCACCAAGGAGGGCCATTGGCTTACAAGTGCCCTTCGTTGGGTGGGCGAGAATCAGGGTGTGTGACGCAACAGGTCAACTGCGTCAGGGGTGGTTAATCCAACGATACGAGAACGTCATCTCCGTTGACGGTAACGTCATAGGTCTTGAGTGGGTCTTCGGCCGGCTCCTGCGTGACCTCGCCGTTGGTGACGTCGAAGCGAGCCCCGTGGCACTCACATTCAACCTCGGCGCCTTCGAGAATGCCGCCGTCAGACAGGGTACACTCCTCATGGGTGCAGACATCCGAAACAGCGTATAGCTTCCCTTCAACGTTTGCCAACAGGATCAATTCGCTGCCGACTTCCACGCTCTTCATCTCTCCAGTGCCGATCTCTCCGGCGGCCGCGACCCTTTCTTCTCTGGTCATCATTGCTCCTCTCGAATGTGGGTTAAGTGTCGCTTCGTATATTATAGATGGCCAGACGACTTGGCGATGGGCGAGACGATAGGGTAATCCCGAATCTGCAACTCTTTATCGTTGCAGGGTAGGTTGGCTTGCTTGACTGGTTTGCCGGTCGCCCGAATAATTGTGGTCAAGGGACGCGATAGATGGTGAGGTCGGTCCTGGGCGTCGATCACTGTAGCGCTCCGGAAACGAAATCGGCGCATTGTTCGTCGCCCAAGTTCATATTAGGAGCCTGAATTGAGCGGAAAATCACTGATCGCCCGGGCGAATGCCGGCGAGTACTTGAGGGGATGGGCGGTAGCGGTCGCGTCGCCGGCGCTGATGGAGTTTGGCGGCTATGCCGGCTTCGACTGGGGCTACGTTGATGTTCATCAAGCGACGATAGACTTCGAGACTTGCGAGAGCATGATCAAGGCGGCCCAGATGACTGGAATGGTCCCGATTGTCAGGCTCTATCACAACGATCCATCTTTGATCCCGCTCTACATGGATATGGGTGCGAGCGGCGTGCTGGTGCCGCACATGAATACGCGGGAGCAGGCAGAGGCGATCGTCGAGCAGACTCGTTTCCGGCCGGCAGGCCGTCGGGGCAGCAACGCGGCGGCACGCGCCGCACGGTTTGGGTTCGTGCCGAGCATCAGGGAATACCAGGACCAAGTCAACGAGGAATCAATCGTCCTGGGAATGATCGAGGAGAAACAAGCCGTAGACAATCTGCCGGAGATTCTGAAAGTCCCTGGGGTGGACATTTTCATGCTGGGGCTTATGGATATGGCTGAATCGTTGGGAGTAGCCGGTCATTGGGACCACCCTGAGGTCCAAAGGGTAGTGAGCGAGGTGGTGGGACAGGTGCGTGCGGCTGGCAGGCACATCTGCATACCGACCATGGACCTGGACAAAGCGGACGATTGGGCCCAGACCCAACAGAAACGTGGGGTTTTCTTTACAGTTGTAAGCGTATACCAGGTTATGGCTCCAGCCGCAGAGAGATTCTTGGAAGCCGCACAATAGGAGGAATTGGGAAGAGATATGTTCGTTTTGATTGCACAATTCAAGATCAAAGAAGGACACCGCGACGCGGTGGTAGCAGCTCTGGTCGAAGACGCGCAGTGCTCCGTCCGAGACGAGCCAGGTTGCTATCAGTTCGACGTCAGCCAGGACGAGAGCGAACCGAATACGATCTATGCGTACGAGATATATGAGGACGCGGACGCGTTCGAGGCTCACACTCGTACTCCTCATCTGGCCAAGTGGCGGGAGGCCTCGCAAGACGTCCTAGAGGCCAGGGTGATTTACCGGGGGTCAACGATCCATCCAGACGACTCCAAATGGAAGTGCCAATAGCACATCGCTAGCTCGCGGAGCACAATCGAGTGATTGACGTTTCTAGCGGACTGCCGGAGAATTCCGGGGAGGTACTGGCACCTCAAGTGGTAAACACCGGTTTGTAGCGCTCTACAACAAAAAGGGAGGCCGCTAACATGAAGCTAGGCTACTTCACCATGCCCCTGCATCCGCCTGGAAGCAATCAAACCGAAACGCTGGAGGAAGACCTTGAGCAGTTGGTCCGGCTCGATGAGTTGAACTACCACGAGGCGTGGGTCGGAGAGCATTTTACGAGCGTTTGGGAGAACATACCCGCTCCCGATTTGTTGATCGCACAGGCCTTACCCTTGACAAAAAGGATGAAACTCGGGACCGGCGTCTCCTGTATGCCAAATCACAACCCAGTGGTGCTGGCTAACAGGATTGCCCAACTCGATCATATGGCGAAGGGTCGTTTCTATTGGGGAATCGGCTCCGGCGGCCTGACGAGCGATCTCGAGTTGATGGACGTCGATTACAAGGGTGGGGAACAGCGGGCCATCACCAACGAGGCCATCGAAACCATCCTTCAACTCTGGACCGATCCGAAGCCCGGTCTGTACGAGCAGCAGCATGGAAAGCGCTGGCGCTTTCGAGTACCCGAACCAAGGCGTGATATAGATCTGTACTATCATATGAAGCCACTACAACAACCTCATCCGCCGATCGGTGTGGCCGGCCTGTCACCGAATTCTGAGACGTTGGTTATGGCAGGCGAGCGTGGCTGGATGCCGATGAGCGTCAACATATTGCCGGTGAGGATCCTCAAGAGCCACTTCGAAACTGTGGAGAGCAGCGCAAACCGAGTCAATCGACCGTCCGACAGATCAACTTGGCGAATCGCGCGGGACGTTCACGTCGCCGAAACGACGGAGCAGGCTCGAAAAGAGGTGTTAGAGGGCTGTTTCGCGGAGGTTTGGATCGACTACTTCTTTCCCTTCCTGAGGATGGTCCGGGCAATGGACCTAATTAAAGAGGATACGGCAATGTCAGATGAAGAGGCTGGCGTGGAGTACCTGTTAGACAATATCTGGATCGTCGGCGATCCTGACGAATGCGCGCGCAAGCTTCGGAAGTTGCACGAAGACGTAGGCGGTTTTGGCGTGTTGTTGGCGATGGGCCACGAATGGCGTCCCAAGGAGATCTGGGACCGCTCGATGACACTGTTGGCCGAAGAGGTAATGCCTCAACTTCAAGACTTGAGTTGAGTCCCGAAGAGACCCTATTTTCGTAAGCTATGGCGCACCGTTTCCGCGAGAAGCATTGTGAGTATGCAACCAAGGAGTGAGTGAATGCATCTGAAGACTCTTGATCACGTTACGGTAATGGTAAAGGACTTGGACAGATCTCTCGCTTTCTATCGAGACCTGCTTGGCCTCAAAGTGATTACCTGGGTGACCCATGATGGCCCGGAGATATCGACGATGGTTGGGTTGCCCAACGTAAAGATGCGCGAGGCGCGAATGGTCGCCCCACAGACCGGCAACATAATTATCGACATAATCGAGTGGGTGGATCCAAAGGGCGGACAGAGTGTCAATGAGATAAACGATGCCGCGACCGCCCACGTCGCCTTCGGAGTCGAAGACATCGACGCCGCCTACGAGGATCTCAAGTCGAAGGGTGTGAAGTTCGTTTCGCCTCCGGTGCTCTTTCCGCCGTCGGACGGCAGCTGGCGGGCACTCTTCTTCTACGATCCGGACGGATTCATGCTCGAGCTAATTGAGCTGAAGGACTTCCCGTCGGTATTCGCCGGCAAGCTGGATGACCTGGGGGACGAGGCGCCAACATTCGAATGAGTCTCCACGCAAGTGGAAGTCATGCCGGATCGGCTAACCAGGCCTTTCAGCTAGGTCGAGGGCGACCTGACGGTACATCTCGGGCGCGCCCATGCGCGTAGAGGGAATAGTCTTTACCGCTCCCGGAGTTGTGGAGTTGAGGGACGACCTCGAGTTGCCGGAGCTTGGGCCGGGTGACATAGAGATAAGAACCCTGGCGAGCGGTGTCAGTCCCGGAACCGAGAAAAATCGGCTGTTCGAGGGCAATTGGGCCGTTGGCTATCCATCTGTATCGGGCTATCAGCAGGTCGGATTGGTTGGCCGAGTCGGAAGCGAGGTACTGGCGCCGAAATCCGGCCAGCGGGTATACGCGCACGACTGGGGACACCCGTTCGTAGGACACACGGCGCGTCCCGGCGCTCACGCGGCGGCTAGGATCGGGCCGGCAGATGATGTTGTACCTGGGTTGCGAGCTGAGGAGGAGTGTGTGGAGGTGGATGAGGTCGACTCGATTGGCAGGGTGAGGCGTGACCGCTACATTACGGTACTACCGGAGGACATACCTGATGGGGAGGCGGCGTTTCTGTCGCTCTCGAGCATTGGACTGCACGCTAGCGGAAGGGGAGATATTGGAGTTGGCAGCCGGTGCCTGGTACTTGGACTTGGGTTACTTGGACTGTTCGCTGGACAGGGGGCTGTGGTGCGAGGGGGTACCGCAATCGGCGTCGACAGAATACCTCTTCGTTTAGAAAAGGCGTTGGAAGTGGGCTTCGAGTCGGTACTCGATTTCAGTCGCGATTCCTATTGGGGAGAGCTGTCGAGCATGGGTCCGTTCGACGTGGTCATGGAGACCACCGGCAACAACGACCTGATTGATGAAGTAATGAGCCGGGGATTGATCAGCCGGGGCGGGCGTTTCGTGATGGTTGGCGGGCGTTGGAAGGTGAGCTACGATTTTAGCCTCGCGCACCTGTACGAGGTGAGCATGGTCCAGACCGAGCACCACACCTACGAAGAGGTTCAACAGGTGATCGAACTGCGCAGGACCGGAAGGTGGAAAATCGGTCCGCTCTTGACTCATTTCGTTCGTCCCGACCAGGTGAAGCAGGTCTGGGATATGATTCTCAACAGAGAGGACTCGCTGGGAATAGTGTTCGAGTGGGGGACCGCGTAAGTTAATATTCCTGTTACAAAGCCGATTCAGGAGGACCCAAGAAATTGTTCGCGACTTTGAAAGAAGACAACGCAGTCATAAACGATCCTGACAAGATTCGCTCGACGATGGACGAGCAAGGCTATCTCTTTATTCGAGAGCTATTCGATCCTGAGATCGCTCTCCAACTCAAGCGCGACATGATGGATCAACTGCGAACCCACTATTTCATAGAAGACGATGGGTCTCCCGAGCCGATGTGGAGTGGCGGGCCGCTCCCGACCGAGCAAGAGTGGTTGACGGTCTACGGAAAACTGGTGGAGTTGCCGTCGTTAAAGGCATTGGCAAGCTCTCCCGAGGTAATAGGGATAATGCGTCACCTGGTTGGCGGACCGGTGCGAGTATGGCGGCAGAAAATAACTCGCTGCGTCTATCCCGACCCTGAGAGTACCGTGGCCCGCGGGGCGGGACCGCACCAGGACGCGAATCCGTCCTTTGGGTACAACGCGGATGAATTCTTCACCACTTGGTATCCGCTGATGGAGATTAACCAATCGATCGGGGGACTGGCTGTCGCTCCGGGTTCGCACATGTACGGTTTGATGGATCATGAGGGCATTGTCCCGAGCACTCAGAAGCTCGAAGCGAGCCGGGCCGCATCGGTGGTAGCGCCGGAGGAACTCAAGTGGGCTACAGCCGAATACCGCCCGGGAGACGTTGTGATCTTCAGCAGCCGGACGGTCCACAGGGGCATGCCTAACCACTCGGATCGTATACGGCTTTCGGTAGATTGCCGTTACCAGCGCCGTGGGGCCAATGTGACTTGGTTGGCGAGAGCGACCGCTAAGCAAACGAGGGTGATGGGCCAGCGAATCGACGAAACATTGTCGAGCCGGGCCTACTGGGTGCGGACACGGGCGGGAGACGACGTAATCGAGGAGGTTCGAACGCGGATGATGGAGGAAGCCAATCCGAGTTTGGACAGGGCGGTCGAGCTAGTTGCGGAGATCCGGGGTCGATAGAAGCTGCCGCTGGACGACGGGGTCAGGAAAGGAGCCGGCGCGGTATTTGTTCTCGATGCTTCCCATATCACACCAATATAAGATCCCGATTGCGGAGATCCTAGTGCGCCGCGCATTGCCCTTGATTCATCGTCTAATACTGGTTCTTGTTTGTCTTGTGACTTTGGCAACGGTCGGCTGCGTTCGAGAGGAGGAAGCGGAAGAGGCCCCGAACACGGAGGGCGAGCCGGCTTCCGTCCAAGAAGGGACCGCGACACCACAGAGGGCGCTCATCCCAACGCGGACGATTACGAGAGTTCCAACCAGTACCCAGGTAACGTCTTCGTCTGACCTGACCGCCACGGCTTCGCGATTGTCGGCTGACGAGGATTCGTCCGGTTCCAACGGGGAGGATCGCTCAGCGACTCCCGCGGTAACGCCAGAATCAACCTCAAACGCCCAAACTAATCGTGTGTGTCGTAGGTAACACAGATGGAGAGGGGGTGTTGATTCGTTCAGCGCCTCAGACTGGGGAGAAGATCGAAGCGTGGTGGGACGGATCCAAATTGGTGGAAGTAGGCCCCGAGGAAGCCGCCGGCGGCCGGACCTGGAAAAAGGTCAGAGATCCTGACGGCAACATTGGGTACGTAGCCGCCGAATACGTTGAATGCGGCGTAGGAGAAGTTGAGTTCGAAGAAAGTACGCCGGAGCCGTTCCAGTCACCTACTCCTGACCCGGACCCGAACGTACCAGTTTGCGTGGTTGCGAATACGGGCGGGGGAGGAGTGTTCATACGAAGTGATCCCAACGCAGAAGATCCGATCAAGTTGTGGGATGATGAGACCGAGATGGCGGTAGTTGGGAAGAATGTGCTGAGTGCCGGTCTAAGATGGAAGTACGTTAGGGACCCCGACGGGAACGTTGGCTACGTAGCCGCTAAGTATCTAGAGTGTCCCGCAGAGGGCGAACCGTCACAGGGCGAGCAGTCTGATTCCTAGCTGATAGCGCTGATTTAGAAACCCCGTTGCGGTCGATTGGCCGGCTTGATCGCGCTGACTTGGAGGGGCGACGCCACACTGGCGTTGATAGTGGCGGCGGCGCTAGCGGGAAGCATGCTGGTGGCGTCGCTTACGGAAGCGCTCGTTCCTCTATTATGGAAGACACCTCTTTCAGATCCGGCGCTCGCATTCGGAGTGATACTGACACCATTTACCGACGTGTGCGGGATCTTGTTCCTATTCGGTTTGTCACCACTCTTCTTGCCGGCGCTGCTCTAATATGGGTTGGAAGAGAAGAGTCAACTTGTTCGAGATGACTAGCTTGGGGACTGCTGCGCGGAACGATTGAGTTCCATTGAAAGCAGGGCAAGGTTGGGGAAAGGAAGCGACGTGCGATGAGAATCTTTAGACCCATGCCAACGCTGTCCGAAGAGCAAACTCAGGTCGGCTTGCGTATGCTGACGTGGGAAGGCGTCGCGTCAATGGGCCTGGGAAGCGTGACAGCCGGCGGGATATTGGCGGCCTTCGCCTTAGCTCTGGGGGCAAACAACTTCCAGATCGGCGTCCTGGCAGCAATCCCCTTCATCACCCAGCCGTTCCAGCTAATCTTTGTCGTTCTGATCGAACGGCTGAGAAGGCGCAAGGTCATCGCGGTGCCGGCATTCTTCGTAGTGCAGTCACTGTGGATACTGGTGGCGTTGATTCCGGTATTTATCGACGTGCCGAGCGCATTGGCGGTGTCAGCCCTATTGGGGCTGATCGCGATACGTGGGTTCCTGGCGGCAGCCACGACGGCCGGCTACAGCAGCTGGATACGAGACATCGTGCCTCAGCAGATTATCGGGTCTTTCTTCTCGAGAAGGCTAATGTACGGCACGGTTCTCGCCGCAGCACTCGGGCTAGCGGCGGCATTCTTTGTCGACTACTGGCGAGGTCAATCGGCGGAAGAAAACGCTGTGTTGGGATACACAATCGTCATCGCATTGGGAGCGCTGGTACTGGGCATACCAGGGGCGGTGTTCATGTTGCGGATGCCGGAGCCCGAGATGCCGGCTCAGTCCGGCGCGCGACTGTCGCCGTTGGCGATGCTGGCCGCACCTCTTGGCGACAAGAATTTCCAACAACTGATGAAGTTTCTATTCACTTGGGGATTCGCCCTGAATCTGGCTGTTCCGTTCTTCGCGATCTACATGCTCGAACGTTTGAAAATGCCTCTGTCCGAGGTGATGGCGCTCACGGTTCTAAGCCAACTGGTCAATATTCTGTTCCTGCGCGTGTGGGGGCCGCTGATCGACAGGCTGGGCAACAAGGCGGTGCTGTCAGTGAATGCCTCTCTATATATTCTGGTCATCGTGGGATGGACGTTCACCACGATGCCGGATCGGCACGACCTGACGATGCCATTACTCGTTGCTCTCCATTTCCTGGCCGGCGCGGCGGGGGCCGGCATCAGCGTGGCGGGCGGAACCATTGGGATGAAGCTGTCGCCCCCGGGGCAGGCAACGCCCTATCTTGCCGGCGCGTCGATGGCTGCGAACCTCGGCGCCGGTCTCGGCCCTCTAGTTGGAGGGCTGTTCGCCGACTTCTTTGCTGTAAGACGAATAACGGTCGAATTCACCTGGACAGATCCGAGCGGATCGTTGGAGATTCCGGCGTTGCATCTCACCGGCTACGATTTCCTATTCGCCACGGCGTTCGTCATAGGATTGATCACTCTGAACACGCTGACCGCTATTCATGAGGAGGGCGACGCAGGCCGCGAGGTGGTGATGGAAGAGCTAATGGCGGAATCGAGAGACTTCACCCAGGCCATGAGCTCGGTGCCAGGATTGCGTTTCGTGACCCAGTTTCCCTTGAGTTACCTTCGACAGGTACCGGGAATGGACGTAGCGTTGGGCGTCACGGCATATCAGATCGCCGCCGCGACGCGTGCCGCGGTAACAGGGACGACCTTAATGGGCAGGACAGCGAAAACAGGGGCTTCTCTGGGGATCAGAACCACCACAAACATGGCGGAAGAGGTTACCGGTGTGGTGTCGGAGATCGTGGAGCAGACCACCGGTATTGGGGAATTCGGAGTGGATGTTGCACGCCACGCGGCTCGAGGCGTTGCACATGCTGCTGGCGCCGGCGGCGATACTGCGCTCGCGGCATTGCACGAATCGACAAAAGCGGTCATGGACGTTCTGGGCCGTACGTCGATGCTCGCCGGCGACGCCATCCGCGGGGTCGCATTCGGTGCCATCCAAGGGAGCGGAGATTCGGGCGCCGACCTCGCGGTGGCGGCCGTCGACGTGGTCGAGGTTGCCCGCGAGGAGGCGAGCCGGCTGGGCCTGAGTGAGGAGGAGGCAGTCCGGCTTGCGATCCGAGGATCGCTTGAAGCTGCAGCGGAGTTGGGGCCGGAAGCCTTGGCTCAAGTTACCGAAGCATTGGCAGGCGTTATTCGGAACGCCGATTCCGAGCAGGGTGGATCGAGTCGATAATCAGGTACTGCGCTTTCCGACTTGGACACGGCGAATGGGCCTCGCATGCCAACGCCGCCGGGGACGGTTTGAACGAGTATCTGTTTTGGATTCTCGCTCTTTTGGAACCGGGCAAGTGTTAACCTAAAGGGCCAGCGGGCCAGGACAACAGCACCATATCGACTGCGGACCTGCTTGCATTTTTGTTTCGTATTTCACATATTCTGATGCCGACCCCTTCCCTCAAATAGTGATCGGCGTCTGGTATTACCGCCGTGATTGAGCCGCTGACCTGCCTGCGGCTGGGGACAAGCCCCAGCCCTACAATGTCCTCTTCCGGCTGGAAACGAAGTCCCAGTTAGAGGAAGTTAGCTAGTCCGGCCATTATCGTACCAATCACCCATCCCGGCTTGCGCCGGCACACCAAGGGATGAAAACCGGAGTTGCCGTTTCATGCGGCGAATTCGCACAGGGGATTCTGCCATGCCCCGACCCCGACCCCGACCCCAGCAGGGGACAAGCCCCCGCGCTACATTTCCCATCCCGCCCCTCCTGGATTCCGGCCTTCGCCGAGAAGGACGAACGGGAGGCCAGATTGACGAGTGCGGGACCCGGTTTAATGAGGGCACTCTCGGGGCCACGTAGGATCATTTTCGTACCAATTACTCATGCCGGCGGGTTTCGTCTTTCCATGGTTTGAAAATCGGTTCCCCTCGCTGGAAGCGTTTGGGTGTCATTTGTGAGGCACTTACAACATTCAAATGACGAATGAAGGGGGACAGGAGTTGTGGATTGGGACAGCTAATTAGCCCGGCGGATTCTGCCACGCCCCACCACGACCCCAGCGGGTGACAAGCTCCCGCGCTACATTTTCTCATTCCGCCATTGACCAACGGTCAGCAATCCGGCACGGTGTAGGCCAAGAAATAGCCGGCATCATGGTTGAAAGGAGGCAAATGCCGGATCGGGGCCCGGGAAACATTTTCACACGAATGACGCTCGCAAAGAATGTCCCCTAAGTCTGAACAGTTACGGTGGATGTGAGCATATTCATTCTTACCGACGACTCGTCTATAATCTCTGAGTCTTTGGAGGGAGTATGCAAGGATACATAGAGGTAGTCTCCGCGAGAATCCTCGATCTCATATCGGGTAACGCGGAAATAGATAGAATTGCGGCGGGATTCGCGTTCAGTGAGGGGCCTGTCTGGAAGGACGGATACCTGCTATTCAACGATATCCCGAACAGCCGGACGGTCCGCCTTCGCGAGCTTCCGGAAGGAACCGAAATCACTACCTTTCGCGCGCCGTCGGACAAAGCGAACGGGATGACGCTAGACCATGATGGCCGATTGATCGTCTGTGAAGGAGACTCGCGAAGCGTTACGGTGGTGTCGGACGACGGCCAGGCGACGACTCTTTTCGACAGATACCAGGGCAAGCGGTTCAACAGCCCAAACGACTTAGCGATCAAATCTAATGGCGAGATATACTTCACCGATCCCATATATGGCTTGCCGCCCGGCGAGGAGAAAGAACTGGAGATCAATGGCGTGTTTGCTGCTGATAGGCACGGCACGATTACTCTGGTGACTGATGAGTTGGAGGGGCCCAACGGCATCGCGTTTTCACCCGACGAGAGGACCCTTTACGTGGTTGACAGTGCGGAGCGCAACGTCGTGGCTCTGGACTTAGACGATGATCGTAAGGTTAGAGGACAGCAGGGTGGTGATCGATATCAACCGGCCAGGCATCGTGACTCCCGATGGGATGAAAGTAGATCAACAAGGCGTCTTGTACTGTCCTGGACCCGGAGGCGTCTGGATCGTCGATCCGTCAGGGGAGCTGTTGGGTCGTGTCGTCACTCCGGAGTCGCCGGCCAACCTGCGCGTGGGGTGGGGAAGATTGGAGCGTAATGTACATCACCGCCCCCGCAAGTATCTATCGGGTACAAACGCTAACTAACGGAATCCCGGTTCCATACAGCCCATAGGAAGCCGAAAGCTCTTCCCGGATAATCAGACCGCGTCGTCGCCCTGCTCGCCTGTCCGGACTCGGATGACGTTTGTAACTGGCGTCCACAAAGATTTTGCCGTCGCCGATCTCACCGGTGGCGGGCGTTCTCGATCACGGTATCGATCGCGATCTGGGTTTCGCTGTCCTTGACGACGAGCTCGATCTTGACCTTTGGGCAGCATGTCAATCACCCGCCGGCCGACGCCGCGCGCGCCACCGGCAACGACACCGCGTTGGGCACCTCGACCCGTAACGTGGACTACATTAAGGCCCACGAGACCCACCGCGGCGAGACCCTCGGTCACCGCGTGCAGCTTTTCTGGTCTGATAATCGCTTCGATTCTGTTCACGATAGATTCCCCACAAGATCGTCGCACTAGTCGTTAGACACCGCAAGTGGCTACTCGCCGTAGCCCTCAACGGGTCGTCGCAAACTCCTGAAGTGCCGCGAGAGCGCTAGTCTTCGGACGAGTAGGCAATTTCGCCATGCTGAGATATATCCAATCCAGCCGCCTCATCGCCGGCGCTTACACGAAGTCCAATCGTCACCTTGATGACGACCAGGATCAAAGATGTTGCCGCCAGGGCCCAGCCCCAAGCCGCGCCTACCCCGATAAGCTGGTAAAGAACCTGCTCGGCGCGACTAACGCCGTCGGCCAACGCTCCAAACCCGACGCCGACAAACAAGCCGGTGGCAATTGCGCCCCAGGTTCCGCCCATGCCGTGTACTCCGAGCACGGCTAAGGAGTCGTCGACTTTCAGCTTGCTCAGAAGGTTGATGGACCAGTAGCACAGGACACCGGCCACGGCACCGATTAATATAGCCGGCAGGACGCCGACGAACCCCGCAGCGGGAGTGATTCCCACAAGGCCGGCCACAGCGCCTGATGCGGCACCTATGAGGCTTGGTTTCTCGTCGAACAGCCAGGACGCGGCCATCCACGCGACTACGCCGGCCGCCGCGGCCAACGTTCGTAACCACGAAGGCGTTGACCGCGTTCCCGTCCGGCGCGAGGGGCGCTACCGGCGTTGAACCCGAACCATCCAAACCATAGCAGGCCCCGCGCCCAACAACGACCATAGGGACGTGGTGGGGCGCCATCGACTGCTCGCCATAGCCAATTCGCTTGCCGATGATCAGCGCCGCCGCCAGAGCTGCAACTCCAGAGTTGATGTGAACAACCGTTCCGCCGGCGAAATCGAGGGCACCCAGCGAACCGATCCAGCCGTCAGTGCTCCATACCCAATGGGCCATTGGAGCGTAGACGATAGTCACCCAAAGGACGGTGAACACGAGGAACGAGGAAAACTTCATCCGCTCGGCAAACCCACCGATGACTATCGCAGGCGTTATCATCGCGAACATGCCCTGAAACACCATGAACGCCTGGTGGGGGATTGTGTCCGAATACGGCCCCGCATCGGCAGCGCTAACGCCGGCGAGTCCAAACCACTCGAGGTTGCCCAAAAAACCACCGAGCGAAGGGCCGAAAGCCAGGCTGTAGCCCCATAGCACCCACGCAACTCCGACGACTCCCATCGTAACCACGACCTGCATCAGAGTTCCGGCTACGTTCTTTCTCCTGACAAGGCCTCCATAGAAGAACGCGATTCCGGGAATCATCAATAGGACTAGGGCCGAACTGACCAGGACCCAAGCCGTATCGGCTCCACTAATCATGAATTGAGACCTCCCCCAATATAGGCACTTACTAGGAGGACACCCGATTGGAGTCCTCAGGCCGCGCTGGCTTCGTGATATTGATGCAGTTTAGTTCAGACCGGACCACACGTCCAGACGCCGGTTTCAGGGCGAAGGGATTGTAGGGAAGCATAGGCAGGTCCACAAAATCGACGAAGGGATGTCGCGAATAACGAACGAGAGGCCCCCGAAGCGGTCTGTTCTCATAGTAATGACGAACGGGGCCGGCCCCCGTATTGGCTTGCCGGCCGCGCCTTCGATGAATCGCTTCGTGAAATCGGGGACGGTAATGGCAACACAAGCCTTCCAAGGTTACTCCGGTCCGCCTCAGGCGGACTGGAGTCCAGGCCCTTCGGCATTCGCGTTAGTGCACGTCGTTGTACAAGCCACGCCTTGAATCGACCGCTTGGCGAGATCGGGGGCCGAAGTGATGATTGGGAGCACCGCGTCGCATATAGTGGTACCGAGGGTCGTTGCCGGAGTCTATTTGCGTAGGAATCGCTCATCCCAGCTTGCGCCGACACGCCAAGGTATGAAAATGGGGCGCACTGGTTGGCGGATCTTCTATTCAGTGACTCGGGACTAGGGTTGGTCGCCGGTCTGCCGGGAGCGGGGGACAAGCCCCCGCGCTACATTTCCCATCCCCGTCCCTCCGGATTCCGGACTTCGCCGGAATCACCATGGCCTTGCGAAGGCCGCATAAGAGGATGAAAATCGCGACACGAGTTAGCAGAAGTTAGCAGATTCATCTAATTTTCATAGCAATGACGAATGGAGCGGCCGCAAAAATGAGTGCGGCAGCAGGTAGAATCTTCACACACCTAGACGGGAGCGGTTGAACGCGGACACTCTCCTGGCCGCGATTTATCATTTTCGTCCCACACCCCTGCCACCCTACCGGCCAAGTCCAGTCTACGTGCGCAATGTGGCGCCCAGACGGTCGGCCAGAGATTTCGTGATCGCCTGGTGCCGGGAGGCGACCTCCTCGTCCGTGAGCGTGCGATCCGCGACCCTGTAGTTGAGATGGTAGGCAAGGCTGCGCTTGCCCAAACCGATGCTCTCGCCCTGGAACAGGTCGAATAGCTCGACTGAATCCAGAAGCGGCCGACCGGCGTCAAGGATAGCTTCCTCGATATCCGCGGACGGTATGGACTGATCGACCACAATCGCAAGGTCCTGTTGCACGGCGGGAAAGCGGGGCAAAGGTTCGTATCCTCGCTCTTCGTCGGGCGCATTCGCCAGACTGTCGAAATCGAAGAGGACCAGAGTGGTCGATTTGTCCACGTCGAACTTTCGGAGTACAGCGGGCTGAACCTCGCCCACTGCGCCAACAAGGCCGCCGTCTCCCGATTGAATTGCCGCCGCCGCCCTGCCGGGGAGAAAGAGCGGATGCTCGAGCGGGCGAAAGTCGACGCCAAGTCCGAACGAATCGACTACAGCATTGACTAAGGCCTTACCGTCATAGAAGTCCTGAGCATCAACCTCACCCCAGCGCCGGCCGGTTCGGTCGCGGTACAGGACGGCAGCCAGGAGATTTCGTTCTTCCGGCAGAGCGTCGTCGTTGCTCAGATAGACTTTGCCGAGCTCGAAGAGATCGACGTTCCCCTCACGATAACGCAGGTTGTCCCGCAACGTCTCCAAGAGCTGAGCGATCATATTCACGCGAAGAGCGTCGGAATCCGCGCTAAGGGGATTCACGAGCTTTATTGGGGTTACCGGTGGATTGAATCGCTCGTCGAACTCCGAGCCACTCTGTGCTCCTTCGACTGCGCGCGGAATACGCGCCTGTCTCTCTTTGCTGACGAGTGGGTAGGTAACGATCTCGCTCAATCCAAGCGTCGCCAACAGGGACCGGATTCGCTCGGCTCGATGCCAGACAGGAGCCGGCCGCGGTTCCGGTATTTCGCCGGAGGGCATTCGCGTCGGCAATTGATCGTAGCCAATTACTCGGGCGAGCTCTTCAACGATATCCGCCTTGATCCGAAGGTCAGTTCGCCAGTACGGCGGTCGAAGTGAGAGGCAAGAGTCCGCTGTCTCCACTCCAATCGACAGCCGCTTCATCACCGACGCGACCTCTTCGCTGGTCAAGTCGACACCCAGCAGCCGCTTAGCTTCGCTGATTGGAAACGTGATTGTTACTTGAGTTGGCGGCTCGGGGCAGGCGTCCACTACTCCGGGAGCGGCTTTACCGCCGGCCACTTCCAACATCAGCCGGGTCGCTCTGTCGACGGCGATGCGAGAGAGTTCAAGAGGCAGGCCCTTGTCAAATCTGCGCGAGGCTTCCGAAGGCAGTTTCTGTTTCTGGACCGTCTTTCGGATGGAAGTCTGGTCGAACGTTGCCGACTCGATCAGCACGTCAACGGTCCCTTCATGGACCTCGGTATCACTTCCGCCCATCACTCCGGCTAGCGCTACCGGCCGCTCAGCATCGGCGATAACCAGCGTGTCATTATCGAGTTCTCTGTCGATCCGATCGATCGTCACGATGCGCTCGCCCGGACGGGCCCTGCGCACAACAATCTTGGCTCCACGAAGGGTGCGAAAATCGAACGCGTGGAGCGGCTGGCCGAACTCCCACATTACATAGTTGGTAACGTCAACTACATTGTTGATCGGCCTCAAACCGACCGCCTCCAAACGTTGCCTGAGCCACAGTGGAGATGGCCCGATCTCTAATCCACGTACGACGGTTCCGCAATAGCGGGAACAAAGATCTAGATCGGCAATCTCGATTGAGACCAGTTCATCAGCCGGCTCGCCGGCGCCCAGCCACTCGATCGGCGGACGACGCACCTTCGTGTCGAGATGTGCGGCGATTTCACTGGCGACGCCGAGAATCGAAAGACAATCGCTTCGATTTGGCGTCAGGTCCAGCTGAATTACCGTCTCGCCCAACTCATCACGAAGATCGCGACCAATTTCCCGGTCGTGATCGAGCTTCATTATGCCGGAGTGGTCCTCGCCTAAACCGAGCTCCTTTTCCGAGCAGACCATGCCTTCGGAGCGTACTCCCCGGAGCTTGGCGGGCTTCACTTTCATAGTCCGGGGCGAGTCGGAGTATGGGTCGTGTAGTGTGGCGCCGGCTAGCGCCAGCGGCACCACGTCGCCAACTTCCAGGTTGGGTGCACCGGTGACGACCGTGATCGTATCGGCGCCGTAGTCTACCGTTGCAAGAAGAAGTCTGTCGGCGTTTGGATGCTTGTCCAACGAGATAATTCGGCCGACGTAGACGTTGTTCCATCCGGCGCCCACCTCTCTGATCTCGGCCACTTCGATGCCGGCCATGGTCAAGACGTGAGCTACATCCTCAATGGGCCGATCGAGGTCTACATAGGATTCAAGCCAACTCAATGCGATGTTCATTCATCACACCCCCGGAGCGAACTGCTGCAAGAAACGTAGGTCGTTGCTCTTGAACAGTCTTATGTCGTCGATACCGTGCTTGAGCATTGCGATGCGCTCGGGCCCCATCCCGAACGCGAAGCCGGTGTATATTTCTGGATCGTAGCCAACCGCTTCCAGCACATTGGGATGGACCATCCCGGCACCGAGGATCTCGATCCAACCTGTATGCTTGCACAGCCGGCACCCCGAGCCGCTGCAGCCGTGGCAATCGATGGAGAGTTCGACGCCTGGTTCTACGAAGGGAAAGTAGTCACAACGGAACCGGGCCTTCCGCTCTGGTCCAAACACTGAGTGGGTGAAACTGACCAGAGTTCCTTTCAATTCGGCCATCGTGATCCCGCGATCGACGGCCAACCCTTCGACCTGGTAGAAAACGGACTCGTGGGTAGCGTCGACCGCCTCATAGCGGTAGCACATTCCTGGAACCAGGACTCGAATCGGAGGCCTGCTTTGCTCCATCACGCGGACTTGGACCGGAGAAGTGTGAGTGCGCAGCAGGACTTCGCCGGGGCGTCGAGGGTCTTCAATCCAGAAAGTGTCCCACATATCTCGAGCTGGATGGTCCTTAGGGATGTTCAGCGCCTCAAAGTTGTAGTAGTCGAGCTCGACTTCGGGACCCTCCGCGACCTGGAACCCGAGTGGGATAAAGGCATCGACAATCTGCCGCATTGTCTGATGCACAATGTGGGTTTGTCCCCGTATCAGAGATGGCGGCTGCAATGTTACGTCAATGCGGGTTTCTTCGAGGCGCCGCTGCAACTCTCGCTCGCGCAACGCGGTCTGAGCCTGATCCAATTGAGAGGTCAATCGGCCCTTGATGCGATTGGCCAGCGACCCGACTAACGGGCGCTCCTCAGCCGGAAGTTTGCCCAGGCCGCGCATTGCCTGTGATAAGAGACCGCGGCGGCCCAGGTATCGCACTCGCCAAGCATCCAACTCCTGCTGGGTTGTGACGGCCGACAACTCGCGCCCACCGGAGGATTCGATTTCCTCAAGGCTCGCAATAATCTCGCTCATCCAGATTCTCCCTGGCAAAAGAAACGCGCCTGCGTCAAGGACGAAGGCGCGTATGGACTCCGCGGTACCACCTTGCTAGCCGGCGAGCCGGCCTCTCGGTCCTGCCCGCGAGCGCGTATTGGGCGCTGGTTGCCGGGCCAGGCAGCCTTGTAACGTAGCTGTCGACGTCGTCCCCTACGACCGGGCTCCATTTATCGACCAGATTGGCCAACATAACTCCAAGCGCGACATGCTCTGACGAAGCAACCGGCTATCAGGGAGAGGCTCGGGAGTGAACTTCAGCCGGGCCATAGGGGTCGGGGTGACTTTCAGCTGGTAATCACCCTTCTCTGTTGACCTGTTCCCGGCCTACTCTCTCCGTCTCTGCCTTTCAGATATTCTGTTGTTCACCCTTCCGCCAACGATCTGGCGGAAGGGAGCTAAGCCGCGAACTGTTCGCAGCTTAGACTGGCAAAGAGGATTCTAACCGTCCGCGCAGTCGAAACGCAATCACGCTGCCGATGAATGATGCAACTGGTGGGTGAGTCTATGTGCTCAAGACGCACTCGGATCGGTCGACAAGTCGACGACGCCTCAACGTGAACTGATAAGGACAAGAAGACGCGCAAACGGATATGGACAATTGGTTATGGCCGCGCCCGGTACGCCGGTGGGAGCTAGCCGGCGGCCAAGGCAGTCTTGGCGGTTTCCACCACCGACTTAAAATCCTCGTGGTTACGAACCGCCAAGTCGCTGAGCATCTTGCGATCGACCCTGACGTTCGCAAGGTTCAATCCGTGGATAAGATCGCGGTAGGTGAGTCCGCATTCACGCGCGGCGGCATTGATCCGCGTGATCCAAAGCCGGCGCATGTCGCCGCGTCGCTTGCGCCGATGGGCGTATGCGTACGTCAGCGACTTGAGCATCGCCTCGTGAGCTCGCTTATACAGCTTGCTCCGAGTCGCGCGCTGGCCCTTGGTCAGAGCGAGCACCTTCTTGTGCCTCTTATGTGCGGTTACCGCCTTTTTTACTCGTGTCAATTGATTCTCTCAGTCTCGAACAGCTACTTCTGGTATGGGATGAGCCGGCGGATCCGCTTCTCGTCGCTCTTGTCGGTCGCCAGCATTTTGTCGTACAGGCGCTTCCATCTCTTCGCTCGCCGGCGGCGGAGATGGCTCTTTAGGCCCTTGGTTCGCCTCAGCTTGCCGGTGCTGGTAAAGGAAAAGCGCTTGGCAGCACCTTTGTGGGTTTTGATCTTTGGCACGTCAGTCTCCATAGATCGAACGAGTTTGCAAAATAAAACCGCCTACTCCCGGCGGTTGCCGGAGCTATTATATCACGTTCGCTCCGCTGGCCAATTGGTCCCGAATAAACTGGCCCCTTCGATTCGCCACCTGGAGCAGTCGAAGATCGAACAGGGCGACGTGGTAGTATCGGGCGGATGAAATGGTGGCGCGCCAAGTGTTTAAGGGCTCAGGGCCATGATTATCGATTACCACACTCATACTACGTTTTCCCCCGATGCCCAATACTCAATGGGGGCGATGTGCGCGGCGGCCATAGCGGCCGGGTTGTCAGAAATCGCCTTCACGGATCACGCTGACTTCGAGCCAACCGACGAAGCGACCGGGTACCTCGATCTGCCGGAGTACATCGATTCCCTGCGCAGATTTCAACGCGAGTACGCCGGCCGGCTGAAGATTCGCGCGGGAATCGAGTTGGGCGATCCGCACCGCTATGCGGTCCAACACACTCGGCTGCTTGATGACTTCGATTTCGATTTTGTGATTGGGTCGATCCATTGGGTCAACAGCAGGTGTACTTGCACGGCCAGATTTTTCGACGGCGTGGGCCCAGCCCAAGCATATTCCGAGTATTTCGCGGCCGCTTTGGAGGCGGCGGAGCTGGGTGACTTCGACGTGATGGGCCATCTCGATGTCCCGAAGCGTCGAGGCGAGCGATTGTCTCCAGGATTTGAGCCTCGTTTGTACGAGGTTCAGATTCGGAAACTGCTGCGAACGCTGGCGAGCAATGGGCGCGGAATAGAGTTGAACACGTCCGGCCTGCGCCACCCCGTAACCGAGATGTGCCCGTCCTTGACCGTTTTGCGGTGGTTTGGCGAGGAGGGAGGTAAGATCGTCACAATCGGCTCCGATGCGCACAAACCATGGCATGTCGGTTTTGCCGGAGAGGCAGCGATCGCGATATTGCGTGCTGCGGGATTCCGGCACATAACGACGTTTGAACGAAGGAGGCCTAATTTCATTCCGATCTGACTTCCACCCCACGGGGCCGCCAGTTATTCGCACGATAAAGCCAACTTGATCACTGAACAAACGCCCAAGCCTACCCACCTCCGGCAGAAGTTCCGTATATGGGTAGATTGTGTCGGCGACACTCGGGAGACCCAATTGGCCAGGTGTAGCAGGTGCTAAAATTGTTGCTACGCGACATGTTTTGTCGGAAAATTAGGCACGATCCGCCGATCATTCGGGGTCAAGTCTCAGGCTTGTAGTGCCTGCTGACAACAAGAGCGTTTCTTGTAGAAAGAAACGCGCCCCGATTGGAGGGACCATGGCAGTTGAAGTCAAGATTCCGCCGGTGTTGCGAAAATACACCGCCGGCTCGCCGATGGTAGCTGCGTCAGGCAACACCATTGTCGAGTTGCTGCGTGATCTCGAAGCCAACTGGCCGCAGTTGCAAGGACAGGTCATCGACGAGCACGGGGAGACCCATAGATTCATCAATATCTACAGGAACGGCGAGGACATTCGCTACCTGGAGCGCCTGAATACTACGATTAAGGACGGCGACGTGGTGGCAATTCTGCCGGCCGTGGCGGGCGGTAGCTCCTGACGAGAATTGGCGAGTTGAGAAAGGGCCCTCAAGGCTGGAACTCTAAACCGTTGGCCGTAAAATCCTGACATTTGACACATGATTCACCGCAGTGTCTTAGAGGCCATCGGTAACACACCCCTATTAGAGTTGCAACGAAGCTCACCCAATCCCAAAGTCCGGTTATTCGCAAAGCTCGAAGGGAATAACCCTACCGGCAGTCTGAAGGACCGCATCGCACTAAAGATGCTTGAGGATGCGCGAAATTCCGGCGGTCTGACGGCGAACCAAACAATCCTCGAACCCACCAGTGGAAATACGGGCATCTCATTGGCCGTCATAGGCCGGCTCTTGGGCTACAAGGTCAAGGCGGTGATGCCTGAGAACGTGAGCTACGAGCGCCGGCAGTTGCTGGAGCTATTCGGAGCCGAAGTTGTGCTCTCCGATGGCGCATTGGGCAGCAACGGCTCGATTGAGAAGGCACAACATCTCGCGACCACCGGCAATTACTTTATGCCTTACCAATACGGAAACGACGCGAACCCGCTCGCTCACTACGATGGCACCGGGAACGAGATCGTCCGAGACTTGCCGGAAACAGACGTCTTCGTTGCCGGGCTCGGAACTGGGGGGACTTTGACCGGTGTGGGGCGACGTCTGAAGGAGCACAACTCAAGGATCAAGATAATTGCGGCGGAACCGGAGCAGGGTGATCTGGTCCAAGGATTACGCAGTTTAGAAGAAGGGTTTATTCCTCCGGTTTTGGATCCTGATATTCTGGACGGCAAGATTCTTGTAGACAGTGTAAATGCGCTTCGAGGCGAGAGGGCGCTGGCTCTGAACGAGGGCATTTTTGCGGGCATATCTTCGGGTGCGGTGCTATACGCGGCCCTTCGAATCGCCGAGCGGATGGAGTCGGGTACGATCGTGGCACTACTGGCAGATGGCGGATGGAAGTACCTGAGCACCGGGCTCTGGACAAAAGACGAGAAAGACTTTGGCGAGGAAATGGCCGGCCAGCTCTGGGCTTAAGGGTTGGGCCTTGGGTGGGAACAACGCGTCCTACCTACATTGGGTGGAACGACGAATTGGATTCCCGTCCGCCCGAGGGAGACATCGCCACACTTGGCAACGCCATCAACAATTCATTAGAACCTGTTCCCGGCACCAAATTGGCGTTGATGAATGTGTATCCAAGACCTATTATGTTGATGAGATTGCGGTAGCCGATCGCGAGACGCGAACAGATCGTCAGGAAGAGAAAATTGTATCGATCCCGTCGCAACAGGCAGGGGCCCGGCCTGTGGCCGGTAGTTGCCTTGGTGTCACTGGCGATAGCCGTGCTCTGGTGGGTGGGTGCGTTCGACGACATAGACTCGATCCTGGGCGGCGATCCATTGAGCGATGGAGCACAGGGCCTGCCCGGAATGATCCGATCACAATCGGAAGCGGCAATTCAGTCTCTTAGAGGCAGTGACCTTTCCCTCCAAGAGTCGAATGCGATGCCGGAGCCAACGCCCACGCCGGCACCGCCAAGCGCAGCGGCGGAACGATTTCTGATTGCCTGGAATGAGGGCCGCTACGGGGAAATGTATCGACTGCTGGCCATTTCGGCCCAATCACAGTACCCCGAGGACTATTTCATAGGCAGGTACCAAGCGATCGCTGAAGAAGCCACTTTCAACTCGGTTTCCGCATCGCTCTCAGGCAGCGCGGCGTTGGGTCCCCAGAGCGAAGGAAGCGTAGTTAGCCTGCCATTCGAAAACAGGGTTCAAACCGCGTTGGTCGGTGAAATCGTCGAAGCCAATTCGCTGCCGCTTGTTCTTGAAAATGGGCAATGGAGGGTGGAGTGGACACCATCCCTAATCTTCAAGGACTTGACAGGCGACAATCTTATCCGTCTTTACCCGCTCGAAACGAGACGGGGAAATATTTCGGATCGTGACGGCCGGCCCCTTGCGACGCAAGCGTTTATGGTCGTAATCGGGGTTGTGCCGGGCGATATCGAAGACGAGTCGGCAATGCTCAGGGCTTTGAGTCAAGTTGTCGAGCGTGATGCTGAGGAGATTCAGGAGGCGTACGCCGAAGCTGAGCCGGGGTGGTTCGTTCCAGTCGGTGAGGCCCGGTGGCAGGACGAGCAAGAAATCAAGAATAGTCTTGCGCCATTCATAAACAGAGGCGTCCTTCTTAAACGGCGTCCGATCCGATGGTACCCAGAGGGCCCACATACGGCCCACATCGTTGGATACGTTACTCGTATTACTGGGGAACAACTCGAGGAACTCAAGGCTGAAGGGTACTCGGAAGAGGACTACATCGGCCAAACCGGCGTCGAAGTTTGGGCCGAGGAAGTACTTGCCGGACGGCGAGGCGGCAAACTTGCGGTCGTGACTCCCAAGGGTGAGGTGGTCAAAGTCATTGCAGAACGCGACGCAGAACCGGGTCGGGACATCGAGCTAACGCTAGATCTAGAGATTCAGAAGGCGGCAGAGGAGATGCTTGGGGAACGTCCCGGAAGCATTACGATTCTCAACCCGAGGGACAATTCCGTCTTGGCCCTTGCGAGCTACCCACGTTTCGACCCAAACAAATTCGTGACCGGATTTACCAACGAGGAGTGGACGCGTCTCGTCGAAGACGAAAGGCATCCGTTTCTAGCGCGCCCTACGAACGGTGGATACCCGACAGGATCGATCTTCAAGGTAGTTACCATGGCGGCCGGCATGGAAATCGGCGAGTTTGAAGCGAGCTCGCGATTCGAATGCAATGGGAGTTGGAGGAGCGTAGGGCAAGGACAGGTTTGGCGTGACTGGAGACCAGATGGTCACGGCGAACTGGATCTGCGGCAAGGGCTGGTCGAATCGTGCAACATCGTCTTCTACGACATTGCGGCGGAGCTGGACCAACAGAACCCTTCGATAATTCCGGAGATGGCCCGCAACTTCGGGTTTGGAGCGTCGACGGGCATTGTTGGGCTATTCGACTCACCTGGCGTAGTACCAGATGAGGAATGGAAGCGATCATACGTCGACGAACCCTGGTACCGTGGCGATTCGGTGAACCTGGGAATAGGTCAGGGTTATCTGCTCGCTACACCGTTGCAAGTTGCCAATGCTTACTCAGCACTAGCAATGAACGGTGAATTGAGGACGCCGGTATTGATACGGCGCATTACCCAGCCGGAGACTAAAGAGTCTCGAACACTCACCGCTACGACGATCAGGCGGCTCGACGTGACCGAGACGACGCTAGCGACCATCCGAGCCGCGATGATAAAGGTGGCCGGCGACGTGTCAGGAACCGCTAACTATGCGTTCAACGGGTTCCACATCGAAACGGCTGCGAAGACGGGATCGGCGGAGAGCAGCGGCCCGGAGTCGCACGCCTGGTTTGCGGGATACGCGCCGGCGACCGAGCCGCGATACGCGGTAGTCGTGATGGTGGAAGGCAGCGGCACCGGATCGGAGACTGCGGCACCGGTAGGGCGTCAAGCTTTCGAATTCCTTTTCGCCGCCGAACGGGAATCAACCGCCTCCAACTAGACTCAATTGCACCGCGATAGTCTGAAACCATCCAGATGATGCCATTTCTTACCCGCGTTTAACGGCTTCCATCAAGTCCTCTCACTAGAATCGGAACTATGGCAGCAATGCGCGTTAAACCTGTGTCCGCCGGATGGCACGCCCAAGGGGCGCTCGGGCGCGAGCCGGCGGCGACCGTGGGTATGATTATGGGATCGCGGAACTCTTGATTCTCACTCGCAGAGACCTGTTGAGAATTCTCGCAGGGGCCGGCTTGTCAGCCGCGATTGGCAGTCAATGGGACGGGGTTCGCACTTATATAAGTGGGTCCAGAGATCTGTCCAACGACATTTCGTCCACGTTCCAAGGTGTGCTCTCGAGCCTTCCGGTCAACACACCAAACCCAGACGGAACATTCGCGACCAGATGGGAGCACGCATCGGTGGCGCAAACCTCGACCACGGAAGGAACTGAATGGACCTCGCAAGTCAGACGGGCGCCGCACGAGTTCAACGCGGTGGGATTCCTGGTGAAGGGTGAGTGGAGCGACCTTTCGGTAAGGGTTAGCTCCGATAACGACGATTGGTCGGGATGGCTGCCGGTTACTAATTGCGGCTGCGATGTGCAGACAGCATCGGGCGATTACCAGTCGGCCGGCCTGGTTTCGACGCCGGCCAGTTGGTACCTGCAATATCGAGTGACGTTCGACCCTGGTCAGCCGGTGCCGAACGTAATTCTCGACTTGATCAACTCGATCGACGGAGCGAGTGCGCCGGCCGTCGCCAAGACTTTTGAAGAGCCGTTGGTTCGGATCAAGTCGCCCCAACCTCAACCAATCATAGGCCGTCAGACTTGGGGCGCGGACGAGAGTTTGCGTTTCTATGAAGACGGACACGAGGTTTGGCCGCGCCAATACCGAACGTTGCAAAAAGTCGTCGTGCATCACACCGCCACGGGCGCCACGACCGATCCGGCGTCGGTGGTGCGCGCAATCTATTACTACCACGCGGTTTCAATGGGATGGGGCGATATAGGTTACAACTATTTGATCGACCAATATGGAAATATCTACGAAGGGCGGGCTGGTGGTCCAGGGGTGGTAGGGGGCCATACGGCAAGTCCTTCGAAGGGCGACCTCAATGAAGGGAGTCTAGGGATTGGTTGCATAGGCAATTTCCGTTCGCAAGGGCCATCAGCAGAAATGCAGCGCGCTCTGGCGCGACTAATAGCCTGGAGAGGCCGTTACATTCCTCCGCATGGCAACAGCTACTTCCTTTGGAGCCATCTGCCTAACATTATGGGCCACCGTGACGGGATGCCGGAAGAGACGGTTTGCCCCGGAGATGGGCTTTGGAACTATTTAGAGGCGCTACGCGGAGATGTTTGGTGGAACCTTGACTATCAGACGCCCACTGTGGAGGGTGCCATTGCCTCGGTAAAGTTCTCGCCTACCAACCCTGCGCCAGGCTCTACGATGCGCGTGGACATCGAGGTCGAAAACGTAGGCACCGCCACGATGTCAACCCAGGATCCGCCACCGGGCACGTTGTTTCAGGTCGGAGAAACGTTCTTGACACGTGGATTTCCGGAGATCAGAGGCGCGTTTCGAGTAGGCATTGGCTACGACCGCGGACCCGATGACGAGCCCAACTACCCGTACCGTTGGGGTCTTCCTGACGCGCTTGCACCGGGACAAAAGGTGACAATCACGGGTTACATAAAGATGGACGGATCGCAGAGTCGACCGCACCTGGCCGGGTTGGTCGAGGAGTTGAAGCGCTGGCACGTGGACGAGGCGTCGGGTACGGCCGAGGCGGCTCCGCCGGAAGAGGAGACCAGCCAGCCGTTCAGTTTATTCATACCTAACGTGCGTCAATAAGCTGGAAACGTCTTCTTACAACTAGAATTCCCGCGTTTTCTAACTGGATCCCCCGGTGAGTGCGCTCATCGGAGCTTACGACGAGTGAAGGACAGCGCCGCACGTGGCTAATCATTTTCAAGTATGCTGGCGTAAACACACTCGAAATCACTACACTTGGCTCTCTGAGTTCTGACAGGCCCAACGCAAAACCAATTTGGTTTCTGCCAACAGCCTGGCCTCGTGGTTTCTCTTGGAAGGGGTGAAACTCACATGTCGAAGCTATTCTCGTTGGACGAGGCAAACGCACTGTTACCGCAGTTGGAACGAATCGTAGAAGAGCTTCGGAGTACCCGAGAGTCGATAAGCGATGCGCAGCGGGAGGCAACAAACGTCGCGCGGCAGGCCAGGCGAAACGGTCACGATCGAACGGGCGATATTGCGGAAGCGAGGCGCCGGCTATCCGATCTAATCTCTCGTTTCGACAGTACGATCAAGTCAATCGGGGACATGGGCTGCGAACTCAAAGACTTGGAGATTGGATTGTTTGACTTCAGGACTATGAGAGAAGGCAGGGTCGTGTATCTTTGCTGGAAGGTTGGAGAACCGGAAATAGGATATTGGCACGACTTGCAAGAGGGTTACGGAGGTCGACGCCGGCTGTAGCAAGAGATCCAGTCCGCTTCAACTGAGGAAAGACCGTTAGCGTGCCGCCTCCGGCACGCTAGATCCGAAGCGCTAAGCGACGCGATGTCTGCTCAAAGACTCGTAGTTGGGCTCCACCCCAAGGCCGGGCCTGTCCGGAGGACTCAAAGTGCCGTCCCGATTCAAGGTCAACGTTTCCTCAAATATCTGTCCCCACATTGGGTCGACCGTGTCGCGATAGTATTCCACGATCAATCCGTTCGAAATCGCCGCAACCAGGTGAACGTGGACGTCCTGGCTACCGTGAGGTGCGATATCGAGGTCGTGGGCCTGAGCGAGCGCAGCGACCTTCATGAACTCGGTGATCCCGCCCAGTACTTGCGCGTCCGCATTTAAGATTGCGGCCGCGCGACGGTCGATCAGATCGCGAAATCCATATCTGGTGTATTCGTTCTCACCGGTCGCGATCGGTATGGTGGTCTGTTCAGCGAGTAAGGCGTGGCCTCGATAGTCGTCCGGCCCTACGGGCTCTTCGAACCAGAATATGTCGTACGGCTCGATCTTGCGAGCAAGTTGAATCGCCTCATAGTGCCTGTAGGCGCAGTTGGCGTCCACCATTACTTTCACATTAGGACCTACCGCGTCGCGCACCACTCTCACCCGGCTCACATCTTCATCGATCGTCGCGCCTCCGACCTTCATCTTGACCGCGGTGGCACCCATTTCGACGTTGTGTTGCATCTCGCGCGCAAGGTCATCGAGGCCCTTTCCTTCCTCATAGTATCCGCCGGCTATGTAAGTAGGCACTCGATCACGGAAGCCACCGAGCAAACGATAGAGAGGCTGCCCAGTGACTCGCCCGCGCAGGTCCCACAGAGCAATGTCTATTCCGCTTATCACGCGGGTCGTCAACCCGCGCCGGCCGATCAGCTTGGGTACCCACATCTTGGCCCAGATGCGCTCGACGTTAATAGGGTCCTCGCCTACAAGCTCCTCGCGCAGTTTCGCGACGACCGGCTTGTTTATCGGACTAGGCGCACCAATTCCAATACCCTCAACACCTTCGTCGGTGGATATACGCATTAGGGCGATGCCGGTATCGGTATAGACGTGCAGGCCGTTGCGTATTGGTTTGCTCCGCCGCCAACTGTACTCTTCGACGACAACGTCGGTGATTTTCATCGTGAGCCTCCCGTATCCCGTCTCAGCAGGTCAGCGCCTCGCGGTTTCATGCTGAGCGCCTGCTCCTCCGTAGAGAACCGCGTATTTCAGTCGAACCCTCGTTGCAAACGCGGCAACTATCCCGGCGAGTCTGACCTCGTTTGGGCCTTCATACTGGCGACGTATTTCATCGCCTCCGCCACCGAGTGGCCTTTGCCGGCTCGATCGATCACGTCGATCAACCCGCTCGCCACGATCGCGCCCTCGGCGATATTCTGTAACGCGCCGACGTGCTCAGGACGCGAGATCCCAAACCCCACAACTCTCGGTAGGGAACTGTGTTGCCGCACCCGTGCGAGAAACTGTGGGAGAGTCTGGGAAAGGCGAGCGCGGGCTCCCGTCACACCGGTGAGGGAGACGCAGTAGATGAATCCGCGCGACTGGCTCGATATGACTTCGAGCCGGCTATCGCTGCTCGTCGGCGCCACAAACTGAATCAGGTCCATACCGCGGCCGGCGCAGAGTTCCGAGACGCCGGCCGACTCATCAGCCGGCAGATCAGGGATGATTACCCCATCAACGCCGGCGTCACGAGCGTCGTTGAGGAACCTCTCCGCACCGTACCGCAAGATCGGGTTGAGATAGGTCATGAACAGCAACGGAATCGAGATTGTCCCGCTCAACTTGCCGGCCGCCTCCAGACACAGTTCCGGGCTGACGCCGTTCCGCAACGCTTGGTAGGTGGAGCGCTGGATCGTGGGACCATCGGCCACAGGATCTGAGAATGGGATTCCCAACTCGAGCGCGTCCGCGCCGGCCTCTGCCAATGCCGGGGCCAGGTCAAGCATCTCCGGGAGCGAAGGATAGCCGACCGTAAGGTACGGAAGGAGCGCCAGTCGCCGATCTTGATGGCAAGTTTCGAATAGGCTCTTCAGACGACTCATGTTAGCCCGCACCTTCCAATGTCACTCCAAGAGCCTCGGCCACTATGTGCATATCCTTGTCACCTCGACCCGAGAGATTGACCGCGATCGATTGATCCTCGGACATATCCCTGGCAAGCTGAGCAGCCAGGTAGATCGCGTGAGCGGGCTCGAGAGCAGGGATAATGCCCTCGGTCTCGCAAAGGAGTTTGAACCCTTCCAGTGCCTGTTCGTCGTCTACGGCGACATACTCGGCCCGACCGGTCTCCTTCAAGAAAGCATGCTCGGGTCCGACGCCAGGATAGTCCAAGCCGGCCGAGATGCTGTGGGCGGGTTGCACCTGTCCGTGCTCATCTTGCAAGAGGTAGGTAAACGCACCGTGCAAGACCCCGGGCGATCCGGCGACGAGTGTTGCGGAGTGGCTTCCGGAGTCGATGCCGTGACCGCCGGCTTCCGCTCCGACCAACCTGACCGACTCGTCTTCAACGAAAGGATGGAACATTCCGATCGCGTTGCTACCGCCGCCGACGCAGGCTACGACGCAATCGGGCAAACCACCGAATTGCCGTATGTGTTGGTCTCGCGTTTCCCGGCCGATAACAGATTGGAAATCTCTTACGATCAGCGGATATGGGTGCTGCCCAACTGCAGAGCCGAGAAGATAGTAGGTAGTCTCGACGTTGGTAACCCAATCCCGTATCGCCTCGTTTATCGCATCCTTGAGCGTCCGAGTGCCGCTGCTTACAGGCCGCACCTCGGCGCCGAGGAGCTTCATTCGAAACACGTTCAGCGATTGGCGCTCTATATCCTCTTCGCCCATATAGACAACGCACTCAAGGCCGAACAGAGCGCAAACCGTAGCCGTGGCGACGCCGTGTTGGCCGGCGCCAGTCTCGGCAATGACGCGACGCTTGCCCATCCTTCTTGCCAAGAGCACCTGGCCGACTGCACTGTTGATTTTGTGCGCGCCGGTGTGGGCCAAATCTTCCCGCTTCAAGACAATACGGGTGCCACCTATCCTCTCGGTAAGACGCTGGGCGTAATAGAGCGGCGTCGGCCGGCCAACATAGAAGTCCAGCAACTGGTCGAACTCTCGCTGAAACGACGGGTCATCTTTCACTGAGTAGTATTGTTCGACCAACTCGTCCAATGCGGACATCAATGTCTCAGGCACATACTGTCCGCCGTAAGCCCCGAACCTGCCGGCGAATCTCTCGGGCGAATCTGTTTTGGCTATGATGCTCATACTATTACGCTCCTAGCGGCCCGGACGAATTCAGATATTCGTCCGCTGTCTTTGCGGCCGTCGATTTCAACGCCGGTGCTTACGTCGACGCACCATGGTCTCGCAACCCTTATTGCTTCGAACACATTCTGAGGATCCAAGCCACCTGCAAGAATAAAGGGGAACGTTGGCCGGTCGCGTTCGAATATCGACCAGTCGAAGCTGATGCCAGTTCCACCATGTTGTCCGGGCGCGAAGGCATCGAAGAGTACGGTAGCACCGCGATCCCGATAAACTTGCGCGGCGGAGAGCGAATTCGCGTCGGAGACGGCGATGGACTTGATGGCCGGCCTATCGATTTGCCCCAGGTAATCGGGCGTCTCGTCGCCGCAAAGCTGCACGTAGTCGAGGCCGACCTCGTCGGAAATTCTATTCACGACGCCGGGCGACTCATTCACGAAGAGCCCGACCCGGCCGGGGCAGTTCGGCACCTGGTCGGCAATGTCTCTAGCCAGCGCGGGCTCAATGCGACGTCTAGCCGGCGCGAAGACAAATCCGATGAAATCAGCGCCGCATTCGGCCGCCACCAGCGCGTGCTCCAACTCGCGCATGCCGCAAATCTTGACGCGAGGAGACTCACTCATGCGCCTATCAACTCCTGCACCTTGGCGCCGGAGTCCTCAGCCACAACCAGGGACTCTCCGACAAGCATCGCATCGACATCCCATTCCCTGAGCATCGCAACGTCGGAAGGGCCGTGGATGCCACTCTCGCTGACTACGGTGCAGTAGGATGGTATCGTTTGGCGAAGCCTCTCCGTAGTCCGCAGATCGACGTCGAACGTCCGCAAATCACGGTTGTTGATGCCGATCAACTCCGCTCCGGCTTCCAGGGCCCTCCGCACCTCGATCTCGTCGTGAACCTCAACGAGGACCGCCATTCCGGTCGTTGTCGCCAACTCAGACAGGGATGGAAGTAGTTCATCTTCCAGGATTGAGACGATAAGCAAAACACAGTCAGCCCCTGCCGCCCTGGCTTCGACCACTTGGTAGGGATCGAAGACAAAGTCCTTTCGCAGCACGGGAAGCGACGTGCTGCGTTTTATGCTACGCAAATGATCCAGTGAACCCTGAAAGAACCTTTCATCCGTCAACACCGAGATTGCGTTCGCCCCTCCGTGCTGGTACTCGAGAGCCAAACGCACCGGATCGAAGTCGGCGCTAAGCAATCCCTTCGAAGGAGAGGCCTTCTTTACCTCGGCGATCAGGGCAACGCCGTCGCTCTGGAGACTCGCCCGGAATGACCGAGGGGGATCTTGCTCCCCAGCCAGCAATTCCATCTCGAGAATGCTGGTGTTACTCTTCCGCTCTTCCAGCTCCCGGCGCTTATGAGCGACGATCTTGTCCAAAATCACAGGAATCTCATCCCGGTTGATCGGCAGGGCTCGACTGCACGACACAACTCGTTCTCAATCCAGCCGAAACCATAGCTCGGTACAAAGGACCGTGCACTATTCAGTACCGCCCGAGTCGGCCAACTCATTCGAGAGCCTGACGAGGCGTTCCAAGCGTTCGGTTGCCCGGCCTGAGTCCAAAGACTCGGTCGCGAGTTGGACCCCGGCGGGGATCGAGTCAGCGAGATCCCCGGCGCAGAGGGCCGCGCCGGCGTTCAACAGGACTACGTCCCTTCGGGGACCCTCCTCGCCGGCAAATACGGATCGAATTATCGACGCATTCTCTTGTGCGTCGCCCCCGGCGATGTCCTCCAATCTCGCACGTGCAAATCCGAAGTCAGTTGGATTGGCAACGTAGCTTCGAACCGCTCCACGTCGAGCCTCATATATCGTGCACTCGGCAGTCGTCGAAAACTCGTCCAACCCGTCGGCGCTGGTCACTACAAGGGCATGTTCGCTGCCCAGCAGATTCAGGGCGTTGGCGAGTTTAGACGCGGTCTCCTCGTCAGGAACGCCCAGAAGTTGATGCCGGGCTCCGGCGGGGTTGGTCAGAGGGCCCAGGAAGTTAAAGACTGTGCGAACCCCAATCTCCCGCCTGGGACCTGCCGCGAATCTCATTGCCGGATGAAACAGCTGAGCGAACATGAATCCGATTCCCGTCTCGGTCAGACATTGCCCGACCTGGTCAGCACCGAGGTTGATGTTTACGCCCAGAGCCTCTAACACGTCGGCGCTGCCACATGCGCTCGACATCGCCCGATTCCCGTGCTTGGCTACGATCGCTCCAGCGCCGGCGGCCACAAATGCCGCGGCGGTCGAGATGTTCATCGTGCCGGCTCCGTCTCCGCCGGTCCCGCAGGTATCTAGAACGGATGCTTGTACCGACACCTTAATCGACTTATCGCGCATTACGCCGGCAAACCCAGCTATCTCTTCAACCGTCTCGCCCTTCTGCCGTAGCGCGACGGTGAACGCGCCAATCTGCGCCGGCGTTGCCTCTCCTGTCATTATCTCTTCCATAACCTCAGCGGCCTGAGCCTGGTCGAGAGAGTCGCCGTCTACCAGTTGGGCGATTGCATCACGAATCATTCTTACCACTTGACCTCAAGAAAGTTGCGTAGCAGGTCTTTGCCGACCTCTGTCATGATAGATTCTGGATGGAACTGGACGCCTTCAATCGGATACTCGCGGTGGCGCAACGCCATTATCTTGCCGTCGCTTGTCTCGGCTGTTACCTCAAGCGATTCTGGCAAAGTATCGCGCTCGACGATTAGCGAATGATACCTGATGGCCTCAAATGGGCTTGGCAGATCGTTCAGGACGCCGAGTCCATCGTGGTAGACCATCGAAGTTTTGCCATGCATCACCTTGTCTGCCCGGATGACCCGGCCCCCAAAGCTGTGACCGATGCATTGATGTCCCAGACACACACCAAGTAAGGGCTTCTTGGGGCCGAAATGGCGGATCACGTCATTTGACAATCCGGCCTGGGCCGGCCCGCACGGGCCGGGGGATATTACGATGCGATCTGGATTCAATTCTTCGATCTGTTCGATAGTGACCTTGTCGTTTCGATGGACCACTACCTCGGTTTGTAGCTCAGACAGGTACTGATAGAGATTGTAGGTAAATGAATCATAGTTATCGATGAGCAGAATCATTCTTTTCCACCCCCTGGGCCTTATCAAGCTCGGCCGCCACGCGCTCCGAAACAACTCGTTTCAATCATGCAGCTCTTCCGCGACGGCGACGGCGTGCAGCAGAGCTCGAGCTTTGTTCAGGCACTCCTTGTGCTCACGTTCGGGAATAGAGTCGGCTACGATGCCGGCGCCGGCCTGAACGTGCGCAATTCCGTCCTTTCATCACCATAGTCCGAATGGCGATCGCCGTATCCAAATTCCCTGAGTATCCAAAATAGCCAACCGCGCCAGAGTATGGTCCCCGCAAGTCGGGCTCAAGTTCGGCGATGATCTCCATGGCCCTAATCTTGGGCGCTCCTGAGATCGTGCCGGCTGGGAAACAGGCCTGAAAGGCGTCATACTGGTCCATATCAGAGCGCAGTTGCCCGGTGACCTGGGACACAAGATGCATGACGTGCGAAAGGCGGTCGACTCCCATTAGTCGAGGAACCTGCACGGTACCTGGTTGGCTGACCCTTCCGATATCATTGCGGCCAAGATCGACCAGCATTATGTGCTCTGCACGCTCTTTTTCATCGGTGATCAGCTCGCGCTCAAACTCCACGTCTTCTTCTGGCGTTCGACCCCGCCGTCGGGTGCCGGCTATGGGATGTGTAGTAACCAACCCGTCTTCCACCTGGACCAGAAGTTCGGGCGAAGCGCCGATCAGTTGACACTCTTCCAAGTCCAGGAAAAAACATGTAGGGCGAAGGGTTTATCGTGCGCAACGCCCGGTAGATGTCAAGCGGTTCCGCGGCTGTAGGCCGGCTGAATCTTTGCGACAGAACGACTTGGATCACATCACCTGCCAGGATGTACTCCTTGCCTCGTACAACCCATTTCTTCGTAGGCTTGTTGGCTCATGTTCGACTTGAACTCTCGCCCGGCAACTGGATCCACAGGCGGGCAGCGCTTCGTGCCTCTTGGCAGCCGGCAGGGGTTTTCCGCAAGAGGTCTATCAGCGCATCGATCTTGGTCGACGGCTCTCGCGTAGGAGGAATCTATGCCCTCGTCGCAGTATACGTGGCTTACCACCTTGATCTTGTGCTGGATATGATCGAACACGAGTATCGTATCCGTGAACAGCAATACCGCGTCCGGCAAATCGAGTGGGTCGTTTGAGGGCGCGGGAAGACGCTCGAAATAGCGAGAACACTCGTATCCCAGGTAACCGACAGCGCCGCCGTCAAATCTCGGCAGACCGTCGATTGGAACCAAGCGATACCGACCCAGTAACCTCCCGGACCAGGTCCCATGGGGTTGGAGACAGGACGACGTTCGGTGGGTTGGCCTGGGCGGTGCAAGGAAGCCTGGCCGGCATCGACCTGTACTGTCATAAATGGCGAACAGCCAATGAAACGAGTACCGCGCCCAATCTCTCACCGGCCCTCGACACTCTCCAAGAGGAAGCTGCTGCCCTCGTTCGCCACCTTCATGTAGGCAGAAACAGGCGTTTCCAAATCGGCAAGGATCTCCCGATAGACCGGCACAAGATTGCCGTCCTTTGCCAGATCTTTGAATTCTGCTAGGGAGGGCGTGTACAAGATTTCCTCCACAAAATAAAAAAACCTCGCGTCCTCTGGGGACGTGAGGTCAACTCCCGCGGTACCACCCCGCTTGACTCGCCGGCAGCGAGTCCTCTCTTGACGAATACGGGACAAACTGAGGTTATCCGATATCCGGCCTCTATGTAACGGCGAGACACCCGGCTGCGTCTACTCGCTTACGCTTTCGAACAGCGACTCCCAGGTCCATTCGGCTTCCTTGAGTGGCGCCGGCTCTCACCTTACCCGGCTCTCTGAGCCCTGTCAGGAAGCTTAATACTCCTGTTCACAGTCATTGGATATTTGGTTGTGAGGGGGAATATAGCATGCATTTGCGCCAAGTTAAACCCTTGAGGGCGTTTTCAAGGGCTTCCAGTGCTATGCGCGGCGCCTCGGTGTTCTTTCGGCACCTCCAATTGGCAGGTCAGTGTTGGTCGTTGTTTTGCCGTTCTGAATTGCTGGGGCGGGAACACTTCCATAGCAATCGCTCATCCCGGCTGGCGCCGGCACACGGAGGAATGAAAATCGGGGCACCGGTTGACGAGTCTTCCCTAAGATGGCTCGGGATCAGGGTTGGTTGCCGGACCACCGGGAGCGGTCGAATGCGGGCACTCTCGGGCCGCGTAACGTCAATTTCGTACCAATGAAAAATCTACGCATTCAAAGGGCACCACCACCAGGGCCGCGCGAGCGTGCCTAGAGAGATGGAACTGACTCCCTCCCTGATTGGAGATCCACATAGATCTATTAGCGCCTAACGGTCCTCAGTTGTGGATTGGAGTGGCATCGCGCGCCAAATGTCGAACCGGTGCAGGAACTCCAGCCCGTCGCCAGAGTTGCGGCGCCGGCTCATCGGGGGCAGTCCGGGCCTTTACATTCAGATTTCGGGCCCCAGATTGACTCGACCGCCTAACTTCAATCGGTCGCATATCGGATATACTCAACGTTACCCCAGCAAGAAGAGTGAGGAGTCGAACTGTGGCTACACCGCCATTTCGCCTGACCAGAGCAACGCTAATTTGCGATGTTATGTCACATTTGCACGCGGGTTTCGCCACGGTCAACCCAGGCGACAACCTGGCCAAGGTAATCGAAGCAGTCACTTCGATCCCAGCCCAACGCGTATTGGCGGTGGTGGACGAAGGCGGAAAACTGGTCGGACTCATCCGGCTTCCGACGATTTGCGGGGAGGCATTGGACCACCTGGCCCCCGAGCTATTGATGGCCGACATCGATTCGCTGGATGACGTGTTCGAGTTCGCTCAACTCGAGGCCGCGCGGACTGCGGGGCAGTTAATGGAGCCAGGTGTATCGATAAATCAAAACGCGCGGCTGGTGGAGGCACTTCGCTTACTACATGATCCAATTGTGAACCTTAATTCCCTCCCGGTCGTAGATGACGACGGGCGCCTCCTGGGAGTTATCGATGTAGTGGAACTCCTGGGCATGTGGATGTCCGGAGTTAATGAACCCATAACCGACGAATCTTAATTGAGGATACTGATTCAGTGACCCAAACTATCATAGCTGGTTCAATCTTCCTACTCACATACGCCGTAATCGCGACCGAAAGGTTGCACAAGACGATCGCGGCGCTTGCCGGGGCGATGCTGATAATACTATCGGGAACGATCTCGCAGGAACAGGCGTTCGAATCAGTAGACTGGAACGTAATCTTCCTGCTGATCGGCATGATGATCATCGCTAACACGATGCGGCACACCGGTGTATTCACCTGGCTGGCAGTAATGGCGGCAAAGCTGGGCCACGGCCGGCCTCTTCAGGTGCTGGTGATCATGTGCCTCCTCACCGCGGTAGCTTCCGCGCTGCTTGATAACGTCACGACGGTGGTACTCGTAGCACCGGTCACGATATATCTGGCGGGAGTGCTGCGAGTGTCGCCGGTACCAATGCTATTGGCCGAGGTTTTCGCCTCGAATATCGGCGGCGCGGCGACGCTGATCGGGGATCCACCAAACATCATAATCGGCAGCGCGGCCCAAATCGACTTCATCGATTTCGCCGGCGCAATGCTCCCGATATCGTTGGTCGGTATGGTCGGCTTGATCGGCTTCATCTGGCTCTATTGGCGGAACGAACTCCAGACGTCGGAAGAGACCGTAAAGGAAATCGACGAGCTAGATACATCCAGCCTGATAACCGATCCCAAGCTCCTCCGGACCAGTCTGATTGTCCTCGGCGCGACCATAATTGGCTTTTTTCTCCACGGCGCATTACACCTCGAAGCCGCCACGGTTGCGATGACGGGCGCCGCGGCGTTGATGGTCGTCACTAGACCGGATCCCCACGAAATCCTTGTCGAGGTCGAGTGGACGACACTCTTGTTCTTCGTCGGTCTATTCATCGTGGTAGGTGGAATCGAGCACGTGGGCCTGATCGAGACCATTGCCGAGGGCCTGCTAAACATCACGGGCACGGACCTGGCTTTGACCGGCCTATTGATCCTGTGGCTGGCGGCTGTCGCGTCGGCATTGGTCGACAACATCCCATTTACGGCAGCTATGATCCCGCTAGTAGAAGAAGTCGGAAACGTGATTCCGGTTCAACCGCTGTGGTGGGCTCTGGCCATGGGCGCTGATTTCGGCGGAAACGCCACCATCATCGGAGCGTCCGCAAATGTGGTCGTCGCTAGCATTGCCGAACGCAACGGCTACAAGATCACATTCTGGCATTTCATGAAGTATGGGGTGCCGGTCACGGTGATGACGCTGATCCTGTCTTCCGGCTATCTGTGGCTGCGCTATCTGTCGGCGGCCTGAGAACCAAGGGTTAGGTAATCCAGACAATCGCGTATCAACCGGTGGCGCATTCAGCATCTGTTTTAGCTGATGGGAGCTAACAATGAGTGATCAGCTGCTTCAGAACTTTGGAGCGTGTACGGACGAGATTCATCCCGACCTTGAGACCGCTTTGGGAGTCGCCAGGGATTTGGGGATGCGCAGCGTGGAGCTGTACGAGTTCTGGGGCAAGCCGGTTGTGGACTTGGATGAGGGAGAGATTGACAGGACACTTGACCTGCTCGAACGGTTTGAAATGAGCGTCAGCGCGATCGGGTCACTCTTTCTAAAGTTGGTACTCCTTGGAAACGTGCAGCGAGGAAAGGTCGCGGACGACTCGGCGTTCCAAGACGATCTGCAAGTACTGCGGGCAAGTATCCGCATAGCCAAGCGCGTGGGCGCGCCGGTGGTTCGGACCTACTCTTTCCGCCGGGAGGGTATGGTTGGATTCGGCAACCCAAGTCCGCGTTTGCCGGATGGCGGCGCGATTCCGGACGAGATGCTGGACAAGATAGTCGAAGGACTGCGAATCGCCGGCGATGAAACCGCTGAAGCGGGACTGATATTGGGCCTAGAAAACGTACGCTCGTGCTGGGCAAACACGGGAAGGAACCTGGCACGCATAATTCGAGCGGCCGATCACTCGTCGATCAGGGCGATGTGGGATCCGGCTAACGACTACGTGTCAGGAGGAAACCCCATGCCAAGCGGTTACGAGGCGGTGAAGCCATTCGTATGTCACATGCACGTGAAGGATGCGCGCGTGGTGGACAACGCCACTGGCCTGACGTCCTGGGAAGCGGTGGGTAACGGCGACGTGGACTACGTTGGCCAGTTCAGGGCACTCCGGCGGGACGGATATGCCGGCACATTGAGTCTCGAGACCCACTGGCATCCGCCGAGCCCAGGAGGAGGGGAGCCGGACCGGATTACCGACAGCAAGACCTCCTTTGCCGGCGTCCGGGCGGCTTTGAGTAAGTCGCTGGAGGACTGACCGGGCACTCAAGGCTCCTGAGTAGGCCGGGCCAAAAGCAGATTTTCCCGATTGATCGTCAAGCTGGCGCCAAAAGATCGCCGCACGCAGTCAGACGCAGAGCTGGCGGACCGCGTGCGCCAATTGGAACCACCGGCGCAGGGTCTGCGGCATCGCGTCCAACTTCCGAGTGCCGCAGGACAAGACGGTCCACCGATTCAGATTCGCGTGCGCGGAGACGATCATGCCGTCCTTTTCGCCTTGGCCGGAAGAGTAGAGGAAATAGTTCGTGGCACGAGGGGAGCGATCGACGTAAGAAACAGCGGCGAGCTTGGAGAACCCGAGTTAGAGATCACGTTGGACCGCTCGAAGGTTGCCGATCTTGGACTTTCGCCGGCCCAAGTTGCGTCGGCGGTTCGAACGATCTTGGCCGGCACCATCGCAACGCAATACCGCCCTGCCGGTGGTTCGGGACTTGACGTGCAGGTCACCGCATTCGGCGATAGAGCGGCTTCGATAGAGGCTGTTAAGGCTATACCGTTAGCCTCGGCGAGTGGAACCGTGATCAGGCTCGACGAGATCGCGACAGTAGAGCAGAAATCCGGGCCGTCTCGAATCGAACGGTTTGATCGTCAGCACCTAGTGACCATCAGCGCAGGTACTTCGGGACGTGCGCAAGGTGACGTTGCCGGCGACATTCAACGTCAGCTTGACCGGCTGGCATTGCCGGCGGGGTACTCGATATCCTTTGGCGGCAGCACACAGGCTCAAGAGGAGGCGTTTACACAGCTATTCCAGGCGCTGCTGTTGTCCATGATACTAATCTACATGCTGTTGGTTGCACTGTACGAGAACTTCTTGCACCCATTCGTGATCCTGTTGTCCTTGCCGCTGGCGGCGGTGGGCGCCATTGGTGGCCTGGTAGCGACCGGACACACGCTGAACATGATGTCCTTAATAGGGATTATCCTGTTGACGTGGCTGGTCGGCAAGAACGCGATCCTGCTGTTGGACTACACGAATACTCTGCGCCGCAGGGGCCGATCTAGGACACAGGCCTTACTGGAGTCGGGGCCGGCGAGGTTGCGCCCCATCCTGATGACGACAGTCACGATGATCGCGGCGCTTACGCCGGCGGCACTGGCCATCGGTGAGGGATCAGAGCTGCGCGCTCTGCTGGCAATCGTGGTAATCGGCGGTTTGACCACCTCTACGCTGTTGACCCTGGTATTAATTCCGGCGGTGTACGCGCTGTTCGACGATCTCGAGCGGTTCGTCCGGACAAGAGTCCTTGGCAGGAAAGAAACAGCGGGCTTCCTGCCCGGCGTGCGCAGCATGGAACCAGCTACGATTTCTGTGCCGGACCGCGATAATCCGCCTCGCCCAAGTCGGTCACGGTAGAACTAACCGCAACTAGAGGTGCGGGGACGGGAAATGTAGCGCGGTCGAAGACTACGCGAGGCGAGGGGCTTGTCCCCCGCTCCCGACATACCGGCAACCCACCGTACTCCCAAGCCACCGTATAGAAAACCACCAACAGTCGCCCAGATTCTCATCCCTTGGTATGCCGGCCCAAGCCGGGATGAGCGATTGCTACATGAATCCGACCGAACCATCGGGGCGGAACGGCACCGGCCGGCGCCACGGCTTGGGCTGGTATTGGCTAAGCGCATCCTCATCAAGCTCTACGCCCAGGCCGGGCCCGTCGGGAATCCGCAGGTAGCCATCTTCGAACTGCAGTGGTTCTTTGAGAACATTGCTTCTAGGAGGTTGGTCGTCGGTGTGGTACTCGAGGACCACGAAGTTCGGGGTTGCCGCCGCAAGTTGGACGTTGATGGCGTTGGCTAGCGGTCCCAGGGGGTTGTGCGGGATCAAGCCAACGTAGAAGCTCTCTGCCATAGCGGCGATTTTCTTCGTCTCGCTGATGCCGCCGGTCAGACAGATATCGGGTTGGACGTAGTCGCACGCCTCACGGACGAGCAAGTTTCGAAACTGGAACTTTGTGTACAGGCACTCTCCCGTCGCAATCGGAATCGTGACCCTGGACTTCAGGTCCGAGAGAGCGTCGAGGTTCTCCGGACGAATCGGTTCTTCGAAAAAGAAGGGCCGATAGGGCTTTAGGGCCTCGGCCATTTGGATCGCGACGATTGGGTTGAAGATCCGGGCGTGCGGATCGACGCCTATGTCTATCGCGTCCCCGACTGCCCTGCGCACCGCTTCCATCCGGCGGGCCGACTCTGAGATCATCGTGTTTATGGGAATCTGCTGGTCATTCGGCGGATGCGGCCCCATCTTGAGCGCGGTAAATCCGTAGGTTTCAACCAACCGTTTGGCGTCGTCGCCGATTTCCGCCGGCGTGTCTCCGCCTACGCTCTGATAAACGCGGATCTTGTCGCGGCATTTTCCGCCGATCAGCTCATACACCGGCGCTCCCAACGCCTTGCCCTTGATGTCCCATAGAGCATGCTCGATACCACTTATCGCGGCTCCAACTACGATGCCGACCGGGAATCGCGAGCCGTTGTACATAAACTGCCACAGACGCTCGACTTCGCGAGGGTCACGGCCAATCAACCAGCGCTCGAAGTCCCTTATGACTTCGGCCGCGGCGAGGTCCGGCCCGGGGGAATATGCCTCGCCAATCCCCTGAATGCCGGCATCGGTATGCACCTTGACGAAAATCTCGTTGCGGCCACCGAAGCTGCAGACCTGCGAATCAATCTTGGTGATTTTCATATTTTTACGCCCCCGTTTATTCTGGATGGGGTCCTGAATCCCCGGTGAAGAACTGCTGCCTCGTCAAGACGGTTCTTGCTAGCTCGATCAAACCTGGCCAGAGCGGGTTAAAGGCCGGTCCTCTGAGCTCCATCTTGCACGTCCCTAGGCAACTCTGTGGACCCGGGCATTAATCGGTCGCGGCGAGCTTTGCCATCAGTTTGGGCATTCCCAGATGGGTAGCCCGCGCCGGAGAAGAGTGCTCGTGCGAAGTCGTAACCTTCAGGGCCACCAACACAGGCCCCTTATCGCTCAGGACCTGGTCGGCAGCCTGCTCGAACTCGTTGGCATCAACGAAGGTGTGTGCGCTGGCATAGCCGGCGGCCAGGGCAATTGCGGCAAAGTCAACCTTGGCGGCGCCGGGAATGGGCTGCCCGCCGGTGACCTCATAAACACCGTTCTCGAAAACCAGGTGCACCAGGTTTGCCGGCTGAGCGTGTCCGATCGTGACGAGGGCACCCAGATTCATGAGGAGACTGCCGTCTCCGTCGAGCACAAAGACACGCCGGTCCGGTCGGGCGAGAGCTATCCCCAAGCCAACTGAGGACGCTTTGCCCATCGCGCCGCCAAGTCGGAGATGGAGGTCCTCGTCCGTTGCCACGACAGGCCATTCACGGGAACTCGACATCGTGTGGACGACAACAACACCGTCTTGATGCTGGGCCAATACTCGAATCGCGTCGAAAGAGGTGAACATTTAGCGCTCTCCAACCGGATGCTTCAGCCACAGACTCCGCGCGGCTCTTCAGAGTTACATTGTATCTGGTGATCGAGGATTCTAGCGCGCGGAGATCTTATGGCACGCAGGAGTTTGTGGTCGATGCGCTCGACCACGATGTCCGCGCAGACCTGGCCGTCCCGGTTGCTCTAACATGTGGTGGGTTCGAAGTAAGAGAGTGTGAATGTGTAAAGAGATGACTACGAGTCTTGCATCACCCGGCCGGTGGCCGTTGCCGATGCAGTGCTCATTGCATCGCCGGGACAGCGGGACCGACCTAGGTTGATCGCCAAAACCTTGTCCCTCGTCACACGCATCGAGTGGCCGGCAACTGTGGCCATTCTCGCCGTGCTCGTGGCTTTCGTCCTGAGGATGTACCGGCTCGGCTTTCGCGCGCTGATTGGCGACGAGGCGTTCAGCGCTTTGAACTCGTCCGGCTCGCTGGAGAAGTTGGTCGCACTCTACTCGACGGTAGAGGCGACTCCGCCGCTGCACTATCTCCTGCTGTTCGTCTGGCAGCGACTGATTGGCAGCAGCGAGTTCGCCCTTCGCTTTCCTTCCACGGCGTTCGGCCTGCTCACGGTGGCGATCGTCTATGCGATCGGCCGGCGTTTCCTGTCGGCGCCAGGTGGGCGCCTTGGCGGCTATTTTCGTGGCCGTGAGCCCATACCTGATATTTCAGTCGCAGATTGCGCGCTCGTACTCGATGGCGATTGCGGCAGGGGCGTTTGCGGCACTGGCATTGCTCAGGGTGATCGACCAGCCCTCGCCAGGCCGATGGGCAGTCTACATCGCCGCCACCGCGTTTGCCTTGTACACGCACACCGTGATGGGGTTGGCGACTATAGGCCTTGCAATCGGGTACTTAGTCCTACCTTCAGCGGTCCGAAATCGGATTCCGGTAGGCCGATGGCTGTTAGCACACGTGTTGATCGGAGTTCTGTTCTTACCTTGGATCGTGCGCAGCGCGCTGTTGGTGGCGAGTCCGGCGAGCGTTTGGTTCGAGGAGGGAAGTACGTTCGAGCTGATCCAACGCATGATGCAGTCGTTTGCGTTGGGCAGCCGGCCGACGAGCGCGCTGGGAGACGTTGCCAACGTGGCGATGGTCTGCCTTGCCACGGTGGGAATCGCGATAGGTTTGCGCCGCGGCGCCGAGGACACCCCGAATCGCCTGATCGCGCTGTGGCTCCTGGTGCCGCTCCTGCTGGTGCTGGCTATTTCCATTTGGGTGCCCCATCACGCGCGACCGATACTTGATCGGCGCGTTCGTCCCATTCGTCCTGGCAATGATCTGGGGGCCTGCAAGTCCTGGGCGCCGCCCTTGCGAGGAGACTGCCGGGCCTTGGATTCAACTCGTTGCGGCCGGCCGGCCTCGTCCTGGGCGCGGCGCTGGTGGCGGCGCCGGCGTTGGTAGCTCTGCCAGATTACTATCGGAAGGCAGAGTTCATACACGCGGTGACTATTCGAGAGCTGCAATCAACAGTCAGATCAGTGGCCGGTCCAAACATGGCGGTGGTGTTGAACTTCGACTCAGCCGATCCGCTGTTCAAATATTACGATCTCACGCCGGCTCGAACTGTATGGGGTCCCCAACGCATCAGGCGAGCTACGATTGGAAGGCGAGGGGATGCTGGAGGAGCTTTTACAGGGCCCAATCGTGATCTGGCTAGTTACCTACCCATACGGCCCGGCGGAAGCTCGATACGTCACTCCGTTTCTTGATTCGAAGGCGTACCGAATCGATCACCGCTGGTACGACAGCGTTCAGCTAATCCGTTACTTCAGTCCGGCGGAGGCTGATGGCACGTGGCACACTGTTGACGCAACATTCACCGGCCGGGACAGCTCGATCGTGTTGCGAGAGTATCGCATCCGGCCGGCCGACGCCTTGAGCGGCGGGGCCATTGCGCTCGATCTCGCCTGGCAAGCCGACACCACGCCGAACGAGCGCCTCAAGGTATTCGTGCACATGACAGATGAGGCCGGCGCGGTCTTGAGCCAAAACGACGCCGAGCCCCAACAGGGCAAGGCGCCCACCACCAGCTGGCAAGCGGGGGAGACGATTCTTGACAGATATGCACTCGCGATCCCGGCGGGTGCCGCTGCCGGCAACTACTATCTCAACGTTGGGCTGTACCGGCCGGAAGATGGATGGCGCTCGCAGCTTGCAGATGGCGCGAACGCGCTTCGACTCGGCCCGATCTCGGTGAGACTTGCTGATAGGTAGGTAGCGCTCCGGTACGGACAAATGGACAGCCGCCAGGGACCGGAGACGATGTTACCAAGACCTAACTTGAACCGAAGGGTAGTTAAAGAGGATCACCCTTGTTTCTACGTGGGCTGAATTATGGATAACACGAGCGTCGCGCGGGCGGGTACAAGGCGGTGGAGCGAGCGCACTGAACGGAGCGGGGGACAAGCCCATCTGTTCCGCTATATCCAAATGCGGCAGCAACGCTGGCCGATTGCCGGCAGCCCATGCCTCACGATTCCCGTAGAGGCGGGTTTCAAACCCGCCTCTACCAACACCAGAATGCCATGCACATGAGAAGTCAGTTGCCCGGCAAACCTCGTGCTAGTCGCTCCCGCCGGCTGCAAACGGCACACTGAACCGGGGCATGCTGGTTCCGCTGGAACTGCGATCTAGGTCTTGCCGGCGGCATCCAACTCCCGCAGAGCGTCCACGGCGTCCTTGGCCTGGGGTGAGTATGGGTCGCGTTCTATCGCGCGCTTCAGCGCCGGGCGGGCTCTTTCGACGCCCTGCCGGGCGAGCTCAAGCGCCTCGGCGAAACCGCGTTCGTGCCGGCTCATATCCGAAGGAACGACTTCAAGATCGAGGTCGTTCCAATAGTAGCGCAGGTCTTCACTCTGCCAGCCGGCGTAGATGTCTTCCCAAGTCTGCTCCGTCAGCCGGCTCAGATGTGGTTTGATCTGACTCTCCGAAATGGGTACATCCACCGCCTGGTAGCGATTGTCGAGCGAGACCCGCAGCTTGTCTTCCGTGAGATTGGGCAGGGCCTGATGCACGGTCAAGCTGTGAAAGATCAGACAGTCGCCGATTTCAAAGTCGGTGGTCACCCATTCGCCCTGCTGATCTTCTGCTTCTACCCTCAATCCGCCGGCGCCGAGGGAGAAGTGATGATCGAGAACGGTCCTCGGCTTGTGTGACCCAACGAGAATCGCCAACCCGCCGAGATCAATCGGACAGTCGCCTACCGGCGTCCAGCAGGTGTAGGTGTCGAAATCGCCCTGGAAGTGGACGAAATCCTGATGCGGCGGCGTCGTGTGGTCGGTGAATTGAGGGAACCATAGGCGGGCAACCTTTTGAGGTTGTACCAGCGCCTCGCCATCGACAATCTTTTGGATGGTCGTTACAAACGCGGGATCGTGGGCAATCCGATGGAATGCCTCCACCCGCTGAACTGCCATGTAAATTGGGGAGTAGGCTACATCACCTTCGGCGCATCTGCGGGATATGTCGACAATCCCGTCAGCAAGGTTCGTCCCTTGTCGAATCCAACCGCCCTGCCGGCAAACTTCGAGCAACTGAAGCCGCAAATCCCACAACAGGTCTTTATCGACTAGATTTCGGAAGAACAGGTAACCCTGCTCGCCGATCCGCGAGCGCAACTCAACTTGATCGTCGAGAGCATCGTTGGAGACCTGCAACTCTCTCACGTCTACAGCCATCGCATCCCACCTCCTGGCAAAGCCGGATTTACCCGCACTCTATCACATGCCTCAACGATCAAGTAGGCGTGGATCGTCAAGGTAAGTGTTCAGATTCAATGGGGCATCCTACACGTAGGGGCGACGCACGCGTCCGCCCTGAGGTTGGGGAGCACCCGCCACGTCGCCCCAATTCGAGTCACCCGTGACACGACGGTTCTCCGGGTCTTCCTTTCAGCATTCCGGGTTATCCAGAATATATTCGCGAATACGATTCAGATCAGCATCATCCCGGATGATTTGCTCGCAATAGTTGCGTTCACATATTGGCGAGCCGGCCGCTCCGCGAGCCGCATCGATGTGGAGAGCCGAAAACGTCGGGAACGCACTGACGACTTCCGGCAGCCCAAGCCTCACGATTACCGTAGAGGCGGGTTTGAAACCCGCCTCTACCAACTCATTCTAGTCCCGGAGCAATTCTGGACGATTTCAGGATTCGAAATCGACAGACACGGCCGGCGACGACTCGATCAACTTCCGGTCGACAGATAGTGCCGGACGCCGAACTCCCAGACACGAAGGCACACGATCAGAAACAAGAGACCGATCAGCGGCGCCGCGTGCTGGAACCATAGTGGCGATCCCAGAGGATCGGGCTTCTCCAGGATTGCAAGAGCGGGAAAGTAGCTCACTGCCGCCCAGGGAACGACGAACGTGAAGAAGTGGCGGAACCAGGGCCGGTAGATGGACAGGGGATACTGGGCGGTCTCGACTCCACCGTAGCTCACGGTGTTGATGATCTCCAGGGTATCCGTCGTCCAGAACGCCAATGTGGCTTGGAGCACGATGAGTCCGAAGAAGAGGCAGGTGCCACAGATAAGCGTAACGACGGTCAAGCCGGCCTTGACGAGAGTCCAGTCGACATCAAGCGCGATACTGGCCCACACCAGTATCACCAGACCCTGGACCAGCCGGCCGACGCGCCGGAGCTCCAACTCCTGTCCGGCCAACTGCAAGGCGGTTGATCTTGGGCGCAGGAGCAGGCGATCGAAGTCGCCGGTGCGCACCATCGTCCCAAAGTGGTCAAACCCCACACACGCCGCGTCGGCAACGGCGAACGCCACGTTGACCAACCCGTACAGGAAGGCGACCTCGGCCAGGCTCCAGCCTTGAAGGTTATCGAACCTGCTGAACAGCACGACTATGCCGAGGAAGATTACGCCTGAGTACGCAAACTGACCGATCGACTCCATTATGAATGAAGCCCGGTACTGCATCTGACCGCGCACCGAAATTGCCATGTAGCGGAGGTAGAGGGCGAGGTCGTCGATCATGCTAGCCTCCCTGCATCACGAGACGACGGACTCCGCGGGCGAGGAGCCACCGTCCTGCCAATATCAAGGCAACCGTCCAGACGAATTGGTGGCCCAAGTGCCATATGGCGTCGCTCGGAGGTATGTGACCCAGGTACAGACGATAAGGCGTGTCGACGATGCCGCGGAATGGCAGCGCGTTGATTACTGTCTGTGCCCAATCGGGGAAGAATGGGACTGGGATGAGCATGCCGGTCAGTATGGTGACTGCGGCGGCGCTGAGGCCGGCCACGCCTTGGCCGGACACCGTCCACATCAGAGTAATGTTGAGCAGTGTCGTGAAGGCGCAACTGATTAGCAGGGCCCCAATCATCGAGACGCAAAAGGCCAGGCCGGCCGCGGCGGAGGCCGGCGCGCCCATCCCTAAGAAGAGGATCGCGACGGCGATCAGTGGGACCGCGCGAAGCAGGGTCGGCGCGGTGCGGAATGCCAGAGCGCGAGTAAACCACAGGTTGTACAAATCGACAGGTCGGAGCAACTCGTAACCTACCAGGCCGGAGCGGATAAGAGCGTGGATCTGGCGGTCTACGTCCCACGGCAGCAGCAGGAAGAACGCTTGCCCAAGCCAGATGTAGGTGACCACCTCGTCGAGAGTCATAGGTTGATCCGCGGTCGTCGATCGATAAAACGCCTCGAAGATCATCACCCGGATCAATCCCCAGAAGATCTGGGTTATCAGGCCGGCGACGGCCGCCGTGCGGTATTGAAGCAGCGTCCGGACATTTGCGCTCAGGATTGCGGTGTATGAGATCACTTACGGGACCGGGCGTAAATCTGGGCGACGATCTCCTCGATCGGTGGGCTCTCGACGAAAAGGTCCCGCACAGGATACTTTGAGGCAATCCGGCCGATTAGCTCGGCCGGCGGCGTTCTTCGAGGGTCAAAGCTGAGATGTACACGGTGTCCCTCGCGGCGAGTCACGGTGGCGAATGGGTCTGAGATTGAAGTGTCCGGATCCGTGAGGTCGACAATGAGCCGGCGTTCCGGCGTTATGCTTTGCCGGAGTGCCTCCAGCGTCCCGTCAGACCTTATACGCCCCTCGTCTATCACGATGACGCGCTCGCAGAGGGCCTCGATGTCATCCATGTCATGGGTCGTCAGAATAATGGTGACGCCGTGATCTCGATTGAACCGCTTGATAAAATCGCGGAACGCCAGCTTGGTCACCGCATCCAACCCAATGGTTGGTTCGTCAAGGAACAGGATCGAGGGTTGGTGCAAGAGCGCGGCGGCCAGATCGCTCCGCATCCGCTGGCCCAAACTGAGTTGGCGAACCGGAACGTTGAGAAGGGGCTCCAACTCCAAGACTTGGACAAGCTCATCCAGTGTGTGTCGATAGCTGGTCTTCGGCACGCGGTAGATGTCGCGTAGGAGGTCGAACGACTCTATGACCGGCAGGTCCCACCAAAGCTGCGTGCGCTGGCCAAATATAACGCCGATGTCGCGGACGTGAGAGACGCGGTCCCGCCAGGGGACGCGGCCCAGGATCTCGCATCGGCCGGAGTCAGGGACCAGAATGCCTGAAATGACCTTGATAGTGGTGGACTTGCCGGCTCCGTTGGGGCCGATATACCCGACCAACTCGCCGGCCTCGACCTGGAAAGAGATCCTGTCGAGGGCATTGATCGTGCGGTAACGACGATGGGCAAGGCCCCGCAGAGCGCCCCAAATACCGGGGTTCCGCTCGGCGACGCGGAAGGTCTTGACCAGGTCTTCCACCAGGATTCTCGGCAACGTTGTCCTCCGGCTAACGATTGGAAAACAGGCGAATTCGCCATCGTGTGAATTCAGCTACGAAGGAACTCGGCGCATTCGAGGGAATGCGGACGTCTCGCTTCAACAATTTTCGCAACAAAACGAATTCTGACTGCCGAATGGGAACTTGTCGTTCAATTTCCGGCGGCGCCAACGGCCTGTTTGGCGGATGATTGTCAGGGGAGGTACGTGGCAGGAGTGGAGGGACTCGAACCCCCGACCGGCTGTTTTGGAGACAGCTGCTCTTCCAACTGAGCTACACTCCTTAGAGGCGACTAGTATTATAGCAACCGCCCATGCCAGTCGCCACTTAGGCACAAAGGCGCCAGCGAATCAGACTCAAGGGCAACCGCTTCGTTTAGGAGCGTTTTTGCACCGATCAAGCTATTTTGCCGGTGATGGTCTGTCATCCGCGGAAGCCAGGAACGGGTTGCAAGGGCGAAGCCCTTGACGGGGGATGTGGGGGTGTCCCCCCACAATAGAGTTCCCCCTTCTCCTGGCGAGGAGAAGGGGGCCAGGGGGATGAGGTCGGCCGGCTTGCGAATTCTGCGCAAATAGGTTTGGATGTCCCCCGGACCGCCGACGAAGTTCCCGAATGGAGTTTAAGGCATGTTTCTTCACAAGCTATAGATGAGAAGAATACGCTCAAATCTCCACAGTCACGCAATGGCGTGAAAACCAGGGTGGGTGAGTTGCGTGCGGCACGCACGACGATTTTTGATCCAACAGACAACCAGGAGCCAAATGATGCTGTTCATGGGACGCCGTCTCGCGGGACGGGGCGACATCGCGGTGTGGCAGGAACACGCGGGAGCCGGCTATTTCCTGCAGTTTCTTTCGACCGGCGTAGCTGTACGGCTGGACGAAACCTCCCTGCTCGACCTATCACACGCGTTGGCTGAGGCGGTCGAGCAGTCGAAGCAGCCGGAGCGGAGCGCGGATGAGGACCGGAGACTGCAGATACTTCGGTCCCGAGTGCTCGACTACATACAGAGGGCCAAGGAGGAGAAGCGGAACCGAAGCACCTGACGGGTTACCTGTTGGCCTCCCAGACTAGGTGGGTCAGCTCGGGGAGAACCAGTTTCTCCATTGCCAGCCGGCAGGCGGCGGTCGAACCGGGCATTGCGACGATGAGGCGATCGCCCCTCAGGCCGGCGACTGCCCGAGACAGCATCGCACCGGCACCGATTTCCTCGTAGCTGAGAAAGCGAAACAGCTCGCCGAAGCCGTCCAGCCGCTTGTCAATCAGCTCGCTCACCACCTCGTAGGTGACATCCCGTCGAGCGATGCCGGTACCGCCATTCAACAGAATGGCCTGGCAATCTGAACCGCCGGCCACCTCTTCGACCGCCTCCTTTATCAATGCGGCCTCGTCCTTCACGATGCGATAGTCGGCAACCATGTGTCCTCTGTCGTTTAGAGCAGACCTTATGAACGCACCGCTCTTGTCCGAGCGCTCGTCCCTGGAGTCGCTGACGGTAATTACCGCGCATCGAATCGGTCGATGATCGTCTCGAACGATCTGTCTATGTTCTTCGTAACCCATTTTCACCATCCACGTTGTTGTGCGGCGCCGGCTCGATTCTCATTAGAAGAACGGCGTCCTGCCCGGCGCAGCCCGGTATGCGAGGTCGCGGCGAATTTTGTGAACTCCACCGCCAGCCAATTCTATTGCAAGTTGAGAGGCGAAGCCCAGGCTCTTACGGCAGCAGAGTCCAGCGTGTCTTGCAAGAAACGTCTCGCACTTTTGATATTCGGTTGGGCAATGCCACCCGGCGGGTGCTGTTGTTCACCAGTGGCTGGGCTGACGCGAGAGGTCTTAACGTGCCTTAGGACGACTCACTTCTACAGAGGAAGTTGCCGGATGGCCGAGGGAAGGGATTGCAGTGACTGCCGGTATTCTAACCAGGCCAGAGTCGGAGCTGGTTTGGGCCGCAACTTAGATCCGAGAGCCACAACGCCGCGTCCCCTGAATCACCTCCTCAGCCGGCCCAGATCTCCCAGCGTCGGCCAACCTCGGCCACATCCTCTGGCGTTGTTTTCTTCACCCAGTCTCCATCCACGACTCGAGCCCCGGTCCAGACCTCCAGGAGCCGTTGAATCTCCCACAGCACCGGACTGTGTCCGGCGATCAGCCTACGGTCGCCATCGAACTCCATGTAACGATAATGACCATGCAGTTCGAAGTGTGTGCGGACTTCTCCCCACCCATCGACTACGCATACGTCGTCACGCCCATCCAACACGGCCGGAATGCTGGTGATGGGCGCCGGCAGCAAGTGGAGATGGGCGTGGTACACGGTCTGGCCGGAAACTCCATTCTCCCAGGTCGAGGCTTCCGTGTGATAGGCGTCTCGCAAAAACCGTCGGAGCGTCTCGGCGCATGCGTCCAACTCGGTCAGAGCCTCGTCCGGCGCTTCGCCGTAGCAGCGCAGATGCTCCTTGCTTATGACCAAGATCTGACCACGGACCATCGGATACTTGTCCGGCCTGACGTACAGCGATTCGGTCTCGAACAGGCTGCCCGGCTGGTCTTCGCGCGAGCAAAAGACGCAGTCGATCACGCCTCTAATCCGGCTCGATCTCGGTAACTCGGATGTGCAGCGGCTCCAGCTCCGCCTCCGACACAACATCCGGCGATCCGGTCATCGGCTCCGCGCCGGCCTGCGACTTCGGAAAGGCCGTCATCTCACGCAGGTTGTCCTCGCCGGCCAGGATCATGGAGAGCCGGTCGATTCCCACCGCGATGCCTCCGTGCGGCGGCGTCCCATACTCGAACGCCTCCAGCATGTGGCCGAACAGGTATCGAGTCCGCTCGTCGCTCATCCCGAGGATGCGAAAGATCTTCGATTGAAGCTCGCGGTCGTGAATCCTAATGCTTCCGCCACCCAACTCGTAACCGTTCAGAACCACGTCGTACTGATTCGCCCGCGCCTTCAACGGTTCGGTGTCCAGCAGCGGAACGTCCTCCGGCAGGATCGAGGTGAACTGGTGGTGCTTCGCCTGGATCGTCCCGCGCTCGTCGCTTAGCTCGAACGCCGGCATCTCCGTAATCCAACAGAACGCCAGCACGTCCGGATCCGCCATACTATCCTTTGCCCCAATCGCCAACCGGACCGCGCCGAGTGCCTCGCAAGCCACGTATTTCTGGTCGGCAACCAGCAGCAGCAGATCGCCGGCCCCGCAGCCGGCGGCGGACGCCAGTCCATTCAGGTCGTCCTCCGAGAAGAAACGGGTCAGCGGAGTCCTGATTCCGTCGTCCTTGAATGCGCAGGTGACCAGGCCGCCGACACCCACCCGGCGCGCTATGGTGTTCAGCTCGTCCAGCTCCCGCCGGCTATAGCCGGCCGCGCCCGGCACCGCCAGCGCCCTTATCTCTCCGCCGGCGTCCAGCGCCCGATCGAAGACCCTGAACGCGCCCCGCTTCACCGCCGAAGTGACGTCGCACAGCTCCAATCCGAAGCGGATGTCCGGTTTGTCGCTGCCGAATCGGCTCATCGCCTCGTCGTACGTCATTCTCGGGAAAGGACTCGCCAGGAGCGGCTTGCCGCCAATTGCCGGGCAGACCTCTGTCAGGAGCGCTTCAGTCAACTCGAGAATGTCTTCCTGCTCAATAAATGACATCTCCACGTCAAGCTGCGTAAACTCCAGGACTCGGTCCGCCCGCGGGTCCTCGTCGCGAAAGCAGCGCGCGATCTGGAAGTAGCGGTCGATTCCTCCCACCATCAGCATCTGCTTGTACTGCTGAGGCGATTGCGGCAACGCGTAGAAATGGCCGGCGTGCAATCGGCTCGGCACCAGGAACTCGCGGGCTCCGCCCGGTGTTTCCTTTACCAGGATTGGCGTCTCGACATCGATGAAGTCCTGGTCCCACATCCACTCACGAATCCGGCGCACCAGATCATGCCTGATCTTCAAGTTGTTGAGCGGACGCTCCCGCCTCAGGTCCAAGTAGCGATGTTGCAGTCGAAGAGACTCATCGATATCAGCGTCTTCGTTGATGTAGAACGGCGGGTTCTTCGCCGGATTCAAGACAGTCGCCGATTGCGCCATCAGCTCGACTTCACCAGTGGAAAGTGCCTTATTCACGGTGCCGGCTGGGCGCTGTTCGACCTCGCCGGTCACCTGGATTACGTACTCCGGCCGCGTCTGGGTCGCGATCTCATGCGACTCCGGCGAGTTTTCCGGATTGAACACGACCTGGGTCAGGCCCCAGCGGTCGCGCATGTCGATGAAGATCAGTCCGCCGTGTGAACGCCGGCGGTGTACCCAGCCGGCGAGGGTGACCGTCTGGCCGGCGTGTGCCGGCCTCAGTTCACCGCAAGTGTGTGTTCTCAGCAAGTTCCATCTGCCTCCGCTGCGGCGTTAAGGTCGCCGCGCAGTTCTCTCGTTTAGATTCGGAGATCAATTATATATACGGGTATGACGGTCGCGGCCGGCCGCGTCGTGTGCATTGGCGGCCCACCAACTACCGCAATCCCGGTACGGGCGACTCGGGAACAGCCCTGGCCGGGGACCTAAGTACTCCGTCGCTCCATTGTCGGCGTGTCCAGCACGTCCTGGTCCGCCATCCAGCGAATCCAGCGTTGGTGGGTCTCGTTATCTATCGAACGCCAGAACTCAGGGTAGAGCTGGTGTCCCGGGTAAGTTGCCCTGGACTCAGCGAACATCCGCTGGTTCCGCTCCATCTGATCTCGTACTGCAAGATGAGCGACCTCGGTCGTCGGCTCCTCGTAGAAGCCAATCTCGCACATCCGCCGGCGGTTTCCCCCGTGAAACGCCCCGTGCCAGAGCGGCATGTTGAACGCCAGCACATCGCCCGGCTCTGTTTCAAATACGTAGGCCGGCATCTCATCTGGGTCGACGCCGAACGTGCTCTGCGTGTCCCGTTCGATCATGCTCCACAGCGGCTCGCGGTGGGAGCCGGGTATCACCCGCAAAGCCCCATTCGTTGCATCCAGCCGGTCGAAATATGTCGTGAACTTAACCGCCCCGTAGTCCAAGTTCTTCGCGTCGGCGTGCCATTGAGTGTCGCCTACGTGGTAGCTTCCGCCAATCGCGACGCCAAGAACCCTGGTACCCAGCAACTGCTCGGCCACGCCGGCTATGCGCGGGTCGTGCATAAGAGCCGACGAGAAAGGAGTATTCGAGTCCATCAGTGAGCCGTAGTGCCTGGCCTTGCCCTTGTGGACACCGTCAGGGAGCCATGAATCCAGCTCGGAATCGAACTCGTTGCCGAAAGTTTCCATCTCATCCGGCGAGAGTAGCTGACGAAACACCACGAACCCGAAGGTGTCGAAGTGGTTCAGTTGCTGCTGAGTCAGTATCATCGATTTCTCTCCTTGATCACTCTGAGATGCTCGCCAGCGCCCGGCTGACGCTGCCAATCGCCGCAGTGTCGTCGTCGGGAAGAATGGTCCGCAAGTCGACCAGCACTCGGTCATGTTCTATTCGCCCGATGACCGGTGGCTCGACTGCTCGCAGCGCACGAGCGATTATATAGCAATCCACGCGTCCCTCACGGCTGCCCGGCGCGATAGATATCGCCCGTGATTCCAACTCTTGCTCCGGAGTCGATCCGCCGCCAACGGTTGCCCTGGTCCGGGCAAGATCGATGCTTGCCCGCCCTGATGCCAGTCCATCCAGCCATCTCTGTCCCCTGGATTCCAACTCGGCCGTCGATGCCGATATCATGCGCCAGACGGGCACCTTCTCCGTCGCTTCTCCACGTTGATAGTGCCGCAGCGTCGCCTCCAACGCGGCCAGGCTCATCTTGTCGATACGCAGTGCCCTGGCCAACGGGTGGCCGGCGCACCGGCCCACTGCTTCGGCCTTCCCGACTATCAAGCCGGCCTGGGGTCCTCCCAGCAGCTTGTCGCCGGAGAAGCACACCAGGTCTGCACCCGCTTGAACGCTGTCCGCTACTAGCGGCTCACCGCTGAGACCAAACCCGCTCGGATCGATCAGGCAGCCGCTGCCCAGGTCGTCTACGACGGCGATCCCGTGTTGGCCGGCCAACCCGACCAACTCTCTCAACGAAGGCTCGTGGGTGAAGCCGATTATTCGGAAGTTGCTCTGGTGCGCTCGAAGGAACACCGCCGTCTCCGGCCCGATCGCTCGCTCGTAGTCGGCCAGGTAGGTCCGATTGGTCGTGCCAACTTCCACCAGCCGACCGCCGCTCTGCTCCATAACCTCGGGGATGCGGAACCCGCCCCCTATCTCTATCGCCTGGCTCCGTGAGACTACTATCTCGCGCCCGGTTGCGAGAGCCGCAAGCGCCAGCAGGACTGCCCCGGCGTTATTGTTCGCGACCAGCGCGTCCTCCGCGCCGGTCAGCTCCGAAAGCCATCTACGAACGTGGCTGTGGCGAGAGCCCCGGGCGCCCGTCTCGAGATCGAACTCGAGGTTGCTGTAGCTGGTTGCAGCGTTCACAGCGGCGGCCGCCGCGTCGTCGGACAGCAGGGCCCTTCCCAAGTTCGTGTGAATTATTACGCCCGTTCCGTTCAGGACCGGTCGCAGGCTGAGCCGCTGCGACGTCCGAACGCCCTGCTTTATTCGGTCCACCAAGTCCTCCGGCCCGGCGGCCGGATTGCCGGCGAGCCTGCTGTTGCGCTCTTCCGCCAGCACTGCCCGTACCTGCTGGGCCACGACGGCGTGCCCGTTTTCCTCAGTCAGCCCGGCAACCTCCGGCAGCGACAGCATCCGGTCCACGCTTGGAATGCCCCTCAGGTTCGCGTCCGCGCTCATCAATCCATCTCCGGTGCCAGGTCCAACGGATCATGGGTGGTGCGTAACGTCTGGATGGCCTCTTTCCCCAGGTCGCTTAGAAACTCGTCGTCGGAGTTGGAAAGGTCCTTCAAAGCCATGCCGGCCTCCTCGGTCGCGATCGATCCCAGGGCGAACGCCGCGTTAGTCGCCACCTCGCGGTCATCGACTTTGGTCAACTCGATCAATCGCGGCACAGCCTGGGTGAGCTCGATCTCGCCGGCGGCCCTGGCCGCCTCGAAGCAGATCTCCCCGTCCTGACTCGAAAGCGCCTGCATCACCTCCGGTAGCCAGAAGTCGTCCGCGCTGCGTCCCATCGCGTAGACCGCGCTGGTCTTGACGCTTCGATCTCGGTGACTGAATCCCCACTTGATCAGGTCCCTCACTGGCTGCTCGTTGAACACGCCGATTGCCTCGAGCGCCCGCCGGCGGACCAGCAGAGGTTCCGCCTCGTCGCTCACCATGCGCTGAAGCGCAGTCTTCAGCTCTTCCCCGACCGTTGAACGCAGCTTGCCCACCTCGAAGGACAACGCATGGCTCGCCAAAGAGATCAAGGCCGCTTCCTGTACCTCGAGGTCCCGATCGCCCTGCGCCATTTCCAGCACCAGCCTCACAGTGTCCGCGTTGACGCTTTCCCAAAGCGACGCAGCAGCCAGCCGGCGTACTTCGCTCGATTCGTCGCGAGCAAGGGCGACCATCGCCGGCTCCAGGTCCAGCTCCGATTGGTCCTCCGCAAGCTCGCTCAGCCGTTGGGCCAACTCGGTTCGCCTGCCCCTCTCCAACTGCCCGGCCCTCTGTCCGAACAGCCGTGCCTCCTCCGCTCCCAGGGAGGAGAGCCCAATCAAATCCGATTGCCTGGGCAGCGGCCCGTCGCCGGCTATCGCGTTCAGCAGCGCATCCAGGTCCATCGCATCTCCCTAGCCCAACACCGCCAACCGGCCGAATAGTCCTCGACTCCCATTTCGGGGTCATTCGCCCAACAGGCCACGCGCTCAACCAACTCGGATCCTTTCGCCGTCACTTAGTCCGGTAGCGTTCTCGCCACACAGTGTCGCATTATAGATGGATTCCAGACCACGGCGTGAGGACACCTTACCGCAACCCCCGTTTGCAATTCATGAGTTCCCCTTACGATGAAATGACCATACGCGTCCGGTAATGTGCTAAAGACCAGATTGTGGGTTATCCTCAACTGTTCCAAGACGTGACCATTCTTAGGGTCATTGACGTGTGTAAGCCCCGTTATTTACAATGACTTACACATCGAACATCGCGGCGGTCGCCCGTCATTTCGCGGTGTTGCGAAAGGACTTTCAGGCATGAGAGTAAGTGGCGAGTATTCACTCCGCGCCGAGCCTGATAAAGTCTGGCAGTTGCTTCTTGATCCGGACGCGCTGGCTAGCTGTATACCGGGAGGGCAGGAACTGCGCCTCATCGGCCCCGACGAGTACGAGGCGAGCGTCAAGATCGGAGTCCCCGCGGTTCGAGGCGATTACAAAGGCAAGGTTCGTATCAGAGACAAGAACCCGCCAAACAGCTTTCGATTGGAAGTCGAAGGTCGAGGAAGACTCGGTACCATCAATGCAACCGGCCTTCTCGAGTTGGCCGGCGCCGCCGAATCCACGGTCGTCACGTACAGCGGCGAATACCAGGTGGCAGGACTTATCGCAGCTGTAGGCCAACGCCTTTTCGAACCGGTGGCGCAAATGCTGACTACCCAGTTCTTCGGGTGCTTGGAATCGAAATTGGCGGAGTCATGCAAGGATTGAGTCTCTGATCTGCTAGCCGGCCGATTGAGCGGTCAACGAAATAGATAGGAGGATTGTCTATGGGCTCACACAAGATCGAGCTTACTGTGAATGGCGCGAGCAAGACGTGTGACGTCGATTCCAGGTTGTTGCTTGTTCACTTCCTGAGGGAGAATCTGGGGCTGACCGGCACTCATATCGGATGCGATACGAGTCAGTGCGGCTCATGCACCATTCTTGTCGATGGCGTCGCCGTGAAGTCCTGCACGTTGTTCGCCGTTCAGGCAGATGGACGCGAGGTTACCACGATCGAGGGTCTGGCGAAAGACGGCGAGTTGCATCCGCTGCAGACGGCGTTCTGGGACACCCACGGACTGCAATGTGGTTTCTGCACCCCAGGCATGATCATGGCGGCGGTCGACCTCCTCGAACGGAATCCCGACCCAGACGAGGGCGAGATCAGGCACGGTCTCGAAGGGAACCTGTGTCGCTGCACTGGCTACCAGAACATTGTGAAGGCGGTCAAGCAAGCGTCGACCGCAAGCGAGTAAGCGGCCGTGGAAAGCGGAAAAGCAATCGTGGAACCCAACCAGGAGGGTGATTCGATATGGCAGTAACGCAAATATTTGGCTCTTCGGTCCGCCGGCGCGAGGATCCGCGGCTGATCACCGGCAGGGCCACCTACACCGACGACGTGAAGTTGGCTGGGATGCTCCACGCCACCATTCTTCGGAGCCCGCACGCCCATGCCCGCATTCGTTCGATTAACGTCGACAACGCCAGGGCCCATGAGGGCGTTCACGCCGTGTACACCGGCGCTGACCTGCAGGGCAAGGTCGGTGATGTCGCCTGTGCCTGGCTCCTCCCTGATTCCGATTTGAAACTACCCGGCCACCCGCCATTGGCGGTGGACAAGGTTCGCTACGTTGGTGACGGCGTTGCGGTCGTCGTGGCGGACGATATTTACACAGCCCGCGACGCTCTTGATCTAATTGAAGTCGATTACGAAGTGTTGCCTTCCGTAGCCCACGTCGAGAAAGCCCTGGAGCCCGGCGCTCCTCAGCTGCACGATGAGGCCGAGGGCAACGTCGCCTTCCATTGGAAGACCGCAGGCGGCGATCCCGACACCGCGTTCGCCGAGGCCGAGGTCACGGTCGAGGAGCGGATCGTCCACCAGGTGCTGATCCCCAACGCGATCGAGACCCGGGGATGCGTCGCCAGTTGGAATGCCGGCTCCGAGGATCTGACCGTTTGGGTCACCTCTCAGAACCCCCACATCTGCCGGGTCTTGATGTCCGGCGACCTGGGTATCCCTGAGCACAAGCTGCGCGTCATCGCCCCTGAAGTTGGCGGCGGGTTCGGCAGCAAGATCCCCCACTACGCCGATGAATCGATCGTAGCCTACTGCTCCATGCAGTTGGGCGTGCCGGTGAAGTGGTCTGAGTCTCGCAGCGAGAACTACCTGGTTACCACCCACGGACGCGATCACGTACAGAAGGTTGAAATAGCCGGCAATCGCGACGGCAAGATCACAGGCATTCGGTCCCAAATTAAAGCCGGCATGGGCGCATATCTGTCGACCGCCGCCCCAGGCGTTCCGACGATTCTGTGCGGACTCATGATGGCCGGGTCGTACACAATAGAAAACACTGCCTGCGAAACGATAGGCGTGCTGACCAATACAACTCCTGTCGACGCCTATCGAGGCGCCGGCCGTCCGGAAATGACCTATCTTGTGGAGCGGTTGGTAGATCTCTTCGCCGCTGAGATCGGTATGGACCCGGTCGAAGTACGGCGTAAGAACCTGATTTCGTCCGGTTCTTTCCCGCACACCACATCCACCGGATTGGAGTACGACAGCGGCGAGTACGAGACCGCGTTGGACATAGCGTTGGGCATGGTCGACTACGGAGCTTTCCGGTCCGAGCAGGAGGCCGCCCGCGCCGAGGGCCGCTACCTGGGTATTGGGCTATGTACCTACGTTGAGATCTGCGGACTAGGGCCTTCCGCCGTCGCCGGTGCCGTCGGCTTCCAGGGTGGACTCTGGGAGAACGCCGTTATCCGAGTGCATCCCACCGGTAAGGCATCCGTGTTCACCGGGGCTTCCCCGCACGGCCAGGGCGAGGAAACTACTTTCGCCCAGATCGTGAGCGATGAGCTCGGAATTCCAATCGATGACATCGAGGTCGTCCACGGAGATACGGACCGCATACCGATGGGATGGGGCACCTATGGCAGTCGCGCCACGGCTGTCGGAGGCAGTGCTCTGGCGCTTGCGGCCCGGAAGATTCGCGACAAGGCGAAGAAGATTGCCGCCCACATGCTAGAGGTATCGGAGGGCGACGTCGAGTTCGACCAGGGGACGTTCTACGTTCGCGGCGCGCGTGAAAACGCCAAGACTATCCAGGATGTTACGCTGGCCGCATATCTCGCTTGGGATATGCCGGAAGGCGTAGATCCCGGCTTGGAAGAGAGCGCCTTCTACGATCCACCAAACTTCACCTATCCATTTGGTACCCACATCGCCGTCGTTGAAGTCGATTCCGAGACCGGCACCGTGGATCTGAAGCGGTACATTGCGGTGGACGACTGCGGAAGGGTCATCAACCCGATGATCGTCGACGGTCAGGTCCACGGCGGCATAGCCCAAGGCATCGGCCAGGCGCTGCTGGAAGAAGCCGTCTACTCAGAAGATGGCCAGCTACTCACCGGCTCGATGATGGACTACACCGTGCCGCGCGCCGATGATTTCCCGAATTTCGAGCTTGATCGTACCGAGACTCCTTCGCCGCACAATCCAATTGGGGCGAAGGGCGTTGGCGAGACCGGCACAATCGCCGCCGGCGCCGCAGTCATCAACGCCGTCTGTGACGCGTTGGCGCCGTTGGGGATCAAGAACGTTCAGATGCCGGCCACGCCGGAAAAGGTTTGGCGGCTGATTCAGCAAGCAAAACAATAAGGGGGGTAACGTCGTGATTCCGGACAGTTTCGATTACCACGCACCGACGTCCTTAGAGGAAGCGATCGGATTACTTCAGCAACATGGCGATGACGCCAAGGTTCTAGCCGGCGGACACAGCCTGATTCCCCTGATGAAGCTCCGGCTTGCGGCGCCGCAGGTCTTGATCGACATTTCGAGGGTATCCGGCTTGAACGAGATTTCCGAGGAGGACGGCACGATCGTTATCGGCGCTATGTGTACTCATGCACAGATAGCCGATTCGGCGATCGTGCAGAGCGGGGCTCCGGCGCTCAGCGCCGCGGCCGGCCAGATCGGCGATCAGCAGGTCCGCAACGTCGGAACCATTGGTGGAAACCTGGCCCACGCCGACCCAGCGTCGGATCTCCCGGCGGTCGTGCTCGCGTTCGACGCCGAGTTGGTAGTGACAGGACCGGCCGGCCAGCGTTCGATTCCGGCGAGCGCGTTCTTCCAGGGCCTGATGATGACCTCGCTCGGCGCCGATGAGATCCTCACCAGCGTGAGGATTCCAAGCGCTGGAGCCGGCTCGGGTAGCTCCTATGCCAAGTGCGAGAATCCCGCTTCGCGTTACGCGATCGTCGGCGTTTCTGCGGTCGTCAGCGTAAGCGATGGTGTATGCTCATCCGCCAGGATTGGAGTCACCGGCGCCGGATCGGTCGCGGTGCGTGCCAACGCGGCGGAAGGCGTCCTGGCCGGCAGCAGTCTCGACGATGCGACGATCGCCGCCGCCGCTGACGCGGTGCCCGACGCTGTCGATATCCTGGGGGACATACACGCTTCCGCCGAGTATAGGGCCGAGCTTCTCAAGATCTACACTCGAAGAGCGATTTCCGCCGCGGTAGAAGCTGCTTAGTGACGCACCGGCCTCGTCAGTGATCCAACTTTGAGCCGAACTCATCGGACGTGCGCGATTGCTTGCGAGGCCGGGTTGGCGATCAAATCCTATATAAGTACCTCGTGGCGTCTTCGGCATGTCCCGTCCATGAAGCTAAGCAAAGAATCCTAGTGACAATACTCTTCGTCGAGTGCCCTAGATGGTCCAGCAGAGTTTAGACTTCCAAGATCACCCCGCGATTGAATCCACCTCCTCCCTCGAGTCCGCCCTAGAAGAGATCGGATACTTCCCGGATCCGGCGCTACTCATGGCGCTTTATCTCTCCTTGCAGTTGGGAAAGCCTTTACTCCTTGAGGGTGAGGCCGGCGTTGGAAAAACCGAAGTGGCCAAGGTGCTGAGCCAGATCCTTGGCGCCAGACTCATCCGGCTGCAGTGCTACGAAGGCATAGACCTCTCCAATGCCGCATACGAATGGAATTACCTCCGGCAGATACTCTTCCTGAGGGCCGCCGACGCCGGCGGCGCCGACCAGCGTTCCCACCTGGACGATCTCTTTCGGCGAGAGTTCCTTACCGAGCGTCCGCTACTCAAGGCGATCAGTGATGGCGGCGACGCTCATACGGTATTGCTGATCGATGAGATCGATCGCGCCGATGACGAGTTCGAGGCATTTCTTCTTGAGCTTCTCTCGGATTTTCAGCTGTCCATTCCCGAGCTTGGCACCATCGCCGCTAGCCAGATTCCCATCGTGATCATCACCTCCAACCGCACACGCGAGATTCATGATGCTCTCAAGCGACGATGCCTCTATGCTTGGATCGAGTATCCCAGCTTCGAGAAAGAGCTGCGCATCGTCCAGGCAAAAGTGCCCAACGCCGGCGAGCAACTCGCGTCCCAAGTGTGCCGCTTTCTCCAGACCCTCCGCCGGCAGGAGCTCTACAAGCTGCCCGGCATCTCGGAAACCCTCGATTGGACCAACGCCCTGGTGGCGCTCGGCAAACGCAATCTCGACGAGCGATCGGTGACCGCGACGATCGGTTGCCTGGTCAAGTACCAGGAGGACATCCTATCTCTAAGTCCCGATACGATTTCCCGGCTGCTGAAATCGTCACCGCAGGATGGATAGCGGTTCGACAACCGGCGCCGTTCTCACCCGCAATCTGGTCGTCTTAACCAGGGTACTGAGAGCAAGCGGAATTGCGGTAGACCCGGGACAGGGAATCGATCTTCAACGCGCTGTCGAACGCATCGACTGCACCGATTGGCAGCAGTTCTATCTCGCCGCCCGCGCCATATTCGTCCGGCGCCTGGAAGACATCGCCATATTCGACCGCGCCTACGCATACTTCTGGCGCGACCTTGGCAGAGCGGACGTTATTCCGACCCCGAGCGTCATCGGGACCGATGAATCTGAAGAGTTACCCCCACTACAAGTGGACGAAACTTTCGATCAGCAGTTGGAAGCGCCTAATCCGTTGGTCGACTCGACGACGACCCGGCTCGACGCCGGCCCGATCGAGAACATTGAGGGTGAGGATGGCATGGATATTCCTGCGACGGAAGAGCCAATTCCTATTCGCACCTACAGCCGGTCCGAGACACTGCGTCAACAGTCGTTCGAGCACTTTACCCATTCCGAGCTGGAGGCAGCGAGAGAGATTCTCAAGCGAATGCGTTGGCAGGTCGGCTCACGTGCGCTGCGCCGGATGCGAGTCGGATCGCGCGGCCGCCAATTGGACCTGCGCTCGATGGTTCAACGAAGCCTCCGCTCCGCCGGAGAAATCGCGTCACTCAGGTGGCGTGTTCCGAAAACCAAGCCGAGGCCGCTCGTAATACTGGGCGACATCAGCGGCTCGATGGAGCGTTACACGAGGCTCCTGATTCAGTTCTTCTACGCGAGTCGTCGAGGACGCAAGGATGTGGAGGTATTCACGTTCGGCACCCGTTTGACTCGCATCACCCGGGACCTGGAGCACCGAAACATCGATGAGGCGCTCCGGCGCGTCGCCGCCCACGTCGTCGATTGGTCCGGCGGTACCAGGATAGGAGTCGCCCTGAAGACGTTCAATCGGACCTGGGCTCGCCGCGTCCTGGGCCGCGGCTGTGTCACGATCGTAGTCAGCGATGGCTGGGACCGCGGCGATATCGACCTGCTGCGCCTAGAAATGGCGAAGTTGCAGCGTCGAAGCTTCCGGCTGATCTGGGCGAATCCGCTACTCGGAATCGAAGGCTACGAGCCTCTGACCGCCGGCATGCAGGCGGCGCTTCCCTTCATCGACGACTTCGTCCCCGCGAACAACGTCGCCAGCCTGGCCGACCTCGCCGGCCAACTCAGCCAACTCGAAAACCGCCGGCCCATACGCCGCTATCAGCAATTGGTTGGGCAGTGAAAGTCTCCCGCCAGCTAGTTTGCTAAGAGTGCATCCCGCATAGCCTGAACCGTCCGCTTTAGTGTCGTCCACCCGCACTGGGTGTCGCCGGCAAACCAAGGGATGAAAATGGAGGCAGGCGCTGGGAGGGTTGGGCCGGATGAGGGCAGACTCAGGGAATGCGTCTCTGTGGATCCCGGATCTTGGTCGCGGCCCAAACCGACTCCGCTTCACTCCTGGTTAGAAACCCATCAGTCATGGCGATGCCGAGTAACCCCTCAGTAGAGATCCAAGGAACCCTGGGCGAAAGCTCGTCGCACGCCCGGCGGGCGCGACGATTGTCGATTGCGACCCAAGAGCCGCGGTGGAAGGCGATCGCGATTGCCGCCGACTCTCCCTGGCCGAGAGTGCGCTGGAGACGGGCAAAGACAGGTCCCTCGGTCAGGGGTTCAATTGATGCAAACTCCAGGACTGACTCTCGCGCTAGCGCGTCGAGAATGGCTACAACCCTCGATCCTTGAGCCTTCCAGTCGCCGGCCTCATATCTGACCTGGTAGGGAACGATCCAACGGGCCGGCCAGAACCCCAAGACTCTCCCCAGAGACTCCGCTTCGTGAAGCGCGGAGATGACCGAGTTGTCAAGGACTACCCGCCTGGGAAGTGACGTCCGCGCCATTGATGACCGATTGGAGGTATTCGGATAGAAGGGTGCGCTCGAGGACGCGAAGCCAACCTTCCTAGCCTATTCGTCAACGTATTGCAGCCGATCGCGCAACTCGTAGAAGTTCTCTCTGAGCAATTCGGCCAGCTTGGAAAGGGAGATAATGCCCTCCTTGTAAGCTGTCATTGCGAGATATCGAAACCGAGGAGGCAATAGGGGACCCGGTCTCCAATCCTCTTCCTCGACTTCGTACCCCAAGTCTTCGGCAATCGACTTGAACGATGTGTGACTCCAGTAGTCTCGATGGATCTGCCGGGGCATTCTGCGAAGGGTCACAAGTCGCAACGACATGGCTTGGCCACTAACGCCAAATTGCATCGCGAGATGGACCAAGTCGTAATCGGTGAACTGGCCGGCATTTGCGCGCATGATGCGATCAAGTTGGGACAACACCGCGCGCCTAGGCATCAAGAACGCGGCTGCGAACGCCTCCGCGAACCGCTCATGTTGATTCTTCCTCTGTCTCTCGTAGTCGAAGTCGATCCACGCCTTAGGTGTCGACGGTTCCGATAGATCTACAAGGGCGTGAGCGTACTCGTGTGCCAAGGTGAAGTTGCGTCGATAGTAGATTTCCTCGGAGTTGACCAAGATACATGGGCGACCAGTACCGCTCTGGACAACCAGGCCCGACAAACCTTCTTGCCCAACTGGCAACATAAAAACCCGTATGCCAACAGTAGAGTCCAAGAGGTCGATGAGGTCTCCAATCGGGGCATCGCCGATTCCGAGTCTGGCGCGCTCCATTTCCGCCAACCTCTCCGCGTCCCTAACTCCACTAAACTCAAAGTTAGAATAGTCGGGCGGCAATGGAGGCGGAGATACGCCAATAAGCTCCTCTAGCAGATCGTAGTCTGACGCAAGTTTTTCGAGTTCGACTATTGGAGAACGGTCAAGGACGTTGTCTTCGACTCGCCGGTAAAGGTACTGGAAGCCGGGGGAGGTCGAAAGTTCTTCCGTTTGGAGAAAATATGCGACCGGCAGCTGGTACATGCGGGAGAAGTCGTACAGCTCAGTGCCGGTGACTGCACGCTTGCCGGCTTCGATAGCCGAAACGGTGGAGGTGACCATGCCCAGGCGCCTGCCGACTTCGGTTTGGTTCAGACCCAGTGTCCGGCGCGCCGTTCGAAGGCGGGATCCAACAGTTGAGTTGTCAATACTCATAATACGTTCCTAATCGCCAAGACCAACAGACACCCTTTTATCAACCTGTTTGCAGCATATATGAAAACATAGGATATTCACGTCACTATAGCAATATATTTTCAACACCTGAGTTGGCCGATGCCTATTGGACAGATTGGGTCAAGTTCGCGCAGATTACCGCATAGATCGCGAGTCGCTCGATAGTTATTCGAGCGGCGTTCTGACAATTGACTTAATCCGGCTGGACGTTCTAGAATCAGGCGACAAGTCAATATGGAAGCTGCCACGAGGGAAACGAGTAGGCCGGCAGAAGACCGACCAGAGAGCCCGCGTCCGGTGAAAGCGGGCCGGCTATCCGGCTGAACATCATTCCTGAGCATCCGCCCGAAAGGCGCAATGCCTAGTAGGCGCGGACGGTTTCGCCGACCGTTAACGCCGGCGGGGGCCTACAGCCGGCCGGCTGTGCGCCCTTGATGGGTGAGCTACCTGCTAGTTAGGGTGGTACCGCGAGAGTATTGGCTCTCGTCCCTATGGACGAGGGCTTATTTTTTGGCGGCAATCGGCCGTGAGGTCGAGCGCTGCAGGTTTGTTGGGGGAACGGAAATGCTATTCGATTCAGTCAGCTCCAAGCCGGATTTTCCGGCCTTGGAGCGCGAGATTCTAGACTTTTGGAAACGCGCCGGCGCCTTCGAGTCGCTGGTGGAGAAGAACGAGAGTGAGGATACGTTTTCGTTCATCGACGGGCCGATTACCGCGAATAACCCGATGGGTGTGCACCATGCCTGGGGCCGGACCTACAAGGACCTGTTTCAACGCTACCAGGCGATGCAGGGCAAGGACCAACGCTACCAGAATGGCTTCGACTGCCAGGGGCTCTGGGTAGAGGTAGAGGTAGAGAAGGACCTTGGACTGGACTCGAAGCGTGAGATCGAGCGGTTCGGACTCGACAGTTTTTCGGTCCAATGCCGCGCCCGGGTCGACAAGTTCAGCGACGTGCAAACCGAGCAGTCGATTCGGTTGGGCCAGTGGATGCACTGGGACGACTCGTATTTCACGATGTCGGATACGAACATCGAGTACATCTGGCACTTTCTGAAGAAGTGCTCGGAAAATGGTTGGCTCTACAAGGGCCACACGTCCATGCCCTGGTGCACGAGATGCGGCACGTCGCTCTCCCAGCACGAGCTGATAGACAGCTATCGCGACGTTACCCATCCGTCCATCTACATGAGACTCCCGATAACCGGCCGGCCAGGCGAGTTTCTGCTGGTGTGGACGACCACGCCCTGGACCCTGCCGGCGAACGTGGCCTGCGCGGTCCATCCGGAACTCGACTACGTAAAGGTGCGTCAGGGAGACCGCATCTACTACCTGAGCAAAGGCACAGTGCAGGTGCTCGAAGGAGATTTCGAGGTGCTGGCTACGATGAAGGGCGAGGAGCTGATCGGGTGGCGCTACGAGGGACCCTTCGACGATCTGCCGGCGGTTGGTGGAATCGAGCACCGCATCGTGAGTTGGGAGGATGTCAACGAACTGGAGGGTACGGGAATCGTCCATATCGCGCCGGGCTGCGGCGCGGAGGACTTTGAGCTTTCGAAGGTCGAAGATTTGCCGGCAATCGTCCCAATCGATGACGACGGCAACTTGGTGCCGGGTTTCGGAGAGCTTACCGGCATCCACGCACACTACGCGCCGGACCCGGTGGCAAATGAGCTAAACGAACGCGGAGGCCTTTACAAGAGAGAGTCTATCTTGCACCGCTACCCGGTGTGTTGGCGGTGTCAAAGCGAGTTGGTTTTCAAGCTGGTGGACGAGTGGTTCATCAGTGCCGACGAGATCCGGCCGCGAATGATCGAGGCGGCGCGCACGGTCAGATGGGTGCCGGGCTACGCCGGCAAGCGCATGGAAGACTGGCTCAACAATATGGGTGACTGGTGCATCTCGCGCAAGCGGTTCTGGGGGTTGCCGCTGCCATTCTATGACTGCGAATGCGGCGAGCTAACGGTCGTCGGGTCTCGCGAGGAACTGGCCGGCTTGGCAACCGAAGACCTGGATGACGTCCCGGAGCTGCATCGTCCTTGGATAGACGACATCAAGATTCGCTGTCCCGGATGCGGGGGAGAGACGTCGCGAATACTGGCGGTGGGCGACTGCTGGCTCGACGCCGGCATCGTTCCGTTCTCGACCCTGCGCTATCTCACGGACAGGGCGTACTGGGAGAAATGGTTCCCGGCCGACCTGGTGTTGGAGATGCGCGAGCAGATCCGGCTCTGGTTCTACTCGCTGCTGTTTATGAGCGTAACGCTGGAAGACCGCGCCCCCTACAAGACGGTGTTCGTGTTCGAGAAGCTGCAAGACGAAAATGGCCAACCGATGCACAAGAGTCTTGGAAACGCCATCTGGTTTGACGAGGCAGCCGAAAAGATGGGCGCCGACGTGATGCGCTGGATCTATACAAGCCAGAACCCGTCCTTGAATCTCAACTTCGGCTACGGCCTCGCCAACGAGACGAGACGCCGCGTCCTGACGTTATGGAACGTCTACTCGTTCTGGACCACGTATGCCAACATCGATCGATTCGACCCGACGGAGCACGATTTACCGCTATCCGAACGGTCCGAGCTCGATCGCTGGATCATCGCGAAGCTCAATCGGCTGATCGAGTCGGTGGACCGAAGCATTGGCGATTACCAGCCGGCCGCCGCGACACGGGCGATCGAGGCGTTCCTCGAGGACCTGTCCAACTGGTACGTTCGCCGGAGCCGCCGGCGATTCTGGAAATCGGAAGCGGACAGCGACAAGGTCGGCGCTTACTTGACGCTCTACGAGACGCTGGTCGCATTGGCAAAGCTGATGGCGCCGATCACTCCATTCTTGTCCGAGTCGATTTACCAGAACCTGGTACGAAGGGTTGACAATAGTGCGCCTGAGAGCGTGCACCACAACGGTTACCCGAAGGCTGCATCTGAGGCGATCGACGAACGCCTTCTGGTGGAGATGGGCATAGTCCAGCAGGTGGTGAACCTGGGCAGGTCGGCGCGCAACAAGGCCGGCATCAAGGTGCGTCAACCGGTCGGCGAGCTTCTGGTGGCCGTGCGGAACGAGGCCGAGGCGGAGATACTCCAACGCCTGGCGCCTCAAGTGCTGGAGGAGCTGAACGCGAAGGGGATTCGGATCGCGGACGATGCCGGCGAGCTCACGTCCTACTCCATAAGGCCCAAGACCCCGCTCCTGGGTCCGAAATACGGACGTGAACTTCGAAGGATCACGGCGCTACTCGCGGATGCCGATCCGGAGGTAATCGGCAGGTCGGTCGAGGAGGGCAAGCAGATTCCATTGGATGGATTCACATTGCTACCGGAAGAGGTGGACGTCCAGAAGGTTGACAGGCCGGGACTGGCGGTCGCGTCGGACCACGGCTTGACGATTGCGATCGATACCGATCTGACCAGGGAGCTAGTCGATGAGGGTATAGCCCGTGAGCTGGCCCACCGGATTCAGAACATGCGAAAGACCGCCGGCTTCGACATCGCCGATCGGATCGAGCTGCATTACGCCGGCGACTCCGCGTTGGAGAGGGTGCTTGATACGTTCGGCGAGTATGTTGGCAGGGAGACCCTCGCGAACAAGATTACTGCGGGATCGGCGGGCGCCGACTTCTACTCTGAGACGTTGCGTCTGGATGGCGCCGGGATAGAGATAGCGATCCGCCGGATTGCGGGCTAGGCCGGCCGGCAGGTCATCGTCAGGGCGATTTCCGGCAGCCCATGCCTCACGATTGCCGTAGAGGCGGGTTTGAAACCCGCCTCTACCAAACGCAAAATTCCGTGCATTCGTGTATCGGCGTCGACCCTATTCTGGCCTAAGGGCATGCAAAGATACCTTGACCAGCTTGTTTCGAGAATTGGCTGCACTATACTAGGAATTGCGGTCATCGAGTCAGCAAACTGGTGCGTCCCGGGAATTTGGCGCAGGCGAATTGGCCAGGACGGTCGCGAGTCGCGTCAATTGCTTTCGACTCCATAGCCTGGCGAGGCTCCCTGGAGCCCGGTCCGCATTTGTTCGGCTGTCGAGTCCACCCTAGTCGACAAACGTCAAATCGGTGGCAATACACCGGAGATCGGCGGTGTCGCTTCGCCACGTGACACTTCGACGAACCGTCTTGGTGGGCCTTGGGTTTCACGGTAATCGAAAGGAAAATACTCAGTCATGGCGACCGATCCCGGCGCGCAGCAGCCCGATCTCCCTAGAGCGATAACGGCGCTCGTCGCATCGCCGGAAGAGTTGAGGCCGGAGCGCGAGCTGATGGAAAACGTCATTCGCGATCTCAACCGAGAGTGGATTGCGACCTCTAATTTCTACCTGGATCTGGTGAAATGGGAGAGCGCTCCATTCGGACCGGGCATCCAGATAGAGGCAGACGCTAGTCGAGACAAGCCGGCCGCGAATGAATATGACCTGTTCATAGGGTTGCTCTGGAGCCATTTCCATGAACCTCCTCCTTCGTGGGTGGGCGCTGGGACCGTCAAAGAGTTCGAGCGAGCGTACGAGAGCTTCTACTACAAGCACACGTGTGAAGCTTTGTTCTATTTCAAGGAGGCGGAGGGATCACGCTCGCAAGAACCTGAAGCGCAAGCCAAAGTCGACGCCTTTCGCGAGAGCCTGGGAAATCCATCGATTGGGCGGCGCCTCTTGGCATGGTTGCGAAACCAGAGCCCGGGTGCAGCGGGTCGGTTTCACTACGGGTTCGAAACCGGCGACGAGCTCGCCTCACAGTTTGGCCAGAGGGTGTCGACCGCGGTCGATGCCATTGCCACCGGCAAGACCTACGATCCGAAAGAAGCCAGGCGAATCGCCGCCGAGCGCCGGCAGGCACTCATCGAGCAGAGGACCCGACTCCTTCTCGATAGGCTCCTGAGCTCACTGTGGCTCGTGATCACGATCGTGATCGTAGTCACCCTGACCGGGATCGCCGCGCTGGTAATTGACGACCTACTCACGGGAATAACAGGCGTGGGCCAGATCGTGCAGATAGTTGGCTACATCATCACTCTGGTGCTTATCGGCGTCCTGATAGCAAGGCTGGGAGGATGGCGCTCCAAGACCAAGACCGAGGAGGCCAGCGACGAGGACGACGCTTCCTAGTCGGAGACCACGGCGCCCGCTCGGTCCTGGAGATGCTCTACTGAGCGGATTCTAGAGCCGGGGTTGGGTCTCAGAACATGCCCGACATGCGCCGGCCTTCCGCAGTAGACCCGTCCGAGTACCGCATTCCTACTCTAATGGCTATTGGCATTTGCAATAGGCGGTTCAGGCGGTACTGTTCGATTGAGACCCACGCAACATGCGCCCAGTAAACGGCCGGCCTACTCCTGGCCAGATCCGCTCTGCTTTACTTCCAGGCGCACGGCTACCGAGGTGACGTTTGAAGGCGATTCTGCGGCGACCCGCTCTGCTAGGAATCGTTCCCGTGTTCGTCTCGCTCCTTATAACGCTAGGATGCGCCAAGCAGTTCGAGGCGGTTTGGGCGATCCGACAAACGGCGGTTGGCGCCGCGACAACGCCATCGCCAACGATCACACCTCCGGCTGCGACTCCCACCGGCACGATAGCGGCCACGGCAACTCCGCATCCTAGCCCCACATCACAAATCTCCCCAACACCCAGCGCCACGAGCACCGTGACCGAGCCCTCCGTCACCGAATCACCTGAAGCCACAGCGACCGGAACGATCGTCGTACATCCAAGCGGCGCCACGCCGGTGGTGATGGCTGTCAGAACGCCGACGCCTGGGCCGGAGATCGCCGCCACCGTCACCATAACCGTGACGCGGATCAGGGGGCCGGTGGGACTGACGCCATCGCCACGCTACGAGCCGATTGCGCTGGAACACGATTCCGTGTTGGACGAGAAGATCAAGCGCCACCTGGGAGAGGACATCTCCAGGTATGGGATCGTTGTGAAGCGAATACCAGACGGCAGGGGAGTGGCCCTGAACCCGGATCGGGTGTTTTATGCGGCTAGCCTATTCAAGCTGTGGGTTATGTACGAAGTCTTCAAGCAAAGGGAGCTTGACCTATTGACGTTCGAAGAGACGGTCACGTTGATACCCTTTCATTTGGAATACAAACTAGGTGACCTGGCTTGGCCGCTGTGGACCGAGGTGCCGGTGGGCAACTTGGTGGAGGCAATGATAACGGTAAGCGACAACGTGGCAGCGATCATGTTGCATGACAAAGTTGGCGGTTGGAACATCAACCAAGACCTCGCGGCGATTGGCATGGAGAACACCGCGCTGGTCCGCGGCGATCTGCCCGCCACCGCTCACGATACGGCCTTGCTACTGGAAATGCTGGCCACGGGCAGAGCCGTCAACCAGAGGGCGAGCCAGGACATGGTGGACCTGATGACCCGTCAAAAGGTCAGAAATCGTTTGCCGGCCTTACTGCCGCGCGGCACTAAAGTGGCTCACAAGACGGGGAACTGGCCGAGCGCGACCCATGACGTCGGAATCGTTTACGCGCCCAGCGCTCCCTACGTAATCGTCGTTATGTCGGACAAGGCTTGGGAGGTGCAGCAGATCGCGGAACTGTCCCGGCTCGTTTACGACCACTTCGAAGAGCAGCCGCCCGAGGCAAACGCCGAGCCCTAGCCGGCCTCGGCCAGCCGGATCAAATCCCTGACGTTTCGTGCATCGGGTCCGTCCTTGTCATAGCCAGGCACTTCCAGAACGAACGGTATTCCGCGCAGGTCCCGGTGAGACAAGATCATCTCGAAGCTGGCCTCGCCGATTTCGCCCTGGCCGATGTTTTCGTGCCGGTCCTTGTTGGAGCCCAACTCGCCTTTCGAGTCGTTTGCGTGGACTACTACGAGTCTGTCGAGTCCTATTTCGGCGTCGAACTCCTCCATCGCGGCGTTCAGATTATCGATGTCGCGAATTTCGTAGCCTGATACCAAGGCGTGGCAGGTATCCAGGCAGACTCCCAGACGCTCGTCGTTGTCGGCCGCCTTGATCAACCGTCCGACCTCGCTAAAGCGTTTACCTATGCGCTGGCCGGCGCCGGCGTCGTTCTCAAGCAAGAACATTGCATTGCCCGAGTACTTCGCCAAGACTTCGCGGAGGCCGGCTTCGGCCAGATCGAACGCGTTGTCGCCGCCGCTGCCAACGTGGACTATCACTCCCACGGCGCCTAGCTTCTCGGCCCATTCCAACTGGCTCACCAACACACGGCGGGAGATCGCCCGTACGTCGCCGCGCTTGGACGCGAGATTAACCAGGTAAGGCCCGTGGATGAAAACAGGGTTTAGATCGTTCTCGCTTACGGCCTGCCTGAACTCCTCGGCTTCGTCGTCGGTGTATTTAGCGGTGCTCCAACGTTGGGGCGCACCGACGAATATTTGGATACACTCGGCCCCAATAGCCTGTGCCCTGTCAACGCCGTTCGTCAACCCGCCGGCCACAGATACGTGGGCCCCGATCCGACTACGGGGCGGTCTTTCGCCCCCTCCACCTGCACTCAAATCGCACCTCTCCTTCGAAAGGGATGGGCCGGATTATAACGCGGAGACCCTGAACTATCATCAGGAAGTCTTCCCGGTAGTAGAATTCGATCAACTTAGGGCCATTGCTCGACTCTCGGGCGTACCGAGACGAGCCGGCCGATTGGGGGCCACATCCACATGAGCACGACATATTCTACCGAACGACAGGCGCTGCTAGAGGCCGATGAAGCGTACCTGATTCATCCGCTGCACAGCAGATTCGAGCACAGGTACGCCGGCCCGCTAATAGTCGCCGGCGGGGAAGGCATCTACCTGTTCGACATCGAAGGCAAAAGGTACATCGACAGCTTCGCTTGCCTGGCAAACGTGAACATCGGACACGGCCGGCCGGAACTGGCCGAGGCCGCGGCCAAACAGATGAGCGTCCACGCCTACTCCAGCAACTACGCCGGATCCACCCATAGGCCGGCGATAGAGTTGGCGAGCCGCCTGGCCAGCCTGGCGCCTCAACCGCTGAAGGCGACGTACTTCACCTGCGGCGGTGCGGAGGCCAATGACTCCGCCATAAAGACGGCGCGTTACTTCTGGCAGGCACAGGGCAAGAGGGAAAAACTGAAGATCATCAGCCGGAGTAGAGCCTACCACGGACTGACCGCGACCTCCATGTGGACGACAAACATTCCCGATTTCCAGGCGGGGTTCGGTCCGCCGTTGCCGGGATTCATCTCGGTGAACCCGCCCTACCGCTATCGATGTCCGCACTGTGCGGACCAATCAGAATGCACTTTAGCTTGCGCTGACGACGTCGAGCAAGCGATCCAACGTGAGGGTCCTGAGACGGTAGCCGCGGTGATCGCGGAGCCGGTACAGGGAGCCGGCGGAATATTCCCACCCGATCCGGACTATTTTCCGCGTCTGCGAAAGATCTGCGACCGGAACAATGTCCTGTTGATAGCGGACGAGATCATTACTGGATTTGGCCGGACCGGCAAATGGTTTGGCGTCCAGAACTGGAACGTGGGACCCGACATCATGTCGTTTTCCAAAGGCATCACCAGCGGTTATATCCCATTGGGCGGAATGATGGTGTCCGAAGAGATCTTCGAGTTGATGAACACATCCGAACAGAGATGGATGCACGCGTACACCTACTCCGGACATCCGACATGTTGCGCGGTTGCCCAGGCCAATCTCGACATCATGGAGCGAGAGAGCCTGCCGGAGAACTCCGCCCGCCAGGGCAAGCGGTTACACGACGGACTTCTCGAGCTTTCTTCCCATCGATTTGTAGGCGACGTTCGAGGCGGATACGGACTCATGGCCGCGGTAGAGTTGGTCGAGGATAAGGAGACCAGAACCAGCTTCACGCCCAGCGAAAGGGTCGGCGCGCGGGTAGGCCACGCGGCAGCCAGGCTCGGCGCGATAGTTCGAAATCGGGGCGATAGCATGTTGCTGGCGCCTCCACTGACAATAACCAACGAGCAGACCGACACCCTTGTCGGCATCGTTGGGCAGGCAATAGAAGAAGCGACGCGAGGACTGTAGTCTAAGTGCCGGGGACACCCGCGTTCAGATGCGCGATTAGGGCACCCGCCGGCGTTTGGAGCGGCAATTCCTCCAAATTGGCAGTAGAATGTAACCATCAGGATCCTCGTGGACCTTCGATTTCGATGGCGATGCTAAGGCGTCCCGCAATTGGCGATTGACGGCGCATATAACCTTTATTTAACAATCACTTAATTCGGTTGAAAGGATTGCCTCCGATAATTGGCCTAAGTAAGCAGCTTAGTTTTAGAGGAAGCAATTATGTCGAAAGTTCTAGTCGCCGATGACGAGAGGAACATCGTTCAACTCGTCTCGTTGTATCTACGCAACGAGGGATTTGGAGTCGAGTCGGCCAGTACCGGCAGAGAGGCGATTGAGCGCGCCGGCGACGTGAAGCCGGACCTGATAATCCTGGACCTGATGATGCCGGACATCGACGGCTGGGAAGCGTGCCGGCAGCTCCGCAAGTCTTCAAACGTTCCGATCATAATGCTGACGGCCCGTACCGATGACGTGGACAAGATTGTCGGGCTGGAGATAGGCGCGGACGACTATGTGACGAAACCGTTCAATCCGCGCGAGTTGGTGGCTCGAGTTAAGGCAGTACTGCGCCGCTCGCAGAGTGAGTCGGTTTCTGGAGACCAGATAATCCTCGGTAACCTACAGATCGACATAGACAAGCGCGAGGTCAGGGTTGACGACAGGGTCGTCGAACTGCGTGCCAAGGAATTTGATCTGCTGGTCGCCTTCGCGCAACATCCCGAGGTTGTCCTGGACCGGGAGCGGCTGATCAGCACGGTATGGGGCTACGATTTCCTGGGAGATTCCAGGACCATAGACGTGCACGTGACCTGGCTTCGGGAGAAGTTGTCCAAGAGTGATGCCAAGATCAAGACGGTGTGGGGAATAGGCTACAAGATGGTTGTGGAGTCCGAGACCGAATAGCACGATGCTTAGGATTCTGCGAACTCGACTTATTCTGGCGTTTGTCGTCGTCATTTTCCTGGCGTTGTTCCTGGCCGGCCTCACCTTCGTGTATATCGTGCGCGGCTATCACAGTCAGCTGCGCGCCAACCAGCTCGCCGACATTGCGCTGCCATTGTCCTACCAGGTAGCTATCCTCGAGTGGGCAAACGCTCCTCCGGAAGAGATAGTCCGCTATCTGCAATATCAAGCGCACGAGTTGGACGTGCGTATTTTGCTGATGGACAGCGATCACCGCGTCTTGGTCGACACCGGTAACAAGCTGGCAGGGCATCAGATGGGGATGACCGAGCGGCCCTACCGAGCCGGCGTAACGTCATATTGGGCGAACTATAGAGAGGGGGACCTCGGCAACCTCTTCGTGATCACGTCTGTTCCCCGTACCGTCCGTTCAACGCTGACGGGATCCAACAATACAGACCCTGGATTGCAGGTCGCCATAACTGTTCCGCACGAGAGCCTGACTACGGCCTGGCTCGAACTGGCGCCCGGTCTGTCGGTCGCGGCGCTCGTGTCTCTAATCGTTTCTATCGGAGCGGCCGTCTTCTTATCGCGCTCGATCACCAGGCCGATTCGCAGGCTTACTTCGGCGACCGAAGAGATCGCCCGCAACAGATACGATCACCAGGTACCCAGACAAGACATTGTCGAGATTGACTCCCTTGCGCAAGCGTTCAACCGGATGGCCCGGGAAGTATCGCAGTCTCAGCAATCAATGCGCGACTTTCTGGCGAACGTTTCACATGAGCTGCGTACGCCGCTCACGTCGATACAAGGATTCGCGCAGGCGATGATGGACGGGACGTTGAACAAACCACAGGACTACAAGACGGCAGGGAAGGTAGTGCAGGAGGAGTCTAGCCGGATGCACCGGCTGGTAGACGATCTGCTGTACCTATCCAAGATAGAGTCCGGGCAGTTGAGCCTAAACGTGGAGCAAGTGAACGTTAGTGAGATAGCGGAAGGGTGCACACGGGCGTTCGAACGACAAACGGCGGAGCGAGACGTGACACTCTCTACTGAAGTGGAGGACGAACTTGTCATCCTGGCTGACCCGCACAGGCTGGAGCAGGTGCTGACCAACATGATAGACAACGCGGTGAAACACACGCCGGCCGGTGGAGAGATCAAGGTCAGGGCGAACAGGTACGCGAACCAGGCGCAGCTGTCGGTCACGAACAGCGGCTCCTATATCCCGCCAGAGCACCTGACGCGCATCTTCGAGCGGTTCTATCAAATCGACCGATCGCGTATGCGAGCCGGCACTGAAGGAAGCGGGTTGGGTCTTTCGATCGTGAAAGAGCTGGTCCAACTGCACAATGGCTCGATCGAAGCAAGGAGCGACGAACAGACTGGCACCGTTTTCACAGTTAACCTACCGGCCACGGCGAGCTAGCGAGCGACGCCTAATCACGCGGATCGAAATCTCCGATTAACGGCCCCATCACACCAACGCGAGAGCGCGGCAGGGCCCACCTGTTCCCGCACGCACCTTCAGCGGCAGCGCGATGAACTCGCACCTTGCAAGTACTATCTGATCCAGGTTGCACAGGTTCTCTATGATGGGGATGCCGGCCGGCAGCAAGGCGTGGTGAACTGGAAACTCCGTCGTCCCAAGGCGGTCCGGATCTGGGGTCTCAACCCCAAACGCACGAATCTCCGCTTGCACAAGATACTTTGCCGCGTCAGCGGTCAGATACGGCCAACCGTCATCGACAAATGCTCGGTTGCGCGGCTTGATGTCCCAGAGTAACGAATGGTCGGACCTCAGCAGCACCACGTCGCCGGGTTCGATCGGAGAAGCGATGCTTTGAGCGTTTTCCAGATCCGAAGCATCGATCGGCACATCACCTCGCTTGCTGGTGAGATCTAGAACGACAGCCGGCCCCATTAGCGAGTCAAGTGGAAGGGCGTCCAACGTCGTCCCACCCTTGAAGAAATGGGCTGGAGAGTCAACATGGGTGCCGGAGTGCTCGCAGTATTGGATGATGTTAGCGTTGACGAAGTCGCCCTCGTCCTGACGAAGAGCCGGCCAGACCGCCGGCAGCGGGAGCCCGGGCATCACCGGCATGCCTGGCTCAAATACCTGCGTCAGATCGATGATGCTGCGTTGTCCAAATACGCTCATAGGGTGTCCTCACTCTAGCTGGGTTCGATAATTGCCGGTCTGGGCAACGTGCTGTCTCAGAGTCGATTATAAGACCTGACCGATGGCGCAGCCGGCCGACATCAGCCAGATACGATGACGGGCGCTGACGCCGGGGGTTGCAAGACTTGGTTTAAGGGACGATCGACGCCCACTAAAGCTCCAGGCGAATTTGGCGCGGAGGGAGCCCATCGCGAACCACTACCCGGGCGGTCTGAGATCATCCGAGACTGGATCCATTGCCAATTGGAATTCCGGCTACGTGCTGAAGATTGGATCAGCTTGCACCCTCTCGAACTTTGAGATCGATAACGACTACAATTTACTTCGATTTTACATTTGGCCAATGGGGGTTTAACCAGACCGCCTTAAATTTCAGAAGTAACAGCGAGATTGCCGGAAGGCGGTCTTGCGCAGCAGAGCAACAGGAGGATGAAAATGGCACAAGTAGCAAGAATCTCCGTGGGAGTGGCGTTCGGCGTACTAATCGGAACAGCGCTGATCGCAGGGGCGTTGTTTGCGTTCAACGGAGGCGCCGCCTTAAAAACACTCACATCCGGCGGCGCATCGATGTTTAGTCTTTCACATCCACAAACGTCGATTGATCCGAATACACCCGGGTCACAGATGTACGAGATAGGAGATGAGCAAGCATCAGGATTCGGCGAGCACACGCCCGATCACTCCCAGACCGAGGATCCCGGCACAACCAACGGGGAGCCTCTAGTTGCACCCGAGGCGGCGCTAATCGCAGTCTACGACCACGTACTTCCCTCGGTAGTTGGAGTGCTGGCGCAGAGAGAAACGGACGGCGCGCAGGCTCCCGGCGGCAGCTCCGGCTCCGGCATCATCATTGACGAAAAGGGTCTGGTCTTGACCAACAATCACGTGGTCAGCGAGGTGACCTCAGCGATTGTACGGCTCTATGACGGCAACGAATATGAGGCAACTGTAACGGGACGGGACGTAAGCAACGACCTGGCGCTACTGGCGATGAAGGATGCCCCGGAAGGGTTGAAGCCGGCGAAATTGGGCGACTCGGATACGCTTCACGTCGGACAGGTTGCCATAGCAATCGGCAGTCCTTTTGGCCTTCAGGGCAGCATGACGGCCGGCATTGTCAGCTCGCTCGACCGAACTCGGGTCGGCACGACCAGCCGGCCGATGCGCGACATGATTCAGACCGATGCAGACATCAATCCGGGCAACAGCGGAGGGCCTCTGTTGAACAGCAGCGGTGAGGTAATAGGAATCAATACGGTCATACAGAGTCCGGTGCGCGGCTCGGTAGGAATCGGATTCTCGGTACCAATCAACTCGGCGAAGCGGGTCATGAGCAAACTTGAGGCTGGGCAAGAGGTCAAGTATCCGTGGCTCGGTATCTCCGGTCTTCCCGTGAACAACCGAATCGCGAAAGAGTTCGGTCTGGACATAGAGACCGGGATCTACGTGATGCGCGCTGTGCCCGGAGGCCCGGCCGCCCAGGGAGGCCTACGTGGTGATTCGGCAACTCGAAGTGCCACCGAGCCCGCCAAGGATGGCGACGTAATTGTCGAGATCGACGGTAAGGCGATCAGCTCGATCACCGAGATCGGCAGCTACATCGATCGACTAGAGGTGGGCGACGAAGTCACATTGACCGTGGTCCGCGATGGCGAAGAGATCACCTTGACCGTAGTGCTGGGCGAATGGCCTGAGCTACCCACGAGCTAGAGGGTAGCCGGAGCAACCTACCGCGACGGGAAACAGTCAAACGGAGGAACAGAAAATTGACCAGGAACAAGATAGCGATGACGCCAGCATCGACCGGAGTCTTCCTCCAAGCGGAATCGGCAGGCAAGCCGAGGTCGTGGAGTCTATTGGCCGACCGTTTCGTCGATACGCTGGCCGGCAAGCTGGGGGTCAGTCAAGCCAAGGCCCAAGAGGCGTTGAGGGCCACGCTGGTGGAGTTGGGTGCGGAGGCCAAGGCTCGGTACACCCAGCCGAGCCAGGGTCTCAGCATCATCCGAACGTTCGTAACGGGAGCCGCTCGGCACATTGGCCTGGACACGAATACGTTCGCCGAGCGGCTTCGCAAAGGGGAGTCGGCGGCGGCAATTGCCGAGAGTGTCGGCAAGAGCCGGGAAGGGTTGGTCGGCGCGCTGGTCGCGAAAGCGAAGGATAACTTCAGCCGGCTTGAAGCGGCCGGGCTTGTAACCCACGATCGGGCGGTACGTGAGTTGGACAGAGTAGTCCAGCTTATCAATCGTTGGACCGACTACGCATTGCCAGTGCGAGGAACAGAAAGGGCACTTCCGAACGAGGCAATTGGTCACAGGGACCTCTCCCACTTCAGAGGCGTTCTCCACTAAGACAGTTTCAACCTATCCTTCTCCTACTCCACCGGTGCCGAGGGGCGGACTTCCGCCCCTCGGTCCTTTTTTGTCTCCGCAGGGGCAATCTTCTTCCACCTAACCAGACCAATCAGGATCGACAGTCTACCGATCTGGGTGTTGAACGATACTAGAGCGCTTCGCCGTGGTCGAAGAAAGCGAGGCCGGTGACAGTCTTGGGATAGAAGTAAGTGGACTTGGGCGGCATCGTCTCGCCGGCCCGGGCCACTTGGAGCACCTGCTGCAGCCGCGTCGGCCGCATAATGAAGCCCCAATTGACTTCGGCAGAGTCCACCTTGGCGATGACCTCTTCAGGGTCGCGGGTATACTCAACGCCGGCCTCATTGGCCAGGTCCGAGTCGTCAAGGCCAAAGTGCGGCTTGAGGACTAGCTCGTGAAGACACGCCACATCGAGCATCTTCCAAGAGGAGTGCCGATCGGCCGGCATCTCAGCCAGGCGAGTCGGATCAGCGCCCAGCCGGAGTCCGAGCAAGTGGGCCTCATTGGCGGATACCGCGACAACCCTCAGCGCACTCTCGTCGGGCTCCCGCAAGTAGGCGTCAACGTCCGATTGGTCGAGTGGCCGGGCTTCAAACTTGGAGTCCAGCCCCGCCACGAGGGCGCTGAACGTGCCGGGACCGGAGGATTGGAGTAGCCTATGGGTTGCCATTACCTCGATTCCGGGATCGTTGCTTGCCGACAGAGACATCATCAGGTAGTCACTGGGCCTCGATTGGACTCGACCGGCGGTCCCACTTGACGATTGATCGCGGTATGCCAGAGCCGTCTCATAGCGATGGTGGCCGTCGGCGATATAGATGGCCCGCTGGGACAGGGTCGCGGTTATGGCGCCGATCGTGACCGTATCGTCGATCTTCCAGAGGCGGGTGTGAGCGGGCGCTGCCGCGACGGCCGGCGGGTTGAGACTGAAGTCGGCGACTGGCTGCTGTCGGATCACGCCAGCCAAATGACCCGCGACCGAACCATCGGGGTCGTCGTATAGGCTGAAAATCGGACTGAACTGGACCTGGCACGTCCGCAACAAGTCTAGCCTATCGGCCTTGGGCTTGGGCATCGTGCGTTCGTGTGGAAGGACCTTGCCCTCGTCCCAGTTGTAGAGCCGTACCAATGCAAAGAGGGTTGTACGCCTGTTTGTTACACCGCCGCGCTGGAAGGACTCCTGTGCGACGTACAACACGGGGTGGGACTCCGCCTGTAAGGCGCCACCGTCGCGCCATTGTCGATAAGTAGAAGCGGCGCGGGTGTAGCGATTGTCACCTTCGTTGTCGCCGGCGGACTGTTGGCCCAGTTCCAGGCGGACCGCGTTGTACTGGTCGCGGTCGTAGTAGTCCGCCTGGGCTTGTGGGGTTATGACGTCGTATGGCGCGGTAACCAGCCTGCCGAGGCGGTCGGACGGACCACCGACGTATCGCACTCCGCGGAACGGTCTTATCTCAGCCATCTGGATGTTCCGTCGTTGGAGTGCCCGCAGTTAGCCTTCGGATTTGTTTCGCTCTGAATGTTCAAGGGCACGATGCGAGGAGAGAAGCTGGGGCCGGTAATGGGGAGAGAAGCGCGACACCAAGGGGCGGAACAACTCCGCCCCTGGCTGCGATTCTCCCCAAAAAAGAGTAGTTGCTAGCCGACCGCGGCTTCGTACCGACTGGCGACGGCGCTCCAATTCACCGTGTTCCACCAGGCTTCTACGTACTTGGGACGCAGATTCTGGTACTTCAGGTAGTAGGCGTGTTCCCAGACGTCAACGCCAAGGAGCGGAGTGCGTCCCTCGGATAGCGGGGAGTCCTGATTCGCGGTACTCTCGACCTGCAGTGCGCCGCTGGAATCGACGGTCAGCCAAGCCCATCCGCTGCCAAAGCGGGCGGCGGCCGCCGCGGCAACCTGTCCTTTGAAGTCGTCAAAGCTGCCAAACGTCGAGTCGATCGCGTCGGCCAATGCGCCGGACGGTGCGCCTCCGCCATCTGGTCCCATTATTTCCCAGAAAAAGGTGTGGTTCGCGTGACCGCCTCCGTTATTGCGAACGGCGGTGCGGATACCCTCAGGTACCGAATCGAGATCGCTTACAAGCTCCTCGGCGCTTTTACCCTCCAGGTCGGAATGGCCCTCCAACGCCGCGTTGAGATTCGTGATGTAAGTTTGATGGTGTTTGTCATGGTGGATCCGCATCGTCTGCTCGTCGATGTGCGGCTCCAATGCGTCATAGGCGTAGGGCAGTGGCGGTAGCTCGTGTGCCATTTCCAATCTCCTCGGAATGAATTCGTGCCGGCGGTAACGCTCGCTGATTTAATCGAAAGTCTATCAACCGGCGCCATGGCCGGCAACTGAATCGACCACGCATCGTGAGGCGAATGGACGTCCTCCCCGACGATTGGACGGGGGCTCTATTGCCTCCCAACCAAGCTGCGGTATATTGCGTGGTGGAAATACAGCTCACGCATGTACTTCCTAGTTTCAGTGTAGTCGATCTGCTCGATGAAAAGGTCTACGTCACCCGTCCACCAGCGCGAAATCGAACCTCCGCCGGCGTTATAGGCGGCGAGGGCTCGGAACGGGTCGTCGTCAAAGGTCTTGAGCTGGTTCGCCAGGAACCAGGCGCCGAACTCGAACGCCACGACCGGTCTGTATAGGTCGTCCGGCGAGAAGTCGGGCCAGTCGATGGCGTTGGCGATGAGCTCGCCGGTTGACGGAATCACCTGTGTTAGGCCCCTTGCGTCCGAGATTGACAGGGCGTAAGGATCGTAGAGGCTCTCCTGGTGGATCAACGTTAGAAAGAGCAGCGGGTCGAGATCGTGCCGCTCGGCCTCGAACGCAAGCAAGTCGGGAAATGCCACCGGATAGGCGAGTCTCTGTATGGCGACAGGTGTCTCGGTCACACTCTCGGCCGGCGACAGATCGACGATGCGCCAGGCTGCCCGACTGGACGAGCCCCAGACCTCCAGTTCGGCGAGAATCTGGGCCAATTGGAACAGAATTCGGCCGTCGGATGTCTCGTTGATTAACCCATTCAGCTCGGCATTCGCTTCCGCACCCATGCCCAACGCGAGGAATCCGAGACCTCGGCGGACCCTTGGCTGGGTCATCACGTCGGGAGTCGAATCCGATGCGGTCCAGGTCGCCAGCCACTCCTCGGCCTTCTGCCGCTCATCTTCCGGAATCAGACTGACATCGGAACCGGGATGCGGAAGAGCGGAGACGTCTTTCGACACTGGCCATCCATCCGTGCCGGTCAGGATATCGCGCGCGCGCAACGCGTAGTAGCCGGCCGGCGCGATTTGACTGGCAGTGCGCAGGCTGGCATCGGCCTCGGCATCCTGGCCCAATTTGTCCAGCGTCTTGCCGATCCAGAAATGCAGACGCGCCAGTTCATCGCCATCCGACTGGTCAATTGCCGCCCTCCACACGCTCAGCGCAGCCGAGAGCCGGTCTTCCCCGAAGTGAAGGTATCCCTCCTCGAACCATGCGTCCTCTAAGAAGTCGCCGGCTGGAAATTGGGACCTGAACTCCTGGAATGCTTCAGGTGTACCGGCGTCGGCGGCTTTGTGCCAGCCCAAGATTTCCTCGACGTCATCGAGCAACTTCTGCGCCTGCACCGCATACTCGCCGCCCTTGGCAGCCTCTTCAAGAGATCCGCGGGCCGCATCGAGACCGCCATCGATGATGGCCAGCCGGCCGCGGTGATAAGGAGTCATGCCTCCCAGTCGATTGAGCTCGATGCCGGCCAGCTTTCCAGGCTTGGTCCAAGAATACAACTCAACGAGCCGGCGATATTGTGTGATGGCGTCGCCGGTCCGGCCGGCGGCGGCAAACGCGGTGCCGGCCGACTGCATCAGCCGTGTGCGCTCAACCGACCACGCCGGATAATCCGCTGCCCGGGCATAGAAAACTCCGGACAATCCATGCTCGCCTATAAGCCGGGCAAGATTGCCGGCCTGATCCAATACAATTCGATTGGTGGACGATCGGATCTCCGGTCGTTCCAACTCGATGCGGACGGCATCGATGTCCCCACCGGCGGCGGCTGCCTCGGCGCGTCTGAGCGCAACCAAGTCGCTGAGCCCATCCGGCGCAGACGGAACCTCGATCAGACGCATCGTCTCTTGCCAGTTTCCCAGCTTCAACTCGACGGTTGCCATCAGGTACAGGGCACGCGCGCGCATCCCCTCGGGCGGGTCCAGGATGAGCGCTCTCCGCAGAGTGTCGCGCGCTTCTTCATACTCCCTGGTGGCCAACTCTACGACACCCAACTCGACCAGTGCATCCGGCGACGTGGGAGCCGCCTGCGCCAGCCGGCGGTAGGTGAGCAGGGCAGCGCCCAACTCGCCATTGCGCCAATACCTTCGAGCCTGCTCCAACTCGGCTGCTAGGTCGGACGGCGTGGGCACGATCCGGGTGCCGTGCGGCGCCAATCGGGGATCGTCGGAGGGCTCGATTGTGACCGTCTCCAACTTGGGCGCAGAGTCTCGGTCGCGACTCAAGAGATTTGACTCCGCTGTGGGCATTTCGGGGGAGGACGCTACCGCGGTGCCGGCCTCGGTAGGCACCGCCGCCACTCCCGTTGAAGTGGGAAGGTCCTCGAACTGCGGAAGCGCCGGAGTGCAGCCAGCTAAAGACGCCACGCCAACCGCTAGGAGGACGGTCAGCGTCAGCCTGTGAATCAAAATCAACTCGCGCCATAAAGGGCCTGCTTGCGGACTCATTTTGCCTTTAGGTCCATTTGCCCTCTTCGAATGGACGGGAGCGCCCGGCCTCCGAAGGCGGGGTTGCGACTAGTTCGCCCGGTGAGTCGCCAAACCCATCACCCAACTTATCGTAAGAGATCAATATAATTGAGGCGCCGGAGCCACCAAGGCGCATTATGATGGATACCGCGACTATTTGCATCGCGCAGCACTTGAACAAGGAGAGGAAGCCATGGCCGTTGAGTCCGTAACGGAAGTCCAACCGCTTTCCGCACGCAGCGCTGAGTTCATCGACAGCGTCGAAAAATGGGTCGACAAGCGTCCGACGGTGAATCTGGAGGACCTGCTTGGGCAGCGGGGAAAAGCCGCCGGCGAGGCGGCGGTCATATCGGTGGACGTGATCGAAGGCTTCTGCCGGCATGGACCGCTCGCCAGCCCGCGAGTCGCGACGATCATCGAGCCGATCACACGCCTCTTTCGCCGAGCGCACGATGCGGACGTGCCGCACTTCGTTCTTACCCAGGACACACACGCCTCGGACGCCGAGGAGTTCAACGAGTTTCCTCCGCATTGCATCTCCGGAACGATGGAGTCCGCAACAGTAAGCGAGTTCAAGGCCCTATCCTTTTTCAACCGTTTCAAAGTGATCCCCAAGAACAGCATCAACTCATTGATAGACACCGAGCTGGTAGGATGGCTGGCCGCCCATCCTGAAGTCACCGAGTTCATCGCGGTGGGCGACTGCACGGATCTTTGCCTATATCAGTTGGCAATGTCTCTGAAGCTGCGCTCGAACGCCTCGGGACTGAGCTGCCGGGTAACGGTACCGATAGACTGCGTAGACACCTACCACCTGGGAGTGAACGAGGCGGCGACGATTGGCGCGATGCCTCACGACGGCGACCTCCTGCACTACATTTTCCTCCACCATATGGCACTCAACGGGGTGAACGTAGTAGCCGGCATTCGTTGAGCGCCAGGCAAGCGCGGCCTGCCCGCCGATCTCGCCGTGCTCAGTGGCTAGTGGGTCAAACCCAATAGGGTCTGCATCTGGGCCGACATCTTCGAGTTCGGCCACCAGTAGGCCGCGCCGGCTTCGAGCGCGGCATTGCGCAGGTCCATCCGGTCGTGCCGGCCGAAGACCGCTATGCGCTCCGCGCCCAGCTGTTTCAACTGCGACACTGTTCGGCCGACGCCGGCGGCGTCCATGTTCGCCATATCGACAAGGGCAAAGGCGTCACCGGCCGGGACAACCTCGGCCAAGCGACCGGCACCCACCGACTCAAAGACGACGCCGGCCCGCCGGGCGAGAGAGTCAACCCTTGAGCCAAACATCAGATCGCCGGTGACCATGAGGATACGTGAGCCGGCTGGAATCGTCTTCGTTAATTCGGTCGTCATGGCTCCCACCATCAATTGATCCGCGTCCTCGTCCGGAGTATACACCCAGAGCATAATGGCGACGGGATTCCTGCTACCATTAGAACAGTCTCAATAGCTGGCAGACGTCGACTCTCCCTCAACTCGGCGAGATCGCTCAGGATTCCATGGTCAAGCTCAGCCACGTCAACACAACGGACATTCGCGACGCAATTCGCCTCGGCTGCCGCACGATGTCGAACGTGTTCAATGCCGATGATGACCACATACCTTTCTTCGGGTCAACCGTACGCCCAGACCCCGGATTCAGCTTCAGCCCGGTACACTCGGAATCTCACGTCCCCGGCCGGCATCTCAACGCCCTGCTGAATGCCGAAGATGCCGCCGGAATCCAGCTCGACGAGGACGCGGTCAATCACCATGCCAACGCCGCGTTCCTCTCCTACAACGGCCCAGTGCCTCTGCCGCTCAACCGCGCTAAGGTCGGTGGTCCCCTGGTGAACTTTGTTCCACACAATGTTCGCGAAGGGTTCCACGCACTCTTCGCGTTGGCCAAATACCGTGACTCAGCGATGGCCCGCCGGCTGGCCGAAGCCAGCATCGCCGCGATCTTCGAGCTCTGGGATTCCGATCGAGGATGTGACCGTGAGCGCCTGGAACGAGAGCACGGCTTGAGTTTCCTGGACTCTCCGACGTTTATCATCGGCCTGGGCAGGGCCATTGGACCGCTGGTCAAATACTATCGGGCTACGGGATTTGGTCCCGCCCTGGAGTTGGCCCTGGTCCTCAAGAACAAGGCCGTGAATGAGTTCTTCACCGAGGACGGGTCTTACGACAGAGAGACTTTCGGCGATCATACCCACTCGACCACGTGCGTCATGTCCTCCCTGGCACAACTGGCCGACCTGACCTCCGACGCCGGCCTGATTCAACGAGTGAAGGCGTTCTATGACAGGGGACTTTGGGACATCAGAGACGAGTTGGGATGGGTCATCGAGAGCTCCGCTTCAGATGCCGACCCCGACCGGGGCGAGGCGAATAACACCGGCGATATTGTTGAGACCGCTCTAATACTGGGCCGGTGGGGTTTTTCAGACTACTACCAGGATGCCGAGCGCATTGTCCGGGGTCACCTTCTGCCGGCGCAGCTACGAGACAACTCCTTTATCACCAAGCCTCCCAATCCAGACAATGAGGATGGCAAACGTGATGTTGCCGGCCGGCACGTGGGAGCGTTTGGCTTTCCAGCGCCCTATGGACACGAACCAATCGGAGCCGACCGAGTTTCATTCAACATGGACATCGTCGGAGGTGCGGTCGGATCGCTATGCGAAGTCTCCCGGGAAGTGACCCGCTTCGACGAGTCCGGCCACAGAGTCAATTTGCTCTTCGACCACGAAACCGCCGCTATACGGGTTGAGTCACCATACACTCATCCCAATTTGCGTATCAGGATAAAACGACCGGGACCCGTTTTCGTGCGAGTTCCAACGTGGGCAAACCCCGGGACCATTACACTGCGTGGGACAACCGAGACCCCGCATTACACAAATGGATACCTGTTCATAGCCCGTCCCCCTGTGAGTCGGACCATTCACTTCGAGTTTTCGCTGAAGGAGCAGGAAATCGCGCTGGCTCATCGCACGAGGCGAATCCGGGCTAGGCTCCGTGGGGATCAGGTCATAGCAATGGACAACTTCGGCGCCGACCTGACTTTCTTTGACCCGATTGATTGACGCCAGTGGACTGGTGATCGATGGAGTACCGAAACCTCGGCCGGACCGGCGTTAAGGTGAGCTCTCTCTGTCTGGGCTGCCTGATGTTCGGCACCAAGGCGAGGGCGATGGAAGCCCAATTCGGAAACGAAATCGGCGAGCGGGAATCGATCAGAATCATCGATCGAGCCATCGATGCCGGCATTAACTTCCTCGACACCGCGAATGTGTATCGGCGCGGAACGAGCGAGGAAATTGTTGGCAAGGCGCTTGAGGCGAACGGGCACCGAAACAGGATCGTCCTGGCCACCAAGTTCACCGGCAGCGTCGCGGACGATCCGAACGCCCGCGGGGCCAGTCGCCGGCACATCATCGAGCAGTGCGAGGCGTCGTTGAGAAGGCTGCGGACCGACCGGATCGATCTGTACCAGGTCCATCACCCACAATCGGACGTTCCAATCGACGAGACTCTAAGTGCGCTTGACGACCTCGTACGAGCCGGCAAGGTACGCTATGTCGGCAGCAGTAACTTCCACGCCTGGCAGGTGGTCGAGTCTCTCTGGATCGCGAAGGCGCTGGGTCTGAATCGGTTCGTGAGCGAGCAGCCGCCATACCATCTATTGGACCGCCGGCGGGAACGGGAGCTGGCGCCGATGGCCCAAACTTACGGGCTGGCGCTGTTACCGTGGTCGCCATTGGCGAGCGGTTTCCTTAGCGGGAAATACCGCCGTGGCGCTCGTTCGCCGGAGGGTTCCAGGCTATCGCTGAAGAACGAGTCGACCGCACGTTTCTTTACCGAATCAACTTTCGCGGTCGTAGACGTCCTGACGGAGTTGGCGGCGAGCAAGGGATGCACGCCGGGCCAGGTCGCGTTGGCCTGGTGTATGCGGCAGCCGGGCATCACCAGCCCGATCATCGGATCGAAAACCATGGAACAACTTGAAGACAATTTGGGCGCGGCACAAGTCACGATCACCGCTGAAGACCGCGCCGCGCTCGATGAGGTGGCGCCGCCGGGCGGAGCGTTGGTGCCGTTCCTCTAGGGTCCGGATGGGAGTGTCAGCCTCACCGTTCCTCCGGGCACCTGGGTAACAGTTTCGCCGGCGGGGAGATCGCCGGCCTCTTCTATATAATGGCGGACACGCGAGTCCCGAACACGGGTTGACTGCAAGGAGCAAACGATTGGCACTAGTGTGCAAGCCGAAGATCGAAGGCGAACACTACCAGGCGACAATCCCCGACACGTTGGATCTGGCCGACCGCGCCCGGCTGGCCCTGAACGGCCTGGGCGGCTCACGCTGAGCGTCCGATTATCTGTATCGAAAGACGCTACTTGCCCCACTCCACTCGAAGGGAGGCGAACGCTTGGAAGCTGACCTGCGGAACCTGATCGACGACCCCGGGTTCCAGGCATACCACCGTGATCTTGTACAGCCAGGGGAATTCAACACGTTCGATGTTCTAAGGTACGCGGACTACGAAATACGCCACAGCAACGTGTTGGCGTGGCTGCTCCGGCCCGCCGACACCCACGGTATTGGCTCACAGCTCCTGAAATGGTTCGTTACCCACGTCAATGGACGGCTCGCGGCAGCGGATGTGGAGCGTCTTCCCGAAACCAGCTTCGAGGCGGCGAATGTCGATGTCTGTAGAGAACTGGACTACGTAGACATCACGATCCGCTTCAAGAAAGAGCGGTGTTTGATCGCCATCGAGAACAAGACAGAATCGGCGTCTTCCGACCATCTTGACCAAGTCGTGGGCTACGAACGGAAGCTGCGAAGAAGACACGAGAACCACACGGTGAGAAGCGTCCTGTTGACCACCTCGCCAGACGGAAAAGTGAACTTCCCGGGCATCGCCCATGTCGGTTGGGACTCCGTCCACGAAGCCATCGATTCAGTCCTTAGGGCTGGGGAGTTTCCTTCTCCGAGCGTACAAGCCTTCATCCGGCAGTACCTCGAATTGGTCGAGAGGTGGTTTCGTCCCGCGGGCGGCGAGGGCTTCAAGTCGCTTCTCGACGACCATCGCTCAATCCTGAAGGAGATGCGACGGGCTCTGGAGAAGGACGGCGACGATGGCGTCCGCAGGATGGTCTCGGCAGACCGGACAGAGTACTGCGACTCGCTCGCCAAACTGGTGAGGGAGTCCAGACTCGATCCGAAGCAACTGCGGGTTCGGACGGCAGAGTTTTTGAAAGACCGGGGCTGTACGCCAACGCCTTCCGACAACGGCCAGCAGACCGTTTACTGGCTGGGTTGGACCGATGCGACTTTGCGTGACGCCGCGCTGAGAATGGGCGGCCATCGTGGCTCCCTTTCCTGGTCCATGGCATTCACACATCGCAATGTAAGAGTGAGTTTTGTTTTCTATAGTAAAAGCGGCAGGGAGCGGTCCTTCGTGGATCGGCTAAAGGGTTTCATGGAGAAGACGCCGATCAATAGGCAGAAGATAGACGAGTACTCCGTCAAGGACGCGGGCTATGGCTATGAAAGAGTCTATCGCGAGGAGATCCTCTCCAACGAAGAGCTTGTCGAAATGTCAGTACCCGAAGTCGAGGACGCAGTGATCCGAAGATTGCGAGACTTCATGGACTCGGATGATTCGGAGTACAGACGAGTCGACGACTATTTCCAGTGCCTCGCCTTCAGATCCAACGAGTTGGCATCCACCCAAGAGGACTCGCCCTAGGGACGACCTTGTAAATGCCGCTTCATCGGGGACCGTTCCTCCAGGCTTCGGATGGGAGTATCAGCCTCACCGTTCCTCCGGGCACCTGGGTAACAGTTCCGCCGGCCGGGAATCGCCGGCCTCTTCTATATAATGTCGGTCAGGCGTGATCCGAACGCGGTTTGACTGCAAGGAGCAAACAAATGGCACTAATCGGCAAGCCGAAGATCGAAGGCGAACACTACCAGGCGACAATCCCTGACACCCTAGATCTGGCCGATCGCGCCCGGCTAGCCCTGAATGGCCTGGGCGGCTGCCTCGATCCGGCGTTGGACTACGAGGTCTACTTCTGGGTCCGGTACTGCGTGCAGCCGGCCTACATGTACCACTGGGCCTTCGATCCGACAAACGAGCCCAAGTTCGCCGAGTCGTTCCCGCTGATGCGGGCCGCCTCCGGCAGCGACCTGCACCTGGAGGCAGAGAACGGGCTGATGAACATGCTGGTGGGCCGGCTGTCCGGCGACGACGGTCTGTACTACGCTTCCTACAGCGACAAGCGGCCCTGGCACACGATGGGACACCACGGTTACGAGCAATCGACCGAGGACATGGCAAACGTCGCCGGCAACGGCCGGATGCTGCGCGCGATGGTGACCTGGCGCGAGCGCGACGGCGATCCGGCCTGGGACGGCCGGATTCGGGCGCTGGTCCGGGGACTGGACGCGATCGCGATACACAAGGACGACTACGCCTACTACCCGGACGGCGGAGCCGGCGAGGCATTCAACTACCCCAAGTCCGGATGGCGGGACACTAGAGAGCCGCTCGACGAGCACGAGGGCGGCGAAGGCGCCGTGACCACCTACCAGGGACACCAGACCCAGGGCTTGGCCCGCTGGTACGCGGTGAGCGGAGACGAGCAAGCGCTGGAACTGGCCCGCAAGCTTACGAATTTCATCATGAAGCCTCGATTCTGGCAAGGAGACCCGGACCCGGTCCTGGTCGCCGGCGGAGAGCAGGGCCACTTCGATTCCCATTTCCATGCCCGGGCGATACCCCTGCGTGGAATCCTCGAATACGCCATCGTAGTGAACGACGAGAGGATCAAGGAGTTCGTCCGGCGCAGCTACGAGTACTCCCGCATGTTCGCGATCCCGAGGATAGGGTGGGCGCCCACCGGCGGACCGAAGCATTTCGCCGGAGACATCGGAGGGTGCGAGGGATGCTACCTGGGAGACTGGGTCGCGCTCGCCATCAGGCTGAGCGATGCCGGCGTTGGCGACTACTGGGATGACGTCGACTGCGTAACGCGCAACCACCTAGTCGAGGCCCAATTCAGCGACGCCGAGCTGCTCCAAAGGGTTTCCGACGCGGGGCCTCCCCGTCCCTGGGACATACGAGGTCAGGGATTCGAGCCGACCTATCCCGGCCAGGTGTGCGATGAAAATGTCATCGAGCGCACGCTGGGAACCTACGCCGGCTGGGCCGGCATCACCGCCGTCGAGCGCCCATGGGTGATGAACTGCTGCACGGGAAACGGGACACAGGGTCTGTACTATGCCTGGGAGGGTATCGTTCGCTGCCAGGATGGAGAGAACGCCCAGGTGAACCTGCTCCTGAATCGCGCTTCGCCCTGGCTGGACATCGACAGCCACCTTCCCTACGAGGGTAAGGTCGAGATCAGGAACAAGACTGCACGGCGGATATCAGTCCGAGTCTCGTCGTGGATTGATCGGCGCACACTGCGGTTCCAGGTTGCCGGCCAACCCAGAGATCCGTATTGGGTGGGCAACTTCGCGGTCTTCGACGCTCTGAAACCGGGCGATGTAATCACGATGCAATTTCCGGTCGTCGAGGAGACGATTAGCTACACCGCACTGGCAAGGGCCTGGCGCTTGGAGACGGTCTACAAGTGCACGTTCCGGGGAAACACGCTGGTTGACATCTCGCCGAGGGAGGAATCTCCAACGAGCTATCCGCTGTATCTGCGGGACCACCTGAAAAAATCTGGGCCGGCTCCGATGAAAACGGTGACCCGTTTCGCGGCAAAACCGTTGGTCCGCTGGTAACCGTTAGCACCCTGGCAGTACGTCCTCACTTCGCCTGGAGGAAGTTGCGTTTCCCAATTGTTCGTCTGTCAGCGCCATCCCGACTGAGCTGTGAGCCCTTTTGTTCTCTAGACTTTAGGACTTCTAGAGTGTTTTCCTAGGCCGACAAGCAGTTGGTCGAAACAATTAACCCGCCAAGGCCATTTCGATAGACCGCGAACCGCATACCGTCAGCACGAAATTGGTTTCACCTGCCAACTCCCCTTAGCTGCGACTCGTTCCCGGCCTCTCGATTGGTCATTCCAGCGAGAGCTGGAATCCAGTTTGGGAGGGGCGGGGATGGGAAATGTAGCGCGGGGGCTTGTCCCCCGCTGGGGATGGGGCTGGGTATGGCAGAATCCCCCGTGCGAATCCGCCGCTTAAAATCGCAACTCCAGGTTTTCATGTCTTGATGTGCCGGCCCCTGACGGCATGAGCGATTACTATCAAAGCATATCCCAGACTCGGATCAGGGATAGACTCCCGCAACGACTCTCGAAATCACTTTCTGCGACCCGGCGCTCCCAATCGCCACTCCGGCGATGGCCGGAACCCAGAGGTATGGGGGGAAGGAAAGACCACCACCAACCTTTGGGCAACCACAGTTGTTAAAAAAATCCTGGTCTGTTCTAGCCGCTCGGCCCATCGGTCGCCGCGATTTCATCCATGCGCCGGACCCACGCCTGGTGTCGAGGGTTTTCGATCGAACGCCAATACTCCGGAAACCAAGGGCGACCATGAACTTCAACCTCTCGCCGGTCAATCCCACGCAACACGCTCTGGACCGCCCGGAACGATTCCTCTGTTTGAGGGTCCTCGTAGTACTGGATCGTACCCATGCGACGCTTCGTATTGCCACCAAACGCAGCGTGCCAGATTCCGGTATGGAAAGCCAGGACGTCCCCTGGTTCCGACTCAAAGACATAGCACGGTACCTTGTCGGGCCGGACTCCGAATATCGATCCGACGTCATGCGGTGCGTCGACGTATTCCCGCATTGAGCCGCCGGCGATCGCGCTGTGCAACGGCTCTCGATGCGAGCCGGGAATCACCCGGAGCGCTCCGTTTCGCGCATTGAGCGGCTCCAGGTAGATCGTGAACTTGACCGAATCCTGCCGCAGCCACTGATTGTCGGGGTGCCATTCCGTGTCGCCGACGTAGTAGTTGCTGTCTCCGCCAACGCCCAATACCTCTTTGCCAAGCAACTGCTCGGCCGTCTCCCAGAAGCGGGGGTCATCGTTCAGCGAGGTGATGAACGGCGTGTTGGCGTCCAACAGGGTGGCCTGAAATCGAGCCTTACCGTCGTGCTTGCGACCGGGAATCAGGGCGTCCAAACCCAGGTCGAACTCGCGACAATAGGTCTTCCACTCGTCCGGCGAAAAGATCTGCCGGAAGACCAGGAATCCGAAGGTGCGAAAATAGTTTATCTGCTGCTCGGTGAGGCGCATTCGGCCCTCCCTAGTAACAATTCACGACGAAAGTTGAAGTGGAAGAAACCATCAGCTATCCCTTGTAGGCGCGCCCGGCAGGGCTAGCCGTGTACCTCATCAAGCGCCATGATTTCATCCACTCGCCGGACCCACGCCTTGTGGCGAGGGTTGTCTAACGATCGCCAATATTCCGGAAACCACGGGCGCCCATTCCTCTCCATCTCGTAATTGTGAGTGTGGCGCAGCACTCGGCGTATCTCTTCGAATGACTCCACCGTTTGCGGATTCTCGTAGTATTGGATTGTGCCCATGCGCCGCTTTGTGTTCCCGCCGAAGGCCCCGTGCCAGATTCCGGTATGGAACGCGAGGACATCGCGCGGTTCTGACACAAATGCATAGGCCGGCACCTGATCGGGCCGGACTCCGAAATTCGGCCCGACGCCGCTTCCTGCGCTGGAGCTTCCCTGCCGGACGCCTTCGCGTATTGCGCTATGCAATGGCTCTCGATGAGAGCAGGGAATCACTCGGAGCGCACCGTTGTTCGCATTGAGCAGTTCGAGGTAGATTGTGAATTTGACGGAATCTTGTCGCAGTCCGTTGTTGTCGGGATGCCAGGCCGTGTCACCGACGTAGTAGTTGCTGTCTCCGCCCACACCCAATACCTCTTTCCCGAGCAACTGCTCGGCTGTCTCCCAGAACCTTGGGTCATCGTTGAGCGAGGTAATGAACGGAGTGTTGGCGTCCATCAGGTTGGCCTGAAACCGGACCTTGCCGTCGTGCCTGTGGCCGGGGATCTGCGCATCCAATCCCAGGTCGAACTCGTGACAATACGTCTTCCATTCTTCCGGCCCGAAGAACTGCCGGAAGACTATGAACCCAAAGGCGCGAAAGTGGTTGATCTGCTGTTCTGTGAGTCTCATTAGGCCCTCCCTAATATTCCAAGACCAGAGTCAAAGTGGAAGAGACTGCCAGCTACCCCCGGTTGTCGCAACCCCGATCAGGCTAGCCGTGGACCTCGTCGAGCGCCGCAATCTCGTCTAATCGCCGTACCCATGCCTTGTGACGAGGATTGTCTACCGTTCGCCAGTATTCCGGAAACCACGGTCGACCGTGCATCTGAATCTCTCTCTCGTGAATCCGGCGTAATACCCTTCGTATCTCGTTAAATGAGTCCTCCGTTTGCGGATCCTCGTAGTATTGAATCGTACCCATGCGACGCTTTGTGTTCCCGCCGAAGGCACCGTGCCAAGTCCCGGTATGGAAAGCGAGGACATCACCCGGTTCTGACACAAACGCATATGCCGGCACCTGATCCGGCCGGACTCCGAAATTCGGTCCGACGCCGCTACCGGCGCTGGAGCTTCCCTGGCTGGTACCTCCGCGTATTGCGCTGTGCAATGGCTCACGATGCGAGCCGGGAATAACCCGGAGCGCACCGTTGGCCGCATTGAGCGGTTCGAGGTAGATTGTGAATTTGACGGAATCCTGTAGCAGGTCGCTATTGTCGGGATGCCAGGCCGTGTCACCGACGTAGTAGTTGCTGTCTCCGCCAATACCCAATACCTCTTTGCCCAGCAGCTGCTCGGCCGTCTCCCAGAACCGGGGGTCATCGTTCAGCGCGGTGATGAACGGCGTGTTCGCGTCCATCAGGTTAGCCTGAAACCGCGCCTTGCCATCGTGCTTGTGGCTAGGGATCAACGCATCCAGTCCCAGGTCGAACTCGTGACAATAGGTCTTCCACTCTTCCGGCGTAAAGAACTGCCGGAAGACTATGAACCCAAAGGTGCGAAAGTGGTTGATTTGCTGTTCGGTCAGTCTCATTTAGTCCCCCAATCGTCCCTAGAAGTCGTCAAACCTTAGTAGGTCCACGAACGGCGCCACTCATTCATCGTGGTCCGATAACGTTCTTGATAGTTTATAGCCCAGGAAGCGGTATTGTCCCCACCTCTCGAAGAATGAATCAACCTCCTTGGACTCGATTCCGTAACGGTCCTTGCAAAAGCGGATTACTTCCGAGTCGACTGGCACGCGGCTGAAGTCGCCCAGGAGCATCATCATATGGCTGGCCGAATATGCACCCACTCCCCGCAGGCTCAGCAGATCTTCGTAGGCGATCCCGCCGGCGACCAGGTCTCCCTTTTCGTCCATTCGGCCCTCGTCAAGCAATCGCAGAGTGGACTCGGCCAATACGCGCGATCGAAACCCGAGCCGCAGCTCTTTCCTTAGGCGGTCTTCACCGTGCTCCACCACCTGGACCGGCGTCGGGAATGTGCCGGCGCCAAGGTCCTTCACCAGGGACGACACCATTCGCATCGTTCCCGACCAGGCGGCGTGAACCGTGCACACCGTCTTCACGAAATCCTCGTAGAAGGTACTGCAACGCAGGAACCGGCCGCCGCCGGACTCTATGAACGCCCCAACCTTGGGATCGATATCGCCGGCGACACGGATGGCCGGCCGTGGGTCCCACTCGATCGAAAGCCACCGCCGGACGGCGCGTTTCGCGAATTCGAAATGCTCACCAGTCCGCTGCTCTCCGTCCACGCCACACAGTAGGTCCCGCGGTCCCTGCTGGGTTACCCGAATCTGCAGGCAGGAGGAGCCGACCCGCTCCGGCCGCGATAGCTCCTGCCGGCTCTCGTCCCACCGCCAGGGCTCAAGGTACACCCAGCCATGGCTGAACACGGTGCGCCGGAGGGAGATCGGGAATTCGCTTTCGATGAGGAATTGGTCCGAGGGGCCGGTCTGGGCTGGGGACGCCTCGTTATCGCTCAAGGGTGCGTCACCAATCTCAAATCTGGAGCGAGCACTCTCAGCCGGAAGCGTCCGTGAACGGGACAACTTGGCTAGGCCAACATGGGTGCGTCCCCCTACGAAGGATTTTCCTAGGCAACAAGGTCAAGCAACTGTTGCCTGATAACAGGTGCGCCGGCACCGAGGTCGACGGTCGCAAACCTGAATCGATGGCCCTGGATAACAACCGATTCATCAATCCTTGCGTCGATCGCAGGATGGAGAAGAACGCCTTCGGCATTACTTGACAATGGATCGCCCTCTTTTTCTTGGGACCTGACATAGGCATAAATCTGGTACAAGTCATCGCTTCTCAGGGTCTCCCGATACTGTCCACTGGTCAGGATAGACTTGAATTTCGTATCTATGACGATGCGACGGGCAGAGACAACATTTTCCAAAATGATATCGGTTTGCATCTGCGGGAGAAATCCCTCAATGGCCGCAGTAGGGCATTCAACGGGCCAGTGGATCCATTTGCCTGCATAGACGCGCCATCCGGAGCCTGCGAGAACAACGTCATAGAAACCCGCGACTGCCTTCTCAAACAGATTCCTGAACCATTGTTCTTTGCGCTCAGGTGATGACATGTGCCGCATGCCAGTGGCCTCGGTTGGAAGAGCCAAGTCAAACGCAAGGTGGGCGGCAGTCACCATCCGTCGGTCATGCGCGTCTAACCGGCCGAAAGAACCGATCGAGACATCCCGCCGGGTGGGTCGCTCTCCGACTACTCCTATCCGAGCCAATGTGGTGGCGAGAGTACGACACTGAGTTCCTAATTCTGGGCGACGAACCACTCTCGCGACCCGTTCCAGCGCCGCTCGAATGTAACGATTGCGAGGCGTATCAACGGTTAGCTCATCGAATCGACAGGCAACCCTACCCCGTTTAAGAAGCTGCCGCCGCTCAGTTCGCAGTAGATCGATGCGCCCTCGAACCCGGCTCAGCACTGCATCCCTAGATTGATAGCCGAAACTTAGATTCCTCTTTAGGCGATACTCGACAGAGCGCACCAGAATCTCGGCGATCAAGTCGGCAATCTCGTCAGGGTTTTCTTCGACTTCGATTCTCCGGATGGGGTCAATTTGGCGGAACAGGTCATATGCATAGGCATAGAGCATCAGCAACCATATGTTTCGCACGGGAATGTTGCCAATGCGCCCCGACGCGAGGCGTGCATTGGCCCGGGATCGGTTGGTGGCGGTTACCATCAAATCCCTTCCAACAGCCGATTAACCTGGCTATTGGCTTGCTCACGGTCATCGAACCAATACTCATCGAGCAATGGCCTGATCTCCGTTTGGACGACCTGCCGGAACCACTGACCTGCATCTGGTATTTCGGAGTCGGCGGATGGAGTGACGAAGCTATGTCCAATGCTAAACTGAGGTCCAAGGTTTGGGTCATCCGCGATCGTCTTATTCAATGCGCTGAGCTTATTCCCTATGGTCGAAAGTGCTTGGGAGTCGATGTTGCACTCTCTTGTGACCCAGTCGGACCAACGCTGATCGAGAACCGGCACCAAATCGACGAAAGCGAACCGCCGGCGGAATGCGAAGTCAACCAAGGCAAGCGAGCGGTCGGCGATATTCATTGTGCCGATCAGATAAAAATTGTCGGGAATGTAGATGCCTGATTCACCGGGTCGCCGATAGGTCAGCTCCAACGATGAGTCGGGGTTTCGCTTGTCCGCTTCGAGCAGAGTCAGCATCTCGCCGAAAATCTGTGCCGGTTGGCCGCGGTTGATCTCTTCTATCACCAGGACGTACTTGGCGTCCGGATCCGACTTGGCGGCGTCGATTATCTCGATAAATGGACCATCGACCAGCGCCAGACCCCCGTTATTGTCCGGGTCCGGCCGCAGCCCTCTGACGAAATCTTCATAGGATAGATTGGGGTGGAATTGAAAGCTCCGCACCTTGCTCTCATCGCGTCGATTCATTAGAGCGTACGCAAGTCGCTTGGCTAACCAAGTTTTGCCGGTACCTGGTGGTCCTTGGAGAATCAGATTCTTCTTTTCAGACAATCTTTGAAGAATATCGTCGAGCGTCTCTTGTTGGAGAAAACAGCCATCCTCCAAGATGTTTTCGATGGAGTAAGGCTTAACTGGATTCGGTTCTGTCCCGTTCCCGCCTGGCTCCGGGTCAGGGTTGTCGTCGGCACGCTTCCACGCCGCAAGAGACAATGCGGGAAAGGAATGAACTGGGCATTCCTCAGTTTGGAATTGCTCCTCAAGCGTGTCACGCAACTCCAAGTACTCTGTGGCGTTGACACGGGTTCCAATGTGAATCCCGAGTTTTTCCGATATGTATGAGTGCGACCTAGCGTCCAAACTTGGGAAACGCCACGGGCGAGTCCAGTGAAGGCCTGTTGTCAGTTTCCAGTTTACCCACTTGATGCGCGACGCGTTGTCATACGCATGGACAAAGGACGAACGAGCATCATCATCGCCATCAGACTCGTCAAACTGAATCGCGCTTGCGAATGCGTCCCAAAGGGCGTCGATCTCACCCGACCCGTTGTCAATACTGGAATTGAAGAACTGATAATGCTGGTTTTCGATTGTAGGAATTCCTTCGAATGAGTCTGGAACGGGAACGTCCACAGACAGAAACTCCGCTAACCCTTTGGCGATTGCGCTGCTATCTGCAACAAGTCCACGGTTGAAGATAGCAATTGTGGTGAAGGGACATATATCTTGAATGGGTCGGGTCGTGCCATCTTCGAAGCTGTCCTCTAATTTGGGTAGCGGAAGTCCGCGCTCCGCCATGGAGTGGACTGCTTGTACCAACTCCGCTCGATTCTCTCTGAACTGGAGTAGTTTGTCGGCGAGGGCCTCATAGAAGTGGGCCCACTCGAATTGATCGCCAAACTTGTCGCGCCAATAGGGTTGGTTCCGAAAATAGTCGATGTCTTGCTGTTGGCCTTCGAAGGTGAAGCGAATAAGGTCGTCATTCCCCCAGTGAGCGCCAGATTGGACTCTCCAAAGGGTCCTGAAATGAGTAAAGAAATACCACTCGCGTGGTGGCTCCAATCTCGTCCAGTCAACGATTAGTCGCCGACCGTCGCCGGCATTCTCTATCACCGTCCCGATGGCTTTGATCTGCATCACAGATACGAAGCTCCCTCTGTTGTCAAAAGGCAGTCCGTGCTTACGATTGGAATCGACTTTGATTGCGATCCTGTCGCCGGGATGGATTGATTTGATACCGCCTGTGTGATCTCCTTCATAAACGAAGTTTGAGGTTTGATCGTCCGCGTCTGGGTTGTACGAGGCTCTCACAAACCAGCACGGCCGGCTTTCGGCTGACTCTGGGCTTACATTCATTCCTCTAACTCGCCTCTGAGAAACCCTGAAAGGCCGTTTACCAGTCGTACGGGTCCGGCAGCTGGGTCTTTAGCTCCACTACCGCCGGCTTCTCCGCCGCTAATGCGTCTCGCAACGCCGGCCCTACCTCTTCGACGCGATCGATGCAAACACCGTAGGCGCCGAACGAGCGGGCGAGAGCGGCGAAGTCAGGATTGTGCAAGTCAGTCATCATCGTCCGGCCGAATCGGGCCTTCTGCTGCGGCTCCAGGATTCCGAAGCTCTCGTCGTTGACGACCAGCGCGACGACGTTGATTCCGAACTGGACCGCCGTCGCCAACTCGTTCGCCGTGTAAAGGAATCCGCCGTCCCCGCAGACGGCAAGCACCGGCGCCTCCGGCCGGGCGACCTTCGCGCCCATGGCGGCCGGCAATCCGAACCCGAGCGTCGCGAACGCCCATGGGTACAGGTAGGTACGCGGTTGGTAGACGTCGAACAGAGGCCAACCCCAGTAGGCGGTGATCGTTACATCACCCACAAATATGCCCTCGCGCGGCAGCGCGGCACGGATCTCGTCGTTTAGACGAACGGCCATCGGCGAGCGCGAGTGCAACCTTTCTCGAACTTGTGACCTCAGATCGCTGACCTCGCCGGCGACGGCAGGCCGATGGTTCGAGGCGCCGTCGCAGCATTCGAGCAACTCCTTGAGCACGGTCTTCGGCTCGCCGATAACGGCCACGGCCGGCTCATAGTTTCGTCGCACGTTTTCGGGGTCGACGTCGATCCTTACGAGGTTCTCGGGCAGGCGCAGCGACCACTCGGAAGTCTCGAGAGCGTCGAACTTAGTACCTACCGCGAGCATGAGATCGCATCCGGCAAAGTACTCCTTGACCGGCCTGTGCAGCGCGGTGGCACCGAGGCAAAGTGGATGGTCCGACGGTATCGCTCCTTTGCCGGCGACGGTGGTGACGACCGGCGCCTGCAGGCACTCAGCCAAACTGCCCAACTCCGGAGACGCCTCGCTCGCGATCACGCCACCGCCAGCCCAGATGATTGGTTTCCGGGCTTCGAGTAGCGCTCGTCCAGCAGCGTCCAAGTGGGACTTGTCTGGGGAAGGCTCGGCAACACTTGCCGTCGGAAGTATCGACACGTCATCGCTGCCGTAAAGGACGTCGCTGGGCAACTCCAGTGCCGCCGGCAGGCGGTTGCCGGCCCGCATGTGAGCGAAGGCGTCGCGCACGAGTCCGGGGATAGCGCCGACGGTGTCCGCGCGGGCTCTCCAGCCGGTTACATCCGAGAACATGCTCAACTGGTCGACGACTTCGTGGAGGTGGCCTCTTCCGCGCCCAATATCCGCCGACGGAATCTGGGTGAAGATATTGAAGACAGGCGAGGAATCGGTGAACGCGGTTCCCATTGCCGTGAGGCTGTTTATCGCGCCGGGGCCGGTCGCGGTCAGGCAGACGCCGATCTCGCCGCCCGCCCGGGCGTAGCCGTCCGCCATGAATGTCGCGCCCTGCTCGTGGCGGGTGGTAATCCGGCGAATCTCCGGCGCGTCGTGGAGTGCGTCGAACAACCCCAGACCATGGGTGCCAGGGATACCGAACACGACCCGGGCCTCTTGGGCGACTAGGGACTTGACAACTGATTCGCCGCCGGTCAGTCGTGACATGGTGTTTTCCTCACAGTCCGGCTCCATTGTGTGAGTTGATCGTCGATTCTATTTCACGAGCTTACCAGTGCGGACCGGAACTTGGAAGAGCGGGCCGGAGCATCCGGGCCCAGGCGTTGAACCGGCCCATCGCCAGGGTGATTCGCGAATAGCCGCTACGATGATGTTGGAACTCGGAGAAAAATAGCGAAGGGCAAGTTGCACATCTTGGACACAATGTACGTCTAGTCATATAATATGTCCATAATCCTGGGAGGCAATTTTGAAACGAATCGGAGCGGCAAGGTTCAAGGAGCAATGCCTCGCCCTGCTGGACCGGCTGGACGCCGAAGGGCTGATAGTCACCAAGCATGGCAGGCCGGTGGCCCGAGTCCTGCCGTATGAGAGCCAGGGCGGCGACCTGATAGGGAGTCTCCGGCAAAAGATCAGTGTCAACGGCGATGTGTTCACAACCGGCCTAAGGTGGGATGCGGATGCTGAATCTTGATACCCACATTCTCATCTTCGCGCTCGCCGGCGACCTTCGGCCGGCGGAGCAGCGCCTGCTGAGCCGGAGCCGGTGGTCGATCTCGTCGATTGTGTTGTGGGAGCTGGCTAAGCTCGTTCAGCTCGGCCGGCTGGACCTGGATCTTGACGACCGCGAGGTGGTGCGCGTACTTACCAGCATACAGGTGTGGCCCATCGATCTGGCGGTGGCGCGTGCTTCGACCCGGTTGGATTTCAGCGGCGATCCGGCGGACGAGATCATCGCTGCTACCAGCGTCGTGCACGACGTGCCTTTGCTGACGCGGGACCAGGTTATGCGGGACTCAAAGCTCGTTCCCCTCGCGTCGTGACCGGATCAAGACCGGCCGGCTGACCACGGCGGGGGCCGAGCCCCCGCGCTGAGTGCCTCCGCCCAGTTCCCTGGATTCCAGACCTGTGTCAGCGTAGTGTGCAAGCCTTGATCTGACGCACAGACGATCATGTAAGAGTTCAGATTTAAGGGGGGCCAGCGCCGCGTGGGCGTCCGCCACGGGCGGATGAAGGGGGATGTGGGGGTGCCCACCACAACAGAATTCCCCCTTCTCTTGGCCGAGAGAAGGGGGCTAGGTCGTAGACTCGACTGGTAGAGGGGATGAGATCGAACGGTACTGGGAAGTGACGCGTCGGAGGTCTGGAAATCATTCTCTCGCCGATGAGTGAGATTCTGAATGACGACCAGACCGCTCGAGTTAGCGAGCAGGGAAGATAGCGATAGACTCAAGTGTAAGTTGCTAGGGCTGTGTAAACACTTTCGAAGCACATTCCAACCCTACACGTCGCCCGCCCAATTCTGAACAGTCTCACGATCATGGTGCGCCTTGAAACCAAGCGAGGCGGCAAGTACGATAAGCGCATCGCCGTCGTCCTTCCAAGAGTTTGCCGCCGATCAGTTCTCGAAGGGTTAGAGCAGTCATGCAGGCGAAGACCCTATCCCTGGCATCAGAAGCATTCTGGCTGAGGCTCCGGCGGCGCGTCACACAGTTCCTCGGCTATTCGATGCTGATATTTCTCAGCTTCGTCTTCATGATCCCATTCATTTGGCTCGTCACTACCTCGTTCAAGACGCCCTGGGACGCGGTGGCGTATCCTCCGGAGCTGCTGCCCGATCCGACCAAGGTCACCCTGTACAACTTCGAGCTCCTGTCGCTGCATTTTCCGTTTTTCCGCGGATTGCTAAACACCATGTACATCGTCGTCGGAGTGGAGGTGGGGCGGCTATTGAGCGCCAGCCTCGTGGCCTACTCGTTCGCCCGGCTGAGGTTCAGGTTCAAGACCCCGATTTTTCTCGCAGTCCTGAGCACGATGATGTTGCCTTACCACGTGACCCTGGTGCCGCAGTACCTCATCTTCAGGGAGTTTGGTTGGATCGACACCTATTACCCATTGATCGTGCCGGCCTGGCTTGGAGGAGGCGCTTTCTTCATATTCTTGCTCAGGCAGTTTTTTCAGACCATCCCCTTGGAGTATGACGACTCGGCGCGGATCGATGGCGCCGGCGTGATGCAAATCTATTGGTACATAATCTTGCCCCTTTCGTTGCCGGCGTTGGGTGTCGTGGCCATATTTACGTTCATGGGCGAGTGGAACGACTTCTTCGCCCCGGTGATCTATATAAACGACAACGAGAAGAAACCGCTGGCTGTGGCGCTTTATAACTGGCAGCGATCCGGCCACATGGCCGGCGCGCTCAAACAGCATCCCTGGAGCGCGATCATGGCGGCTTCCATGCTGGTGACTATCCCGCCGATCGTCGTATTCTTCTTCGCCCAGCGATACTTCATACAAGGGATAGTAATCAGCGGCGTGAAAGGCTGATTCCGAAACGAACGACCGGTCGTACGCCACTCCCAAGTAAAACGCTACGTTCGACGGCCGGTGATTCCAAGTGGATAACAAGAGACTTCGTGCTGTCCCTATGGACTGCGGGAGCGAATCGGCGGGTAATGTAACGGTGATGACTCACAAAAGGATGATCGGCATCGCGCTGGGCCCTAGCACCACGACCGAGGCCATTGAGGACATGCGCAAGGTCGCGCTCTCGGCCGATATCGCCGAGTTACGCCTGGATTTCATGGAGGAGTGCGACTTGCCGGCGCTGCTGCGAGATCGGCCATGTCCGGTGATCGCAACCAACAGGGCAGAGCGTGAGGGCGGGCGCTTTCGCGGCGGCGAAGAGGAGCGGGTGAGGCCGCTGCTCGAAGCCATCGATGTGGGCGTCGAGTACGTAGACATAGAGCACGACGCTGTCCACCTGATTGAAGACCGCCGAGACACTAAGCTGGTGATCTCCCGCCATGACTTTCAACGCGTTCCTGAGGACATTGATTTGATCCGCCGGCGTTTGGCCGACAAGGGCGCCGACGTTGTGAAGATCGTCGGGATGGCTCAGCGCGTCACCGACAACGCCCAAGTCTTGATGGCGCTGGAGTCCTCGAATATGCCGATGATCAGCATCGCGATGGGAGAGGCCGGCCTCGTCAGCCGCGTGCTGGCCTTGCGCAGCGAGTCCTGCTTCCTGACGTACGCGACGCTGGACGTGGACGGCGAGGTCGCTCCCGGTCAACTTCCGATAAGGACCATGCGGGACGTCTACCGGGCGGGGCAGATTACGTCCTCGACCGGAGTCTACGGAGTCCTTAGCGCGGAGGAGATTTCGGACTCTCTGATCGCGTCGCTAAACTGCAAGACCCGCGATGCCGGGTTGGACGCGGTCTGGTTGCCGTTCCGAATGGCCGAGGCGAAGGGCGATGGCCCCGCTGAGGTGGTCACGGCGTTTCGTGGCCTGGGCGTCAGGGGGTTCATCGTCGAAGGATCGGCGCGGTCGACGGCCGGCGCGTCGTTGGACATCGTCTCGTCGTCGGACAGGTCCGGACGCGTCAACGTCATTCGGCTGGTCGAAGGCCGAACTGTTGGCGATTGGTCGGAAAGGCCGGAGGGTGCGTTTTCCCTCATCACCCGGCGGTGAACTGAGCCCGCTCGGCCAGAGTCTCCAAGGCGCCTGGTCCCTTCGCTAGGTCCGATCGCCTGAACCGCAGAGCTTGCGCGGCATTCGCGGGCGGATTCCCGAAACTTGGATGCTTTCGTGGGTATCGCAGCAACCGCCCCGCCCAATTCCGAACAGTTACCGTGGCTCAAGTCGGGTGACAGGCTTCGAGCACTCTCGTAGAATGAACCGCATCTTCCATCGGAGGTGGCCCAATGCCGGCGCAAACGCACGAATCTGATGTATCGGACCTGAACATTCAACCGTTGAAAGAGAGCGACCCACAGACCCCGTCAGAGGTGTTGGCCTCCCGTCTGGACGAGGATGGGTATGTGGTATTCAGAAACGTGCTCGACCTCGACAAGGTGGCCACATACAGGCGCGACATGGTCAGGACTCTGACCAAACATGGCGTCGTGGAAGAGGTGGACGGAGACCCGATCTACACCGGCCGGGGGATCGAAGACCGCGATACCGTCCACGACATTCGGACAAGCATGGAGACTTTCAGGTCGTTGCGACAATTGGCCGGCTCCCAGGAGCTGATGGACCAGCTTGCGAGGGTTGCCGGCCGGCCGGTCGAGTTACTGGTTCCGAAGAACCCGCGGTACCAGATCCCGGCCGACGTGTTCCTGACCACCCCGATGCACAACGACATCTTCTTCTATCCGGGAGTGACCTCGGTGCTCACGGCCTGGATTCCGCTGATGGACATCGACCAGTCGATGGGTGGATTGTTGTTGGCGGCGGGGACCCACAAGAAAGAACTGGGTGCGGACGCATACAGGCTGGAGATGCCGTCCCGAACCCCATATCTGCCGGACTCGGTCGCGGACGGCGTGTGGCTGCGCGCAGATTTCCACCCCGGAGACCTTCTGGTCTTCCAGGGTCGCATCGCCCACAAGGCGCTCCCGAACGTCTCGAACAAGGTGCGCCTCTCGGTGGACTGCCGCTACAACCCGGCCGGGGCCCCGATGGACTTCTCGGTGATGGCGAAGTGGAGACCGAGAAGAACCGCCGGGTATTTCACTGATTACAAGGAAAAGCTGATGAGGCCGCTGGTGCAGAGCGAAGGCGCCACCGGCGATCTGGAGGAGCGGGTCCTCTGGCGGCTGACCCTGGCGGGGAAGAAACCGGACCGCGAGCTGGTCAAGAGCACTATCGCGGAGATGCGGGACACAGTCGGATTCTAGCCGGCGGATGTGCCCTTGGGCCGGCCTGGAGACGGCAGTTTCTCGAGCCGTAGCAACGGTATCGCCGGATTTTTGGTAGGCAACCAACCTGGATGGATAGCCGGCGGGCGCGCCCTCGGCGTTCGCGGATTCGCCTGCGATTCGAGGGGCCACCGGTCCTCGTCACGCCAGCGCCCGGCGCCTGTTGACAGCAAATTGGCGATGATATAGGGTGCCATCGGCGTAGCGCAGTTGGTGCTTCCTGGCCGCGCTGCCTTATGTTAACGAGTGCCAGAATCGCCTTGAGGAGAGATGCACTTTTTGCAAAACAAACTTGGACGTTGACAGCTTTGCCGTAGCCAGCAGGTCATTGTAACGAGTCCGTATAGATTGATGATTCGCCCCCAGAAAAGGAGAAAGAGACGGATGTTTGAGACGATGCTAGATCGCAGATACACGCGACGTTCGGTGCTCGCCGGGTTGGGAGCTACCGCGGCCCTGCCGATTTTGGCTGCCTGTCAACCTCAGGTCGTTGAGGTCGAGAAGGTACAGGTGGTCGAAAAAGAGGTGCCGATCGAGAGGGTCGTCACACAGGTCGTCGAGAAGGAAGTCGAGAAAGTAGTCACCGTCGAAGTCGAGAAGGCGGTCGAGGTTGAGAAGCTCGTTACGGTCCAGGTCGTGGAGCAAGTCGATAGAGAAGTCGAACGGGTCGTAACGGTCGAGGTGGAAAAGGCAATTGAGGTTGTCAAGGAGGTTGTTGTAGAGAGGCCGGTCGAGGTTGTCAAGGAAGTCGAGAAGGTAGAGATCGTTGAGGTTGAGGTAACCAGGGTCGTCCAACAAAGGACCGTCCGAGCTACATTCCCGACCAACAACCCGCGGGCCCAAAGCTACTACCTTGACGACGTGGCGACCGCTTGGAAGAACGAGTTCCCGCACATCACGCTGGATATGGTCGTAGCTCCTTACGGAGAGTGGGCGACCAAGCACCGGGCAATGATAGCCAGCGATACCGCGCCGACAGTTTGGGTGCGGGACGACACGCACATCTGGGGCAATGCACACCAGGGAAATATCAGAGAGATCACCAGCTACGTACTGTCAACTCCGCCCGGTGAGCTTGACGACCTCCACATGCTTAAGGCGACGGTCGACAGCAAGGGAAGGCACTGGAGCATACCTCGTAACATCTTCACGTCCGCACTTGTCTACAACGAGAAGACTTTCGAGGATGCCGGCGTCCCGGCGCCAACCGACAATTGGACGAGGGAGGATTTCGAGGAGGCCGGCAAGGCGATCACGACAGACGTGAATGGCCGGCACCCCGGCGACGAGGGATTCGATAAGGACAACGTCGATATCTGGGGTCACTGGGCCAGACCGTTCATCAGCAGCGACTACATGCCGCTCGTTTACCAGTTCGGAGGGAGCGTTCTCAAGGACGACGAGATGAACTCGAACTGGGATTCGCCTGAAGTCCGAGATGCCTTCGAGTGGCTGGTCGGAACGATGCACACCCAGTTCTTCGCCCCGACGCCAAAGGACCACGGACTAGGAGCACAGGACGCGCATCTGGCCGGCAAGATCGCGATGTCGGCACACCTTCAGACTACCGAGTCATACTGGCCGACCTCGGGTCTGACCATGAACGCAGTCGCCTACCCACAGATCGGCGGCGAGCAGCGCGCAACGACCCAGATGGGCCACCAGTTCATGATCTACTCCAAGGACCCTGATCCGGATGCGGGCTGGGAGTTCATCAAGTGGCATGCGACCACGCCGGAGATAATCCAGGGCATATTCACCAAGGGCGATTACGGTCTGCCCGCACTGAGGACGCTATGGGACCAGCCGGCCATCACCGAGCACCCGTTCCCGGCTAAGAATCTCAGTGCATTCATCGACCCCATGGACGATGGCTGGGCGATGGATCACCCTCGAGGCATCGCATACGACAAGTGGGTATGGCCAATCGCCTTCGGAATTTGGATGCAGGCTTGGGAAGGAGCCGTCACTGTGGACGAGGCCCTCGCCGAGATCCATGAGAAGGTGCAGGCAGCGCTGGACGAAGCCGTCGAGACCAGCGTGCTATTGAACCCGTAGCTACTGGGTTTAAAAGGGCGGGTCGCGACGGGCAAACCCTGTCGGCCCGCCCGATTACTTTCTGCCTCCGCGCTACCGCCGATCGCACGGCACGATTCGAGGCTGTCAGGCGTTCACCGAGTCGGCGCGCCGACGGATTTAGACAACGCGCGAATTCGCGCAAACGCGGCTCTTCGGGGATAAGCAATGTCACTGTGGTATGACCCATGCTTCGTTCAAATGACGTGGGCGAGACACGGCGAGCCGATGACCCGGGCATGGGCCACCAATCTGATTGAACGGGCCGAATCCCTCGGCATCCAAGCAGTGATCTTCGGCGTTCAATTGGGTGGCCACGTAGCAGCGCGCGTCAACGTGGCGCCGCCGGTCCCGGACATGGAAGGTGACACTCTCGAGCAACTCTGCGAGGAGGGCCACGCCAGGTCGATCAAGATTGTCCCCTATTTCATGAGCACGACCGGCGGTGCATTCCTTCAGGCCCGCGAGCACCCGGACTGGCACAGCACCTCCGCTGACGGCAGAAAGGGATTCGGGCTCTGCTACTCCACTCCGTTCGGCGACTGGATGGAGACCCTGATACGGGAGTTGCTGACGAACTATCCGTTAGACGGGCTCATGTTCGATCAGTTGTCCGTGGCCTGCTTCTGCCAGTTCTGTCAGGAGAACTTTCGCCGGCAGTACGGCCGCAACATGCCGGCTGAGGAGTTCATGGCCGGCGAGGACGGCTGGGTCAATACCCGTGACTGGTTTGGCGAGCGCGCCGCTCCGATGTACGACTTTCGTATCCGAATGGCCCGCTTCTTTTGCGCTAGGATTCGGCGCGCGATCAACCAGACGCGGCCGGACACGGTCTTCGTGCAAAACTCGCTGTATGGGCCGGCGGCGGCGGATTGTGCCGAGTTCGTGGACGCATTCCTGCCGGAGCGGCACCTAGGGGAGTCGCCGGACTGGCTGCCGGAGCAGCATCTCGGCGACACTCACGACGTGGGCTCGATGGTGATGTCCGACCGCCTGGTCCGTGCCTACAGCGGAAAACCAGTCTGGACCTACGTCGACCACGCGTTTTTCCATCAGGCGCATTCCCGGGGGGTCGAGCACTCCCATCTCAAGCTAATGGAGGGAGTGGGCGCCCTCTGCAGTCCAACAATGGTTGATCTCAACGCGCTCGACCACACGCCGAACAGGCGCGGCGAGTTGACGAGCGCATTCCGGCAGGTGCGTTGGTCGACAGACGCCCACCGGGGGGCGCGGCCAGTACGCTATGCCGCTCTACTGCACTCTCGATATACCCAGGCGCGCTTCTACCAGGAGCATACCAGCGAGTTCTATGGCTACTACGAGGTACTGCGCGGCGAGCACGTGCCGGTCGAAGTCGTGACCGAGGAAAACATCCAAACGGGCGGTCTTGATGGCTATAAGGTCCTGATCGTACCGGACGCGGTCTGCTTGGCAGATGAGACTATCGCCGGCATAGATCGGTTCGTGGAAGCAGGCGGCGGCCTGGTAGCGACCTACAGGTCCGGAGAGCGAGACTCGGATGGATCGCTGAGGGAGACTTCCGGACTGGCCGGATTGACCGGAGTCAGACCGCTGAAACTGGTGGCATTTGACGCGGAGCTTACCTATCCGAGCCTAGACGCGATGGTCAACATCCCCAGCATAGACGTCTCGCCCGGCAAGGCATTCTTCCGCTACGCCCGGGCAAGCGCCGGGCATCCGGCGGTTGGTGAGTTGACCGACGATTTGCTCGCATTCCGCGCCGGGTATGTCGAGGCGATCTACGACGAGAGCCTGGAGACAGCCGTCTGGATCCTGGAAACCGACCAGGCCAAGATCAATATGCGGCCCTATAACCGGCGAGGCCTGTTTCCGGCAGACCCGCTCTGCCCGCTGGTTGCGACTCGACAGGCCGGCAACGGGCGTGTGGTCTACGTCGCCGCGACTCTCGGGCCAGAGCGCAGCCGGATGGAGAGCTACGAGATTGACCGACTGATTCGAGACTACGTGGTTTGGGCGGCCGGGGAGGAGCCCCCACTCAGGGCAGACGGTATTCCGCCATCGATCCAATTCTCCTTGGCTGAGCGCGATGACGGGGCGGTGCTGATTACGGTCACCAACCACACGCACTCGCCGGTGCGTACTCCAATGAGCGGGCCGGTGAGCAGCAGCGAAAATCCCGCCCACCGGCCGATCGTCGCCGGCTCGATTCGCTGGATAGCAAGGTTAAACCAGATTCGATTTGACGTCCGAACGAACGATGCCCGGCGGATCGACTCCGCGACCGGGTCTGCCCGATTGACAGGACAGCGGAATGGCTGGGCCGCGGTCGAGTTGCCGCGGCTGGGCGCCGGCGATTGCGTGGTGCTCAGTCGAGCATCGGAGGGCTGAATAAGTGGCCGAGCCGAGAATAGAGCCAGCAGGGGATGAACCCTTCAGATACCCCAGCGAGACGCCGGGCTATCTCCGGCTGCGTTTGAGGACTCGGGTGGAAGTGTTCAAAGGCACCGACATCTGGCACGAGGTGTTCGTCGATAAGTGGTCGTCGGTGCTGGAGACAGCGATTCTGCTCTGCGATCTCTGGGAGAAGCATTGGTGCGTCGCGGCGTCCGAGAGAGTCGACGAAATGGTGCCCAGAGTGGACTCAGTAATCTCGGCGGCCAGGAACCTTGGAGTCCAGATCATTCACTGCCCCAGCGGGACCGTGGACGATTACGCCGACACTGCTTTTCGCCGGCGAATTCAGAACATTCCATTAGTCGAAGCGCCTGATCCGTTGCGCTTGGCCGCCCCACCGCTGCCCTTCTCGGACTTTGACGACGGTTGCGAATCGGGGGAAGGATCCTATGACCCGGGGACAAAACAGCATCCGGGAATCACGATCGCCGGCAACGACGTAATCTCCGACGACGGCGATGAGATCTACAGCTTCTTGCGGCGCAGGGCGCTCAGGCACCTGATCATCATGGGTGTGCACACAAATGTGTGCGTGATGAACAGGTCATTCGGAATCAAGCAGATGACTAGTTTGGGCGTTCGCTGTACGCTGGTCAGAGACCTGACCGACGCTTGGTACAATCCGAAAAACCCTCCCTACGTATCCAACGAGAACGCAACAGAACTCGTGGTGCAATACATAGAGAAGTACTGGTGTCCTTCAATCTTGAGTAGCGACCTGGTGAAATCATTCAAGTCGACTGGTCAGGTAGGACCGGAGCCAGATGCACAGTAACACTTCCGAGCAATCGCTTTTGAACCGGATGATCAACCGCAAAGGCGTGCCCATCTGGGGCCGTCGCACGTTCTGGGGCTACGTAATGATTTTGCCCTTCGTCGCTCACCTGCTCCTGTTTACCGGCGGCCCCCTGATTGCTTCTTTGCTTCTCAGTTTCACGAGATGGAACTTCGGCCGGCCGCCCAAATGGGTAGGCCTCGACAACTACATCAAGGCATTCGGCGACGATAAGTTCTTGGATTCATTCGCAAACACAACCTATTTCGTCGCTGTAGGTTTGCCGGTAACGCTGGTGATTTCGCTATTCGTGGCCGTGGCGTTGAACGCCCGGATTCGCGGCATTGTATTGTTCCGCACTTTCTACTTCCTGCCGGTCGTTACCTCGCAGGTGGCGATCGGACTGGTGTTCTTCCTGCTCTACCAGAACAGCGGCCTACTGAACTCGATACTGGGCGTTGTCGGAATTGGGAAGGTATTTTGGCTCGGCTCGAAAATGGCCATGAACTCGCTGATAGTAATCTACGTTTGGACTACCCTGGGCACGATGATCGTATATTGGCTGGCCGGGTTGCAGAGCGTGCCCCGAGAGTTGCACGAGGCGGCTGAGATCGATGGCGCTGGTTGGTGGTCCCGGCTTCGTTTCGTGACCATACCATTGCTAACGCCGGTTGCGTTCTTTTTGGTCGTAATAGGGATAATTGGCTCTTACCAGGTGTTCACCACCGCCTATGTTCTGACCGACGGCTGGGGAGGCCCGGGCAACGCAACACTGGTGCTTGCGTTGTACATATATCAGCTTGCGTTCCGGTCCGACCAAGCAGGCTACGCGAGCATGGTCGCGTATGCTATGTTCGCGGTGCTGTTCGCAGTCACCATCATTCAATGGCGCCTCCAAGGGCGCTGGGTCCATTACGGAGGGTGACACAAGAATGAGCGCCGCGACGCACGTTACGAGGCGGACCGCAGAGAGGCAACGAAGGGAGATAGTACAGAGAACAATCGCATATGTGTTCCTGCTGGCTGGAACTGTAGTAATGGCGATTCCGTTCTTCGCAATGGTGGTGTTCTCGTTCCAGGAACCTCTGGATTGGGCCACAACTTACCCCAAGAAATTGTTGCCTTCCTGGCCGATTAGCTTTGAAAACTATGTCCGGGCACATACCTACCAGCCTTGGCACTGGTACTACGTTAATAGCATTTACATAGCCGCACTAACGGTAATAGGAGAGATTCTGTCATCGTCTCTGTGCGCCTATGCATTCGCGCGGATTCGGTTTCCCGGTCGCGAGGTGCTCTTCATAATACTTCTGGCGACTCTGATGGTCCCTATCTACGTTACGCTGGTGCCCACATTCTTCATAATGAAAGAGCTGCGCTGGATCGATACGCATCTTCCTCTTTGGGTGCCCCATTGGACCGGTGGAGCCGTCTCAATCTTCCTGCTGCGGCAGTTCTTCCTGACGATCCCCTTCGAGCTAGAGGACGCGGCGCAGATCGACGGCGCCGGCCCGATTCAGATCTGGTGGCGCATTATGCTGCCGCTGTCGGGGCCGGCACTGGCGGTGGTGGCGATCTTCACGTTCCTGTTCTCCTGGAACGACGTGCTGAGACCAATCGTCTACCTGAACACCCTCGAGAAATACACGGTCCAGATCGGTATGGCTTTCTTCAAGAGTCCGAATCAGGTTGACGAAACGGCCATGATGGCGATTGCGACCATCGCGGTAATTCCTACCCTGACTGTCTTCATGTTGACTCAGAGATACTTTATCCGTGGGATTATTCTGTCCGGATTCAAGGGATAGGAACCTGCGTTCAAGTTGCGGACATTTACCATCGGAGTCCGGCAGCGAGTTCGATGCCCCGAATCGTCGCGTTCCCCGGCCCAAGACCGCTGGTATTCGAAGTGTTCACGCAATCTATCATTTGATGCGCATCCGGACAGGGGGCCCGCGCTAATTCCCGCGAAATAACCGTTTAGGAGAGAGTGAATCTTGGGACAGAACGGCGGCCGCGACGGAAACTCTGATAAAAGATGGTATTCAGAAGTCTGGACCCATTACATAGTCGGCGGTCACTTCGACGACTGGCATCCCGACGTAATGAAAGACTTCGATCCGGAAGCAATTGTTGAATCCATAGCGTCAACAGGGACTCAGTGCTATCAACTTCTGCTGAACGATTGCGCGGGCTCCGCCTATTACGTCTCAGAGTTCGAGCACACGAATGTCGCCTTCAAGGGCGAGGACGTGTTCGAAACGGTGCTGAATGGGCTGAAGGAGAGAGGTATTCGGGTCGTCGGCTACTACAGCTCGCTCTTCGACAACCGTCTGTTCGTCAATCATCCCGATTGGCGCATTCGCGATTCCCAGGGACGCGACAGCAAGCAGATTCCAGTTTATCCGACCTGGGGACGACGGGCCGGTATCGTATGCGTCAACAGCCCCTACAGGGACTTGATGGTCAAGCGGCTCGAGACAATAGGCCGGAAATATGATCTAGATGGCCTCTTTCTGGACATGGTCAGCTTCTGGACTCCAATCTGCCACTGTCAATATTGCCGGGAGAAATATCGGAAGGACATGGGATCGGACCTACCGATGGAGATGGACTTGAAGCAGCAACCTTACCGTCGTTACTTCGAGTGGAGGGAGGAGTCGGTATACAGCTTCATCAAAGAGGTCTCGAAGGGGTTCAAAGAGCACCGGCCGGACGCGGCCCTACTCTTCAACAGTCCAAGGCCACAGCTGACCCTGTGGTACGGGACCTCATTGCGCACAGCGGAGCTGGCCGAGATGATGAGCGGCGATCCGGTGCAAAGGGACCCGTCACCGGCGGCGCTGGTTCAGGCATGCAGCATCTGGGACAATATGTCTGCCCACCACCCGGTGCGGATGGACATAGGCCGGTTCCACAGGGGTGAGGGACAACACGTCGGGATCCGGGATCACGAAGTTCTGTCCGCAGCCGCATTCGGTTGTTGGGCATTCGGTTGCTCGGTGCTGTTGATCGACTTCTTGAACGTGGACGGTTCGTTCTACAAGTCGGCGGCAACCGCCGTCAAGAACGTGTTCGACGAGGCCAGGCCGTTGCAGCAGTACTTTGGTGGCGACCGGCTGCGCTCGGTTGCCGTCTACCTCTCAGAGGACACTCGCGACTACTGGAACGAAGCTCACTCGAAGGAAGACGCGCTCTGGTATGTGTCAGGCGTCACAGGCCCGTTCGGCGTCTTCCAACAAGAGCACATTCCGACCGAAATCATCACCAGGTTGAACCTCGATGAACTGGACCAATATAGCCTGATTTGTTTGCCGGAAATGCTCTGCATGCGCGACGAGGAGATCGAACATTTTCGGGCATACGTGGAACGTGGCGGCAATCTCATCGCCAGCGGATTGACGTCGCTTGGCAACAAATGGGGTGACCGGTATCCGAACTTTGCGCTGGCCGACGTAATGGGAGTGGACTATCTGGGCGAGACGGACAACAACGAAACGTACACACTGATCGATCCAGAGCTTTGCAGGCGAGCGGGCATCCCGGACGATATGGAGCTGAAGCTGGAGCGCCAGGCAATCGTACGAGCACGCGCCGGCACCGAGGTCAGAGGCGAAATCGTACTGCCGGCGACGAACAAGGAGAACGACGGGGACCGTTGGATCTCGTTGACCGGGACTCCTCCCCAAATACGCACCGATTACCCGGCGATTGTTTTCAACGAATTCGGCAAGGGTCAATGCTGCTATTTGTCCGGCCGTGTGGCAGCGCGCACTATCCGCGAAGACTTCGAGATTCGAGAGAATCTGTTCGTTGAGCAGCAGAGATTGTACGCGGAATTGGGCCGAATGCTATTGGGAGAGACGATTCCTCTCGAAGTGAAGGCGCCCTGGTCGATCATTTCGACAGGATTGCGGCAGCCGGATGAAGGTCGTGTGGTCGTGCACCTCGTCAACTATCAAACGAAGACCCCGTTCATCCCTGTTCGCGGAATTGAGGTGAAGCTTCGTCTGAACCAGGGCGAGGAGGCGAAATTCGTATCCCGCCATCCAGGGGATGAGACCTTGGAATTCAAGCAAAGCGCCGGCGAGGTCCGCTTCGCAGTGCCGGAACTACATGTCCACCAGGTGATTTCGGTTGAGCTTGCCCAATAGTCGATCAGACTTTCCTGACGCACTGCGAACGGCTCAATTGGTCTGGTCTTAACCGCGACCGTATGACGCATCGGCCGGCCAGCATTCGATTGTCGCGTTTACAGATTAAGAGAAAATGAGCCCTTTGGCCCCGGACACGACGTGCCGCTAGTTCCGTTCAAGCAGCTCATGGCCGATGCCGAGGCCGGCGGCTACGCGGTTGGATATTTCGAGTCGTGGAACCTTGAGTCGCTTCAAGCCGTGATCGAAGCGGCCGAGGAGCTGAGGTCGCCGGTAATCGTCGGCTTCAGCGGAATGCAGATTCCGGACGCGCGGCGGACGGTCGATGAGCGGCTTGAGTTGTACGCGGCGCTGGGCCTTGCGGCGTGTACCACGAGCATCGTGCCGACCGGGTTGATCTTCAACGAATGCCCGTACATCGGATGGCTTGAGAAGGCGGTGGATCTTGGGTTCAATATCGTGATGTTCGCCGACGAGACTCTAACGGCAGGGGACCTATGGCGTAAGGTACGTGAAACTGTGACGATGGCCGAGGGTCGTGCGGCTGTGGAAGGAGAAACCGACTCTTTGCCCGGGGTATCGGAGGGACTGGCTGCGATGCCGGCTTCGGTGCCGCTCACCGACCCGGACGAAGCGGCGAGCTTCGTAGACTTTACCGGCATCGATTCGCTGGCGGTATCGCTGGGCCAGGTCCATCTGCACGGGCGCAGCAAAGTAGGACTGGACTTGGACCGGCTTGCCGCAATCCGCCGGCGTGTAGACATACCGCTGGTTCTCCACGGTGCTACGTCCGTGGAAGACGACGCAATTCGGGCCAGTATCGAGCTTGGGATTAGAAAGATCAACGTGGGAAGCGCTCTCAGGCGCGCGTTCCTGGCCGGCATGAGGCGTCAAATGGACCAGACAAGTGAAGACTTCAACCCTTACGAGGTCCTGGGTTCGGGACGAGCGGCTGACGTGATATCGGCCGGCAAGGTGGCGATGAAAGCGGTGGTTGAAGAGAAGATCTCCCTGTTCGGGAGCGCGAGTGCAGAGTAGAAGTGGGGCACTACCACGAAAGGGCTTGTGAAACGAGGCACCAATGAAGTTTGGTGGATATCTTCCCGGTCTGGATCGAGCGGAAATCTACGGGTTCGCAGACTGGTTCGAGGGATTGGACTTTCAACTCGCCTGGGCCAAACGTTTGGGCTGGCGCTGCTTCCTACCGATCGACTTCCGGGACTGGAGCGTCGATCAGCAGCGTGCCGCAGTCAAAAGGATGGCCGACATCGACTTGGCAGTCCCTGGCCTGGGAGCCTATCGTTTCAACATCATTCATCCTGACCCATATGTGCGGGCCAATCACGTGCAGCAGGTTTGTCTGTGGGTTGAACGTGCCGCGGCGGCGGGAATTGACACGGTCGAGAACGTGTCCGGGTCACGGCATCCGACGGTCAGCTATGGCTACGGGCCGGGGAGCAAGGCCGACGACGCATGGAATGATTTCATCGACAGCGCCCGCCAGATTTGCGACGCCTGTCGCGGCACCGGCGTGCGATTCGTCCTGGAACCGTGCATCGCCACGTTATTGGACAGCCCGAGCGCCTTGAAGCGCGCGATTGAGTGGATCGACAGGCCGGACGAGCTAGGCGTGAATTTCGACCTGGTCAATTTCGCGACGATAGAAAGCTGCCACTACCTGAACGAAGTGGTCGATGAGGTGATCGAGTCGATCGGCGAGTACATTGTCATGGCCCACGTCAAGGACGTGCAATACGATCCAACGCCCAGCCTGCACCTGTGGGAAGTACCGCCGGGCGAGGGCCTCGTCGATTTCCGGTACTGGTTCGGCCGGCTGTTGGAGCTGAAGCGAGACATGCCCGTTTTCATCGAGCACTTGAAAAACATGAACGAAATGGTCGCAGCGTGGCACGTGGTACGCAGCGCCGCGACCGAGTCCGGAGCGTTGCGAACGACATCCGAAGACTAGTCCAGGCACGCGAAACGGATGGTCCGGTATTCTCTAAGTGAGTGGGTGGGGCAGGACTGACGATACCCGATCCGCCCAAGAGTCAGAATGAACGAGATAAGGAGATCAGGTGGAGAGTCCCGCGATAGTAGCTGAAGGACTTACTTACTCGTACGGCGACAACGTCGCGGTGGACGATGTCAGTTTCGCTGTGGGGAAAGGCGAAATACTGGGGTTTCTGGGCCCCAATGGCGCCGGCAAGACCACCACGGTCAAGATGCTTACCGGACAGCTGAGTCCGAAGGCCGGACGGGCCAGCCTTCTGGGCAAGGATGTCTCAAGACACGTCCGGGAGGTTCAAGGCGAGATCGGAGTCTGTTTCGAGTCTACCAACCTTTACGAGCAAATGACCGCCATCGAGAACCTCGAGTTGTTCGCGCGCCTGTTTGGGGTTCGGGATTTTGATGCGGCTGCGCTCCTCGGTAGAGTCGGACTGTCGGGAAGGGAAAAGGATCGGGTCGAGAGCTACTCTAAGGGAATGAAGCAACGGCTCATGGTTGCCCGCTCCATGGTGAACCGACCGAAGATCTTGTTTCTGGATGAGCCAACCGCCGGACTCGACCCAGCATCCGCCGAGGCAATTCGCAACATCATCCTCGAGGAGCGCCGGCGGGGAGCGACGGTGTTCTTGACGACGCATGACATGCGAGAGGCCGACAAGATTTCGGACCGTGTAGCATTCATGAACCAGAGCAAGATCGTTGCCCTGGACACGCCCCACAACCTGAAGCAACAGTATGGCAAGCGAGCGCTCAGGGCCAAGATCGCAAGTAAGGGCGGGCAGTTGGAGGACCGCGAAATCACTCTGGACGCACCGGAGACGGCTGTGGCCGTTCAGGAGCTGTTCGCGACCGAGAAAGTCGTAACGGTCCACAGTGAAGAAGCCAGCTTGGAAGACATCTTCATCAGGATAACAGGACGCGGGCTGGAAGGGTGAACGCCAGCATAATTGGCGCGCTGGCGGTCAAGGACCTCTTGCTTTACTTCAGGAATCGCCTGTTCGCGGTGATCACCTTCATCGGGTTAATTGCCTACATCGTCATCTACATGATAATGCCGGCCACCATAGACGAGACACTGGAAATAGGCTTCTATGGGAGCGAGATCCCCTCGGCGTTCGAGCTGGCGAGACAGGAGGGACTGACCCTTACCATGTTCGAATCGGAGGCGGCGCTGCGGGAAGCCGTGACCGATGGGTCCGTGCCGGCGGGCATCGCACTCCCCGGCGACCTGTCAGAGGAACTTGCCGCCGGCGCCCGACCGAAAGTGACGTTGTACTTTTCGCCGGACACACCGGACGAACTGAAATCTCCAATAGAGATTCTCACCAAAGAGTTGTTCTATCTCGAGGCCGGGCGGCAATTGAATGTCGAGGTAACCACAGAGATTCTCGGCCGGGACATGGTTGGAGATCAGGTACCGCCGCGCGATCGAATCGTGCCTCTTTTCGCGATGCTGTTGTTGCTGGTAGAAACATTCGGGATGGCCAGCCTGATCAGCGAAGAGGTCGAACGAGGAACTATCAGAGCCCTGTTGGTCACCCCCTTGACTATCGTCGACCTGTTCATCGCCAAGGGAATCGTGGGGGTTGTCCTGGCTTTCGGACAGGCAGCCCTGTTCGTTGCCATAGTGGGCGGGTTGAGCACTCAACCGATTCTTATACTGACGGCCCTCCTGCTCGGCGCGCTTATGGTTACAGGTATCTGGTTCCTCTTGGCGTCGTTGAGCAAAGACCTGATGTCGGTACTTGCTTGGGGCATAGTCCTGTTGGTCGCGCTCAGTCTGCCCTCAGTCGGCATTCTGTTTCCAGGGACACTCACCAACTGGATAGAGTTCATTCCCTCCTTCTACCTGGTAGACACGTTGCACCAGACCGCAAACCTTGGGGCCGGCTGGGGAGAGGCCTGGAGGAATCTGTCCCTGTTGCTGGCGTTCAATGTCGTCGTCTTCGTCGGCGGAATCCTGGCACTCCGGAGGAAGTTTAAGTGAGCGTGGCTCGCGTGGGGGTTTTGTTGGGCAAGGAGTTTCTTCAAGGACCCAAGAGTTTCATATTTGTGTGGGCAGTGATAGCGCCAATTGCCATCTCGCTGGTGATTTCGTTGGCCTTCGGCACCCTTTTCAACGACAAGCCCGCGCTGGGAATTGCCGACCAGGGCGGCTCCAAGCTGGCTTCAATGGCAAGGGAACTCGACTCCATCGTCGTAAGAGAGTTTGCAAGCGTTCCAGATATTGTCCAGGCGACCGAGAGCGGCGCGATCGATATGGGTGTGCTGATGCCCGAGGGTTTTGATTCGACAATGATGGAGGGACAGCCGACGCCGATCACCGCCTATGTTTGGGGCGAAAGCTTGGCGAAACACCGCGTCATCCTGGGAGTCACCTTGGCCGACCTGCTGCGGGGAGTAACAGGCGTCGAGTCTCCGGTCGAGATTGAGTCGGTCACATTGGGTTCCACCGTCTCCATTCCCTGGGAGGACCGTCTCCTACCGATCATCGTGCTGTTCGCGGTGCTGATCAGCGGGATCATGTTGTCCGCAACGGCGCTGATCAACGAGAAAGAGAGGCGGACCCTGGAGGCGCTGATCGTCACTCCGACTTCGATGGCCGAGGTTTTCGCGGCAAAGGGGCTGCTCGGTGGAATCCTCAGCCTCGCGATGGGAATAGTCATCCTTATTCTGAATCAGGCGTTTGGCGCTCACCCGGCCTTGCTGGCGCTCGTGATATGTCTGGGCGCGGCAATGGCTGCCGAGTTCGGTCTGATTCTCGGGGCGTTGACCAGGGATTTCACCACGCTCTTCGCCGTTTGGAAGATGGTAGGCATGCTGTTCTTCGCGCCCGGCATCATCCACCTCTTTCCGGAGCTTCCGCAGTGGGCCGGCCGCGTATTTCCGACCTATTACATCATCCAGCCGGTCATCGAGATCAGCCAGCGGGGAGGTGGATGGAACGAAGTAGCGATCGACGTATTGGTCCTGGCGATCCTGGACGTCGTCTTGGTCGCGGTCCTCGCTCTGGTCATCGCAAGAAAGCGACAATTCGCCTCATAGCACAGAGACATAGTCGTCAAGAATCGAAAAACGCACTGGATCCCGCATCGGGATTCGGAACTTTCCTCTTTCGAGATTACCCAGTTTGTTTTGTAATTTCGTCCGGCCAATGCGTCTTGCGTTGATCCGACGGTCACCCTGGCACTTCTAATCGTACTCCCCGCCGGAGTCGCAGATTGGTGATGAGCGTCAAGTCTCCCTCGAGTAACACCTTATTCAAGCGCACGGATCCGCTGCCGGCGGCGACTATCGCTCCGAACCGGTCTGTCCGGACAACGGTGCCCGGCTCTTGCGAATAGGACTTGTTTCGAGCGGCCGCGTCCAACGGGTAGATCCGCCGGCCGGACCACTCAATGTAGAACTTGCCGGGAGCGGAGTACACCCGCGACTCGATTGTGCCGGCCGGCTGGCGCCAGTCGATTCGATAGTGCCGATCGCGTACCTTGCTGAAGTAAGAGGCTCTTTGATTGTCCTGGAATCGGCGGGGCAGCAGGCCATTCTGTGCGGCCCGCACGACTCTTCCAACGAGCGGAAGGCTCCGGGATATGATCCTGTCGTACAGCGTCTCCACGGAATCTCGCCTACGGACCCTGACCGGCGCCTGGTAGGCAATGGGGCCAGTGTCCAAGCCGGCGTCAAGATGATGAACAGTGACTCCCGAAGTTCTTTCACCATGGTGTAGAGCCCAGAACACCGGATGCAGACCCCGATAGGCCGGCAGGAGCGACGCGTGAAAATTGACCGCCGCCACCCTAGGCACCGATAGCAGTTCCGAGCCCAGCTTGAGTGTGTATCCAACCGCTATGAAGAGGTCTGGCTCTAGCCGGCGACAATCGTCGACAAACGCCTGGTCGTTAACGTCCGTCGGTTGAAAATAGCGAATTCCTCGGCTCTCCACCGAATCCTTGACCGGAAAGTCGAGCGTGGCGCGCCGATCAGTTGAGACAGCCGTAGCCGGCGAATCCACGAATGCCACGACGTCTGCCGAAGTCTGGGTCAGGGCGTCAAAGTGCCGGTTGCTGAAGGCCGTATGGGAGTTGCCGAAGTAGACCACGCGGATGCCGGACAGACTCATGGACGGGCCAGCTATGCCTTTTGCGAAGCGTTACGAGCCGCCGCCATCTTGGCCTTGAAGAGCTCTGTTCGCTCTTGAAGCGGCTGCTCCATCGCGAGGCGCTCGATGCTGGAGCCGAGCTGAACTCCCTGGGCATCGGTGTTCTCGACAAGGTACTGGGCGTCTTCTGGCGTGACGAGCGCTGCTCCGTGGGCCAAGAGAATGACGTCCGGCTTTATGGAGCGGGCGATATCGTAGTGGTGCTGCGACCGTTCCGCCATGTCCTCGAGCGATGCTCCTTTGGAATAGCCGGTGGTGCCTCCCCTTGTGATGCCGGCGTGGTAGATGAAAATGTCGACGCCGGCTTCACCGACTACCTGACGAGTCTCCTCGTCGCTGAAGGCGTAGCCGATCGTCAGCAGGTCCAACTCCCCGGCCCACTTGAGCATGTCCACCTCCATTTGAAAGCCAAGGCCTGTGCCCTCCAGAGTGTCGCGGAAGCTGCCATCGAACCAGCCAACCGTGGGAAAGTTGTGGACGCCTGAGTACCCTACCGACTTTATCTGGGCTAGAAAACGCCTCATGTCGCGGGTAACATCCACGCCGTTCAGGCCGGCGATGACTGGAGTCGTCTTGACCTGCGGCAGGATTTCGCGTTCGCCCATCCGGAACACCATCTCATTGGCGTCGGCTATCGGGAGCATGCCGGCAAGCGATCCGTATCCCTGCATTCGAAAGTAGCCGGTGTTATACACGCCAATTATGTCAATGCCGCCGCGTTCGACGAACTTGGCGACAATACCACCGCCGGCGGCGGTCATCAGCAGGGGCTTGCCGCCGGCTATTGCCGAACGCAGCCGGCCAATGAACTCGCTTCTGCCATAGCTCTTAGCCATAACTCAATTCTCACCGGTCATTTCGCCCACGACCTAGCTGAGAATCCCTGCCTCCTTCATTTGGGCTACGAGAGTCATAGCGATCTCCGTAGCAAATGCGGGATCGTCAATGTGCGTATCGCGCTCAACCACTTTGATTGAGCTGGGCAGGTCTGCCTTGAGCGCGTCAATGAACGCGGCGTCGGCATCCGGATCGTAGAAGCCCTGGCCGACGGCGGAGTATGAATCGAAGCCCTGGCGCGGAATCACGAAGGTGCAGGGCCCCGTGTTGCCCTGCAGGCGCTTTGCAAGCTCCCTGGCAACCGCCACCTGCTCTTCTTTGTTCAGACGCACGTCAGTGATCAGAGGACTGTGGGGAATGAGTTTGCGCGTGTTGAACGGCGGCGGGACGCTAGAGGGCTCTCCGTAGACCAGAATCGCGATCGCGCCGGGGCAAATGACCTGGGGCAGACCAAGCCCGGCGGCGACCGTCAATCTTTCAGGCCCGCCGGCCAGCATCGCGTCGTACATCTCGTTGGCGACCTCGATCGTAGCGATGTCGAGAACCGCATTAATGATCCCTTGCTTGATCAACTCTTCCATCGAGCGTCCGCCGGTGCCGACGGCGTGGAAGACGATGGTCTCGCAGCCGTTTTCTTCGAGCACCTCGATCGCCTTCATGGCTCCCTCGGTCGTAATGCCAACGGTGGTGACGCCGACGAGCGGCTTGACCGCGCGTTCGATGGTGACATCCGAATCTGCCATGCCGGCGACGGCGCCGGCGGCGTTGGAGAGCACCTTGCGCGATACCGGGTTCAATCCCAATATGTCGGTTACAGGGAACATCATCGTGATGTCCTTGATGTCGACGAAGGGACTGACATCGCCGGACGCCATCGTGGACACCATCACCTTGGGAAACCCGTAGGGAAGGTCCCGCATCACGGTGGTCGCCAGGGTAGTACCCTGGGTTCCACCCATGGAAATAATTCCGTGGATCCGACCGTCGTCTATCAACCGCTGGACAATTGAAGTCGCGCCCTTTGCCATCAGTGGAGCAATAACGTCGCGGCTGGGGCTCTTCATCAACTCGGAGAGATCCTCGCCGGCGGCCCGTATAACCTCGTCGCGGGTGATGTTGGGGACGCCATTCGGTGGATTGATCACGCCAGTGTCGATCAGGATCGCCGCTTGACCGTGCTTGCCAAGCTCGGTCTTGACCCATTGCATCTCGCGACCCTTGGTGTCCATAGTTCCCAAGACGACTATGTTCTTACCGGGCATCTTTGCCTCCGTTCCGTGATTTGACCAGTTGGATCACTCTATCGTTGCTGGAGCCGTGCGACCGAAGCATAGTCGCCCCTATCCGCGACCCGCAGGTATCGGTCAGCCGGCTCGAGAAATTCTTATGGCCCTATTCTAAAACGCCGGTTGAAGATCAGGCATGGGTACCGTCGGCTTCAATCCTATCGGCCAGCCGGCGCTCGTAATACTGTTTGCAGCTGAGCAGCTCGACACCTCTGTCCTGAGCGTACTTGATCAACCCCTCGACAACCGTCATATCGGGGTCGTTTTCGATAGCACTCCACTCGTGCAGACCGACCGCCCACGCCAGGTCCCGCTCGACAATGACGTCTATGCCGCGTTTTAGGTGGTCCAGGTAACCTGACAGGTTGTCCCACCCATACAGATCGCGCCAGAACACGTCCTGCCAGTCCTGAACCGGAATCTCCAATAGGTCGGGGAAGCCCTGGGCCTTGTACCAGAATGGCTGTTTGTCCCACGGGATGGGACCGAAGTCATCCTGATTGCGCGAGTAGCAGCGGCTGATTCTGTTGCCCTCCTCCCAGACCACCTGAAGCACGTCGGGCCGGTCACTGAGACCGCGGTAGTAGCCTCCCGGGCCGGAGACGCCTATGCACTCGACCCCGCACACATCCTCGATTAGGTCACGAGTCTTGACCAACTCGGATCTTATTACGCCCAATGACTCGCCTGGCACGACCGTTACCCCTCTCGACTCATCCGTACCTGGGCCGGCGGTAAATGGCCGCACGGCGAGGTACTCGGTTGACGGTTCGAAGACGATCGTCTTCAGGGGGATATGGCTGTAGGTATGGGATTGGACATCCATCTGGGGCACTTCCCGGACCATCGCTTTGAACTCGGCGGCGTGCAACTCGATCAGCTTTCCAACGATGAAGCTGGTAAACGGCGCGTCGAGCCTGGTGTGTACCTCACTGGCCTCCTCGATCCATCGGCTGGTAATTGAGTGATCGTTGACCCGATCTCCCAGCCACTGATGCAGAGCGATGAACTCCGGCCCGAACATCTCTGTATCGTAGGTGATCATCAGGACCGCCACAGGAGACCTCCAGGAGCTAAGTCTTCATTACCAGCGCCAGGAAGGGGCTCTTGGGGTGGTGTCCGCCGTCGCCCTCTCCCACATCGATACCCACTCGGGATACCGCAGTGCGGTATCGGGATCGTTGATGCTCCTGGCTATGAAGCCGGGGTAGTAGCCGTGGCCTGTTGGTTTGGACGAGTCCTGGTAACGCAAATCGGCGCTCCAGCGAACGCGATCGGAGCTATTCGGCAAGCTGGCGTGGCAGATATAGTTGTGCAGCAAGAGGACGCCGCCGGGCTCGATCGGCAACGGAGTCGGCTCGCCGGCCGGCAACTCCTCATCAGGTATGAATAGAACCGGCGGAGTGGGGCTCGGCTGGTGGCGTCTGATACCGTGCTTGTGGCTGCCGGGAATAACCACGAGACAGCCGTTTTCGACAGTGGCCTCGGTTAGCGGGATCCAGACTGTGAGCAGGAGATGGTTGTCAGCCTCCGGCGCAAGCACGCCGGCGTCCTGGTGCCAGCCGGAGTAGGAGCCGGAGTAGACGTAGTTCCCCATCGAATGATCAGGAATGCGAGGCCGGAACTGTTGGGTGGGATGGCAGAGGATCTCTGGACCGATCAACGACTCGGCAATGTCGAGCAGCTTCGGGTTCTTCATCAGATTGAAGATAGCGGGGCCGCGAGTGTACATCGCGTTCAGGCTATCGCCGATCTCCCTGCTCTCCTGCCCAATGACCGCGATACGCTGGTCGAATGGCGCCCGCTCGTGCAGGGCGGAGATCTTATGTTCCGCGTACAACTTTCGCGCCCTGCGGTCTATTATCCCTTCATACTCCCAAATGACCGGATCGAGATCTTGGGTCTCGAGCGCATCGTCTACCTGTAGATATCCCTGATCGTGAAAAAGGTCGATCTGGCTCTGCGTCAGCCTCACTGAGTGACCACCTCCTGTGGAGTCAATCTAATGCTGGACAGCTAGGTGGCCGGCACCATTTGGGCAGATTCGTATCGCTGCAACTGATCGGCGTGTTCGATTACCTTCCTGACTCCATCGACGATCGCCTGCATCTCCGCCACTCCGTTCGGATAAGACAGAATCGGCTGGCGGAGGCAGAATTCCCGTTGATTCAGCCACTCGGTTACCGGCAGGGAACCCTTCGCATAGTCCGGCGGTCGAGCGGCATGACCGCATGACCAAGGGCAGCCCTTGCCATGGTAGTCCAGGTTTTGGAATACGTTACGCCAATGTATCGGGCCGGAATCGATGTGCTGGAAACCTGGCGTGGGCCCATTCTCGCTCCAATAGTGATTACTCAGGTGGCTGACGTAGGCGGTTACCGGAATTCCCTCGGAGGCAAGCGCCTGCAGGAACAAGTTTCTGGAGAATCCCACCTCGTCAACGTCCAGGACCGCCGTATAGATGTGGTAGACGTGTTTATATCCGGCGGGAGCGAACGGCGGAATTATTCCGGGGACCTCGGAGAGATGCTGGTTCAGGTACTCGCAGTTGGCAATTCGAGCGTCGATTCGAGGATCGACGCTGTCCATATCGTGCAGTATCGCTTCGGGCTTTTGAGTCAACATGCGCATGTTTTGGCCCCGGCCGGGGAAGTCTCTTTGAGGCAGCAAGCTCGGATCCGTGACGGAGTTGGAGACCAGGGTGCTCATTTGACCGGCCAGAATCGCCCGCTGATATAGCTCCTGATCGTTGGTGGCGAGGAATCCTCCGCCCCAGCCGCTGATGGGCTTGCCGCTGAAGCTGAAGGCGGTCAGGTGGGCGATAGACCCCAGCTTACCTCCATCGATCTCGGCGCCGCCCGCCTGGCAGGCATCCTCGACTACGCATATGCCGTGCCGCTCGGCCAATTCGACCAACGCCGGAATGTCGGCAGGCAACCCGTAGAGATCAACCGGCAGGATGGCCTTGGTTTGGGAGGTAATCTTGCGGGCAACATCCTCGACGTCAATGTTGTACGTCCGGCGGTCGACGTCGGCGAAAACCGGAATCGCGTTACAGTTGAAGATGGCGGCCACATGGGCGATCCAGGAATGGGCGACTGTTACAACCTCGTCGCCCGGCCCCACGCCGGCGGCTTGTAACGCCGCAGTGATCGCGCTAGTCCCGCTATTGACCGGAAGAACGTACCGGGCTCCGGTGTAACGCTTCAACGCATCTTCGAGATCGGTATATGCCCACGGATTATGCGGCTGCGCGCCGGTGGAATCTACGATTCGCCGGCCGCCAAAGAATGCCAGTTTTTCCACCTGAACTCCAGTCTCATTTCGATTTCGGGGCTTTGCCGCTACGCTATCCTATCAATTGGCAACAAAGCGTTCAAAGAACGAAGGTCGCTCCGGCCCCCACGTGGTAATTCCGGCCCCCCACTTCGTCGTTCCGGCGAAGGCCGGAATCCAGGAGGGGCGGGGATGCCAAATGTAGCGCGGTCGAAGACTCCGCGAGGCGAGGGACTTGTCCCCCGCTCCCACCGGACCGGTAACCGACCCTCATCCCGCGCCAACCGTCGGCCCGGCTTTTGATCCCCTGGTGTGCCGGCGCCGGCCGGGATGCGCGATTGGTACGAAAGCATGTCCTGGACTCCCTTCCGGGATAGATTCCGGCAACGGCTCTCGATACCCCTCTATGCGACGCGGCGCTCCCAATCGTCACTCCGGACCCCGATTTCGCCAATCGGTCGATTCGAGGCGTGGCTCGTACGACGACGTAGTCTTCCGCGAATGCCGAGGGGCCTGGACTCCAGTCCGCCTGAGGCGGACCGGAGTGACCTTGGCAGGCTTGTGTTGCCATTCCGGCCCCCACTTCGTCATTTGTATGTTGAGAATGCCTCACAAATGGGGCCAAATTGTGGGGTATGGGTGAGGGAGGTGTCGCTAGTCATTTGGCGGGCCGACCGGTGTAGAGGCGGGTTTCAAAACCCGCCCTGACTGGAAAATCGAAAGACCCTGGGTCCGGCGAAACGGTCACCCGCATATTGTGTTGTAGGGAATATAATCGGCAACCCGGGCACAGGGGCCCTGTGTAGCTGTTTTCAGCAGTAGTTGGAGATCCGAATAGTGATTTCGGAATCGGTTTACCGGCATGTATTGGCAGAGATCGACGAGGAGCGACTCGTCCAGGACTGCCTTGATTTTGTGGCGGTAAAGAGCGAGACCGGAGCCGAAGGTCCCGGCGCTGACTTCTTCGCCGGATTGCTGAGCGAAAGCGGGCTGGAGCCGGAATATGACGAGGTCGAGCCGGAACGGTCCAACGTAAGCGCGCGGCTGGCCGGCGCCGGCCAAGGACCGTGCCTGTTATTCAACGGCCACTTCGATACCATCCCTGAAGGGAATTGTATAGTTCCGGGCCGTGACGGCGATTGGATCACCGGTCGTGGAGCGGAGGATATGAAGGGCGGCCTGACCGCGATGGTTCACGCGGTGCGCGCCATCATCCGAAGCGGAGTAAAGCTGAAGGGTGACCTGTGGCTGACAGGCGTGATCGGCCACGAGTCGCCTGTGGGCAAGAAGGAAGGCCCACTCAGGCTAATCGAAAGAATCAATCAGCGGGCAATCCGGCCGGACGCAATCCTCATCGTCGAGGGGCCGGCGGAGATCTGGACCGCGAGCCTGGGCTGTGCGATGTTCAGGATTACTCTGGCGGACGATCGCGGGCCAATCCATACTATAAAGGTACCCTTTCGATCCAACCCGATTAGAGCGGTTGCAAGTCTACTGAATAAGCTGGATGACCTCGAGGAACGGCTCTCCGCGAAGCCGGGCCATCCCCTGGCCGGGCGCGACCAGGTGAACGTGGGCATGGTTTCGGCCGGCGACTATCCCAATCGCCTGCCCGCGAGCGTGGTGGTCACCGGGACGCGGCGATGGACGCCGGGACGCAACGTGGACGACATACGCGCAGAGCTAACAATGATTTGCGACGAGACCGCTCGCTCGCATGGACTTAGTGGTACGGTCGAATTGCAAGGGGCCCGTGAGCCCTTCGAGACTACAGTTACGCACCCCTTGGTAACTTCGCTTCAGGCGGCCGGCAAGAGATTGACTGGCAGCGTACCAGAGATTATTGGCATGGGCCTTGTCGGCGACGCGAACCTGTACGTCAACCAAACTGGCGTGCCGGCGTTATATTACGGGCCAGCACATGAGACGGCGCATTCCGACCTGGAACGCATCAATGTGAAACAGCTGGTACACATCACCCAGATGTACGCGCTCGCTGCCCTCGAATACTGTGGTGTATGACTCGGCGCAAAGTTTTTGACGGAGAAGCATAACTTGGGCAAATCCAACGACGTGATCATTGTGGGCGGGGGAGTTATCGGTTGCTCGATAGCCTTTCACCTGGCCAAACTCGGAGTGTCGGTGACGCTATTGGAACGAGACCTGATCGGATCCCACGCCTCTCGAGTCGGAGGAGGCGCCCTTTTGCACTACCTGGACGGAGAGGAAGACGATCCATACAGGGGCCTGGTCAGGTCCAGCCACGAAATGTTTCCCAGGTTGGCGGAAGAAATACGCGAACTAGCCGCATATGACATTGAATACCTGCAATGCGGAGTATTGACGGTGACTGACGACCCAGCGGAGCTGGACCAGTACAGAGTGTTCGCAAATCAATTTGCCCGGATGCCAGACGCTCCAATGATGATAGACACCGCAGAATTGCGGGAGTTGTGGCCTTTCGCTCACCCGCGCTACGTCGGCGGGGTACTGGTCGCGAAAGAGGGTCAAGTGAACTCACCGCGCTTCGTTCACGGGTTGGCGCTCGCTGCTGAGCGATCCGGAGCTCGTGTCTGCGAAGGCCGGCTAGTCACCGGGATCAAAATGGAAGGGAACCGAGTGCTGGGCGTGACTACCAGCCAGGGTGACTTGGCTGCCGATTTGGTGGTTCTAGCCGCGGGGCCGTGGACAGGTCTAGCCGGTGAATGGGTAGGACGCCGGCTCCCTGTTCGTCCGGTCCGAGGACAGGTCGTGCATTTGCATACGCACAAACAGGCGATGAGCGTAATCGTACAGGCGCCGGAAGCGTATATTCACCAGCGAGCCGATGGGACAATTCTCGTCGGTGCGACAGTCGAGGAGGTTGGGTTTGACTGCCGGCTCACAACAGAGGGAGTCGCATCTCAGCTGAGAGCCGGCCTTGAGGCGATGCCGGCACTGTCCGATTGGAGCTTCAAGGGTGCTCAAGTAGCGCTGCGGCCTGGTGCGGACAGAACAATGCCCTATGTCGGCAAGCTAGAGGGGATCGATAACTTGATTGTGGCGAGCGGACATTTCCGCAACGGCATTTTGCTGGCGCCTATTACTGGCAAGCTGGTCGCGGACATGGCGACCGGGAGCCCAATCGATCCCCGGTTGTCCAGCTTGAGACCGGATTCGAACTGACGGGAGACTACACGCCCCCTAGGGAACATCTGGTATGGCTCAGTCTCCATCGCAGGCCGAGATAGACAGGTTCGCCCGGCAGAATCTCCGACGAAACTTTGTCGCCCTGGCCGGCCTGTTCGGCATGTTCCAAGCCGGTTTGAGTTTCGCTTCTTTCACAACTGTCCTGCCGGCTTTGGCCGGACGGCTGGGCGCGTCGAACGCACTGATCGGCCTTATACCCGCGATCCACATGGTTGGGTGGAGCCTGCCTGGAGTCCTGGTGGCTAACCATGTCGAAGGACTGAACCGCAAACTGCCATACGTTACCCGGTACACGGTCTTCGAGCGGCTGCCGTTGGCGCTCGGGGCTGTCGCCATCCTGTTGCTCGCGACTAACAATCCCGGACTGGCGCTTGTATTACTGATCCTGTCGCTAGCTTCGATGTCACTGGTCGGCGGAGTTGTACTGCCGGGATGGTTCGGCATAATCACGAAAATAGTACCGGTAAACATCCGGGGCCGATTCTTTGCCTGGAGCAACACGATAGGCGCCGGCTTGGGCCTGCTCGCTTCGGCCGGTGTCGGGTTTCTGATCAACGGCTTGCCATATCCGATCAACTATGCTGCCTGCTTGGCAATCGGCGCAGCCTGTCTATGGGTAGGGTTCGCGTTCTTGTTCCGGATACGTGAACCTGACCTGAGTATCGACCACGTTTCAGTCAGTCTCGGCGAATACCTGGGCCGGTTGCCAAAGATACTTCGCAGAGACAACGAACTCTCGCGCTTCCTCGCGGCTCGTTGGGTCGCAAGTCTTGGAACGATGGGAGTCGGCTTCTATGCCGTGTACGCCTTGAGCGACTTACGATTAGCCGAGTGGCAGGTGGGGGCATTCAACTTTGCCCTGTTGGCGACACAGATGGCATCAAGCGTTGCGTTTGGGACGTTGGCTGACAGGTTTGGCCACAAGATTGTGGTCACGGCCGGCACAGGAAGTATGGCCTTCGCAAGCCTGGCCGCTGTGCTGTCGTCGGAGGCGTGGTGGCTTATTTATCTCGCCTTTGTCGCCGTTGGTGCCTCCTACGCGACGATTGGCGTATCCGCTTTCAGCATTCTGTTGGAATACGCCCCAGCCGGCCAGCAACCCACCTACACTTCACTCGCCGGATTGCTGCTGGCGCCGCCGACTTTTGCTGCACCTATCATTGGGGGTCTGATTGCGGACGCAGTCGGCTACACGGCGATGTTCTGGATGTCAGTCGTGATCTCGCTGTTGGCCGTCTTCCTGTTCGTCTTTCTCGTCCACGACCCTCGTGATCTCCGAGGCGAGCCTCCGTTTGGTCAAGGAGATGGGCCGGTTATAGAATGAGCGCCACCTGCGATCAACGCGTTTGTCGACGGCAAAACGAGGTCCTCCCAATATGCGTGTCAACGGCACACCATATCGAACCGTTTGGATGTCGAACGGGATCGTCCAGCTAATCGACCAGAACCTGCTCCCTTTCGAGTTCGCGATCAAGGAGTGTAGGACCCACCAGGCAACGGCGGCGGCGATCGAACGCATGACGGTGCGCGGCGCGCCGGCGATCGGAGCGGCGGCCGGCTTCGCGATGGCCCAGGCGTTCGGTGAGGCTCCTCAATCGGATCTGTGGGAGTACGTCCGGCAGGCCCGAGAACGGATCGAGGCTACCCGCCCAACCGCTCGCGATCTATTCTTCGCCACGGAAAGGGTTTGGAACGAGGCCAGGTCCGCCTGGGACCGAGGATGTGCCGCGACCACAGCGGTTGAGACCGCGTGGAGACTCGCAGACGACAGCGTCGCCGCCAGCCGGCGCATGGGCGAAATCGGCAGGAAGATTATCCCGGAAAACGCCCGGGTACTGACCCACTGCAACGCCGGCTGGCTGGCGAATGTGGACTACGGCAGCGCGACCGCGCCTATCTACTCCAGCGCCGGCCGGGGCAACCGTGTCCACGTTTGGGTGAGCGAGACGAGGCCGCGTTCACAAGGAGCCCGACTGACCGCCTGGGAGCTTCAGAACGAGCGCGTCTCGCATCAGATAATTGCCGACAATGCCGCCGGTCACCTGATGAGCAGGGGAGAAGTCGATCTCGTGATCACTGGCGCCGACCGCATAGCGAAGAACGGCGATATCGCCAACAAGGTGGGAACGTTGGAAAAGGCGATCTGCGCGAATGAGTTCGGCATTCCCTTCTTCGCGGCGGCGCCGCTGTCGACATTCGACTTCGCAATTTCGAGCGGCGACCACATCCCGATCGAGCACCGCTCTGAGGATGAGGTCTTCTTCCAGTCCGGACCTGACGAGGAGGGCGTTTGGCGCAAGATACGCGTCACATCGCCAGAATCGCCGGCGCTGAATCCTACTTTCGACGTGACGCCGGCTCGCTATATCACGGGGATAATCACCGAGAGGGGCATCTTCAGACCAGGAGAGTGGCCGGCGGATTTGCTCGCGGAGCCGGCCGCTCAAAACCAACGATGAGGGTCGAAGACAGGATGCGGACCCGATGAAGGACCGTTGGTCTGAACCTGCGGGCATTCAGCCGGACGATCTCGACGCGCTTGTCCATCAGTCGCGCCTGATTGGCGCCGATCCGAAGCTCGTGCTTCGCGGTGGCGGCAACACCTCGATCAAACGTGACGAGGTTGATTTCCGGGGCCGCAATGTCCGAGTCTTGAGGATCAAAGGCAGCGGCTCAGACCTGAGGACAGCGAAAAGGAGCGACTTCCCCGGCGTCCGTCTGGATGATGTCTTGCCTTTGTTCGAGAAAGACGACATGTCGGACGAAGATATGGTGGCGTATCTCGGAAACTGCCTCATGGAGCCCGGATCTCGCCGGCCTTCGATCGAAACCTTGCTGCACGCGTTTCTGACGGCGGTGAGCGTGGCGCACTCCCACGCCGATGCGATTCTGTCTATTACTAACACGGCCGATCACCTGGCATTGCTCAAGGATCTCTACGGCGAAGAGGTCATCTTGATTCCCTACCGCCGGCCCGGCTTCCTGCTGTCAAAGGAAGTCGGAAGGGCAGTACGGGAGAATCCGGCCGCGAGAGGAGTGATTCTACTGAACCACGGTCTCGTGACATGGGGAGAATCCGTGGAGGAGAGCTACCGCTCCCATATCCGACTCGTTACTGAGGCGGAGGAGTACGTTTCGACTCAAAGCCATGGCCAGCGAGTCTTTGCCGCGAGAACGAGATATCGCATTGACCCTGATTCGAGACGGATCGCCGCCGGCCGGATCGCGCCGATTATCCGTGGAGCCCTCAGCCGTGACGAGCGCGTAATTGCTCGGTACACGGATGATCCCCGAGTCTTGGATTTCGTGGGAGACGAGCGTGCAGCCACAGCTTCGCTGGAGGGCGCGGCGACGCCGGACCACATCTTGAGTACGAAGAACTGGCCGGTGTGGGTCGAAACGGACGATCCCACGAACATCGGAGAATTTCAGCGCGCCCTGGGCCAATCTCTCGAAACGTACGAGAATCGCTATCGCGAGTACGTCGCACGTTGGCGGCGAGACGAGCCGGTGCTTCCGGCTACACCACGCGTGGTACTGGTACCTGGGATCGGTATGTGGACAATCGGCAAAGATCCTGCCTCCGAAGAGATGGTTCGTTCGATCTACCTCCATACAATCGAAATCATCGCGTCGGCGGAGGGTGTCTCTCGCTACCGGTCACTGCCGGAGGAGGAGGTGTTTCGGGCTGAGTATTGGCCGTTGGAGCTGTACAAACTGACTCTGGCTCCGCCGGAACGCGAGTTGGCACGCAGAGTGGCGCTCGTGACCGGCGGATCAAGCGGGATCGGCAAGGCAATCGCCCTTCGGCTCGCATCTGCCGGTGCCCAGGTGGTGGTCGCCGACATAGATGCTGCAGGCGCAAGCGCTGTCGCAGAGGCCATAAACGAGAGTGAGGGTTCAGGCGTCGCGATTGCCTGCTGCATGGACGTGACCAATGAGACGGAGGTCGAACGGGCATTCGAGACGGCGTGCTTGGCATACGGTGGAATCGACATACTGGTCTCGAACGCCGGCATTTCCACCTGCGCGCCGATCGACGAGCTGAATCTCTCGGACTGGGAACGCAATTTCGCGGTGAACTCTACCGGCCATTTCTTGGCTGCTCGGGCCGCTATTCGTTTGTTCAAAAGGCAGGGACTTGGCGGCAATATTGTCTTCGTGGCGACAAAGAACGTGGTCGCGCCGGGCAAGGACTTCGGCGCCTACAGCGCGGCCAAGGCGGCGGAGGCGCAGCTTGCCCGTATAGTCGCGATGGAAGGAGGGGAGTTCGGTATCAGGGCAAACATGTTGAATCCCGATGCGGTTTTCGCGACGAGCAATCTGTGGTCAGACGAGTTGCGGCAGGTAAGGGCGCGGTCCTACGGATTACCTTCATCTGAGTTGGAGGACCACTACCGCCGCCGGAGTTTGCTTGGCGTGCAGGTGACGGCCGAAGACGTGGCGGAGGCGGCGTTGTTCCTCGCCAGCGATCGTTCATCGAAGACCACCGGCAGCATGCTGCCGGTCGATGGCGGCGTCAGGGAAGCGTTTCCGCGATAAAGTCGGGGCGTATCCATGTGCCATCTTGTCCAACTAGTTCGGGCGGTGAGGGTAAGAATCAGGGTTGCATGAACGGTACGTACCCGAAACCTGCCCCAGGGACTGAGGGCAGTCGTAGGGGCGACGCACGCGTCGCCCTTGGGGCGGGGGCTCTCCCGCACCGCAAACATCCTGAAAGTGAATTAGTTGGAGTGAATGCCCTTGTGGTTGCCATCCCTTGGTCAAGGTGGTTTAGGGCGTCCACAAGGCCGATAAGGCATATGAGGCAATGCGAGACCTGAAACCGCCCAAATATGCAACCAATCCAGAATAAGTTGGAGCAGATGATCCATGTGCCGACCTGAACACGCATTTACAAATCTGAGGAGTAGCTACAGATGGCAAGTCTAGAAGAGTTGAAAGCCGGCGTATGCCGCAGCCTGCCGGAAGTTCTTGAGATCGAAGACGAGGACCTGCGTGGCAAGGTCGTGGACGCGTGGGCCCTGGGGTTGTCCCAGACCGAGTTCACGAGCATAGACCAGATACGGGCTTCGGGGAATCCGGACACGCCGGCAATGCTGGAAGGCACCCAATCAGACCATATCCGCGGCGTCACGAGAATGGCGTTGGGATTGGCTGACGAGTTGGAACGCGTCGTCGGCGACGTGGGAATCGATCGCGATTTGCTCATTGCCAGCGCCCTGTGCCACGACCTGGGAAAGCCCTTCGAGTTCAGCCCCTCGAATCAGGAGAGATGGCGAGCGGACCCGGGCGCGTCCGGCTTTCCCGCGATCCGCCACCCAGCGTATGGAGTGCACCTAGCCCTCACGGTCGGCCTGCCGGAGGCGGTCGCGCACGCGGCCGGCTGTCACTCCGGCGAGGGAGAGTTGGTGGTGCGCGGCCTGGAGAACACGATAGTGCATCACGCGGACTATGCCTTCTGGAGGATACTGGAGCGCGCCGGCCGGCTGGAGTCTTCGCAGGGCTAACGCGGGCTGACACCGGCTTGAGGGTGCACCCGGCGATAGGCGCGTCTGTTCCCAAGCCCCAAGACTGCTACTTGAACCGGACGGACAGCGGCGCACCAGAGGCGAGAGACAAACTCCCGCGCTAAAATTCCTCCCGCTCCCGGCGGTCCGGCAACCAACCCTGGTCCCGAGCCACCTTAGAGAAGACTCTTCAACCGGTGCCCCGATTTTCATACCTTGGTGTGCCGGCCCCTGCCGACATGAGCGATCACTAGGAGAATAGCCTCACAACTCGTCACTCCGGCGAAAGCCGGAGTCTAGGGGTAGGAGAATTCCCCAACGCCCGGCACTTGGTCCCAACCACGCCTCTGGTCCGCCTGAGACGGGCGATCCTCGTCACCTTGTGCGGCCTTCACTAGGCCTTTTGGGACTACGGCCGACCAGCCTGCTCCGTACCCCGATAAGAGACCGAATTCCAAATGGGTAGGGAGGAGGGATTGTGGCGCTGTCCGTTGTCCCCGGCTTAGGACAGGCCGCTTGTTCGCGGTCCCCTTTGTGTTTTGACCACCGGCGTGTCGGAGCGCTATACTTCGCCTAGCGGCAACACTCATGTACTGGAGTGGGCGGTTAGCTCAGCTGGCTAGAGCGCCACGTTGACATCGTGGAGGTCACTGGTTCGAGTCCAGTATCGCCCACCACTTAGTTCAGGGCGCATTCGTCTAGCGGCCTAGGACACCGCCCTCTCAAGGCGGAGATCACGGGTTCGAATCCCGTATGCGCTACCAACGTCTCATTTCAGTTCCAGTTTTGGCGAACGCATTCGATGGTAGCATGGAGATCGCGGGTGGATTGAAGCTCCTGTCCAGTGGATTCATCGTGTCTTCCTCAATACCCTTCGCCGACAACATTGGGGGAATTAGTGGGTCGTCTCGAACACCCGATCAAAGGTACGAAAGTTCCCTAGGATGAGGACTACCAACATTGTAAGGTGTGGGCATTTGGTGCCCGGACCAAGTGAATTCGGACGCAACGGAGGCAATTGATGGAGTGGAGCTTCGAACAGGTCGCCGGCCCATTCAATCTCACCGAGGGGCCGGTTTGGGACGGTAAACGCCTGCTGTTCACCGCAACTTTTGATAGCGAGATCAAGTCTTTCGATCCATCCACTGGCGAATGCAGCGTTTTCGCCCGAGACACTGGCAAAGGCAACGGCATGTTCTTGGACCAGCAGACAAACCTTTTGGTCTGCGAGGGAGTTGGCCGGCGGGTCGCGCGCTATCAGGAAGACGGGCAAAGAGTAACCCTGGCCAGCCATTTCGACGGTCGAAGGCTGAACCAACCCAATGACATAGTCGCGGATAACAAGGGCCGTATTTGGTTCACTGACCCGTGCTATTACGACAGAGAAAACATGGAATTGGATCACGAGTCAGTCTACCGGCTCGATCCTCAACCTGATGGCAGCTACAGTATCACTCGCGCAACATTCGACACCCTCTGTCCCAATGGCTTGGTCTTTTCGCCCGACCAGGCAACCTTGTACGTTGCCGAGGCGCCGGAAGTGCCTAGGGGTCAGCGCCAATTGCGCGCGTACCGTGTCCAAACCGATGGCAGTCTCGGTGAGCCAAAGATATTGCACGACTTTGGCCCGCATCGGGGCATTGACGGGATGAGAATCGACGAAGAAGGCAACATAGTGGCAGCTTGTGGATGGCCGCAAAGTGGGCCCGGCGCCCGGATAGCCGTCTTTTCCCCATCCGGCGAAGTATTGGAGGACCATCCGGTCCCAACGACCCCTACGAACTGTTCGTTCGGAGACGCCGACCTTCAAACGCTCTATGTAACCGGTTACAACGGCTGTCTGTACAGGGGGCGCACCCACCGAAAGGGCTATCGGCAGTAGGATCTCTGGCCGGTAGGTCGATACCTGTGCCCGGCTTTACACCCGTCACAAATTTTGCGCTCGATGCTGTCGTTTAGCGATCGACCGCGAGCGCGCGCTGGAATTGTCCCTACCGAGTAGCCGGCACGGGGATGCCCGTCGCCAGGGTCCGTAGTCGGTACACGCTCGTGCGTGCCGTCATGAAGAGGTCGGACCACCCTTCGCCTCCCCACGCCACGTTTGCAGGTATTTCGGGTGGGATAATACGGCCCAACACCTCGCCCGACGGGCTTATGACCCATAAACCCCCAGGGCCGGTGCAATACACGTTACCCGACCGGTCCACTTTCATCCCATCCGGAACGCCCTCCTCAATCGACTCCATGTCGAGAAAGAGTCGGCCATTGGCCAGCGTGCCATCATCTCTAACCTCGAACGCCCGTATGTGCTGTCGCCCACTGTCATCGATGTACAGAGTCGATTCGTCCGGAGAGAGTGCTAACCCGTTCGGCCGGTCGAAATCGTCCGCGACCACGGACAACGAACCGTCTGGGGCGAGTTTGAAGACACCGTTAAAGGTCAGCTCCTTCCCGTCCGTCCTATTAGGAAGAGCCCACGCGGGGTCGGTGAAGTAAACATCGCCGGTCGAGCCCACGATGACATCATTCGGTCCGTTCAGCCTCTTTCCCCGGTATCGGTCTACCAGAGTATGACGCTCTCCATCAGACTCCATCACCGATACCCGACGTGAATCTCCCTCGCAAGTCAGCAACCTGCCGCTCAAGTCCAATGTCAGACCGTTACCCTTGCCCACATCGGTCCTGAACGTAGTCACCTCCGGCCCCTCAGGCAACTGTTGCCACCTCACTGTGCGATTGCGCCTTATGTCGCTGAATAGGAGATGGTCGCCACGCCAAACCGGCCCCTCGGTAAAGCCAAAACCGCCGGCAACTCGCTCCGGCACTGCGTCTGAGGGAATCAGCTCTAATAGGGCCTTGTCGTGTACTTCGATACGACCTTGCATCGGTCCTCCTTAAGTTTCCCCAAACCTTGCCACAGCGGGCCGGTCAGCGGATGCGTCCCGCCAACCGCGCGTCTTTGGACTCCTGAGGCGTTGCAAATGAACGCCATCCTTCGAACACTCATCGATTATACTTGCCAACCGGTAACGCAATCGGCGGTGCAGAATAATGGCTTCAACTCCCGATAAGTTCATCTGGATCGATAGTGAACTGACCCCGTGGGATCAGGCGACAGTGCATATCTCCCATCTGGGCTGGTCCACGGTTGCGGCCGTGTTCGACAGCATCAACGCTTACTGGAACCCGGACCACCGGCAGCTGTATGTGCTTCAGCTAGACAATCACCTCGCTCGGCTAGCCCAATCGATGAAAGTAATGCGTCTCCCGACCGCCCTGACGCCCGACGAGTTGTCGGAAGGAGCTCTAGGGTTGCTGCGCGCCAACGGATACCGCAGAGATTGTCGCGTCCGGCCCGTCGCCTATCAGCCCGATGCCGACTGGTTCGGGACTTGGACCGAAAGTCGGACGTCCATCTTCATGACGACCGCTGAGCGTAAGTCATGGTTAGGCCGGCAGATCGGTCTACGCGCCGGTGTCAGTTCTTGGACTCGAATCTCCGACAACTCGTTGTCTCCCCGCGTAAAGGGCATCTCGAACTACCAGAACAGCCGCTTGGCTTTGCTGGAGGCAAACTTGAGGGGATATGATCAGCCGATTCTTCTGAACGCCACTGGCAAGCTGGCCGAATCAGCGACTGCGTGCGTTTTCATCGTCCGCGACGGCCGGCTGATCACGCCATCGGTGACCAGCGGCATCCTCGAAAGCATCACCCGCCAAAATGTCATCAAGATAGCCACAGAGGTTCTGGACACTCCCGTCGATGAGCGTGAAGTTGACCGGACCGAAATGTATATCGCTGAAGAGATGTTCCTCTGTGGAACAAATGCCGAGATCAGGCCCGTTATTTCCGTTGACGAATATCAAGTCGGCGATGGCGTGATAGGTCCATTGACCCGGAGACTGGCCGACATTTTCAACGAACTGGTTAGAGCGAACGATTCGCGCTTCCCTGAATGGCGCCAGCCGGTTTACGCCTAATCCGGCCCGGCCGGGTTAGCCGGTAAGCCGTACACTCGCCGGGCAATCATTCGAGAGGACTGGCAAGGGTGCGAGATTATCGTGTCAATGATGTGGCGGAGACTCGCTAGGGCAGTAGGTTCAAGACAAACGTATTCCAGCCGTAGGCGTCACGTGCGCTTTCCGTGAATCCGAGGCTATCCGGACTCGTGCTAATGAACTCGTGCGATGCCCACGAGTATCGTACTTCAGACTGAAGCCGTTGGAAGAACAGTTCAGATGCGCCCGAGACGTTGTGTCTACTAGCGGCGTAAAGGGCTAAGGCGTCGTAGAGTAGCCAACTACCCCCATGATGATAGTGCCCCGGACGATTGACTTGAGGAACGATGAACTCGCTATCCGGCCGATACCCCCCGTAGTAGTCGCTGATCACCTTGAAACCCAAAAAACTGCCGTCCGAATAGTAGACCTTGGCGAACCTATTAAACGTCGCCTCCACCCGCTCCTTCGACAGTATCGGGGCGTCAAACCAGAATAGGGATAGGGCCTCTCCTACCAGCGATGCTACATCGATGATCGTGGAACCACGCCTCTGTGGCAAAGACACCCGATCCTCGGCATTGGTCATCCCGCCATATGTCTCTTCGGCTAACCCTCGAAGCTCGGTATCAATCTCGACGTTCATCTCTTCCAGGCATCTCAGAGCTACGCACAGCAATCCCTGGTTGTAGGTGATGACCTCCGCAGTCGCTACCGGCCTGCCTGCCGGCCTGAACGTATCCGCCCAATAGTGGTAGGCTCCGATCTCGTTAAGTCCGCCTTCTACCAGGGGCAGTCTCGTCTCCCCGGTCGTCACGTAGCTGCCATCCTTGATATGTGTCAGCAGGAACTCGTAGGCTCTCGACAAAGCATCGATGTTTGGCGTTCCGCCAAGCCTCGCAAGCTGATAGTTGTGGAGGACGAACATCATTGTGCTCTCTTCGAAACGATCGCGAAACGGCGGTCGCGAGCCGTCGCGGAGGAGAGCTGTCGCGATATGCCCGTCCAAGTTCATCAGTTGGTCGTCGGCGAACTTCGCTACCGCCTGCTCGGAAAGGTTGGAGTCTTTCAGGGCCCCCAGGACCCAATACGAATCCCGCGAGAAGAAGTAAAACTCGAAGAACCTACTTGGGATCACCCAGTCTCCGGCGTCCAAGACGCATGACTGCGCGGTTTCCAGCATGAGCTCCTTGAAAGAAGACAGGAATTCCTGCTTGCCGGTGCGCCTCGCAATCTCGTAGATTGTCGCGATAAACTGTTGGTGAGAGGACGCCGCCGGCGGCTGTGAGTCGTTGAGTTCGAAGGCGCCAACGGTGGACGGTAACAGTGAGGCGAGAGCCACGTTGCCGGCAGCCGCCAAAGCCAGCTTAGAAAAGGTCCTACGGCCCATCCGAGAGCCGCTCTTATCCAACCCTTTCGCCACTGCGTACATCTGCCTCTTTAGGTTATTCTCACGTAAATGCGCCAACTGTTATAGCACGTTTGCCGGCTGCTCGTGAGAGGTTAAGACCATTAAAGTCGCGTTAATAAATGCGGCGCCTCCTGATCGCGGACGCTCGGTCAAATGCGACCTGAACAATCGTCCGTTCACCTAGAATTAATGTTGTGGTATCTTCTATTCGTTACTGCTGTGGTGTACCTCCGGTTAACCGCAAATTGACTAGCGGTTGGTGGGTGGAGCCGCTGCATAGGCAGGAAAGTCAGAGATCGAGAAGGAAGTCAGCTTGCGGAAGCATGGTCTCCCGCTTCAGGAATGCGAATGACACCAGTGTCCGAGAGGGACAACTCCCTCGTTTGAAGTCGCAGGGAATGATGGACCATTTGTTCGCCCCGGAGTACCTCGTGACTCAGATTGGATGACCTCTCTCCAGACTCTACCAAGTCGGCGCGCAAACATTGTTCGGATAAATGGCATAATGGTAATTGAAGAGTCAGGGGGAAGAAGCATTCAACCCGGTGACTAAACCATTCAATCTCACAAAGGCGCATTGCGAGAAATCGTCGTTTCGTGGACCCTGAAGCGTGTCCTAAGCCTATGTACGGAGAACTGATTCATGTCGCACTATGAAGGCGTCAAGGCTATGGTCGTTGATCTCGGATTTGTCCCCCATAACGAGGACCCTGAGGCGACGCTGTTCGTCATTACCGACGAAGATCGAGGCATCCTGAACCTGGTGGTGGACTGCGAGGACGACATACTGAGACTGGAGCAGGTAATGGGTCTCATCACCCCGCAGACTGACTTTCGGCAACTGCTCGCCATGAACTTGGACTTGGTACACGGAGCATATGCTGTGGGAAGGCAAGGCAAACGAATCATTTGGACGGACACCCTGCAGATTGCGAATCTTGATCCAAACGAACTTGAGGGCTCATTAGATGCCCTGTCTCTCGCTGTTGCCGAGCACGGTGATCAACTGGTAGAGATGCTCAGATAAGAAACGTCGTTTGTAATTGAAGCCGGAAGGAGAAACTAAGTGTCACTTTTCCAAAGAGTGTTCGGGATCGGAAAAGCAGAAGTTCATAGCGCTCTCGACAAAATAGAGGACCCGGTCAAGATGACGGAGCAAGGAATTCGAGACCTCAGAGATGATCTTGAGAAAAGCGTGAGCGCGTTGGCTGCGGTCAAGGCCAACGCAATTCAGGCAAGAAAGAGGCTCAATGATCAGCGGCGGCGTGCCCAAGATTATGTGAATAAGGCGTCATTGTTGGAGGAGCGTTCCGGCGAAGACGACGCGGAGCTGGCCGCCAAGGCGCTCGGCGAAGCTCAAACTATCGCAGCAGGCCTCCCTCAACTCGAGCAGGACGCCGAGAGTCAGGAGGCGATGGCCGCCCAGTTGACCGTAAAGATTGAGCAGTTGAAGACCACGATTCGCACTTACGAGAATGAGCTGACAACCCTGAAGGCCCGTGCCCAAACCGCGAAGTCGGTAGAGAAGATCAACAAGGTTATGGCCGGCGCGGACTCGTCAGGAACCGTTGCCATGTTGGAACGAATGAAGCAGAAGGTTGATGAAGGCGAAGCGCGCGCCCAAGCCTACGGAGAGCTCGCCGAGGGAACTTCCAGTCTTGACGACGAGTTGGAAAAAGCGCTGCCTGGCGGCGGCGCATCCGGTGAGTCAAACACGGAACGGATCGACGACCTCAAAAAAAAGCTGGGCATGTGATAAGGAACACCGATGGACGACATTTCCGCCTCTGATCTCAAAACCCTCAGGAAGGGCGATATCATTGACTTCCACGATGCCTACCTCGTCACCGGCTTTCCCATCCCAAACTTCAACATTCTTTCCGAGGGTCCGTTCACGGTTAAGAAGAGGTACAAATATAGCTACAGTTGGGAGTACCTTGTCGAAAGCATCGAAGGCAGAAACGCCTATGTCGAGTACGAGGAAGAAGATGGCGAGCCGGAAATCCTCATCGACATCCGTCTCGACAAGAAATTCCCCGATATCTCCCACGAGCTATTGAGCACGTCAAAGCGCGACGTCAGTAAGTTCACCCTCAACGGCGTCACCTACTATCTGAGTGAACACGATGACGACAGCGGCGAGGATGGCGAAGAGTATGAGTACTGGGACTTCTACTCCGGCCCGATTCCCGGGAGCGAAGACCAGCGCCTTTTCGTCGGTATAGAAGACTATGGCGATCCCGGCAAGCCGGAATACGAAGTCTTCGCCGGCTTTACCCTGCCGGCCCGCGCTATCAAGGACATCATCAAACGCAAGTGAACCACAGGTATCTCGCGTGCGTCCCGTTCAGGCGATCCGGCTGTGTGCCCCTTCCCTTTTACAGAATCTCCACATCTTTTCCTTACATTTCCTCTAAACTTAGCTTGGTTGTCTTCGACGCGTCGTACCACGCCGCCAATTGAGCTCTAATACGCACGCTCTGCCGGTATCAGGAAGTGCCAATCGCATGGAGACGTTATTGTCCAACAGCCTGAAATATTCCGAGCAGTCTGCTCGGGATCTCCGGCTTTGCGTAATTGAAGGCGAATTTGACCTGTCTCAGTTTCAGATCTTTAAGACCGATGTCCTGCGAATTTCGCCTGAAGTCGCCATGCGGGCAATGATCATTGGCACCAGTCACGCGGTGTGTTTTCAGATTGCCGACTTGCGGCTACACGAAATATTTGCTTGCGGAGAGGTCAGCACGCCGCGTAGGTGCGCATTTTCTGGACGGCTCAGCGAGGTCACGGATTCTGTCCGCGTCACGTTCGACCAGGGGCTCACCTACGGTTTCTGGGCTTCAGCAAAGGGTTGGACAGAAGGTTCCGCGGAGATCAGTAGGATGGAAATGGAGAGCGTTGACTCCGGCGGGTTCTGCTTAAGCTATGATTTTCCCCAAGGTGGCAACCGAGAGCCCGCGACGACAGTCGTCACAGGTTTTATCGATGAAATGGCTGCGTCCCTTGTTATTAGAACAGCACACTCCTACCCCAACGAGGAGACCATCGTAATCAGCAACTCTGAACTGTCTACCGGAACGAACCGCTATGAATAGGCCAATTACATGCCTACTGTCGGCCATAGCCGTAATATTGGCGGTGACCCTATTGGCAGGGTGCGCTGGTCTGCCTCAAGGGCTCCGGGACCTGGCCGAGGCGATCCCCGATCAGATCACTCAGGCGGAACAGCGAGTCGGAGAGCTTTCTGATAGCTTTCAGGCGATAAAACAGTCATCTGAATACCGCGACTTCCTCCAGAGATATGACGAACGGGAGAACTGGGATTCGCATTTTCAAGCAGCTCTGACCCGGCTGGCAAATGCCTCCTCTGTCTTTGAACAGACTGTAAAGCCGCTCCTCGACCGCAATAGTCCCGACGATACGGAGGAGTTGCGTGTTCATCTGGACCGGCTCGGCCTGGCGATCAGAGATGCCAGGGAAGAGGCTGCCAGGCCCGGAAATCGCATACAGTTTCTCGGCGACGCGAGGTCCCAGGGCCCCCAATGGGTGGACGAGGCCGAGAAGGATCTTGGTTTGACCAAGGTAGTTTTCGATGACCTCGTCACGGTTGTGAATCAAGCCAAAGGCGACTATCCGGACAAAGAGGCGGACCTTACCGCCAGATTAGTGCCCGTACGCGACCTCTACAACGCATCCCAAAAGGCGGCCGAAGTCGCGCGAAACGAGATCAGCTCGGCAGACCCCGATTATGCGGCGCTGGGAGATAGTACCCGACTCGTGGCCGAGAATTTCGCACTGATCCAGGATCAGGACAGAGAACTCCGAGAAAAGCTGGCAGAACTTGGCCACAGCTACTCGAAGATGCTCGTCGACATGGATGTGCGTTACTCCATAATCGTGGGGCGCACTAGCTGGAATGACACGTCCGACTACGCTGCGGAACACACTCACTACTACAGTGCACGGGAAGTGGACCAAGCAACCTACGAATCAATCGCGTCAATTGCTGACTTCTTCATCCTCGCGAGGATAAACACCGGATTTTTTGGTGGGACCAGTTTCCGGGTCGAGATGGACCAGGCGGGATGGAATGCTCTGGGTATAGACCCGACCGAGTCCTGGCCTCGTGGCGACGACACCGCGGAGTTCTGGTTGCAAGACGCGCCGGCCAGCTACTTCCACAAGTACATCATCACCGAGAATGGCCAACGTCGAGAAACTGAATGGGAGCCGGTGACCTGGGAGTTCTTCGAGGCCAACTTGGAAAACCTCGGTATGGACATTGTTACGAAACCCTACGGTTCGTATGAGGAAGAGGTCGTTAATATAGCGTCGCCTCCAGGATTGGCCTACGTCGGAAATCCCAAGTACGGCCAGTGGATGGAGGACAACCAGGGTAACCGGTTCTGGGATTGGTTTGGGCCCTACCTATTCTTCAGCACGCTCCTGCACAGGCCCTACTACTACAATGACTGGTACGGCTGGCGCGGTGGATACTACGGCCAGAGACCCTATTATGGCCCCGCCGGCGACCCCAACAGGTACGGGACTTACTCGCAGAACACCGGAACCAGATATTCGAATTCAACTTGGGCGAGAACGGGCGGATTCGAAAGGCAGGCCGCGTCGGTGCGCGGAGCAGGCCCGGCCGCACGTGGTGGCGGCCCCAGCCGCGCCGGCAAGTAATTCTCCGATTGCCCGTCTTACCTTCGGAGTCTCCGAAAAAACAAGGGAGGGTGGCTCGTGTCTAACTTAGACCTTTTGCAAGAGGTCAACCAGCTTTGGCAAGGTCTGGTATTCATCGTGGTCGTCCTCGTGTTCATGTTTCTCATGAAACTCTGGCGCGACTGGCGGACGCACTTCGACACTGATGAAGAGGTGGAGGAGCGGAGCAATCTTGCCGTCGGCTTGCGGAGAGCCGGGCTTTACCTGGCAATCGCCATCGCCATGGTCGGTGCGGTTTCCGGGTCGCCCCAGGGATTCGTGCCTGACCTAACAGCTTTGGTAGTCGATGGGATTCTCGCAGTCGTACTCCTCGCCGGGGCACGCATCTTCAACGATTACGTTACTCTGGGTAAGGTCGATAACGATACCGAAGCAAAGAATGGCAACGTCGCCGTGGGTCTTGTCGAGGCGGGGACTACTGTCGCGACAGGACTTATTCTCTACGGCGCATTCGTAGGTGAAAGCACCGACCTTCTGAACGGCATCCTGAGTGTTATCGCCTTCGCGGTCCTGGGCCAAATCGCACTACTCGTTTTCTACGAGGCGTACCAGTTCATCACGCCGTTTGACGTCAAGCACGAGATAAGGAGCGGTAATCCCGCTGCGGGCACCGCTGTCGCCGGCATGCTGATCGCCCTGGGCTTTATTCTGAAGGCGAGCATCGCAGGCCCGTTCGTTAGTTGGATTGACGACATTGTTTCTTTCGCAATTTATGCGGTCATTGGAATCTTGGTCCTGCTCCTTTTCCGCAAGGTCATTGATTGGCTTTTCCTTCCCAACACGAACCTGGCGGCCGAGGTTGCCCGTGACCAGAATGTCGCCGCGATCGTGATGGCCCAGGGGGCGATCATTGCCGTAGCTCTGGTAATTAGCGCCGCACTCATTTAGGTGACCTGACCAAAGCTTGCCGCACGAGTCAGAAAATCCAGATTGTTCGCGACCCATTCCCAGTCCAAACCCTCGTATTGCGGGATCGGTGCCAAACTACATCCCGGACTCCGATCAGGGATAGGTTCCCGTCCCCCCATCTCGTCTTTGGTACGAAAATGGAAGCGGCTCGTCTTACCCAGCGCCGAATTCGTCATTCCGGCGAAAGCCGGAATCCAGAAGGGAAGGGGCGGGGATGGGAAATGTAACGCGGTCGAAGACTCCGCGAGGCGAGGGGCTTGTCCCCCGCTCTCAGCAGACCGGCAACCAACCCTAGTCCTGGGCCATCGCTTAGAAGACCCGCCAACCGGCGCCACGATCTTCATACCTTGGTCTGCCGGCGATGTCTGGCATGTGTCAACGGGACCTTCATTCTCGGAAACGTCCTTCGAGAGCTCGAGTCGTGGCTGATCGAGCGCCCGGTACCCAAGAACTCACCCGGAGCCCAACCTTCCGCACCCACCTGCCCACGATCCTCCTCGCCTCATGCATGTTCTTTACCGGCGCATCCGGCTTGGTCGTCGAGTACATTCTTAGCACCGTAAGCACCTACATTCTAGGGAACTCCATCGAGCAGTTCGTCATCATCATCGCGCTGATGCTCTTCATGATGGGAGTTGCCGGCTCCGTGCAAGGCCTGATCGGCGACCGCGGCCTCGTTGAGAAATTTATCGTCGTTGAGATTCTGTTGGCCTGGCTGGGAGGCTTCGCCCCCATAGCCATATACGCAGCCTTTGGCGCTCTCCTCCACCACTTTCAACTCATTCAATACTTCTTCGTGATATCGATAGGATTCCTCATAGGATTCGAAATCCCTCTAGTGCTTCGCATCAACCAGCGATACCAGCGGCAGTTGGGGGCAAATATCGCCAGCATCTACACGCTGGACTACGTTGGCGCATTCGTGGGAGCTGTTGCGTTTAACTTCCTGCTACTGAGGCTATTCCCCCTGACCGAAATTAGCTTCATTGTCGCCGGCCTTAATTTCCTCGTGGCGACGCTGGCGTTCTGGTACTTCTGGAGACAGCGCCTGATCTCCCATCGTTGGGTAGTGGGAGTTGCGATCGCCATTACGGTATTCGCGCTGGCGTACGGATATCTAAACAACCGCGGCTGGAATCAGAGTATCGAGCAGAGACTCTATTACGCTCCAATCGTCCTGGCGAAGACGACGAACTATCAAAGGTTGGTACTGACCTACGACAACAGAAGGGATGATTATCGTTTCTTCATAAACGGTAATCTGCAGTTTTCGAGCCGGGACGAGAGGATCTATCACGAGCAGCTGGTTCACCCCGCGATGGCTTTGGTGCCCGACCATCGTCGGGTCCTGATTCTCGGTGGAGGAGATGGCCTCGCCCTGCGCGAGGTGTTGAAGTACCCCGACGTTGAGCACGTGACCCTGGTCGAGTTGGATCCCGAAATGATTGACCTCTTTTCCACAGACCCTGTGTTGCGAGAGCTCAACGACGATGCCTTTGCCGATGCACGCGTCCGAGCTTGGTCTTCCACCGCCGTGCAAGCATCCGGCGAGCGGACTACTCTCTACCAGGAATCACGTGAGCTCGACGCCGCCGGCTTGGAGATTTCCGAGCCGATAGCCAGCGTTGACGTCTACACCGTGGACGCGGATAGATTCATCGCCGATGTTGGCGGCGCCTGGAACGTCATCCTCATAGATCTTCCTGATCCAAGCTCGGTAGAGCTCGCCAAGCTTTACAGCAAGGAGTTCTATCTGAAACTCCGACCAATTCTCGCCGAATCGGGCATGGTCGCCCTACAGGCAACTTCTCCCTATCACGCTACCGAGACCTACCTCGGAATCCAAAGAACCTTGGAAGCGGCCGGCTTCCGGACGTTGCCCTATCACGACAACGTGCCTAGCTTCGGCGATTGGGGTTGGCTCTTGGGTTGGAAGCACGAGACTTCCGAGGAGTCGGTTAGAGCCCAAATTGACCGACTCACCACGTTTCAGGTCGAGACCGCCTATCTGACTCCAGACGTCTTTCGGCGCGCTCTGATTTTCGGGAAGAACTGGCTGGAGTCTAGGCACGACGACATTAGCACCCTAATGGATCCAAAGGTGCTCTACTACTACCTGGATGAAAGCTGGATTGCCGAGTAGTCCGAGTCCTTCAATCGGCGTGTCTCAAGTCCGGCCGAATCGGCGAACGCTGCGCGCCGGCACCACCACCGCCCTCTTCAGACTGCTTCCGCAGAACGGGCAGAATCGCGCCGGCCAGAAACGAATCTCTGGACTACCGACGCTGACCGTCTCGTAATCCGTGCCGTACAGCAGCCACCCCGAGTCGCTGTCGATCGGATTCGCGAACGTCACATCGCACGCGCTGCGAAAATCATTGCAGCAGTAATCGATTCGTTCGGCCGGCCCGACGCCAGCATTGTCCGGGGCAGCGCTGGCGTCATCTGAAGCTCTCAATCGGTCGTTCTCGTTTCCAAGTTGCCGGGAGCAGATCCAAAAGATATCTCAACTGCTTTTGCAAAACGGAGGGTCTGCTCTAGCGAATCGTGATTGATGAGACCCCGCTGTCTATCCGCAAGTCTATGCGATTCACCGCACTCTCATAGTCCCTCGACACGAACCTATCACCTACTCTAGGGAATCGCGATTGGTCGATATCGATAGCGCTGAGGCCTCCGTCGACTCTGATGCTGGCCGCGACTCCTTCGGGGATTTCGATATTTATCTCTGCCGCGCCTGTGGAAATCGTTCCCATCGTGTGACCAAGTTGTGGCGCGACGATGTTGATCGTGCTGGCACCCGCGTCCACTTTGAATCGTGTCACACTGAGTGAGCTCAGATCAAGTGTCGCGTCAGTGGCACCAAAGCTGAACTCCAGATTTAGAGGTACTTTCTGCGTAAGCATAATGTCCCACTCGTCAGACAATTGGTTTGCTCCGCCGAAGATTCCCTCCCCTGATCCATGGAGCTCAAGTACTCCTGTTCCGTCGCTACGGCGCATTTTTTGGTTGATGTTCCTATTTGATTGGATCGCTCCGCCGGCTAGCAGGTCGCTCTCGCGGTCCAGTTCCGAGAGTTCAATATCCGAAGCACCGGTCGATAGCCGAATGGTAGCGCTCTCGACCGTCCCCAACTCGGCCTCCACATCGTGCGTCAAAAGATGTGGGACTCCATAGTTAGGAAAAGCCATCGGTGATATCGTCGCCATCAAAAGCAGTCCACCTATCGCCGCAAGCGCGATTGCGCCGATGATATATCTACCAAGTGCGCTTCTTCCTCCGACCAGAACGTCTAAGCCTATTAGGATCAGAATAACCGGCCAAAATCGCCAGAGTTGCCCCCAAACTTCCCAGGGTACAAAACCCAACGTCTGCGCTAAGAAAATCAAACCCAGCGCGATTAGCAGGATCGGAAATAGGATTGAGCCTCGAGTCTTTGTGACTTGCGACTGGGTCGAATCGACCGTTGGGACGCTCGCAGGTTGGTCGCTCATTTTCCGACCCTCGCATCGACGTTCTTTGCCAGAATGTATAGCCCAATCCCGATCACTATTATTGGCCACATCGTTCCCCAACTCCACCACCAAAGCAGGCCAAGGTTGGCCAGCAGAAACGTTGCCCCAACCAGAATCAGGATCACTCCGGCTAGTTGCATTGGCCTCCACCCACTTCTCGACGCTGTTGGATCGATCGAGACCGTTGTTACGCTTTGCGAGTCAGTCAAACGGCTCCTGGTAGATTGCTCACTCATCGCGACCCTGCCCTTGTTTGGTTCTAGCGTTGCTCACCAAGAAGATCAGACCGATACCCATGAGGATCAGCGGCCAAGTCGTGTCCCAGTCCCACCACCAAAAGAGTCCAATATTGTCTAGGAAGAAAATGACACCCAGTAGGATCAGGATCAGTCCGGCTAGCTGCTTGCGTGTCCACGTCCGACTCGATGGTTTCGGCTCGACAGGCGCCACTGTCGCGGTTTCCGTCGTGGTCACGTCGTTGCTGGTAGTTTGTTCGCTCATCGCTTACCTCTACTCTTAGCGTTGTTCAAAAGGAGGAAGACGCCGATACCGATAACGATTAATGGCCACGCCCAGTCCCAGTTCCACCACCATAAGAGACTCAGGTTGTCCAAGAGAAATATGAATCCAAGTAGCAGCAGGAATAGGCCCACCAATTGCCGAGGTCGCCGGCTTTTGGCAGGGGTCTTTGAAGGTGCGGTTTTAGGGTCGGTCTCAGCGCGCACGGAGGAACCAACTTCCTTCCCCAGCTGCCCGGCCTTTTCGGCAATGTCGTCTGCTGCGTTTGCTACTCTTTGGCCAGCGCTTTGGAAGTCAGTTGATGCCGATTCGCCTTCTGGCTTGAATGCGGCCCTCGCCTCCTCACCGAGTTTTCGTGCTCGCTCGCCGAGCTCGCGTGCGGTCTCCGAAACTCGCTCGCTGAATTCCTCAGCGCCGGACGTTGATTTGGGAATGGCGGAGTCTGAGCCGGGCGCCGGTTCCTCCGGCATTAAAATCGCCAGCGCAATATATAGGACGATCCCGACACCACCTAAGAAACACAGCAAGACGAAGACCAGCCTCACTATAGTTGGGTCGGTCTCAAAGTAATCGCCTAGACCAGCGGTGACGCCAAATAGCATTTTCTCGTTACGGCTGCGGTAGAGTCGTCTTTCTGGCATCGAGTCGCTCATTTCCTAACCTCCGGCAACCTTCCCAATTCGTCCATCAAATCTCACAGACGAATAATACCCGCAACCGGACAAAGCCGATGACCAAGAGATAGAGGTCAATCGCCGCACCCTACGCAACTCCGGCCGGATCCCGTGGCGTGATTACTGCCATCGCCAAGTAGACAATCAGTCCGATACCCGTAGCCAGGGTTAGTAGCACGAAAACTAGACGTACCAACGTAGGATCCATATCGAAGTAGGTAGCAAAACCCCCGCAAACCCCGAACAGCATTCGCTCGTCCTTGCTCCGGTACAAACGTCGCCTTGAGGTTGATGTACTCACGTTCGATCCTTTCTCGTAGCTTGCTTGCTAATCTTGCTTCGTTTTCGAACTCTACTCTACGAATACGAGCCTTGAATGTCATCGGCCGGCCAACTGATCTTGCCGCAGACAAAGAGTCGATTGATTCTTCATCCTTTCGACCGATGCGGCTATCATCCGTCTGTGTGAGCGGCCTCTCTTCTCGGCGAACTTGCCGCTCGTTCAGAGCGCACCAAAGTCCGTTGGTACGAAGATTGATGGACCCGTCGGACCCAGCGCCGATTTCGTGATTCCAGCGGAAGCTGGAATCCAGGAGGGGTGGGGCTGGGAAAATGTAGCGCGGGGGCTTGTCCCCCGCTCCCGGCAGTCCGGCAACCAACCCTAGTCCCGAGCTAGCGTAAAGAAGACCCGCCAACCAGCGCCGCGATTCTCATACCTAGGTGTTCCTGCGCAAGCGGGGATGAGCGATTGGCATGAAAATGGGCGGCTCCCATGAAACCTGCGGGGCTGGTCATTCCCGCCGAAGGCGAGAATCCGCTCACAATCATCCCGCAAATGAACGTCGATCGGGGAACCACCACAGACGCCCACTTCGGTGCGCCGAATGTGGACTCATCCGAAACGAAAACACCGGGCGAGTTGGGGCAAGAATGTAACGCGGGTGTGTGTCCCTCGTGAAGGATATTCCGATAGCCTGCTCCTGACCGTAGGATCAGCGTTGAAGGAGCACCTAAGGCGAGACTAAGCCACGGATCTGGGCAAGTGGAGTGTGTCAGGTGGTTTGACCACTGGCGGGGCCGTGACTACACTCGGAACCGTCCCGGTCTCAACAGTGAACGCGGCACCAAGGATAGTTTGCCAATGTCCCGGAACCCGGAAGAAACAACACAGTCAGACGCGGCCCCGTTCACCATTGCCGGCTTCGAAATCGGCTATTCTGATCTAAAGATTGTTCTCGTGGTCGGCACCGCGGCGGCCTACGCGCTCATTTATGCGCCGGCCTATGACATCTTGGGCCGCAGTGTGACTGTTCTCACGGTCCTGCCGGTCGTTGCCGCCGCGCTGGCATTTGGAATACGCGGCGGACTTCTCGCTAGCCTCGTTGCCTTGGTTGTGAATGGCCTTCTCTCGGATATATTTGCGGAAGGGAGTTGGCAGGAGTGGTTGCTCCGTGGTGGCGCGCTGAGTTCTGCCTCGCTCGTCTTGGTTGGTGTTGTGACCGGCCGGCTACGCGACCTGCAAGAGAGAATAAACACGCAGCTTGGTCAGCTTCGGCGGGTTCAGGAGACCCTGCGAGATACCAACCAGACGCTCCAAGCCCTGATTCAATCTTCACCACTGCCAATACTCTCACTCGATCGAGATTTGAAGATTCGAACTTGGAACCAGGCTGCCGAACGCCTCTCAGGTTGGACTGAAGACGAGTTGCTTGGTCGGATTCCGCCCTTCTTCCTCGACGATCAGAATGAACGGTCGTTCTGGCAGACATTTGCCATGCGTGGTGATCGACTTGACAGCAGGGAGATGCGCTTTCGTAGGAAAGACGGCACTCCGATAGAAGTCGGCATCTGGACGGCTCCCTTGCGGGACACAGGCGGCGCTGTCAGCGGAATGATGGGCGTCGTCACCGACCTGACCGAGCGTAAACAAGCCGAGAAGACCATGCGGGACTTGGCCGTACTCGAAGAGCGAAACCGCATTGCCCGGGAGATTCACGATACGCTCGCCCAGGGTTTCACAGGAGTAGTAGTTCAGCTCGAAGCGGTTGAACAGGCGATGGAGGAGAGTCCCGTCGAAGTTTCAGGTCATTTGGGGCGGGCCAAAAGCCTCGCTAGGGAGAGCCTCAACGAGGCTAGGCGCTCGGTCAGGGCACTCGTTCCGGGCGCACTCGAGCAGCAAACCTTAGACGCCGTCTTGAAAGACGAAATCCTCAGATTCGAAGCCTCCGGTCCAGAAAAGGCGTCATTGCGGCTGTCCGGAGAGAAACGGGATCTCCGACCTAATATCGAAGCCGCCCTGCTTCGGATCTGCCAGGAGTCACTTGCGAACATCCGACGACATGCGCGTGCCACCGAGGTGAACGTTGAGTTCGGCGCGGACCACGAGTCGGCGTGGCTCTCGGTGGAGGATGATGGCGTGGGTTTTGATCAGGACGCATTGAAGGCGTCCGACGGCTTCGGAGGATTTGGTTTGATTGCTATGGAGCAGCGAGCCCGTTTGCTGCGCGGTACCCTCACGGTCACGGGAAGGCAAGGTCAAGGCACGAGGGTGGAAGCGAGAATACCCACGTCGTGAAGCTCTTATGGCACGCAATATAGGTTCGCTGAAACGAAAATCCGAGGAACCCGTTAGACTTGGAGGTCTCACCGTGGTCACGAGAATGGAAGCAACCCGTCCTACCCAGCGCCGATTTCGTCATTCCAGCGAAAGTTGGAATCCAGGAGGGGCGGGGCTGGGAAAATGTAGCGCGGTCGAAGACTACGCGAGGCGAGGGGCTTGTCCCCCGCTCCCGGCAGACCGGCAACCGACCCTGACCCCGCGCCACTGTACAGAAGGCCCTGCCAACCGGCACCCCGGTTTTCATACCTTGATGTGCCGGCCCCGGCCGGGATGAGAGATTGGTACGAAAATGGAAGCAACTCGTCGTAACCAACGCCGAACTCGTCATTCCAGCGAAAGCTGGAATCCAGAGGGGCGGGGACGGGAAATGTAGAGCGGGGACTAGCCCCCCGCTCCCAGCAGACCGGAAACCAACCCTAGTCCCGGGCCACCGTATGGCAGTCCCGCCAAACAGCGTATGCATTTTAATCCCTCGGTCTGCCGGCGGCAGCCGGCATGGGCGATTGCGAGGTGTAAACTTGGTGCCCATTACCACGGGCCGGGCCCCTCTGAACTGATGCGTGACCGCACCGACAATGGTATAATGATTGGTACAAATGTTCCTAAACGGCGCCGCAGACGATTATCAATCGTTGGTACGAGCTCCAGAACTGTTCTGGGCGGAGAATGGCACAACTCTGGCTGACTTCTCAATGTTCGTTGCAGGGTTGCTAGGAAAAGGGTAAAAAATGCAAAACAAATTTGCGAATTCGACTTTCGGAGTCACGTTAGGGAAAAAATCGCGGCCCGTGGCTGCCGTGCTAGGCAGGATCGACAAAAAAAGGCAAAACAAAGTTACTGTTGAGTCTGCGCCAGATTGGATGTCAGAACGTGTCTTCAACCACAATTTGTGAGTCTCACGACGAATTGGGACGAGGGTAGACTGTTCAAGCAGTTTCCAAGTTGACTTTGGCGAGGACGGGGTGAATGTCTATGAACCCAATTAGAGTTCTGATCGTCGATGACCATACCGTGGTTCGAGACGGACTCACAGCCATAATGGGACGACAAAAGGATTTTGAAGTAGTCGGTGAGGCGGAGGACGGCCTTCAGGCGGTCGACAGGGCTCTCGACTTGCGCCCTGACGTAATACTGATGGATCTCCGAATGCCTGTGCTGAATGGCGTCGAAGCAATGCGTCGCATCAGAGCTGGTGACCCGCACGTCAAGTTCATCGTCGTCACCACCTATGATACCGACGAGTACGTCTTTGACGCTATAGAGGCCGGCGCCAAGGGCTATCTTCTGAAAGACGCCTCAAGAACGGAGCTGTTTGACGCGGTCCGCGCGGTCCATCGTGGCGAGTCTTTAATCGAACCGGGAGTCGCCGCGAAAGTCTTGGATCGCTTCGTTCAACTCTCCCGGCAGACTCCAGAATCGGCCGGTCTATCGGAAAGGGAAATCGAGGTTCTGCGCCTGATGTCCACGGGTGCCGCGAATAAGGAGATTGCGGTGGCTCTTACTGTGAGCGAAAGCACTGTAAAGACCCACGTTGCCAACATATTCAACAAGCTGGATGTAAACGGCCGAACTGAGGCTGTGACGCAGGCGATTCAACGAGGTCTGATCAGCCTGTAGAAGAACTCATCCCCAACGCAGATTGGCCCCGATACGCTCGCCAAGAGCGGCCCAATCGAATCTCGGTGGTTTCGGACGCACCAGAGCCTGACCCGCCACACCCGCGACAGGAGACTGTGCCGGCTCAGTAGATAGAGCGTCCGTCATCCGCATCGAAGATGAACGCGCTCTCTGTGTCGAACTCAACGCCTACCCAATCGTCCATGCCGGCCGGACTGTCGATGGGCACTGAGGCGATACATTTGGTTTTGCCTCGGCGAATGTGCAGCTTTTTTCTGCGGTCGGCAATCAGTGGTTCCACCAACTCCACTTGGCCCACCAGCGTGCTCTGTTCAGTCGCCTGGGTCAGCCTCAGCTTTTCCGGCAAAATCCCCATGATTATCCGCCTCTCGTTGCGGGAGCGAGCCAAGATTGAAGGAGTGAGTGGAATTGTGAATTCATCTGTGATGACCCGTCGCGAATCCGAGTCGAGTGTGCATTGCAGGAGATTTAGTCCGTTTTGATGCACGAAATCAGCTACGAAGGCGTTTGCCGGTCTGCTCCAAATCCCTGTGGGCGTGCTGACCTGCTCGATGCGTCCATTGCTCATTACCGCAATTCGATCCGCGAGCGCAAGAGCTTCCGTCACCGACGGCGTCACGTAGATCACCGTTCGTCTCACCTCCCGGATCAGGCGTTTAATCGCTACTCGGGCAATTGCCGCAATCTTGGCATCGAGATTCGAGAGTGGCTCGTCGAACAGGTACACTTGTGGGTCGCGTACCACGGCCCGGCCTATCGCAACTCTCTGGCGCTGTCCTACAGCCAGCTGTGCCGGCCGTCGGTCCAATATGTTGACCAGCCCGTAGCCTAGGTCCTCAGCGGTCTTGACCACCTTATTGTGAATCTCGCCGCGTTCCATATGCTTTAGTTCCAAGGGAAAGCTGATGTTGCCGCGCGCGCGACGATGGGGATAGAGGGCGTATGATTGGAACACCATCGATACATCACGCTTGCTGGGTGGGACGTTCGTGACATCCCGTCCGCCGAAGAGGACGGATCCGGTTGATGGGCGGTCTAGACCGGAGACTATGCGGAGGATGGTCGTCTTCCCACATCCGGACGGGCCAATGATGCACAGGAATTCGCGGTCGAGGACAGTCAGGTTGATGTCCTTTAGGATCGGCGTATCCCCGATCCGTTTGCTGACCCACTCGAGCGATACTTCAGCCATAGCGGTGCTCGTGCCTAACAACTCGAATTATTACTCTGGCGGTCGATTGGCGCAATCCCTGGGACCAATTCGATTGGCCGAGGACTCTTAGACCTCTGGTGGAGTTTGGATCAGTTTTCTAACGTCCGTCGAGTTACGTAGCCATTCTTGAGGTCCCATTCGCGGAGCCATTCCGAGCGTGCCCGTGGATCGCCATATCCCCCTCCGCCTGATGACAGACACAATATGTGGTCTCCTGGCTTGACGACCACGCCTGTCTCTTTTGATCTCAGTACCCGCTCGACACCCTCCGAAATCAAGCTGTACCTATGGGGTAATGCAGGCTCACCATCGAACAGTCCGAAAGGAGGGATTATGACTCCGTCCCCTGCCGTGTTCAACTTTGCTTCGCCAAGCCCCTCGTAGACCATTTCGCAAATGCCTCCCAACCCACCACGCCAAGTTCCATCGCCGGCTGAATCGGGTCGTAGTTCCTGGCGAACCACAAAGAAAGGAAAACGGTCTTCGGTTACTTCGACGCTCGGGCTACGTATTCCGCCCGCAACATTAATCTCTCCTGCGGCAGACCATCCATCGATCCCCTTCGATGCTCCTCCTCCTCCCCGGGCAAAGAAGAAATGCCAAATGAATTCCCGACCAAAACGGGGGTCCATTCCGGTGATTGCGAAACGGAGCCGGCGTGAGAACGCGGCGTTTACGGCCGACGGCACCGCCGGCGCCAGCGCCCTGAACACCGCTTCTACGATCTCCTCCGCGCAGTGGCTGGTGCTCATGCACACGGGCGCCGGAGGTTCACAATTAACTATCAATCCCTTAGGCGCTATGACGTCAATTGCACGCATGGATCCCTCGTTCCTTGGGATTCCAGAGGGCATCATGAACATCATCGTCGCGTGTGCGGCGGAGCGCGTATTCGCGTAGGCGCTATTTATGAAGCCGGTGACCTGCCGGCTTGACTTGCTCAGATCAATAGCCATGGAATCTCCGGCTATCGTCACATTAGCTCGAATTGGTATCCGTTCGCTTTCGAACCCGTCGTCGTCGATCAGCGTCTCACCCTTGTACTCTCCATCAGGCCACTCGGAGATGATGCCTCTTACCTGCTTCTCAGTCGCCGAAAGAATTGCATCTACATAGCGTGCCAGCAGTTCAGGACCGTACTCTTGCAAGAGCGATGACATCCGCCGGGCTGCGATCATTACCGAGCCGATCTGAGCGTTCATATCCCCAAGGAAGCTATTGGAGTGCCTCACGTTAGCGGCCAACATTTGCAGGAGGTCCTCCCGCACGACTCCTCTCTCTCGAAGTCGTAGTGGAGGAATACGCAATCCCTCGTGGAATATCTCACTCGCGGATGGATTGTAGGCTCCGTGAGTACCACCTCCTATGTCGCTGTGATGGGCCCGGTTCACCGAATAGAACAGGATCTTTCCCCGGAAAAATATCGGCAAAATCACTGTTATGTCGGGAAGGTGGCTACCGCCGAAGTAGGGATCGTTGACTATGAATAAATCGCCTTCGTGAATGTCGTCTCCGAAGTGATCCCGAATTGCGTCCACTGCAGGTGGTAACGCGCTGATGTGAATCGGAATTCCTTCACCCTGCGCAACCAGTTGGCAATCAGCATCCAAAATCGCCGTAGAGTAGTCACGACTCGAGTTCAGGATTTGGGACATCGATGTCCTGATCATTACCTCCATCATCTCGCGGGCGATCGATTCGAGCCGGTGCTCGATAATCGCGAGTGTAATCGGGTCATCAAATTCGGTCTGACCGGCTCCGTCACCGGATGCTGGATATTCTTCGATCGCAACTCGCAGTTCGATGCCACCATACTTGTCTGCGACGGCGCTGTCTTTGGGCTCCACCAGAATGGTCGTAAAGTCTGACTCGAGTATCGCCGGCCCATGTATTTCCATTCCCGGCGACACGCGGGCGGATTCATAGACCGGCACCTCTCTCCACTCCCCAACATAAATCCGGCGGCGTCCCTTGAGCGCCGCTTCATGATTCGCGTTTGACCTCCGTTCCGGCAGCTGAATCCTGCGGACTCGACCCAGCACTGATGTCCTCAGAGTCACCAGGCGGATTTCCTGGTCCATCTGGTGGTACGAGAACAATTCTTCGTACCGTGCGTGGAAGTTTGAGGCCCACTCCTCAACAATCACGGCGTCATCTTGCCCCAAATTGGGCAGGGGCACGTTCACCTCATAAACCTGGTCCCGATATCGCATGTCTGCTGACGCAACCACGTTGATATCCTGGGCGTTCACACCTTGCTCGCGCAACTTCTGTCGTCCTTGAACTTCGAAATCATTCAAGATTTCCCTGACAGCTTGCAGATTGATACCCTCGAGGCTTGACGAAAAGGATCTCGAGAAGTCATATCTCAGGTCGGTCGCGAGCATTCCGTAGGCGGACAAAACCGGGGCCGGGGCCGGGATGTAGACCCTTCTCATTTGAAGCTTTCGCGCAACGCTGCAGGCGTGGAGGCCGGAGGCACCACCGAATCCGAAGAGCGCGAATCGTCGCGGATCTGTGCCGCGACGCGCGACCATCAGACGTATGCCTTCGGCGATCGTCGTGGACACCAATTGGTGAACACCATACGCTGCCGACACAGCCGGCAGTCCTAACGGCTTGGCGACGCCTTCTACGATGGAGCCGTGCGCAAGGCTCTCATCCAACTGTGTCTTTCCGCCCAGAAAATTATTCGAATCCAGATACCCTAATACCAAATTGGCATCGGTAACGGTAGGTGCGGTTCCCCCCTTGCCGTAACAGGATGGACCTGGATCTGCGCCGGCGCTCTCCGGACCAACACGCAGAACGCCTCCGGGATCTACTTTGGCGATACTGCCACCGCCCGCTCCCAGCGTCTGAATATCGATCATCGGAACTGCGATCTTCCATCCGCCTTCGTAGGTTTCGGTGGTGACATGTGGCACCCCGTTATCAATCAGGGCGATATCGGTGCTGGTCCCGCCCATATCGAACCCGACTACATTTGGCTCACCCAGTAGTTCTCCGTAGTAGGTTGCGCCGCTGACTCCGCCGGCGGGGCCAGACAGGATGGACCGTACCGCCTGAAGAACTGAGTCATCGATGAACGCGACACCTCCGTTGGATTGCATTATCAGAATGTTCTGCCGCGCGTTGACTTGGCTCAGGTTTTCCTTCAGTCGTTGCAAATACTCGGATAGAACTGGCCCGACGTAGGAGTTCACTACGGTCGTACTCAGTCGGTCGAATTCCTTGATTTGAGGAAGCACCTGGTGTGAGAGCGACGTGTATAGCTGGGGAAGTGCCTCTCTAATCTTCTGACCCACTATTTGCTCGTGTTTGGGGTTCAGGTACGAGAACAAGAAGCAGACTGCGATGGCATCTACTTCTTCATCCCGAAACTGCTTGAGCGCCTCATCTATTGCTGCCTCATCAAGGGGAGTCTCAGTCGCGCCGTCGAAGCGCGTCCGCTCAGACATGCCCAGGCGCAAATATCTCGGCACCAACGGTTCGACCTGCCGTAGTCTCAAGTTGTAGCGATCTTCCTTCAGTCCCTCGCGCATCTCTAACAGGTCTCGGAACCCTTCCGTTGTGATGAGCCCCACTTTGGCACCCTTACGTTCGATCAAGGCGTTGGTTGCTACGGTAGTGCCGTGGAAGATCAGGTCGGTCGACGACAGGAGTTCGTTCAACGACACCCCGTAGTCTGCGGCAGCTTCTCGCAGACCCGCGGTCACTCCAACCGAGGGATCATCAGGTGTCGAAGGAGTCTTGAAATACCGAGGCGTTCCGTCACTCTTGACTACTACCAAGTCGGTGAACGTACCCCCTACGTCGATACCGATCTTGTACATGTAACCTCCTCGCCCTTGCGTCGACAGGCCACTCAAGGGACAACCCCACTCGCTATTGGGCGTGCGCAGACGCTAGGTCTTTGCCGAATGCACTCTCAAACTTCAGGCTGAGCAGTAACCCAGTTCCCAAGTCTATTCGCTTATACCAAAGTCTGGGTATAGGCTTCGCCTCAGGCGAATCGCGGCTTGAGCAAAATGGCGGCCCGGACTGACTTCGGCGGCGTCGCAGCTGCCGAGACGCCTGACCAGGAGAAACTAAAGTTCCACCAATTCCGACGAACGCGTCTCGCGCTTGGAGGTGAGACCAGCGGATCGAAGTCTCGCCGAAACCTCATCTAAACGCGGTGTTTGGATCAAATCTTGTCGCGTCCTGATTCCCGCTTTGGTCCTCTCGTAGTGACCGGCGCATCTTCAATTGGCCGAAAGATCACGGCCGTGCTCAATCCACGGACTGAATCGAGCGTCTCTTCCGGATTATTGCCGGTTCATCGCCCCAAAGAGTCTCCTGCGAGTTGATGCGCAACGAACGATCTGCCAGTGGAAGGTCAACGCGCACCCCGCCACGACGGTGCGACTCCCGTAGCGCAATAGCGATCTCCAGCACATGCCGGCCATCTCGGCCATCACACTTCGGTTTCTTTCCTGTTTCCAAGCAGGCGATCATATCGCTGAGCGCGAGTAGATTCGCGCTCTCCTTCGCGCGAGGCCTAGGGAACATTTGGCGTATGGGTTCGCGCCGCCTGCCGGGAAGCGTGGGTGTACCCAACTTCCAGAACTCGACCTCTTGGCCGTCGTTAACCATTCTCAGCCTGCCCTCGGTTCCTATGACATCAAGCTCCCATTCGGCTGGACCACATGCCATCGTACGGACGAAAGCGTGCACGCCGTTGTCGAACTGCAGATAGCCATTGCCGGCAAGATCATCATCCCCATGTGCCATTTCGTCACTTTCCATTGCGCCGAACACCCACTCGCAATCACCGCCGGCCATGTTTCGCACCAGTGTTAGGAGGTGACTTCCGTTATGTGATAGCCGACAATTGCCAAGGGCATTAACTTGGAGCGGCTGGCCTATTTCCCCTAGGTCAATCAATTCGCGCACGCGATTGTAGACAACATCCCAGCTTCGGGACACGCCTACGGCAAGCAGGATTCCCCCTCGCTCACAGGCATCGATCATTCGGTCGGCTTCTTCGAGAGAAGAGGCGATCGGTTTCTCCGCCCAAATAGCTCTAACTCCTGAATTCGCCTGCGCGACCTGTACTAGGATCCGGGCCCTCGGTTTGGTTCCGGTGCAAATGCTGACGATCTGTGGTTGCTCGCGCTCCAACATCTCGCGGTAGTCGACATAGACGTGGTCGCGGTCGAATCCCCACTTTTGAATGAAGGCTTCGCGCTGTCCGTCGTGCGGGTCTGCGCCGGCCACTAAATCAACCTCCTCGGCAAACTGATAGCAGGCCGCGTGCGAGTACGGAAGTGTTGCAAACGGATGGAATCTGCCGATTTCGTCGTCAATGGAGCTACCAATGCGCCCCAAGCCAATCACTGCTGCCCGAATCGGCTGCTTGGACATTCAGACTCTCCCTAGGTTTGCGATCTCCCTATTGCGAAGGCCCCGGTACTTGAAGCCGGCTTGGTTGGAGCCTGTAGTTGTTGGTGTTAAGGATACACTCAATGCGCATTCCAAAGTTGTGGAATTGCTCTCAAAAATGAATTCCCCGGCGCGGTCCTTGTCGATCCCATGTGCATTTGGGGGTCGGATCCCTGTCAGACCGGCGCAATCGCCCTAAGGCCGTAAGATTCCTTCCCAATCCGCTCCATTCGCCGGCGAAGGGATTCGCCGCCAATCGAGTCACGCAGGCTTCATTCGCATAAGCCGATTCGGCTCACGCACCGTGTATCTTTTTTGCCTTCCTTGACCTCCCACCGCCCGAGACCCATGCCAAAGCACAGTTCGGGATTAAGTAGAGAGAGTGTTCCTTTTACGTACTTGCGACTGTGAACGGGTTGTCTAGGCTGAATTGATTGACCCAATCCGCGGCAGTCCGAGTATTTGTGCGTTCTGACGTGTAACACGGATCGGCTAGCTTTGCCGTCACGTGTCGCCGTTTAGTCGGTGTGCACAATAACTCGAGACGAATCTCATTCTGACAGCCCAACCGCAACGTTTGATTGCTTATATATACTGACGCTTGTGGGCATCATGCCTAACCCTAGACGGCGTTCCTGGGTGAAATAGGGCGTTTAGTCAGGTTGGGCGAACAAATACCTTAATAGGAGGATCTGCATCTAATGGACTCAGGAGATAATGCCTGGTTATTGGCTTCCGCTGCGTTAGTCATGTTGATGACGCCCGGACTCGGCTTTTTCTACGCCGGCTTGGTGCGTCGGAAGAACGTGCTGGCAACGATTATGCACAGCTTCTTCATACTTTGCCTCATCAGCATCGTCTGGGTGCTATGGGGTTACTCACTTGCGTTTGGCAAGGATGTTGGAGGAATCGGAATCATAGGCGATCTGAGCATGGTAGGCCTGCGTGGCGTCGGTATGGAGCCTTTGGACGGATCGACAATTTCTCACTACACGTTCATGGCCTTCCAGATGATGTTTGCGATCATTACCGTCGCATTGATAACGGGGGCGTTTGCAGAAAGACAACGGTTCAAGGCATTCGCGATTTTTGCCGTTCTTTGGTCGACGCTGGTCTACTCGCCAATCGCCCATTGGGTGTGGGGAGGCGGATGGCTCGCAGAGCTTGGGGCGCTGGACTTCGCTGGTGGGACGGTAGTCCATATCAGTTCCGGCGTATCGGCGTTGGTAGCAGCGTTAGTGATCGGCAAGCGTTTCGGTGACGAGCCGATTGACCCGCACGACATCTCTATGACCGTTCTCGGAGCGGCTCTGTTGTGGTTCGGTTGGTTCGGCTTCAACGCCGGCAGCGCGCTCGTGGCGGATGGAGTGGCAGCTATAGCCTTTGTGAATACGAACACCGCGGCGGCGGCGGCGGCACTGACCTGGATGACGCTGAGTTGGATCAGAGCCGGAAGGCCGAGCGTCTTGGGCGCCGCCGTAGGAGCGGTCGCCGGCTTGGTCGCTGTGACTCCGGCAGCTGGTTTTGTCACGCCGATGGCGGCTCTTCTGATCGGAGTTGGCGCGGGAATCCTGTGCGAGTTGGCCGTGCATCTCAAAGAGGCGTTGGGTGTGGATGATGCGCTCGACGTCTGGGCCGTGCATGGCATTGGCGGCACCTGGGGCGCCATAGCAACCGGTATATTCGCGGTAGCGACGGTTGGCGGCGCCAGCGGCCTGATCGATGGTAATCCGGGCCAAGTCGTGACTCAGATCATAGCGGTGTTGGTGACTTGGGTATACGCTGGCGTGGTGACTTTCGTCCTGTTGAAGCTGATAGACCTCACCATTGGTCTCCGCGTATCTGAGGAGGAGGAAGCCGAGGGTCTCGACGCAACCCAACACGGCGAGATCGCTTACACTTCTCAGATTTAGAAGCAACTGGATTCCAGTTCTTAACTATCCAGTCTGGCCGGCTCTCTTCAAGCAGAAGGAGCCGGCCAGATGCTTTGTAAATCCATTTCCTCTCAGGTATTTGTGCTCATCGCACAAATACCTCTCGGTCAGTTTGTTACTCTGTTATGTGGTCAGTCTACGATCGCTCTCGATAATATTTACCTGGGCCCCGAGAGGGGCTTATCAAAATATTACCGGAGGAAAAACTTGGAGATAATCTCGCTGATCGTCTTCGCCGCAATGGTTGTTACATGGATCGCGTTGCCGGATCCCGACTCGGAATCTGCGAGCGTTGTCAGCAATCAGAGTCGAAGTCCCGCTCTCGCGTCTCCAGTCTACGAGACCTAGCCACAACCGTAGGTTAGACTGAGCCTCTCTCCGGGTAGTGCCCCGGAGAGAGGTTTTTTCTTTGCCAGCAACGAACCCGATTGAAGTGTCCTTGACGCTAAGCCCGGACGAGTTTCAATCTCCTTTGGGCGTGAACCCTGTAGATCAATTCCTTACCGAGGATAGGGGGTCCACCTTGCGCGAAATCCACCAGAAGAGCAGCAAACCGAAGTAGGTTACGAAGATCGCCGTCAACTGGGCCTGCTGGAGCCCGAAAAGCAGCTTCGGCTCGGTGCGAACGAAGAAAATGATGAATTGGGACAGGGAATAACCTATCAGATATAGGGCGAAGATCATTCCCGGCTTCGGCACGCGCAACCGTATGTTCCAGAGAATCAAGAAAAGGACCACGTTGGCGCCCATCTCATAGACAGCTGCCGGATGGTATGAGACTCCTAGCTCTCGGCCAAAAGCGAGCGCGCCTGGGTGGGTATAGGTGAAACCCCAGGGCAAGTCTGTCGGCGGTCCGACAATGTCTCCGTTGATCACATTGCCGATGCGACCAAAGAATTGTCCTACGACGGCGAAGATAGCTCCGGCGTCGAGAATTGGCCAAAGGGGAATCTTGGCCAGGCGGCTCGTTATGATGATCGCCAACGCCGCGCCAAATATCGCACCGTAAAAGGCCATTCCCCCTTCCCAAACAGCGAAATACGTGATCAATGAGTCCATCTTGTCCAGGTTTTGGACATCAAAGTACAGCCGGCCGCCGATCAAGCCGGCGATTATGGCGGGGCCCAATATCGTCTCGACTTGCTCGTTCGTAATTCCCGATTGATTAGCGTAGGGCCTCGCGACGAGTACGCCGGCCACTATGCCCACGACGTACATCAAGCCGTACCATCGTGGCGCAAACGGACCCAGTTGGAATATGACCGGATCTATGTGTATTGTGATGCCGCCTACAAAGAATTCGCCCATTCAGTAACCTCGCTGATCTTCGATGCTCAACGCGGGGAAGCATCGTGCTTGAATTAGTCTCTCAAAAAACTGATCGATTGTGTTCCGCAGCGCCGCGTTCATGCCATTAAGGATTCAACAAGTGCTGCACCTCATACCCGCTACGGTGAAGGCCCTGGCTCCACGTGGACAAGCACAGTATCCAGATTAGCTATCTTCTCGCGAAGTTTTCTCTCCACTTTGGTGGAAATATCGTGCACGGGCTGGATCGATAGCTCGGCGGGAAGCGTACAATGCAATACGATGTCGATCCGCGACTGAGCAGACTCGTAGACCTTGATGTAGTGGCAACTTCCTCTGCCGGCAATCGAGTCTGCAAGGCTGGTTATCTGGTCCATCAGGGGTTGGCGTTTCTCGGTGACCTCGGTGCGACGACCGGCAGCATTACTGGCCACCTCCAAGTGCGTATTTACAGACTGTATACGAGGATTCGCCGCCCGCACGGTTTCCTCTAGCTCTGTGGCCACTCTGTGGGCTTCGTCTAGGTTCATGGCTGGATCCAATTCTATGTGAAGAGTGACATCCAATTCGCCTTCCACCTCGCGCACGTGGACGGCGTGGGCATGAATGCCCTGTTGACGCGCCAGATAGTGAATCTGATCTATTGCTGACTCGTCCTTGCCGGCCACCGGCTCAAAGTGGATCACGGTATCGGTGCGAGGAACTGCCTGGCTAATCGCTCGTTCGATTCGCTCCGTCATGCCGTGGGCGTCCGCGAAACTTGTCGTCCGAGGTACTCCCACCACTAAATCTGCAAATACTTGACTGCCTGACCGACGTAACCGTATGCGACGCAGCTCCTGAACTCCCTGGATGCTCTTCACGGCGCGCTCGATCTCTTTGCCGACCATTTCCGGGGCTCTATCCACCAGCGCATCCACTGTAGTCTTGCCCATCCGGGCACTGAGCGACAGAACCACTAAGCCCACTACGATGGCGGCGACGGCGTCGGCCCCTCCAAGGATATCTGGGAGACCAACTAAATCACGAGCGACCACGATGCTCAATCCCATCAAAACTATCAAAGAGCTCCAAATGTCCGTTCGGAAGTGGAGAGCGTCGGCGGCTAACGCATCGCTCCGATACTTCTTGGCAGCTTGGCCTAAAGCCCTTGAGCGCCAGTAGTCTACGGCGATCGAAATGAGCATCACGACAAAGGCCCAGATAGTAAGTTGCAAGTGGGTTTCGCCGGAGATCAGTCGTTGAATCGCCTCATAAAAGATCCAAATGCACGTCACAACAAGCAGACCTATCTCGAACAATGCGGACAAGTGCTCCACCTTGCCGTGTCCGTATTGGTGTTCGGAATCAGGCGGCTTGTCTGCCACCCGTACCGCGAACAGCGTCATAAGAGTTGCTACTAGGTCTAGGCCCGAGTGCGCCGCCTCTGCGAGCACCGCGATGCTGCCGGTAAGCAACCCTGCCGCAAGTTTCATGGCAGTCAAGACCATGGCAGCGAGCACCGAAACCAACGCCACTCGCTGTTTTTCTCGACTGCCGCCGGCGGATATGAGACCGACTTCTGTATGCGGATCGTTACTCAATTTGGCAACGGCCTGCTACTCATGGGAGATACCCCCATTTGAGTTGGCAAGAAGATAATAAACGACCTGACATCGTGAAGGTCGCCGATGCGTCGCCTGGGGGGAACGGGCAATTGATCGAGATAATGAGTGCGCCCGGCCAACGACAATTCTTGATAGAGATGATTGGCGAAGAAGAATGCCCCCAACGCCTGCTGGAGATTTGACTGCATGCGACCGACACGCAAATCGGGGTGCGAGCTCAAGGTGAGGCCCACCCAAATCGAGCCCGACACACGCGTACCAAACGAACCATGGGATGCGGTGTAACCGGGCTCAGTTGTCAGGCTAGTTTGACTAGAGCTCCCAGCAGGTGTGACCAAGAGCGTTGCGTTGGGTCACCCAGATACCGTGGCGGTTTATTAGCCGCAGACAATAATCTCGCGTGGGTAATCAGACAGCGGCTCCAACCCGTCGTTCGTCACCAGATAATTCTGCTCAAACCGCATTCCAAAGTCGCCAGGAATGTAGGCGCCAGGTTCAAGCGCGATGACCATGTTCTCCAGGAGGGGCATGCTGTCACCCGGAATTATGTAGGGCCTTTCAAGGTGCTGGAGTCCGATGCCGTGTCCGAAGTGTCCAATCAGGTAGTCGCCGTATCCGGCTCCAACCAGGATGTTTCGGAAGATTGCGTCTACTTCGTGGGCGAGAGTGCCTGGCCCGACCGTTGCCATCGCCTGGTCATGTCCCTGAACTAGTAAATCGTGCAATTCTCTCTGCCTGTCGGTCGGCTCCCCGATGGAGAAGGTCCGCGTGACGTCGCCTTTATAGTGGTTGACGACAGGGTTGAGGTCCAGAATCATCAGATCGCCTTTCTCAACGCGGCGAGTGCCCGGCGGACCGACAATCTCGTACGTGCGCGGACCAGATATGAAGCAGTTGTTCCAATCTCCCAGATCTGTCGTCGTGCCGGCAGTGCCCTGAATCGCATCCGAGGCGGCGAGAAAGATTTCGATCTCGGACTTACCAACTTCTGCCGCCTCCTTAACGGCAGCGAAGCCGGCCTGGATGCAACCGATCGCATTTCTGATCAGTTGCAGTTCTCCTTCGTCCTTCTGACGTCGCAGTCCAGCGATCTCGTCGCGAAGCGGCACCAACGTCGCATGTCGCGAGAGGTCAGTAAGATGCTGGAAGGATGTAACCGAGTCCTCGATTCCAAGTCGCTTGTCCGACAGCCCCGCGTCGGCGACCGCGGCCAAGAGGGCAGTCGACGCGGTCTTCTCAGGATCTACAACGCGGTCTATAGTCGCCCCCGGCATGTCGTAGCCGGCCAACTCAATGCCTTCCGGCGGTTCCAGGCCGAAGGATGGCGCTACAAGGATAGTACGTTCGGGACTGACGACGGCAAAGCAAGGACGGAAAGCCAGAAACTCTACTTGGGTCAGGTAGTACACATTCTCTGGTAAACGGACAACCGCGCCATCAAGGCCGGCTTGGTCCAGTAGCTCACGGAATTTCTCGATGCGCGAAGACATATCTCTCTGCTCCGATGGATCAATTTGCGCCTAGAGACGCATGTGTCAGAACGGCCTGCTAAAAAGTTCCGTCCGCGTTTGTCGAACTCTACCGTTCACAAACCCAAGTGTCAATTTCAGAGGTTGCCCTCACAAAGAGTGCGAAACTGCCTTGTTTATATAATGGGTCGCTATCATGCTAGGAGGAACGTAAGTGCGTTTCGCAAACAAAGTTGTGGTTGTAACCGGCGGGGCCACCGGCATTGGCCGTGCGGCCGCGGATGCCTTTGCCGCCGAGGGCGCGGCAGTGGCGATCGGAGATGTGAATTCCGCGAAAGCCGAAGAGGCCGTCAATGAGATACGGAATGAAGGCGGAGAAGCGCTTTTTGTCGAGGCTGACGTCTCACAAGACGACCGTGCCCGCAGGTTGGCAGATGAGACCGCCAGTGCATTCGGCGGGATTGATATCCTGTTCAACAACGTCGGGATCCAGACATACGGCACGGTATGGGACACTCCGGAGGATGTCTGGGATCGAACGCTTTCGGTGAACCTCAAGAGCTTCTACCTGGTGTCGCGGCACTGCGTCCCGTACATGATGAAGCGCGGCGGCGGCTCAATCGTGAACACTGCTTCGGTACAGGGTCTTGCCACCCAGCGCAAAGTCGCATCCTACGCGGCGGCCAAGGGAGGCATTATCGCTCTGACAAAGAGTATGGCGGTCGATCTCGGTCAGCACAATATACGGGCCAACGCGATTTGCCCGGGGGCAATCGACACTCCGATGCAGCGGGTTTATTATGAGGAAGTCAATATCCCGATTGAAGAGGGGCAGCGCGAACTGGGTAATCTACACATGCTCGGCAGGGTAGGACGGGCGGATGAGGTCGCACGGTTGGTGCTGTTCCTGGCCTCGGAGGAAGCCTCCTTTTGCACCGGCGGTGTTTTCCTAGTCGATGGTGGTCTCACCTCGGCGCTGCAAGGTGCGCGCTTCGATGACTAGTTGGTACGAACCTTGGACAGCGGACTCCTCCTGATCCTGGGCGGCGCCCGTAGCGGTAAGAGCAATCTCGCCGACGAGCTGGCGTCAAAAAGCGGACGCCCGGTCGTCTATTTGGCGACGGCCACGGCCGGCGACGATAACATGCGCCAGAGGATCCTCTCTCACAAGGCGAGCCGGCCGCAAAACTGGCGCACCATTGAGGAGCCTCTAGACCTTGTGGCCGCGCTCTCACAGGCGCGTCCCGGCGACCTGGCGTTACTTGATTGTGTGACTCTTTGGGTCAGCAATCTGTTGCTTGCCGGCCCGGGCGACGAGTCGCCGGTGACCGCAGTGGACAGAATCGTTGAGCAGACCAAGCGTCTTCTATCAGCACTTCGCGAGATGGATATCTGGATGGTAGCGGTCTCGAACGAGGTCGGCATGGGCATCGTACCGAGCTCCGAGATGGGCAGGACATACCGAGATGGGCTTGGCCGGGTGAACCAGCTATTTGCCGGCCAGGCGGACAGCGTGTATCTGATGGTCGCCGGCCTGCCGCTCGCTCTAAAGGGAGAGTTGCCGCTGGAGGGATTGTTTATCTCGTAGTCGAGAAGTTTCCTGGCACGATCCGCGCTAGGACCTTCGCCACCCAAGCTTCGCGCGGTCTTATCCCCAACGCTTTTGCTCAGATCCCGGGTGGGTTCGCGTGGCATCTTGTTTTGCAATTTTCGTTTTTTTCTCGGGCTCTCCCCGTTGCAATCTCTGCCAACCAATGGGATTTTGCGTCTTCTTCCCACGTCAGAGCAGGCCAATCCCAATTTTGTTTTGCAAATTTACTGTTTTCGAGCGATCCCGCGGGGACTTGACGGTTTGTTTTGCAATATTCATATTCGATCATCGTTGCCGAGCGACCTAAATCGAGAACGGCGCGCCATGGCTACAAGTGAACATATGTACGATTACTATACCATGTTGTGCTTTGGCATTGGGATGCGGCACGGTGGGTTCTGCTGCTGCCCTCCTCTTACCCGAGGGAAGACAAGCCCTCGCGCTACACTTCGTCATTCCTCAATCGACCATCGATCTACGATTTGGGACGTATCACCGGGGGAGGGTAGGCATCAAGATTGATCGGAGACCGCGTTTTCGTACCAATCGGTAATGCCGGCTACCGCCGGTTCACCAAGACAAGAGAATCGGTCCCGCCTTTGCCTGCACTGCTGGGTTCCGGCCTTCGCGGAAATCGCCGATGGCCTTGCGGAGGCCAAATAAACGGATGAAAACTGGGGCGCGGGATTCTGCCCATAGTATAGCGGTGCTTCGCCACCCATCCCCTCTGGACTCCGGCTTTCGCCGGAGTGACGCTTGGGGCCGCCGGGTCGCAGGATTGGTTTCGAGAGTGGGTAGGGGAGTCTATCCCTGATCCGAGTCTGGGACATGCTTCCGTAGTAAGCACTCGCGCCGGCATGGGACGGCACACCAAGGTTTGAAATTTAGGGCGCAGGTTGACGGGTCTTTCCTACAGTGGATCGGGACTAGGGTTGGTTGCCGGACTGTCTGGAGCGTGGGACAAGCTCCCGAGCTACATTCTTCGTTTCCGGCTCGAAACGAACACGAGTTAAGGGAAGCAAGTGGCAAGCCATTCCGGATCCGTATCCGGGACATGCGTTCGTACCAATGACGAAATCGGTGTTGGGTACGACGGGTAGCTTCTGTTTCGCGCCAATCACTCATGCCGGCGGCCGCGGGTACACCGACGGTGTGAGAGTCGGCGCCGACCATTCCTCCATCGGATTTCTTCAACCCATCGGTGTAGGGAGCCAGCTTTCTTGCAATTACCCGTCGATTCGGGCTAATTCTTCGCTCTACGGAGGCCTGGTCCTGGATCCAGCATATCGGCAAGCCGTTCCCTGATGGCGGAGGCGGTGAACAGGTTGCCGGTCGCGTTGTAGTGGCCGATATAGTACTGCTTAAGGTACTCATCGACGTCGCCGTCGAAGCCGGCGAAATCCGCCTGATGGGTCTCGAGAAGGTCGACATGACATACGCCTTTACTCTTCATGAAGTCGATGAAGTCTCGGTCGAACCTGGAGCCCTCTCTCAAGGTGTGGGCGACGGTCGTTACGTTGTAGGACAACACCCAGAGGATTCTCTTGCGGGTTGATGCGGCGAAATCCTCGGCCATCTCCACAATGCGCATGCTCGCCCAATGGCCGGCTTCTCTGAACTTTGGGTGGGTAAGCGCGAACTGAGCAAGCGAGTCACCAATGCCGCCGCCGCGGTCGATGTACTCCATCCGCATATCCAGCACGAACTCATCCGCAAACTCGCTACAGACCCAATCCGGGTCGCAAAGGTTGTAGACGGAGTCAGGTGTCGGACAGGAATTACCTCTTTCTTCGAACGTGCCAGACTCCGGATGTACTTTCACGGAGGGCACTGATGGCTGGGCGAGATATGTGTTCCTGAGAAAGTTAATCCGCTGCCATCCGCTGAGATTGCGCTGATGATCGTCGTCAAAGATGTTGAATACGATGTAATCAGCCGGCGTGATCGACTCCTGGCGCTTCATTCGAAGATACGCCTGATACACGGAAAAGCTGCTGACGCCGTAGTTGCGGACTGGCTCGCCAATTTGAGTAGCGACCACCTCTTGCCAGGTCTGATCGTCGTTCACCTGGTCGCAGTTAGTGAAACTGTTGCCGTAGGTATTGATGCGGCACTCCCTATTCGCGAAGGCGATCATCCGGCGCGCGTTGTTTTCGTCATAGGAGTACATACAGGTACTGCCGTTCGCTCCGTCTCCCCTGCTGCCGCTGCGGTGCAGGTATCCGAACTCGCTGTCATACTTTGAGAACGGATATGCGCGGCCGGCGAACCAATCGTCGATTTCTTCTCGGCTGTAGGTCAGGCTCCTCAGGTAGTCCATTTTGTCCAATCTGCTCCTCCTATATCGAGGTAGTCCGACAGTGTGGCAGCGGGTTCTTGTAGTTTAGTCTGAGCGGCAGCGGCCGGGGCGCAAGAGCGTGAATATTGGGGCGTCCTCGTGCGGAAGTGAGGAGGGAGGACAGGCAGCGCTATATTTCCCTTCCCCGGCCCTCTGGATTCCGGCTTTCACTGGTATGAAGGAGTCACCGCTGGGTCCGACGGGTCGTTTCCATCTTCGTACCAATCGCTCATGCCGGTAGGGGCCGGCACACCAAGGTATGAAAACTAGGGTGCTGGTTGGCCGGATCTCTCTACGGGGGCTCGGAACTAGGCTCGGCTACTGACCCGCCTGCGGCTGGGGACAAGCCCCAGCCCTACAATGTCCTCTTCCGGCTGGAAACGAAGTCCCAGTTAGAGGAAGTTAGCTAGTCCGGCCATTTTCGTACCAATCGCTCATCCCGACCGTCGCCGGCACACCAAGGAATGAAAAATGGCGGTGCGAGTTGGGGGAGGTGTTCGTGTGTCATTCGCGCCACACGCCTCCCCAGGCAGGGGACAAGCCCCTGCCCTACAGGGTTCTCACACGATTATCCGCGGTCGCTGTTATTCATTGAGTCGTTGGTCACGCAAGTTGGCGCCAGAAATCCATTTTCGTACCAATCGCTCATGCCGGCAGGCGCCGGCACACCAAGGTATGAAATTTGGCGCCACCCACCCCTCCCCTCCTGGATTCCCGACTTCGCGATAATGACGATTGCGAGTACTGGTGGTTTTCGAATTCACGTTGCAAGGCGGGTGACGTCAATTTCGTACCAATCGCTCATCCCGACCGTCGCCGGCATACCAAGGGATGAAAACCCGGAGTTGCCCTTTCGTGCGGCCAATTCGCACAGGGGATTCTGCCATGCCCCGCCCCCGGCCCCAGCGGGGGACAAGCCCCCGCGCTACATTCTTCTTTTCCGGCTACGAACGAGGATGAGTTAGAAGAAGTTAGCTGGAAGGCCATTTTCGTACCAATTGACCTAGGCGACCGTTCATCCAGATCCTCAGTGGTCGTGTCGGCCGGCAACTTGGGCATCGCTGGAACTGAGCGAATAGAATTGATCGCGATACCGGAGACCTGATACTACGGAAACGAGGGGTTCATTGGAAATCGTAACGCTGGTCCTGTTTTTGGTCGGAGTCGTGATTCTCGTTCTGGGGGCAGAGCTGCTGGTGCGCGGCGCATCCCGGCTTGCGGTGGCTAGCGGAATATCCCCCTTGGTCGTCGGAATGACGGTCGTCGCATACGGTACGTCTTCGCCGGAGTTGGCGATTGGCGTTGGATCGGCCCTGGCCGGCCAAACTGACGTCGCGTTGGGAAACGTAGTAGGCAGCAACATCGCGAACATACTTCTCGTGATTGGCATTTCGGCGTTGCTGGCGCCAATGGCGGTTTCAAAACGACTGGTGCGAACCGACATACCCGTGATGATAGGGATTACCGTGGCGTTGGTAGTGTTGTCTCTCGATCACAACCTCGGGCGGGTGGAGGGGTTGGTCCTTGTCCTGGCCGCGGTGGTGTTTACGGTGTGGTCGATCCGGCAGGGAAGGAAAGAGCGCCGCACGGGTGGCGAGGATGAGTCGGCAACAACGGTTGGCAGCGGAACCAAATGGCGACTTACCCAGGTCGGGTACGTCATCGTAGGACTGGCGATGCTGATTGCCGGCTCACAGCTTGTGGTAGACGGTGCGGTGTGGCTGGCGTCGGCATTGGGCGCCAGCGAGATCATTATCGGCCTGACTGTCATCGCGATCGGCACATCGCTGCCTGAAGTCGTGACTTCAATCATCGCGAGTATTCGTGGAAGGATCGACTTGGCCCTGGGCAACATAATCGGAAGCAACATACTCAACATTCTGGCTGTGCTGGGCGCCTCCGCGGCGGTGTCTGCTGATGGCGTGGACGTCGCTACAGCGGTTTTGAACTTTGACTTTGCGGTGATGACGATCGTGGCGATTGTCTGCCTGCCAATATTCTTCACCGATCACTTCGTCGCGCGATGGGAGGGTGGACTCCTCCTCGGATACTATATCGCCTACCTGGTGTACCTGGTACTAAACGCTACTCAGCACGAGGCGCTGCCTATTTTCAACGCGGCAATGGTGCTCTTTATTCTCCCGCTTACAGCATTGGCGTTGGCAGTGTTCGTGGTTCAAGCTCTGCACTCACGTCGAAAGGACGCAGCCCGACCGCTCCAACCCGATTCAGAGTGATTAGTTCGTTACCTGATTTGGGCTCCGGCCTCAAGATTAAACCTCTCCGGTCGGGTACGCGTACGAGGGCCGCCGGAATAGCATTTGCTCCGGAATGCGAATAAGTTGGAACAGGTGGACGCGTGCTTGGATGCACGCGTAATCATGCCCAATCACGTACGCGGCAGTCGGTTTTGGTAGATACGGGTTTCAAACCCGCCTCTACGGCAATTGTGAGGGGATTCACGAAGTTTTCGGCTCGGCACGTCGGTGCGGCTCGCGTTACGGCCGGTTCGCCGGCCCAACCCCAGGGCGACGCGTGCGCATCTGCTCCAACTAACTGGGTTTCAGGGTGTTTGCGGTGCGCCTGGAGCATTTGCGGTTAGCGTATCGAGGGGTGCGAATGAGGGCCAATGTATTTCTCTCCTTACTCACGTCCGACAATGCGGCGGAATTGGGGGGCGCATGAGGTAAACCATCTAGGAAATCCAGAGACGTAGCAGCGATAAACTTCCCACCCACCAACGAAACGCGCCGGCGACGAACACCGGCCGGCCAACACAACGCCTGCATCTCACGAACCGCCGGCCGCCCCAGGCGGGGGACAAGCCCCCGCCCTACATTGGCCCCCTTCCTCATGGCCGACCGTAAGAATTAGTTGGAACAAATGGACGGGTGCGTCGCCCCTACGTGAAGGGTGCCGGATGGCCCTCGCCGGCGATCGACTCTGATCGGGATGAAATGGCGCTTGAGTGGAGCACGTTACTCTTGAGCCTGAACGCTTACGATTCGGCCGGCCCAACTCCGTTTTCGAGTCACGGCTCTAGTCCGGATCGAGGCCTAGTCTGAATCCGCTGACGCCACGACCGGGAATAGATCGCCTTTGATGAGTTGACCCGCGACCAGGCCGGCCGCATCGGTCATGAAGCTGGAGTTTATCCCGCTGAACGTGGTGCCATCGGGCACATAATGAGTGACCAGCCCCATGCGAGGCCGGTCCGTGCGATTCGGTCCGGCGTAGTGCATCATCAAGCCGTCGTGGAAGGTGCAGCTACCTGCCTTTAGCGGAACCTCGACCGGTCGCAATTGGCCGTGCTTGTCCTCGGGCAGGAGCAGGCGGACACCATGCAGGGTTTCGAGGGCGTCGATAGGAAGTGTCTTCCAGGCGAAGCGTCCCCAACGGTGAGACCCGGGAATGAACTGCATGCATCCCATGCTGACCGTCACGTCGACGAGAGCCATCCAACAGCTCAACGCCCCACGCTCGATCATCGCCCATAACGGAACATCCTGATGCCAGTAGCTCGGCCGGCCGCCTGGCATCTTGACAAGCAATTGGTCGGACCATATGCGAATCCGAGAGCTTTGGCTCAGTCGTCGCGCGAACTCGGCCATCCTCGGACTCAGCACGTGCCGGCGGACTCCCTCATGGATTGTCCAAAGATTGGCGTACTGATCGAACTGTTCGTGGCGCAGGTGAAATTGTTGCGGTAGTCCTGTCGCCTCCTCTACCGACTTGCGTAAATCGACAACTTCACTTGACGAGAGTAGATCGTCGATTTGTATGTACCCATTCTCTTGGAAGAAGTCGACCTGCTCTTCGGTGATGGACGCAATCATCATGGGTCACTCAGCCGTCGTTTCGGCTCTCCAGCCAGGACCCGAAGTCGCTCTGACGCCAGGTGTACTGAGGTTGATATCCGAGAAGGCGGGTCGCCTTATCGTGGGAAACCAGGGACGCGAAACCCTGCAATGGCGACCTCAAGGGCACGTTTGGATAGTGCCGGGCGATCAGCTCGCGGGTTTCCAAGAGCGAACTGGTATCGCCGGCGTTGATTTGAAACACCTCGTGCTTGATGCTGTCATTCTCCAGCGCCAATCTGAAGGCTTGTGCCGCGTCCCTTGCGTCGGTGACGGCCCACAGCAGTTGTCGCGGACTTGGCACGCCGGCCAGTGGCCACTCCTCGGGGTCTCTGATGTTCCTGAGATATCTCTGGCTCCAAAGCTCCTCGATCGATTCGTACCTAAAGGCTCCGATCTTTATTGCTTCTCCAGCGGAGCGACGGTCAAGAAACCAGTTGTTGTTGATTCGCAGGCTTATGGTCTGGATTCCGTAATACTCCGTGTATCTCTTGAGGGTCAGCTCACTCAGCAACTTACTCAGTCCATAGGTGTCCTGTGGAGCCGCGGGGTGTTCCTCGTCCAACGGCAGGTATTGCGGCACTATCTGGTACTTCTGGAACGAGAATCCAGTCGCTGCGCCGGAGGATGCGAACACGACCTTGCCCACGTCAGCTTTGACGGCGGCCTCGAGGAGGTTCAGCGTGCCCATGACGTTGACCTGCATCAGGTGCTCGGTGGTGCTGAGTCGGGGCGCCGCCACAGCGGCAAGGTGTACGATCGCGTCGTAGCCGGGGCAGACTCGCTTCATCCTTTCGATGTCGGTGATATCGCCCTTGACGAATTCAACGCCCTGCACTACCGGCCGCGATCGGCCGAGGGAAGAGACGTCGTAACCAGCGGATAGCAGATTGTGGAGCACGTAGTAACCGATCCTGCCGCTGCCACCGGTAACAAGGATCCTCATGACCGAGCACCTCCTATTCATGGATTGGGGAGACGGCAGGAACCAGATGAGTTGGTTCGCCTGCGAAGCGGCAGAGGCCGGGCGGAATGTTGCCTTACCATCTCAGTCTCTTCGGGAAGACGTAACGAGTCACTTCCTTCATTGGAGCCTCAGTCTTTTTGTATTCGTCTCTCAAGAAAATCGGGTATCTGCCCGGCGAATCGTCGCGCGGCGAGATTTCGACTGCGGTGTTTCCCTTGAACGTGCAGGAATAGGTCTTGACCCTACGCCAAGTCGGGTCATCCGCGACGCTGAGAGACACTGCTTCTTCCACAATCGGGAATTCCAGAGTGACCCGGTCTCCCGGAGTCAGACCGTCGATCACCAGGTAATTTCCCGTCCAGAAGGTGCGCCAGTCCCGATCGCCTACGCGGCAACGGATGTCTCGCCTACTCACCCAAGAGGGTATCCGGACCGAAGCTCTACTGACGGACTTATTGTGAATCACTACCTTCCCCTCGTAGGGCAGATAGCTGTCAATATCGAGCCAGGGCGAGGCCCGGTTCAGTAACAGATTTATCTGGGCGGCACCGTCCATCTCCCGTACTGCGCTCTCCCAGGCGTAGTAGAGTCCTTGGGTCGCGTTGCTGGTGCAGCACTGCGCTACGCCGGCGTTTGGCAGGTGGGTAGGTCTTGCCCCTCCGGCATAGACGCCCAGGGTGCGCTCAATGACTCGTTCGTTGGTCTCCTGGCCGGGGTGAATCTTCACCCTCTGGAACCCATTGTCAACCCGCCACTGTGAACCAGCCGGTCGCGAGGGGCCGCTCTCCGAGATTCGTTTGAGAAGATCGGCGCGCACCAACTGCTGCTCCACCAACAGGTTTCGAGCTATGCAATCAACGTCATCCCAGTAGTCGCCGACGCCGGCATCGCTAAGCTTGACGGCCATGGCGGTCATGTCGCCCAGTGAGCAGCCCTCGGAATGATCGGCCAAAGTGAAATAGCCTAGTCTCGGAATACCAAGGTTGCGGGCATATTCGTAGGAGAACCGCACGAAATCCTTGATTTGCCGGTCATCGGTCGTCATCGCGAACTGTAACAGGCCCCGTAGCGCGATCATCCTAGCGTGGAAATGAGTGTTGAAATGGCCTCGCTCCCGGTCCATGGGCATCGTGGCCGCGTTATCTCCGCCCCAGAACTTCGGCAACATGATGAAATTGGCGAGTTTTCGGGCCAGACCCAACGCTTGCTCATCGCCGCTCACCTGGTGCCACCAGGCGAGCCCGAGCAGTGGATGGCCCTGATAGGCGACGACTGATCCCTCGCCGCCCTCGGTCTCACTGACCGGCTCCCTCGTATGACGCCAGCCCGACCTTGGATAGGTGAACGCCTCGGCGATGCCGCCGTCGGGGAAGTAGGCGTAGTCATCTCGGTGCACAGCGATGGCTTCCAACCCTCGAGACAGTGCCTGAATTCGGTCGTCCCAGGCCGGATCGCCGTCGCGTTCCCGCCATACGATCATCGAGCGCAACATTCTGCCGTTGCCGGACAGGTTCGCAAAATCCTCGTTCCCTTGGGTGTATCCGGGATGTCCGGCGGAGTGCCAGGGGCGCTCGGGCTTGTAGATGCTGTAGTAGAGCCCGTCATCGGGAGATAGCCGGCTGACCAGCGATGCCATCATGGCGTGTTCCGCGTCGACGTGCTGTTCGCTGCCCGACATGACGCGCATGAACGGGAATGACTCGGCGAACTTAGGCGTGTTGGTGGTGTCGAACGCAAAATGGTACATGTAGGGTGGTTGGGCCTTGTAGGTCACCCTGAAATAATGGTCGTAGTCGCTATCCGGGTCCAGTGTGCCTCCGAGACCATTGATTGCGAGCCCGGCTCGGCTAGCCAGGTCTAGGGTGTCGGGAACTGTGGCCGTATAACTTTCGCCTTGCGGGGAGACCGCCTTGATATTAGCTGACAACTCACTCTCCTCCTGTGTGTTTTGCTCAGACGGAGTATTTGGCCCGAGCGTTCCGATGGCCTGGACTCGGGCCCCGCGTTGAACAGGTCGGGCAAACGGTCCGAGGCCGGCAGGGGTAGACTCCTGTCACCTTAGCTAGCGCCAGTGGATCGGCTTTGCAGGGAGGAAGCGCCGGCGCTTGATCCAACGCGCTATGCCATCCCGGTAATGCCCCTTCCGCTGGTAGAACGGATAGTACTTCCCCGGCGGATCCATGTAGACTACGTCATTGCCTCTGATGATCATCGTGTATTCCACGCCATCGATGGTCTCTTTGACCGTACGCTCCTCTATGGGGAAATTCAGGGTCACTACATCGCTTGGGCCCACGTTTCCGACCAAGGCGTAGCGTCCGTCCCAACCGAGGTTTCTGACCTCGCCATTCACCGTGCAACCAGTCTCGGCCGGCTTCACCCACTCGGGAATCCTGACGTCGACGTCGCAGGCCCGTTTGATCGTGAGGTCGACCCGGCCCTCATAGGGAATATGACTGTCCAAGTCGGCCCAAGGCGATGCCCGATTGAGCAGCAGGTTGATTCTAAGGGTCCCATCCTGGTGCTGGAGAATATTCTCCCAAAGGTAGTATATGGCTCTAGTCTCGTTGCCGGCGCAGCAGTGCATCAATCCCCTGCCCAGGCCATCCCAGAAGTCGTTGGGCGTTCCCCAGCTTGCAAACGTGCCCAAGTGTCTTTCGGCTACCCGGTCTGAGGTCGCTGTGACGTTCGGCTTCTCCCAAGCATCGGGCTCGTCCCAATTCTCATAGATCGTGGGAGGCTGGAACCCTTTGGTCGTCTCGGCAACCCAATCGCTTGACAACATTTGGCTCTCGAAGAAGTGGTTCCTCACACATCTGTCCAAATCGTCCCAGTGGTCGGCCACTCCGGACCCACATAGCTTGGCGGCGATCGCTACAAAGTCGCCTTCCGAGCATCCCTCGGCGATCCCTCTAGAAAACTGCTGGATGGTCGCGTAATCGTAGGTTGCGTCTGGTCCGGGAATGCCGGGGTAGTAGCCGATGGATGGCGCCCCGCAAGACCGAGCGTACTCGTAGCCTCTCCGAGCGAACTCGATCATCTCTTCGTTGTCGACCGTCAGTCCGTACTCGAGTAACCCAATCAATGGCTTCAGGTGGTGATGGGTATGGGGCATTCCGAGGAATCGAGCTTGGTCGTCGTAAGAGCCGGAGTGTTTCATCAGGTAGGCTGCCAACTTGCCGGCTAAGTCGAGAGCAGGTTCGTAGCCGGTTGCATGGTAGGCCTGCGTGAGGGACTGGACCCACCAGCCCGAGACTGTTCCGCCGGCTTCGATCTCGCAATTCGGGTCCAGGATTGGGGAATCCTGTGAGATCTCCGCACCGGGATTAGCCGTAAAAACCGGATTGTAGGCGAAGTCGTCCTTGTACACCAATAGCTGTGCAAATCGATCGATCAAACGCTCGACTCTTTTTTTCCACATCTGGTCGCCAGTCTGCAGGTAGTAGAGGCTCATTACCGCGATCAGGATTCCGTTTGCGTAGAGATAGCCGACCTGATCGCCGCCATCGTCTCCAACGTCCCAACCGGGACCGGAAGCATAACGCTCCCAGGGCCGGCCCCGGACCGGCGCGTAGACCAGACCGTCGGGACCCTGCGAACGCAGAAGCGATTCGGCCCAGGCCTCGTCGACTACGCTATTCGATTGGTTTCCGGTGATTGACCGGAGGAGGGGTAGCGCCTCCATGAACTTTGGCTGAATGTTTGCGCCATTCATGTCATGCCACATAACTGGCGGATTGCAGTTCAGAGCGACCGAGAAATATATTTCGTAGTCCGCGTCTGGGTCCACTACGTTGGTGAGGAAATGAATCGCTAGGTTGGCCCGCTCGGCCACATCCAGAGTGTCCGGCACCATTCTCTCGTAGCGCTCGCCTTCGTAGGGAGGAAGGTCGAACTTTGGAACATCGGTTGCTATGTATCCGATAGGCTCGCTGGACTTCCGCGGTTTGATCGCCATATTCCTCTCCTGCGAAAGGGCGTTTACGTGGTTGAGGTTGGATCAGTCGGCGGCTGTGGAGTGGGTCGGCGTTCGCCGCAAGGTGCGGGACCGCAGGCTGAGGGCGAATACCGTGCGAGATTAGCCACGACAAAGTACCGGCGTCCAAGGCACCAAAAATTCTCGGCAACTTTATCGAACTCGTCAATCTGAGTCTGTTCCGACCCATCCTCCCTGCGATATGTCAATCATCACGCCATCGGGACCATGGTATTTGAGCTCAACGTTGCGACCTTCGTGAGTTCCACCCATAGCGGAGTGGAGAGCCTGGTTTATGTCCTCTCTCGGGTGAGACTCAAGCGATCGTAGTTTGGAGTCGGTCTCGGCGGCGTCCTCGACTTCAAACCCGATGTGATGGATTCCACTGTAGTCGGTGCCGAACTCATCGCCGGCGACGACGGGATTCTTGAAGTTCAGTATGGCCAGGTTGATGTTGCCGTCACTAAGGTAGAATCCTTCGGCATTCTCTCCATCGATCTTGCCGACCTCTTCCAGTCCGAACGCTTCCTTGTAGAAACTCGCCGTTCTTTCCGCGTTCTGAGTAGCCAGGGCGATGTGCTTGATCTTTCCCATTCTGATCCTTACTCCTCTTCGTATCTTAGGCCGGTTACGGAATTACCACGAGCGAGTCCATAGCCTACGCATCTCAACTACCGCCGGCAGAAGGTCACCACAGTTCCTGGGAGGCCAGCCGGGCACCCTCGGCCATTGCCTGGAACTTCGCCCACACTACCGTGGGGTGGATTTCGGGCTCAGTGCTTGCCATCGAGGAGAATCCACAATCGCTCCCGCCGATCACGTTTTCGCGCCCGACGATATTGGCAAATCTAACCAGGCGCTGAGCCACCAACTCCGGATGCTCGACCAGGTTGGTGGTGTGCGAGATGACGCCGGGGATCAGCACTTTGCCTTCCTGCAGCTCCACGCGCTCCCAGACACGCCACTCGTGCTCGTGGGCCGGATTGGCCGCCTCGAAGGAGTAGGCGCCGGCGTTGACCTTGAGCATGACGTCCACGATATCGCTCAATGCCATCTCGTGTACGCGGGGGCCGATGTTTATGCCGTAACAGGTGTGAAAGCGCACCTTTTCCGGCGGGATGCCCCTAAGAGCGTGGTTGAGAACCTCTACCCTCAACTCAGCCCACTTTCGGCAGTCGTCAATGCTGGCCTGAGGATTTGCTAGGTAGTAGGTCACGAGTCTGGGGTCGTCCACCTGCAACAGCAGCCCCGCGTTGACAATGCTGTGATATTCCTCGCGCATCGCGTCGGCGATTGCGTAGAGGTACTCCTCATCTGTCGAGTAGTACTGGTTCCGTTGCCGGCCCTCTATGTCCGTCGGGGAGATTGCCGGCATGAAAGCCTCTTCGGCCTGTTGGCCTCGGGCGGCGGCTTTGAGGTTGTCTATGTCGGTCTGTAACGCTGCGTGGCCGTTATAAGAGATGGGCCCGGTGCACACCAAGTCGACCGGCGCGACGATGACACCCGATCTGGTCTGGGAGTTCCACTGGTAGAATTCCGGAAAGGCAAGCACTTCCCGGGATCCCATCCAAGGGTCTTCGCGAGGGGTCCCCGTCCTGGCCTCGAAGCCGGCGAGCCGCTCCCTGACATAGGTAATGAAGCTGGGCTTGCTCTGCTCGCCGTCGCATATTACGTCGACGCCGGCCTCCGCCTGCCGGCGGACCACGTCTTTCACGGCGGCCCGGACGCTGGAGGCAAGGTCTTTCTCGTCGTAGGGAGCGCCTCTTTCCTTGGCGAACATCATCTTCAGCAAGTCCGGCGGACGGGCGAGGCTCCCGCAGTGGGTCGTCAGAATTCGCTCGGCGCTACGTTTCATCGCCTGCCTTCTCCTCTAGCAATCAAGGACCGGCAATAGGCTACGGGGCTTCAATTCTACCTGATGGTCGCCATTTGGGCCGGCTCAAGGCGCGTCAATTCGCTTCACGATAGACGGTGACGATTGGCTCCGCTGTCATTCTAAGATTCAGACTGAGATCATCTGTTGCAGTCGGATCTGAACGAGTCTACGGAAGGTCGCTGGCCTTGTACTTGATGACCTCGGCGTGAATACCCATCAACTGTCCAGGCAGAGCCTGAAACGGGCCGTGACTCTCATACGAGTAGAAGACCGTAACGATCTCCCCGTTGTCGAGTTGGACTGAGCTCGGATATCCACAGTCCCAACTCGCGCTATCAGCGGCGAGGACGATTCGATTCTCGTGGTCCCAGGTTTTGCCGTCGTCGTAGCTGAGCAGCGCTCTGACCCCGTAGGGTGGCTGCCGGCGGCCATAAGTCAGTAGGATCCGGCCGTCTTTGAGCCGCGACAGATCTCCCGGCTGCTCCACTGATCCGGTAACAGGGATGGGCGCACTCCAAGTGACACCCAAATCATAAGACTCGGCAATTGACAAGCCGGGCTCTTTTGGACTGTCGTGGCGTAGCGCGGCCAAGAGCTTGCCGCTGGGCAGCCATAGCAAGGCCGGCTCGGTGTAGTCGGAGACGTAGGTCGGTGGGCTCCAGGTCTGGCCGCCGTCACGGGACCGCGACATATAGGCAGCAGTCGGAAGCACCTCGTCATCATCGCCGTACACGTCGGCATGGAAGCCCAACACAATCGTTCCATCGGGGACCTCTACCATCCGGTAGGGTATAACCTCTACGACGCGAGCCTTGGCGTCGATGCCCTTCGAGTCAAATCCAATAGTGGGGATCGACCAAGGCTGACTCCAGGTTTCACCGGCGTCGTCCGATCGTCGAAACAGTAGATGATTGGGCGCCTTCGTCGTCCGCAGGACACGAACTCTGCCGCCGACGTGCTCGTGTGAGGTGTGGCTATGGTAGGCGATCAAAAGTTGTCCGTTGGATAACTCAATCACCGCAGGATCGCGGTTGTCGAGACCGTCGCTCGCGATCACGCGGGTGTGACTCCAGGATTCTCCTCCGTCCGGAGAGAAACAGCAGACGAGCCGGCCGCGCTGACCCAGATGTAAATCGCCCTCCCGCGCAACCACCATCAGCCGTCCGTCTTGAAGTTTGAGCAGGCGCGGCCAGTACCCGCCGAGCGTCATCACCACGAACCGCTTGCTCGGGCGTTCGCGATGAATCTCGATCTTGCTGTCCGCTTCCCATCTGAAGTATGTGACGCTATCTGACACTTCTCACCCTGACCCTTTCGCTCCGTTCGCATTATGGTGGAGACTAATGCCAATATTGGGCCGGATTGTTTAGCCAAGTCAAGCCAGGCTCTATCTCCGAACGCGGTCCGCAGCAGGGGGTTATTTCAGGCCCTGTAGCGAGTTTGAAGCGCGGCACCGGAATTTCCACCGGCTCTCGTCCCGAGCGTCGAGGGGCTGTCCATTGACTCAAACATGGCCGGAGGCCCTCGCTGTTGGAGCGGAGCGGATACACTTAGGTTCGATGGGACCGTGCTCGTTCGTTTGTCGCTGACGAGCAGGTTGAATTAAACGAAGAACTGGAGAGAGTCTAGAGTGGCCATGTCTAAAGTCGGATTCGTTGGCTGCGGCGCGATGGGCGGCAAAATGGCCGTGAATCTGCTCAACAAAGGCTTTGATCTGACAGTCTTCGACATAAACAGCGAAGCCTTGAAACCAATGGTCGAGCGAGGCGCCAGGCCGGCCACGACGCCGGCGGACGCCGCTTCCGACGCCGAGATCGTCATCATGATGCTGCACAACCCGGCCGTCGAGATCGTGATGAACGGTGTCGATGGCGTCGTGCCTCGCCTAAAGCCCGGATCGATCCTAGTCGACAGTGGGAATAGCGACCCGCGCTTGAGCCCCGGCAGATTCGAGCAATGCAAGCGCAAGGGCATTCGCTTTCTAGACGCTGGAGTCAGCGGTGGCCCGGCCAGAGCCGGCTCCGGCACACTCGCAATATTGGCCGGCGGCGAGCGAGAAGCGTTTCAGCGCGCATTGCCCCTCTTCGAGGCGATGGGCAGTAGCGTCCGCTACATGGGTGGCCCGGGAGCTGGGCATCTGAGCAAACTGGTAGGAATCCTCATCAGCCAGGGCACAATCGCACTGGTTGGGGAGGCACTCTCATTCGCCCAGAAGAGTGGTCTAAACATGCCAGAATTAGTCGATGCGTTGGCCACCTCGACCGCCGGCAGCGCAATTATGGATAATGCCGTTAAGCTGCATCACGAGCCGTTCCCCGGAGACTGGCGGGACAACCTGCGAGAGATCATCCGAGCGCGAACCAGCACCGACGCGGAGCCATGGGCACTCGCAATCGCCGGCGAGATCGGCCATCCGCTACCGATTGTGAGCCTGGTGAACCAGCTTACAAAGATGTACCGATCCGACAACACGCAGCCGAACGCCGAAATGACCGACAGGATCTTCTACCGGTTGGTCGCGATGCCATGATGGGCATATCCGCTGGAGTTTCTCGTTGACGACGGGTATCTTGGTCGTTGCGAACCGAACGGCAAGGCTTGGCAATTCGAACCGACATATCCATCTGGGCTTCGCCTTACGACGGGGCCGAGTTCGCCGAATGGCGTCAGATACGCAGGGAGAGGCTTGACTATGAAGCTATCCGCACGCTGGAACATAGTTCCCGGCGACACCTTGGCTGACAAGGTCGCCGTCCTGGAAGAATCCGGCTACCAATACATAGATCTGACCGGCCCCGCGCTCGAGGTCTCGCCAGACGAGCTCTTGACTGTGTTCGCCGGTCGTTCGGTCACAGTCGGGACGATTGACCTTCTGCACAGTTTCTTAGACGCTGACGGCGCGGCCATAGGGCGCCGGATGGAGCGAAATCACCAGTTGCTCGATCTCGCGAAAAATCTCGGCGCACTTGGAGCGCTGGTACATCCCATCTTTGCCCAACCCCCCGCCGGCGAGCTGGTCGGCTACCTCGGACTTACTCCGGCGGGAACGGCAGGCAACTCTTTCAAAGGCTTGCCGGCCGAGGTCAAGGCAGTTGAGCGGCAGACGCAGCTTCTGATTCCTGAGATCGAGGAGCTGGCAGCCCACGCCGAGCAGATCGGGGTGGTCCTTCTCGTGGAACCGTTGAACCGATACGAGACCTACTACTTCAATCGTCTGGAGCACGGAGTAGAGGTATGCAAGGCCGTGACAAGTCCTGCGGTGAAGGTCCTACCTGATTTCTTCCATCTGGCGATGGAGGAGTTGGACGTTTACGCGACTATCACGTCAGCCGCCGGTCATATCGGATTCGTCCACATATCCGAGAACAACCGTGGGCAGCCCGGCCGGGGTCATTTCGACTTCAATCGGGCGTTCGCTGCGCTGAAGGCGGCCGGCTACGACGGCCCACTCGGCATCGCCTGCGAGCCAATCGGAGACCCTGGCGAAGCCCTGAAAGAGACCGCCGCGAACGTCAGGACGCTCTGGGCAAAGGCACAACCCGCTCCCTAGCTCGGCCGATCGTCCGGACTTGTTGAGGCCCGCGCGGATGGAATCACCTGCGTTCAAGTTCTGCCGGATCCGAGGGCGCGCAATCGATAGAGCGATATTGTAGGGTATGATTCTAGTAACAATGCGCGCGTACTGATTTTCGAAGAGTAGTCTTGAATTCACACCCAATGCAATGATCATTGCTATCAGGAACTGGCTAAGGGTCTCAGCCAAGGACTACGTCGGCCGGGCTATGACGGGGTTGGTTTTCGGGTCCGCCATCGCAGCCGTGTTCAGTTTCCTAGTTGAAACTGTCCGAACGAATCTCTCTGTTGGTGCGTTTGCTCCCGGTCAACTGTCGACCGTCGTGTTTCCGGTCGCCTGGTTAGCACTAATAGCGTGGTCTATGCAGTCAAGATCCACCGGATCTGCGCTGATGAGATTGATAGCCGCAATGGGAGTCGTGGCCGGCTTGGTGCTTCTCTTTGTACTCGTTACTTGGATACTGATAGCAGCCGGGATTTGGGAGGGTTGAACGCGTCCTCATCCCTCTGTGTAGCCACGTACATGACTCGATTTCTTCTTCAACCGGAATCACTTGAGCCTAGAACCGAAATAGCCAACGGGAGATAGGCACACCGCCGCCGGCAAGGTAAGCTGCGCCCTCTGATGCGCGCAACTCAATGAACGGAGCGTACCCAAGAAGTCTCGCCCAACCATCCAGCGGACTAATTACCCTGGAAAGTCTTCCTCGCGGAACCTGCATCCGCGAATGTAGGACTTCCGCGCGTCGTCGCGATGGTGGTAGGCACAGAAGATTTCGCCGTCGTCGAACTGGATCCATCCGCTGTACCCATAATCGCCGTAACGGCCGCACGAGTCGCGTTCGAGCTCCATAGCCCTGGACTCTCCTCCAGATCCCGTCAGGCCAGACAGATCTCCCAGCCAGGCCCAGGTTCCTGGATTGCGTCCCGCTTTCATCGTCTTCTCGCCGGGCGCGGGCTCGACGTTGCGGTAGGTGAACAGCAGCCGGCCGCTCTGCAGCACGCCCCCAATGGGCCGGTCTCCGTAGAATGGGCCCGGACGAGGCGTCGACCAGACGTACCCCTCGTCTTCGGAGATTACATAGTGTGAGGGGCGATTCGTGTGCACGTTCTCCCGCATCACCATTAGCACGCGTCCGTCCGGGAGATCCAACAACGCCGGCTCGTCGTGCTGGAACCCCTCTTGTTCGGCCCCCAGCGCAGAGATTGGCCACGTCAGGCCGCTGTCGTACGAGTGCACAATCTCGACGCGAAAGGCGTCAGGAAACCGCCCTAGGAAATGTGTGTTTGCCATCAGCCAATGGTTTACGGTGAGGGGGACCACCCTGCTCGGCCCGACGCCCTCGACCGCGGTCAGGTGGCGGTCAGTCCAAGTTTCCCCATCGTCGTCGCTGAACGATAGCCAGGTCTGGTGGCAGAATAGACTTCCTATCCCCCGAATACCGGCGTTTTCGAAGAAATGGATGTCGAGGGTGGCAACGATCCTGCCGTCGGCCAGCCGGACCAACCGAGGATTATTCCACATCGATCCGTCCTCGCGGATCGAGAGACTGACGTCAAGCTGCCGTTGATTAATCCAGGTCCGGCCGCGGTCCCTGCTCTCGATCAGCATGAGTCGTGAGGTGCTGGCGCCGTGGTAATCCGACTCGCGATAGACGCACAGAAGCCCGTCCCCCCGCAGCCGGCACACGTCGGGAAACGCCTCGTATTCATCGTCATCGCGCGCAATCGTCACGTGATCTAGTTTGGGCGTCATAGTCGTGGACTCCTATCCTGGAAAGTCATCCTCGCTGAACCTGCAGCCACGGATATAGGACTTTGGCGCGTCATCACGATGGTGATAGACGCAGAAGATCTCTCCGTCGTCGAACTGTACCCATGCGCTGTATCCATAGTCGCCATGATTTCCGCACCCGTCGTGCTCCAGCTCCAGGAAGCTCGACTCTCCCCCCGATCCTGTCAGGCCGGCCAGATCGCCGCGCCAAGCCCAGGTCCCAGGGTTACGTCCCAATTCCATCGTCTTCTCATCCGCCGCGGGTTCGACGTTTCGGTAAGTGACCAGTAGCCGGCCGCTCTGCAGTACGCCCCCGTCGGGCCGGTCGCCAAAGAACACCGTCGGGCGCGGTGTCGACCAGACGCGCCCTTCGTCTTCCGAGATGACGTAGTGCGAAGGGCGATGGGTGTGAACATTCTCCCGCATAACCATGAGCAGTCGTCCATCGGGCAGCCGCAGGATCGACGGTTCATCGTGTTGGAATCCGTCTTGCTCGGCGCCAAGCGCGGCGATTGGCCACGTCTGTCCGCCGTCAAACGAATGGGCCACCTGCAGGCGAAATGCGCCAGGAAACCGTCCAAAGAAATGTGTCGTGGCGATGAGCCAATGGTCGTCGTTGACCACAAACATCCTGTCAGGGCAGATCCCTTCGACCTCGGTCAGGTGGGGTTCCGTCCAGGTAATCCCGTCGTCCTCGCTGAACGATAGGAAGGTCTGGTAACAGTACAGGCTCTTGGACTTCCCGATTTCGTCGTATTCAGAGAATTGCGCATCTAAGGTAGCGACGATCCTGCCATCGGACAGCCGGGTCAGGCGGGCATTGCTCCAAACTGATCTATCCTCGGTGATGGAACGACTGTAGTGCAGTTGACGCTGGTTGGTCCAGGTGCGGCCACGGTCGTTGCTCTCAACGAGCATGAGTCGCGACGTGGTGCCGACGTGGTAATCCGACTCGCGGTAGCTGCACAGAAGTCTATCCCCCGACAATCGGCACACGTCGGGAAAGGCCTCGTATTGATCGTCATTGCGCGCAGTCGTCACGTGTTCCAGCTTGGGTGTCATAGTCGTGGACTCCTATCCCGGGAAGTCATCCTCGCTAAATGTGCAGCCACGGATGTAGGACTTCGGCGCGTCATCACGGTGGTGATAAACGCAGAAGATCTCTCCGTCGTCGAACTGTACCCAAGCGCTGTATCCATAGTCGCCATGATTCCCGCAATCGTCGTGCTCCAGCTCCAGGAAGCTTGACTCTCCTCCCGATCCTGCTAGGCCGTCCAGGTCCCCCCGCCAGGCCCAGGTTCCAGGGTCACGTCCCAATTTCAAGTTTTCCTCGTCCGGCGCCGGCTCGACGTTGCGGTAGGTGACCAGTAGCCTGCCGCTCTGCAGTACGCCCCCACTCGGCCGGTCGCCAAAGAACACGGTCGGACGCGGCGTCGACCACAGGCGTCCTTCGTCTTCCGAGATGACGTAGTGCGAAGGACGATGGGTGTGAACATTCTCCCGCATCACCATCAGCAAACGTCCGTCTGCTAGATCCAGGATCGACGGTTCATCGTGCTGGAATCCGTCTTGTTCGGCCCCAAGGCCGGCGATTGGCCAGGTCTTTCCCCCGTCGAAGGAATGGAACACCTCCAGGCGATACGCTCCAGGAAACCGACCCAGGAAATGTGTCGTGGCGATCAGCCAGTGGTCGTCGCTGACGGCAAACACTTTGTCGGGGCAGAGTCCTTCGACCTCGGTCAGATGGGGTTCGGTCCAGGTTTTTCCGTCATCCTCGCTTAGAGATATGAAGGTCTGGTAACAGAACAGGCTCTTGGGCTTCCAGATTTCGTCGTATTCGTAGAACTGGGTATCAAAGGTGGCGACGATCCTGCCATCGGGCAGCCGGGTCAGGCGCGGATTGTTCCAAACTGATCCGTTCTCGGCGATGGAGTGCGTGGAGTGAAACTGACGTTTGTTGGCCCAGGTGCGGCCACGGTCGTTACTGTCGATGAGCATTATTCGCGACGTAGTACCCGAATGGTAATCCGACTCGCGGTAGGTGCACAGAAGTCCATCCCCGGACAATCGGCAAACGTCGGGAAAGGCCTCGTATTGTTCGTCGTCGCGCGCAATCGTCACGTGATCAAGTTTGGGCGTCATTGTGCTGGACTCCTATCCTGGAAAGTCATCCTCACCAAACCTGCAGCCCCGGATGTAGGACTTCGCCGCGTCATCACGGTGATGATAGATGCAGAAGATCTCTCCGTCTTCGAACTGTACCCATCCACTGTACCCAAAGTCGCCATGGTTTCCGCACCCGTCGTGCTCCAGCTCAAGGAAACTCGACTCTCCTCCCGATCCTGTGAGGCCGGCCAGATCGCCGCGCCAGGCCCAGGTCCCAGGGTTGCGTCCCAATACCATCGTCTTTTCATCCGCGGCGGGTTCGACGTTGCGGTAGGTGACCAGGAGCCGGCCGCTCTGCAGTACACCACCGCCGGGCCGGTCGCCAAAGAATGGAGTAGGGCGAGGCGTCGACCAGACGCGCCCATCGTCTTCGGAGATGACGTAGTGCGACGGGCGATGGGTGTGGACGTTCTCACGCATTACCATCAGTAGCCGTCCATCCGGCAGACGCAGGATCGACGGTTCATCGTGCTGGAATCCGTCTTCTTCGGCCCCAAGGGCGGCGATCGGCCACGTCTGTCCGCCGTCGAAGGAATGGGCCACCTGCAGACGAAATGCGCCAGGAAACCGTCCGAAGAAATGTGTCGTGGCAATCAGCCAGTGGTCGTCGCTGGCGGCAAACACCCTGTCGGGGCAGAGTCCTTCGACCTCGGTTAGATGCGGATCGGACCACGTCTGTCCGTCGTCCTCACTGAACGATAGGAAGCTTTGGTAGCAGTGAAGGCTGTTGGGATTCCGGGCTCCGTCGTATTCAGAGTGGCACACGTCAAGGAGAGCGACGACTCTGCCATCCGACAGCCGAGTGAGGCGCGGGTTGTTCCAAACTGATTTATTGTCGTCGACGGAAAGTCTGTAGTGCAGCGGACGCTTGTTAGTCCAGGTGCGACCACGGTCGTTGCTCTCGATGAGCATGACCTGCGACGTAGTGCCCACGTGGTAATCCGACTCGCGGTAGGTGCACAGGAGTCTATCCCCCGACAGTCTGCAAACGTCGGGAAACGCTTCGTAGATTTCGTCGTCGCGTGCTATGGTCACGTGCTCAAGACCGCTCGGCATAGTGCGTATTCTCCTGTATTCGGAATTCAGATATCTTCGAAGCTGCCGGCGCCCATCGAGCTCCGAGTTCTTGACTCCGCCAATGCTATTTTCATCATAGGACGGTGTCAAACATCTGATCGCAAGTGCCTCCACTTAGAGAGCGGTGTTCTCCAAGTGGCCGATTCGCGCCTGCCATAACCGTGACCAAGGTCTCAGACGAGGATATCTCGGCTCGGAGTCGCAGAAAATCCCTTGGGCACAGTCAAGGTTGCGCCTAGATCTTGGTCGATGTAAACGAGCCAGCCTAGCTATTGGACGGAAGCTGTCTCATCTCCAACGTGATGCCATCCGGATCGCGGAAATAGACCGCCTGAGCGCCGACGGCCCTTCCAATCGTGACTCTTGCCGGCGGGTTGACGAACGTAACTCCCTTCGACTTCAGCTTTTGGTAGTTTCCCCAGATGTCGTCAACCTCGAAGCAGACGTGTCCGTTACCAGTGCGATTGGTCTCGCTTGGGTTTTTCTCGCCGGGGTGCGATATGTACTGGAGCAGCTCGATGATGTGCTCCTCCTCGTCCGCCTTGAGCAGCGCGATATCCATCCGGACGCCGGGGAAGCCGACGATCTGTCCCAGGAAATCCTCGGACACGTCCATTCGGCGAATAAGCTTCAAGCCCAATACATTGCAGTAGAAGTCAATCGAGCGCTCCATATCGCTTACGGTCAGGCCAGTGTGTTCTATTCTTCGCATCATTGTTCAACGCTCCTGCATTTCAATAGAGTAACGTTCAGGTGGTCAGCCACCGATTGATTGATGAATGGGGTAGGGCGTCTACCCAGTCGCAGTTGTGCGATTTGGGCGGTTGGGGTCTGCGACCGTGAGACAATACCCTATGTTGACCGACATCCATGGGGAGAATTATAAATCGGTTGTGCTATGTCCTGAGTAGAGCCGGAGGTGCCGAATTGACCCGCAAGTTAGTCATTCCAGATGATTTCCCACCCCTATATCGTGACCACTCTCAGATAGAGCGCCTGAAATCCTTCGGTGAACTCGTTCACTACGAGACGATGGCGGCAGATGGGGACGAGTTGGCCGGCCGCCTGATGAGTGCGGATGTGGTCGTCAACGTCCAGAGATTCAACACTTTCGACCGAGCGCTATTGGAAAGGGTCCCCCGGCTCAGGTTGTTGGCCCTCTTCGGGACCGGGACGGACAAGGTAGACCTAGCGGCGGCGACTGACCTGGGAATAGTCGTCACGAACACTCCCGCCGCGACCTCGATCTCGGTGGCCGAGCTCAACATGGGGTTGCTGCTGGATGTGGCCCGCTCTATTTCGTTCTCCGATCACAAAGTTCGGGAGGGAGTCTGGCACAGCGAGTTCGGTATGCAGTTGAGGGGCAAGACGATCGGGCTCGTCGGACTGGGCGCTATCGGCGGAGAGGTTGCCGGGATGGCGAAGGCGTTCGGAATGAGAGTCGTAGGGTGGAGCTTTCGCAACGATCCTGCCCGGGCGTCCAGGCTTGGAGTAGAACTGGTCGATCTCGACGAACTACTCCGCACGGCCGATGTCATTTCGCTCCACGTCCGGAACACACCGGAGGCGGCCGGCATGATCGGTCGCCGCGAAATCGATCTCATGAAACCTGGGGCAATCCTGATTAACACCGCGCGAGCCGCAATCGTCGATCAGGACGCGCTGATCGAGGCGTTGAACAGCGGCCGCATCGCCGGCGCCGGCCTCGATGTGCATATTGAAGAGCCGTTGCCGCCGGACAATCCGTGGGTGAAGATGGAGAACGTCGTGCTCACTCCGCATTCGGGAGCGATGACGCAAGACGCGTTCGATCGGGAGGCCGTCATAGGGGTGGACAATGTCGCGGCTTTTCTTGAAGGTAAGCCAACCAACGTCGTGAATCCGGCGGTGTTGACCCGCCGGCGATAAGTCTCAAAGATCGATCGTCCCGGCCTTGCCTCACCCACACACTTGGGAACGAGGCGCACCTGAAACCGTACTGCCAGCCTGTCTCACCGTTGAGAGGGCTTTTGTCTTACTCCGAGGCAACCTACCGGCCGGCGGGAACGCCAATCGCCGCCTCATCGAACATCTTGGCGACCTGCTCAAACACCTCAGGCGGCCGGCCGTCGCCGATTTGATGATTGTCCAGCTGCACCACCGCCGGCACCTCGCTATTTGTGCCAGTCAAGAAAATCCCGTCTGCACGGAACAACTCGTTCACCGGCACAGGTCGCTCCTCGCAGTCGATACCGGCGCCTTCCGCCATTTCGAGAATCGCCTCCCGCGTGATGCCGGGCAATATGTAATTGGATAACGGTGGCGTGACCAGTCTGGTTCCCACGATGATGAAAACGTTGGAAGCTGTCGCCTCGGTGAGAAATCCATCGCGAACCAGGATCGCATCATCGGCGCCCCGCCGGCTGGCGTGTTCGCGTGCCGTCGCGTTGGGTAGCAGCATGGCCGTCTTCATATAGGGTTTCGCCCAACGGTCATCGCTAACCGTGATACAGGTTATCGCCGGCTTCGGTCGGACAACCTCGGCCGGACGGGCGATGGCAATGACACTCTGCCGTGGAATATCTGGCAGCCCGTGGAACCGGTCGGCCACGCCTCGGGTGACCTGGATGTAGACCGTGCAATCCGACAATTGCTGCCGGCGCACCAGCTCGTTCGCCGCTGAAATGAGACCCTCAACCGGCGGCAGCGGCATTTCGATGCCCTCGGCCGAACGTTGCATACGGCGCATGTGCGGCTCCATCCGGAATGGGCGGCCGCCGTAGTACCGGACCACTTCATACACACTGTCCCCGAACTGGATCGAGCGGTCCTCGACCGGAATCTTGGCTTCAGAGTAGTTGACGAACTCGCCGTTGAGAAAGACCAAGGGTTCTGACATGCTGTCTTGTCCTTATTGAGAATATGAACGCGCCAAGCCTATTTTACCCGGCAGCGGCGAACAAAACATGTTATCGTGCCAAACGGTTGCGCTTGACTGCCGGCTGTCCCACGGGACCTCAGCTCGGGAAGTCTTCCTCACGGAACCAACAACCGCGAATGTAAGACTGCGGCGCCTGCTCACGATGATGGTAGGTGCAGAAGATCTCTCCGTCGTCGAACTGAACCCATGCGCTGTAGCCATAGTCGCCCAGCATATCGATGCACGGGTCGTATTCGAGCTCTAAGAATCGCGACTCTCCGTCGGACCCCGTCAGACCGGACAGGTCACCGAGCCAGGCCCATGTTCCAGGGTTACGTCCCACCTCTGTAATCGTCTCCCCCGGCGCGGGCTCTACGTTTCGGTAGGTTACCAGCAGACGGCCGCTCTGCAGCAGGCCGGCCGATGGCCGATCGCCATAGAATGGCGTCGGGCGGGGCGCAGACCAGGTCCACCCGTCGTCCTCGGAGATCACATAATGCGATGGGCGATTCGTATGCACGTTCTCGCGCATTACCATGAGCAACCGACCGTCCGGCAGAACCAACAACGACGGCTCATCGTGCTGGAAGCCCTCTTCCTCGGCTGCTAGGGAAGCGATCGGCCAGGTCCGGCCGCCATCGTGTGAGCGGGCCACCTCAACACGAAACGCGTCAGGAAAGCGTCCCATGAAGTGTGGGATGGCCAGTAGCCAGAGGTCATCTCTCACTACTAGCACCCTGTCCGAGACGATCCCTTCGGCCTCAATCAGTTGGCGTTCGGTCCAGGTCTTGCCCTCGTCCTCACTGTACGAGAGAAACGTTTGACAAGCTAGATACGCCTGCGATGTCCCGCTACCTGCACCGTGATGGGCGATGCTGTCAGGGAATACAAAAGCATCGTAGTTGATTACGAGTCGGCCATCCGACAGCCTGGCGATGCGGGTATTGATCCAGACCGATCTGTCGTCAGCGTATGAGCGGATGACCTCGAACTGACGCTGGTTCGTCCAGGTGTGTCCGCGATCATGGCTTTCGATGAGCATGATCCGCGACGTACTGGCGACGTGGGCATCCGACTCTCGATAGATGCACAAGAGCCTGTCATCGGACAGCTTGCACAAGTCGGGAAACCCTTCGTAAACCTCGTCGTCGCGCGCCATTGTCACGTGCTCGATTCCGCCGGTCATAGTGTTGCCCTCCATTGATCGATCCACATACCTTCTGCGGCTGTACTGCCTCGCTCTGCACGGCGACGGCGCACAAGCACCCGTCGTATTTGATTGCTCTCGTGAAGGAAGTCGAACATCTTCAGCGTCGCCGCGTTCGCTCTAGGATTACATTGGCTTGGGTCGGTAATAGCCGGGGTCTGGAAACCTGACATTTCGTTAACAAACGCATCTAAGGCAAATGAGAGGTTCATAGAGCGGATTCCGGCGCGCGACGGGCCAGCTGTGAGTGACAAAGATGGGACGGGATTATAGTGAAAGTGACCAGCCAAAGGACATCTCCAAGGCCAGATTAATCCTTCGCGATGCCAAGGCGCGATAATCGAGTATAACTCCCTCGCTCAGGCATAGGTCCTCACAAAGGCTGAAGTGCGTACCATAATGCCGACCAACCAGACCGGCATTCTCGCAACTAGACTTCCTGCCGGGAGATGACTTGCTCGGTATTGGCGTCAAACAAGCTCATCCGATCGAGATGCAGCGCAAGCTCGACCTCTTCGCCAACTCTGCAGTCATGGTCGGGATCTAGCTTTGCCGTTATCTGCGTTCCCTCAAGCTCGAAATATACAAGGGAATACTCGCCCAATTCCTCAACCACCGCAGGAGTGACTTTCACTCTTACCACCGAGTCCATATCGGATTGGTCGCTACCTCTCCAAACAGTCATATGCTGAGAGCGGATCCCCAGAACCGTGTTTTGACCGACAATCGGCATGTAACTGGCGGCAAACGTTGACGGAATCTTAAGACGAAGCTGGCCGGTCTGGAAGAACATCTCGCTCTGCCCATCCAGCACGAGTTCTCCAGGCATCAAGTTCATTGCCGGCGATCCGATGAACTTGGCCACGAAGATAGTCTGGGGGTTGTTGTACAGATCTGAGCCAGTTCCGATCTGCTGAACCAATCCGTGATCCAACAGGACGATGCGTTGCCCCAGAGTCATAGCCTCCACCTGGTCGTGGGTCACGTAGACCGTGGTAGTGCTCAGACGCTGGTGCAATTGGGCCAACTCAACCCTGACCTGCACCCTGAGTTGGGCGTCGAGATTGGACAAGGGCTCATCGAAGAGGAACACATCGGGCCGGCGGACCACCGCGCGTCCTACCGCTACCCTCTGGCGTTGCCCTCCACTGAGCTGACGCGGCCGGCGTTCCAACAAGCCTTCCATTCCGAGCATAGGGACGACCTCGTTGATCCTCGCCTCTATCTCCTTCCGAGGATATTTCAAGTTGGACAGTCCAAAGCTCAGGTTCTCCCTCACCGTCATGTGCGGATAAAGGGCGTAATCCTGGAATACCATCGCAATATTTCGTTCGCGCGGATGCACGGTGGTTACATCGCGGTCGCCGATGTAAACACGGCCGCCCGTCGCTACCTCCAGGCCGGCGACTAGGCGTAGGAACGTCGTCTTTCCGCTGCCGGAGGGGCCGAGAAATACGACGAACTCGCCGTCGGCAAGATCTATGTCCATCCGGTCCAAGGCGACGACGCTTCCGTCTCCTTTTCCGAATACCTTGGTCAGTGACCGGGCGTGCACTTCTGCCAAAACCTAACCCCCTTCTAGCCCTTCAATGCCCCGAGTCGCAGTCCAGTCAGGAAATAGCGCTGGAACAATACGAAGACAACTATCATCGGCACCGCGGCCACCACCGCCGTTGCCATCAAGAGCGAGTAGTCGAGGAAACCAACATTTTGGTATCGGATCAGTGTCAGACCAACCTGAATGGTTGTCATTTCCCGACTCTCCATTATCACCAGTGGCCAGATGAAACTATTCCAGTTCGACATGAATATGAATATTCCAAGCACCGCGATACCAGGCATCGCCATGGGCAGTACTATTTTCCAGAAAATCCGCCACTCCGAGCACGCATCGATCCGCGCGGCATCGATCAGGCTCGAGGGAAGAGTCTGCATGAACTGCTTCATGAGAAAGATGCCGAACACCTGGCCGATCCACGGAATGGTCAACGCTGCATAAGTGTCTATCCAACCCATTCTGAGCACTAGGCCATAGAGAGGAATTAGCGTCACGTGCCCGGGAATCATCATCGTCACGATCAACGCCACGAAGATTGTTCTCCTGCCCGGGAAATTCATCTTGGCGAGGGCGTACCCGGCCCAAGCGGCGACCAAGAGATTTCCGAACGTCACGATTGCGGCGACGATGATCGAGTTCAGCATCCAGGTTCCGACGACTCCTCCCTGGTAGCCGATAGTGCGTTCGTAGTTGTTGAGAGTCGGCTCGAGTGGTATGAATTGAGGCGGGTACTCGAAGACAAGGTTGGCGGGCTTGAACGACGTGACTAGCATCCACCAGAATGGTAGGAAGATCAGAACGGCAAACATGAGCAGAACCACGATGCCCAGCACTCGCCTGGAATTGCCACGGAGGCGGTCCCAGAGTCCCTCTTTCGTTTCGAACTCCGCTTCGGCGGTGATGGATTCAGATTTCAGAAGCTCGGCTTCGCTCATATTGTTATTTCCATGACACTAATACTCAACATCCGTCGCCAGCCAGCGGAATAGGCCAACGCTGAGTATCGCGATAATGAATGCTAATACGACTGCCTGAGCGGCAGCGTAACCGAATTCATGATGTAGGAAGGCAAGCGAATAGATCTGGTACACCAATGTTCTCGTGCTGTATCCGGGGCCCCCGCCGGTCATCGTGAAGACGATATCAAAGACCTGAAACGACCCGATGGTTCCAACGATTACACCATACAGAGTCGTAGGTTTGATCAATGGCCAAGTGATCTTGGCAAACTTCGACCATGGCGTCGCACAATCGATGTCCGCTGCGTCATAAAGTGTAGTAGGAATGTTGTTGAGGGCGGCACCGTAAAGGACCACCATCGCGCCCTCACCCGTCGCCCACACCATGAAGATGACGGCGGGTAGCGCCAAAGATTGGTTGCCCAGCCAAATCTGCGGTGAAATGCCAACCTGCTCGATAACGTGGTTCGCAAGCCCCTGATTTGTCGGGTAGTAAATCCACAACCACACCAACGCCAGGATGACCGCCGACGACACGGCGGGAAGGTAGAAGACTCCTCGAAATACCCCTTGGAGCCTTAGATTGAGCGGCTGAATCAGGAGCGCAAGCAGAAGAGCGACTCCTATTCGCACCGGAACGGTGGCGAACGTGAAGACTATTGTATTCACGAGGGCGATTCGCCATAGACGTTCGCCGAAGAGCTGTTCGTAGTTGCGGAGCCCCACGAACTTGGCCGGTTGGAAGAAGTTATGGGCCTGTTCGAAGCTCAATATGAATGTAAAGATGACGGGGTACAGTGTGAACAGGGCGAACAGTACGAGTGCGGGAACTAGAAAGATAAATGCCCAAAAGTACTCGTTGTAGACGCGGTGCGCCAGGATGCGCGCCGGCCAGAAACTCGACCCAGCGCCCCCAGTCAGCGCTCCTCTACGTTCGCTCACCGCTTCCCCCAGTGTGAATTGGCGTAACTGCCGCTAGGCAAAAGTCCGCTAATTCAGGAAATTTTTATAGTGGTGGCAACTGCGGATCCGGTTACGGTTTGGCCGTCCACCGCCATATCCGCAGAGTCAGGTACGGGTGGACGCGGGTATTATGAACTCGCATGCCCTCACTGTCAAACCGGCGTATCGGTTCGCAACAGTCCAAGTTTCGGTACACTTCTCCCCAGTGCCGCGAATCAGAGATACCGAGAAGCCATCCCCGTTACCATCCCTCTGGTCAAGGGGTAACCCATTTACCGCTGACCGTGCAGCCCTAATCCGCCCCAGGCCGATCAATCGTCCGGGGCTGAGGTTCTAGGACACTTGCGATGTTAGCTCACGGCTGTACATAGGCGGCGCGCCAGATTAGATTGAGCCCAATTCACACAGGATGGACCAATACCTGTCCTCTACGCAACACCCAGGAGTGGCGGATGGCAATAATTCAGGAACAGAGGTGACGCAAGATCGGTCCAAGGTTGCGGCGACCGATTGCGACATTCACGGTGAGTTGCCGCCGTTTCCAATTCCGCAAGTAACGCGGAATTTCGATCAAATGTGACAAGGACGCGCGACGCTAGGATCAACTGAGCCTCCAAATCTAATGGTGATGGACACTGGTTCAGTGCACAATTACAATCGGTGCAGTGAGAATAGCGTGTTCTTGGACGCCCCCACTTAGATGAGTGAAATACCGGATTTCGATGCCTGGTATGAGCGTACCCTTTGGCTCGCTCTTCCGCGTGGCGAGAACCTCGGTCGCGATTAGGCTCCTGTAGGGACAAATGCCGAACCTAAGAGGAAAGGAGACTACCGTGCGAATTGTAGATAGTCACTGTCACGTTTCTCTGGATTGGTACGAACCGGTCGAAAGCCTGCTGTTCCAGATGGAGCAGAACGGTGTAGATAAGGCAGTCCTGATCCAAATGGGAGGCCAGTATGACAACGCGTACCAGTTTGAGTGCGTTCGCCGGTTCCCGCACCGTTTCGCATCGGTCGTGGGCGTGAACACTGATCGGCAAGACGCACCGCGCATGCTCGAGCGATTGGCGGACGAAGGAGCCAGTGGTGTTCGTCTCAGTGCGACAACCCGTTCGCCGGGAGACGATCCACTGGCACTGTGGCGAACCGCCGCCCAGCTAAAGCTGACGGTGAGCTGCCATGGCAAGAGCCGCGACTTTGCGTCGCCGGACTTTTCTGAGTTGGTCCAGGCAATGCCTGAGTTGCTCGTTGTGATCGACCATCTTGGAACGATCAGTGCCTTCGGTGATCCTGATTTCCCATCCCTGGAGATTTCCCGCAAGGTCTTCGAGTTGGCGCGGTTTCCGAACGTTTACATCAAGGTGCCAGGTCTCGGTCAGATTTCCCGGCGGGCTATGCCGGTGGCTGGACCATCTCCATTCGAGCAACCCATCACGCCCTTATTAGAACTGGCCTACGACGCTTTTGGAGCCCATCGGATGATGTGGGGAACCGACTTCCCGACGGTGAGCGGGCGTGAGGGTTATCGAAATGCGCTTCGATTAACTATGGAACAGTTTTTGGAAAAGAGCGATCGCGATAGAAATCTTATATTCGGCGAGGTAGCGGAATCAGCGTTCCCTGTACGCGGCTAGACAATAGGATCGGCGAGCGTGAACTTAGTCTCGGCGAATTCTCCTTCCCAACCAATTAAGGGCAATGAAGTTAGACCGTCTGGATCAACTGAGGCCGGGCGGGTAGGTCAAGTTGGTGGCCAAGCGCTTGCGAGGAACGAGAATTGATTCACGGGAATTCAACGCCGTAAATCCCGACTTGGCGAATGAACGGAAGGTCCCATGAAGGATAATCTACTTCTCAACCTTGGAGTGTGTACCAACGAGGTGCATCCGGACCTCGAAACGGCTCTTAGGTTCGCGCGTGACGAGGGAATTCACAACGTCGAGCTGCTTGAATTCTGGGGCAAACCGGTCACCGAAATGAGCGGAGACGAAATTGAGCGCGCACGTGATTTGCTCGAACGATTCGACATGCGCGTTAGAGTTGTCCTTTCAGAATCCCTGTATGGAGTGGTGCTGGGACGCGTGGTGCGCGGCAAGGTAGAGAAAGACGCGGCATTCAAAAAGGATCTAGAGCTGCTGGAAGCGGGGATCCGGGTGGCTAGACGACTCGGGGCACCTGTGGTAGGCGCCTTCGCTTTCCGCCGGGACACAATGGTTGGGCGTGGCAACCCCAGCCCACGCCTTCACAACGGCGGAGAGTTGCCAGAGGAGATGCTAACGAAAGTCGTAGAAGGGCTGCGGATAGCTTCGCAACGAGCCGCCGACGCCGGCCTGCTCCTGGGGCTCGAGAACGTGAGATCCTGCTGGGCCAACACTGGTTTCAATACCGGCAAGGTAATTCGCGCGGTCGACCATCCGGCGCTCAAGGCCATCTGGGACCCAGCAAATGACTATGTGTCTGGAGGCGTTCCATATCCAGACGGCTACGACGCGGTCAAACCATTCATCGTCGACGTTCACGTCAAGGATGCCCGCGTTGTCGACAAAGCCACTGGATTGACGGCCTGGGAAGCGGTGGGAAGAGGGCAAGTGGATTACACCAACCAATTCAGGGCCCTCCGGCGGGACGGTTACACCGGGACGCTTAGCCTCGAGACCCATTGGAGTCCCCCGGAAGAAGGGGGCGGAGACTCGGATGGAATAGCTGCTAGCAGGACATCCCTGGTTGGCATTCGCTCAGCGTTGACTGCTTCCCAAGCGTACTGACGACGCAACCGCCGATCCTATCTGACACCGTTCAACGACGATAGATCGGCATTGAGAGAAGCATCCTTTTCTCGGTGGTTACGGTGGTTACAGACAATTTTTGCTGACGGCCGGCGTCCTTTGGGCTCGGGCTAGTCGCCTTCCAGGGCGTCGACCAACCGCATCGTGTCCACAACTTTCTGCAAACTGGTATGCGGCTCGCGGCCGGTCTGGACGCACTCCACGAAATGGCGGTCTGCTGCCAGACTCCCCTCGTAGAGCGTCTTGTCGTCGGAACCCACCAAATCGGTCCCTCGCACGATCAGTGGCTCTGGCTCGTTGTCGCGCCAAATCTCCGCCACGTCCGGCACCCGCAAATAGGCGGAAATGCCGCGGCCGTGAACCTCCATTCGCAGGTAGCGCGCGCCGCCCGATTTGTTTCCCGAAATTATCCCTACCGCACCAGTGCTGAAGCGCACCAGACCGTTGTGACAGCTCTTCGAGGTTTTCCAGTTAGTGAAGAAGCGATCCTGCAGGGCATGGATCTCGACGGCTTCGCCTCCGCACATGTAGCTGACGAAGTCAACCACGTGGACGGTATTCTCGAGAAGTACACTGATTCCCCAATCCGGCTCTGGCTGATCCAGGTAGTTCTGGTGGAACTCGCCCAGACACATCGTAATTGGTCCCCGCTCCAGCACCATCCTCCTCACTTCCTCAACAAGCGGGGTGAAGCGGTATTGAAACGCAGCCATCGCCCATCGCCCGTTGCGTTCGGACGCGGCGATCATCGCCTCAGCATCGGCGGCATTCATCCCGGGCGGTTTCTCCATGGCCACGTGTTTGCCGGCGTCGAGGCAATCGATTACGATCGGCGCCAGCCCCTGCGGCGGCATGATCACATAGATTAGGTCCAGATCGGCCTCAGCCAGCATTCGATGGTAGTCGGTGTAGCGACCCTTGATCCCAAACCTGTCGCCGGCCGCTTTGAGCCTACCTTCGTCGAGGTCACAGACTGCCGCGATCGTGGCGTCCTGGAGTCCAGCGATCGCCGGGTAATGAGCGCCTGTCGCTCTCTGCCCGGCGCCGATGAAACCAACGTTTACCATGTTTGCCCCCAAATGTGGCTCTCCATCGCTCCCGTTGGGATTGATTTCAAAGGTCAGTCACGCCGCATGCACGTAGCAATGTTTCGTGCGCCGCCAAATCGTGAGCGGCGTCGTAGCGTGGCGGTCGCTCTCCCTTGACAACCTCTACGAATTCGGCGACGTCTCCGACGTAGCGAGGCCGGTTACCCACGTCAACCGTCTGCCATCCCGCTTCGTAGCTTCCCTGCGGCTCGGCCAGGCAAAGGTGCACCTTCGATGGATTCTCGATCGGCTCGATTCGGATGCTGCCGTTACTGCCATAGATCTCGAAGCGCCTGTGTGAAAACCCATCCACCTCCATCGTCCACAATTGCACCACCGCCATGGCACGCTCGTATTCCAAAACGGCCACTGCGTTGTCGATGAACGCTTGAACGTCCGTTTCGTGATAGTCGCGGCGCAGAATCGAAGTCACCTTCTTAGGTGTACCCAAAACGATGACCACCAGATCGAACATATGGCTCCCTAGCTCGAAAAACATGCCGCCCGGATAGCTCTCCATCTCCGCCTGGACTTTCCGATAGTCCGGGCCACGATCGCTCGATGGTATTTCGGCTTCAACCTTGAAAATCTCTCCGAGCATGCCGGTTCTCGCTGCCTCAATAGCGAACCGGATGGCCAAGTTGGAGCGGAACATGTAGCCCATATTCACATGCAGACCATTCGAACCGGCAATGTCAAGGACTTCCCGTAGCTGGTTCAATGAGGGGCTCGGGGGTTTGTCTACGGAGATATGCTTTCCGGCGTGTAAAGCCCGGCGCGCCCAGCGCAGGTTATCGGCTATATCGGTCTCGATAAAGACCGCTTGCACTGAAGGGTCGTCCAGTAGCTCCTGCTCGCTCAGCCATCGAACGCCGGCGTACGAAGGGTTATCCGAGCGGGCGGCGAAGATCTCAGGATCGGGCTCATGGATCCCTACAAATTCAACTTGCGATGAGTCCCTGAGGGCTCTTGTCCAGCCCGGCGCGTGTGCGTGACCTATGCCTAGCTGACCTACCCGGATGGCCATTTCGCCTTAGGCGCTCCTAGCAAGCTGCGATGATTGACCGATACGCGCGCCCGTTTGCGGCGCATGCCACTCCGCAATAGCCTGACTGCCTGTCTAATACCGCCTGACTACCTAGCCCTCCGCTACAACCGTGTTGCTAAGCACGCCAATGCCCGAGAGCTCAATGTCTACAGTGTCGCCTGGGTGAATCGAACCTACGCCGCCCGGCGTTCCTGTGAATATCAAATCGCCCGGTTGCAGGGTAATCGCATCACTCAGATACGACACCAACTTAGCGGCCGAAAAAATAAGGTCGGAGGTATTCGTCTCTTGCATTAGCTTGCCATTGACTCGAGCGGTCAAATCAACGTTGTCAGGATCCACGTCGGTGGCGATGACCGGCCCAAGTGGCTTGAATGTATCGAAGCCCTTGCCTACCAACAAACATCCCATATTCATCTCGGCTTCCTGGATCACGCGCTCGCTGACATCATTACCGCAAGTGTAGCCGAGCACGTATTCCAGTGCCTGATCCTCTGGAACGTGTCGGGCCTCCTTGCCGACTACGACCACGAACTCACCCTCGAATTCCACGTCCTTGCCCTGTCGCGGATACACAATCGGCGCTCCCGGTCCGATGACCGTGGTTGCCGGCAGCATGAATAGCATTGGGATTTCTGGGGCCGCCTCACCCTCTTCCTCTATGTGAGAGCCGTAGTTCAACCCCACGCCGATGACCCTTGCTGGAACTACCGGCGCCAGGAGATTCAGTCCATCCAACTGGCCTGCGGCTGCGCCGACGTCGAAATCGCCGAAAGGACATCCGGACAACTCTCGAACGCCCCCATCGTCTTCCAGAACTCCGTATTGTGGCCCCCGACTGCTCTCATAGCGCAAGATTTTCATGACTCCTACCTCCCCTTGGGTCTATCGTGCAAATCGAAGGACTCTTGGCCGTCGGCGACCTGCCGATGCGATACGATTATATTAAATCCCACCGGTTATGTGTAGCCTGCGAATCGCCTGGTAAGTGTTCAGATGTAGCGGTACCGGCGCCGTTTGGGCGTCCGCCAAGGCGGATGACGGGGGATGTGGGGGCATCTGCTCCAACTTATTCCCATTCCGGAGCAAATCTGGACGATTTCCGGCAGCCCATGCCTCACGATTACCGCAGAGGCGGGTTTGAAACCCGCCTCTACCAACACCAACATGCCATGCACACGATTGGGCACGATTACGCAAGCATCCAAGCACGCGACCATCTGTTCCAACTTATTCCATTTCCGGAGCAAATCTGGGCAGTAGAACTGGGTTAGGTCGTAGACTCGACTAGGAGAGGCGATGAGGTCGGCCGGCTCGTGGAAACGGCATCGATTGGTTGGAGTTCACGCCTTGCCCGGCGACCGAGATTCAGAATCGCGGTTCGACCCTTCCGATTCACGAGCGCGCAACAGAGACATGCACCCGAACCTGAACTGTTGCGGGAAAGATCGTAGATTGACGCAACGATACCTGTTCGGTAATCTCTGGTATTGAGGCAACGCGGCTGGCACCGTCAATGCCTAGCCAGGCTCAGATATACGGGAAATGTATTGGGAGGGCAATCGCATGCGATCCTTCTCAGTTGAGAGCGACGCTGTTGCCCTACCGCGTGGTGCCTGGTCAAAAGGCCACCGCCTAAAGATACTCTGGCGGGACAGAACCATCGCCTCATTGAGTCAGGGCGACTACCGGGCATATCTGTATCCTGTGTTTACGCCGGCCGGGTTCTCGGTCACCAGCGAGTCTCCTATCGACCACCCCCACCACCAGTCAGTTTGGATTGGAACTGACCATTTTACTGCTCGCCTGCCTTTCTCCTCGGACCAGATCGAAGAGGCGAATTACAACTTTTACGTAAATGATATCTTCCAGGGACGCGCGCCCGGCCGCATCTTGGGCGTTTCGGTCGAGAATACCGAGCTTGCCGACGACCACTTGCGGATCATACAGACGCTCCACTGGCAGGGACCTCAGGAGTGGGGGGCCCCTGATAGGCGACTGCTGGCCACCGAGACTCGAACCTATGACATTCACCCGGGTGAACAGGCCAACCTGATCTCCATTCGAAGCCAGCTCAGACCAGGCGAATGGGACATCAGAATTGGCCCGACGCGCCACGCCTATTTCGGGGTCCGTTTGGTCGAAGGATTGCGAGTTATTGATGGTGGCGCGTTCCTGGATTCGGCGAATCGAACCGATGCCGACGCAATCTCGGCACAAGACGCTGACTGGGTTGATGCTTCCGGCTTGATCGCCCGGGGCCAACGGGCAGGGATAGCGGTACTTCTCGATCCCTCGATCGGAGGCCGGCCTTGGTCGGCCTCCGAATACGGCATTATTGCGGTTAATCCGCTGCTCGGGACGGCGGCGAACTTGACACGGGGACAGGAGTTGGACCTGGCCATCCGGCTCGTGGTCCACGATGGTGATGCCGACGAAGCTGGTCTGGCCGAACTCGTCGCTTCGTTTCCCGAAGGGACGTAGAAACATCCCCGCTCGACAGGGTAAAACGTGGCGTGCTGGTCAAAGGGATTTGCTGAAGAGAGTCCATTCGGTCGGGCTGATCCATTAGCCCAACATCGACATCGCAAATGCGCATTGTCCGGCACTCAGTGGGACTCAACGGACCCGGTGACTCAGATTAAGCGACTGGCTCCCGTTTTGGGCCTGAAGCTCTCAGACCGAGGGTCGATATGGCGCAAAGGTGTTGGTCACGCGAACAACTTCTTCCCACTGACCTCTAGATCACGCCCAATGGGGACGGTGACTGTTTGCATAAGCGGGTGACTGCGAAGTGCCTCTTGGTACTCGGCAACACCTGGATCGCCGGCGGTTACGTTGTCAGCTACCAATAGTCCTCCAAGTCTGAGCAAAGGAACTGCGACCTCCAGGCAGTCAACGTAAAGCCATTCCCAACAGTCCATCAGGATGAAATCTATTGGGCCCTCGAGAGACTTCAAGGTCTCCCTTGCATCTCCCAAAATGAAAATCTACATAGTCGGCCAGACCAGCTTCATCCAGGTTCTTGCGAGCAATGTCAAGAGCCCTGGGATTGATCTCCAATGAGGTGACTCTGCCTCCGGTTATTCGCGCCGCGTGGGCCAACCAAATAGTGGAGTAACCGTGAGCAACTCCCAACTCTACGATTCTCTTGCACCCGCTCGCCTGAATCATTATGTGTAGAAGCTGAGATGTGTCAGGATGCAGGGTGTACATCCTATCGTCTATTGGAACATCCGCTCCTGCTTCTTCGGCCTTTCTTTCGGCGGCATCCTCAAGCTCCAATCGCTTGAGCACGGCAATCACCTCAGGTTCCATGACCTTCTCCTCAGGCACGAGCGGGACCACGCCCGTTGCTTCAATGGTTCGCTGGCTCACTCAGGCCGTTTGGCGGTGAACGTCGCAACAATCGTCAAATCAGTATATATCGCGCCGAACCAATCTCGACTATCCATATCGATTCGCAACGAGCAATTCTCGTCTCGGTGAGGGTTCCTTCGTCTGAAAGTAGTCGCCTTTTCACACCATCTCAGACACATGAAGAACCAGACCGCCTTGTCGAGATAATACCCAACAGTCCGTCAGGAATTCATCAACCTGTCGGTGCTGAGAACGCCGGCGTCAGTCCCATTGAGCAACAGCTCAACGGTACGCTGGGCCGCGATTATGGCGATACAGATGCCGTGACCACTGAACCCACCGAGAAAACATATGCGTGGGTCGCCCGGCATGCTCCCGACCACCGGTACGAAGTCAGCGGTGAAGCCGAGGAGGCCGGCCCAACGACTAGTGACCGTAGTGCCCGCTTCAGGGAAGAATTCTTCGATGAACCCCTCGAGTGTACCCTGCACCGACCGGGTTGTGTGGTCGGCAGAGGTGAACTCCTCAGCCAGGTGACCACCTCGTCCCCCTCCAAAGAGCATCCGGCCATCTCTAAGTTGCCGATACCAGAACGGGCCATCGGGAGGCCTGGTAACAATTGCCGGCGATTCGGCAAGCGGCGCTATTGGCCCAGTGACCAGCGCCTGGGCGCGGGTAGTGAAGATCAGTGACTCGAGGAAGGGATCGAACTGGGGGCCATAGGCGTTAATCGCCAGGACAACCGCGCCACATCGGATGGTGACCCGACGCGAAAGTACCGTGATCCCCGTTGGGTCAGACTGTAAATCGTAGACCTCGCTGTTCTCGTATATGGTAGCGCCGCTGGCCAGGGCGACACGCTTGGTCAACTGCGCCGGTTGAACCATGACCTCCGCCGGCATAACCAGGGCCGCCCGCGCACCGCGCTGGGCTGGATTGAGCTCGCGAAAGTCTGCGTCGAAGCCGTCCCGCTGGAGCGCCAGCGCCGAAGCGGCGAGATCTCGTCTGCCAGCATCATCGTGTGCGAGGAAGTCAAACGGGGTCGTCTCAAATTCTACGTTGAAATCCTGACAGTCTTTCACCAAGTGCTGGCGGTTCTCGACTGTCAGCTCCCAGATCTCCTTGGCAGCGGCGGGGCTAAGCATGTCAAGAGCGTCGCTGTAGTAATGGCGCATCCCAGTCAGGACCATGCCGGCATTGCGCCCGCTGGCGCCGGCTGCTACCTCTCGTGCGTCGACGAGCGCGACGTCTTTGCCGGCGTCGACCAACATTCGAGCGACGTAGGATCCAGCGATTCCAGCGCCGACTACGGTCACATCGTGGTCGGAGCGCTGAGGAGGCTCGGCCAACTCCTGCCAAACTGAGACCGTCATCTAACCACCCTCGTCCGGCCGGTGCCACACAGGCCGATCTAGCCCTTAAGACCCGTTAGCACAATACCCTGGATGAATACTCGCTGGGCCAGGAAGAAAATCGCGATGACCGGTATGACCATCAGGGCCGACATCGCCATGACCAAATTCCACCTGGGCATGCCACCGGTGGCAAACGCGCCCTTAACCATCACGATGCCTATAGCAAGAGTCCACATCTCGTAGCCCTTTGCGTAAATCAGTGGCCCCAGGTAGTCGGTATAGTGCGACAGCACGCTTAAGATCGTAATCACGACAATCGCGGGAACGGACAATGGCAAGATGATCTGTCGAATTATCGTAAGGTAGCCCGCCCCATCGATAATCGCGGCCTCTTCTAGCTCGAGCGGAATTGTCCGGAAAAACTGGCGCAACAGGAAAGTGTAAAACGCGCTGCCACCAAACCAGAACGGGAGGATGAGTGGCCAAAAGGTGCCGACCATCCCCACTTGATTAAACATCACGTATGTCGGGATCATCGTCACCGCATACGGCAGCATGATCGTTGCCAGTGTGATGCCAAACACGAGATCCCGTCCCGGGAATCGCATCCTGGCGAAAGCGTAGGCGGCCAGGATAGAGCTGAATAGCTGTCCCAGGACCGACGGCACCACCACGGTCATAGTGTTTTGGAGATAGCGCAAGTAGGGTCGTTCAAACAGAACGTAAGGGTAGTTTTCCGGGTGTAGCGGATCCGGGATGAGGATTGGCGGGAATGCGAACATGCCCACTGGCGTGTTCAAAGATCCGCTGATTAGGAAGAAGAACGGGACGGTCATTACCGCAGCGCCCGTCGCGAGCGGGACGTGAGGTAGGAGTCGGAATACGTTTCGCCACAAGGTCGACCTGCGTCGACGAACTGGGAAAGGACGATCCGCCGAGACAACCCTACTCACGAATCTTGCCTCCTCTACCGGCCGGGAACCGCTTCATAGTAGACCCACCGCCCCGAAGACCGGAACACGACAAGTGTCAGGGCCAAAACGATCAGCAATAGAATCCAGGCCATCGCCGAAGCATACCCCATTTGAAAATATTGGAAGGCGTATCGGTAGAGATACATAATGTAGACCAGCCCGGCATCCTCAGGCCCCGCGGGCTGTTCATAAACCGGCCTCGGCGTGAAGATGATGAACACAATGTTGAAGACCTGAAAGGAATATATGATTCCAATTACCAGGTTGAAGAAGATGATTGGCGATGTCATTGGAATCGTCACGTTCCACAGCTTCATCCACCGCCCCGCGCCATCGATCTCGGCTGCCTCGTAGAGATGCTGCGGTACCGCTTGCAGCCCGGCAAGGAAGATGAGCATGGCGGTCCCGCTCTGCCACACGTGGATGAGCACGAGAGTCGGTATGGTCCAATTCGGATCACCTAGCCAATTGGGCGCTGGCAAGCCAGTCAGCCGAATGAAATAGTTAACCGGGCCGAACTCGTTTTGCAGCAGCCACGAAAAAAGCAGGCCGCTCGACGTCACCGGGACGATTGCGGGCAGGTACCACAGAGTCCGGTAGGCGGCCATTCCCCGGACCTTCTGGTTCAAGAGGAGGGCAACCGAGTATGTCACTACAATCGAGGTAGGAATGGCCAACAAGCTGTAGTAGGCAGTCACCCCGAGTGACTTGACGTACAGCTTGTCGGCGGTCAGAAGCTCAACGTAGTTGGCCACCCCAACCCATTCTTGCTGCCACAGCGGCTTCAATATATCCCACTTGTGGAAGCTGAGTGCTAGCGAGCCCATGACCGGACCAAACTGAAATAGGATCAGTCCCACCACCAACGGGCTTATGAACAGCCAACCGAACGCAGTCTCGCGCCAACGCAGACGATTGTAAAATCGCATCCGCTCGCCGCGCTGGACTGCACGCCCCGCCATACCCATCTCCTCAACGATGGCGTCAACTCAGGTCCGGCATGGAACACGCCGGACCCGCAATAGCTTTACTCCTTGATGGGTTGACCAGTATCGAGGATTGTCTGGAAGGTCTTCTCCCACTCAGCGGCAACGTCCTTGTATTCCACTTTGCCCCTGAGCAGCGCGTCATTTCGCGGTCTCCAGGCATTTATGGCGTACTGGCCGTACTTCAGCCAGAATGACTGTTGGTGATCTCCTGGCCACCGGATATTCTCCGGATCCAACTCATTAACAAATACCTGGCGGGACTCTCGTCCTGGCGGATCGCTGCTATTGCGCCACCTCTCGAGGTTGTCATGGCGCGTTGGCTGCAGCAGCCCGAAACTGGCGAGGGTCCTCTCGCCCTCCTGTGAGAGGCTGACCCAATTCATCCAATGCCACGCATCATCCTTGTTCTTGGACTGCGTCGTCATCGACTGACCGGAGTACCATCCAATCGAGTTCGGCTGATCTGCCGCGGGGATTGGACAAGCCATCCAGTCGTCTCCGAGCGTGTCGTTGTTGGAACCCAAGCTCCAGACTCCACCCTCACGCATTGCGATATTACCGAATTGGAACCCGATCCCCTCTGTAACATACAGAGGACTCGGAGATACATGATCTTTGAGGCTCCAGTTGACCGCCCTCTGCCATCCCTCAATCGACGCTTCGTCTTGGAACTGGGCTTTCCCAGCGGCGTCTATGACCTCGCCGCCGCGGCTGTAAACAAAGTTCGGCACGCCGATGTAAACCACCGGCTGGTACCCGTACTGCTTGGGACGAGTCGGGTCGTGGCCGTCCTCGCCCGGGTGCTTGCCGTTCAGGTCCATGGTTAGCGCTATCGCCTTTTCGAGCGTCTCATCATAGGTCATCTTCCTATCCTGAGGGGGCAGCTCGACGCCAGCCTCGGCGAACAGTTTCTTGTTCACGAAGAGGGCGAAGGATCCGCTATCCCAAGGAAGGGCTATCCGGTGACCGTCGTAGACCATGCTTATCCACATCTCTTTTATGTGGTTTTCCGGTCTGAAGTCCATCTTGAGGTAGTCTTCTAAGCTATGGATGATCCCTTTGTCCCAGAGGATTCCACCGGTCCGGAGACTCGCGTCGAAAAAGACATCGGGCGCTCTGCCGGCCGCAATTTGCAATTGGAGGTGCTGCGAATGATCGCCGGTGGTATGGTCGATCTTGACTTCGCGTTCTGGGAATCTAACGTTGTATGCGGCGGCGATTCCGATGGCCGCAGCAAGGTCTGGGTCGCCACCCCGGTTCTGGAAGACGATACTGCTTCGTGTCATGTCGGGCGTCGCGACCACGACGACTTCTTTCTCGACGATGACTTCCTTCTCTACCTCTATCTCGACCGGCTGCTCTACGATGCGGGTGACTTCCTTCTCGACTTCAACGATCTCTTTTTCAACCGTTGGCTGGCATGCTGCCAACACCGGCAACGCAGCCGTCGCTGCAATGCCGGCCAAGAACGCGCGGCGTGTGTATGTCTTGGACATTCCTCTCCTCGGCTCCATTTAAGAACTCCCATCCATCTCTGTTACTGCGCCAATCGGCCTGAATCTCCAGGTCGGGCCCGTTTGATCCACTCTACGATAAAACGCCTCCTCTCTAGTGGATTTGATCCGTGGTCATTGTCGCATAACCCCAAGACCGAAACAACTCCCAAGTCCACCACCAAGAAATAAAGCCTCTCTAGAGCCCGACGTGTGCGCGCTATGATGGCCAAAAGCGAAAGCCATCATCAACGAGGTTCGCCCAAATATGCAGCACGAAGCTTTTCCGTTCCAGCACCCCTCCAGCACGCCGATTGAATGTCCCGGCCTACGGTAGGCAGGCGTTGGTTCGACGTTGCTCCCGGACTCAGCAGGCCCACCCCGGATCACGAACACTCACGCGGGTCCGTGCCGGCTGTACAAGCTCGTCCTGCCGGCATATAGTGAGCGCACTTCAAATGAGACGAGCCACGCCCTGTCAGCAACGCACCAACCAGGAGCAAATGATGACCACAGCCAGGCCATTCTGTGAGACACAGGAACAATCACGGCCGGCGGCGGCTCTATTCGGGACAGAATACAAGTGACGTTCACCTCATTCCAAGCCATCGAAATCCTTGGTCGTTATCAAGAGGATGTGGTAGTCGTTCACAATATGTCGACGTCGCGAGAGTGGCCGGTCGTCGCCATAGACCAGGAACTGCATCTCTGCGGCGACGATGCGATGGGCAAGGCTATGTCGATCGGACTCGGCATAGCCCTCGCGAGGCCGGACCGCCAAGTGTGGGTGCTGGATGGAGATGGCAGCCTCTTGATGAGCCTGGGCTCGCTGGTCACGATTGCCGCGTCCGGCCCGAAGAACTTCGTCCATTTCGTTTTCGAGAACGGCGTCTACGAGGTCACCGGCGGTCAACCGATCCCCGGCGCCGGCGTTGTGGACTTCGCCGCGATCGCCCGGGCCGCCGGCTATCGCGCCGCCTACTCCTTCGGCAACGCCGGCGAATTTGAGCGAGCCGCGACCGGCATCGTGGCGGAGCAAGGGCCGGTCCTCGTCGATCTAAAGGTCAAGACTACCTACGAGCACTCGAACCGCGCTCCGGATGGCTTCGATGGAATGCCGATTCTGATGGCCAGGCTCGCGAGATCCAGGTAGCGAGCCAATCGCCCGGCAGAGCGTAAAGCAGCCGGAGCGTTCCTAAAGTGGTGTTTCTCATAGACTGATCACGGATTTCAAACCTGTGCGACCCGGAAGGGCGATTGACGAGGTTCGATAGCGTCTATACTATTGGCGTCCTCAACGAAAGGGAACCATTTGGACAACCGCTCTTTGAGGTGCAATTTATCAGTCTGGAGGAAAGCGGAAAAATGACGGATCAACCCGGTTGCGTTTACCTGAATGGAGAGTTTTTTCCCGCCAGCGAGGCCAAAATATCGGTGTTTGACGCGGGACTAATCAGCGGACACATGGTTTTTGATGCGTTGTCGGCATGGCAGGGTTGGGTCTTCAAGTTGGATACTCACATCGATAGGTTCTACCGTTCGGTGCACGCGGTTCGCATCCCGCTCCCGCACTCGAAAGAAGAGTTTCGCGAAATCCTTGTCGAAACGGTTCGACGGAGCGGTCTGAAGGACTCGTTCATCGAGTGTCTCGTAACCCGAGGCTCGTCTTCGGCCACACCGCCGTTCACATCTCACCAGACCGTGATCGTCTTTGCCATTCCTTATAGATCGATGGTATCGGCAGACAAGATCGAGTCCGGCGCCACTGCGATATTCTCGCGAACGCGAAACATACCCTTCCAGTGCATCGATCCGAAAATCAAGAATTCCAACCGTCTCCATAGCTATATGTCACTCCTGGAAGCTATCGACGCCGGCGTTGACGAGAGCATAATGCTCGACATGGACGGTCACGTGACCGAGGCCCGCGGCGCAAATGTGTTCGCCGTCAAGGATGGAACGCTATATACCCCGGGCGAAGGCATATTGCACGGAATAACCCGTCTCGCTGTCCTGGAAATTGCCCAAGACAAAGGCATCGAATCCGTCGCCACCCCCATGACACCTTATGATTTCTACACTGCCGACGAGGCTTTCTTCGCTTCGACCGCAGGCGGAATAATGCCGATCGTACAGTTGGACGGCCGGCAGGTTGGCGATGGACAGGTTGGCCCTATGAGCCGGCGGATAAAGGACGCCTACTGGCACCGTCACGTCAACGCACCATGGTCGACACCGGTACTGGTCTGAAGCAGAGCCGGCAACCACACTAAGAGTCTCAAGCTACCCGCGGGAGGCCGGCGCGCAGCGTGAGCTCCGGTTGGACGGAAAACTACCCAATCCGGCACGGCGTTAATGAAATGACACTGCTTGGATAGTGCTCGGGTATCCTGAGTTCGCCATGGCGCAACGAAGAGTGACTTGGAATCAAGACGATCTTTGCTGGGAAAAGACCGGTCTAAGCCTAACGACGCGCGGTGACACTGGAACTGGCCCGAAGAGAGGGCTGCGATGTGTCTTCACCCCGACCTAGGGATTGTTCGGTCGCAGGGAAACGACTCCCTAGACCAAGGAGGCGATGCGCTCTCCGTCGGTCATCGCACTCGCCACCAGATCGAGCAACTGCGCCGCGGGCGCGCCATCAGCTACCCTGTGATCAAATGTCAGGCTTAGAACGCACGTTTGGCCAGCAACGAGCTGCCCATCGCGAACGACCGGGCGTGGCAGGATTCGGCCGATCCCGAGTATCGCCGATTGCGGTGGGTTGAGAATCGGAGTGAAGCCGTCCACACCGTACCCACCGAGGTTGGTTATCGTCGCCGTCCCGCCGGTGACGTCCGCCGGCTGCAGTTCGCCGTCTCGGGCCCGCTCGCTCAATTCGCGGACTGCCACGGCGACCTCGGCGAGTTTTCGCTGATCTGCATGATGCACGACCGGCACGACGAGGCCCCCAGCGACGGCGACTGCGAACCCGACATTCACCTCATCGAGCAGGAGAATCTCATCGTTGTCGAGCACTGCGTTGAGCTCAGGTCGCTGACGGAGAGCTATTGCTAGGAGTTTGATGAACAGTGCGTCGAACGGGAGTGGGACACCCATCCTCTCGGCCAGGCTCGGGCGCAACGCAACCAGCGTTTCCGCATCGACCTCACGGGTAAGCGTGACCGGCGCGGCGGTCGACAGGCTGTGTCGCAAACGCTCGGCTATGGTACGCCTCATGCCTACCAGCGGTATTCGCTCTCGAACTTTCGGTCCGGGCGGTGCGGTATCCGGCGCCTCAGCGGGGGCGGCGGTCTCCATCGCTGTTCGCACGTCTGCCTCTATGATGCGCCCACCAGGGCCGGTTCCGGTCACTTGGGCCAGGTCGATTCCGTGCCGGGTTGCCAGGCGGCGCGCGACCGGACTCGCGCGCAGGCCGGTCGGTGTCCTGGGCAGCGGCGCCGAACTCGACGGCGCCGGCGGACGCGCTGCCGGTCTTCTGGTAAGGGGCGGAGCCGCGCTCCGCTGAGAAGTCGTCGGGGCAGACGCGGGCTGGGTAGGGGTTGCCGGCGGGGCCTCGCCCGGAGCCAGGATGTAGCCGATAAGCGCCTGGATTGGCAGGCTTGTTCCGATCTCGACTACTGTGTGCAGGACGCCTGCCTGTGGCGCCTCTATCTGGTAGGTCGCCTTCTCCGTCGTAATCTCAATGATTTGCTCGCCGGCTTCGACCTGGTCCCCGGGCGCGCGCAGCCAGTCGGTAATAGTTCCTTCAGTCGTGTACATGCCGAGTGTTGGCATCAAGATTTCGTGTGCCATTTTCAGGTCATTACCGTCAGCATTGAGGAAGATTTCAGTTCAATTACCTCGTGGGCCTTGTTGCTCAACTAGTATGAGCCAAACAACTCGTGAGCGGTTGCCACGATATCGCCGGCTTGTGGCGCATAATAGGCCTCCAACGCCGCGGCGAAGGGCACCGGCGCGTCAGGCGCAGTGACGGTCTTGATCGGCGCATCCAAGAAGTCGAAGCCATTGTCGGCAACGCGCGCGGCGATGTCGCGAGCCATCGAGGCGGTTGGGGTATCTTCGTCGACGACGATCAGGCGCCGGGTGCGCGCGACCGATTCCAGGATGGTCGCTTCATCGAGCGGCGCCAGAGTCAGGACGTCAACAACCTCGGCGCTCGTTCCCTCGCTGGCCAAATAGTCCGCAGCTTCCAGGCACGTGTGCATCATCTGGCCGATGCCGCAGAGGGTAATGTCAGTTCCAGAGCGAACAACCTCGGCCTTGCCAATGGGCACGGTGTAAGGCTCTTCTGGCACCGGTACTCTTGCAGCCGCACCCAAGTACTTGGAGTCGAGTACTACAACCGGGCCATCGTCGCGAATCGCTGATATGAGCAGTCCCTTCGCGTTGTAGGCGGTCGTAGGCACGACAACCTTCAGACCCGAAATGTGCGCCAGCACGGAATACATTGTCTGGGAGTGTTGCGCGGCGGCTCCGCCGCCATAGGTCTGGCCGCCGGTGCCTCGCGATCCGTAGCCCATGCGGATGACAAGGGGCATGTCCACCTGTCCCCCCATCATGTAGTGCATCTTCGCTGCCTGATTGGCAATCTGATCGTAGCAGCAGCCAATGAGGTCGATGAAGCTGAGCGTAACAACTGGTCGCAGACCGGTCATCGCGCCACCGACGCCGGCGCCAACGAACGCCATCTCGGCGATCGGCGTATCGATCACTCTGTCCTTGCCAAACTCCTCGAACAGGCCGGCGGTCGCCGCCGCGTAGATCCAGCCATCCTTGATGCCCAAGTGCTCCCGTCCTGCTGCTCCCGATATGTCCTCGCCGATGACAATGACATTGGGATCGCGCCGCATTTCCTGGCGCAGGGCTTCGTTAACGGCTTGTGTGTAGTTCAGCTCGCGAACGGCGGTTGCCATTCCACTCCTCCTCAGCTTTCGGTCACGTAAACGTCGGTGTACAGCTCGGACGGATCGGGCACTGGACTCTCTTCGGCGAACTTGATCGCCTCGTCGATCAGCTCTCTATTTCGGGCATCGACGGCATCCAACTCGCCGGCGCTGAAAATGCCCTGCGCCAGAACCTGCTCGCGAAACCGCTTTATGCAATCTCGGGCCCACGCCGCGTCCTGTTCCTCTTTAGTGCGGTACCTGAGAGGATCGTCACCCGCGGAGTGCCCGTGATGTCTGTATGTCTTGCATTCGATCAGCGATGGTCCGCCCCCGGATCGCGCTCGCCGGACTGCGGCGTCGGCCGCTTCCCAGACCGCAAACACGTCCTGCCCGTCTACGGCCACGCCGGGCATATTGTAGCTTCGTCCCCGGTCGGCTATATCCTCGACTGAAACCGCGTATTCAACTGGCGTAGATTGAGCGTATCCGTTGTTTTCGCAGACGAATATGACCGGAAGCGACCAGATTGCGGCCATATTCATAGCCTCGTGCACAACGCCAATACTTGCGGCACCATCGCCGAAGAAGGTTGCCGCCACCTGATCAGTCCCTCTGACTCTTGCGGACATTGCCGCGCCAACGGCGTGAGGGGTCCCCATCCCCAGGATCGGGTTGACGCCGAGCATACCAACCCGCAAGTCGGTGATGTGCATCGATCCGCCTTTACCCTGATTGGTGCCGGTCGACTTGCCGAAGAGCTCGGCCATCATCGGGCGCACGTCCACACCCTTCGCGATGCAATGACCATGGCCACGGTGGGTCGAGGCGATCCAATCAGTCGGTTTTAGCGCGGCACAAACACCCACGGCAACGGCTTCCTCACCGCTGTAGAAGTGGGTGGCACCCACCGGCAAGCCGGTTTCGACCAAGACCTTCAAGCGTTCCTCGAATTCGCGGATCAGCGTCATCCGATCGTACATCCAAATCAACTGCTCGCGTTCCAATGTGACCCAGCTATCGGCGACGGTCATTGGACCCCCTTTTTCCGCTCTCGGTTACAAGCCTCGCCTGTGACAATCCCGCTCAACGAAAGGTACATTAATGGCGCTGAGTCGTAATGTCAATCGGTGCGGTAGGCACCAACTGGTCGGGTATACTCTGACCGCTTCCGGTAAAATTGCGGCGACGCTGTGTGTTAAGTACCCATATATTCTGTGGAGAGAGACGTGGTTACCTTGGTCCACGCAGTCCCAGCTTTCGTATGGGCACATGTTCTCTGGTACATTCGCGACTAGAGGGATGTGAGTGATATCTCAAGCACCGCCTGCAAGGTCGAGTGATTACGACGTGGTCGTGATAGGCGGCGGTCCTGCTGGCTCGACCGCCGCGTCGTTGCTGTCGCAGTGGGGCCGGCGGGTGTTGGTCCTAGAGAAGGAGAGCTTCCCACGCCACCACGTTGGTGAGTCCCTCCTCCCCGGCACGCTAGCGATCATGCAGCGACTGGGCGTTCTTGAGAAGGTCCGGAACGCCGGCTTCGTGCACAAACACGGCGCTACCTACGTTTGGGGCAAGTCGCGCGAGCCCTGGTCGGTGAATTTCATCGAGCTGAGCGAGAACATGCGCGCTCGAGGCGGGTTGATCGATCATTCCTTCCAGGTAGATCGGTCCAAGTTCGACAAAATCCTGCTGGACCACTCCAAGGAATCCGGCACCACCGTACTAGAGGGGTGCCGGGCCACCGGCATCGATCGAGTCGATCGGCAGACCACCCGCGTCAGCTATGTGGATGAGGCTGGGAGCCCGCGTGTGGCCAACTGTCAAATCTGCGTGGATGCGACCGGCCAGAACTGTTTTCTGGGGAACAGTCTGGATCTCCGGGAATTCAACGAATCGTTGAGAAACATCGCTCTATATGGATATTTCCAGGGCGGGCACCCGCTGGATCAACTGGCGCCGAATCCAGATCCGAAGCACAACGGCAATATCTTCGTTGCGGCAACCGAGGCCGGCTGGATCTGGTACATCCCGCTCGGAAGCGGGCGTTACAGTGTTGGTCTAGTCACCGACGGTTCATCCTCGCGGGAGATCAATAGAGTAGGCAGGTACAACTTCTACCGCAACAGCCTGGATGGTACGGAGGAGATCGCGTTCCTGCTCAGGGATGCGGAAATAGAGTCAGAGTCGCTGCATACATTGAGTGACTGGTCCTACATCTGCCGTAAGTTCCACGGACCTGGATACCTTATGGTTGGTGACGCCGCGGCATTTATCGATCCGATTCTGTCGACCGGTGTTCACCTGGCAATGAATGGCGCACTTGGCGCAGCGGTAGCTATCAACACGTCTTTGGGCGACGCCGGACTTACCAACAAGGCGATGCAGTGGTACGAAGAAGAGTACAAGGCTCTGGCAACGAAGTTCTTGCAGCTGGCCGAGCATTGGTATCTCGGGCACCGAAGTCAAACAGAGTGGTTTTCAACGGCCAAGAGTCTGGTCGATCCGGCGTCGAATCTGTCCGTACGACAGGCATTCATTTACCTGGCGGGCGGCTATGAGTCCGACCTGTTGCCGCTTGCCGGATTCCACTCCTCCCAGCTCAAGACAATGTACGAGAATTTCGATAGTACATTGCCAGCAAATGCCCAGGGATCGATTGCGCAGCCGCGCGATGAAGGGTCTAATCGTGCGCTCTTCGAGGCATATGAGAATTTGGGAGAAAGCCGCCCCCGCCTTGCAAAGGGGGTCAGCTACCGGAGATTCGTGGGTGTGCACTACGTGACCGACAACAAGCTGACCCCGCGAATCCAGATAGATCGTGCGCCGGTCGAGGGCGCGACTTGGCAGCGACATAGCCTGCCAATGGCGGCGTTGCCTCTGCTGAATCTGATTGATGGCAATCGAACCGTCAGAGAAATAGCGCAAGCGCTAACGGGCAGAAACGGCGTGAATCGCGCTCAAGTGTATCGCGAGGTTAGGAAGCTATACGGTGACGCCATCATCACGCCGGTGCAATCCGGACGCCGGCAGACCGAGAGCCGGCCGACGG
>CAXXUG010000027.1:0-106395 GCA_963664835.2 Chloroflexota bacterium | reverse complement strand
TACCTGCACATCCAAATTCAAAGTCGTCCGGGTGAGGCGCAACTACTAGTACGGTACTGGGGGTGGGAATCATAGGCTAATCTGCTCCTGGAAGTTGGGTATTCTTCCAGTGGCTCTACTCTGGGTCGGTCAGGTACTTTCCTACAACAGAGATTCCGCTGTCAATCTCGGCTAGCTGCTCCTTGGCCCCATCTCTCTTCTATCTGTAACCTGAATGCCCATAAGGTTGAGTTCGACAATAGGAGGTCACTACCATAGTCATCGTTAGAAGTTTCCGGCGCTCAGATCTGACCTCCTTCTGGACACTCACAAATTCAATACACGGTAACAATGGGTGGTGGGCTGCTCGTTCCATAGACAACCTGTCAGAGTGGCTCGGCCAACCTACCATCGAACCCAATCGTGACGTTTTCCTCGCCTTTGAGGGCGGCACACCAATTGGCTACTTGATCGCAAACCTGGAACCACCCCTTAAACGCGTCGTTCTTGAAGGGGCCATCCACCCCGACCATTTACACAAGGGGGCAGGCACCCGACTCATCGAGGCCTCCGTAGACCGATCCTCCGCTCTGGGCTACGAAATTGTCCAGCTGGCCGTCCCTTACGCAGCGCTGAACGCCCGTAGACTCGCCAGGCGCTGTGGCTTCCGATTGATCCGCAAGTTCTGGGACATGAAGCTCCTCGACCCCTCCTCGGTTCCAGACCCCGAACTCTACGACGGATTCCGCCTTCGCCACTTCCGTGAAGGCGACGAAGAGCGACTTCGGTTCATCCAGAACCTCTCATTCGCCAGGCACTGGGGTTACAGCCCCAATAGGCTTGAGGTTATTCACTACAAGGTCCGAATGGCCCTTTTCAACTTTCAAGACATTCTGCTGTTACTGGACGGTGAAACTACCATCGGCTTCAACTGGACTCGACTGGAGCACGGCGAACATGGTACGCAGGGATGGATAGACATGATGGGGGCCCATCCCGACTACCGGGGCAAGGGCCTAGGCACTTCAATTATGCGGGCCGGCGTCCAATACTTGAGGAACTCCGGTGCTTCCCGCATAGGCCTTACTGTCGACAGCTTGAACCCCGGCGCTCTTAGGATTTATCGGGCCGGAGGTTTCAGAAGACAGGCCGTCACCGTTTGGTACGAGCGGGTGATTTAGCCAGACCTGGTTGACAGCCCGGAACACCGACTCATATAGCCCTGCTACCCTTCCCGCCACCCGAGGCCAGTCCAGTCCAGCCACAGACTCCCACGTCCTGGATCCCAGTAAGCCCCGGGTACAGAAGCAGGCTCATCATTTCTGCCAGGATCTCAGGCTTTCGCTCACGGCCTGCTGGGTCCGATGGTTACTCAGGTATACGGGCTCGACCCCGGCGCGTTGACCACGCTGCTAGGGGATCACAGGCCCCCGAGGCATATCTCAAAGACGGTTCTGTCTACCGTATACCTTGGTGGGCCGGGCAGGAATCGAACCTGCAACCGGACCTTTAAGAGTCGCCTGCTCCGCCTAGTCGAGCTAATGGCCTGCGACTGATCTCGCGAACACAGCGCCGGCGCAATCATATTTTCTCCGGCGATTCTAAGTTCGTTCCGCCGCTTAGACGGTTCTGAGCCTTTTCAAGGAGGCGTTTCTTCCTTGCTTGCGGGAGTAAGACAAGCCGCCGGAGACGCATATACGTATGTGAGACAGGAAGCCGATTGACACCGTTTTAACAAGTTGATAGATTTACCGTTGGTTCTTTTTAGGTGCTTGACAGTCACCGTCGGAGCCTCAGTCCCACGTTCAGGCCGGCCCACCGGCACTTTGAGAATGATCGAAAGAAACCCCGAGGTGAGAAGCTAAATTGCCCATGACACTGAGAGAACGGCACCGAGTTCGTGAGGCTCCCGTTCACTGACCTTATGCCCATCCTGAATAGAGTGGCGGTGACGTCCAAAGAACCGGAAGCGTATAGAGCGTGCCTGACTGATTATGTATCAGGTCGTTATATGCGGCTGCGGTATCGGATGCAGTAAACCTAGCAAATGAGACAGAGCTACGCGACTCCCGGATTACCGAAGCCCATGAAGCAGGGGTTGTATGACCCCGAGTTTGAGCATGAGGCGTGCGGCGTGGGGCTCCTCGCCAACGTGAAGGGCGTCAAGTCGCACAACGTCATAACGCAAGGACTCGAAGTGCTGAAAAACCTGGGCCACAGGGGAGCCCAGGGCGCCGACCCTGAGACTGGCGACGGCGCGGGCATCCTTGTGCAAATGCCCCACGAGTTCTTCGAGCGCCAGTGCCAGGGCCTCGGCATAGAGCTTCCCGAGTCGGGCGCCTACGGCGTGGGCATGGTGTTTCTGCCGCGGGAATCGTCACAGGCGGCCCGTTGCAAAGGGATCGTAGAGCGGATCGTGGCGGAGGAGGGGCGGCGGGTTCCTGGGGTGGCGGGATGTGCCGGTGGACCCCGAAGCTATTGGCACCCTATCGGCCAGATCTCGGCCGGAAATACGGCAATTCTTTGTCGGTGGTCCGGACTCGGAGGACGGCCTTCCGCTGGAATTGAGTCTGTACGTAATCCGCCGGCAGATCGAGAAGGCGATTGCCGAGGACGGGATGGCCGATGCCGACGACTTCTACATAAGCAGCCTGTCGTCCACCAAGGTAGTCTACAAGGGCCTGCTCATTGCCCACCAACTGGAGCGCTTTTACCCAGACTTGAACGACGAGTCGATGGTGACGTCGTTTGCGCTGATCCACTCCCGGTTCGGCACAAACACGCTGGGCACCTGGAAGCTGGCCCACCCTTACCGGCACATAATCCACAACGGGGAAATTAACACGCTCAGGGGCAACATCAACTGGATGGCCGCGCGGGAGGCGGCACTCTCGTCGCCGCCGCTGGGCGAGCAGGTGAGCAAGCTCTTGCCCATAGTTTCTCCCGCGCAAAGCGACACGGCAACCTTCGACAACGTTCTGGACCTGCTCCTGGCCACGGGCAGATCTTTGCCGCACGCCCTCATGATGATGATCCCAGAGGCGTGGGCCGACCACATTCCGATGGAGCAGCCGAAGAGGGACTATTACGAGTACCATTCGTGCCTGATGGAGCCGTGGGACGGGCCGGCGCTGATCATCGGCACGGACGGAACCAAGGTGTGTGCGATCCTGGACCGCAATGGGCTGCGGCCGTGCAGGGTACCTGGTCACGACGGACGACGTGCTGGTGATGGCGTCGGAGACGGGAGTTCTCGATGTTCCGCCTGAGAACATCAGGTACAAATGGCGAGTTCAGCCTGGGCGGATGTTCATGCTGGACACCGAGCGTGGCTGCATCGTCGAGGATGAGGAGATCAAGGCGGAGTTGACTGGCCGGCGTCCCTACGGGGAGTGGCTGCGAGAAAACAGGGTATCGCTGGAAGACCTGCCGGATCCGTCGAAGGTGGAGATGCCCGACCTATCGACGCTGTCGAAGCGGCAGAAGGCATTTGGGTATTCGCTGGAAGACATCGGGATGCTCATCCAACCTATGGCCGAGACAGGTGCAGAGCCTGTAGGGTCGATGGGCAACGACGCCCCGCTGGCAGTCCTGTCGGACCAGAGCCCATTGCTATACAACTACTTCAAGCAGCTATTCGCGCAGGTTAGCAACCCTCCGCTCGACGCCATACGCGAAGAGCTTGTTACGTCGGTGGAGACGTTCGTGGGGTCGGAGGGTAACCTCTTCGACGAGACTCCGGATCAGTGCAGACAGCTCAAAGTGTCGGAGCCGATCCTCCGTAACGCCGAGGTGGCGAAGATCAAAGACATAGACCGGAACGGCATCCGGTCAGCGACGCTGTCGATGCTGTTCAGGCCAGGAGATGGGCCGGGCGCTCTGGAGGCCGCCATGGATCTGCTTTGCCGGCAGGCGTCAGAGTCTGTGGAGGAAGGCTGCGAGATACTTGTGCTCTCGGACAGGGGAGTAGACACCGAGCACGCCCCTATACCGAGCCTGCTGGCGGTTTCGGGAGTACACCACCACCTTATCAGGGAGGGTACGCGTACCAAGGCGGGGCTGATAGTCGAGACGGGAGAGGCGAGAGAGGTCGCGCATTTCGCTCTGCTCTTCGGGTACGGAGCCGCAGCGATCAATCCATACCTGGCATACGAGACAATAGCGGCCATGACGGCTGACAACCCCAGCGGCATCAGCTACGAGGAGGCAGAGGAGAACTTCGTGCACGCGGTGCATAAGGGAGTGGTGAAGGTGATGTCGAAGATGGGCATCTCAACACTGCAGGGTTACCGCGGCGCCCAGGTGTTCGAGGCAGTGGGACTGAGACAGGAGATTGTGGACCGGTATTTCACCTGGACACCTTCGAGGATCGGTGGCATCGGCATCGGCGAGATTGAGGTCGAGTCCGGCCGCCGTCACACTCTCGCTTACAGAGAACCTGTGCCAGGCACGGACGTGGGTCTGAGGCTAGGGGGACAGTACCAGTGGCGACATGACGGCGAATTTCACATGTGGAACCCGGACACGATTGCCAGCTTGCAGCATGCTACCCGCACGAACAGTTTTGCGACGTACAAGCAGTTTGCCGAATACGCGGACGGAGAGACGCGCAGGCTATGCACGATACGGGGCCTGCTTAGGCTCAAGAAAGTGGAAGAGCCACTTCCGCTCGATGAGGTGGAGCCTGCGAGTGAGATTGTGAAGCGGTTCGCCACCGGGGCTATTTCACTGGGATCAATCAGCCGCGAGGCGCACGAAACCATGGCGATCGCCATGAACCGTATCGGCGCCCGGAGTAACACCGGAGAGGGGGGTGAAGACCCGGGGCGCTACACTCCAGATCCTAACGGTGATTCGAGAAATAGCGCTATGAAGCAGGTGGCTTCGGGCCGGTTCGGAGTGACGTCGGCCTACCTTACGAGCGCGACCGACCTCCAGATCAAGATGGCGCAAGGCTCCAAACCCGGCGAAGGTGGACAGATTCCGGGATACAAGGTGGACGATTATATCGGCTGGGTGCGAAGCTCTACGCCAGGTGTAGAGCTTATCTCACCGCCGCCGCACCACGACATCTACTCCATTGAGGACCTGGCTCAGCTCATCCACGACCTGAAGAACTCGAACCCTTCGGCGAGGGTGCATGTAAAGCTGGTTGCTGAGGCGGGTGTCGGGACCATCGCTGCCGGTGTCTCCAAGGGCCACGGGGACGTGGTGCTTATCAGCGGGGATAGCGGCGGCACGGGGGCATCTCCAGAGTCATCGATAAAGCACGCCGGTCTCCCCTGGGAGCTCGGCGTTGCGGAGACACAACAAGTTCTGGTTATGAATGACCTGCGAGGCCGTATCGTCGTTCAGGCGGACGGCCAGATCAAGACCGGCCGGGACGTGGCGGTTGCCTGCCTGCTCGGGGCGGAGGAGTTCGGGCTGGCGACAGCGCCTCTCATAACGCTGGGTTGCATCATGCTGCGCAAGTGCCACCTGAATACTTGCTCGGTGGGCATCGCAACACAGGACCCTGAACTCCGGCAGAAGTTTGCCGGCAGGCCGGAACACCTGATCAACTACTTTTTCTTCGTGGCCGAGCACCTCCGCGAGATCATGGCTGAGATGGGGTTCCGGACTATCAATGAGATGGTAGGGAGGATGGATCGGCTTGACCCCGCGGAGGCGATAGAGCACTGGAAGGCGAGTTGCCTTGATATGTCGGCACTACTGCACATGCCCGACGTGCCGGACACGGTTGCGACCCACCAGTGCCAGGAGCAAGACCATGGCCTGGAAGAGGCGCTTGACCACCGCATCATCGAGGCGGCTCGGGTGGCCGTAGAGGGCAAGGAGCCTGTACGGTTGGTCATGGAGATCGCGAACTCAAACCGGACAGTCGGGACGATGCTGAGCCATGAGGTGTCGAAGCGGTACGGTCCAGATGGGCTGCAAGAGGATACGATCAGCATCAACCTGAAAGGGTCCGCGGGACAGAGCTTTGGGGCCTTTTTAGCCAAGGGCGTTACCATGACCCTGGAGGGAGACGCGAACGACTACTTCTGCAAAGGTCTTTCGGGCGGGCAAGGTGGTGGTCAGTCCGCCAACGGACGCAACGTTCGTGCCAGAGGAGAGCATCATCGTCGGCAATGTGTCGCTGTACGGCGCCACCAGTGGCAAGGCGTTCATTCGCGGCATGGCAGGGGAGCGGTTCGCAGTGCGCAACAGTGGGGCGGAAGCGGTAGTGGAGGGGGTTGGAGACCACGGGTGCGAGTACATGACGCGCGGGACGGTGGTTGTGCTGGGCCCCACCGGCCGAAACTTCGCGGCCGGGATGAGCGGCGGTGTGGCCTTTGTGCTGAACGAGTCTGGTCGGTTCGCCGAGTTGTGCAACCCGGAGATGGTGGACTTGGAGAAAGTCGAGGCCGAGGAGGACAAGGCGACTCTCAGAAGGATGCTCGTGGACCACTACCGGCATACGGGCAGCAAGAACGCCGAGCGAGTGCTCGCGGCTTGGGATGAGATGCTGCCGCGGTTTGAGAAGGTGATGCCGCGCGAGTACAGGCGGGTACTGGAGGAGCGGGCGGCCCGTGACACGGTAGAGGCCGTTTAGCATGGGTAAGCCCACGGGGTTCAAGGAGTACGGCCACAAACCGCCGCCCAAGCGACCGATAGAGCTTCGGGTGCGGGACTATAACGAGTTCGTATCGTCGTGGACAGAGGAAGACGCCCGTGCCCAGGGTGCGCGGTGCATGAACTGTGCTGTGCCGTTCTGTCATAGCGGATGCCCTCTCGGCAACCTGATACCGGATTGGAACGACTTGGTCTACAGGGGAGAGTGGGAGGCGGCCCTGGTAGCTCTGCACCGGACGAACAACTTCCCTGAGTTCACCGGCAGAATATGTCCGGCGCCATGCGAGGGCTCGTGCGTGCTGGCGATCAACCAAGACCCAGTGACGATCGAGTACATTGAGAAAGCGATATCGGACAGAGGTTGGCAGGAAGGATGGATCAGGCCGGAGCCGCCGCAGCGACGAACGGGCAAGAGTGTTGCGGTGGTGGGATCGGGTCCGGCGGGGCTTGCGGCCGCGCAGCAACTCAACCGATGCGGTCACATGGTCACGGTGTACGAACGCTCAGAGTATATTGGCGGCCTGCTACGGTTGGGAATCCCGGACTTCAAGTTGGACAAGAAGATCGTCCAGCGACGCGTCGATCAGATGGAGGCGGAGGGGGTTCAATTTAAGACCGGAGTGCACGTGGGGAAGGGCTACCCGGCGTCGAGGCTGACTGACAGCTACGACGCCGTGCTGTTAGCCGGAGGTTCGACAAAACCCAGGGATCTTCCGGTACCGGGACGGGAGATGAAGGGTGTTCACTTCGCCATGGAATACTTGACCCAACAGAACAGGCTGCTGAGCGGGCAGAGCGTGGAGCCTGATGAGCGGATCACGGCGGAGGGCAAGCGCGTAGTGATCCTCGGCGGCGGAGACACGGGGGCGGACTGCCTGGGGACGGCGCATCGACAGGGCGCCGAGGTAGTGTACCAATACGAGTTGCTGTCTGAGCCCCCGGTGACGCGTCGTCCCGAGAATCCATGGCCGCAATGGCCGATGATACTTCGCTCCTCGGCGGCGCACGAGGAGGGCGGGGTCCGGGACTACGACATTCTGACCAAGCGGCTGTCGGGCAGCAACGGCCACTTGCGCAAACTCGAGGCGGTGCGGGTCAGGTGGGACATGAGCGGACCTGGACGTCCGAAGATGCACGAGGTGCCGGGGAGCGAGTTTGAAATAGAGACTGAGTTGGTGCTGCTTGCCATGGGGTTTCTGCATCCCGAACCGGATGGAGTGCTGGCGGAGCTCGGGGTCGAGCTGGACGGCCGCGGCAACGTACGTACGGACGAGAAAAAGATGACCAGCGTGGCCAACGTTTTCGCTGCCGGCGACATGGCGCGGGGGCAGTCGTTGGTGGTGTGGGCGCTGGCCGAGGGCCGAGACGCTGCGGCATGCATCGATGCGCACCTGACCGGCGCGACCAATTTGCTGCGCGTTGCCTCCGTGGCCCGGTAAGTGACCAGGGTCAGCGATTTCTTCAGGAGTTGTGTGACCCGGGTATGGCGAGGTGCAAGAGCGCCGTGGCCTCGCTGGGGAAGCCGAAATCGCTAACCTGGATGTAGCACTGGCGAAGAACGCCGGCCTGCCACATACAAGGCCTATTCTCGGTATCTGAACGTGGCGCCCTCCTTCACCACGGTGCCCGCGTCAAGTAGAAGCGCGACGGAATGACGATCACGTGCATCTCCCTGAAGAAGAAAGATGCTACGGCGCACCTTAGGGCCTTAGAGTGATAGCCGATTCGAACATTCTGCTTCTGTCAAGTATGGTGGGCCAAGGCCCACACGTCACACGGTAGTTCGCGCCCCTCCATGTTCCCAGTCCGCTGCACCCTTAATCGTCAGGATGCTTGCGGACACGGACGCTCGACGAGACCAACATAGCGGGTGGTACAACTATCAGGGTTAGTTCACTTTCCTATTGTAATGCCACAACTCTGGTGTCAGAATATATGCTGGAACGATTAAACCCGATGGATCATTCTCATGACGCCACATAAGGGAGGTTCAAACATGGGCACAATATCAGTGAACCGGGTTGCGGGTCTGTCCCTCATATTCGGCCCGATAATCGCCTTCGTGTTCTTTCTCATAGAGCCGGGTGGCCTACTGATAGACAGCGCCGACGTGTCAGACGCTGTTGGCTCCATAACGGCCAAGGGCGCCAACGGGGCGCTGACCAAAGTAACCAACATCGCGATAATCCTAGCCCTGGCCCTAATCGTCTCGGGCCTCTATGCGCTGATGCGGAACGTAACCTTGCAGGGTAACGGCAAGGCTCTTGTTCAGATGGGCTTCTTCATGATCTTCGTCGGACTGACCGGTTGGATTCTAGCGGGCGGCATGGACTTCATTCTGGCCGATGCCCAGACCAGTGACCAGATCAGCGCAAGCGTTCCCGTCTACAACGCCGGCTCGGCATTTCTCTACGCCGGTGGGATTGCGCTTGGGTTTGGCGGCTTCATTTTTGCGTTGGGCCTCTCCACGAGAGACGACTTCAACCGGATAATCTCCCTGTTGGCTGCGCTGGTCAGTCTGGCAGTAATGGTCTTCTTCATGATGGCCGTACTCGATAACGACGGACGCGACACCTTCATCAGCCTGGCCCGGAGCCTCTACGTGCTACTGGTTATCTGGTATGGATATCTGGGATTCGGACTGATGAAGCGACCCGATCCGGACCTGTGGCAATAGACAGACTCCAAGGCTTGTCGGCGGCCGTCCTGAGGTTAAGGGCGGTGGCTGCACACGAGCAGTTGCTATAGCGAGTTTAGGGCCAGGACGACTCCGGCGGCTTGAGCCCGGTGCCTTCCTATGTGAGGAGGCTGCCGAGCCATATCTCGACGACGGTTCTGTCTACCGTTAACCAAGGTGAGGCAATGCGTACCGATTTGCGAACTTTTTGCTGGGAGGTTCTGATATGAGGAGTCCAGTTAGGTGACCCGAACCCCGTGAGAGGCCGCAGCACACCGGATGACGGCGCCGCCTGCCGATATCGGGAACTGGTTCCCATCCTTCGAGAACGGGCCATGTGGCGAGTAGGCCAAAACCACTTCCCTGTCAGCTGAGGCCCAGGGCTCAGGTACCCTGGATCACAAGTATGAGGCAACGCTTCACCGACTACCTGCCACGAGGTTGCCGAAACGTTTTCCAGGTAACGACCCTCCGTCAAGCGATGACAGGGTTCAAACGACCCGCCGAGAGCGGCGCGTGGATCGGTTACATCGGCTAACAGTAATGATGGGTCAGAAGCGATCAGCAACGATGTTCAGAGCAATGCCATGCTCAAGGTACGCCTTGGCTGCCGCGAGCACGAGAGCGAAGCCACCCGTCGAATCTACAACCCGGTCGATTACATCATCGGCATCTCGATCGAAGCCACTATTGACCACCCTGACATAGGTCCCTTCGTCTGCACGATCTTCAAACGTCCACTCGACGCGAGTTGGCGTGTCCGAGTCGACGTCCCATTCAATGTAAATCCGATGGTCTTGCTCCAATGCTAGTACGTAGACCCTCGTCGAGGCGTTGTACAGATCCCAATACCAAGTGACCGAATTGTTCGCTACCAGCGGTCCAGAAGTGCGGTTGAACCAAAATTTCGTAATCACGTTGGGATTCACGAAGGCTTCAAACACGTGCGCCACGGGTCGGCGAATAAGCAACTCGATTTTCGCAACGGGTTGGTGGTCGCCGAGAGTCATTTGCTGGTGTCTTCTTTGCCTCGCGTCCGGTCAGAGGCCAGTGTCTGGGTGTGTATGGCAATACCTTACCGCAACCGCGTTTCCATTCAATGGGTAAAGTTGCGGTATTCGTCGGTGGTGGGCCATGCAGGAATCGAACCTGCAACCTGACGATTAAGAGTCGCCTGCTCTGCCTAGTTGAGCTAATGGCCCGAATCTGATCTCGTGAACTCCGCGCCGGCGCAATTATATTTTCCCAAGCGACCCAGGGTCAATCGGCCGGCGGCCGGCGCCTAGGACTTGTGCAACCCGATCGTGTTGCCGTCCGGGTCGCGGAACACCGCGATCTGCCCCATTCCGCCGGGCATTTCGAACGGAGTAACCACAATCTCGCCTCCCAGGCTCTCCGCCTTGTCCAAACACGCCTGAAGGTCGTCCACCGTTATGTAGACCATCAGGTAGTTTGGCGGCATCTCGCCCGAAGTCTGAATTATGCCACCGGCTATGCCTTCTTTCGCCGCCTCTACGCGGTAGTACTCCGCGAATGCGGCGGCCGGCGCGTGCTGTTCGATCTTCCAGCCGAACAGGTCCGAGTAGAACTCGCTCAGTTTGGCGGCGTTCCTCCCGCCGAGCTCGAAATACGAAACTGGATTTGGCATTGGGTCCTCCCGCTCATCGAGTCAAGCCCCTATTCTACTCCGGCCTATACGGGCCGCTGCGCCACTGGCCTCAGCCGGCCGGTTGCTCTGGTCGATGGGACAGCAGAAAGTCGCGCACCTGGTCAATCGTATCGGCCAGCGTGTCCTCTGACTCCTTCCAGGGATATACGGTCGCTTGGGCGTTTGGCGCCAGTGCGACAAGGTCCATCGCGGCCTCGTAGGAGTGCGCCGGCGTGTCGTCTGGCATCACCAGAATCGGTGTCTGGCACGAGCGCGCGAAGTCCCTCGAAACGCTGTACGCGAAGTCCGGCTGGATGCGGTAAAGATTGTGCAGGTACTCTTCGACAAACTCCATCGTCACGTCCGGCCTGCGGGCGCACAGCTCAGGGCCCCATTGATTGCGGCCAGAGTCGTACATCGCGTCAGGTGTTTTCCGGGAATGTCCGACCGGCTGGCAGAGCACGGCTGCCAGGACCCGCTCGGGCGCCCGCTCTATGAGCTTAAGTGCAAAAGGACCGCCGATGCAGTATCCCATGAACAAGAACTCCCCTATGCCGAGGTGGTCCATCAATCCCAACTGATCGTCGGCGAAAGCCCCCCACGGGTCTTCGACCTGGACCGGCCCGCTCGACTCTCCGCCATTCGCGTTGCGTTGGTCCATGGTTATGCAGCGGAAGTCGTTCTTGAACTCCTCCATCGCGTTGAAGACCTGCGTGGGCCACTCGTCGATGACCGAGTTCAAGCCACCACCGGGGGTCGTCAGGAGCGGGAATCCGGACCCAACCTCGTCGTAGTGGATGCGGACATCGCCTCTGGTATAAAACGGCATTTCAATCTTTCCTTCTTGGCCGATGTGTTGGCGTCTCAGGCAGCCGGAACTGTGGAAATCGGCCTGTCAAGGCGAAAGTGGCCTCATATCAGGCAGGTGAGATGGCAACCACAATCGTCACTCCGGTGGTCAAGAGCATGCCCCGTACCCGCCTCGGGCGGGCCGGAATCCAGAGGGGCGGGGACGGGAAATGTAGCGCGGGGGCTTGTCCCCCGCTCCCGGCAGACCCACCACCGACCCTGGTCCCGAGCCACCGTATAGAAGATCCGCAAACCGGCGCCCCAATCGTCACTCCGTCCCCCCGATTTCGACAAGCGGTCGATTCAAGGTGTGGTTCGTACGACGACGTAGTCTAACGCAAATGCGTAGGGGCCTGGATTCCAGTCCGCCCCAGGCGGACCGGAGTGACCTTGGAGGCCTTGTGGCGGCTTTACGGACCCCACTTCGCCATACGTATGTTGTAAGTGCCTTACAAATGGGGCCAAATCGTGGGGTAAGGTGAGGGGTAGTCATTCGTCATTAGGCGATCCAAGCCTCGGCACGGTTGCGCCGGGCCGGATCTTGGACACCCCTCACCGCATTGCCGAACCTCCGAACGGATACAAGTGGGGAGGCCGGCACAAAAATCATACCTGAAAGGGGTGTGGGTAGGGAAGGGCAAAGGGACAGTTGGCCCGGAGGTTAGTAAATCTGGACTGGACTTGTGGGTGTAAGCCGGCCCAGCGTTAGGACGGCTGTACCCCACCTATCAGCATGATAACGATGAAGTTGATGATGACCACCGGGATGAAAGAAATCAGTATCGCGAAGAACGCCCGCAAGGTCGAGGTGTAGTCCAAACATTGCCGTACGGCAATCACCATAGCCACGAACGTCCAGATGAATGTGGCGAATGTGATGAGCCCTCCGACCGCCGGGATAAAGCCGAATACGTTCAGAATCCCAGGGGTCTGGGCGAACCCAGTACCGCGCGCGAGTTGCCCCCAGTCTGCTTCAGTCTGCTCCGTTCTCAGAATCGTGCTTCCGACGATCCAGATTACCAGCGCCCATATGGCCCAGCTTGCCACTCCTCGTATCACGCCGACGGCCAGCGCCTCGACCACACCGGAACCTTCCCCGCCACCCAACAACTGGCCGACCACGCTGGCGATAGTGACGATGATCACCACGAGCAACGCCTGTATTGTGGCGCCGCGATCCCTCTCAACATCCTCGAAAGTGTCTGCACTCAACTGGGCCGCGCCCAACATTCGGTCTATCATTGGATCACCTCGCCAACAGCCACGCCGGGTTTGAGATTCCGTGTAGGGGAATTGTTCCACGCCGGCGACATGGTACCATATTGACGCGTCACCTGGAACCGAGATTGGCACTCGCAGCCACCTCCACGGGTCCAAGCCGTGACATTAGCATGTCGGAACGGGTCCTTTGACTCCGCCTTGTGCGCTCATAGACCGGCGGTTGGGACGGCTCTTGGGACGTAAGACACCCATATTTCCCTTGGACGCGTTCCCATCAAGAAACTACGGGACGAACCTGCCGGGCCAGCAAGACAATCCGTCTTCGGTCTTTGCCCGCGCACGCCGGCTCAGCTAATCGGTAGTATCATCTACGAAGCATTCTGCAGCGAACACCCATATCGCATATGGAGGACCGACACGTGGTTCAAGCTTCCCCACCGATGCGCCGGCGATGCCAGTCAAGCTGAAGTCCCCTAGGCAAATCCGCCGGCTGCGCGAGAGCGGCCGGCTCGTCGCCGAGGCGTTCGAGCACATCAGTGGCCACGTCGTGCCCGGCGTCACGACCGGCGAGCTCGACCGCATCTGTGAAGAGTTCATCCGGGCAAGGGGCGCCATTCCCGTATACAAGGGCTATGGCGGGAGGACAGGCCGGACTGAGGAGGAGAGCCGCCGGCCGTTTCCAGCGGCAATATGCGTCGCGATCGATAGCGTGATTTGCCACGGCATCCCCAGTCCTCGCCGGGAGCTGCGTGAAGGTGAGATCGTCGGGATAGACATAGGCCTGAGCTACAAGGGTTGGATCGGGGACTCCTGCAAGACTTTCGCGATAGGTTCGATTGACGGCCAGACTCAGCGGCTTTTGGATGTCACCCGCCAATGCTTGGAGCGCGGTATCGAGCGTGCTCGACCTGGCGCCCGTGTCGGCGACGTGGGCGCCGCGATTCAACGACACGCCGAAGGGGCCGGTTTCGCTGTGGTGCGCGAGCTATCCGGTCACGGCGTCGGTCGTTCTCTTCACGAAGAACCGACCGTGCTCCACTACGGCGTGCCGGGCACTGGATTCGAAATCCGGCCCGGAATGGTGTTTACGATTGAACCGATGATTAACGCCGGCGGGCCTGCCGCCAGGCTGCTGGAAGATGGCTGGACAGTCTGCACGGTAGATGGATCCAGATCAGCTCAGTTCGAGCACACGATAGCTGTAACTGCCCAAGGACCGCAGATCCTGACCGCGCTGTAGAGCGCTCTCCGCCGGCCGATCAATTCGCGATCACGAACTCTATCGAGAGCTCGGGTTGTGTGGTCACTACAGCGTGAGACCGCCTTTCGCCGCGAGGTTGGCACGCCGATCCCGGATTCAGTAGCAGTCTGTCGTTATATGTTTCCTTCAGTCGTCGGTGACTGTGTCCGAATACGACCAAATCCAAGTCCTCGTTTGGGAACGCGGCTCGGGCGGCGTGGTTGGCTGAGTAGGATCCGTCTCCGTGCAGAACCCCGATCCGCACTCCATCGGACTCCACGATCTCGCGCCGGCGTAGCTTGAGCCACAGCTCGGGATGGCAAACGTTCCCGTATACGGCGACTATCTCCGCCAGGTCCTGGAGCATCTCCAGCGTTGAAACCGAGACAATGTCACCAGTGTGGATTGCGAAGTCGCAGCCGGCCAGGTCGGACACGAGCTGTTCGTAAAGGTCCGATCGCCTGCCGTTGGCCAAGTGTGTGTCCCCAAAGACGACGATCCTACTCATGATATCTGTGTACGGATCATGGGCAGAGTCCGGACCCGCAAGGTGCCTCCTGGTTAGCCTAGCCAGTATATGAATTGTTTCTCACGTCGCCGGCCGGCCAGAGTATGCCCGCCGGCGTTAGCATTATTCTATCCTGCTCGCTACACCAAATCGCGACTCGACTCTCAGATTGGGAGACTTTCTCTGAGAGGTGTCGGGAGAGGAGGTGCGGCTAGCCATTGTTATCCCAACGGCTAGCCGCGAATGGTCATGGCGTGGCTTTGGTGGAGCGATACGGCCTAGGTCAGTTCGCCAATCACCGTCAGGGATACCACGCCGGCGATTGCGACTAGAATGTAGACCAGCCGGGAGAACGCATTAGTTTCTCCGAACTTCGCGCCGCCGGCTATGAAGGCAACCAGGTCGAATCTGAATAGTCCGACCAGACCCCAGTTCAATGCTCCTACCGCCGCCAGAACGACAGCTATTATCTGAATTATTTCCATCTGCTCGCTGCTCCTTGACAATTGTTTTGGATTCGACTCGCTGAAGGATCGGTTGTGAAATACCCGTATCGCCGGAAATGCCGACGGTCGCCGGCTCCTCACTGCATCTATCCGTCCATCTCAAGCAACTCCTTTCCTGAAGGATTGTTCCGAATCTTCGTCAGAAACTCGTGTAGGTCGCCTGTTACGCATTCTTGTCCAAGAATGACCACGGCCCGCGTTCGACACGACCGAGGAGAACGACTTCCCCGCACGTGCACGCCAAATGGCTTGCATCGCGGCGAATGTGTGTTATATTTCGCATGTATGTAGATTATAGTAACCTCACAACGGGGAAATGTCAAATATAATCTACATGCGAGTTTTTCGTTAAGATGATGTACCCATAGTTGAGGGGTTAGCCGGTTTGCAACTGGTATTGAAATCCCGGACTGTTAGAAGCTCTCTAGAGTTCGGAAGGGTGCAATGGTGATGATGTCGTGGCTCGACCGCATTGAGATGGGCGAAGTAGATCGATATCCAGACGGGGGACGTGAGATCTTCGATGCGAGGAAATAGCGACCTCCATTTGCTCAGAGGCCGGTACCAAACTGCCGTCTTGTCCGGCGAAAGGGAGACTGCCCGAAGGGTAGTAGAGGACGCACTTGGCCGCGGCATGGGCGCCTCCGCCGTCTATCTGGACATGTTGTGGCCGACTCAGGTGGCGATTGGGGAGCTCTGGCACGAGGGCAAAATCAACGTGGCTCAAGAGCACTTGGCCACCTCTATCGCCCTTGCCATGATGGACCTCATGTTGGAAAGAATGCCGGCCCGCCAAGAGCTCGGCTTCCGCGCTGTCGTGGCTCCGCTAGACGGTGACGAGCACTTCATCGGCGCCCGGATGGTGGCAGATTTTCTCCTGTTCGACGGTTGGCAGGTCGTTTTCCTCGCTGGCTCCGCGCCGGCCGGCGACCTTGCCGATTTTGCAAAACAAACCCAAGCTGACCTAGTCGCGTTGTCTTCGACCGTGCCTCAATCCTTGCCCAATGCCAAGCTGGCGGCAGACGCGTTGTCCAAGCTAGACCCAACGCCTAAACTGCTGCTCGGTGGATGCGCCCTGGAGGGCATCGACCTCGATCTCTCTGCGATTGGCTGCGACGCCATCGGTCTAAACGCCTCCGAGGCGGTGAGCGAGGCGCGCCGGCTCGTCGGTCTGGGAAACCAGAGCTTTACCCTGCAAGATCACCTGACGGCGATGGGCCGGCGCATCAACTCGATCCGCACCAGCCGGAAAATGACCCAGCGTGATCTCGCCAACGCCTCCGGGTTGGATCGCACCTACATCAGCATGGTGGAACGCGGCAAGCAGAATTTGACGATCGGCGCAGTCCTCAGGATCGCCGACGCGTTGGGTGTGCCCATCGGCCACTTGATAGGGCCTGACGCAGGCTAATCCAGTCCGACTAGCCCGGTCCCAGGGTTCCCGCCCCGAAATCCGCATCCAGACCATACTCAACGCCAGTGGGTGTTAAACTTCAGTGCTGGAGGATGGGATTCAATCTTCTCGCCCTCGAGAGATTCCATGATCTTGTGGAGGTATTTACCCGTGCTCAACGTGTCGGCGAAACGACTCCGGTCCGTAGTCCGAACCATATTTGCCGGGGCAGGAGCCCTGGATGATTCAGCCAATCTCATGGCCGAGGTGTTGGTGGGCAGCAATCTTGCCGGCCATGATTCACATGGCGTGCTTCGCGTTCCGGTCTATGTCGACCGGATAAAGGAAGGCAACATGGTGCCCGATGTGACGCCGGAGATCCTCGAAGAGACCGAGACTACCGCGCTCGTCGATGGGAGATGGACTTTCGGCCACGTCGCAGCTCACTACGGGACCGAGGTCGCGATTCGCAAGGCGAAGCAGAGCAAGATTTCTTTGGTCTCGGTGGTGCGCTGCCATCATATCGGACGCCTCGGCGAGTGGGTCGAGCAGGCGGCCGAGCAGGGAATGATCTCGTTGGTGATGGTTGGCGGCTCCGGCGGAACGGGGCCGACGACGACCGCGCCGTTCGGAGGCGCCGCCCGCGCCCTTGGCACCAATCCACTTGCGTTTGGCGCGCCGGCCGGCGATATGCCGGCAATGGCGATGGACATCGCCACGTCGTTCATCGCCGAAGGCAAGATTCAGTTCGCCCGGGCCAAGAACTCCGACCTGCCGCCGGGTGCGATCCTCGACAAGCACGGTAATCCCAGTGTAAAGCCGGCCGACTTCTACGACGGCGGGATGCTTCTGCCGTTCGGCGGCCACAAGGGTTACTCGATATCAATGCTTGTAGAACTACTCTGCGGTGCTCTGGTTCCGGGGGACATTTATGCCGAAGACGGCGCCCAAGGCGGCACACTGATAATTGCAATCGACCCAAACGCGTTCCGGCCCGATGGCAGCTATTCAGATGTCGCCGACTTCAAGCTCCGCCGAATCAAGGACGTCCCGCCGGCACCCGGATTTGACGAGGTCCTCCTTCCCGGCGAGCCGGAGCTCAGGGCACGCGAACAACGGACGCGTGAGGGCGTCGCGGTACCAGAGGCGACCTGGGACGGACTCGTCGAGGCCGGACGTAGCGTCGGCGTCGACGTCGCCCAAATCGAGTAGCTGCTAGTGCGAGTCCCCGCGCCGGCGTCCCTTACCGCGTGCTATGAGACTCTCACTCTGTTGATGTAACACTGGTATCTGCGGACAAGGATTGTCCCCGAGAATCGTTATTCGTGACTGACACCCAGCGGTACCCGCCTCTCACCGTGGGCACGGTACTGCTCACATTTGCCACCGGCACTGGCATGCTGCTCGCCGCCCTGGATGCAAACATCGTGGGAACGGCCATGCCCACTATCGTCGCCCAGTTGGGCGGACTTGACCTGTTCAGCTGGGTCTTCTCGCTATATGCGCTCGTTTCAACCACGGCCATACCCATATTTGGCCGGCTCTCCGACGTCTACGGGCGCAAGAGGCTCTATTTGGGCGGTCTTGCAATCTTCGTATTGGCTTCGATCCTTTGCGGCATGTCCCAATCGATGCCTCAACTCATCGCGTTCCGGGCACTTCAGGGTGTCGGCGGAGCAGCGATCTTCGCCCTTGTGTTCGCGATTGTGGGCGATCTGCACCCGCCTGAACGAAGAGGACAGTTCCAGGGCGCTATCGCTTCGATGTGGGCAATCTCGGCGGTAATTGGACCCGGGTTGGGAGCGCTGATTACCGAGTCCATTGGGTGGCGATGGATATTCTTCGTAAACGTTCCCGTCAGCCTGATTCCGTTGCTGAGCTTGGGCTTCTTTCTTAAGGAGCCAACCCGCGAGGCGGGCCGGGCGCGCGTCGACGCCCTAGGCTCCGGACTACTGGCCGGCGGCGTCTTCGCCCTTCTCAACGCGATGTTGATGGCTCGCCAGCAGGGTCAGCAGATCCAGGCTCTGCTGTTGGTCGTCGTCAGCGTTCTGCTGATTGTCTTGTTCGTCCGCCGGCAGAGCCGGGTCCAGTTGCCGACGATACCGCTGGAGCTCTTCCGCCGGCGGATGGTCACTCTCGGAGTCATTGCGAGCTTGACATTCGGCTGGGCGGCATTCTCCCTGCCGGCGTTCGTTCCGCTCCTGGCCCAAGCGGTAACCGGAGGGACAGCTCTGAACGCCGGCGCTGCTCTGACGCCGATGGTCTTTGGTTGGTCGATCATGGCCGCGATTGCCGGCCCTCTTGTGCGACCCTTGGGCTATCGGACCCTCAGTCTCGCCTGCTTCACTCTAATAGGCATAGGCTACCTGCTCCTGGTCAGAATCGACACGTCGAGCTCATTGACCGATTTCGTAATCGCGATGGCGATCGCCGGCGCCGGGTGCGGCATTGGCAGTCCGGCTCACATGCTTGCGTTACAGAACTCGGTCGAGCCCCGGATGCTTGGTGTAGCAACCAGTCTGGTGATGTTCTTCCGCAATTTGGGCAGTGCGATAGGCATAGGCGCCATGGGCTCTTTTCACATATGGCGATTGGAGGGTTACCTTGGCGGGCCTGCACCGGATCCGTCTCTAGTTCTAGCCGGTGACAGCGCAGAGACCGATGCCGCGGTTGTAGAGAGCTTCCGCGAATCTCTGGCGCTGGCGACGCGAGACGTTTTCTTTATGCCCCTGGCGTTGGTCGCAATCGGCCTCGCCGCCTCGGCGATGATGACGCAGTGGCAAAACCCGATCTCGGAGACCGAGTCCGAGCCAGCCGCGGCCGGCGCTCCACCTATATCAAACCCCTCTGGGCGAACTGGTTGACGCGGATTGCGATATCCATGCGCCGGTTCTACTTGCACACATCGGGGTTGACGTAGTATATTAGTTGTAGTATTTAATAAATAGTACTAATGGGGTACTAACATGTCGGAGCTAAACAAGAGGGTTCAAGCCGTTCTATCCGAGAAACAATACAAGGCGCTGGGAGAGCTTTCCGGCGAGCTGGGCAAGCCGGTCAGCCGATTGATCCGTGAGGCAATTGAGCAGGTGTATTTCGCTCCCGCCGAGCGAGAGCGGCGGCGCGCCGCGTTGGCCCGACTGGTGGCACTTGAGGCGCCGGTTGACGACTGGGACCGGATGGAGGAGGAGATTATTCGCGGAGCATCGTCGTGATCACACGTCCGGTGCTGCTGGATGTCAATGTACCGATGTATGCGGCCGGCCGGCCGCACCGGTACAGAGACGCGTGTGTAAAGGTTATGGCTGATGTCGCAGAGGGCCGGGTGAACGCGGCCATCGACACCGAGATCATCCAGGAAATCCTCTACCGCTATGGCGCATTGCGGCAATGGTCTATCGCGACCTCGCTGGCCAGCAATCTAATGGATGTGGTCGACACGGTCTATCCTGTCCTGCCCTCGGATGCATCGCTCACTATCGAGTTGTTCGAGCGGTACGCGCCGAAGGGGGTGACCGCTCGCGATCTGGTCCACGTTGCGGTGATGACAAGCCACGGTTTGACTGAAATCGTCTCTACCGATTCCCATTTCGACCTGGTCGACGGCATTCGGCGGCTGGATCCGGCGGTACTCTATTAGGCATCCCGACACGACGGCGTCGACTCGCTAGCTGTCACCATCCGCCTCCCACACCCGGACCGCGACAGTGTGGTGGCCGGTTGCGCCATCGGGCAGCGTACCGGTGATCTCGGCGGTCTGAATCTCGCCGGTGCCGTCCGTGGCCCGGACACGCAATTGGTGTTCGCCGGCGGACGGCGCCGTCCAGTCCGCCTTCCAGAGAACCCACGAGTATGGCGACAAGGCTCTCTTGACCGTCGCCGTTGTCCAGGTCTTGCCCTCGTCGGCGCTGATCTCGACCCTGGCTATGCCCCGGCTTCCGGCGAACGCGATTCCCCCGGCCCCTGTGTCGCCCACCTGTGTTTCACTGAAACGATTCGGCACGGCGATGCGTGACATCGTCTGAATCACCGCCTCCTCGCTCCATCCGCGAAGCTGCCAGTAGCCTTGGAACTCGTGGTCGATTGCCTCGATTTCGGTCAGCCACTTGACGTTCTTGATTCCGTACAGATTGGGTATCAGTAGCCTCGCCGGGAAACCATGCTCTATCGGCAGCGTCTCCCCGTTCATTTCCCAGGCGATAAGGTTCGACTCTTGACTTGCTTTCTCCAAAGTAATGCTCTCGAAATACTTGTCGGCGCATCGCAGCACTATCTTTCGGACGCCCGGCTTGACACCGGCCATGTCGAGGACGGTCTTTAGCGGGACTCCCTTCCATAACGCATTGCCGATCAAGGTGCCGCCGATCTCGTTGCTGATGCAGCACAGTGTGTAGTATTGCTCCACCGCCGGCAGGTCCCGCAGCTCCTCGTAGCTGAGCGTCATTGGACGCTCGACCAACCCCTTGACCTCCAGCGTCCACTCTCGGGCCTCCAGGACAGGATCGGCAAGGCGAGTGGGATCCATCAACGGGGAATATATGTTTTTCGAAACAACGTAGAACCGATCGTTCGAAGTGACCTCGCTCGGCATTCCCTTGATCGGCTCCAGGACGCTGTTCCCAAAACTTTGCAGTGACCTCTGGAGCAAGGCCCCTCCGCCCACCAGGACGGCCACCGCGCTCAAGCCGATCTGGGCCAGTAGTCTCCGCCGGCCGGGACTCGCGATCCATCGCCCTCGAAATTCCGAGTTCCCCTTTTCGGTCATCCACCTTAGATTCAGGACCAGACCCAGAGAATAGACTCCATTCGTCAATAGGGTCCCGATCAGGTGGCTGCCTGCCCCGACCGGATCATCCGAACCGAAAAGACCCTTGCCGACAATCGGCAGGAACGCCAGCCACGCAGCTATCGAGGTGGCGAGCGTAAGTACGGCGGCATCTCGCGTGACTTCTACGACGCCTCGAGTCGCCGGCCTCAACTGGACGTATGCGATGCCCACAACGCCTGCCAGCAGCACCTGGAATGCGAGGAGGCCGAGTACCAGAGCCGGCTTGGCAAGAAACTCCAGCAAGCTGAGAGCGAGCGCGAACATCTCCGGCGGGATCACCAGCGTTGCCGGATCGGCCATCGATTCCGCCGGCGTCGGGATGCCCGCTACGGCGCGAACCGCCAGCGCGACAACTGACGCCGCAAGCCCCGCAGCAATGCCGGCCGCGAATCCCTGTCCCAACGAGGCCCGTGTCATCGGTACACTCCTAGCCACGATCGCGCCGTCGGCGACATTGACCCGCCGACTTTATACAGCTCCGATGTAATGGATCTTCCGCCGGTCCCATGTCCCCTTGCGGGATCGTTCGAGTCTTTCAACCTGTGCGTATCCTGCTTGCCTAGCGAGATGATTCCGAGTTTCATGCACGAAAAACTATGCCTCATGCTTCGCGATCAGATCCCGAACGACAGGCACTAGCTCGTTGGGAATCTCCATGGTCGTCTGAGACTGATCCTGAAACGCCGCTTCGTCCTCGGCCAAAGCGTGTTCTTTGCCCTGCCCTTCATAGTGAGCGAGAACCCGCTGCACTCTTTCTTCATCCCACCCTGGTGGGAAACTGCTCTGCTTCATCTTTCTCTCTCGCCCGTTCGATTTGAGGTTCAAGGCTTGCCCCAATCTCAATAGTAGATGGCGCTATCCACTCCCCCGCCGGCGGCAATCACGTCTCCGTTTATGGCGATTGATTTCGGTGAGGCCAGAAATGCCACGACGTTGGCTATGTCACGCGCGTCGATCAGCCGGCGGACCGAGTTTCCCCTTGCCATCTGCTCCTCCGCTTCCTCAATTGAGATGCCCTTCGAAAGTGCCGCCTCGGCCAACATCCCCGGTGTCCGCTCAGTACGGGTGTATCCCGGATGTACCACCGTGACGTTGATCCCGTCCGGCCCCAGCTCGTCGGCAAGGTTCTTGGTCATCGCCACTACGCTCACGTTGCGCATGCTTCCGATCGTCGATGCGGATCGACGGGCGGCCAGCCCGCTGATGTTGATAATACGGCCCCAACCCTGCCGGCGCATGTGCGGAACTGCCTCCCGGGCCGTACGCAGGTAACCCATGACCTTGACGTTCATATCCGCCCAGAAATCCGCTTCGGTGATCTCGTTCAGAGTTGGCGCAGGTTTGCCTCCGGCCGGCTGGGCGGCGCAATTAACCAGGATATCGAGCCGATCGAACTCCGCCGCCGCTTGGGCGACCATGCGTCGCACGTCATCACCGTTGCCGGTGTCCGCCGGAATCGGCAACACGTTTCTTCCCGTTTCATTCGACAGCGCTTCGGCAGTGGATTCCAATTCACTCCTGGTCCGGGCCGCTATGACTACATCCACCCCCTCCAACGCCAACTCTCTTGCAATCGCCTTGCCAATGCCGCGGCCGCCACCGGTGACCAGGGCGATCTTGCCGTTCAGTTCAAGGTCCATGATTGCTCCTGATATTCTTCCCCCTTCCCGACTGCCGGGAGAATGGTTCACCAATGCGAACGATTGACTCCGCGAAACAAACGCCCCTGGTTTGGCCGGGAACTCAACCCATTTCAAGATACAATATTCTACCCGGTGGGATTTGAGTAGATACAGGGAGAAGGCCGATGAAAGCAGCAGTCATGTACCGACGCAACGGTCCCTTGAAAGTGGAGGACGTGGAACTGACCGAGCCAGGCCCGAACGACGTATCGATCCGGCTCGCAGCGAGCGGAGTGTGCCACTCTGACCTGCACCACTGGCGTTGGGAGATGGGAAGCCCGCTGCCCTTGATTCTGGGCCACGAAGGTGCCGGCGTCGTTACCAGAGTTGGCGCCGGCGTTACGCGAGTAAAGCCCGGTAACCATGTTTTGATTGCGTTTGGCGCCAAGTGCGGTCAGTGTTACTACTGTCTGCGTGGAGAGACCAGCCTTTGTGTGCCGGAAGATGGTGTCGACCCTATCGAGACGGCTTATCCTTCGAACCGCTTCAGCCGAAACGGCCACGGCGTCTTCCAGTTTCAACGCGTCAGTTCGTTTGCCGCCGAGACGGTGACGCCTGCCAACAACGTCGTTGTAATTCCCAAAGACGTGCCGCTCGACAGCGCATCGCTGGTTTCCTGCGGCGTCACGACCGGCGTTGGCGCCGTGATTAACACGGCCCAGGTCGAGGTTGGCAGCACTGTACTGGTTATCGGGACCGGTGGTGTCGGCCTGAACGTCATCCAGGGTGCCAGAATCGCCGGCGCGGCGCGCATCATCGCCGCCGATCTGCTGGACAACAAGCTCGAGTTGGCCCGCGAGTTCGGCGCGACGCACGCGATAAACGCCGGACGGGAAAACGTAGTACAGAGGGCAAAGGAGCTCTCTGGCGGACGCGGTGTCGACTACGCATTCGAGGTCATAGGGTTGGAAAAGACGCTTACACAGGCCTACGAGAGCGTCCGCAAGGGTGGAACCGCGGTATTGGTCGGAGTATCGGCGCCCGAAACTACGATGCAGTTCTCACAGTTGGCGATGATGCGCACCGGGCGCAGCATCTTGGGATGCTTCTATGGCTCAAACCAACACCACGTGGATTTTCCCAAGATGATAGACCTCTACCGCCACGGAAAGCTGAAACTCGATGAGCTGATCTCCAGGCGTTTCGCCCTCGAAGAGATTAACGAGTCGTTCAGGGCGTTGGAAGCCGGCGAGGTCGCCCGCGGCGTCATCGCATTTAACTAAGGGAGGACGGCTTACGATATGAAAGTGCTGATGCGAGAGCATGATCTTTCCGACGACTACATACGATTCGCTGCCCAGATCGGCGCCGATGGCCTCGACATCCATCAGCCGGATAATATTCCGGGAATCAGGGAACAGGGTTATGCCGACGAAGATGGAGTCCGCAAATTCCTTGAAAAGCTCCGCGGATGGGGACTGGGCGTCTACAGGGTGGCGCCACCGACACCCGAGCGCTACTTGTTAGGGCTACCCGGTGGCGATGCCGAGCTGGACGATCTGTGTCGCACGCTCGAAGCGCTGGCAAAGGCCGGCGTCCCCTTCATGTCTATGCCGGTCCTGCTCGGAAACGGCCACAGTAGCCTGAGCGATAAGGGAGCTAACCCAGGTCGCCTCGGAGACAAGGTGGGCGTCCATCGGGGCGGTTACCGGATGTACACGTTCGATGCCTCGTTGATGCGGCGACGGCTTGCGCAGAGCCCACCGGAGTTCGTTGTGGACCTCGAGGCGCACTACGAGCGGAGCGTGGAGGTGTATCGCCGGCTTGTTCCGATCGCCGAGGCGTATGACATTAGATTGATCATCCATCCGGCCGATCCGCCGTTGGAGGAGGCTGAGTTCGGCCCGACGCGTTGGTTCAAGATCATCGAAGACGTCCCCAGCGATCACAGCGGGTTCCTTTTCTGTATCGGCACCCGCTATGAGTCGGGTACCGACATCTACGAGGAGATCCGCTCCGTTGGGCGCCGGGGCAAAATCTTCCATACCCATTTCCGAAACGTCAGGGGAACAATACCGTCCGTTGATGGGTACGACGAGGTAGCACTCGACGACGGCGATATGAGCATGTTCCGGGTGCTGCAGACATTGAAGTCGGTCGGATACGACGGGGGCCTGCAGATTGACCATCTTCCTAACTACGATGGCGACAACCGGTTCCAGGGGATGGCGTCCGGATATGCCGTTGGATACGTCAAAGGGTTGCTCGCTGCGCTAGGCGATTGAGCGCCGGCTAAGATACGGTGAATCCGCCGTCTGCTACAAGCGAATGGCCGGTGACGAACGAGGACTCGTCCGACGCGAGGAACAGAACGGCGTAAGCTATCTCTTCCGGGCTCGCGAGTCTCCGCATCGGGTATGCGTCGGTGACCTCCTTCAGCAGGGCATCGGGATCGGGCGCGGCGGCGATAACCTTCTCTGCCATTGCGGTACGTACCCCCGCCGGACAGACGCAGTTGACCCGGATGTCGCGCGTCGCATACTCTACCGCGATTTGCTTGGTCAGAGCGATAATTCCGCCCTTTGCCGCGGCGTAGGCTGCCCAATCCGGTATCCCCAACATGCCCTGTACCGACGAGGTATTGACTATGGAGCCTCCGCCTGTCTTCAACATCTCCGGAATCGCGAAGTGGCATCCGCGATAAACGCTCGCCAGGTTGGTGTTCAAAACCCGGTGCCAGTCCGCCGGCGGCGTGTCGACCACGTTGCCGCCTACGGCAATTCCCACGTTGTTGTGCAAGATGTCCAGCTTACCGTAGCGGTCGACCGCGGTGGCGATCAGTCGCTCGACGTCTTCGTCCCTCGTCACGTCGACCGCTACGAAGTGCGCTTCGCCGGCATCCTTCCTGATCCGCCAGACCGTGTCTCGGCCATTCTGCTCGTCGATGTCGGCTACAACGACGCTCGCCCCCTCGCGGCCAAACAGCTCCGCGGTTGCCCGGCCGATCCCGCTCGCGGCGCCGGTCACGATCGAGACCTTGCCGGCTATTCGCATATCAACACCTCACCATCTGAACTGAGCCGGACCGAAATCGCCGTCGTAATACGGAGCGATGACTCCGCCCGGCGGAATGACCTTGTCCAAAGTCTCCCGGTCCTCGTCAGTGACGGTGACGTTCAGGGACTCCAGGTAGATTTCGAGATGGTCAAGCGTTCGCGGTCCGATAATCGGCGCCGTAACACCCTCCTGCTGAGAGCACCATGCCACCGCCAACTGGCTCATTGTGCAGCCCTTCCGCTCGGCCAGGTCGGCGAGCGTCTCTATAACCGTGAAGGCGGCGTCCGAGAATGACTCTCTCCACCTATCAGTGTCCTGCTCGCCAGATAGTCTAGCGCCTTCGGGCCGGGGCTGCCCGCGCCTATAGATGCCGCTCAAAGACCCGAACGCCAGGGGCGACCAGGGTATTATCGCCAATCCGTAGGTCAACGCCATTGGGATCAGTTCCCGCTCTATCCGGCGATCCAAGAGGTGGTACGGCGGTTGCTCGCTGATGAACCGATTCAGGCCTAACTCCTTTGATACCCAGAGCGACTCGACCACCTGCCAGGCAGCGTGGGTGCTGGAACCGATGTAACGCACCTTGCCGGACCGGATCAGGTCATCCAACGCCCGTAGCGTCTCGTCGATGGCAAGGTCGGAGTGCGGCCTGTGAATCTGGTAAAGATCGATCCAATCGGTCTGTAGCCGCCGAAGCGATAGATTGCACTGCTCGATGATGTGGCGCCGGCTCGTTCCGGAAGCGTTCGGGTCGTCGTCCGTCATCGGGAAGTGCACTTTGGTGGCCAAGAAGATCCGGTTGCGCTGACCATTGGTCTTCAACGCTTTGCCTACTATCGTTTCACTGACGCCCCAGGTGTAAGAGTTGGCCGTGTCGATAAAATTGATGCCGGCATCGATTGCCCGGTCGATGATTTCGATCGAGTCCGCCTCATTCGTTCGGCCGCCGAAACCTGCGCATCCGAGAATCAGGGGGCTCACCTTCACCCCGGTGCGTCCTAAGTTGCGGTACTCCAACCGACTCCCCTCCAGTGGGTTTTGACGGCCTGACTGAATCTGGCCTGGACTTACTTGAACTCAGGGATAACGTGCTTGCCGTATAGCTCGATCGACTTCATCACCACGTCGTGCGGCACCGTATCCGTCTGCATCGAAATCAACATCTGATCGACTCCGGCCACTTCGTGCTTCTTCAGTCCGGCTATGCAGCCGTCCGGGTCGCCGGCTATGATCACCGCCCGATCGCAGAGCGTATCGGCATCCATGTCCTCCCACAGCTTCTGGGTGATGAAGTCGGGAGTGTCGGAGTCGGGCACATTGATCCCTTCAAGCTCGACCGCCCGGCCGAAGTCTCGGACTTGGTGATCGGGCAGCCCACCCCACTGCTTGATCAGCTTCGAGTAGAGGTCCGCCTGGCTCTTGGCATAGGGCCGGTCGGGACCGTAGAAGTTCTTGATCGATCTGGTAGCCATTTTCCGGGCCTCTTTGTTGTTCTCGGTGCAGATTCCGATAGTCTGGCTGCCCCACTGTTTGTTGATCGAGGATCCGACCGGGCTCGAGGCCGGCGCTTCGTGGAATGCGCTGATGTGCGGCTCCAACACCGAAGGATCGCTTGCGCCCATCGCCAGCACGCCGATGCCTTTCTCGGCGGCGATGCGGTAGGTCGCCGGCTGGAGCGCCGCCACCCAGATCGGCGGATGAGGATCCTGGTACGGCTTCGGCAAAACCTGCCGGGACGGTACGCTCCAGTGTTTGCCCTCCCAGGAAAACCAGTCGTCACTCCAGATCTTGGGCACCATCGTCAGCGATTCGTCCCACATGCTCCGGCTATCGCGCGCGTCGACTCCCATGCCCTCTAACTCGTATACCGCGGAGCGTCCGGTTCCAAAGTCGATCCTGCCCTCGGCCAGATGATCGAGCACCGCGACTCGCTCCGCTACCTGCACCGGATGATGTAGAGGCAGCACAACCACTCCCAGGCCCAGTCTTATCTGCTTGGTCCGTTGGCTCAAGGCGCCGTAGATGATGTCGTTTGCCGGGCAGCCGGAGAATCCCGTCAGGAAGTGGTGCTCGACAAGCCAAATGCAGTCGAATCCGACTTCGTCGGCGAAGACAATCTGCTCCATGGTCTCTTCCAGGAGTAGGTGGTCGTCCAGCACAGGCCTGGCCATCTCGTAGTGTAGCGCCAGTTTCATGCGGTCACCCTCCTCCATTGCTCAGCCCGCCGTCACGACACTTCGTTCGCAGCCTTTTGGCACGCGACGGACTGTTGCGAACGTTAAACGCTCACTCCCAGCGACTCAGCCGTTTCGACGATCTCACTCCAGGTGGATTCCGGAATCTCGATGCCTTCTCTTTGTCTCTGCTCGCGATTCGCCTGTTCGAAGTCACCCGGGGCCAAAACCTCGGGATATCCGGCGGCCGGCGGGACCGATCTGATTTCGTTCATCAGCTTGGTGGTGCGCGACGCGAACAGTTCGGAAGAGGAAAAAACGCCGGCGTCGATTGCGATCAGTGCCGCCCCCTGTTTGAGGTGATGTACACCGGCACGTTCGTCTTGCCCGTGGTCCTCTGCGCCGGTCAGTATGCGACCAAGAATCTCGGAGGCAACCATCAGTCCAAACCCTTTGTGCTCACCGAAGGGCAGTAAAGCGCCGCCGTCGTAGTAGTCCTCCGGATCCGTCGAAGGATTGCCGTGCTTGTCTATGATCCATCCGGCCGGCAGCTTTTGACCCTTCGAGCGCGCCAGTTGAATCTTACCGCCGGCTACCCGCGTAGTAGCTATATCCCAAACAACAGGGTGTTCTTCAGTGGTTGGGAAGCCGATTGTCATAGGATTGGGCGCGAATAGAGGTTTGCGCCCGCCGTGAGGTGCCGCCAGCGGTGCATCGACACCCTGTCCGCCGGTCATCAGCCAGATCATTACGCCGGCTTCTGCAGCCTGCTCGGCGTAGTGACCCAGCCGGCCGATGTGAGTCACCTGGACTCCGGAAATGAGCGCTATCTTTTGCGTTGATGCTCTTTCTATTCCCAGCCTGGTCATGTAGTCCGCGGTTACCTGGCCCCAAGCCCAGTTGCCCCTTACCAGCACCGCTCCGGCGACCTCGGACGCGATCTCGGGCATCGCGTCCGGCACGATTTGACCGGCTCTGACCTCTTTGATGTATCGGGCGAGGTGCTGGACTCCATGGGAGTCGTGGCCGGCCAGGTGGGAACCGACCAGGTGAACGGCCATCAGGGTGGCGTTGGCCGGCGGCGTGCCGACTGCGCTAACAATGCGCTCGACTACGGTGTGCAGTTCACCAGGCGAGATGGATTTCATATTCGGGTCTCCTTGGGAGATCGAGGAATCGCTCTGCGCCTACCTATGCGCTGCCGAGTTCTCGGCGTGGGCGCCTCTCACGCGCAAAGCGGATGGTCGCTGTTCCAGCGATTGAACACGGGCGGATTAGCCGCTGCCACGTTAGCACGAGCCTGCATCCACATGTCGGCCCAAACAGCGGCGTCGCGAAGCTCGCTGGCCGGATTCGATCGGCTACGAGCGACGAAGTCGGGGAACATCGGGCGGCCTGTCGGTTGACCGATTGGCTGATAACGCAGGTCGAAGCTCCAGCGCAGCCGCTCGGTGTTGTTGTCGTACGATGCGTGCATCGTCGTTCGAGTGAACAGCATCACGCTGCCGGCCTTCATGATTACCGGTACCACTGCGTCATCGTCGATAAACTGGGGCGGTATCTCCAGCTTGCCAGGCGCCGGACAGTGGGTAATCAGGCCCTGGTGATTGCTGCGCGGAACGACCTTGAGGCACCCATTCTCCACGTCGGTGTCATCCAACGGGAACCATACCGACAACATGTTTGTGCTGTCGATCTCAGGGAGCCCGACGCCCTGGTCCTGGTGCCAGCAGGTAGTACCGACCAGGTTGTTGTGCTTGATGTGATCCGGCAGCCGGTGCTCCGGCACCTTCACACGGGTGTGTTGGATTGGGCTCGACAGGATCTCAGGTCCCACGATTGATTCGACCGCGTCAAGCAGATTCGGATTGCGCAGCAGATTGAACACTGCCTCGCTCGTGTGCATCGGAGTGTCCGGCTGGAGATCGGCCTGCGGAAGCGTGATGTCAAAATGTTGATAAACCGGCAGGTCGGCCGCTACCACCTCGGTGAACTTTTCGCCAAACGGCAGCCCCTCGAACCGCGATGGCAGCTTGCCCTCGCTATACCAATCGTCGCATAGCGAATCGAGCAGTTCGGAGTATTCGGCCATGATCGGCCCAAAGTCACGCTCCTTGTCGTATATGTCTTTGACTACCAGAAATCCTTCCCGATTGAACTCTTCGAGCTGAGTTTCAGTAAGCGCGGGCATTGAATGATCTCCTCACCTATGACGAGCTAAACCTTTCTCCGTTGCTTTACCTGGGCCTTTACTGGTTGGAAACTATTCTACTTTATCGTTGAATGGTGTGTCCTTGCGAGATTGTGTGACCAAGGGCCATTTCGCCTCACAACGTTCCAGCGATTCGGTCTACTCGGTAAAGCGTACACTGCGTCCTCGCTCGATCGCGAAGTCTAGCCGGCGGCGATGCGCGCCAGGTCGTCGCAGGCGGCTAGAAACTCCCGGTGCGCCCGGCTCACCTCCTGAACAGTCGCATCGGGCGCATTCACCTTGCCGAGCAAATCGCTCTCGGCGTCCCGCATGGGCCCACACAGATCTGCCACCGCGGAGGCTATTCCAATAGGAACGATCGCCACGCCATTGGCATCCCCGTGCAATAGATCGTCCGGCAGTATCTCCTGCCCGGTCAGCGTGACCGGTACGTTGACCTCGGTAACGCGAGCATGGCCGTGGGAGCAGATCGTCTCGGCCGCGAAGCAGGGGAACTCGAGCTTCCTGATCTGATCGAAGTCCCGTCCGGCGCCATCGGTGACCAGGCCTACACAGCCAAACTTCCTATAGAAGCTGACGGCGATGTCTCCGAAAATGGCCGAGGCCGGCGGAGATTCGAGGGATTGGAACACCATCACGCGTGGCTCCGGCGTCGCGGCAAAGTTATCGATGTTCTCGCCCAGCGTTATGTTGGGCCCCGGCTCAGCGCCGCTATAGGTGCAGGTGTAGGCGTATCCCACCATCGGCGGCAGCTCGGGAAAGTACGACTTGATCGATCCGCCCAGGTACCCCTTGTGGTGCGGCCGGACTTCGAACAGCTCAATAACGTTACAGACAGTCGCGGTGTCGAACTGTCGCAGCTTCTCGATGACCGCCGCCATCTCCGGAGAGCCTGCGCCGCCGGCATCTGCGAGTGCTTCACTCACTCGTTGTGCCTCCTCACGTAAGGGTCGGTCTGCCCGCAAATCGCCACTGCGATGTTATCGAAAGGCCAATGCGGGCGGGACGTCTCAACGCGAATCCGTCGGTCACCCGGCGCGACCGATCCAGGCTAAATCGAACTGCCGGAACAGTCATGGTAGCTCGACCTCACTCGGCAGCGCTGTCCCGTTGCAGGATGAACTCGGCGCCTAGGCCGTAGGTACGCTTCTCGTCCATCATCAGTGCGAGATTCGGGAACTGAATCACTCGCCATCCGTCCCGGATTGCGTCGAGCACCGACTGGTAGGGCCAATCGTCCGGATCCGCCGGCCCCTCCTTCAACTCTCCGTTCTCGATGAGCGACATTCCATCGATGATCGAGTCGAGACTCGTGTTGCGTGCCTGCAGGTACAGTAAGTCCTGCCGCGCCGGCCCAGAGGATTCCAGGTAGTCGATGATCGACTGAAGCCGCTTTTCGCTGAGCTCCCCTTCCTTGAGTTCTTCGATACATCCTTGCAGTTCGCTCTTGATGAACGCGCGATTCACGATACCGTCACCTTGTTCCGAAAATTTGCCTGCAATCCGCGCACGGAGGTACTTTACATAGACCGATGTCCATATGCTCTACCTAATGAATCCGCCGTGTCAAGCAACTCGCCGGCGCGGCGCCGCCGGAGTCTGAGATAATGGCCGTCGAGAGGACTTGGTTTAGGTTTGGCTGGGAGATAACACATCGAGGAGGTGAGATGGTTCGACCTACAAAGGTAGAGCCGCGCGAGGGTTGCCGGATATGGATCCGTTACTCGGACGGTGCATCCGGGGAAATTGATCTGTCTTATCTTGCGGGGCGAGGAGTGTTTTCGGCCTGGATGAACCGCGTTTCGTTCGAAGCGGTAAATATCGGGCCAGCCGGCGGAATCGCCTGGGGCGATGACATCGAGCTATGTCCAGACGCCCTCTATATGCGACTCACCGGTAAGTCAGTTGACGAGATGATGCCTGACGCGCAGATTCGGGTGGAGAATGCCTGAACTATGCAGGTTCTATGGAATCGTCATACGAATGTACTTTGATGACCACGGGCCACCTCATTTCCATGCGTCGTACGGCGGAGATGAAGCGGTAATAGGGATCGATGGTTTGACATCGCTTCACGGGCGACTTCCGCCACGCGCTCAGGGACTGGTGATTGAGTGGGCCTCTCATCGCCAAGAGGAGCTACGGAGGGCTTGGGCTCTTGCTAAGCACTTAGAGTTGCCCGACAGAATTGCCCCTCTCGAGTGATTCAGTACGAGTGGGCGTCCGTAACGGGTCCGTGGAGTCGCGACAACTCTGACAGTGCGGTGGTTTACTGACTTCGACATACACGGCCGACTCTTGGTTGCCCGTGGATGTAGGGTATGTCACTGTTAATCGCGCTTCGTAAGGTGAGAGGCTGAAACCAAGTTCAAGGCACGTGCAGGCGGTCAAAGCAAGCATCCAAGCAACCGGTTAGTGCCAAGCGGCGCAACTGCACTGCATTGTCCTGAATCCGCCGTGCCAAGTAAGTGGCCGGCGCTGCGCCGCCGGAGTCTGAGATAATGGTTAAGAGCCCGACCCACGTGAGTTATCGGAGAGGTGCGGATCCGTGTCAACCATTTCCATTAAGTCGGCCATTCGACTGATTATTGCGGCGCTGGCGCTGCCAGCGCTCCTCCTATCCTGTCAATCCGGCGGCAGCGGTTTTTCGACTACCGACGAGTCCTTGGGTCAGGCCGTGCCTGGTATGTTCGAAGACACCATCGCCGTCGGTCCCAACAACCGCCAGATCGCCTATGTTATCCGGCGCCACGAGAAGTGGATTGTAGTGGTTAACCGCACGGAGCAGAAGCCATACGACGGAATCGGCGAGGCTCACCCTATAGTCAGTGCCGATGGCAACCACTTCGCATACGTTGCCGGAGTCGAAGGCAAATCATTTGTCGTCGTGGATGGGGTTGAGGGGCAACGCTACGATGCCGTCCTTTCTCCCAGCCTCAGGTTTAGTCCCGATGGACAGCGCGTGGCCTATGTTGCGGAACGCGGCGGAAAGTGGCTGGTAGTTGTCGGAGACCTTCAAGGGAACGGGGTCGAGGGCAAGCCGTACGATCAGGTACTTACTGAAACCGTCACGTTCGATCCCAGCAGCGCGAATGTAGCGTATGGAGCTAAGGTTGGAGACAAATGGATCGTGGTCGTCGGCGAGGAAGAGGGGCCCAAATACGACCTGATCGGTGACGGCACTCCGGTATTCAGCGCCGACAACCAGCGTGTCGCGTACACGGCCAGGCGCGCCGGCAAGTGGTTCGTCGTTCTCGACGGGTCCGAGGGCCAGGAGTACGACGAGATCGGCGACGGCTCACTGATGTTCAGTCCGGATAGCCGGCGGCTCGCTTACGCCGGCGAGCGCGGGGACAAATGGGTCGTCGTCGTTGATGGTGAAGAGGGGCCCGAGTTCTCAAACATCAGGACGGACTCGTTGGTATTCAGTCCGAATAGCCAGAGGATCGCTTACGCGACGAGGGAGAGCGGCAAATGGTCAGTCGTGGTCGACGAAGCGGCCGGCAAGCAGTACGACCGTATCGACCGAAGCGGCCCAATCTTCAGTCCCGACAGCGAGAACGTGGCGTATGTGGCGTCAATTGGTACCAACAGCTATATCGTCGTCGATGGAAATGAGCAGGGCTTCGATGGCCGGGAGCTCAGGTTCGGTCAAATGGAGTTCAGCTTGGACAGCCAGTCAGTTGTCTACGGCGCGCGCCGCGGCGAGGACTGGGTTGTCACCGCCGGCGGAGAACAGAAGCGACTCGGGGAGCACGTAAAGAAGAGCCGGATCACTTTCGAGACGGATTCGACATTTCACTTCCTCGCGCTAACCGACGGCGAGTTCTTCAGGGTGGAGGGCGAGCTCGCCGGTCGTTAGGGCTGTTCGCAGCCGTCTCAATCTGAGGCCGGAGCTGTACCGAGCCGGCGTCTACCCCTTGACTCCGGTAACGACGATGCCCTGTATGAAGTAGCGCTGCAGGAAGAAGAACACCAACACCGGCGGGATGGTCAGTATCGTAGACATCGCCATTGTTTGCGGGAAAGTCGCGCGTTGCCATTGCACCTGAAGGGTGGCGTGGTTCCTCCAGAACTGAATCGCGATCGCCAGTGTCTGGGTGTCCTCGGTATTCAGGTAGATGAGCGGTGCCAGGAAGTCGTTCCACTCGTTCAGGAATGTGAATATCGCCACAACCCCCAGCGCCGGCAGCGACATTGGCAGCAAGATATACCAGAACGTCGTGAAAGTTCCGCATCCGTCTATGCGCGCCGCCTCGTCCATCTCGCGGTGTATGCTGCGGAAGAACTGGCGGAGCAGGAAGATAAAGAATGCGCCGCCGCCGAACCACCACGGCACGATCAACGGCAGGGGCGTGTTCAGCCAACCTAACTCCTTGAAGAGCAGGTATTGTGGCACCAGGGTGACGTGATAGGGGATCATTAAGGTACTCAATACCACCAGGAAGAGAACCTCTCGGCCGGGAAAACGCAGCCGCGCGAACCCGTACGCAACCAGGGACGCCGTCAACAGGCGGCCAACCAGCACGCCCAACTCTATGACCATTGTGTTCTTCAACGATACCCAGAAAGGAAACTGCTCCCAGGACTCCGGATATGTCTCGAAGGCCCACGGGTTGGGAATGAACTCCGGCGGAAACGCGGTCGCCTGCCAGGGCAATTTCAAACTGGTGCTGACCATCCAGAAGGTCGGCAGCGTGAACACTATGGCGCCAACGAGCAACATCAGGTACAACAGGCTGCGTCCGACCCATCTGCCGGCCCGGCGACGGGCCCGCTCCGAGTCGCCGGCGCGGTCGCGCGTTGGCAGGTGTGAGTTCCTGGCAAGTTCCATGAGTTGACCCCTCAGTCCGATCCGGCGTAGTAGACGAAGCGTCTGCTGGTGTACAAGACGAGAGCGGTCAGCGCCATTATGACGACGAACAATCCCCAGGCCAATGCGGAGGCGTATCCCATCTGGAACTCCTGCCATCCCTTCTGATAGAGATAGAGCACGATGAACATTGTCGCGTTGACGGGTCCGCCCTCGGTTAGCAAGAAAGCTCCCGTGAACACCTGGAATGAGTTGATGATCCCGATTATCGTCGTGAACAGCACCACCGGCGAGGTCATAGGGATTGTGATGGACCAGAAGCGAATCCAAGCGTTGGCGCCATCGACTTTGCCGGCGTCGTACAACTCTGTCGGCACCGATTGAAGCGCGGCAAGGTACAGTATGAGACCGCCGCCGGCTCCCCAGGTCGTAAGGATTATCATTCCCGGCAGCGCCCACTGTATCGAGTCGAACCAACCGGGCGGGTTCGCCATGCCGGCCAGCCGCAGGAAGCCGTTTATCAGACCGACCTCTGGCGCGAATAGCCAGCCGAATATGTACGCTGCTGCCACCGCCGGAACAACGACCGGCATATAGAACAGCGTCCTCCAGAATGAGAGGCCGAATACCTTCTGATTGAGCAATACAGCGAGCGCATAGGCGATGACCACTCCCAGCGGCACTGTGATGATCGAGTAAATCGCCGTCCGCGACCAGGACCACCAGAACAGGTCGTCCCGGAAAAACATCTTCTCGTAGTTGCCAAGACCAATCCACTTGGTCGGTCTTATGATGTCGTACTCGGTGAATGAGGTGTATAGAGAGAAGAGCATCATTCCAAGGATGAAGATCAGGAACCCAATGATCCAGGGTGAGATGCAGATATAGCCGTCGATAGCTTCGCGCTCCGCCAGCTTCAGACGCCGGCCCAGCGCAACTTCTATTGCCCTTACAGCCATCGAGTCATCCTTGGCTCTGTGAAAGTCGGTGTCCTCATTGTCCTAGCCCCAACCGGCGACGAACCGCTCGAAGCTTACTTCAGGCGGCAACTCGTTGGCGAAGTATCGAGTAGGCTCCTGCTGCAGACCCGGCGAAGGCTGGGCTTCTTCCGCCTGCAGACCCTTGTCGATAGGCTCGAACCGCCGCCAAATTGCCTGGGCATCCGACCAGGAGAACCTGTTGGCGAAGCCAGGACCCCAGTTGAGGGTAATCGTGAGCCCGGCGCCGACGGCGTGTCGCTTGGGACCAGACACGCCGTCTCGATCCTGGCGCTTCAGATCGAGGATGTTCTTGGAGACTTTCGACAGATACACGGTCAACAGGTTTTTGCCGGCGGAACCTATGCCTGGCTGAAGGTTTTCCAATGCTTTGCTGAACCCTGCCTCGTCACCCTTCGTTGCCGTTCTGAGAGCCGATTCCGTCAGGTCCTGCATTCGCGCGCTGCGCTGCGACCAGCCCTCAAACCTCGCTCGTGCGGAGGGAGACAGGTAGTCGGTGAAGCTCAAGTCCTGGTACCGTGACCAGATACAGAATCCCCCGTGGATCGTGCGTCGCATCGTCGTACTGTAGTCGCTGGCCCAATGGAGGATTGGCTGCATGTAGACGACCCCGTCACCTGCCCTGAGACCAGTGCATAAACTGCCCGGCAATGGGGTCCTGGAGTCCGCCGCCATTCTGCGATTCTCCGCCGGCGTGTTCACCCGGCGGTGACTCTTGGGCACAACCCACAATACGCTGTCGTCGTAGAGCGGGATGTTCCACTGGACATACCTTGGTCCGTTCTCCAATGCGTCGTCCACGAAGCATTGCAGGGGACCGTGAAACGTGGCGCTCACGTCTCGGTGCCAGTCTGCCGGCCCGTGGTCGCGCACCGGGTTGCACATCATCATCATCTCGGTGACGCCGGCCTCCGAGTCGCCCAGCAGCTCGGTGCTGACGCCCAGCACATTTTCGTGCAGCCAGAACTCAACGACCGGTGCCGTCTCTTCATTCACTAGCTCGACGCCATCGGTGCCGGCGAAACCATTGATCACCAGCCTGGGTTGGGCTGCCGTCTCCCAGACGCCGCCAGGCGGATCGGCCGGCCCACGCTCGCGCGCCCAGATCGCCCTTTGCCGCTGCACCATCTTCTCGGCGCTCGCGCGCAGGTCCGCGAGTAAATCCGGCGGTACTACTTCGCGCAGGATAATGTATCCGTCTTCGATGAGTTGGTCCCGGCTTACTCTCATGGGCTACTCATCGCCGGCAACCTGGCCCAGCATCAATCTTCGAGCACATGCGGGCTCATGTCCTGGACCAGTTTTGGCATCTGATCGTGCACGCTGCGCTTCAGCATGACCCAGTTGGTGGCTGGCCCGGTCGGATCGATCATGCCGCTGCAATAGCCGGACGAGACCCCGACACGCTGACTATCCTTGCTCACGTTTTCGCCGGCCTGGTGCCATATTCTGCCGTCGAAGATGATGATCGATCCCGGAGGCCCCTCTGCCGCAATTCTGTGCCGGTACTCTATGCCGCTGCGAGGAACCCGTCCGCTGAGATGGCTGAACGGTACGACGCGCGTGGCGCCGTTTTCCGCGGTGAACTCCGTGAGCATCCACAGGCAGTTGACCATCAGGCACACGTTAGGCACTGGCAGGCCGTTGCCCAGCATCCAGCCTACCGGTACGTCCGCGTGCAGACCCTGCGCCGGCGCGCCGGGCTTCCACCAGTTGCAGCCGGAGCCGGCCAGCATGAACTGGTCTCCCAAAACGTGGCGGGAGATCTCCAAGAAGACTGGATTGGTGATCAACGTGGTGAAGAGTGGCAACTCCTCCGGCTCGAAGTAGTTGAACATCCCGGACAGGTTCTGATTGGGCTTGTCCGCGTCCGGCTGCTGAAGCATTATCTCCATCAGTCGGTCGGCCATTCGCAGGGCGTCGCCCGACGGGATTAGCTCCTTGATGATCACGTACCCATATTCATCAATCTCGACCTTCAGTTCGTCCAGGTCGATGCCGGCTGGAATTGACATGCTGATTACCCTTGCCTAATCAAGTGAGTTTCTTCTTCGCTCGCCAGTCAGCCGCGGCGCCGCAAACCGACTCACATACAACGCTCAGGGGCAGAAAACGATCTGCCCCTCGAGTCCAAGCGTAGACGCGCGCCTGCGATCGCTGGCAGGGGCGCGCCGCCGGTAGGCCGCTACTTGCTTGCGATCTCCTCGTTGATGCTGGCGACCGCCGACTTGATGTTCGACTCTATGTCACCCTCACCAAGTGTCGCGGCCTGCATCGCGTTGCTGATGTTCTTTCTCAGAAACTCAGGCGCCTTCACCCCGTCGTGGACCGGGTAATGGAACGCGATCTCCTTGCCGGTGCCAGCGTACGGTGAGGAGTTCTCGAACCGGGAGATTCCCGTCGCCAGAATCATCTTGATGTAGTCGTCCGTCACACCGTTGTAGATCTCGACGCCGTCGTAAGAAGGCGCAAGTCCGACGATGTTCACGAACGCCTTCAGCGCGTCGTGGTCGGTGATGCGGGTGAAGATGAACTTCGCGGCAGCGTCCTTCACCTTGGAGTTCGCGTTAAGCGTCAGGTAGTCCTGTCCCACGTGGCTAACACGATCCTTCGCGATCGGGAAGTGGATCACGGTCATCGGGAAGTTGACGGTCTCCCTCGGCAGCCATTTCTCGACCGCGGAGGCGAACATCATGAACACCTTGCCTGCCCTGAACAGGCCTCCTGGCACCGCGTTCTCGTCCGCTGCCGAAGGTACCATGTTGTTGATTCTGAGATTGGTCAGGCTTCGCAGCATATCGATTGACTCCGGCGAGTCGAGCGTGCACTTCTCCTCAGTGAAGAACCAGTTGGGGGAGGTGTCGAAGACTCGCGCGCCGTTGGATACGACCATCTCCTTGGCGTGGTAGCCCCAACCGCGCGTGATTCCACCGCCGGCTACCCAGCCGTCGAACTCGCCGTTGATCATGTCGGCGAAGCTCATGAAATCGGTCCAGCTCCATTCGTCCCACCGTGCCAGCTCTTCATCTGTCATCACCCGGTGCCACAGGGGCAGCTCCTTGCGGACCCCGAGGTCGTCCATCAGGTCTACGTTGATGAACAGGGCGCCAGGATGGCCGGCATACATGTCCAGACCGTAGGTCTCGCCGTTGTAGCCGCCGGCCTCGACGGTGTCCCAGTAGAACCGGGACTGGTCGAACTCGAACACCGGGAAGTAGCGGTCCAGTGCCTCGAAGTTGCCGGACGGGAAGTAATCGCCAGCGTGTGTGGAAGAGATCCACATCGCGTCCGGCGCCGTGCCGGAGGCCAGTTGCAGCCGGATCTTGTCGTTGTACTCGGGAACGCTCTCCTCGCTGACCTTGATGCCGGCCTTGTCTGCGACAATGTTGTGTACAGGTGTCAGGAAGTTGCCCACCCAGTGGCTGAGCTTGACCTCCACCATTTCCGGTCCCGTGGCCGGAACCTCGACGATCTTTTCAACCTCTACCACCTTCTCTTTGACGACTTCGACTGGCTTTTCAACCTCTACGATCGTTTCCTTCTCGATCACCTGCGTAACTACTGTTTGGACTTCCTTCTCCACCACCCGTTCAACCACCTGGGTCACAACCTTCTCAACCGGCTTTTCCACCACCTTCTCGACGACCTGCGGCTGGCAGGCGGCCAGGATCGGCAATGCCGCGCTAGCGCCGAGGCCGGCCAGAAATGAGCGACGACCCAACCTGCGGGTTACGAGTTTGCGAAACATCTTGAGAACCTCTCCCTATTTCAAATTTGTTCGAATTAATCTGGCTGATCCTACAGTGTCAGTTACTACCCCCATACTCGAAGTATTCTCGACCTGTTTAGCTGGGTTGGTCTAGAGTCCCATTTCGATGAATTTGGCGATCTTCTGTTTTCGGCGTTGGCCTGCCGTGTTCCATAATCGGTCGCTCAACTGGCGACCGTTTCGTTTGTTCAGTGCAGCATAGAATCCGTAGAGCCAGGTCTCTTCCCAATGCGTCTTCGGGTACCTGACCCAGTTGAACGTGAACATTCTACGCCCAGGCTTACCGCCCCAGGAGGAGTGCCAAAGTCGGTGGTCGAACGCGACAATATCTCCCGGGGAGGACTCCAGCGGTTGCCTTCCCGGCCAGTCCGGCGAATTGACCCACAACAGACCTTCATCGACCGCCTGCCTGATCTGAAGGGAGTACGCTGAATGATGACTGCCCGGGATCACACTCAGGCAGCCGGCGCCATCTGCGACCGGATCGCAGTAGATGGCGGTCTTCAGTTGCACAACGTCGTGGGGATGGTCGCTGTCCGAGTGCCATCTCGTGTCGCCCACATATAGATTGCCATCGTTGCCGCCAGTGTAAAGACAATCTTCACCCAGGATCCCATCGACTGCGTCCAGCAGCCGGCAGTCATCCAACAGCGGGTAGAACGTGTCGGGATCCTCTTCGATGATTGGCTCCACGTTCTGACGCTGGTCGCCGGCAAAGTCAGTGCCGCCCCGCAGTCTAAGCATGACGGCTTCGAGGGCTCGACCGTAATGCTCGATCTCCTCCCGCTCAAGAACTTGTCTGAATACTACAAATCCAAAGGCGCGGAAGTGAAGAAGATGCGACTCGGCCGCAGTAGAGGACTGGGCAGCCATCCGACCTCCTCGCTAAAATGCCAGCGCCACGCGGGTTCGGTTGGGGCTTCCAAGACTTGACTTGGCGAACAGGATAATGCCGGCATCCTCGGTATGTCAACCGGCGCGGTCGAGCATTGAAGCGTGCTAGGAGGCGCAAAATAGAGAGTGTTGCGATGTGGCCGGGGATTACGCTTGCGGCTGATATCCACCTATCCCAGCTTAGAGGATGCGCCGGTTGGGAGTTCGGATAATGGGACGAAAGGAGGTGCACACCGGGCAGGTAGGACACGTATTCCGGCGCTTGACTTAAGACGTCCAGACGTCGTAAACTAAAATTGAAATGACCGAAAAACAAACTAGGTATGCGCCTGGGCGCGTGAGAGACGGCATTCTTCAAGTTATGTCGCTTACCTCGAAAGCTCTGTCCGTCAGAGAGATTGAAGAACGAGTCTCAAGCGTCGTAGGTCCTACGCCTGGGTCGTCGGTTAGGTCGTATCTCAGGCTAAATACTCCCAGGATGTTTGTAAGAGAGGGTCGAGGCGTCTACGCGCTTCGCTCGAACCTTTTGTCAGGCGTTCAGGCCGAGCTGCCCGAGGATCAGCGGTGGAAAGCACCCATCTCGTTTGGACGAGCCACCCTATACCACAACGATTGTTTTGACTGGCTTGCTCAGCAGGCCGATCAGAGCATCCATGCCGTTGTGACTGACCCGCCCTACGGCCTGCATGAGTACACTCACGAGCAGCAGGCCAAACTCCGAGCCGGCAGGGGCGGCGTTTGGCGCATTCCTCCATCGTTCGATGGGCATCGCCGCTCTCCCTTGCCAAGATTTACCACCCTCACTTCGGAGCAACTTGAGTACATCAGGACCTTCTTCTTCGTGTGGGCACGTTTGCTTCTCCCCAAGCTCGTACCGGGTGCCCATGTCGTCGTTGCGTCCAATCCCCTGGTGTCTTACTTAGTATCTGCGGCGCTATCCGATGGAGGTCTGGAACGTCGTGGCGAGATCGTACGTTTGACAATGACGCTGAGAGGTGGGGACCGACCCAAGGCCGCTCACCAAGAGTTTCCCGAAGTGAGCGTCATGCCACGGTCAATGTGGGAACCATGGATTGTTTACCGGAAACCGTTAATAGGGAGAGTCCAAGACAACTTGAGGACTTGGAAGACTGGCGGGTTCCGCCGTCCCCGTCCGGACAAGCCATTTGGCGACGTGATCCCTTCGTCGCCAACTCGAAAAGCCGAGCGTATCCTGGCGCCGCACCCGAATCTCAAACCTCAGTCGTTTCTTAGGAACCTGGTGCGTTCCGTTTTGCCAACTGGAGAAGGCGTCATCCTCGACCCTTTTGCGGGTTCGGGATCCACGTTGGCCGCCTCGGAAGCAGTGGGCTACACGAGTATCGGTGTGGAAAAGGACGAGTTGTATTTTAATATGGCGACTGAGGCGATCCCGAAATTGACGCGTTACTCTCCAAGCGGGAGTCAGTCCGCGAAATAGACCCAATTCTCTCGCAATCTACGTATCCCATCTTTGTGAAGCGTAGCGGTGCGTGTACCAAGTTCCCCTCGCGGATTCTTCCGGAAATCTTCGATCGTAACGTGCCCAAGATAAACCTCGGTAAAGGTCAAAGGCTCCCGGGCGCGCGCCGGCTCTGACTTCGTGTCCACTCGATACACAAAAACGCACAACCATTGGTCGCGGGCTCCATGGGTGTCGACTGCTCCGCCGGATTTGCGAGTAGTCTTGACCTCCACACCCTCCGTACCTGCCCTTACGGAGTTGTCAGGATATGCCCCTTGAACGATCAAGTCCGGGTGCCCATTGTGATATTGGTTTTCCGTTAGAACTCGCGAGTGACTAGCTAGGCTCGCGGTGAGCATATCCGACGGAACGCCTGACATGATCGCAGGTCTGAGCATGTCGTCGAGCCGATTCAAGCCTTTACCAACTAGATGGGCGTTCACATCGTAGAAGAAGTCGTAAACATCCTGGATTGCGATCTCGAAATTCTGTAAACGCAATTCGAATGGTAGGTTCAACTTACCATTGAAACTACTAGAGCCAACGCGATTTCTGGTTATGGGCACGGCGGAATGCGGGTTGACCATTAGGCTTCGAGCCTCTCATCTCTTTACAATCGGTTGTGTGGGCCCCGGAATGGCACAATGAATTGCAGGACATATTGCGCGACAAAGCAGTTGACATGGGTGTAAAGGAATAGAGCGCGACGCGAGTCAGTCTACCACTTCACGTAACCTTCTCAACTAAAAAAGTGACACGTGTTCCTTAATATCCATTCTTTGAGGCGACGTGTCTAGAGGGGGTGTATCCGATTGGTTCCGAACATCTTCGAACCAGCACTATCCCCCACTCGCCGCCAATCCTGTAACATTCGCAGTCCGGCGCAGCGAGTGAATCCCCACAATTTGCGCTAATGCCCGTTTTTCCTTTCGCAATTACGACTGGCGGTGTCCTGCAAGGCTGGTGCCGCTGAGCAAATCGGGTTAAGGAACTGTGGAAGAGCATTACAAAGAAAAGCCACTGGCTGAGCTCCTGCGTGACACCGGCAAGGTGTCTTGGCTGGCGATTCGACTCTCCTGGCGGGCGAGCCCTGTTCTTGTAGCCGCAATCCTTGCGATGGCAGCACTTGAAGCCCTTTTGGCGCCGTTGACACTCTTTCTTTCCCGTGCCGTGATCGACCGTACCGCCCTTAATATGGGATTGGTCACTACCGCTGATCCACTCGTCGAGCAGCAGTCCCTACTCTTCTGGATCATGCTCGCTGCGCTGGTGATTGCCTGCAGCCACCTGTTTCGGCCATTTCAGAGCACGCTCCAAGATCTAGTCGGGGAGCGTCTGGACGCATACATTGGTGAGAAGATAATCTCCGCGACGAACTGTTGGCGAGGACTGGCACACTTTGAAGATCCGGCTTTCGCTGACGACTTGGACGTAGTTCGACGACGAGCGGTCCGTGGCGGACTGTACATTCTCCTCTACGGCGCAGAGCTAGCTCTTTACCTGACCACCTTGATAAGTCTATTGCTCGTCATGTTCGTACTGAGCCCTTTAATACCGGTAGTCCTTGTGCTCGCATCGCTTCCGTTGATCACCAGCGCCCACGCCTACCAGCAGCGGACCGCTAATCATCTTTATGTTCAGACTCCAGAATCGCGCCGACTTGAGTACAGCAGGGACATGTTGCTTACACCTGAGCCGGCCAAAGACATCCGGCTCTACGGTCTGGCCTCGTTCTTCCGTCAGAATTACGAAGACCTCTTCCATCGAACGATGGGGTCGCTCGACCAATTGCGGCGTCGGCTGGCGATATCGGTCACGCTGGCAAACGTGCTCTCCGCCCTGGCGTCAGGCGCGGTCTACGTGTATGTCGTCCGGTTGATCGTCCATGGGGGAGGGTCTATTGGCGATCTGGCGCTCTTCGGTGGAGCTGCCGTTCTTTTCCAGCTCTCCGTATCAAGGCTGGGACTCCTGGCTGGAACCGTGTCCACCTGGGCGTTTGTCTTCTTGCCCAGCCTCTACCGAGTTATAGAGACACCGCCCGATCTACCGGTCCCAAAAAACCCGACGCCAGCGCCGCGACCTTTCCAGTCAGGCATAGTCTTCGAAAGGGTGAGCTTCTCGTATCCAGGAAACCCTGCGCCGGTGCTTCAGGAGTTGTCGTTCGCCATCAACAAGGGTGAAAGCCTGGCATTGGTCGGACGCAACGGCGCCGGCAAGACGACGATCGTCAAGCTGCTGCTAAGGCTCTACGATCCCACAGCCGGCCGCATTCTGCTGGACGGCGTAGATCTACGGGAGTATGACCTCGTAGACCTGCGACGGGAAATCAGTGCGGTTTTCCAGGATTTCGTCCGATTCGAGCTAACCGCCGGCCAGAACATTGGCCTTGGCAGCGTTCAAGCGATGAACGATTCGGAACTCGTCATGGCGGCGGCTGCCAAGGCCGGAGCGGTTGATCTACTGGGGAATCTGCCCGATGGGACGGAAACCTGGATAGGTCGGGAGTTCGGCGGCCGAGAGCTCTCCGGAGGTGAATGGCAGAAGCTCGCTCTCGCACGTGCATTCATGCGCGATAGCCAGCTGCTGGTCCTCGATGAGCCGACCGCCAATCTGGATGTCGAGACCGAATATGAAATCTACCACCGCTTCCACCGCCTAACTCGGGGACGCACGACGTTGTTAATCAGCCACCGACTCTCCACCGTCCGAATGGCTGATCGGATTATTTATCTGGCGGACGGCCACATTCAGGAAGAGGGCAGCCACACCAATCTAATGGCACTTGGTCGCCAATACGCTCATCTCTACGAAATGCAATCGGCGAGCTACCTCGATGGCGAGATTCGATGAGTAACGACCGATCCGAACATGCCAGGCGAGCACACAACGACGCCGTGGCCGGGTTTGCGCGGGTGCTGGTCGATGATCTTCTAATACTGAGGCGCGGTCTCGGTTTGGTGACTCGACCCGCGCCATTCCTGTCCTTAGTCTGTCTCGCGCTTGGCGCCGTTATCGCGTTGGTTCAAGCATCCCAGGTTCTCCTAGCTAAGCTCGTAGTCGACAGCATAGCCGACCGGGCAGCAGCCGCGGCCGTTACGTTCGCGATACTTTACGGGTCCACGTTGATCGTCCCGGCAGCCGCAAGGCGTATCCAAGAGGCGATTACTTCATCTCTTGAGCCTCGAGCGGTCGCGGAAGTCGATTACGCGCTCATCGGCAAATCCGCCAGACTGGTTGACCTCGCCCGCGTCGAGCGTCCGGCCTACCAGGACGAAGTACGGCTTTTGCAAGAGAATGCATTTTGGGCGCCGCGGCTCTTCCAATACGTTCAGCACTGGCCGGTGGCGCTCCTGACGCTGCTGGGAGTCTTGGTTCTGCTGGCTCGCCTTCATCCACTCATCCCGTTGACGCTTGCTCTGACCGGGGGAGTTAGCTTGATGGTCCGCCGCAATCAAAATCTTCTCTTTTGGGAGGCAGTGCGGAAACGCAACCGGTTGGAAAGGGAAAGAGACTATTGTTTTGAACTCGCAACCCAGCCGGATGCCGCGAAAGAGGTGCGTATATTTGGCTTGGGCGACTTCCTCATTCGCCGATTTCGCCAGCGCAGCAACTCAGTGGTGAAGGACGCCACCAGGCTGCATCTCGTGCATCTTCGTACGTCAGCTTTGTTCGGTGGTCTCTCCGCGTTGGCGCTGGCCGGCGGGTTCTGGTACGTCGCAACCGAGGCCGGCGCCGGCCGACTAACTCTCGGCGACGTCGCCCTCTACCTCAACGCCGTAATACAGGCCCAGTTCCAGTTCGAGTTGCTGGTGCAGGGTACCAACTATATCCACGAAACCTATCTGAGGTTGCGCGCGCTATTCGCTTTTGCTGACGACGCCAAGCCGGCGATCAATCTTGCCCGATCCGGGGAAGGTCGCCGCCCACCGGACCCGTGCCGGTACAATATCGAGCTGCGAGACCTGAGTTTCGCCTACCCTAACAGCGATCGCCCCGTTCTGAACGGAGTCGGAACGACTCTGCCGGCCGGCACCGTCACCGCTGTCGTCGGAGCGAATGGAGCCGGTAAGAGCACGCTGGTCAAGCTGCTTACGCGTATGTACGATCCCACGGACGGCCAGATACTGCTCAACGGCATTCCGCTGGCCGAATACGATCTCGATTCTCTGCGGCGAGGCATCGCCGTCGTCTACCAGGACTTTGCCCAATTCGCGCTGACATTCGGCCAGAACATCGCGGCCGGTGCGGCGGTGCCGGGCCAGATGTCGAGCCGGATCGAAGAGGCGGCACACTGGGCCGGCGCGGACGAAATCGCAGCCAGGCTGCCGGCCGGCTACGACACCCAGCTCACCCGTCGCTTCGAGGGTGGCGTAGAGCTATCCGGCGGCGAGTGGCAGAAAGTGGGACTGGCGCGCGGGTTCGTCCGAGACGCCGGCCTGGTGATCCTGGACGAGCCCACCGCCGCGCTCGACGCCGAGGCCGAGTACGAGCTTTTTCAGCGGTTTCGGGAGATTGTGGTAGGCAGGACCGCGTTGATCATCAGCCACCGGTTCTCAACCGTCCGCATGGCCGACCAGATATTGGTGCTTGACGACGGGCGGATCATCGAGGCCGGCAGCCACGATGAGCTTGTCGAGTTGGGCGGCCGTTACGCCGAGCTGTATGAGATGCAGGCCGGGCGTTATAGATAAGCCGGTTACTGACCGCATCGTTCCGGATCAGTCGTTGCCAGCCGGCTTCGACCAAGTCTTCACGACCAGATTCGGTCTACTGGGCTGGATTTAATCTAGCGGGCACCTCGCTACTCCTATAGCATGGCGCATCCGGTGCAGCGAACACTTCCCCACAACTGTTGTCACCAACCAATTGCCCTGTTGCAGTCACAACGAGCCGTCTCGTCCGAGCTCGCGGTAGTCGGGGTGAATCGAGCCAACAGCATTGCGTGAGATCTACAAGGAAAAGCCACTAGCTGAGCTCTTGCAAGGCGCCGGCAAGGTATCCTGGCTGGCGATACGGCTTGCTCGGCGAGCGAGTCCCGTACTGGTCGCCGGAATCCTTACGTTGACGGTGTTTTCCGCAGCCCTGGCGCCTTTAACGCTCTACCTGTCGCGTGCCGTGATCGACCGCGCCGCCCTCGATATGGGTCTGGCCGGTACCGTCGACCCGTTGATCGCACAGCTGCCTCTTCTGGCCTGGATCTTGCTAGCCGCGTTGGTGATCGCCGGCAGCCACCTGATTCAGCCTTTCCAGAGCACCTTCCAGACTGTAGTTGGGGAGCGGCTGAATGCCTATATCGGCGAACAGATCATCATTGCCGCTAACCGTTGGCGGGGACTGGCCCGCTTCGAGGACCCGGCCTTCGCTGATGACCTGAACGTGGCGCGCGAACGCGCAGCGCGCGGAGGTCTCGACATTCTTCGCTTTGGCTCCCGATTTGCGCTATCGGTGTTCACCTCGCTTGGTCTGCTCTTCGTGTTGGCCACACTTAGCCCATTGGCGCCGGTTCTCCTCATTCTCGCGTCTCTTCCATCGATCGCGCGTGCCCACGTCTACCAACAACGGACCGGCAGCCACCTATATGTTCAGACGCCGGAGTCCCGCCGGCTCCAGTACAGCAGGGACATGTTGCTTACGCCGGAACCAGCCAAAGACGTTCGGCTCTACGGCTTGGCCTCGTTCTTCCGCAGACGTTACGGCGAGATTTTCGAGCGAACGATGGGGTCGCTCGAACGTTTGAGGCGCCGGCTGGCGATATCAATGACGCTGGCGAGCGTGCTCTCTGCCCTCGGCGCCGGCGCGGTCTACCTGTACGTCGTTTGGCTTATCGTCAACGGTGATGGCTCCATTGGCGATTTGGTGCTCTACGGTGGAGCAGCCGCGCTTTTCCAGGCCACATTGCCAATGCTCGGTTTCGACGTTGGTTTCCTGTCAACCCTATCGTTCATTTTCCTGCCCAGCCTTTACCGAGTGTTAGAAACGCCCCCAGACCTGGCGGTTCCGGAGAATCCGGCTCCTGCGCCGAAACCAATCCGGTCAGGCATTGTTTTCGAGAAGGTGTCCTTTTCCTACCCGGGAAATCCAAGGCCAGTTCTTCGCGACCTGTCATTCTCCATCCAAAGGGGCGAAAGCCTGGCTTTAGTGGGACGCAACGGCGCCGGCAAGACCACAATCGTCAAGCTGCTGCTGCGCCTATACGATCCATCGGCCGGACGAATCCTGCTCGATGGGGTCGATCTGCGTGAATACGACCTCGAAGACCTCCGCCGCGAGATCGGCGCTATTTTCCAGGACTTCGTACGCTTCGAGTTGACCGCCGGCGAGAACATTGGTCTCGGCGAAGTCACTGCGATGGAAGACTCGGAACGGATCATGACAGCCGCATCCAAAGCCGGCGCCGTCGACCTAATCGAGAACTTGCCGGAGGGAGTGGATACCTGGATTGGTCGGGAGTTCGGCGGACGAGAGCTATCCGGCGGCGAGTGGCAGAAACTGGCGCTCGCCCGAGCGTTCATGCGCGATAGTCAACTGCTTGTTCTCGATGAGCCGACCGCAAACCTGGATGTCCAGACCGAGTATGAAATCCACCTCCGCTTTCACCGCCTCACCCGCGACCGCACTACCGTACTGATCAGCCACCGCTTCTCGACCGTCCGAATGGCGGACCGGATCATCTATTTGGCCGATGGCCGAATCCAGAAAGAGGGCAGCCATTCTCAACTCATGGCGTTGGACGGTCAATATGCTCATTTGTACGGCTTGCAATCAGCGAGCTACTTGAATGGTGAGGCCCAATGAGAATTTCAGGATTCTCACAAGACCTGCAGGCTAGATATGACGGCATAGCAGGATTCGTGCGTGTTTTAGTTCGTGATCTTTCTGTATTTCGGCGCGGCCTCGCATTGGTGATTAAACCGGCGCCGCTGGCGTCGGTACTTTTCCTGATAATTGGCGCGGTTACTACCGCCACTCCGGTCGCCCAGGTGCTCTTGGCAAAATACGTAGTCGACAGCCTCGCTGACCAAGCGGCAACCGCAGCCTTCACTTTCGCCTTCCTTTATGCGCTAACGCTGCTCGTCCCGGCCGCCGCCGTGCCGATACAAAGATCCCTTACCGCCTGGCTCGAGGCACGGGCAGTCGCGGAAGTCGATTACTCTCTGATCGACAACTCCGCCAGGCTGGTCGACCTTGACCACATCGAACAACCGACGTGCCGGGACGAAGTCCAGCTACTGCAAGAGAATGCCTACTGGCCGCCACGACTGTTCGCCTACTTGCAGTCGTGGCCGGGAAGGCTACTGACCTTGGCCGGGATGTTGGTCCTGCTCATCGGCCTGCATCCGGTGATCCCGCTGGCGCTTGGGGCGAGCGGCGTCCTTACCCTGATGGCCCGGCGCCGGCACAACATCGATTTGTGGGCGGCAATACAAAGCCGTACACGGGCGATGCGCGAGATGGCCTATTGCACTCAAGTGTCTACACAGTCCGACGCGGCGAAAGAGGTGCGCATATTCGGCTTGGGCGACTTTTTCCTCGGCAGATTTCGCCAGCGAAGCGCCCTAGTTCTGGCCGACGTTACCACCCTACGTCTCGTACATCTCTATAAGTCAGCGTTGTTCAGCGGTATCTCCGCGTTGGCGCTGGCCGGCGGATTCTGGTACGTCGCAACCCAGGCCGGCGCCGGCCGACTCACGCTCGGCGACGTAGCCCTCTACGTCAATGCCGTAATACAGGTTCAATCCCAGTTCGATTGGTTGGTTAGTTCGAGCAATTATTTCCACGAAACCTATCTGCGTTTGCGCGCGCTCTTCGGCTTCGCTGATGATGCCCGGCCGGCGATCAAGCTGGCTCGTCCCGAAGAAGCTCGCACGGCCCCCGCCGCCGGTAGCTACGACCTCGAGCTGCGCGACCTGAGTTTCACCTATCCCAACAGCGAACGACCCGTGCTGACCAGCGTTAATGCACGAATGCCGGCCGGCACCGTCACCGCTGTCGTCGGAGCGAATGGCGCCGGCAAGAGCACGCTGGTCAAGCTGCTGACGCGCATGTACGATCCCAACGACGGCCAGATACTTCTCAACGGCGTTCCTCTAGCCGAGTTCGATCTAGATTCCCTGAGGCAAGGCATCGCCGTCGTCTACCAGGACTTCGCTCAGTTCGCGTTGACATTCGGCGAGAACATCGCCGTCGGTGCGGCGGCACCGGGCCAGATGTCGAGCCGGATCGAAGAGGCGGCAAACTGGGCCGGCGCGGACGAGATTGCGGCCAGACTGCCGGCCGGCTACGATACCCAGCTCACACGTCGGTTCCAGGGTGGCGTCGAGCTATCCGGCGGCGAGTGGCAGAAAGTGGGACTTGCCCGCGGTTTCGTCCGAGACGCCGGACTTGTGATTCTGGACGAGCCGACCGCCGCGCTTGACGCCGAGGCCGAGTACGAGCTTTTTCAGCGGTTTCGGGAGATCGTGGTCGGCAGGACCGCGCTGTTGATCAGCCACCGGTTCTCAACAGTCCGCATGGCCGACCAGATACTGGTGCTGGACGCTGGACGGATAATCGAAGCCGGCAGCCACGACGAGCTTGTCGAATTGGCCGGCCGCTACGCCGAACTGTACGAGATGCAAGCCGGGCGATACCGCTAGGCTGGGTGTCCAACCGGGGCCAGCGCCCTATCGGTCGTCGCTCGATAGCTCACTTACAGAGGCTGTTCCTCGGACCGCAGGACCTCGCAACCTACCCATTTTCTCAGGACTTCAGGGACTATCACGCTTCCGTCGCTCTGCTGGAACTGTTCGGCTATTGCCGGTATCAGCCTGCTGGTTGCTAATCCCGAGGCATTAAGGGTGTGAACAAATGAGGTTCCCTTCGCGTCCTTCTTCCGGTACCGGACGCTTCCTCGTCTCGCCTGGTAGTCGCGGGCGTTAGATACGGAGCTAACCTCGCGGTAGGTCTCCATGCTCGGCATCCAAACCTCGACGTCGAAGGTCTTCGCCATCGCCGCGCTGATGTCTTGCGCCGCCAGCATCGAAACCTGGTAGTGCAGTCCCAACCCTTGAACCAACTGTTCGGCCTTTCCCAGGAGCTCGGCAAGCGCAGCGTCAGATTCCTCCGGGGCGGTGAACTGGAACATTTCGACCTTGTTGAACTGATGACCCCGGATGGTTCCCCTCTCCTCGGATCTGTAGCTGCCAATCTCTCTTCTGTAGCAGGGGGTGAACGAAAAATACTTCTTGGGCAGGTCGCTTTCCAGAAGAATCTCGTCTCGATGGACGTTTACGAGCGCGGTCTCAGAGGTTGGCAGCAAGAATTGCGGGTTGCCGCCGGATCTGTCCTCGACCAGGAACACGTCGTCGGTGAACTTGGGAAACTGGCCGGCCGTATATCCGCACTGATAGTTCAGAATGTGCGGCGGCAGAATGAACTCGTACCCGTCACGGACATGCTGTTCGACAAAGTAGTTCAGCAATCCCCACTCCATCAGGGCGCCGCGTCCGCGGTACATCCAGAACCCGCTGCCTCCAAGCTTGGTGCCGCGGCGGTAGTCGATCAGCGTCAGGCTCTCAGCGAGTTCGACATGGTCCCGGCTGTCGAAATGAAATGAGGGTTTGTCCCCCCATTCTCTGATTACCCTGTTGCTTTCCTTCCCGCCGGCCGGCACGTCCTCGTCCGGCGCGTTGGGCAGCGCGTCCAGGAGCTCTCTAGTCCTGGCGTCGGCGTCGGACATCTCCGCTTCAGCGTCCTTGATTTCCGATGCCAGTCTCCTCGCTTCTTCCTTCAGAGGCTCTGTTGGGACACCCTGCTTGCCGAGCGCGAAGATTTCGGACGACTTCCTTTTGCGCTCGGCTCTCAGTTCGTCGACTCTGCGTATCAGCGACCTCCGTCGCTCGTCCTGTTCTATGAGCTCCTCAACGTCGACGGACAGACCCCGTTTCGAGAGCGCGCGCTTCAATCGCTCGGGTTGTTGTCTGACTAGCTTGATATCCAACATCGGACCTGCGTCCTTCCTTCTCGCGCTGATCTAACCTGAACCGGCGTCTGCCTCGGCCCTTGCCGGCTGAGTCTCATGCGATTTTACTTTAGGATGACCTTGAGTGCAGTCGATCATTGCTTGTGTTGGCAACTGCATGCCTTTTGAACTTCGTCAACCTGAGCCCGGCTACTCTTTCCGAACCGCTATATAGACCTTGGCCCCTGGTGGGAGGATCTCTCCAGTCGCCGGCGTCTGGCTCAATGTGTGGCCCACGGGGACCCTTTCAAGGATATCCTCCGGCACGTCATCGCGTCCCTGGTAGTTTACGTAGGTGGTCATCAGGCCAACCGCGGCGATTCGCGCCTGCGCTTCGTTCTCCGGCAATCCGACCAGATCCGGCACTCTGATCCGGCCGTCCTCGAGCCTGTAGCTACCGGGTTCGAAGCCGGGTGTTGGTGTAGGCTCGGTTGGAGTCGCGGTAGCGATCGGAGTCTCGGTTGCGACAGGAGTCTCAGTTGGCGCCGGAGTTGCGTCTTTTGTCCCAACCAGCAGTACGTTGCCCACCGGCAGATAGCGGCTGACGAGATGATCGTTCTCCAATACTCTCCCGTCCTTGCCGATCACTTCTCGGACAATCTTCAGGTCGAATCCGTTCTCGGCTCGGCCGATCTGAAACTCCTCGCCTGCCGTCAGTTCAGGGTCCTCCAGGCGCTCCAGCTCTTCACTCTTTATCAGTACATTCGTGACCACGGGCTCAGCCGACTTGACCTGCCATCCCGGGTCGAGTCCGTAGATTGTGAATGCGACGGCGGTATCGCCGGCCTCCGCCTGAATGCGAATCCAATACCCGCTGGTGTTGCGGAACTTGAAATCTATGGTCGGGTCGTCGACCGCCGCGTCCAAACCCAGAGACCCGGACGGGGGCTCGCCGTAGCGCTGGTCCCAGTGCACGTGCGGCCACCTCTCTACTATCTCCAGGCCCGACCAATAGACCGCCTGGAACAGCGTCGAGGCAACCTGTGTAACGCCGCCGGCGACCGGGTCCACCTTGCCATCCTTCAAGGCGATTCCGTAACCGTGCTGGAAACCGGCGTCCGGGGTGGTGGAGCCAATCTCTTGGTTGAACGAGAGGATCCCGCCAGGCGCGACCCAGAGGCCGTTCAGCTTGGATGCGGCCAGCCTGATGTTGTGCCCGCGCGGCGGAGAAGAGCCGGCGTAGGAGGTCACCGCCCTGCTCAACATATCCTTGAGATCGACCAGATTGTCTGGCTGCTCTCTCACGACCGGCGAATCTAGACTCGGATCTAAAGCCTGCGCCGCTACCGTTGTCGCGGGGGACTCAGTTGCGCCGGCAGGCTCCGCGGCGATAGGCGATTCTTCCGGAGGTGCGGCAGTTGGTACAACCGGCGTCGGCGACGGTAACGCTATAGCTGCGGACGCCTGGGTAGGGGATGGCAGCGGCGTGGCAGTTGGCAATGGGGCCACCGGTAATGGTTCCGCCGGCTGCGTGCAGGCGGCGGCAAGGATGGATAGCAGTGCCGCGATTGGGAGGAGCCTTGCCGCGAGTTGCGCCTTGAATCCAATGATCATGTTTCGGCAAACGCGCTTGGCGCTGAGGTCTATCAACCGCCTAACGTTGCGATGCCTCGTAAGGCCTCGCCGTTGCCGGGCTCCAGTTCGAGGGCCCGGTCGAAGGCGTCACGGGCCTCCGGCCTCTTCCTCAGTTCGAAGTATGCCCATCCGAGACCAGTCCAAGCGTCGGCTCGCTCCGGATCAAGTGCGGTGGCGCGCTCGAATGCATCCACGGCCGGCTCATAGCTCGCTTTCAGATAGTGGCTCCAACCGAGGCGGACGTATGAGGCGGCCCGGTCTGGGTCTAGTTGTGCGGCTTCTTCGAAATAAGCGATCGCTTGGTCGTATCTCTTGGCGTGATAGTGGACCAGTCCGATTTCATAGAACGGTTGAGGGTTTGCTGGGAACTGCTCGGCAAGTTGCTCCAACTCTTGAAGAGACTTGTCCTCGTCACCCGTTCTTCGGTACAGTCGGGCTAGGGTAATTCGATAGTGGAGAGAGCCCGGCTGCAGTTCCACCGCCCGTTGATAAGCCTTCTCCGCGTCTCTGAAACGCGCAAGTGCCTCCAGCGCGTAGCCGTAGGCCCGATGGGAGTCGGCGCCTTCCGGCAGGAGCTCGATCGCCTTCTTGCCCGCCGCCAAGGCCTCCTCGCCACGGCCCAAGTCTGCCAACGTTTCCGCCAACGATGCGTGGGCGAGCGCATTGTTGGGATCAATCTGTAGCGCCTGCTCACAGAACTTCAGCGCTTCCTGGTACCGATTGTTCCAATCTTGCGCCAGACAGACGAGCGCCAGCGCGTCGGCGCTATCAGGCGCTATCTCGGCGGCTCGTCTGGCCTTCTCCAATGCCATGGGAGCGTTGCCCCAGATTATCAGCGCCTTGGTCCAGGCGAGATAGATGCGTACGTCGTTCGGATGCAGCTCACTTACTCGCTCGAGCCTCAACAGGGCACCGCCTAGGTCGCCGGCTTGGACCATCGCGTCAACCTGCTCGAGGTCGTAGTCGGCTGACGGCGGCGCTATTGTAGCCGTGGGAGCCGAAGCGATGGCGATGGCCGTAACCGCGACTTGCTGCCGCTGGGCGATTCCCGATCTTAGCTGCTCCTGCCAGTCCAGCAGTGTAATTCCGATCCAAATCGCCAGGCCAATCGGAATTATCCAGAGGGCGAGACGCCACGAAATCGTCAATTATCACTCCACAACGAGCTTGCCCGGGTCTGGAGATCCGGTCGACCGCCGGGCCCAAACCGCGTGGATCGGGTCGTTCGGCTCATCGGGGCTCCGATCGGCGAACTTCAGTTCCTCGTAATGGCCGGCGTCCCGAAAGTAGGTCTCGACTAGCCGCCGCCGGCTGCCCATGTCCAGCGATTGCCAAATGTATACCGCTTTGGTCGGGAAAAGCCGATGGGAATAGGTGACTATGAATGGTCCTTCGGGTCTGAGTGTGCGACCCACTTCGCCAAACAGTTCGACCGGCCTGGTCAGATACTGAACTGAAACCGCCATGACCGCCGCATCGTAGCTCCCGTCGGCAAACGGCAGGTGCGGGACTTCGTTGACGTCATGGACTATAAACTCGTCCAGTCGGTCGTTGCGTCTCAACTCTTCGTCATTGAGACCCAAGCCACACACTTTGGAGTACTCGATTTCATCCGGTAGGTGAGACTTCCAACTACTCATTATGTCCAATATCGTACCGCCGGCCGGCAATAGTTCTCGATACAATTGGGTTATCGCCGTCAGTGAGGGCTCATCCAAGTGCACCACCATCCGCGGCTCCGCGTAGAAGATCCTATCTGAACTCTCGTCGACCCTTCGAAATGCCCATTCCGGGAACCTGTCATCCACCCAAAGGCGCTCCGGTACTTTTCTACGATATATATTGTAGAACCGGTAGGCGTCAAAAGGTAGTTAGACAATAGACACTTGTTGGGATAATCCCCCGTCGTTGCACAGTTGGGCTCTTGATCCCGCTCCATTATCGGAAGAGATTTTCACTTCGAGAAACTCGGTAACGCGGTACCGGCGCGCGGTGCCGCGTCGCTACGCCAATTCGATGCCTGTCGCGAAAAGGCGAGAGCCACGTCCCGCGCTCTAATAGGAACGCGCAACCCTCGCAATTGGGTCGTATCAACTGATACGCTAGTGAGTAAGCTATCTAAATTAGGAGGCTAAAGATTGACTTCGGGACAGAACATTGATCTGAATGAGCCGTTCGACCGTATTGATGTCACTCAGGCAAAAGAGTTGATGGATTCCAGAGATCTAAAGGTTATCGACGTCCGTGAACACAGCGAGTACGTCGAGGGTCATATTCCCGGCGTCGAATTGGCGCCGCTGGCGGAGTTTTTGGCTGATCCGGAGAAGCATGCCGACAGGGACGGCCTGATTTTCGTCTGTGCCGTTGGCCAGCGCAGCGCGGTCGCTGCCGAGATGGCGGCCGCACTTGGACACACTGAGATATACAATCTCGAAGGCGGCACCATAGCCTGGGCAGAGGCCGGACTCCCGATAGAGAAATAGCCGGCGACGGCTTGGGGAGTGGAGTCCAATGAGCCCGCCCGTTCAGCCAAAGCCGGCGTTGAGGCCTTTGCCCGCTCGGGCTCCCCTTGTGGCCGCCCATCGAGGCGCATCCGGCGAGCGACCGGAGAATACGCTGGCCGCGTTCGAGCGTGCCCTCGAGTTGAATGCTGACTTCATCGAGTTGGACGTTCATCTCAGCAGCGATGGGGTCCCGGTCGTCATCCACGATCATGACCTGGAAACCACTACAAACGGCAGCGGTCCTGTTCGAGCCAGGACCATGGCGGAGTTGAAGCTGTTGGATGCGGGTTCCTGGTCGGATCCCCCTTGGCCGGGCCAACGCATTCCAACACTGGCCGAGGTCTTGTCGTCATTCGGAGGGCAAACGCGCTTCCTGATCGAGATAAAAGCCGGTCCGTTCGACTGCGCCGGGATAGAAGCAAGGGTCGAGCGAGAAATCAGTAAAGCGGATTTAGTCGACAGTGCCGTCATTATCTCGTTCGATCATTGGGTGCTCCACCGGCTGCGTATCCGCAACCCATCGATAGCTACCGGGGCCCTCTACGGCTGCCGGCCGGCCGATCCGGTCGGCCTCGCCCGAGCGGCCGGCGCCGACCTGTTAATGCCCCATTGGACTTTCCTGAACGGCGAAGACGTACGGATGGCCCACGACGCTGGCCTGTCAATCTTCCCGTGGACTGTAGATGAACCTAATAGGATTCGCGAACTGGTGGGGCTCGGTGTCGACGGCATAGTATCCAATTGGCCGGACCGCGTTATCGAGCTGCGCGAGTCGGCCGGCAAGCCGGTCACCCGCTGAAGCGGCGCGCCCCGGAACCCCAACTGCCACTATTGCGAAGCATCCAGTGCCGTCTCGATCTCAGTGAATCAAAACCAGTCGGAATCTGCTACGGACAGAAAACTGGGGCGCAACCCGCATGAATCTTGCAAGACGGCGAATATTTCGCCGTGTCAATGCATTTGGCCCTGCTGCTATAGGCGGCGTTAATGCGTCAGGCATCGTCGCTGTCGACGGCGTCAACGTCGTGGGTCTCGTTGCCATCGGTGGCGTAAACACTCGTTGCTTATTTGCCTCCACCTGGTGGAACCGTCAAGAGACGAACCCTTAGATAGGATCGCAACAGCGCCGGCTGACGGGAGGGCGCTACGCCCGGTCTGAGATGCGCAAGCAGATTCTGCCTGGACTGATTTGATGCTGGAACCGAATTGATTGGGCGCCAGTATTTCGTACAGTAGGACCGCGAAACTGTCTAGCTACCTGGCCGTGTAGCCACCGTCGACGGCCATAACCGAGCCGGTCATGAACGACGCCTCGTCGCTGGCCAGGTACAACACCGCGTGGGCCACCTCTCTCGGATGGGCGAATCGCTTCTGGAAGTTGAGCTGCTTGTAGGGTTCGAGTATCTCTGGAGCGATGTCCGCCACCATGGGAGTGTCCATCGACCCCGGACAAATGACGTTCACCCTGATGTTATCGCCGGCATGGTCCTGCGCCATGCAGCGCGTCAGCCCGATGATTCCGTGCTTGGCCGCGTTGTAAGACGCCTGGTTCGGATTCGCCACCAGGCCGGACAGTGAGGAGATGCAAATGATGTTGCCCCCCTCTTGTTTTCGCATCTGGAAAATCGCGTATTTCGAGCAGAGGAACGCCGATTTCAGGGTCGTATCGATAACGAAGTCCCATTCCTCCTCCGACGTGTCCGGAACCGGCTTGCTGACTTGGACGCCTACGTTGTTCACAAGTACGTCGAGCCGGCCGTAGTTTTCGACCGCGCTCCCGATAATCCGCTCGGCGTCGGCGGATTTCGAGACGTCACCAAGTACCACGCTCGCTTCTCCGCCTTCGGAGCGGATCACATCGACTGTCTCTTGACCGGCCTCCAAGCGTATCTCGGCGACCACAACCTTGGCGCCCTCGCCGGCGAATAGCAGCGCCGTTTCCCGGCCGAGCCCGCTGCCCGCCCCGGTGATCAAGACTACTCGGTCGCTGAACCTATGCATCAAATGGCCTCCAATAAAGCTCGTGTGGCGTTCGGTCGCCGAATCGAAGGCGACATTTAAGGTAAGATCTAAGTCCAGACAATACTAGCAGCCACTTAGCGGTCACCGCATGACAATGGCGGCGCGGCATGCGGCAACTACTCGGGTTCTCAAACTCACCTGATCTTCGGAGTTATAACACCACGTTTTGTGGAGATTAATCGCCAGGCTCCTAGGCAGAGCCTGGCCCTACCGGGCTTTCTTCGCCATCTCGTTGGCGAGCACCCTTCTAGCTACGGGCTTGAATCTTGCGTTCCCGCTCCTCATCAAGATAGTCATCGACGAAGGTCTCATCGGCGCCGATCGTGGCTACCTCGTGCTGGTGGCGGTTTTGGTGATTCTGCTGGCTGTGTTCAGGAGCGTGTTCCTATTCTGTCAGCAGTATTTCGCCCAGTACACCGCGGTAGGTGTCCGATTTGACCTCCGCAACGAGTTTTACCAAAGGGTCCAACGACAGAGCTTCTCCTTCCACGACAAAGCGCCCAGCGGCAATCTGATCAATCAGTTCATCGCTGACACCGAGGCGATCGGCAGGTTCCTTGGCCAGGGCATTATGCATGTTGTAGTTGCCGCATTGATGCTCGCCGGCACCTCGATCATTCTCCTCTTCTCTCACTGGAAGCTCGCTCTGCTCTCGATGGTCGTACTCCCATTCATTGCGTTGACCACGTACCGGTTCCAGGTTGTCGCGCGTCCCTTATTCTTGCGCGCGAGGGATCAACTCAGCCGCGTGAATACGGTCATCCTGGAGAACTTGACCGGCATCAAGGTCGTGAAGGCCTTCGCGCGCGAACGGTATGAAATCGAAAGACTGCAGTCCGCCGACCGGCACTACGTCGATTTGAACCTGCGGGCGATCCACGTCTGGGCTTATACGTTTCCGTTGTTGTTGTTTCTCAGCACGGCCGGCACCGCGGCAATCCTCTTGTACGGCGGTCGCGAGGTTGTCGCCGGCAACCTGAGCATCGGCGGCCTCGTCGCGTTTACCAGCTACCTCGTACTGATTACGCCTGCGCTCCGGCGCCTCGGCTTGGTCATCAACGCTCTGGTCGCCGCATTGACCTCCGGGCAGCGCATCTTTGAATTCTTCGATACTCCGAACGTGATAGAGAGCCGGGCTGAGGCAATCAAGCTAGGTAGTGTCCGGGGACATGTAAGGTTCGAAAGTGCGTCTTTCGGGTACGATCCGAAAAACCCTGATCACGTGCTTGAAGAAATCGACATCGACGCCCGGCCCGGGCAAGTAGTTGCTCTCATTGGCCACACCGGTGGGGGAAAGTCGACGATCGCAGGCCTGATACCCCGGTTCTACGATGTAACCTCCGGTCGAGTATCTGTAGATGGTCACGACGTTCGCGACCTTGATCTGAAATCGCTGCGGTCTCAGATTGGGATCGTGCAACAGGAGTCGTTCCTGTTCTCGGCGACGATTGCCGAAAACATTTCGTACGGCAGGCCCGGCGCCACGATGGAACAGATCGTCGAAGCGGCGAAACTGGCCCAGGCAGACGAGTTTATAAATTCACTTCCTGATGGCTATCGGACCAAGGTCGGCGAAAGGGGAGTTACAGTCTCCGGCGGCCAGCGCCAGCGAATCGCCATCGCGCGGGCGCTGCTTAAGGATCCCAGGATCCTGATTCTCGATGACGCGACCTCAAGCGTCGATACCGAGACCGAGTACCTGATTCAACAGGCGTTGGTGGACCTTATGGAGGGTCGCACGACCATCGTAATAGCTCAGCGACTGCTTACGGTGAAGTCTGCCGACCAGATACTCGTGGTAGAAGACGGGCGCATCGTCGAACGTGGAACTCACGAGCGCCTACTGGCCCAAGACGGCCATTACGCTTCGATATACCACGAGCAGTTGATGGATCAAGAAGAGATGTCCCAGCGAGTCGCAGCGGCGCTGGCAGCGCATCCGGTTACGTAGAAATGGCAGCTACTCGGACCGTCAACCGCCAGCATTTCCTGCTCGAATCGGCCGGCGACGACGATACCGCGTCAGGCGCGAGGCTCTACGATCGACGTGTCGCCGCTCGGCTGATCGACTACCTGATACCCGCGAAAGGCAAAATCGCGCTGGCGATTCTACTGATGCTTGTCGGCAGCGCGTCGCAAGTGGCCGGCCCATTCCTCATCAAGGTTGCGATTGACGGCCCTATACTCGGTGGCGATCTCGGCGGCATCAGCCTGGTCGTCGCCCTGTTCATGGCCAATGGGGTCATATTCTTCCTGGCACAGTACGGGCAGACCTACCTGATGGCCGATGTTGGGTTCACGGTTCTCCACAATCTCAGAATGCACATGTTCCGGCGCGTCCAGAGCTTGAGCATGCGTTTCTTCGACAAAACCCAGGCCGGCCGAATCGTGGCTCGTTTGCAAAGTGATGTCAATGCGATGCAGGAGCTGATCACAAACGGGATTATCAATACCATCGGCGATCTTCTGACGATTGCCGGCATCGTTGTAGTGATGTTCACGATGAACCCTACGCTCTCACTTCTGACATTTGGAGTGCTGCCGCTGCTCTTTCTATTCAGCTATCTTTGGCGGGTGAGGGCGCGGCTGGTGTTTCAGGAGACCCGCCGGATACTATCGCTGGCCATCTCCAACCTGGCGGAGAATGTAAATGGAGTCCGGGTCGTTCAGGCATTCGCTCACGAGGACGATAGCTTCGACGCTTTTCGGACCATCAACGAGGAGCACCGCGAATCGCATAAGAATGCGGCCCGGTTGGCCGCGATGTTCATGCCGGCCGTCGAGATGGTTAACGCCGCCGCCCTCGCGTTGATCGTGTGGTTCGGCGGTATCCAGGTATTGGAGTTGGAGATGACCCCCGGCGTCCTGGTCGCCTTCATTCTGTACGTCACCAGGTTCTTCGAGCCGATCCGGCAGATCAGCCTCCAATATACAGTCTTTCAGTCGGCGGTGGTGGCTGGCGAGCGAATCTTCGAGGTGATCGATCTTGAACCTGACGTGGCAGACAAGCCCGAAGCAACTTCGATTCCGCCAATTCAAGGCGCGGTCACGCTTGATAGGGTTAATTTCAGCTACGACGGCGAAACCCCTGTATTGAGGGACGTGTCATTGCAGGTCGAACCGGGGATGACGGTGGCGTTGGTGGGGCACACCGGCGCGGGCAAGAGTACGATCATCAATCTGTTGACAAGGTTTTACGACGTGTCCGATGGCAGCATAAGGATCGACGGTACGGACGTTCGCGACGTAACCATGGAGTCGCTGCGGCGTCAGATTGCCATCGTGCTACAGGAACCGTTCCTCTACTCCGGCAGTATCAGCGACAACATTCGCTTCGGAAAGCTCGACGCAAGAGATGAAGAAATATACGCCGTTGCCAAAGCGATCGGCGCCCACGACTTTATAATGAAGTCCCAGTTCAAGTACTTCACGGACGTGAGAGAGCGCGGTCAGGGCCTCTCGATGGGCCAGCGCCAGCTTATCTCGTTCGCGCGAGCGTTGATCGCCGATCCGAGGATCATCGTGTTGGACGAGGCCACTTCGAACATCGACACCGCGACCGAGCAGATTATCCAGCGAGCGATCAAGAATTTGCTCAAAGATAGGACTGCGTTTGTCATCGCCCATCGCCTTTCGACGATCAAAGAGGCCGATCTTGTGGTGGTGATGAAGGAAGGCCGGATCGCAGAGATGGGCGTGCACGACGAGCTATTGGCCAGAAGAGGCGAGTACTTCAAGCTCTACACCATGCTGTTTCGCCAACAACGTGAAGCGTAACAGGACTGGCGGCTGTAATCTATGAAGTGCACCTGAACACCAAGACTGGACCGACAGCATAAGCTCTGTGGCTCCTGCGCGTTCTGTTATTGGGCCTGCAACTACACCTGAGTCCTCCCTGTCCGTCTCGTATACTGAGCCCATCTCTCGTGATTATGTCCAACAGGAGCGTGTCCGATGATGTTCATTAAGAGCACTGCGCCATTTGGAAGCCCGCTGGCTGGTCTGCCATTTCTGCGCGACGCCGCCAGCCGGCGAGCAAGCAGCTGGGATCGAACCGGCGGGAATGCGGATTTCGTAACGGTCGCGCCGGGCGACACCGCGTTGCTTGGGGATTTGGCAGGCCCAGGTTGCGTGCGGCACATCTGGATCACTTCCAACTCGGCTGATCCGGATTCGTTGCGCAAGATCGTCTTGCGTATCTTCTGGGACGACGAGCCCACGCCCAGCGTCGAGTGTCCTCTGGGCGACTTCTTTGGCGTGGGTCACGGCAGGGTCAACCACTTTTCCAGTCTGCCGGTCAACATGGTCACCGGCCCGCGCGTGATCGGCGACAACCGCGCGGCCATGAACTGCTTCTTTCCAATGCCGTTCGCCGATTCCGCCCGCATCGAGGTGAGGAACGATTCCGATCTGCCGGTCGACCACTTTTACTTCAACATCGACTACGAGACCTACGCATCGTTTGATGAGCGTCTGGGCCGCTTTCACGCCCAGTGGCGCCGTGAGATCCCGACCGAGGCGGTTTTGAATACTTCAGCGCCAACCGACCGGCCGGGCATGTCAGGTAGCAGTCCCACTTTCAAACAAGACCAGGTCTACCCCGAGAAGAACCTCAGCACCGACCACAACTACCTCATCCTCGATGCCGGCGGCTGGGGACACTATGTGGGTTGCGTTCTGAATGTTACGAACATAAACGCCTTTCACCAGGGGCAGTCCTGGTTCGGCGAGGGAGACGAGATGATAGTCGTCGATGGCGAGCCCTGGCCTCCTCGCCTCCATGGCACCGGCACGGAGGACTACTTCCTCGCCGCCTGGGGATATCCAGGCAGGTACTCGATGCCCTATCACGGCGTCACGTGCGGCGATGACAGTTGGACGTCAGCCGGCCAGTGGTCGATGTACCGTTTCCATGTCGAGGACCCGATCTGCTTCCGCGAGTCGATACAGGTGACTATCGAGCACGGCCACGCGAACAGCCAGTCAAACGACTACAGCAGCGTCGCGTATTGGTACCAATCCGAACCGCACAAGCCGTTTCCGGCGTTCTCAATCGGCGACTGATCCGCCGGCTAGTGGAGGACCTCTATTCGGTGCCCGTCCACGACTTCGCCGATAACCGCGGCGCATGGTACGCCCAGCCGGCCGAGTTCGCCCACCATCGCGTCGACCCGCTCCGGCGGCGCCGCCATCAATAGTCCGCCGCTGGTCTGAGCGTCACAGTACAAGAGCCGTTCCCAGTCCTCCATGTCCGCCGGCCAGTCGACCGACGCCTCTATGTGGGTGTGGTTGCGCCGCGTTCCGCCCGGTATGAATCCCTCTTGGGCAAGCTCGCGGACGTCATCCATCACCGGGATCGCGTCGGCCTGCAGTCTGGCGCCAATATTCTGATTCGCGAGCATCGACTTGAGGTGTCCGAGCAGCCCGAACCCGGTGACGTCGGTGCCGGCATTGACGCCGACCCCCGTCATCGCTTCGCTCGCGTTCCGGTTGAGCGTCGCCATAACCCGCACCGCGCGGTCTATTGTGTCGGGCTGGGCAACCCGGCGCTTGATAGCGGTTGATATGATCCCGCTTCCAAGAGGCTTTGTCAGGATCAGCCTGTCGCCCGGCCTGGCTCCGACGTTGGTCACGATCGCGTCCGGCCGGATCAGCCCCAACGCCATCATCCCGTACTTGGGCTCCTGATCGTCTATCGTGTGGCCGCCGATTATCGACACGCTGGCCTCTTCGGCCTTGTCGTTGCCTCCCCGCAGGATTTCGCCCAGTACGTCGAGTGGCAGCGTTTCCCTGGGAAAGCCGGCGATGTTCAGTCCGAAGATCGGACGCGCTCCCATCGCGTACACGTCGCTGAGTGAGTTTGCTACCGCGATCTGGCCGAACGAGTAAGGATCATCCACGACCGGCGTGAAGTAGTCCACGGTCGCGACCAGCGCCTGATCGTCCGATAGCTTGTATACACCGGCGTCGTCGAACGTGCCCGCGCCAACAAGCACGTTGGGGTCAAGCACAGGAGGTAGATGACGCAGAACCTGCGCCAGGTCCGACGGACCCAGCTTGCAGGCTCAGCCGGCGCCGTGACTCAAGCTCGTGAGACGGACGGTCTCGTGCGATGCCAACGTGGTCTCCTCTCTTATCTATGCGAACGCTTATGTCGATCGCCTGCGGTCAGTCGGTGAAGTCTTGCGTTACCATTATGCCCCAGAGTCCGCCGTCGTATATGCCGATCCCGATCCGTCGAAACTGGTCCGACAGAATATTGCGTCTCTGGTTCGTGTTGTCGAGCAGCGCGTTGAATGCCGAATCCACCGACGGCGCGAACGCTACGTTTTCGCTTGCCGACGTAAAGCTGATGCCGGCTTCCCGCAGCCTCTCCGCCGGCGACTTGCCCTCCTTGTTCGTATGGGACAGGTACCCATATCGGAACATTTCGTTGCTGTGTTGCTGGGCGACCTCCCTTGCCAGCGGACTCATCACCAAGGCCGGCAGACCGGCCTGGCGGCGTTCTTCGTTGATCAGTTCCAGCATTCTCTCCTCCGCCTCCGGCGATGCGAAGAGTGGGACCGGCTCCGGTATGGGCAGGCGTTGACCTCCGTCGAACTCCGCGTTTGGATCCACGCGTGCCTCACCGGAGAAAATCGGCTCGATGGAGTTTCGGATAATCGGCTGGACGCGCTGCGAAAGCGAGATGACGGACTCGCTCAGCCTCGACCTATCTATCTGGTGGTAAAGGTTCGAATCTGTGGGAAGCATGGGCGTGCCGATTTGGAGAACAAACCCCATGAGTATCGAGACTTTCAATCCGCCTATTACTGCGCCGATCAGCGAGCTCATCGTGCCGGCGAACGTGTTCGGTGACACGATTGCCTCTGAGATCTCGGCGACTGCTCGCGCAATCATTCCTGCGGCGATATACCCGACCAAGATGATCGCGAGAGTTGCAACCGGTCGAAGTAAAGCGGGCGAAATCGGTATCGTTTGACCGGCGATGGTCGTCAGTTGGGTCGAAAAACGGGCGGAAAAGCCGATGGCCGCAATGAGGCCGAACGCATCGATCAGGGCGCCTATAGATCCGAGTCTCCATCCACTAATAGCCGCAACTACTACTAGCCCGACTATGACCAGGTCGACAATCTCGAATGGAAATTCGCTCACGCTTTGAAGTCTAACAAACCAGCGGGCGCGCTGGCATTAGAGATTCGCGTTACGTGATGGCCGCACCTGGGGTTAGCGAACTTCTCGGTGGACCGCGTGTTTACGGCATCGCCGGCAGTATTTGTTAAGCGAGATCCGGTCTGGATCGTTTCGTCGGTTCTTCTCTGTCGTATAGTTGCGTTCTCGGCATACCGTACAGGCCAACGTTATGACCATGCGGGCGTCGCTTTTCCTTGCCATTTGAGCCCTCCATCAGGCGCCGTCCGGCCTTCTGACGAGCCGGCTGTGTTGTTCCGTGGTCCCCGGACCGCTAGGTGATGATGTTCGTGACTACGCCGGCGCCGACGGTGCGGCCGCCCTCGCGGATAGCGAAGCGCAGGCCCTCCTCCATAGCTATCGGTACGATCAGCTCGATCTTCATCTGCGTGTTGTCTCCCGGCATCACCATCTCCACTCCCTCGGCAAGGTTGACCGAGCCGGTGACGTCCGTCGTCCTGAAGTAGAACTGCGGCCTGTAGCCGGTGAAGAACGGAGTGTGCCGGCCTCCCTCCTCCTTGCTCAGGACATAGACCTCGGCGTTGAAGTTCAGGTGGGGAGTTATCGAGTTCGGCTTCGCCAGCACCTGTCCCCTTTCCACGTCTCCGCGCTCCACGCCTCTCAGCAGACAGCCGACGTTGTCGCCGGCCTGCCCGTCGTCCAGAGTCTTGCGGAACATCTCGACGCCGGTGACCACGACGCTGCGAGTCTCCCGCTCCATCCCGATGATCTGCACTTCCTCGCCCACATTGATCGTTCCTCGCTCGATGCGGCCGGTGACGACAGTGCCACGACCCTTGATGCCGAAGACGTCCTCGATCGGCATGAGGAAGGGTTGGTCGACCGCCCTCTGCGGAGTGGGAATGAAGCTGTCCACCGCCTCCATAAGCTCGTGGATGCACTCGTACTCCGGCGCACTCGGATCGGTCGAGGCGGACTCCAGCGCGCCAAGGGCTGAACCCCTGACGATCGGAATGTCGTCGCCGGGGAAGTTGTACTTGGACAGCAGTTCACGCAGCTCCAACTCTACGAGCTCGAGCAGCTCCGGGTCGTCCATCATATCGACCTTGTTGAGGAAGACGACCATCGAGGGAACTTCGACCTGGCGTGCCAGGACGATGTGCTCTCGGGTCTGGGGCATGGGGCCGTCGGGAGCGGCGACGACGAGAATGGCGCCGTCCATCTGGGCGGCGCCAGTGATCATGTTCTTGATGTAGTCGGCGTGGCCGGGGCAATCGACGTGAGCATAGTGGCGGTTATCGGTCTCGTACTCGACGTGGGCGATGGCGATGGTGATGCCGCGGGTGCGCTCTTCGGGAGCGTTATCGATGCTGTCGAAGGAGCGGAACTCGACGGCGCCGCTGCCGCCAAGACCGAGAGTCTTGGTGATGGCCGATGTCAAAGTGGTCTTGCCGTGGTCGATGTGACCGATAGTGCCAACGTTGATGTGTGGCTTCGTCCGCTCGAACTTTTGCTTTGCCATAGATCGTTAGAGCCTCCTGGCTGACTGATGGTGTTGTAAAGAACTACTCATATTCGAAGGAGATCCGCCGGCGTCGGTAGAGAATCGGAGACTATCTGGGGGCGACGCGGGCTATCTCCTAAACGCTTTCAGTTGGTGGAGGGGGCAGGATTCGAACCTGCGTAGCCATTCATGGCGACAGATTTACAGTCTGTTGGATTTAACCACTCTCCCACCCCTCCACGGGCGAGACCGCCGGCGACTCGGAGCCAGTCCTCTGACGCACGGCAACAACTGATTTTACAGCAAATACGCCGGATGTGTCATATTACGAATCCCCAACGTAGGCCCAATTTATCAGTCCTTCCATGTCCATCCCAAGAGGCCGCCAAGCCACTTGCACAAACGCTCTGGCAAGAGACCTCTATTAAAACCATCTAGCAGTCGATCCACCATCCACTCGCGAAGCTTCCAATGCCAAGGAGCGTACTTGCGCGATAATTCCACGCGGATCACGGTTTTTTGGGTCTTGTAGACTGACCGACTGGCGATGGGTACCTTTCCAAAATCCTCAACGACACTTCCGATGATTTTCTCGTGCCGTGCCTCCTCCGCCTTACCTGCTTCAGTCTTCTTGTACTCTTCATCCATGTGGCGTTTGGTTCTTTTGGCAATTGAGAAAATGTAAGGCCACTCCAGCTTGTACGCGTGAATCAGAATAGCCGTTGATAGAATGAAAAGCAGCGAGTTTATCCACCAACTCACTTCTGTCCCAAATATTGTGATAGTCCCAACATGCAGGACAAATGCGCCGATAGTTAAACAGGTGGAAACTGCCAGTATCTTCGGTATACGCATCCGCGGCAGGATTGCGAATGCTGATAGAAGCCGGTTCATGCTCTTAATGGCAATGGTGTTTAGGGATCAAGACCGCGCATTCAAGGTACCCATTACAACCGCCGGCCAGACACCACCGGCTCCGACGCCAAGAGCTCCCGGAGCTTCCCCAAATCCGGCAAGCCCAATATCTCGGACACACCCTCGTCCAATCGGCGCCGGGCCGGACAGTGGGCCATCGCCGGCAGACGCTCGAACTCCTCCTCCGCCATTTCGTCGAACAGGTCGGACATTCCGGCAAGCTGTTCAGGTGAAAGCCGGCGCGTATCCAGGATGGGCAATTCCTCCAAGTCGGCTTTCTTCAACTTCACCCAACTACCTTGTGTCGTGTTGCGAATTGCCAGCAAGGTGACGAGACCGGCGCTGCTGTTCAGCCACACTGTGATGGCCCTTTCGGAGACTTGGTTGTTAGTCTTGATTGGCCACCAAACGTTTGACAAAACGGGCGTGTCAGTGCGCATCGCTACAACTCTGGCCGTGTTTAGTCTCAGCCGTTCTGCGACGAGGACATTGCCCGCCTTTGGCCAAAGCTGGGTTACCGATTTGAGGTTTCTCCCTGGTCGGGGCTTGGCAAGTGGGCTCAGGTATTTGTCCGGCTCAGTTCTCAAGCGGGTTCTCTTCTCGGTGTCATTGCCTTCCACCATCGGATAGGCTGTTACGGAATCCGTTGGCTCGAATCCGTCCCTCACGTCCCTTACGTCAGGTCCTATCTGGCCGAGTTCTCCAATACGACAAAGTGAAATGCTGACGCCTTCATCCCCACCTGGAACCCATAATTCTCCATCATCCAAGAGTCTAAGCGCGCTACGAACAACGTCCGCACGGGCGAACTGGACACCAGCCCATTTCTTGCCGGCCAGTTTAGACTCCGGCATAGAAAACAGCTCCCCGACGTGGTGACCGTCGATCTCTAACAAGGCTGTTCCCGTCTTCTCGATTCTGGCAGGCGTAGTTGTAGTGACCGCTCGAGCCAACCGGTGCGCTCCCAAGACGCCGTCGGGGTTCTGCCACAGATTGACGAAGGTAGTTCGACGCGAGGCATCGTCTGGTACCCGGGGCCGGCGGGTGTCCCTCACCGCCTTGACCAGTGGCACTAGCACTGGCATTTGAATTTCGGCCGGCCCATCGCGAAGCACGTCAAGAATTTTAGCGGCCAACTCGAACACAGGGACGTAGTCGATCTCGTCGCAAATGTAGCGCCAAGCTTGTCGCAGGCCGGCGATATCCTGTCCCAACGCTTCATCGACCGTCGGGACATCCTCGTTGACTACGGCAAGGCGGTCCTGGAACGCGAGGGCATTGAATAGGACCAAGCACCCGATGCGCAGGGCGGCGGTACGGTCCTTCTCCTGGTCGGTGTTCGCGATTATGTCGGCAATCCGGCGGGATATGCGGGCATGTTTCGAGATCTGTACCGCCGCCTGCTCCAGCGCGTACCCGACCGCGCCGGCGGCCGCGGCGACCCGGTCCACACCCTCCAGTTGAAGCGGCAAGGTACGTAGCTCATCAGCCAATTCCGCGACCGTACCGCCACGAACATGCGGCTCCTTGGTGGGCTCGCCACGCGAGCCGTGAAGCCACCATTGGAGGTCGCCGGTGGCCTCAAGATCAGCGTCTATGTTATCGGCGCGCCGAAGTCGGTCAGGATAGACAACCCCGATAACGCCGAGTGCATCCGGAAAACCAGTGAGCCGTCCGTTCAACTGGGTTTCAAAAAGGCCGGCCGAGCCCGCCCACTTGCATTCCAGAATTACGAGGTCGCCGCTTCCCAGGTCGATTCGGAGGTCAGGAATCCCTTCCTTGCTGCGACGCTCCGCCCGGGCCGATAGCCCACGATTGCGCAAAGTCTGGGCCAACAAGACGTTGACCCCTTCCTCGCGAATGACTTCAGAGTCGTTCCGTCGACGTGTCATTGCCAACCGTGCACGGCCTCATCACGCTCCCGAATCAAGGCAGCTTGCTTTTCCTTCTCCATCATCTCCGCGCCTCGGATAGCTATCTGTGAGATTATCGTGTCCGCGCCATCCACTTCCCCCAAGCCTTCAAATGCTAGGCGCCAATCCTCCCACATATCGCTCTGCTCGCCTGACCAAGACCAAGGGGCATTAAATGCTGACGCGACGACATCGTCGACCGAATAGCCTGCGCAAACGGCAAGGGCAGCCTTGGTCCCCCAAGTTCTATCTGGCTTTCCTACCAGTGGTGACAGATGGTACCTGCTATGTTTGTCAGACTCGAGCAACGTGCGGTAAAGGTTTAGGTCGTCACCGACTAGGCGCTGCACGACTTTGTGAGGAGTCCAGAGTACGTCGCCGGGCAGCGCAATAAGAACCCGCCCTCGTTGCTCGGGGTTCATCGCGTCCACAGCACTCTGCGCAATTTCTTCGTTCATCATTAGGGGAAAGAGCGGACGTTTGTGCGCACGCGAAGCAAGCAACCAATCTGCTGAAAGGTCCCCGTCACTCGATAGGATTTCACCCAACCAATAGTAGTGGTCTTGTCCTGCCATCTCTTCGCATGCTGAACGGAGAATCGCATTCTTCCACGGGGCATAGAGATGGTGTTCAATTTGACCCTTAGGTTTGGCGCACCAATGACCAATGGCACACGCAAGCGCGAGGCGGAAATCTTCCGCACGAAGCATCGCCTGTAGCATCGTGTCAGCCACTTCCCCGCGCAGGCACCAGGTTTCTATGATTGCTGGCCACTTCCGAGCTCGTTCCAAAAACGTGGGAATCAACTCGGCAGGAGGCTCACGATGTCTCACGATGACAGATAGCGCAGCTGCTTCATACCGCTCCTCGTTGAGACAACTCCTCAACAATGAAGTGCCTTTGGAACTGGCTTCAATAGTCGCTTCGCGCAGGAACGGCTCGACCACGCCATCGGAAAGTTGATTTCGAATAAGTGTCGATGCGAATTCGCTCGGGTCAGGGGTCATCTTTGCCAACTTCTGGCACGCCGCTATGGAGAGACCTATAGTACGATCCATCCCTGCCAAGCGTGCTTGAGATTCGGTGCGAGCCAGCGACTTCGCGATCTCTTCATTCGAGCTTTCAGCCCAACGTTCTGCCAATTTCTTAGTACGTGCCTCCCAATGTTCAATGGGGTCCGATGGTGACACCGAGTAGATTTCTTCGAAATCTCGGTCGAGCGTGAGCTCAACTTGGCAACCTATCCTATTTGCTAAGCCTCGGAGCCTGTGCTGGATCCCTGGGTGATGGCGCGTCACTTCGACCAGGTCGGTCAACATCCGTTCGGCGAATTCATGCATTTTGGCACGGGTATTCTCGGGTAGTTCAATCTCGGGGTGGGCGAAACGCCATCGGACCACCAAGTCGCATAGCTCCTGCCACGGGTTATCCCCGGAGACTTGCACCACCTCCATCGCAACTGGCCAAAGTTCTGAGATCTCTCCTAGGGCAGATTCGGGAAGTACCCCAAAATGTGCGGTGACCGTCCGACCAACTCCGGGATCAGACTTGAAGAACTCGAATCCAGGCTGCAGGGCGATGCACATTGCGTCCAATGCGATTCGCGACTTACGAGTGCGTCGGTGCCACGTACGCACGGCTCGGACCAAGACTGTTCGCCTAAAGAGCACGTCATCCTCGGCAGGATCCGCGTGAGTTGCCCAATCTTCTATGTCTTTCATGGGTCCTTGTCGCTGAATTCTCCCCTCGTATTCTTCAAGTCGAACGTTGTCCAGCAACCTTGGAATCATCGCTTCCGGCGAATGACGCAGTCCGGATCGCGCAATATCAAGAATCAGTTCTGGGTGTTTCGAGACGACGTAGTTGGTTTCTAATGGTCCCATCGACGCGAAGTCGGACCAGACGGAGGGGGATCCGAGCTGTCCCAGGTGATGCGTAAGGTCAGGAATCACCGCTCCACGTGAATGGGCCCCAACGAGAGTCCGCAACGCATCCTCTCGATCCTGAACAATCTCTAGAAACGGTGCGTGGTCGAGTCTCGCCTCTCCATCGAAGAATACGTCTCGAACCAATGCCCACCGCATTTGAGAAGGTTCAACGGACAACGCGCCTTGCGGCCTCTCCCGAAGAACCCCGGCATCAGCCAATTGGGCCAGTTTGTCACTCATCTCGAATCCGGACATTCCGCAAAGTTCGGCGACCCTGGTCTTATCAACCCCTGCATCTCCTCCTAGTGCAAATGGCGCCAGAAGCCGCTTGGCATCGAAGTCAAGAGCGCGGTTCAGTTGTGATGTGAGTTGGTTGACCAGCACTTCGCCGCTGGCCACCTGCCACCGATCTCCCTTCAAGTAGAGCCTTGTCAGAGTCGCCGCCAATCCTGGCCGCCCGTCCGCTTGTTTTCGGATTACCCTAACTAACTCCGTGGGACCCGTTATCCCGAACGACTTGATGATTTCAACAATAGTGTCAGCATCAAGAAGATCGAGGTGGCGAAGATCGTCATCCCCGAGTTGCAGACTAAACTTGACTCCCTCTGCCTCACTTGGCCAACTGGTTGCAATAATCCGGATGTGTTCAGCTGCAATCGATTGGCGCAGGTGGGCGAAGGACTCTACAAGGTCTGGAAATGCGTGGGCGTCATCGATAATCACAGCAGGTGGCTGCAACTCCTTTAAGTCATTCGCTATGTGTTCGAGATCTCCATCAACCAGAAACAATGCCTGGCCTTGCATTACCAGGGACCGCAGGAGGAAGGTTTTTCCGGACCCAGGTCCGCCGATCAACAATCTGTCACCATTTGGAGACATAAGCCATTGAAGGTCTGCTTCGCGTCCAAATACCTGATCGCCCACAACAGGCCTTGATGTCTTTGGAAATGAACTGAGCGCGCGCGGTCGGCCGGATAGACCGAGAAGCCGCTTGCACCAATGCGGATTGCCGTAAAGGCGATATGCGAACCAGTCTTGGTCATAGGCCTGAACCAACACGACTCCGAGACTCCTGGAGAATTCAAACAGTTTGCCGCGCGCATGCGGGGTGAGGCGCCGCGACGTGGCAAATATGGCCCGGTCGCATCTCAAACCATCGCGCCGAGCCTGGTTCAAACTTTGCCTGTAGTTTCTCCTTTGATCGGATGGATCCTTTGAGGTAGTGCTAATCAAAGGAAATGGTTCCCCCTCGCCGTCTGCAACGGCCCCGTCGAATCCGCTGTCTTTGCCTCCCCGTACATGAACGACCCGCCATCCATCTTGTCTAACCAACTCTACAGCGCACGCCTCGAAAACATCGCGGTCAAGCGTGGCGTCGAGCCCTGCAAGAATCGCTCCGTGATGCGGATCAATGATCATTCCATGCTGAGCTGAGATGGCTGTACCAGTCGGTCCCGCCTCGGCCAGTTGCTTGAGGCGCTCCGTCTGCCATTCCGGCATCTGTACCTCCCCGCGTTCCCACCTAGCAACGGTGTTCGTGGTTACGCCAAGCGCGTCGGCCACCTGCTCTTGCGTCAAGCCCAAGCGTCTTCGTATTGACTTGAGTTCACTTCCTTCCATTCAAACCGATCCTTTGAAGGATGCTATACACCGTGTATAGCACATAAGGCCACTTTCTGCAACACAATCAGATTACAATAATGATGCGAAGATTCCATAGGAGGTCTTGAACTTGGCCAGTATCACCGTGGGCAATCTGGATGAAGGACTGAAGCGCCGGCTGCGCGTTCGGGCCGCTGAGAACGGTAAATCGATGGAGCAAGAGGCCAGGGATATCTTGAAGGCGGCACTGGAGGAATCTCCCCCAACCGGCCAGGACCTAGCAAGCAAGATTCGTGCTCGTTTCGCACCTCTCGGTGGCGTCGAGTTGAAAATTCCGCCCCGTTAGCCTGTCCGCGACCCGAGACTCTCCGAATCTACCAACTGCCCGCCGGCTCCCGCTACGCCGGCAGCTCCACCACCCGGCGCTGATCGATCGCGTCGTATATCGCGAACACCAGCTCCAGCGTCTTCAGATTGTCGTCCCCGCTGTTGTGCGCCGGCCGGCCGGTGGCAGCCGCCTGCTGCAGCGCTGTCATCGTTCCCAGCCACCCGTCAGGCAGCCAGCATCCGGCCAGCTTCGGCGTCGCCCAGGTCCAGTCCCATTGCCGGGAAGCCAGCCTCATCGTGCTCGGCCGGGGGTTCGGGTACTCGTACCAACCGGGCTCGCACTCGATGACGCCGTCCGTTCCCTCCAACTGAAGGAACCACCTCGGAGGCGAGGCCAAGGCGTAGCAGTCCTGGATAACCAGTCCCCGCAGATGCTCCGGAAACTCCATCGTGATGATCGCCATGCGGTCGCCCGGCGGCTTCTCGTCAGGGAAGCTGACGTCCGTCGCCGACACCCGCTCCGGCTCGCCGAAGCAGTAGCGCAGATAGTCGATGCAGTGGATCAAGTTGTAGAGGATCGCCATGTGCCGGCCGGCGCTTATCCAGCCGGTGCTCGGCCAACCACCGCCGCTGACCTCGAAGCGGACGAAGCGCGGCGCGCCCAGGAACCCGTCGTCCACCAGCGACTTCGCCGGCCTCAGAGCCGGATCCCATCGCCCGTTCATGTTCACCGCAAGCTGAACGCCGTTCGCCTTCGCCGCAGCGACAATCTGCCGTCCGTCCTCGACGTTAGCAGCCAACGGCTTCTGGCACAGCAGATGCTTCCCCCGGCCGGCCGCCGCCAGCGCGATCCTCTTCTGCTCCACGCCCGGGACCGCCACGTCGACGATATCGACGCGGGGATCGTCCAGAAGCTCCTCCAGGCTGCGGTACACCTTCTCGACGCCGAACCGGCCGGCCGTCTGCTCCGCCTTCGCCCGGTCGCGGTCGTAGATCCCGGCGACGTTCAACCCGCCCTTGTGGTACGCCGGCAGATGCGCCCCGTTCACCACTTGGCCGGCTCCGACTACCGCTATGCCCAGGTGGGCACCCTCGGTCGGCGGAACCCACTCTTCCAGCCTGAAGTCCATCTTCATGGCGCCGGCCTGAACCGGTTGTTCTCCCCGATCAGCCGGAGCTGGGTCAGCCGCACCTGCTTGCCGAACTCGTCGGTGGCGTAGCCGATCCTCCAGGCCGGCGTGCCGTGCCGCCGGCTGATCGCGATCGCCTCGTCCGCCTGCTCCGCCGGCACGACCGCGCAGAACCCTACGCCCATGTTGAACACCTCGTACATCTCGTGGGCCGTCACGTCGCCGGCGTGCTGGATCAGGCGGAAAATCGCCGGCACATCGGGCAGATCGTCGATCACGAACCCCAGGTCCGACTCGACCCGCAGGAGGTTCGTCAGGCCGTCGCCGGTGATATGCGCCATCGACTTCACGTCCAGTTGGTCCAGCATCTCCAACGCCGCCGGCACGTAGATCCGGGTCGGCTCCAGCAGCTCCTCGCCGATGCTGCGGCCCAGCGCCGGCAGGTGCCGATCGACGCCGTACCCCAGCTTGTCGAAGAACAGCCGGCGGGCCAAAGTCAGGCCGTTGCTGTGAATCCCGCTGCTCTCCATCCCGATCACCGCATCGCCCGGCGTAAGCTGCCGGCCGACGACCAGCCGGTCCAGGTCCACCAACCCGACGCAGGTCCCTGACAGGTCGAATCCGTAGCCATCCTTCGCGCCCCGGACCAGCTCTGCAACCTGCGCCGTCTCTCCGCCGGAGATGCTGATCCCGGCCTGCCGAGCACCCTCGGAGAGGCCGGCCGCGATCTCGGCAAGCTGCTCCTGGTTCGCCCGCTCCGCCGCGATGTAGTCGACCATCGACAGCGGCTCCGCCCCGACGCAGAGCAGGTCGTTGACGTTTATCGCCACGCAGTCGATCCCGACCGTGTCGTAGCGCCCCACCATCTGGGCGACCAGCACCTTGGTGCCAACGTTGTCGGTGGAGATCGCCAGCCCTCTGCCGTCGGCCAGGTCGATCACGTTGGCGAAGTATCCCAGCGGCAGCACCGGCCGGCCCAGCCCGCTGCGGTACGAAAACGTCGCCCTCACCCGGTCGCCGATGTCCGCGAGCCCGCCGGCCTTAGCCAGGTTGTCCACGCCGGCCTGCGCGTACAGGCTGCTACCAGTCTCGGCAGACTCAGTCATCTAGTCTCCAAGCGCGCCGGCAGATGTGGTTGACTTCCCGAATTCGTCATTCCGGCGAAAGCCGGAATCCAGGAGGGGCGGGGAGGGGGGAAATGTAGCGCGGTCGAAGACTTCGCGAGGCGAGGGGCTCGTCCCCCGTTGGGGTCGGGGGTGGGGTATGGCACAATCCCCGATGCCAAATCGCCGTACCAAACCACAACCCCCGCGACTGACTCCGTCAAACCGGCCCCTCATTCGTCATTTCGGCCCCCACTTCGTCATTCCGGCGAAGGCCGGAATCCAGAGGGGCGGGGTGGCGAGGACCGACGCGCGAGGCCGCATGTCCGTCAATTTGATCCCGCTAAAGCCACCGCACTCAGAATACGATCAAACCCCGGGCGACCAGGCCGGCCTTCAGATCGTCGAACGCCTCGTTTGCCTCGTAGATGCTGTACCGCTTCGTGACCAGCTCATCGAGCTTCAGCTTGCCGGCCTTGTACAGATTGACGAAACGCGGAAAGTCGTTGCGCGGCTGCGCCGTACCGTAGAACGAGCCGGCCAAGCGGCGCTCCTTGCTGATCATCTCGAAATTGTCGACCGCGACCTTGCCGCCGCTGGGGCCAAGACCGATCACGACACAGAGTCCGGCCTTCGCCAGCGCGTTCCAGGCCTGCTCCGCCGCCGGCATATGGCCGACCGCGACGAACGTGAAGTCCGCCCCGCCGTCGGTGATGCGCGTGACCGCCTCGACCGGGTCCTCCTTCGAGGCGTCGACCACGTGAGTAGCGCCGAATTCCTCCGCCATGTCGAGCTTGCCGGCGTCTATATCGACGGCGATGATCGGCCATGCGCCGGCGATGACACCGCCTTGGATCACGTTCAGTCCGATACCGCCGGCTCCCCAGACCGCGATCGGCGCCCCGGCCGGCACCTGGGCCGTGTTCAGAACCGCGCCCACGCCGGTCGTCACCGAGCAGCCGATCAGCGCCGCGGTCTCCAGCGACACGTCCTCGTCGATCTTGATCGCCTGCGACTCATGAATCGTCGTCGCCGGCGCGTAGGTGCCGGTAGCTCCGAAGTGGTAGGCTGGCTTGCCCTGCCACTTGAAACGGGTGTGGCCGCCCAGTATGTGGCCGACCGGGGCACGGTTCAGGCACAGCGCCGGCTTGCCAACCGCGCAGTGCCGGCAGAGTCCGCAGCTCGGCGACCAGGACAGGACCACGTGGTCCCCCGGCTGCACCGAGTTAACGCCGGAGCCCACCTTCTCGACGACGCCGGCGCCCTCGTCGCCCAGGATCAGAGGCATCGCCTCGTCGAAGCGGTCCCAGGACCCGTCCGCCGCGTGCAGGCAGCTATGGCAGACCCCGGTCGCCGTCATCTTGATCTTGACCTCCCCCTCGTGGGGATCTTCCACCTCGATTTCCTCGACTCCCATCGGTTCCCGTTGCCGGTAGAGGATTGGCGCTTTGACCGTCTGTACCACTTGGCGTACCTCCTGGTTCGAAAAGCCGGTTAGCCGCGAGTTCGATGGTAATTGCCGGCGATTGCCGGTGTCAACGCGGGCCGCCGCGGCGACTCTCCGCCGGCGGTTTGTTTTGCAAAAAGCACCTTTTTTTCGCAGGAGCCGGCTTGGCCGATGGCCGGTTGGTGGTTTGTTTTGCAAAAAGTACTTTTCTTTTCGTAGGGGCCGGCTCGCCCGATTGGCCGCCGGTGATTTGTTTTGCAAAAAGTACCTTTTTTCGCAGGGGCCGGCTTGGCCGATGGTCGCCGGTGGTTTTTTGCAATTCGCTATTGCTCGTAGATGTGCTGTGGTTGATTCCAATGCAATAGTACATATGTACTACCCCTATAGCCGTTGCGCGGCGCAGGCTCAAGGTGGGGATTGTTGGCGGCGTGGAGAGTCAGAAGGCGCGTGGGGCGTTCGCCGTCGGAGATCTTTAGCTCACCGATGGCCACAAACGGGTAGATTGGACTGGTGTAGACGTCGCATGGCTCTGATGGGCACGATGCCTCTAGCCTCCCAAGCCGGCCACAGCTGCGGCGCTCTTGCTCGACTGCATGGCGCCCTAGTCTGCTCAGACTATGTCTTGGACTGGATGACGACGCGTCCCCCGCTCTCGATGTCGATGTTCAGGTTGTGCCCATCCAACAGGGCCATACCGACCAGTGGGTCCACGCCCACCGCCCCAGTCTCCACGTACATCGGCTGCCCGTCCCAGAGCACCGTCACCCCGTACACGTCGAAGGCTGCCTCGCTACCATCTGCCAGTACCGCCTCGCCATCACCCACTACAGGCAGTTCCAAGTCCTCCATCATCATCGGCGGTAAGGTCAGGTAGCCGTTGAAGCCGGTATCGACCACGGCTTCAACCTCCTGCGTCTGCCCAGAGGGGCCCCGTAGAGGCAGGATTACGATGGCTTCGAGGTTGGCGTTCACGACCCCCTCTATCACCCGGACCTCCGCAGGGAACTGCCTCCGAAGTGGTACAGAGTTCGGTGTCCCACCCGCATCAGCCATACTTGGGCGCCTGGATGTTGGTTCCTTAGGCTCTCAGATGCGTCAATTGCATTCTTGCCGAGGGCATAGCTTCCGCTGTCTACGTCAATGGCGACGACTTCACCAAAGTGATCCGCCTCAACGAGACATCGTATTTCCCGCTCGTAGATATCTTTCCCGATACGGGCTATCCTCTCGCGGGAACGTCGGACAGGCGTCGTCATCTCTTGTCACCTACCTCGAAACGCATTCTTCTACACCTGAAATTCTAGGACAATCGGCAGTTTCAGGGCAATGGCGAAGGCGCCGCACGCAGGGCCTCAAACGGGAAAAAACATCGCTGCACTATGACTATAGCTGCTCTCTGACATAGGCTCAAGGAGACTGGGATTGCCGAGAACGCCTTGGCGCAGCCTGGGGAATCGGAACGCCAGATCTGAGATGCCTTCCCTGGGTTGCGACCCACGCAAAGTGATGCCGGCGATTATCTGAGTCTGACTGGAGTCCACTGCGCGTGATGTTCTGGTTCCAGATTCGAGTCCCGCCTGGTCCACCACCGACGTAATTGACTGAGAACCACGCTGCCAGGGCGGTCTTCTTGTCTTCCGCCAATCTTCAATCCGCACTCTGCGTCGGCCCGGTTAGCGCGGGGTTATGAGATTGTCGCTGACCGCCGCGAAGCAGTAAAATATCACCTGTACAAGTGTGTTTAGAGAAGTGCACCCGATAAGAGATTCAGAGCATTCCGCACAGCTAAAGGGAGGGGAAATCCCAGCGAGTCCACGCCGCCGGCATATAGGGACGGCCTGACTCGGCAAGGAGCAAAGAGATGACCACTAACCATGAACTCCTCAGCCGCATAACGGCACGTGCCGATGTATTCGGCGGCAAACCTATCGTGCGGGACATGCGGATATCAGTGGAGGTCATATTGAGCCTGCTAAGCCAAGGGGCTACACAAGAGGAACTCGTAGACGACTACCCCGGCCTGGAACCTGACGACATTCGCGCCTGCATTGCCTACGCTCACACGGTAATAGCCGGTGACACCCTGGCGCCCGTCTCAGTGTCGGCGCCCTGAGGTTCCTGGTAGATCGGTGCGCCGGACACCGGTTGGCCGAGTGGCTGGGCAACAAGGGACACGATGTTATTGAAGCGCAGACCCTTGGCCCGGACCCAGGCGACAGGGCTTTGCTGGAGTTGGCAGAGTCAGAGAATCGGGTACTCGTCACGATGGACAAGGACTTCGGGGAGCTCATTTACCTGCGCAGAGTCTCCCACGCCGGATTGATACGGCTGCCTGATGTTCGGGTGGCGCGGCGAATCGAAATGATCGAGGAGCTTATAGACCAGCAGGGTGAGGCGCTGCAAGAGCGTGCCATAGTAACCATACAAGGCGGACGTGTCCGGGTTTCCCGCTCACCGAGGTCCTGAAGGAATGGCGTCGGTTGCTTCAATGGCCAGCCAAGCCAAATTTCGAAGACGGTGCCACCTACCGTCCACTCTGGCCCACCAGCCGCTTATGCGCCACGCCCCGCTCGATATGTGTTTAGTGATTCCATTGATGGCAAGTGGGGCGAAACGGCAGAATCATGGCAGTTGGAGTAGGTTTTAGAAAGTGCAACCGATGAGAGATACAGAAACCCCCCGGGCAAACTCTGCATCTGTTAAACGACCAGCCAATTCATCGTGCTGGACACTGAGTGCCTGAAGGCACATCCTGAGAGTGCGCTCTGTCTCATGGAACCTTGCCCCGTCCCAGCTTCCTGGTGTTCGCAAGAAACTGCCGGTCCATTTTTGTATGATAGCGACAAACGGGCGAGCGACTCTGGACTAAGAGGCTGAAGATAGCACGCGCAAACGAATACATCCGTTACGAGCCGGAGGAGCGGTGCCCACCCCTCCTGTCGGTTGGCGTCGCCCTGCAGGGAGTAATGCTTGCCCTAGCGAACACGGTGCTGTTCGTGACCGTTATCGTCCGGGCGGGGGACCAGGGCGAAGATTACCTGTCGTGGGCCGTATTCTCGGCGCTGGCAATCAGCGGAGTCGTTACGGCTCTGCAGGCGGGTCGTGCTGGAAAGCTGGGCGCCGGACACGTGCTCATGACCGGCGCCGGCCCCCACTTCATGGCAGTCGCCCTACTGGCGATGACACTGGGTGGGCTGCCTATGTTCGCGACACTCATAGCAGTGTCGTCGCTGGTCCAGTTCGCGATTGCACAGTGGCTCCCGCTGCTGAGGCGCGTCATCACGCCCGTTGTCTCCGGGACGGCGCTCATGCTGATAGCAGTCACGGTCATGGCAATCGCGATCGGGAGGGTGGGAGAGGTACCCGAGGGAGCGCCGCCGGCCTCGGGTCCGGCTGTCGCCGCAGTGACGCTGGCGGTCGCCGTGATGTTGGCAATGCGGGCATCCGGGATATGGCGGCTATGGGCCCCGCTCATCGGAATAGTTTCGGGTTGCACGATCGCCGCCCTCTTCGGATTGTACGACCCTCAGCGAGTAATCGATGCGGACTGGCTCTACACGCCGGATATTGCCGCATGGCCGGGCCTATATATCGGGCTGGGCGCGGAGTTCTGGACTCTTCTGCCGGCTTTCCTGATCGTGAGTCTCGTGGTCGCCATCAAGATGAGCGGCGACGGCGTTGTCATCCAGCGGGTCTCACGGGTCAGGCCGAAGGCGCCCGACTTTCGCCTCGTCCAGGCCGCCGTCAACACCAACGGGCTAGGTACGCTCCTGTCCGGAATTGCCGGGACACTGCCCACGATTGTCTACACGCCGTCCGTCGTGACGCTCATCACTCTAACCGGGGTCGCGGCGCGCAGCGTCGGCTATGCAATCGGTGCCATCCTATTCGCGCTGGCGTTTCTGCCGAAGGCGACGGCTGTCCTACTGGCGATTCCCAGTCCGGTAATGGGGGCCTTTCTGTTGATGATAATGGGCCTTCTCTTCGTCGAGGGCATGAGGATGGTCGTCCAGGACGGGTTCGATCATCGAAAGGCCCTGGTGGTGGGGGTGTCCCTCTCGATAGGAGTGGGACTGGAGAGTCACAACATTCTCACAGACCTGCTAGGCCAGACGTGGGGAGCGTCACTCGGCAACGGCATGACCGTCGGCATCTTGGCAGCCATCCTGATGACCCTGTTCATCGAGGTGACCAGCCCACGGCACGCGCGCTTGGAGACCGCGCTGGATATCTCCGCTCTTCCCGAGATCGACTCGTTCCTGGTCGAGCTTGCGTCAAGAATCGGGTGGAACGAAGACTCTACGCAGCGGCTGCGCGCCGCAGGCGAGGAGACTCTATCGAGTGTCCTGCAAACCGGTGATGACCGCGGAACGGAAGGAGCGCCGCGCTTGTTGATCACCGCCCGCCCCGGCGAGGTGGTAGAGTTGGAGTTCCTGGCGGTCTTCGACGAGGAGAACATCGAAGACCGGTTGATGCACCTGAGCGAACAGGCCGAGGTACCGCAAGAACACGAGATATCCTTCTGGTTGCTGCGGCACTATGTATCTTCCGTGCGTCACCGGAAGTATCAGGGCATAGACATCGTTACGGTGCAGGTGGAGGGCTCACGCTGATCCCTCCGGTATAGTAATAACAATTGGCGGCGTTGCACGCCGGAAACAAGAGAAAGGGAGAGCGACATGGCAGGATACGCGATAATTCATGATGAGATTCAGGATCAAGTCCTCTTCGCCGAGTTCGGCAAGCGGGTTGCGGCAACCATAGAGGCTCACGGGGGGCGATACCTGGTGCGCGGTGGAGAGGTTGAGATCATGGACGGCGACTGGTCCCCTGACCGCATCGTTGTGGTGGAGTTCGACAGTACCGAGCAGGCGAGAGCCTGGCTGACCTCACCCGAATACACCGAGATCAAGGAGATTCGAACGAAGGCGGCGAACGCCAACGTGATAATCGTCGAGGGCGTATAGCTGCTCAGCCTCCGGCTATATCACCCGGCGGTCTGGCTGAGCGTCCCCGTTCCAGGGCTGGGCTAAACGAGGGGAGAGCGCAGATTAGGGCCGCGTCCCTCACCCCTCAACCGCAGGTCTTCAGCTTGCAGCCATTCCTCGTATGGGCGCGGCATCGGCGGAGGGTCGTCCAAGCCGTTTTCCCTGCGCCATCGGTGCAGGGGATGATCACGCTCGTTCTGCGGGAGTTCGACCGGGCATCCGTATGCCGCCGACTCGAAGATTCCCATGATGATTTCGAGGGCGTGCGTCGCTTCGGCGCCATTTGACTCGTGATCGCGTCCTTCGTCGAGGGCCCCGACGAACTCTTCGACGAACCAATAGTCGTCCAGCTCCGCCCTGCCATTAGGATCGAAACCCTCCGGCGTCTCGGCTTCGAGCGGCTTCCATGCGTCGTACTCCCCGTTGGGCAGCGACCAAGCTGTCTCCAGCAACCACGCGCCACTCGTGGGGTTGAAGATCACTCGACCATCCGTGCCCAAAATCTCGAGTGTGCGACCGGTCGAGCCGGCGACGGGCATCCGCTGCTGCAGGAGCGTCGCCGTCACACCGCCGTCGAACTCCAGATGCGCACTGATCGACTCGCCTACTACCGCTCCCATTCCGTTTGGGGAGTGCACCACGTCGTCAGGGCAGATAGGGCGCCCATTCGCGCTCGCCGTCGCATACACCCTCCGGCAGTGGCCGGCCAATCTCATCATCGAGTTTAGGGAGTGCGTCCCAATATTAATCAGCCCGTACCCGCCGTAATAGCCCTTCCCATTGGCGCTCATATGCCGCAGTTTGCCAATCCGCCCGTCCGCTATGGCCCGGTGCGCCGCTCGCATCAGCCCTCCTGAACGAAACTGGTGGTGCACGGCGATCCTAACACTCTTCTCTGATGCCTTTGCCAGTACCGCGTCCGCCTGATGCAATTCTACGCAGATCGGCTTTTCCACCTCGATGTTCACGCCGTACTCCAGTACGCGCTTCAAGAGGGAGTAGTGAAACTCAGTACCCGTCGAAACCGCCACGATATCCGGCTTCGTCTCTACGATCATCGCGTCGAGGTCGTCGAATCTTGACGCGATGCCGAGTTCGTCTCCCAGCGTGTCAACACGCTCTCGGACCAGATCGCACAGACCGACAACTTCCGTCCGAGGATGGGCGTGATAAGCCCGCCCTGCCGCCGCCCCCCTTTCCCCGCATCCGAGAATGACTGCCCTGCGCATCCTCATCACTCAGGCCCTTTCCGCAGTTTCACGCCGATTATACTTTAGCAGGCACATCGGGCCGGCGGTCTCAAGGCCTCGATCCTTCGCCCACAAGGCAACGGCGGAGTGCAGGTTCACGATCCTTATGCGCCTTGCTCCGGTTCAGTCATTCCAATGCTGGCAAATTCGGCGAAACGGTAGAATTTCGGTTGTTGGAGTATGTCTTAGCAAGTGCAACCCATGAGAGATACAGACACCCCCAAGCAAGCACAGACGGAGGGAATCGTGGCTAGTCCGCGCCGGCAACGGGAGGCGACCTCCCGCCTCGGTAAGGAGCCATACGAGCGGGACATCCGCCGGCAGGTGGAAGCCGACCACCACGGGGAGATCGTTGCCATCGACGTAGACAGCGGCAGCTGGGCGGTTGCAGACGGTGAGGCTATCGCAGTGGAGCGCCTGCGGGAGATGCGCCCAAGGGCCGTCAATGTCTTGTGTGAGCGGGTGGGGTACCGGGCGCTGCGCAGCTTTGGAGCGAGGTCCCTGCGGAGGCCGGAGTGATCCAGGGCGCGGTGAACGACGCTTATGAGGGAGTAGTGGCTATTTCTCTACAAGGGCCGGGGGGCCGGCCCAGGACATCGAGGTCTAGCGTGGCGGGCTCGTCGCCATAGAGGCCGGGGCCGGCCGGCAGAGAAGCGCGCATTCTGGCAGCCGGCAATTTGTCTTGCAATTCTTCATTGCTCGTGAATGTGCGCTGGTGGATTCGCATGCTATCGTACATGTGTGCTATTATCATAGCTGTTCTCCACCAGTGGCTCAAGGTGAGTATTGGTGTCGAGAACGCCTTGGCGCAGCCTGGGGAATCGGAACGCCAGATCTGAGATGCCTTCCCTGGGTTGCGACCCACGCAAAGTGATGCCGGCGATTACCTGAGTCTGACTGGATTGGACCGCGCTTGATGTTCTGGTTCCAGGTTCGAGTCCCGTCTGGTCAAAGTTATTGCACCTATAGCCTGTCCTAGTATGTGGGTGCCCACAAGAGGCAGAGAACGTTGGCTGATGCGCCGGTACGTTGGCTACGCTAGGGCCTCTATGAGAACCCGTCCGCCGTTGCGGACCTGGATGCTCAGGTCATGCATGTCCAAGAACAGCATACCCACAAGCGGGGTGGTGTCCGCTGCGTCCGCCAGCACGTATCTTGGCTGGCCTTCCCACAGCACTGTAACCCGGTAGGTATCGAAGGACACCTCGCTGCCGTCGGCCAGGGTCGCGTGGCCGGTAGTCTCAAAGGGCAGAGCCAACTCCGTCATCAAAGCTGGCGGCAGGGTCAAGAAGCCAGTGAAACCGGTATCAACCACGGCGTCCACTTCCTGGGCCTGCCCCTCCGGGCCTTGCACTGAAAGTGTAATGACGGCTTCATAGGCGGCGTTCACCATTCCCAGGATCACTCAGAACTCCGCAGGGGCCGGCCCCCAAAGCGATGCAGCACCCCATACCCGACCCGCACGGAATAGACGTCGATGGCCTCGGGCCGGTGCTCCCGCAGACGCTTCGCCGCGGTCATGAGGTCGTCGGAAATGGCCCAACTCCCGGTGTCCACGTCGATGGAGACGAACTCACCGTGGTGGTCGGCTTCCACCCGCGCCTTGATGTCGCGCTCGTATATCTCCCTGCCGAGGAGGGCAGTCTCCTCTTTGGCCCTGCGCTGGCGCGCCGGGGTCTTCGCGTGCGTCATTCGTGCTCCTTTCAAATAGCATACCCCCTACACCTGACAGTTTACTGATGGGCAGCGGTCATCGGCAATGTGAGAAGTGACACTCGACGTTCACGACGCTGCGGTTCACTGGGACGACCAACCGTGACCATATCAAGGCCGGCGCTACGGGGAGCACTCCGCTCGTGGGTATGTTGTTGCTCGACATGCACAACTTGAACATCGAGGTCGAGCGTGGCGGGCTCGTAGCCATAGAGGCCAGGTCATAGCCGGCGTAGAAGCATAGCACCGGTCAAAGTAGCGTCATGAGATTAGTATCATGGGAGCCGCCGGCCCACTTGGCAACGCCGCTGTTCTGAGGTATCAGGGTTGTGCATCGCACCGCACCCATCCTAACTGCCCCAATCTTCCCCAAGCTTCTCGATAATTTGGTCGCCATCCTGGAATCGCTCAGGCCCGAAGAATGGGATCTCCCGACGCCCTGTCCGGGATGGTCGGTTCACGACTTGGCGGCACACCTTCTCGGGGACGAGATAGGGCAGTTGTCTATGGGCAGAGATGAGTTCCAAGGCTCTATGCTCTCCGAAGACAACTGGGAGAGTCTCGTAGCCGGCCTCAGCGACCTGAACGAGCAATGGGTCGAGGCGATGAGAAGGGTCAGTCCTAGGTTGATGATTGACTTGCTAGAGTCGACCGGCGAGCAGGTCAATGCTTACTTCCAGTCTCTCGACCCATACAGCGTCGGCCCCGTCGTGAGTTGGGCCGGCCCAGACCCGGCTCCGATGTGGCTGCACATCGCTCGTGAGTACACCGAGCGCTGGCACCACCAGCAACAGATTAGAGAGGCGGTCGGTAGGCCGCTGCTGAAAGATCGTGAATGGTTCGCGCCGGCCCTGGCGACTTTCGTACACGGCCTGCCGCGGGCCTACTCGAATGTCAGTGCGCCGGTCGGCACGACGATAAAGGTCACGGTCTCCGGTCCTTCCGGCTCTACCTGGACAGTTGCGCGCGCTGATACCGGCTGGGTGCTGCATGACGGTTATATTGAGGGGTCTGCCGCTAAGGTCATCATCGACGAGATCGATGCGTGGAAGCTGCTCACGAAGAGTATCGCCAGGGAGGTCGTGGAGCCGCGTGTTTTGATTGAAGGAGATCGAGAGCTTGGATCCTACGTATTGGACACCGTTTCGGTTATCGCATAGCGCGCATATTCGAGAGAATCCATCAGGAAGTGGCAGAGTCGCGCCTTGCAGTCCGCCGGCAGGTCGAAGCCGACCACCACGGTGAGATCGTTGCCATCGACGTAGACAGCGGCAGTTGGGCGGTCGCGGACGGCGAGGTTGTGGCGGTGGAGCGCCTGCGGGAGATGCGCCCACGGGCCGTGAATGTCCTGTGCGAGCGGGTGGGGTACCGGGCGCTGCGCAGCTTTGGAGCGGGGTCCCTGCGGAGGCCGGAGTGATCCAGGGCGCGGTGAACGACGCCTACGAGGCAGTCGTGGCCATTTCGCTGCAAAGTCCGGAGGGGCCGGCCCAGGAGATCGAAGCCGTCATAGACACCGGTTACAGCGGCTTCCTTACCTTGCCGACTCTGTTGGTGACGGGGCCCTGTTGTGGGTTTGGCGATGTGCCCCGTAGGCATGTCTATTGCAAGTCCGTCGGAGGCCGGTCCGTTGCGCTAGAACCTGCCGCTATTGCAATTTGGAAGGCGCAGTTGGCCGGTCCACTTGATAATCCTCATTGCAATGGGGATGTTCATCTGTCGTCTGAAAAAGGGTCCCCCTATGACCTGGAGTGCTAGAATTTCGGCGAGACATTGTGTTCACGAACCCGGTGGCAAAGATATTGCGTACACTGAGCGTCAACAAACTGTGCGGTCTGCTCAGGCAGTCCGGAACAGAGCCGGTCATAATGCTTGGAGCGGGCGCGTCTGTGAAGTCCGGGATCCCGTTGGCATCAGATATGGCACATCAGGCACTCAGGTGGGCGATGGCGCTAGGTCGGAACCAACAACCCGAAGATCCTAGGATACGCGAAAGCGATGTGCGCGTGTTTCTGGAGTCTCAGCCTTGGTTTGAAACTTCGTCGTCTGTGGACAGTCTGTATCAAAACTCCATGCAACTCCTTAACACGCCCCGCGGACTTAGACGCACTTTCCTTATGGAGATTCTCCACAACGTATCAGAGCCCAGTGAAGGGTATGTGCGCCTGGCTAATCTGGCGAAGCGCGGAGTCACACGCACTATCCTGACCACTAATTTCGATGACCGTTTTGAGGTTGCGTATGCCCACGGCGCCCTGCTCGTCGCGGCTACGAAAGAAGGGTACAAAGCCACGAGCACCGCACCTCAGCACCCTCAGTTGATCTATCTGCATGGCAAGGCTGAGTATTACATGGACCGAATCATGACTGATGAAGTTCAGAATTTGGATGCCGATCTTGTCGACCGGATACTTCCCTTGTTGCGAGATCATCCACTCATAGTCATTGGGTACCGTGGTGCGGAACCTTCGGTAATGAGAGGGCTTTTCCTTGATCACATCTGCGAGGCCAATTATTTCCCACAGGGTATATTCTGGTGTGTGCTCGACAGTCAGGACTCTGACGGCCTATCTCCTTTGACCAAGGAACTTGGCACCAGGGTTGGCGACAATTTTGCGCTGGTGAATATCGGCGGGTTCGACGAGTTTATGGCGGAATTCTCAGACCTCGTCGTAGACGATATGCCTCAAGGCATGCACCGAGCCTCAAGTCCCATTGATTTGCCTGCAACGGCGAAAGGTAGCTTTGACTTGGAAATTGCGACTGATATCTCCAAGGATCGTCTGCATTTGCCTGCTTTACACAACATTGTTCGTGAACACTCAAGACGCATAGGTATAGTCGTACCATCTAACCCTGATGATGAATGGTATGAGTACAGATTGAAACTGATGGGTTTGCTAAAACACGACCGAAATGACGAGCTAAAACCAACCAATGCCGCCGTCTTGCTGTGTAGTGACGAAGGGAGAAAGGTCACTCGCGGTCACTGGGTCGAGATAAGAACTCCAGACAGACCTCCCAATGCGGTTGACGGATCACTCCTTCACATCTACGAATCCGTTTTCCTAACCTTGCAACAAGCAAATCGTCCACTTCGCGTTAAGGGATATCGATCTCGCGACCAGTTGCAATACGGCAACATTGCCATCAAAGAGTTACTCGCAAATGCTTTGATTCACCGAGACTATGAATCGTCGGAACCGTCGATTATCTTCGTCGGCAAGGACTACATCACATTCGAAAACCCAGGTGGCCTTGATGAACCGATCGTGCAGCAGATCACCCGGACATCGGGGACTAGCGTGTCGTCCGTCGGAGCGGAATTCCAGGACCGTGTGAACCGGAGAGATGTAGGAGTCGGCTGCACAGCGTACCGAAATCCCGTTTTGGCGGACGTGTTCTGGGGCCTTGGATATGTTGACAAAGCCGGATCAGGACTGATGGACGCTGTTCACTCTTTGAAAGAGATAGGCGGTGATGCACGGATACAGGTGCCCGAAAGCAATAACGCATTTGCGGCTACTATTAGCACACCTCAAATTGAGATTAGCGACGTCACTCATACAGCCAAACCAAAGAAACCGACGTTATACTTTTCTAACTTAGTTGAGTTTGAGTCAATCCCGTCTCTGGTCTGGTCGGCCAACAGTCTTATCGTTTCGCCAAGGGACGCCGCCATACTAAGTGCAGGTCGAGAATTTCCGTCATTTTCCCTTAGAAGTAATCGCCTATATTCGTTCAGCAACCTTTCGGCGGATGATTGCGCGCTGCGCCCGCTTATAGATGTTGAGACCGTCGAGAACTTCGCCCTGAAGAGTCTGATGGGTGATACAACGACCGCCACCATTGTGCCGGAACTTTTGCGAAAAGTCGTCGAACATCGTATGTGGAGTAGTGGTCTTCGGGTGGATCGAAGAAGACGTCGAGCATACTTCGCCTGCTACACCCACGATTTCCGCTCAGTCACTTACCGGGCACTTCATCGTACAGTCTCTAGGCGGGTAGCGAGGTGGCCGGATCGTTTGGGGGTTGGGATTTGTGTGCATTCGGCAGTTAATTACAATATCTTCCGCGGGCGCCTTTCGTGGGGTGTGACATTGCAACCCACGTTCCTGATCTCCACCGACGGCAGGTCAAACCAGGTTCCCAGCAGGGAGCATGCGGGCAGGGTTACCAGCCTCTTAAGCGATCACTACAATCCTAAAGTTCTAGCTGATCTCAGGTTTTGGCTCACTCAACTAGAGACTGAACCCGGATTCATTCGCATTGAGCAAGATAATACTCCGGCAATTTGCATCAACACCAGTTTGGTAATTCACGAAGGATACTCTGCGTCAGGATAGTGCAAGCACGTGGCAATTGACCTCGTAGTCCAAGTTCTGGAGGAGCCCGCGCTCGAGTTCGCAAATGGCGAATTGAGCGTCGAGCCAAGGGTGGGTCTGGCAGAAGCAGGACCGTACAGTTTGCGATACGGCAAAGATTTCCCTAGCTCAGTCAGAGTGGGCTTTGTAGGATCTGCTGGGATGATCGACGCTGGTCGCACCTGGTTTGAGAGATGTCAAGAGGGCATATTCACGGGAAATGCAAATAGACGACGACATCCGGATTTTCCACCGTTCCAAAACGTGTTTCACTGTCCCTTAGAGATGCAGGACAGGTGGACTATCGAGATCGAGGAGAGAGACTTAATTCCAGTCTTGACTCGCCCTGGCCATCAGCAGTTTGAAGGGATGGTGAGATTATATGCGGATCGAGTAGCCACGCTAGCAAATCGAGAGTTTGGGCCTAACGTGGTTGTCTGCTCCCTGTCAGACGAACTTCTTGAGCAATTTCGCACTTACGGACAAATAGAAAACAGAAATCAGCGACGAGGACGCGCAGGTCCTAAACAAGGAAACGGACTAGGGCAGCTATCGCTATTTGACACGTCTGAGTTATTGGACTCTCATAGGCCGGATTCGTTATTGTTTCGGAATTTCCGACGTAGTCTCAAAGCCAGGGCCATGAATTTTGGCGTACCCATCCAACTCGCTCACAACAAACTGTTTAAAGATCGCGAAGATGGAGATGACCCTGCTACAAAGGCATGGGACATCTGTGGGGCCATCTTTTATAAGGCTGGGGGAATCCCGTGGAGATTGTCGGGAATTGCCCCCCACGTATGCTTCGTAGGGATTAGTTTCCATCACCTTCGAACCGAAAGTAACCACCTGGTATACTCGAGTTGCGCTCAAGCATTCTCAACCGATACTGAGGGGTTCGTTCTTCGAGGCGATAGTATTGACTGGGATGAAGACTGGGGATTGAGTCCCCACCTGAATGAGGATCAGGCATTTCGGATGGGAAATGCGATCCTGACTGAATACAGAAACCGAACTGGTCGTGATCCGTTAAGATTAGTAGTCCACAAGCAAAGCAGATTCGACCGCCAGGAAAAGGATGGATTCACAGCAGCCTGGAATCGGGTGCCCGCCCACGAATTCACTACTTTGTATCCATCCCAATTCAGGTTGCTCCCCCATGGGGATTATCCACCTCGAAGGGGAACTCTGATAGACGTTGAAGGGACATATCATCTATATACCACGGGGTTTTTTGAACCATGGGGGAGCTACCCTGGCCCTCATATTCCCGCGCCAATTGAAGTGCGATTCGATTCCAATAACGAACGTGACGAGCGCGCGTGCCAAGAAATCTTGGGACTTACAAAGATGAACTTCAACTCATCTTCTCCGTTTGAGTGGTCTCCCATCACTACACGGATGGCCAGAGAAGTAGGGCTGATAATGGCGGAAATCGAGGATGACGAAATCCCAGAGATGTCCTACAGATACTACATGTAATGCGACGCCGTCAATTATGTGGCTAACGGTCCTTAGTCCGAGTGACCAGAGCGAATCGTGCTTATGGCATGACTGACATTCAACGTCAACTCCATACGCGGCGATGGACGCCTCTTGTACGAGAGTTCTTGAAGGCTGGCCCTCCGGCTCACTGCCCGGCCAGCCTAACCAGCAAATACTCCTGAGTGCGATTGCCCTTCAGCCGATTGCAGTGGGAACAGAGTAGCTGCAGATTATCCAAGTGGTCGGTGCCGCCGCGCGAGCGTGGTATCACGTGGTCCACATCGAACATCTTGAACGGGAACTCCATCCGGCACCCATTGCACTGTCCTTCCTGTCTACCGAACAACACATGCTTGTTACGTCTGTAGTTGATCGGCTTTTCTATGTCCGTCCGTCGTGGTATGTCGGTGCGGGCTGTGACTAGCTGAGAGTGAAACAACTCTCCCATAAACTCCTTGAGTCGAAGGTTTACTAACTCAACTGCCTTGGGAGAGAGGTCTATTCCCACCCATTGCCGTCCCAGTTCTTCCGCCGATACGCACGCCGTCGCGCAGCCACAGAATGGGTCAAGAACCATGTCGCCCTCGTTGGAACTGGCCTTGATGATCCGGTCCAATAGGGCGAGTGGTTTTTGCGTCGGGTAGCCGGTGCGCTCGGCGGATTGTGCCTGAATGCCGCGAATATCATCCCAAATGGTGTCAACGGGTGTACCGGGCATTTCGTCCAAGTACCTCTTATACGCTGGAACGCTGCCTTTGGGCGGCCAATAGATGCGGCCTATTTGCTCAAGATAATCCAACTTTTTCTGAGTGCTCCAAGATCGGGCTCCGTCAGGCAGCGCAAAGCCCGGCACGGCCCAATGACTGCCCGTGTCATTTGGATCGACGCCTCGCCACGGAGCGCCAGAATCGCCAGTCCTAGTTCCTGCACCCTTCAGATTATCCAAGCGATATCGACGGCCGGTATTGGATTCTATGTGTCGATAGAACTTGGTTACATACTCGGGCGTATGTGGCTTGTACGGTCGATTCCAATGGAATTCTTCACTTCTCGTGTAGTAAAGAAGCGTGTCGGCATTATTCGGATACCGTCGCCGCCCTCTTCCGGTTGAGTTTACACGTCGCCATGTCACCTCACTGCGAAAACTCTGGCGGCCGAAAATCGCGTCCATCAGCAATTTGAGGTAATGGCTTGCCGTGGGATCGCAATGCAGATAGATCGAACCAGTTGTCTTCAAGACCCGCCGCATTTCCAGTAGGCGAATTCCCATCATGCAGAGATAAGACTGCATGCCCTTCCCGTGAGTCAGTCCGGCTGTTTGTAAGACTTGATACATGGCTGGCTGCTTGTCGGCGATAATCCCCATCCATGCAACATCAAGGTCAGATAGCGTCCAAGTGTCTTTGAACGCCGCCCCTGCCGCCTTGCTGCCGACAGGCGCCGAATAATCCTGGTTGGAGTTGAAAGGAGGGTCCAGGTAAATTAGGTCAACGCACTCAGAGTTCAAGCCTCTAAGTATATCCAGGTTGTCGCCGGTCCATATGGTGCGATTGGCGAAGTTAGGCTCGGCCACGCCTTTCTCTCCCAATTCGTTAAACCGGCAGGTTGTCTTGCAATATGTTACCCCAGTGTGCACCCTGCCGGCCCCACCCCCCACGGTTGACATTACACCGGCCCCTCTGTATGGTGCCGAAGGTCACACCCGGCAAGAACTGATCGAGGAACGCTTTCGATGCCAGTCAACGTCGCCAAGGCCCTGAGGGACAAGCTGAGCCCATCCGGCGTGTCCTCGGCGATTCGCGACTATGAGCGCCGGATCAGGTCCCACGGGCGCGCCGGCTCGGAGACCGAGGAAAGCGAGCACGTGCATGTCAACAACCTCTACTATGACCTAGTCACGGACTTCTTCGAGTTCGGTTGGGGCAGGTCGTTCCACTTCGCTCCGAGGGTTCCGGGCGAGAGCTTCAAGGACTCGCTCGTGCGCCACGAGCAGAATATGGCCCGCGCGCTTGGACTCAAGCCCGGGATGGTCGTCGCCGACCTCGGTTGCGCTGGTGCGACGTTAGAGCACGATCAGGCTTCGATCTCCACCCGGCGCCCCATATCCATTTGCCCGCCGGCAGCTCAATGTAGGAGGGCTTGCACACCTCTTCCGACCCCAAGGGCCGACAAGGAGTTGGCAGTTACTCACTGAGATAAATCGGATAGCTAAGGAGGCCAGTCCGCAAAATCGTTCGCGGATATCGGTGGAAGCGGTCCCTGTATAGCGTCGGCCAACATATTCGATATCAGGTTCTCAAGTTGACGCAAATTCACTAGCTTGCCTCGAAGAACCTGAAATGTGACGTATTCAGCGGGTATCTCTCGACCCCTAGCCGTCATGGTGCGCCCGAACTGCCGGAACGAATGAGCGAGCGTGTTCCGAAAATCGTTGCTGTCCCGGATCTGGACTACAGCCGAAACAAATTGATTGGGTAGTACGCTGTTTTTCGTCATTGATTCAAATAGACGTAGTTTTGATCCCAGCGATAGGGGCGCCCTTGCGAACCAGCGTTGGAATTCTTCCTTATGATTCCTTACGTCGAGGCACTCTGCAAGCAAGAAGGTCAAATTAAGCTCGAGGGAGGCCATAAGACTGAGATACTCGCCTCTCATTTGCTCGTATTCCGGTTCGTGCGTCTTGTCTTCGTCCATTCAAAGCCTCAAACCTGGCTTACATCGTCGGCGAGGGTGATGACTTTGGGTTCACGCACTATACCTCCGGCGTCACCGGCGAAAACTGCCTCTCACCTACATGCAACGCTTGTGCATTCTCGTTGTAAGAGAAGCCCTCTGGGTATTTGTCCAAAGATGCCGCGCTGATGGAAGCCGTCGTTATGTGTGTCGCGGAGACATGTTTCCGTGAAGCAGGAAATTTGCGGGAATCGCCCTCACGCGAAGTTGCGCCTGTCGCCTTGAGAAGTGCAGTTGGATCCGGGTCTCTGAAGTAATCAAAGCTAAGATGGGACGCTGGCAACTCTGTCTCTAGGGGGGCGGTCCCCACCTCTTAGGAGCTTATATCCTCGTCGATTCGTTATGTGAGTTGCTATCCTTTTCCTCAATTCAGCTTTGCGCTCCTTGCTTCGTGTCCGTAAACCTAGAGAGGCTGCCAGTTCCGTCAATACGGAAATGGGCTCTCCAGATTGTTCTATCAGGCTCTCCACATCCAAGGTTTCGGAACCGCTAAGTACTCGTTCTAGTTTTTCCGCGCGGGTCCTGACGTCTTCCCCGCCATTGACACCCCTGGCTTTAGGCGTCTGCGAGCCCTTAAGGCCCATGAATCTTCTAAGAGGCGCATTGTTAGCTGCACGGTTCGCCAATATGTCGAGGCGTGACAGATTTTGTGACAAGTCCTGACTGGACTCGATCGTTGGGAAAGCTTCGATCAGGAGTTGAAGCTCTTCTAGAAAAACTCTGGTCTCACGCAACGTCTGGATAATCTCAGTTTTCTCTTCCTCAGAAGGTAGTGAAGTCAGCAGGGTTCTCAGCCCCTTGAATAGAGATTCAGTCGGATAGACGGATACGCTTTTCATCATTCATTTCCCGTGGTCATTACGTGAGCTTGAGCATCAATTCTCGCGTTATTTCAGGGTATTCATTCTTTCCGGCCACCCGCCGGGCGTTTTCTGAGTGGTGTTCCCAAACTGGTACGCGGTTCTCAGCCGCCTCACCATAACCGATCAACTCGGTCGTATATCGCTCGACTACTTTATTTCGAGCAAATGGTTCCCTGGAAACCGAGCTCATCGTATCTGAATGGGTCACCGTGATCAGACTTCCGCCGATGCGAACCTTCACAAATACGATCGCACCTAAGTCAGCTATTGACCGTACATCACTTTGCCCCGCAAATGTCGATGCGGCAGAAATCCTTTCACCAATTTCTCGTACCTTCCTAGTTAGAATACTCAACCCAATGGTCGAGAGGTGATCAGGAATTGCAGTGACGACATAGTAGTCGCTCGCATGCAACGCGTTCTGTGTCATCAGATATAGATTTGGTGGACAATCTATCACGACCCAGTCGTACCTACCCTCGGTTTCCTGGATCACCTTCCTTAAGAAAGATAGCTCCCTCAAATACCCTTGCGCGTTACGTTGCAGCGCCTTCACAGTCGGGAAGGTCCCCACGACTTGACCACCGCCGATGTCCTCGCCAAGCAGATCTATGTCGCACGGAATTAAGTCAAGACCTGATATCGGATAGCGTCTGATAACCACGGCATCGTTCCAGATGAGTCGTTTGACATCAAGTGGTTGCTGTTCAAGATAACGACCATAAAGATTCTTAATTGTCCCTGTGTTCTCCTTGCGATTCTGCCACCTTTCGTACGGCGCACAGAGAAATGTCAGGTTCGTCTGGGGGTCAATGTCAATCATCAGAACTCTCTGGTCATAGTGCTGAGCCAATGAGCACGATACGTGGTAGGCCGTCGTGGTCTTCCCAACCCCGCCCTTGTAATTGATAAATGAGACGACCTTGGTCATCGCCGTCACTTCTCTCCTAGTGAGAATGTCCGCTTATGATGGCGATTGTATAGGTTTGACCTTCGCGCGGGCAATGCAAAGACGGCCTGAGTCATCGGCCGCTGTGCGTGTAGGACAATGCCCCGCCGGCCCCACGGTTGACATTACCCGGCACCCTCTCTACGATTTCAACTGTCACACAGACACAATCCTGCTCAAGGTACGCATTCGATGTCATTCAAGGTCGCCAAGGCGCTTAGGGATAAGCTGAGCCCATCCGGCGTGTCCTCGGCGATTCGTGACTATGAGCGCCGGATCAGGTCCCACGTGCGCGCCGGCTCGGAGACCAAGGAAAGCGAGCACGTGCATGTCAACAACCTCTACTATGACCTGGTCACGGACTTCTTCGAGTTCGGTTGGGGCCGGTCGTTCCACTTCGCTCCGCGGGTTCCCGGCGAGAGCTTCAAGGACTCGCTCGCGCGCCACGAGCAGAATATGGCCCGCGTGCTCGGACTGAAGCCTGGGATGGTCGTCGCCGACCTCGGTTGCGGCGTCGGCGGGCCGCTGCTGGAGATCGCCCGCTTCTCCGGCGCCAGGATCGTAGGCGTCAACAGCAACGCCTATCAGCTCGAGCGGGCCCGCAGGTATGCGGAAGAGGCGGGACTGACCCATCTGGCCGACTACCTGCACTGCGACTTTCTCAACGTGGACGCTCCGAGCGAGTCGTTCGACGCGGTCTACTCGATCGAGGCGACTTGCTGCGCGCCGGACAAAGTCAGCATCTATGGCGAAGCCTTTCGGCTGCTCAAGCCTGGAGCGAGTTTCGCCGCCTACGAGTACTGCATGACCGATCGCTTCGACCCCCAGGACCCTCTGCATCTCAGGATCAAGGCCGACGTCCAATTGGGAGGCGGTCTGCTCGTGATCGACGACCGGCAGACTGTCGATGACGCGCTTCGAACGGTGGGATTCGAGGTGTTGGAAACGCGGGACCTCGCGGCACAGGCCGGCCCTTCGATTCCCTGGTACGAGCCCGTGGCCGGCTCGGGCGTCTCACTGGCCAGCTTTCGCAGCTCGAGATTCGGACGCTGGACCTCTGAAGCTGTGACAAGGGTGCTAGAGGCGGTACGCATCGCTCCGGAGGGGACCGCGCGTGTGGCGGAGACACTGAACCTCTGCGCGTCGGCGATGGCCGAGGCCGGCCGGCTGGGCATCTTCACGCCGATGTACTTCGTCCACGCCCGCAAGCCGGCATAGCGCAGCAGGGTCGTCACCAGCCGGCCCACCGCCGCCGCTCCATTTACTCTTGCCCTGCCCGTGCGATTTCCCCTAACAACCCATCACTTGGGCAGTCCGCTCTTACCTACCTCTCAGGCCCCCGGCCCAAACTTCGTTGTACAATCTGCCTAGCCAATCACCCATCCGGCTACGGGAGGCAAAGATGGCCGCGGAAGCTACTCAGAACCCCCGCTATGAGGTCGACGAGCGTCCGCCGTGGCGGACCACCATCGGCTACGGCCTCCAGTTCAGCCTGATCGCCTCCGCCACCCTGCTCGTGACGCCGGTAATCGTCGCCAAGGCATCCGGTCGGGGCGACTCCTACGTCGTCTGGATGGTCTTCGCCTCGCTGGTCGTCATCGGTCTGTCGACGCTGCTCCAGGTCTGGAGACTGGGACCCATCGGCGCCGCCGCCGTGTCGCCGATGTTCACCGCAGCCTTCGCAATACCGTTCTGCATCACCGCGGTCGTCGACGGCGGGCCGGCTACGCTCACCGCGCTGGTCCTGGTCACCGCCGCGGCCCAGCTAGTCATCTCCAAGTGGCTCTTCATCCTGCGACGAATCGTGACCCCGACGCTCGGCGGCACCGTGATGATGATCTTGTCCATCACCCTCGCCTCGGTCGTTTTCGGGCTCCTGGACGAGGCATCGCAGGCCGAGCCGGTCGCCGCGCCATTGACCGCGCTGGCTACCCTGGTCGTCGTCGCCGCCCTCACCCTGCGCGGATCGGCGGTATTGCGTCTCTGGGGACCGGTAATCGGCATAGTCTTCGGCTGCATCGTTGCCGCTATCCTTGGAATCTACGACATCGACCCGGTCCTTCGGGCGCCGTGGGTCGGCTTGCCCAGCGAGATGCCCGGCCTTGGGCTGGACTTCGGCATCCCGTTCTGGACGCTGCTGCCGGCCTTCCTCTTTCTTGGTGTGATCATCTCGATCCAGGCCAACGGGGCGGCGATTGCCCTGCAGCGGGCCTCGTATCGCGAGGACCTGGCGGTAGACTTCCGGCAGGTGCAAGGCGCGATGGCCGGCGCCGGCGCGACCAACTTCCTCGCCGGGATCGCCGGCGCGGTGCCCAACATCATCCATCCCGGCATCGTCTCCTACCTGCAGATTACCGGCGTCGCCGCTCGCGGAGTCGGATACACCATCGGCTGCGTGTTCCTGGCCGTCGCGTTCCTTCCCAAGGTGTCCGGCTTGCTCAGCTCGATTCCAGGACCGGTGATGACCGGGTACCTGATCCTGATCACCGGAACACTCTTCGTCGACGGCGCCCAGACCGTCATCCAGAGCGAGCAGAACAAGCAGAAGGTGGTCGTGGCCGGAATGTGCTTCTGGATCGGCGCCGCGTTCCAGTTCAACCTCTTCAACATGCCGGACCTCGGCTCCGTTGTCGGGGCCCTGTTCAAGAGCGGCATAACGACGGGCGGAATCGCCGCGATAGTGATGATCCTGTATCTCGAGTTCACTAACCCCCGTCGCATGCGTTTTCAGTCCCAGCTAGACATCGATGCCCTACCCCAGCTCAATGAGTTTGTCGCCAGGTTCGCCGACAGCAGAGGTTGGAGCACGCCCATGAAGGACCGGCTCAGCGCCGTCGCGGAAGAGACCCTGCTGACGTTGGCTCCGCTTGATCTGAGTCTTGACGCCGTCGAGGAGGAGAAGGAGGACAGGCGTTTGGTCGTCATCGCGTCCAGCGATGGCCCTGTCGCCGACCTGGAGTTCATCGGCGGCGGAGGCGAGGCCAATATTGAGGACCAGGTCCGGCAGCTCCAGCAGCACGACACCGAGACCCCGATCGAGCAGGAGATGTCCCTCCGGCTGCTGCGCGGCTACGCCTCTTCTGTCAATCACCAGCAGTACCACGATACCGACATCATCACCGTACGCGTGGACCCGCCGGCGCCGGCCGGGCGGCGGGCGTCCGGAGCCGGTACGCCGTAAGCTGCCGGATTGAGTCCGCGACAGGGTTGGTCGGCAGGGCGGGCGTTGGACCATAAGACATCCTACCCCAACGGAGACTCCGCATGACCGAACAGCAACTTGGAAAGCCCTTAACGGAAATCCAATCCGCCGCCGAACGACTTGCCAATGCTGGGGATGAAGAACAACAAAGTGCTCTTGAAGAATTAGCCCAGACTATTCTTGAGCACTTCAACTACAACTCCAACGCGACCGCGACATCGAGACTCTTCTCAATAGAACTGCCCGCTCAAATTCAGCGCTTCGCGGCGGGATGGCTTCTGTGGACCCTCACGATATCACCCAACGCCTTGAAATCCGGAAATACGGAGGGAGTTGCCGGCTTACTATTCGACCGGGTATTTAGGAATAATGTTTACGGCGCTATCGGCATTGAACCCGGAACCCAAACCTTTGAGAAGCTACGGGGATTGGCTGCCCATTTCCAGGACGTTTCGAACGAATTAGATGATTTGATCCGCGTAACACCCGATCTGGATCAGATTCACGTGCTTCAGCAGCAACTGATGCGGATACTCAACCGTAAAACAGCTGGCCCATTAATATCGCCGCTCTTGCCAAGGTCACTCATTAACAAAAACCGTCTCAAGAGTCTTTTCCAGACGGTAGGGGATTACGTTGATAACAAGGACGCAGATCCAATTCATACACGCGATAGCGCTTGTGATGTTTGTGACGAATTCGCAAATGAGGCACGCGCATACGGTACAGCGGCCGCCAACAGCGTCCTTGGAGGTCTAGCTCTCCAACTGAAGTCGGCTGTTGAGAATCATTTTAATTCTCTAGAAAAGAGTAAGAGTCCGAGTCTTACCTTCTCGCCAATAGCAAAGAAATATCCACTGGAAAGGCCTGATACACTCGTTTACTTCAAAATCAGAATCGCGAACGACGGCGCTGGACCGGCCAGAAATCTGAGGCTGGACGTGGTTGATTACGATAATTGTCTCCATGTGGAGACCTCATCAATCGAGATTGGGACCATCCAGTCTGGTGACACACCTGTGTTGGACATCGTGGCGAAGGTTGTGTCGCCTTCAACTGAAGCAAATTTGCTCATAAAACTGTCGTGGTCACGACTCGGTGGCAGACGTGAAGAAGAGCACATGTTCACGGTCGCAGCCCAACGGGACGATGTTGATTGGGAAAGCGTTGAACTAACCGAACCCTATTCTCTCGAACCCGTAACAACCGGGGACGATCTGATAGGGCGCAAACAGGAGTTGAAGCGGTTAGTTCGACTAACCAATCTTCAGACCGTCGGCTCAGCCTTCATATGCGGTCAGAAACGCGTCGGCAAAACGTCCTTGGCTAACGCAGTGGCGGAACACCTTAAGTCTATTCCAAGCACGAAGTGGATCGTTATAAGCAAGGGCAGTGGTGATTACGTCGGCGATGACGCAATCAGCACCTTGAGGAACTTAGGAGATGTTCTGACTGAGGCTATCAGGGAGAGCATTCCTAGTCTAGCACATTTGCCGTGTCCGGATTTCACGAATGGACTCGCCCCTCTTTCAAATTTCGTTGATCGAGCTCTAACCGACAAAGATCTGCGACTACTCTTCATACTTGACGAATTCGATGAATTGCCACCTGAGCTTTTCAGGAGGTCCGATCTAAGCACATCTCTATTCCAACCTTTGCGGCAGATAAGCAATAAGCGGGGTTGCGGGTTTCTCCTAGTAGGTGGAGAAAACATGCAGCAAATTGTGAAGCGTCAGGGAGATCGTCTCAATAAGTTCAGACCAGTTGAAGTAGATTGCTTTGACAAATCCAGTGACTGGAGCGATTTTGCCGAGCTAATCCGCAAGCCAGTAGAGGACTGGTTAACGATAAGTGACACTGCCCTGGATGAATTATTCGAGTCAAGTGCTGGCAACCCCTACTTTGCGAAGCTATTGGCTACCGAACTGTTCGAATATTTGGTTGAGAACCGTTTCAGCGACGCCAGCGAAGTCGACGTTGCAACCGCAATAAACAACGCGCTTAAGAAAATTGGCGCGAACTCCTTCACCCACTTTTGGACTGACGGTTTAGCAGAAGCCGGGGACGATATCGAACGACGGCGCATCGAACGTTGCTCGGTATTAATCTCAGTTGGCCGAGCATTTCGCAAACACTCTTCCGCTGATGCCAAAACCATATGGGCGGAATTTGGGAATGCAGCCGATCTTCCGGTCGAAAGGCAGACTTTCCGAGTAACGCTCCAGGATTTTGTTCGCCGGAAGATTTTCGTTGAGGATGAGCAAGGAAATATCACTCCTAAGATCCCGCTATTTCGATCTTGGTTGAAGGACAAGGGTGTCGGGGAGTTGCTAGCGGACTCTCGGGAATTGGATCATTTGAAATCTAGGTTGGAAGATGAGGAACTCATACGGGTCAAGGATGCTGAAGTCTCAAGTCTATGCGAGGGGTGGAGGCAATTCAGCTTCCGCGGTCGAACCATTGAGCCGTCTATGGTCAGAAAGTGGCTTGAACAGTTCGACAGCTTGGATGACCAGCGGCTGATGTTCCAGTTGCTGTCCAAAGTCAGCGTCTATGACGAGCATACCGTTCGAACCAAAATGCACGAGGCGTTCGGAATTGTAACGCGAGAAATGCTGACCGTCATACAGTCAGGCGCGAGAGTCCGACGACGGGACATCTTAGTCAGTTCACTTGACGCCTCTCCGGCTAAATCTGGATTGACCTATTGCAGGTTGTTTGCAAGTGAAAATCAAATATTTGCTGAATCCGTAGTTTCGCTTGAGTCGCTGAAGCAGAGAATTGCGGACGGTCATAAGGTTCAGCGACTTGTGCTAGTCGACGATTTCTCTGGAAGCGGACAGACCTTGGTCGCGGGACTGAACAGAAACTTGGATCTACTTTGGCAGGCGAACAAAGTTGGGATAAAGATCATTCTAGTTACCTTGGTTGGCTTTGATCAGGCCCGCGTAAAGGTCGAACGGTTTATTCACAACAAAGGCCTAGATGCGGCAGTTTACTTCTGCGAGGAGTTGGGGCCCGAAGACAGGGCTTTCTCCAAAGAGTCTGCGGTTTTTCCCGATCTAGTTGAACGAGAACGGGCCGAGCGAGTAGCTGAGACTAAGGGTATTACGCTCGAGCCGAAACACCCCCTCGGGTACGCAGACACGCAGGCGTTATTGGTGTTCTCTCAGAGTTGTCCGAACAACACGTTGCCGATCCTTTGGTCAAGAAACAGCGGCTGGTCACCTCTGTTCCCCCGCCAGTGACTACCCCGCGGATCAATCTTTCCTCACTTGGATCAGAAATGTTGTGGTCCCCGCCACCGGCCTATTCACTCTCCGGCTAAAGACCGCCCGAAACCGGCATTCGCTTCGTTGACTCGCCGGCGCTCAATTTGCTATATTTCTACATGTGCACGGTGGCCGCCAGAAGTGCGTCGCCGGTTGTCTATCACCGCAGGAGCAGATTAGGAAGATCGGACTTTCGCCCTCGGTTTTGTCTTTATTGCCTGGCTCTTCGCTGTTTGAACGCGAAGCTGAGTCCAGGCTTTTTTATTTTTATCCAGGAAAGAGGAACTTTTTCGAGACATGGTTCGCAATAATGATCAACCAACCAAGGTTGCGCTTTTTATCGATTGGGACAATCTCGCCATCAGCACCTCCGCGGACATGGGAGGTTTGCTGCCCGATGTCCCGGCGCTAGTCGGCGCCGCCCAGCGCTACGGTGAAATAGTGGTCGCTCGGGCCTACTCCGAGTGGCAAATGACCAGCGAACGCCTGGCCGTATACCGTGCCGGCGTCGAGCCGGTCTACGCTCCCACCTTCCGATTCGAGTCGGACAATCAGCCCGGCGGTCCCAAGGGCAAGAGCCTGGCCGATCCCTGTATGGTCGCCGATTGTGTCGACTTCTTGCATCTGATGCCGGAAATCCAGGTCTATGTCCTGATATCCGGCGACAAGGATATGGTGCCGGTTGTCCGGCTGACCCAGTTGCGCGGCAAGCGAGTCATCGTAATAGGCCCCGACCTGGTCGCCGCGATACTCAGGGACATGGCGGATGAGTTCATACCTTACCGCTCCCTGGTAGATCCGGCGACGTTACAGGCCCCGCCGCCTCCGACCAATAATCGCCGCCGCCGCTCGGATTCCGGCCGGCAAACGAGGTCTCAGTCTTCATCGACGGCCACCGCGAGAACGCCGGCGCCGGCCGCCGAAGTCGAGCCCGTGCGCCCCGCCGCGCAAGCCAAGCAAACGCCGGCCAAGGCCTCGAGGGGCTCCAAGGAAGATTCGACGCCCTCTGGCGAGTCTTCCGCACCCACTACCGAGTTCACCGCGGAAGTCCGGCAGGTCATCGACAAGCTCCTGGGCATACTGGCCGAGAAGGAAGCGGCCGGCAGGGCCCGCGTTCGCAGTACCAATCTTCGCGACCTTATGCACGGCCGGCACAGCGGATTCCACGAAAAGGAACTTGGCTTCCGCCGCTTCAAGGACCTCCTCGACGTTGCGGAAGAGCACGGCCTGATCGAGACCAAGCGCGAGGGGCCGGTGCTGTGGGTGACCGCGCTCAAGAAGCCGGAGGAGACGGCTCAGCCCGAACCGGAAGCGGACCAGCCGGCTGCCGCGCCCACGCGGGACGAGACGCCGGCGGAGCCTCAGCTCACTCCGGATACAGTCGACGACCAGATGATGGATGTGGTCCGGTTCGTCTCCGAGCTGCGTACCCGTTCGCGTTGGCTTACCTATACGTATGTCCTGACCAATCTGACGAATCATTTGGCTCAGAACCTTCCTGAAGCGGGCGTTGACGCCGAGGCCCGTAGCTCGTTGAACCGGCTGGTAAAGGACAACGTGATAACGGTTGACAAGGAGCCTCGTGAGATCGAGATCGGCAGCTCCCGCCACCGGGTGAGGATGTGCCACCTTAATGAAGATCATCCGTTGGCCGTTGCGGTGGCCGAGCAGACTGTCGAAGAAAAGGCGCCGGCAGCGTCCGCCCAAGATCAAGCGCCTCCGTCGGTCGAGACGCCCGAGCAGGTTGCCGCCGAGGAACAGCCGGCCGCCGCTCCCGAGCCCGTTGCGGAGGTCGCCGCTGAGCCGGCCGAGGCCGACGATGAGACCGAGCCGGAAGAGGAACAGCCGGATCCGTTCGTGGAAGCGGCCGCGATTGTGACTGCCGCGGTAACCGACAAGAAACCCTATGTCGGCGCCGCATTCGTCAAGAACCGACTGACCAAGCGGATTGGCGGTTTTGACGAGAAGGCCCGGGGCTTCAAGCAGTTCAAGCAGTTCCTGTTGGAGGTCCAGCGCCGAGGCCTTGTTAAGGTCAAGTCGGTCGGCGCCGCGACGCGGGTGTTCCCGCCGGACCAGAATAACGACAAAGCAGAGCAACAGTCTGAAGAGGGCGCCGCGGCCGGAGCATCGGCGGCTGAGTCCGGTTCGGAAAAGTAGGCGCCCCCAAACCACGACGGTCAGGGACAAGGTGGCTATCGGCAAGCATCAAACCGTACTGGTAGTCGACTTCGGATCGCAGTACAGCCAGCTCATTGCTCGGCGCGTCCGCGAAGTGAACGTCTACTGCGAGCTGATACCCTGGGATGCGCCGGCCGCGCACTTCGCCGCCCGGGAGCCTGTCGGATACATTCTCTCCGGCGGGCCCGCCAGCGTCTACGAGCCAAATGCGCCGTTCATAGCAGAGCATATTCTCGATGCCGGCCTGCCAATCCTTGGAATCTGCTACGGGATGCAGGCGTTGGCCCACCAGCTTGGCGGTCACGTCGCCAACTCCCACGTTCGTGAGTACGGCCGTGCTCAAGTCGCCTTCACCGAGTCCCACGACCTGTGGGCCGGACTGCCGGCCGAGATTGACGCCTGGATGAGCCATGGCGACCGAGTCGAGAGTATGCCTCCCGGTTTCTCCGTCATCGCCCGGAACGAGAGCTCGCCGGCCGCCGCGATGGCCAGGGACGGTGTCATCGGACTCCAGTTCCATCCGGAGGTTGTGCACACGCCGCTGGGCCAACAGCTCATCGCCAACTTCCTCTTTAAAGTATGTGGCTGCGCCGGCGATTGGACATCCCACGCGCTCGCCGAGGCGGCTGAATCATTGGTCCGTGAGCGGGTAGGTGCGGGACGGGCGATCTGTGCCCTGTCCGGCGGCGTCGATTCCGCGGTCGCCGCTACCGTTGCCCAGCGGGCGTTGGGAGACCGGCTGACCTGCGTGTTCGTCGACAATGGTCTCTTGCGCAAGGGCGAGGCAGAGCAGGTTCGCGAGGTGTTTTCCTCCCGATTCGCCGGCCAGTTTGTCTTCGTCGACGCGAGTATTGAGTTTATTTCCGCGCTCGATGGCGTGATCGACCCTGAGCAGAAACGCCGAATCATCGGCGAGAGGTTCATCCGCGTTTTCGAGCGCGAGGCCGGCCGGCTCGGCGACTATCAGTTCATCATCCACGGAACCCTGTACCCCGACGTTATCGAGAGCGCAACCGCCGAAAATCCGGCGGCTCAGACAATAAAAACCCATCACAACGTCGGCGGCCTACCGGAGCGCATGGGGTTGACCAACGTCGAGCCGCTGCGCTACCTGTTCAAGGACGAGGTGCGCGTTCTCGGCGAGGAGTTGGGCCTGCCGGAAAACATCGTCTGGCGGCACCCGTTTCCCGGACCGGGCCTCGGCATTCGAATTCTTGGCGAAGTAACCCCCGAACGGCTCTCCATTCTGCGCGAGGCCGACGCCAGGTTCGTCGATGAGCTGCGCGGAGCCGGCCTCTACCGCTCCGTATCGCAAGCGCTGGCGGTGCTCACAGATGCGAGATCCGTCGGTGTGATGGGCGATGGCCGGACCTACAACAACGTCGTCGCCCTTCGCGCGGTTACGACGGACGACTTCATGACCGCTGACTGGAACCGTCTGCCATACGATCTGTTGGCCCACGTTTCAAATCGCATAGTCAACGAAATACCCGGTGTCAACAGGGTGGTCTACGATATCAGCACCAAGCCGCCGGCGACGATCGAGTGGGAGTGAGCAGTGTCTAAGCGCGTATTCGTAGTCGGGGAAGGCGCTCGCGAGCACGCGCTCTGTTGGGCGCTGTCCAGGTCGTCCCAGGTTTGTGAGGTCTACTGCGCTCCGGGCAACGGCGGTACGTCGGCTGTGGCGACCAACGTGCCGATCGGCGTCACCGACATTGCTGGACTTACCGCCTACGCCGCCGGCGAGGCGTTCGACCTCGTCGTCGTCGGGCCCGAGATTCCGCTTTCCTTGG
>CAXXUG010000026.1:0-8195 GCA_963664835.2 Chloroflexota bacterium | reverse complement strand
GCACGATCCAGTGCCGGCGTCCTGTAAATTCAAGGAGCTGGACGTGGCAGTTTGTCGACAACGGACGGAGTTGCAGCGGTCGCCACGGAGCTTCGCGCCTTCGTCGGATCGCCGGCCACGGAATCAGAGTGAAACAGCGCTCCACCAAGGGGAGTGATTTCCCTCCCGGTTACTATTGAACCAACATCGGGCCACCCTCGTCCACCAGGGGATCGCCCACGCGGAACTGGCCCTCCATCCACAAGTCGCCGAGTTGTGCGCCTGCTTCCAGAAACTCGGGTACGCCGCGCACCTGGTCGACTCGACGCGCCTGCGTGTGACCGTCCTCATCCCGCCACAGAATGCGGACTTCCTTGGGCTGTAGCGCGTCTAGGAAAAATGGTGAATGGGTGGTGACGAGCAATTGAGTACGCTCGCTGGCCGCACGGCACTCCTCGGCCAGTTCGTAAAGCAGACGCGGGTGCAGAAAGTTCTCCGGCTCCTCGATTCCGATGAAGGGCGGTGGGTTTGGATCGTACAGTAGCACCAGATAGGGCCAACATCTTCAAGGTGCCGTCGGAGGCGAAACGGGCCAGCACCGGCCGAATGAACGGGGCGTCCTTGATCTGGAGTAGTAGCCGGCCGTCCGGCATTGTCTCGGTCAGCACGCGCTCGATGCGCGGCACTCGCTTGCGCAGAGTCTGGAAGATACGTTCGAGTCGATCCGGATGTCGCTCTGCCAGGTGCTGGATGACATTGGCGAGATTGTCTCCGGTTCTGGTCAGTCTTTCATGCGGCCCCGCTTCCGGTTGGCCGCGGGCACTTTCTGTGGAAAGACAGGACACGTGCCACCCCATGATGAAATCGCGCAGTGCCGCCGCCCGCGGGTGTTCCTGAAACTGGCCCAGCGCATTGATGGCGAGCAGATCGGGTGATGTGAGCGGGATGGGTACCCTATCGTCCTCCACGTCCGGCGCTTCGCCGCTCGCGGCCCAACCGTCACCCCGGCGATAATCAACAAAGTGAAATGGTGCTCCGTAGCGACCCCGTTTCCACGCCAGCCATTCGCGGACAACGACGGGCCCGCCGTCCTGCTCATCCAGATCCAGATGGTAGGTCATCAGCGGCGCTTCGGGACGTTCGCGGTATTCGATCTCGATGGTCACCGCCTCCCCGGCGCCGCGGGTCCTGAGCTCCCTGGCTCGGCCGCCGCCGGTCCCAAGCACGTCGCAAGCCGGCGTCGAAACACTCTGCAAGAAAAGCGAACACGTCAAACAGCGTCGACTTGCCGCTTCCGTTGGGACCAAGCAGCACCGTCAACGGCGTCAAGTTGTTGAATTCCACCTCTTGTAGCGCCCGGAAGTTCCGCACTTTCAGTGACTCGATTCTCGGCGGCGTTGGGTATTTGGCCAGCAGCTTGCGTTCCTTGGGGATCATGCTCACTCCCGGATGCGAACTCGCGTGTCTTCCACGATCCAAAGCTGCCCATCAAAAGAGTTTTCGGGCAGCAATCGGAGAAAACGCGCGCCAACGGCCAGCGTGTGATCCCGTGCCTGATTCTCGAGCCGGAACACGACGATTCCCGGATGAGAGCGTGGCGGGTATTCCCGGATGTCAGCGAAGTCCGTGTCGAACGTAACGAGCGTGCGGTCTTCCAGACGGCAGATGTTCGCGAGGCGCCGGTCCGGAGAGCCGCCGTGTCCCTGATCGAGTACGGTCACGGCGTCGTGCCCGGCTTGGCGGAACAGGTCAGCGAGTTCCACCGGCAGGTTCTCATCCAGCTTGAAGCGCATGAACTACACTGGCAGCTTGACCACTCTCTCTTTCGCCAGTTCCGCCGCGTAACAAACTGCCGCATGGATGGATTCGGTCGTGATCGACGGATATGAACCAGCGACTTCGTGAGCGTCCAAGCCGGCTGCCAAATTGTCGAGTATCGCGGTCACCAGAACACGGGTGCCGGTGATACACGCCCTGCCGTGGCAGATCTCAGGGTCTACCGTGATGTGTTCGCGCCAGTTCAAGTCTTTCTTCTCCTTGACGATACATCATGTTACCCATTCGGCCGACAACGCCTCCGCCTGTTCGAGCACCGTCCGCGTCGCCTTCTCCTGTTTGTCCGGGGGATAGCCATATCTGCGCAGCGTGCGTTTGACGAATACGCGGAGCTTGGCGCGCACGTCTTCGCGTAGCGTCCAGTCGATGGTGACGTTGTTGCGGACGGTCTCGACCAGCTCCCGGGCGATGGTGCGCAGGGTCTCGTCTCCCAGGACCTTTACCGCGCTGTCGTTGGTCTCCAGGGCGTCGTAGAAGGCCAGTTCGTCTTCCGACAGCCCGAGCTCCTCGCCCCGAGCGTCCGCCTCACGCATTTCTCGGGCCAACTGGATCAACTCCTCGATCACCTGTGCCGCCTCGATGGCCCGGTTCTGGTACCGGCGCAGGGTCTGTTCCAGCAACCTGGCGAACGAACGGGCCTGGACCACGTTCTTCCGGCGGCGGGTGGCCAGTTCCCCCTTGAGCAGCTTCTGAAGCAGCTCCACGGCGAGGTTGCGATGGGGCATCCCTCGCACCTCGGCCAGGAACTCATCGGAGAGGATGGAGATGTCGGGCTTGTCCAGACCCGGCGGCGGCGAAGATGTCCACCACCCCCTCGGAGGTCACGGCGCGGGAGATGATCTGGCGCACGGCGTGGTCCAACTCCTCCCGGGACCGGACCTCGGCCGGGGAGCGCTTGGACAGCACCGACTGCACGGCCTGAAAGAACGCCACGTCATCCCGGATCCGAAGCGCCTCCTCATGGGGGACGGCGAGGGCGAAGGCCAGAGAAAGCTCGCGCACCGACTTGACACACCGGTCCTTGCCGTTCTCCAGCGCCAGGACGTGTTCCTGCGCGGCCGGCAGCAGGCTCAGACGTTCCTGGGGAGTGCCGTCGATCCACCTGGACCGGTCGAAGCCGTGGAACAGGCCGCAGCAGACCTCGTATTTCTCCAGCATCACCGCCACCGCTTCCGCCTGATCGACGGCCGTCGGACCCTTTCCGCCGCTCTCGGTGTAGGTCGCCAGGGCGCGTTTGAGCTCCTGGGCGAGGCCCAGGTAGTCCACGACGAGACCCCCCGGCTTGTCCCTGAACACCCGGTTGACCCGGGTGATGGCCTGCATCAGGCCGTGACCCCGCATGGGTTTGTCCAGATACATGGTATGCAGGCTCGGCGCGTCGAAGCCGGTGAGCCACATGTCTCGAACCAGGACCATCTGCAGCGAATCGGCGGGGTCGCGAAAACGGCTGGCCAGAGCCTCGCGCCCGGGTTTGTCGCGAATATGCGGTTGCCAGTCGGGCGGGTCGGATGCCGAGCCGGTCATCACGACCTTGAGGCGTCCCTTGTCGTCCTCCGGGTGATGCCAGTCTGTCCGAAGGCGCGCCAGCTCCCGATAGAGCTCGACGCAGATCCGGCGGCTCATGCACACCACCATGGCTTTGCCGGCCAAGGCTTCGAGACGCATTTCGTAGTGATCCACGATGTCCCGGGCGACCAGTCTGAGCCGCTCTTCGGTCCCGACGATGGCTTCCAATTGTGCCCATCGGGTCTTGAGTTTCTCCTTGCGCTGGACCTCCTCGCCTTCGGTGACCTCTTCGAACTTCGGGTCGATGCGGGGGCGCTCCATCTCATCCAGGGCCAGCTTGGCGAGTCGGCTCTCGTAGAAGATGGGGACGGTGGCCCCGTCATCGACGGAACGCTGAATGTCGTAGACGCTGATGTAGTCGCCGAACACCGCGCGCGTGTTGGCGTCTCGACGTTCGATGGGCGTTCCGGTGAAGCCGACGAAGGAGGCTCGGGGCAGCGCGTCGCGCAGGTGGCGGGCGAAGCCCCTGATGAACTCGTACTGGCTCCGATGGGCCTCGTCGGCGATCACCACGATGTTGCGGCGCCGGGAAAGGGTCGGATGGGTGTCTCCCTTCTTCTCGGGGAAGAACTTCTGGATGGTGGTGAAGACGACTCCGCCGGACTCCACCGACAGCCGCCGGCGCAGGTCGACCCGGTTCTCGGCCTGCACCGGCGGCTGTCGCAGGAGGTCCCGGCAGCGGGAGAAGGTGCCGAAGAGCTGGTCGTCCAGGTCGTTGCGATCGGTCAGGACGACGACGGTGGGGTTCTCCATGGCCGGCTCGCGGATGATGGCCCCGGCATAGAAGGCCATGGTCAGGCTCTTGCCCGAACCCTGGGTGTGCCAGACCACGCCGATGCGCCGGTCCCCGAAGCTGCCGCCGGGTCGCTTCGCCGGCCCGTAGCGTCCGCGCCGTTCCGCGACCCGGTCCATGGTGTTCTGCAATCGGGCGGCGCGCAGGGTCTCGGTGACGCCCACCTGGACCGCGTGGAACTGGTGGTAGCCGGCCATTTTTTTGACCAGAGCGCCGCTTCCGTCGTCCTCGAAGACAATGAAGTCACGGACCATTGAGAGAAAACGGTGCCGTGTACAGGTCCCCTCCAGCGTCACCTGAAGCTCGGTCATTGGAGAATCGGCCTGGGCATTCCCCGAGATCGTCCGCCAAGGCTTGAACCACTCCCGACCAGCCGTGAGAGAGCCGATGCGGGCCTGGATGCCATCGGAGACCATGAGGAGTTCGTTCATGGAGAACAGGGAGGACAGTTCGGCCTTGTAGGTCTGGAGTTGCTGCCAGGCGGTCCAGATCGTGGCGTCTTTGCCCGTCGGGTTCTTGAGCTCGATCACGCCGAGGGGCAGGCCGTTGACGAAAAGAACGATGTCGGCCCGGCGGGTGTTCCTGTTCTCGGTGACTGTGAACTGGTTGACGGCCAGCCAGTCGTTGTTGGCAGGATTCTCAAAATCGATGACGCGGGCCTGATCACCGCGAACCGTGCCGTCCCCGGTGCGGTACTCCACCGTCACGCCCTCCACCAGCATCCGGTGGAAGGCACGGTTGCGAGCCTCCAGCGTCGGCCCATCTGGACGGGTCAGTCTGCGGAAGGCATCATCCAGTGACTTGGCAAGGAGGTCGGGAGTTGAGGCTTCTAAGGGACTCTCGGAGTCGCCGGGTAAGCACCAAGTCGCCGTAGTCTCCACGCTCGGAATCCACCGTATCCGGAGCGATATCGGGACCGTGGACTATCTGCCAACCGAGGTTCTCCAGCCAGCGAAGGGCGGCGTTCTCGATGGTGGATTCTGTAATACTACTCATTACCGTTTGCTAATAAGGTCAGGAGACAGTAGCTCGAGTCGCTGGACTACTTGACTGAATCCAACGAACTGTTCTTGCTGGTGTTTCAGGTCGTTCTCAATCTGCTCGACTATCTTGATGACCAAACTTGCATGCGCTCGCTCCGGGTCGTGTGGAACATCGTTTGTATCCACGGCGGAAGCGAGGGTCCCGATATCGCTGAATTAGCGGCGAGACCGAGTCAATCGAGTCCTTCGGATAAGATTCTATGAGCTTCTGCTCCCGTGCTGCCGCAATGATCATGGCTTCGAACACGCGACCCGTATTCGTATGTTGCAGAGCTTCTAGTCCAGTGCTACTGAAAACTGTTTCAGAGACATTGAGATCCGAGACCTCGCCGGCCACGAACCGCCGGTATAGATCAGGGTCGATCGTTCGAAGGATCAAAGCTACAATGGCCATTATCGAGAACGACTGCTGGTTGCTGGGCAACGACACGAGCACCAATCCCAGACGATGGATTGCTTGCTCAATCCGTCGAAGGCTGAGGTCAGGCGTATGAAAGAAGCCCTTCATCATGTTGCGAAAAAGATCAGCATATTGTCGTGCATTTATATCGTGAGTCCGACTAAGGAACTCGTTTATCTGAGTGGCATCGAGAAGTGTATCTATAAAACCGTCTCGATCAGGGTCGGGGAGTCGGACGTCCACATCAAAGAACCGCTGCAGATAGGCTATGGCGTCAAATTCATTCCCATAAAGAGCTTTGATCGAATGCGCAAGCTCAGCACGATTGAGCGCCAGCACGAAGACAATGTTGTCCACAGCGAATAGGTGCTTGGCGATCTCCAGTAACTCCACAGCGTACGAAGGGCGGCACCGGTCCAGTTCATCAATCATTATGATCAAAGGGTGATTCTTGCTGCATCGTGACAATGTTTTCGCCATTTCTTGTAGGGCGTTTCCGAACTTCTGAACTGACTTCTGTGGCTTCACGGTATTCGACCAGCTTGTCCTCGGCGTAGGATGTAAGGGCTTGTCCGACCTCCTTCTCCATCATTGGACCAACATCCAGGATGCCCACGGTTGCGAGTCGAATCACACCCGGAATGGCCCGTCGAAGAACTTCCTTAGCCGCCTTCTTTGTCGCGCCAATTTCCGATGCCAGCGATTTGTGTCCGTGCATTCCTGGAGACCCTCCGTCAATTCTGTGGTCAGCGCAACAAAAGGGTCTCCAGAGAAGTCAGTCGTCCATGCATTGAACTCGACAACCGCAAATTCATGGTTGCGCAGGTGCTGGGCCCAGATCTTGAGGAACGTGGTTTTTCCGTTTCCCCACTCGGCATCGACGGCCAATACACATGGGCCTTCGAGAGAACCAACGAGGTGGGTAAGCACCTCCACCGGCTCCTTCCGACCGAGCAGGTCGTTCTTGAATGGGTCGTTCTCCGGTACACTGATCTCGCGTGGTTGAATTCGTATTCCCATAGGCGATTTGAGCGATTCAAATTAGGGTGTTAATACTGAGGCTTGGAGACTCCTTTATTCGCAATTCACCTGACACTAGCTTCGGGAAGTAGTGTGTCCCTCAGAGCTGCGAGCATGCGAGATTCTGTAATCGACTTCTCCTTCCTAGTACGCGCCAGTTTTGCAATTGAAGTGAAAACAGCTACCAACTTGGCCGGTGGCACGAATATCGATGGAAGCCTCAACGCATCAATTGGCAGCATGTTGACCGTGGTGCCCCGTTGCGTACCCGCTGATGATGCCATGCATGGTCGGGGTGTTCAGTAGATGGCAAACAAAGTCAGGGGCACAATCGAATTCGCTTTTGGGTCGCACTCGATATATGTGATGGCTGAATAGCCCAAAGTTTCCCAAGTGCTTTGGCACGACTGCCGCAAAGCCAATTAGTAGACGATTATGGCCTTGCTCTGTGTTAGCGATTATCACATCCCCAGATCGTACTAGGTGTCGGCCCCGATAATTGCCACTATAAAACTTGATGCCGTCATCCTTGTATCCGCCACCCTCGAAGATCGAGTTCAGGTTGTGCATCGGTAATCCGTCTTTGGACAGTCCTGACCCCTTATATGATAATCCTCTTGCGACATCGATATACTCTAATAGGGGGGCAACCTTCCATCCTTTCGGGATCTCTCCCAACTCCGATTCCACGAGACCGTCGGGAAAGAGGTCGGCGACAGGTTTGGGCAAACCTGGGTCACGTCCCTCCATCTTGGCTCGGACGGGATCGAAATCGACGAACCACGACTTGAACAGTGCCCGCGTCATCGCTCCCAGCGTCTCGTTCATGCGCCGGTTCAGCTCGATCTTGTCGTCCAGTGCCCGCAGCACATGGGCAATGATTCGCTGCTCCTGTAGGGGCGGAAGCGGAATTCTCACCAGACCGATGTCTGCCTTCCGCAGCCCGAATCTTGTTACTCCATTCGCGTATGCGTGGAACTGCCTTTGAGCTTTATCTTCACTTAATGCGTAAAATAAATAGCTCCCGTCAACGTCCGACGCACGGGGGGCGGAGGATTGCCAAGTGATAGCCGCAAACGAGATTGGAGACATCTTCTCGCACCAACCGCCGGAACACCAATGTCATCGTATTTTTCGGAGTCCTTTGTGATGACGACATCTCCCGCGTATAGTGAACACTTTGAAATTTCTCGTTCGGTCGCAGTCGCCTTCATGAAACTCATGTCTTTATGGATGAAGCTGTTGCTGTACACGTCCATGTAGTTACAGAGTTGGATGGGGCGCTCAGCATACTTCGTCTTTTTGTCCACGCTACTGAGGATAAGGTCAGTTCACCTCGCCCAAATCGACCCTGCGCCAATCACTCCTCACCGTTGGCTCTATGGCTCGCTCCTGCACGACCACGTAGTCTCGCTCGATCTCCCGGGTGGAAGCTCTCCGGCAGACGGGCCCAATCGTGCGTTTGGATCAAGATAGGGATATTCGATGTTTCGATCGCTTCCAGCAGGTCGGAGAAGCCCTCGCCAACCGGGTCTAAGGTGGCGCTACGCAGCACCAA
>CAXXUG010000025.1:0-6104 GCA_963664835.2 Chloroflexota bacterium | reverse complement strand
GAAAAAACCCTGGAATACAAGCCGATTGACGTGGTCGAACGGATCTCGCCCCGAGCGCTGTTGCTGATCGGGGCGGAGAAGGATTCCATTTGTCCGATTGATGGCTATCGGAAACTGTACGAACGAGCTAAGGAGCCCAAGAAGCTGGAGGTCCTGCCCATCACCCACTATGAGATCTACGAGGGCCAGTGGTTCGAGACCTCGTCTCGCCTGGCGCTTGAGTGGTATGATCGGTTCTTCAAGTAATCACAGGAGCGCGGATCATCCCGAGTGATCCGCTTCTCATTTCAGGAGACATCGACGTGGAATACACCAGTCTGGGACGCAGCGGCCTGCGGGTCAGTATCGCCGGTCTGGGCTGCGGCGGGCACAGCCGCCTCGGCACGGCCACCGGCAACAGCGAGCAGGAATCAATCGCCGTGGTGCGCCAGGCCCTGGATCTGGGCGTCAACCTGATCGACACGGCCGAGGCCTACGGCACCGAAGCCATTGTCGGCAAGGCGCTCCAGGACGTCCGGCGCGATCAGGTCGTCATTGCGACAAAAAAGCTGCTGCCGGCTGACGACCATCCCGATCCGGCCGGCGCCTTCAGACGCGGCCTTGAGCACAGCCTGCGGCGGCTCGGGACCGACTACGTTGATATCTATTTTCTGCACGGCGTGCGGCCCGAGCAGTACCGCTTTGCCCACGAGGTTCTCGTTCCGGTCCTCACCACCATGCGCGAGCAGGGCAAGCTGCGCTGTATCGGCATCACCGAGGCGTTCAGCCGCGACTCCGGCCATCGTATGCTGCAACAGGCGGTGCGGGCGGACTGTTGGGATGTCATGATGGTTGGCTTCAGCCTGCTGAACCAGTCCGCCCGCAGCCGCGTATTTCCCCACACCCAGGCCCGCAACATCGGGGTGTTGGGCATGTTTGCCGTGCGCACGGCCCTCAGCCAAACGGCCCGGCTCAAGACCGTCCTGGCCGAGCTGAGGGACAGCGGCCAGCTGGCCGTCGAGGCGGCTGAGGCGGCCGACCCGCTCGGCTTCCTCACCCAAAGCGGCAAAGCGGCCAGCCTGCCCGAGGCTGCCTACCGCTACTGCCGCCACGAGCCCGGCATTGACGTGGTGCTGACCGGCACCGGCAAGCTCGAACACCTGCAGGCTAACGTCGCCGCGCTGCTCAAACCGCCGCTTATCGAAGAGGACGTGCAGCGGCTCTCAGACCTGTTCGGTCAGGTCGACTCGGTGTCCGGGAATTAGAAGAGCAGAATCCCCGAAACCCCCGGCTACGAGAAGCAATGAGGTAACAGTATGGATCTCAAAGCCGTCGAGCACGAAGCCCTGCGTCTGTCCCCGGAAGATCGCGCCAAACTTGCCCAAAAACTGCTCTTGAGTCTCGACACCCTGTCCGAAGAAGAGGCAGAGCAGGCTTGGCTTATTGAGGCCGACCGTCGAGCGCGCGAGCTTGATCGAGGAGAGATACAGCCCATCTCTGCTGACGAGGTTCGCCGAAAAGTGAGCCACGATTCTGTATCGTGAAGCCGGGAGAACAGTCCAGGTTCTGGCCGTTGCTCATCAGCGTCGTCGGCCGCTTGTACTGGCTCAGCCAGCTCCTGACACATGCTACAGCCCTGCCCCAGGGCCGTCTGGATGCGCCCGTGCGCTGGGACGGTCTACCGAGACGGCCCCAGGGTAATGCGCACGAGTTGCTCCGTTACAACTCCTCAGCCTCCAAACGTGGCCTTTCAGGTCATTCCCTCCGATGGCTTATATCGTTGACTCAATAAGGGGAGGCTCTCATAATTGGCCCAGACTTGATATCTTCGCGGTTGGATTGAGCGACAGGGGATTTGTAATGTCCATCCCCAGGATTTTTCGATCCTTGAGGAGTGGTTTGCCAAACTCTGCGGGATTAAGAGCTTTTTGGGCAAGATTGCCGAGGAGGCGGACTGGAAAGGCTGAGCGGAACGATGCAGCACCCTGCGGATTTCGTCGATGCGCACCGACGGCACTTGGAAGACGCGGAATTACTGATTGGATCGTGCTAGATGGGCAAACGCCGATCAGATGTACGGATTCAGCGCAGAATGCGGCCTGAAGGCGGTTATGAAGGTGCTAGGAATGTCCTGTTGACGCTAGCGGAAAGCCCCGAGAATCGGGAATACCAAAAGCATGTTCAGGATCTTTGGCCGGTTTTTTTGGCTTTCGCCATAGGTCGAGACGGGGCACGGTATCTGCGCCTACTTCCAGATGGCTATCCGTTCTCAGACTGGTCGCATCACAACCGCTATGCGCATCGGAGGCATTTCCAAGAAGCGAATGTGGAGCCGCACCGCAGAGCGACTTGGGATATTCGAAGAATGGTTCAACTCGCCAGGCAGGATGGTGAACTATGAGCGACAAGTTCGTTGCGTTCGATGACATTGTTGCCCACGTCAAACATCTGCTCAAAACACTGGAGTCGTTCCCGGATAAGATCGACCGTCTCTACTTGGTGCGGGATCTGTTCGGCAAGGTACGCGTATCGCTATCGGACGCCTTTGAAGAAGACGAATCCTGTCGCGAGCCACTACAACGCCTCGCCAGTAGCCTGCACGAGGTTCTGGGCGCGCATGGATATCCCGTAGAGGACGCGGTGCTGTTCGTGGATGCCAGCCTGCTGAAGAACCTAGACGACGCAGCCCAGAAGATCCATCCCGGCGTGTATTGGATCGACCGTCTGGTGACCGGGAGCGACTGGTGGACAGTCGGCGATGTATGCCTGAAGAGGAAAGCGGCGCGTTACACACTCTTCTCAGTCAAAGGCGGCGTTGGACGCAGCACCACCACGGCGATTCTCGCGTGGCATTTGGCGCGCAACGGCAAGCGGGTTCTGGTCGTTGATCTGGATCTGGAGTCGCCGGGCTTGTCATCGGCAATGCTCGACAGCGACCGTCAGCCGGAGTTCGGCGTCACCGACTGGTTCGTAGAGGATCTGGTCGGGCAGAGTGATCGAGTGATCGAGCAAATGATGGCCGCGCCGCAGTGGGCGCAGGACTTCGATGGCGACGTGCGGGTGGTGCCCGCCCATGGCCGCGAGCCCGGGGAGTACCTGGCCAAGCTCGGTCGCGTCTACATGGATACCGCCGCTCCATGGACGATACGTCTGGGACGTCTATTGAAACGCTTGGAGGCCGACTTCGAGCCGCAAGTCGTCCTGTTGGAGAGCCGTAGCGGATTGCACGACATTGCGGCGGCGACCGTCACCGACCTCGATGCCCAGGTCTTGTTGTTCGCCACCGATTCGGCGAGCAACTGGACCGACTACGAAATCCTCTTCCAGCATTGGCGACGCCGTGATCTGGCAAGGCAAATACGGGAGCGCCTGTCTATCGTCTCCGCGCTCACACCTGAGCTCGATACAGAACGGTATCTACAAGGGTTTCGGGAGCGGGCGTGGGACCTGTTCCGCGACTGTCTGTATGACGATGTGGCCTCGTCAGGCGATTCCAATGACTCGTTCTCGTTTGACCTCCAGGACGAAGGCGCCCCCCACGACCCACTCACTATTCATTGGACGCGGGGTCTTGCCGCAGGTACTTCGCTACGCGACCTGGAGCGGACGACCGTGGAGCAAGCTTACAAGCGGTTCCTGGAGCGTTTCAATGTGCTTATGGAAATCAACGACTACGGAGAAACCTCGTGACCGATAGAATCAGCGTCGAGGCCGCCCGCGAGGCATTCGCGACCCTGCCGGAAGGAACGAGCCACGGAGAGAGTCCGGAACCCGAGCGTGTCTACCTGCCACCGTCCCACATCAAGGCGATGGACCCGGACACCTTGCTGGTGACAGGCATGAGAGGCGCCGGAAAGACCTTCTGGTGGAGTGCGCTTCAGGATCCGGGGGTGCGCCAGTTGGTTGGCCAGCAAAGCAAGCAGTCTAAGTTGAGCGAAGACACCGAGGTACGAACGGGATTCGGCGTCAGACCTAATCCCGATGAGTATCCGAGCAAGGATGTGCTGCGGATTCTAATGGAGGGCAGTGTCAATCCACGGACTATCTGGCGAACGGTGCAGGCGTGGCAACTTGCAGATAACGATCATCCGCTTCGGCGACGACCATCATGGGCGGACCGTGTAGAGTATGTCGCCAACGACCCGGAGGCGATTGAGCGTCTCTTTCAGGAACGCGATGCTGAATTCGATCAGAAAGGTGTCTACTTTCTGATGCTGTTCGATGCCTTGGACCGCTGTTCCGACGAGTGGAAGGAGATGTATCGGGCGATTCGCGGCCTTCTGCAAACCGCGCTTGATATGCGCTCGTACCAGCGGCTACGGGTGAAGGTGTTTCTACGGTCCGATCAGGTCAGCGAAGCCGAGATCGCCGACTTCCCGGATGCATCGAAGGTCCTTTCCTCAGCCGTTGAATTGAACTGGCCGCGCCGCGATCTTTATGCGTTGCTCTGGCACGTTCTCGGCAATGGGCAACATGGTGACGTATTGCGAACATTTCTTGGTAGTGATGAGTGGAAAACGGTGGAAGTTGACCCGGCAGGTGGAAAGCACGTATTCACCGTTCCCCGACAGCTAGTCTCCGACGAGGATCATCAGCGCGAGAGGTTCCACGTCATGGCCGGCCAGTGGATGGGAACAGACCGCCGACGCGGCTTCCCTTACACCTGGATTCCGAATCATCTGGGGGATACTGAGGGAAGGGTGAGCCCGCGCTCTTTCCTCGCGGCGCTGCGGACGGCGGCCGAGGAGACCACAAACCAACACCCGGACCACAGGGTCGCTCTGCACTACAACAGCATTAAGAGCGGCGTACAGGAAGCCTCGAAGATACGAGTCAGTGAGATTCGAGAAGATTATCCCTGGGTGGACAGAGTCCTAGACCCCCTTCGAGGCACGGTCGTGCCCTGCGATTTCGATGAGATCGAGGAACGTTGGAAAAGAAACAAGGTTCTTGATCATCTAGTCGAACAAGTGAAGGAGAACGAGGTGAAGCTTCCGCCCAGCCATATTGACGAGGGCGCCGCCGGCGTTCGCCGGGATATCGAATCGCTGGGCGTCTTCCTACGCCTGCGCGACGGCCGGATCAACATCCCGGACGTCTTCCGGGTGGGATATGGGCTTGGTCGAAAAGGCGGCGTAAGACCCGTTCGGTGAACGAGTTGGAGAGGCAGACGTTGTTCCGCCGCTTGAAAGCCTTCCGGCGAATCTTCACCCGGTTTGACAGGCTCGACGTGCTCTTACTCGGCTTCATCCACCTCACGCTCATCGTAGGCGCCCTCCGGTATCGTGAACACGCCCTAGATCCGAAGGGGAATGCCTCAAGTCTTGCATTTGAAACGGAAAGCGGCGTATCGTGCACACACAGGGGATGTTGAGAGGTCTGAGAAGAGCAATCTACCAACCATAAGGAGGGGCCTATGCCACAGTTTGACACGGTTATTAAGGATGGGACGATTGTCGATGGTACCCTGGTGCCGCCGTTCCGCGGCGACATCGGGATCAAGGACGGCAAGATCGCCAAAATCGGCAAGATCAACGCCAACGAGGGCGCCAAAGTCCTCGACGCCTCGGGCATGATCGTCGCGCCGGGCGCGGTTGACCTGCACGCCCACTACGACGCGCCGTTGCACTGGGACCCGTACTGTACAATCGGCAGCTGGCACGGCGTGACCTCGGTCACCAACGGCAACTGCGGCTTCGGTTTTGCGCCGGTCCATCATAAGGACGCCGACCGTTCAATGTATTCGATGGAGCGCAACGAGGCCATCCCGTTTGACGCCATGAAGGCGACCATGCCCTTCTCGTGGGAAACCTTCCCGCAGTGGATGGACCACATCGACAGCCTGCCCAAGGGCATCAACATGATCCAGCTCGTGCCGGTCACCCCGCTGGTCAGCTATGTGATGGGCGGCTGGGATCAGGCCAAGAGCCGTCAGCCCAACGAGACCGAGATGCAGGAGATCATCCATATTCTTGACGAGTCGATGGCGGTTGGGGCCAACGGCTGGGCGGCCCAGCGCCTGACCGGCTACGGCGCGTCGGTTCAGCGGGACTACGACGGCACCCTGATGGTCTCGGACATGATGTCGGACGAGTTCTACCAACAGCTGGCCAAGGCGATGAGCA
>CAXXUG010000024.1:0-171743 GCA_963664835.2 Chloroflexota bacterium | reverse complement strand
GGCTCAGGCCGCGGAGTTCCATTTTGAACTGGGCAGCGTGGCCTTGGGCGAGCGCGATTACGAGTCTGCGGAGCAGGCGTTTGGCGCGGTCTTGGCGATGGCACCGCGCCGGGGGCTGCAGGCTGCGGCCCTGTTCTACAAGGGGCACAGCCTGCAGGCGCGGGGCGAACGGGCGGCGGCTCAAGCGGCCTTTGAGGAGTTGGTTGCGGACTATCCCGAGCAGCCGCAGGCACCGGAGGCCGAGTTGTTGATTGGAGAACTGTATTACGAGACGGCCGAGTACGAGCGGGCGCTGGCGTGGTACGAGCGAGTTTTCGGCTCGTACCCGAACAGCAAGGACGCGCCCGAGGCCCTGTACGGGGCGGCTTGGTGCCAGTTGGAGTTGGAGCGCATCGAGCCGATGAACGACCTGTTTTTGCGCTTGGTGCGCGAGTATCCCGAGCACGAACGCGCCCATCAGGGGCTGATGCACCTCGGCGATTACTACTACAACGGCCACCAATTCCTCAAGGCGTCGCGGTTGTACGAGCAGGTGGTGGAGCGCTTCCCTGAGACCGGGGAGGCCGTGCAAGCGCGCCAGTTGCTGGCCTATCTGGCCGACGCGGAGGCCGACTCACTTTACAGCAAGGGCATGGCGCTGTACGACGAAGGCGAGTTTGTGCGAGCCATCGCCGTGTTGGAGGAGGTGATTGAGCGCTACCCCAACACGCCCAGCGAGGCCGCGGCGCGGTGCAATATCGGAGTGTCCTATTACCAGATGGACAACTGGCGGCTGGCCGCCATAGCCTACGAGGAGGCGGTCGTGGCCTTAGAGGGGAGAAAGGAGGAATGGCGCGCCTTGGAGTTTGCCCGCAGCAATCGAGAGATGATCGGCCGCACGTACTTGGGCGAGGTGGCAGCAGAATGAAAACATGGGGATGGGGTATGCTTGCGCTGCTTTTGGCGGCTGGCTGCATTCGGTTTCCGCCGGATTTGCGCTATGCGCTGCGGGTGGTGCCGCAGGAAGTCCTGCTGGAGGATGGGCGCTATTACTTTGACGCGGAGGATAGTACCACAGTCTTTGAGCAGGAGGGGTTCCGCCTCAAGCTGCGCTACCTGAGCGATCAGGCCCTGAATCGGGAGTACGCCCGTTTTACCTTCCGCGAGCCGAATCTGAATCCCTTTACCTATGGAGAGGACCGCGACTTGGACCGGGGCTATGCGCCACCGCGCTTTACCGTCTTTGAGCTGACGGTGGTCAACCAGACCTATCCCAAGGTGATGGTTGATCCGGCGAAGATGGTGTTGCGTACAGACCGAGGCGGCGAGTACCGCTACTGGGGTGTGCTCAAGCGCGACGCGGACCACAGTTTTGAGGGCTATTACATGGCGCGGCGCGGCAAGGGCGGCAATGAAGACTACTACTATCAGGAGCGCATGGGCTTGGTACGGGAGGCCCTGTTCCGGCGGCACACCTTTGTGTTTAAAGGGGACGACTACACCGGCAAGGTGGTCTTTGCGCCGCTGCACGCCGAGGTGCGAGCGATCATCGTCGAGGTGGAGGATATGGTCTTGCGGGTCGATGCGTTTGACCGCCCCAAGGAGGTGACCAGCGCCTCGTTTGCGTTTGCGGTAGCGCATGAGGTTGCCCCGGTGCCGCCAGTAGAGGAGGCAGTACTTCAGCCGTAATGGCCGGAAAGCGAAACTTTGTACCGCGCGCTGGGCGGCGCGGCCTTGCTGTTGCTCGGGTGCGGTGAAGAAGCTCCACCGCCGCGCGAGCCAGTGGTCTTTGTCGATGTGGCCCAACAAGCCGGCCTACATGGGCGCAATGTCTCGGGCAAGCCGCAAAAGACCTATATCATTGAGTCCAAGGGCGGCGGCGCGGGTCTGTTCGACTACGACAACGACGGCTACCTAGACGCGTACCTAATCAATGGCTCCTCCTTCGACCCCTTGCCCGATCCCCCGCCCAGCAATCGGCTCTACCGCAACCGGGGCGATGGCACGTTCGCCGATGTCACTCGCACGGCCGGCGTAGGCGACACGGCTTGGAGCATGGGCTGTGGAGCTGCGGATTACGACAACGACGGCGACACCGATCTCTTGGCGACCAACTACGGTCCCAACCGGCTCTACCGCAATCGGGGCGATGGGACCTTTGACGAGGTGGCCCAAGCTGCCGGGAGTGGCCGATCCGCGCTGGAGCACGGGCGTTGCTTGGGGCGACTACGATGTGGACGGGGATGTGGATCTGTACGTGGCCAATTTTGTCCGCTTTAATCCAGACGAACTCGCCGAAGCCGATCTTCTATCAGTTGTGGAAGGGGATCAAGATATTCCAAGGCCCCAACGCTTATGAGGGAGAACAGGACGCGCTCTATCGCAACCGGGGCGACGGCACCTTTGTGGATGTCACCGCTCAGATCGGCGTTGACCCGGTGGCGTACAACGGGTTCCAACCCGTATTTGTCGATAGCGACAGCGACGGGTACCTAGACCTGTACGTGGCCAACGACACCGATCCCAATCTGCTCTGGCGCAACTTGGGCAACGGGCACTTCAAAGATGTCTCCTTGGCCACGGGAGCCAGCCACAGTGCCGATGGCGAGGAACAAGCCGGCATGGGCGTCGCCGTTGGCGACTACGACAACGACGGCGATTTCGACTTTTTCGTCACTCACTTCTCCGAGGATTACTACACTTTGTACCGCAGTGAAGGGGGACGCCTTTTCACCGATGTGAGCCACGCGGCGGGCGTGGGCGAAGTGAGCATGCCCTTCGTGGGCTGGGGCACGGGCTTTTTCGATCGCGACAACGACGGCGATTTGGATCTATTCGCCGCCAATGGCCACGTCTATCCGGTTCTGGACGACTACGATGTGGGTACGCGGTACGCCCAGCGCAATTTTCTCTTTGACAACGACGGCCGCGGCTCCTTCGTCGAAATCGGTACCCAGGCCGGCAGCGGCCTAGCAGTGGAAAAGGTGAGCCGAGGGGCGGCCTTTGGCGACTACGACAACGACGGCGATATCGACATCCTCATCCTCAATATCGACGATACGCCCACCCTGTTGCGCAACGACGGCGGCAACCGGAACCGCTGGCTTCAGGTCCTCCCTCATCGGCACCGCGAGCAATCGGGACGGCATTGGGGCCCGCATTGAGGCCGTGGTCGCCGGCCGCGTCCAGATTCGCCAAATTGCCGCGGGGACCAGCTTCCTGTCGCAACAGTGACATCCGCGCCCACTTCGGCTTGCAACGGGCCACCAAAGTCGAGCGGCTAGTGGTGCGCTGGCCCGGCGGCCGGGTCGAGGAATTCAGCGACATCGACGCCGATCAGTGGCTGGTGATCACCGAGGGCAAGGGGCTTGCGGTGCGCCGGACGCAGGGCAATGTTGCCGAGTTGTAACTATGTACGCGCCCAAACTTTATAAACTCCTCCTGCTCGCCCTCCTCGCCTGGGGATGCGAGCCGGAAACAGCGGCGGACCGACCCGCGCTGGTGGCCGAGTTACCGGATGGGACCGAGATGGCCTTTGTCTGGATTGATCCAGGCACCTTTGTCATGGGTTCGCCTCCCACTGAACCAGGACGGGACGACGACGAGGCACCGCAACGCGAGGTGCAAATTACCCGGGGTTTCTATCTGGCGCAGACAGAAATCACCCAGCAACAGTGGACTGCGGTCATGGATACGCAGCCGTGGGCCGACCTAGATTTCGTCCTCCAAGGACCGGACTACCCGGCCGCAGGCTTGTCGTGGCTCGACGTCGCGCAATTCGCCGCGGCCCTCAACACCAGCGTCGGCTCCCAACTCTACCGCCTGCCCACAGAAGCCGAGTGGGAGTACGCCTGCCGGGCCGGCACCACCACCCGCTGGTCCTTTGGCGACGACGAGGCGCTGCTGGACGACTGCTGGCCAACAACGCAATCTTGCCATCCAACGTCAAAATCTTGCCATCCAACGTCAAAATCTTGCCATCCAGCGTCGAAATCTTGCCATCCAGCGTCGAAATCTTGCCATCCAGCGTCGAAATCTCGCCCTCCAGCGTCGAAATCCTGCCATCCAGCGTCGAAATCTCGCCATCCAGCGCCGAAATCTTGCCATCCAGCGTCGAAATCCTGCCATCCAGCGTCGAAATCTTGCCATCCAGCGTCGAAATCTTGCCATCCAGCGTCGAAATCTCGCCCTCCAGCGTCGAAATCTTGCCATCCAGCGTCGAAATCTTACTTTCCAATATCTGGATATCAGCTTTGGTAGCGAGTTGTCCGTGAACCGAGTTGGCCACCTTGACAACGGCTTCAGCTTGCTCCTCGGCCATGCCGGTTTCGACGAGCTCTTTTACGGCCGCATGTGTATCGAGCACTTTCCCACCTGATTTACGATTTCTTGTAGATCAATTCTAACTCATAGGGGACGCGTGATAGTCCTCCAAATACGCGCAAAGTCCCTCACAATGGTTTGATCTCTTAGCAGCCAGCTAAAACTGTCGTTCGTGCTCCATCCCGAATGTAGGGCCCCCTCAATTGAGAGGCCCATGTCATGGCCATGCACGCGCGACGATTTGTTAACTGATGTCGGTACCTTGGTTGAGCGTGCCCTCCCAGGCCGGCCTCGATCGACTCGCGTAGGATGTCTCTGAATGGTACAATAATAGAACATATATACGGCATAATCTGACCTTTCCATCCGCAGAGGAGCCCGGGAGGTGCGCAAACCATATACGAAAATTGCAAAACAAACGCTCTTCGCCAGGCCGCACCGTCCTCCGGTCCAGGCAACACCCCAAAATAGAGCAAAAATGCAAAACAAAGTGTCGGGCGGAACCTGCAACCGGGTTTGCCTACCTCACCTCCGCCGGCGGGCGCCGGCTCTGCAGCGGCTGGGGCCACCACTTGTCTTCCCATTCGCCCCTGCCAGATGTGCCGGAGTTTCGGCACCACCTTCGTCGCAGTCAGCCTGATGTTCTCCATCGCCAGATCATGCGGCATCGAGCCAATCTGGTTCAGCACCATAAGGTGTCCGATCCGCATGCTCTTGATCAGATCTTCCAGCTGCTCCGTTACCTGGCTTGGTGTGCCGGCTACGACCACCGCCCTGTTGGCAATGTCCTTCCACGAACTGCCCGCGTCCTTGTTATCCGGCCCCCTCGTCACGCCCATTAGTCCCGCCTTCAGCGAGTTGATGGAACGGTATCCCGGCGCCTCGGTGAATCCGGGACGGACGTGGAAGTTGAGTTTGTTGACGAAGTACTCGACGTGAGGACCGTATTTCTCCTCAATTTCGCTCTGGCTCTCTCCTACCACAACAAGTTGAAGGAAGCCGGCGTGATATGGGTTGGGCTCGACGTTCTTCTCTTCCGCTTTCTTCCAAAAGTTGTCGATCACTCTCTTGCCCAGCTTGTATCCGTTGTAGGACAGATAGGCATACAGGTATCCCTTGTCGAGTGTCCAGTCCCAAGTCTCCACCGACCGGCCCCCTGGCACCCAAATGGGCGGGTGTGGCTTTTGGATCGGGCGAGGCCAAATGTTCACGTAGCGAAGCTGAGAGAATTTGCCGTCCCAGCTGAAGACATCCGGGTCAGTCCACGCTCTGACAATCAGGTCTGCCGCCTCGTAGTATTGATCGCGGAGTATCGCGGGGTTCACGCTGTAAGCGAAGTTCGAGTCCTGGCTCGATCCGACCGGGAATCCCGCGACGACCCTTCCCCCGCTGATGCAGTCCAGCATCGCGTACTCCTCCGCTACTCTCACCGGAGGGTTGTACAGAGCGACGGACGTGCCCAATACGATGATCGCCACGTCCTTGGTCCTTCGAGCCAACGCGCCTGCCATCAGCGTTGGCGATGGCATCATCCCATAGGCGTTACTGTGGTGCTCGTTGACGCATATGCCGTCGTAGCCCATTGCGGCGCCGTACTCTAGCTCATCGAGAGCTTCGTTGTACATCACGTGCGCCTTCGCCGGATCGAATAGCTTGCTCGGAATGTCCACCCAAACGCTGGGATAGCGTTCTGTGAAGTCCTCGGGAAGATCGCGGTAGGGCATCAGATGAAACATGCTGATTTTCATGATCTACACCTCGCAATTGATGGGGATACTCTCGGCAACTCGGGACACACGTTCTTGAGAATGCTAATCCGTCGGATTTCGAAGGGAATCGCGCCGATCCTAATTCTGATGAAAGAGGAACCCCTCAATAGACCCCGATGCCGATCACTTCTTTTTCCCAGGGAGAGAGACTGTCCAACTCTTCTTTAGACAGACTACGTACGGAGGAGTAGTCCGGCAGTGACCCATCGATCGCCAGCAACTCGCGCATCTCCGGCGACAGGCGTCGCTTCACGTGCGGCGGTATGATGCGATCGTTATCGATCATTCCCTTCACCCACCTTCGCTGGAAGAACGCGATCGCCGAATGCCGAACATGGTCGCTGGTGTTCAGGCCGGTGGCGTGCCAGGTAGCCGCATCCCACATGATCACCGACCCGGCCGGAGTCTCCGCCTGCACATATCCGGGGTACTGTCCCTCTGACTCAGGCACTTTCAATGATCGGTGTGAGCCCGGCCAAATTACGGTAGCGCCGTTCTCTGCCGTGAAGTCCACTAGCGGCCACAATACGTTGATCGCGACCGGAATGTGAGCTCCTCCGACGAAGGGCAACACACTGAACAGCTCGCGGTCTACGTGAACCTGGAATCCATGCCTCTGCTCACGTCCCCCGCTTGGCCTGATGGAGCGCCCTGTAGTGTCATAAAGCACCATGTCTTCCCCGAGGATTCTCTTGCAGACCTCCACCACCGGTGGGCAGAGATAAAAGGTCTCGAAGAAGGGATGTTTGGCGAGGGGATTCCGGACGACCCGTTGGTTTGCGGTCTGTTCACCCATACGCTCGGCGATGGTACGCTCGCGCTCATAGATCTCTTCCAGGGCGACGATTGCCTCGCGCGCGCGGTCGGAAGAAATGGCGTTAGGAATGATCGTGAATCCCTGGTTCTCGATCTGCTCGCAATGGTGCTCTAGGTCAAATGTTGGGGTGTTCATTACTCAAGCTCCGCAGTAGTCGATAATGCTTGTCGCAAATCGGCAACCATCGCTATTTGGCTAGCTTGATGTACCTGCCGCCGATAAGCCATTCCGAAACGTAGATGTTGCCGGCGGCGTCCGTTGCCACACCGTGAGGACTATTGAACTTCCCAGTCTCCAATAAATGCGTACGGACCGTCTCTCCGTTCGCATTCGTCACGTTGGGCCAACCGTCAACGTCGCAGACCCCTCGATTCGTGCCTATTTGGACTACTAAGTTGTCGTCGACGTCGACTATCGCCAAGTTCGCGTGCAACTCGATGATTATCATCAACTCGCCGTGTGTCGCAAAGCCCGTGGGTGATTGCGCCCACTCAGAGCCGAATGACCTCTTGTAGGTTGCTTCGAGGTCGTACACCTGGACTCGTCCGTTGCTACGGTCGCCGATGTAAAGCTCCGGCTCGTCCTTCCGCGTGTCTACCCACGCCGTGTGAGGTCCGTCGAAAGCGCCGGTTTTGCCTTCCTCGCCGTTGATGCCGCCGACGTAGTTGCCTGACTTGTCGAACCTGTGCACGTAGTTTTCGCCATATCCGTCCGCGACCCATATATCGCCATTGCCGCCAGAGCGCTCCTCGTTAACCGCAACCCACGTAGGGGTGTAAGTCCCGTTCTCGTACACGGGATGCGCCGGCCGTCCGAGGGTCATCACCGTCTCTCCGGACAGGGACATCTTTACCACCTTTGGACCCTGTTCGGCTTCGATGTATTCATAGCCGCCGTTCACCTTGTGGCGCTTGCGGCCAATGTCGGCTATCCAAAGAAACTCCGAGTCGCCTTCCTTTACCAGGGTCATTCCGTGGCACTCGGTCAGCGACGTGGGAACTGTTCCCAACAGCTTTCCGTCCTGATCGAACTCAAGCAATTCTGGCGTGGCGGGGTGAGACGCAATGATATGGCCGGCATCGGTCACCACTACCCCGTGGTGCGCCCAGCCACCCTTGGCCTCCCCGGGATTCGGGATCTCGGCCCAATCGTCATTCCAAGTGTAGGTAGTTTCTCCGCTTCCAATGCGCATATTCAATCCTCGCAGGGGGTGCTTGGCTTGGATGGTATTTGGCCCGCATGCGGGTTCGTAGCGATCGTGTGTTCCGATCGATCGCGGCAATTCTCGCGTTTCGACTCCCAAGCGTCAAGCAATCGGCTTCGCGGCGACCCGTCACCTCGTGTGCCAACCACAGGTCCGAAAACACCAGCGAATCCTGTCCTCAGGTGGTCTGGCATGCCACCCTACAGTCCGCGTTGTAAACTTCCTATGTTTGGAGGACTTGGTGTTCAGTAGTCAATCGCAAGTGCCGGCTTGAACAAACCGACCGCTGCTCGGACCGTCGCACAGAGTTCCCCCGTGCCCAGGATCGCCGAGTTGGCCGGCATGGGGCTAACTGGCCTAATGGCGGCGAGCTGGGTGGGCGCAATGACCTATCTGTCCCAACTGCCCTTCCTTCATTGGCGGGCAACGCTTCTTGTCCCGGTCGCCACGCTGACGTTCATCGCCGCCTATTACTTTGCAAAACGACGAGACGCCTTTGGTTCCACCCGAGAAACTTGGTTGGTGGGACTGATATTCCCCTCCTTGCTCCATAGGTTTCTCGCCGAGCTAATCGCGGCAGAGTCAGACGGACTAGCTAAGTCCTTGGCCAGTTGGATTGCCGATCCAGGTCTGATCGCAACCCCATCGTTCTTCATCAACTCCATACTCTTGGTCGCGACCTGGACTTGGACTGTCGTCACCGCAACCGGTCTGCGGGGTTTGGAAATACAGGAGGGCGAGATCCCAGAAGAGAGTGAATCTCAGTCGGCCATCGACGAACTCGGTACCTTCAGGTCCACTGATCGCATAACCCACTTCGAGCAGCTTCGAAATAGCTGGATAACTGGTGTTGTTGTGCTTGCTGCCTTGGTTGCTATCCTGCACACCATCGGTTCTCCCTTGGGCCAACAGCTGGTGGTTTTCGAGAACGAAATTGGAGTGCCGGTTCGCGAGACAATGCTGTATATCCTGGCCGGGTTCGTTCTGATCTCGGTCAATCAGCTTGTCAGGATGACCTCGAACTGGGAAGTCGAGCGGACGCAGATTCCATCTACTTTACCGACCAGGTGGCTGGGAAGTACCCTGGGGCTGATTGGCTTCGCTGTGGTGTTGGCGCTTTTGGCGCCAACTGGTTACGGCCATCTCATTTTGGGCTTGCTGGGTCTCCTCGAGCCAATTATCTTGTTTCTCGTCGGAGTCGGTGTCCTGTTCGGCTACCTGCTGATAAGCATTATTTCGTTCCCCTTTAGCCTGCTCCCCAGCGCCGAGGGCGAAATGGAGAGCGCCGCCACTCCCCCTGTGTTCAACCCATCTGTCAGCGATCCAGGCTCTGACTCTGACCTGCTGCACACTCTCGCGGCGATTGCCGGGTGGGTATTGATCATCCTGGCACTTTACTTCATCTCGAGATACTTCTGGCGCCGTCGCCACACCCTCCGTCTCGCCAGCGTAGTCTCCGACCTCACCAACCTCGTCAGGATCGCAATATACGGTGTCGTCGCCCTCCTGCGCGGAGCGATCGACTTCGGCAGCGAGGCGGCTCGTCTCACCCTAAACCGCATAATGAGAAAAGAGGTTTCTGTCCCTCCCGCCTGGCGGCCGTCGATAAGACTGCGCGACCTGGACGAGCGCGGGTGGCTCGAGTATATGATCTTCAGCATATTTAGCAGGGCCCAGAAGCTCGGTCATGATCGTGCCCCAAGTACTACCGTCGCCGAATACGCCGACCGGCTCCGGCGCGATATGCCCGTTGTCGAGCCCCAACTGTCCAGGATCGTAGACCGGTTCCACCAGGCCCGCTACGGCGAGGTTCCGATTTCACGTCCGCAAGTTGAGGAAGCAAAGGGCTGGTGGAACCAGTTGAAGCGACGGCTTCAGGAAGCCTACCGGGCAAGGCGGCGGCGGGATGAAACGGGAACCTGACCAACTATAGATTGGAAGCCAACATCGCGAATGTGCCCGGTCCAGGGATTTAAACTTGGACACAATCGTCGACACTGCAACAGAGCCAGCACGCGGGGCGTGTTGTCGAGCGGCACGCTGTGAACTTTAGTGGTGACAAATCGTCGATAGACACTCCTACCCAACTTTGTCGCTAGGAGGCCCAGACCCTAGAATGTGCGGCCGGCCGCCAAATGGATCCGCTTGAATGCGTGTAACAGCCGTCATTGGCATATGCGTAACCGTTGTCCTGGCGTTTTTGGCCGTATGGAACATCGACCTACGCAGCTTAGCTGAAGCATTTGCCAAGGCAAACTATGCCCTCGTTGCCTTGGCCGCGGTCGCGTGGGTCACCGGCTACGCGATCCGATCGTTCCGGTGGCGCACTATTCTTGGGCCCGATCTGAATATCTCGGTCGCTCGCGTGGCTAGAGTGCTGTTCATAGGATTCTTGGCGAACAACGTTCTTCCTGCCCGCATAGGCGAGTTTGTCAGGGCTTTCGTGTTGAGTAGGGTGGCAGCAACCAGCAAATCCTTCGGTTTGGCGACGATACTGATCGAGAGGATGTTTGATGGTTTGGCCCTGCTCTGCTTACTGGCAATAACGACGCGGATCTTTCGTCCCCCCAATCTCGCCGGCGAAATCGCGGCTATCACGACGTTTGCCACGGTGGTGTTTCTCGCTCTGTTGGGTCTTGTCGTTTTTGCCCTCATTCGGCGAGAACTGCTGTTGAGATTGGCCGAGTCGATTCTTAATCTTGCACCAGACCGCGTCGCCCGCTTTGGCGCCGAGAAGAGCGCCTCGTTCTTCGCCGGATTGGAAGCGCTGCGCCGGCCGGAACGGGCCGCCCTGATCTCCGTCTGCTCATTGGCGATTTGGTGCATTGAGGCAGTGGCTTACAGTATTGTATTGATGGCATTCGACGTGAGATTGGTGGGAATCCAATGGGTTGCCGCGCCGCTCTTGATGGTAGTTGTCATCAACCTTGGCATAATGCTCCCTTCGGCGCCCGGGCACTTGGGGTCCTTCCATTTTTTCGGCAAATTGGCTCTGGTCAGCGCGTTCGGAATCGAGGACGTAAACGCACTTGCGATCGTGGTAGTCGCCCACGCCGTTCAGTACGTTCTCGTCAGTGGAGCAGGTCTGGTCTCTTCCGCTAGCGAAAGCCTCAGCTGGTCGTCCTTGAAGGACGCCAGAGTCGGGTGACTCGGGTTCCTCTGCTGGCCACGTCGGGACATCGTATTCTCAGTACAACTCTCATATAGAGGCCGCTGTGAGGATTTCACATTCAAAAGGGGGCCTGAGGACTCCAGAATCCTTACCTTTAGGCTTGCGCTTCGCCGTCCTTGCTCAGGCGTTCAATCGTCGCATGTTGTCGATTAACCATCTATCATCTAAGCGAGGTTAGTTGGTTTTGAAGAATTGGCGTATCTGGATCGGCTTAGCCGTTAGCGCTGCATTTCTCTATTGGGTAACGCGGCAGGTCGAGGATTTTGGCGAAGTTGTCCGGCACATAGGGTCCGCCGACTATCGTTGGATTCTGCCGGCGTTGGTCGCCTATTTTGCCGGCGTCTGGATTAGGGCCGTTCGATGGCAGGTGTTACTCAATCCAATTAAGAAAGTCTCGGTCGGCCGGCTCTTCGCTGTCGTGGCGATCGGGTACATGGCGAACGACGTGTTGCCGGCGAGATTGGGCGAGGTGGTGCGCGCATACGTTTTGAAAGAGCGCGATGGGATTAGCCGGCTGTCCAGCCTCGCTACGATCGGGGTCGAGCGAATGTTCGATGGCGCCACCATGTTGGCGTTTGTCGGCATCGCTTCGCTCTCCATGCCCTTCAATGATGAGGTAGCCGCCATATTTCGGGTAGCCGGCTTCATATTCATCGCCGCATTCGCAGTGCTGTTCCTGTTTGCGTCATCGCCGTCGTTAGCCCAGAGGATTGCCGATTTCATACTGCAGTTTCTACCCGAACCTCTGAGGCACAGAGGACGCGGACCCGTCGATAAGGTCTTGGTTGGGTTGGGTGCCCTTCAGCGTGTGGGCTCTTTAGCGACGATATTGGGCCTATCGGTCCTCGCTTGGCTGTTCGAGGCCTTAATGTACTTGCTCATAGGAATCGGCTTCGGATTGGACATATCGCCGATCGGTTATCTGTTGACTACAGGCGTAATAAACCTTGGAACGATGGCGCCGTCATCGCCAGGGTATATTGGTACATTCGAAGCTTTAGGAGTCCTATCGCTTGGTTTTCTCGGAGCGGACAGTCAACTGGCCCTCAGCTACATCGTCGTGCTGCACCTGGCGTTGTTAGTGCCGATCACCTTGGTGGGATTCGCGTTTCTCTGGTACCACAACTTGAGCTTGTCCAGAGCAAGTTCCGCCGATGCCAGCGTTGCCAAGGAAAGCGGTGCGGATGCCTAGCGCCTCGCGGTCCGTTGGGGTCATTGGAGGCGGAGCACTTGGGTTAACCGCAGCCTACGATCTGGCTAAACTCGGAGTAAAGGTCACCATAATCGAGAGAGGTGACGAACTCGGCGGACTTGCGACCGCATTCAAACTTGGCGATTCCTATCTCGAGAAGTTCTATCACCATCTATTTCAAACGGACCGCGACATTACTCGGCTAATCGAAGAGGTGGGCCTTGCTGGAGACTTAGTCTGGCCGCGTCCGTCAACCAGCGTTTACTACGAAGGCACTCCCTATCGGCTCGACTCTCCAATTGACGTGCTTCGATTCAGCCCTTTGACATTGTTAGACCGATTGAGGCTAGGAATGGCGATTGGCTACCTCAAGTTTCTTCCGTCGCCTTCCGTCTTGGAAGGCATGACCGCTAACGAGTGGATCCAAACGTGGATGGGCGAAAAGGCCTACGATGTTGTATGGAGGCCGATATTCAAGCAAAAATTCGGTGACCGTTACACTCAAGTCTCGATGCCATGGTTTTGGGCCAGACTCCACTTTCGTACTCCAAGGTTGGGCTACCTACGCGGTGGATTCATCCGCCTCTATGCTGAACTTGCGAGGCGAATCGAACAGATGGGAGGAACCATCAAAACCGATTCTGCGGTAACCCGCGTGGAGAGCGATGGGACCGGCGCCGCGGTCGAGGTTGCCGGCGCCGGCCGGCTAGAGTTTGATGCGGTTCTCGCAACTCTTCCCACCCGCCTCTTTATACGGCTGGCGCCTTCACTGCCGGCGGAATACGTAGAGCAGTACGATTGGGGCCAGGCGTATTCAGCGCAGTGCCTTATCTTGGATCTCGACCGCAATCTTCTCGACGGGATCTATTGGCTCAGCATTCACGATCCCGGATATCCGTTTCTCGTAGTTGTCGATCACGCCAATTACATGCCGGCCAGCGACTACTCTGGCAGCCATCCCATCTACTTCGGCAACTATCTGCCACCCGATCACAGACTCTTTGATTTAACCGAGCGTGAGATGCTTGACGAATTTGAGCCATTTATCAAGAGAATCAACCCCTCGTTTGACAGGAGTTGGATTCGAGGGATACACCTGTTCAACGCCCCTTTCGCCCAGCCAATCGTAACTACCGATTTTGTCAACCATATCCCGCCGCACGCGACACCACTGCAGAACGTCTTCCTTGCTAACATGTTTCAGGTCTATCCTCAAGATCGAGGACAGAACTACAGCGTTCGTATGGCTCATCATGCGGTTGAATTGATCGCTAAGTCGATGGGCCTGTGATCTCCGAGATACAGTTTTCCTGCTCGCCGCGCCCAGAGACTTAGGGGGATAGATGTCCAAGATATGCGTGATCGGCGCCGGGTACGTAGGTCTGGTGACTAGCGCTTGTTTTAGTGACCTGGGCAACCGCGTTGTCTGCCTTGATATCGACAAAGCCAAGATCGAAATGCTACTTGGCGGCAAACTGCCGATATTCGAGCCCGGTCTTGAGGAGATGGTTCATCGGAACACTTCCGCCGGCCGGTTGGGTTTCACCACCTCCTACGAAGAAGCCGTCGACGGGGCAGAGTTTGCATTCGTCGCCGTCCATACACCTTCGGGGCTCGATGGCGGAGCGGACATGCGCTACGTCGAATCTGCCGTCACCAGCTTGGGCGAAAGCGTCCGAGACGACATCATTGTTGTGACTAAGAGCACAATGCCGGCCGGCTCGGGTGATTGGGTCGAGACTCTGGTGAACGATAGGGTGCAGCCCGGCCTGGTCGCCAAGGTCGTCTCGAATCCTGAGTTCCTGCGGGAGGGCTCTGCCGTTAGCGACTTCATGCATCCCGAACGAGTTGTACTCGGCGGATCGGACCGAGGTGTGGTGGGCCGGGTTGCCGAGCTGTACCGACCTCTCAACGCACCAATTATCGTCACCGACAAACGCACGGCGGAGATGATTAAGTATGCCTCCAACTCATTTCTTGCCACCAAAATATCATTCATCAACGAAATTGCGTCGATCTGCGAGCAGGTTGGCGCCGATGTCAAGGAAGTCGCCCGCGGGATGGCACACGATGGCCGAATCGGTCCAGCCTTTCTCGGCGCAGGCCTAGGTTGGGGCGGAAGCTGTTTCCCAAAAGATGTCAGGGCGTTGGAACACTTGGCGGCAGCGAATGGTTGCCATCCGCAACTCTTACGATCGGTCATAGAAATCAATAACGACCAACGCAGACGCCTCGTCGAGAAAATACGTGACGAGGTTGGCCAATCTCTCGGGGGCAAAGTCGTCGGAATCCTCGGCCTCTCCTTCAAACCAAACACGGACGACACTAGAGACGCCCCCTCGCTCAGCGTGATAGAGCAGTTGGTGCGCGGTGGCGCTCAGGTCCGCGTGTACGACCCGGCGGCTATCGAGACGGCGGCCGATCAGCTGGATGGCATTTTCGCTGCGAACGACCCCTACGAATGCGCCGCCGGCGCGGACGCACTCGCGTTGGTCACCGAGTGGAACGAGTTTAAGCACCTCGACCTTGCCCGGCTCCGCGCGGTGATGAGACAGCCAATAATGGTTGATGGACGCAACGTATACGACCCGGCGACGATTCGCGCGGCCGGGTTCAAATACATATCGTTCGGCCGGCCCTGACTAGCCTACGGCTCGACTGATTCGCTCTTCCTCTTGTAGTCCCGGCGCCCGTGTTCATAGCTTTCACGAGCAACGGCGCCTCACTCACATTGTCTGGTATCTACAGAAAGGGTGCAGGTCGTCGCGTGCCGAGGAATTAAGCCGGTCGAAATCGGTTTACCGATTCTCGCACTGCTGAAGTGGTTGGTAACGATGTGGGGCTAGCACTGTATACTGGACGCGACATCTTGGAAGGTCCGTTGGAGTTCTTAGAACCGCGTTCGTAGCTATCGCCACTCCATTCGCGAGGTATCGTCTGGAATGAGATTGAGCAGCAGAATGAGCCGGCTCGGTACCGAAACCGCTTTCGAAGTACTTGCGCGGGCCAGAAAACTGGAGGCCGCGGGCCGTAAGGTAATCCACTTGGAAATAGGGGAGCCAGATTTTGACACTCCGGCGGTGATCTCTGAGGCAGGCATCCAGGCAATCGGCGACGGCGCGACTCATTACTCCCCTTCACCGGGCATCGACCCTCTCAGAAATGCGATCGCGGAGCACGTGAGCTCGACTCGACTGATCTCTGTTCGCCCTAAGCAGGTGGTGGTGACTCCGGGTGCCAAACCGATCATGTTTTTTGCCCTTCTGGCGCTGGCACAGGAGGGCGATGAGGTCATCTACCCTAACCCGGGATTTCCGATCTATGAGTCGATGATCAACTTCGTTGGAGCCAAGGCGGTACCGATCCCTTTGAGGGAAGAGCTTGATTTCGAATTGGATCCGGAAGAGCTTCGCTTCCTGGTCACGCCTCGAACCAGGATGATAATTCTTAACTCTCCCCAAAACCCGACCGGGGGAGTGTTGACCCGGGAGACGCTTGCGGCGGTCGCCAGTGTTGCCATCGAGAATGATCTTGTCGTCCTATCGGACGAGATTTATCGCGAGATTGTGTACGATACAGATAGCCCATCGATTATCGAGTTGCCGGGGATGATTGAACGAACCATAATCCTCGACGGATTCTCCAAAATATACGCGATGACCGGTTGGCGATTGGGATTCGGCGTGATGCCCGAAGATCTCACTCCCCATATGACAAGACTCGTGACTAACAGCGTTTCCTGCACCGCTACGTTCGTTCAAGAGGCCGGGGTTACAGCACTAACCCGGACTCACCACGAGATCGACACGATGCTTGCTGAGTTCCAGCGCCGGCGCGAAACAATCGTTACTGGGTTGAACGCCATCGACGGTATCACCTGTCTGTGGCCGCCCGGCGCCTTTTATGTCTTCCCCAATGTTAAACAGTTGGGACTGCACAGCAAGGAGCTTGCAAATCGCCTGTTGGATGAAGCCGGCGTGGCGACGCTGGCCGGGAACGACTTTGGGATATATGGCGATGGATTCGTCCGGCTGTCCTACGCAAATTCGATTGAGAACATCCGAGAGGCGCTCGATCGAATCGGCCGATTCGCTGCTTCGTTGTAGGCTCCCATCCGGAATGTCGCGTTCAGAACCGGTGCTCGGGGACATCGGCGAGTTTGAGCTGATAGATTTGCTCTCCGAGCACGTCGGACACGATCCGCGAGTTATCGTTGGTATCGGCGACGACGCTGCCGCCTTCGAAGTCCCCGCCGGACACGTGGCGGTAACCACCTGCGACTCGCAAATCGAGGACGTGCACTTCAAGAAGATTGGAGTCGAGCCGCAGGATGTCGGCTGGCGAGCAGTTGCCGTTAACCTGAGCGACCTCGCGGCTATGGGAGCAGAGCCAAGCTACATATTGGTGTCTCTGGCTCTCCCGGTCGATCTTGAAGCCAGTTGGATCCGGTGCGTGTACGCTGGCATCGCACAGATCAACCACGAGTTCGCAGTATCTACTATCGGCGGAAATATTTCGCGGACCGCCGGCCCGATTGTTATAGATATTACTGCTATAGGGAATTGCAAACAGTCGGACCTCCTCCTTAGGTCCGGAGCCCGTGCTGGTGACCGCGTAGTGGTCACGGGTCGGCCCGGCTGGTCAGCGCTCGGCCTCTCACTCTCAGGCACGCACGTCGCCGAACAGGATTTCCAGAGCGATCGATTCTTAAGGGCGCACCGCAGGCCCACGCCGCGATGCAAAGAGGGACAAATTGCCGCTAGGACCAGTCTGGCGCACGCGATGATCGACGTCAGCGACGGATTGTTGGCCGATCTTGGGCACATTTGCGAGCGAAGTCTATTGGGAGCGGAGATTGATGTCAACGCTCTTCCCCTGAGTGGTGAATTCGTTGATGCGGCAACCAAGCTCGAACTCGATCCAGTTGATTTGGTCTTGGACGGGGGCGAAGACTACGAGCTGCTGATGGCGGTTCCTCCCTCTCAAGTGCAGCCGTTGGCATCCAGATTCGCCGAATCTAATCTTGCTCCAATTCACAACATAGGTGTGTTTACCCAGGAACCTGGTATACGCGTGCCCGATCGCCCCGATCTTTCCGCCCGTCCCGGCGGCTTCACCCACTTCTGATCATTTGCGGTGCGACGAAATTCGGATTGACAACCCCGCGCAAGAATTTGGCGTGCTATGCGACAAGAACGCTGAGGCAATTAAGGATGTTGAGAGATGAAAGCCGATCGACTTGACTCGCTGGAGGCCACATACCAAGCAATATTCGAGAAACGAAACCTGGCGAGGGAAAAGGCGCTCGCGCAATGCCGGCGGGCTACCAGGTCCGCTTCTAGGGCTATCAGGACTATCCACCGCCTCGAGCTCGACGAGGCGACCAGACTGATCGAAGAGTCCCGCAATATCCTGGCGGAGTCGAAATCGGCCCTGGCTTTGCACCCTGAGATCCTCTACACAGGATTCTTCCAGGATGCGCAGAAAGAGTACGTGGAGGCGTCTCTCACGTTCGCATTTGTCACACAACGCCAAGTGAGTTCTCATCACGATCTTGACGTGGATGCGGCGGTTTATCTGAACGGGCTCGGCGAGGCCGCCGGCGAGCTGCGCCGCTACGTTCTTGACCGCCTGCGCCACGACAATATCGAAGAATGCGAGCGAATCCTCACCTGCATGGAGCAGATCTACGGACTGCTCGTCACCATCGATTACCCGGACGGCCTGACCAGAGGTCTCCGAAGAACAACCGACATGGTACGGGGAGTTCTCGAGCGAACGCGGGGCGATTTTACGGTCGCGGCGCGGCAGAGTAATCTCGAAGCTGAACTGCGGCGCGCGGCTCGATTACAGCCTTGACCGATCAACCTATGAATGTTAGATTTCTCGCGACAAACGAACAGATTTCAGCCACCGGCCTAGACATCGTTGTCTAGGCTTGATTCGTGTCTGTGATATTGCAGTGTCGTCAGGCGCGCGACACTCGGATCGAACGACTACCCTAGTAGATTGGGAGGAGTGATTAGTTTATGGCTCTGCTGATTGTCTTCGTTCTCGGAGCGCTGGCGGTTGTCTTTGCGGCATTTCTGGCCTGGGACGTGCTCAGGCGTGACACCGGGAACGACGCAATGCGCGAAATCGCCGACATGATCTATGAAGGCGCAATGGCCTTCTTGAATCGCCAGTACCGAACTATCGCTATCTTTGCGGTGATAACTGCCGTGATTGTCGGCGCGGTAATCGGTGCCGTCGAAAACAACTTCGACCTCGGTATCAAGACAGGCATCAGCTTTATTGTCGGAGCTGTGGCTTCGGGCATCGCCGGCTTTATCGGGATGTTCATAGCTGTCCGCTCGAACGTCAGGACCGCAAGTGCCGCTCAGAGAAGTCTCAATGAGGCCATAACAGTCTCGTTGCGTGGTGGTGCAGTTTCTGGCTTCCTGGTGGTGTCGCTGAGCCTGCTTGGAGTGGCGATAATCTTCGTCGCCTATGGCGGTTTGGATACGCCGGACAAGGCGGCGTTCCAGATCGTCGGATTTGGATTTGGCGCCAGCTTTGTCGCGCTGTTCGCCCAATTGGGCGGCGGCATCTACACCAAGGCGGCCGACATCGGCGCGGACCTGGTAGGTAAGGTCGAGGCGGGAATTCCAGAGGACGACCCGCGTAACGCTGCTGTCATAGCCGACCTAGTAGGCGACAACGTTGGCGACTGCGCCGGCCGCGGCGCGGACTTGTTCGAGTCCACCGCCGCTGAAAACATCGGCGCGATGATCCTCGGAGTTGCGATCTACGTGGCCACCCAGGATCCGGCGTGGATTCTGTTTCCGCTCGTTATACGTGCATTCGGTTTACTGGCTTCCGGCGTCGGCTTGTTCGCGGTTCGCAGCGGCGAAGACGAAGACCCGATGCAGGCTTTGAATCGCGGATACTATGTCACTGCCGCCTTGGCGATCATCTTCATGTTTGGTTCGACGTTCGTGATGCTGGGCCAGCAAGTCTGGCTAGCGATTGCCGGAGTCATCGGCATAGCTACCTCGATCGCGTTTGTGTTTATTACCCAGTACTACACTGCTGGTTCCTGGCGGCCTGTGCAGGAGATCGCGAAGGCTTCGTTGACCGGACCCGCGACGAACATCATCTCCGGCACAGCCGTAGGATTCGAGACAACCGCCACTACAGCGGTCACGATCTCTATAGCTTTAATCGCGTCCTACGCCGCCGGCGACCAAACTGGCCTGCCGCACGGCGGCATCTATGGCACCGCTATTGCCACTATGGGCATGCTGATGACTGCAGCTTATATCCTGGCAATGGACACCTTTGGCCCCATCACCGATAACGCCGGTGGCATAGCTGAGATGTCCCACTCGCCGGCCGGCACGCGCGAGATTACGGATAACCTAGACGCGGTCGGCAATACGACCAAGGCCCTCACGAAGGGTTACGCCATCGGCTCCGCCGCGCTGGCAGCATTCCTCTTGTTCAGCGCTTACCTGGACAAAGTTACCGAGGTAATGCATTTACGCGGGTTGTTGGAGGCTGGAGAGCGTTTTGACATAGTCAATTTGTCCAACGTCAATACGTTCGTTGGCGCCCTATTGGGCACAATGCTGGTCTTCCTGTTTAGCTCCCTCGCAATTCGCGCCGTCGGACGATCAGGGTCAGCCAATATCGAAGAAGTCCGCCGTCAGTTCCGTGAGAACCCAGGAATCATGGAGGGTACGGTAAAACCGGACTTTGCTCGTTGCGTAGATATAACCGCCCGATCGGCCCTGCGCGAGATGGTTGCGCCCGGTCTTCTCGCGGTTGGCATGCCAATCGTGGTCGGTCTCGTGCTGAAAGCGGAAGCCACGGCCGGCTTCCTCATGGTAGGGACAATCGCAGGCGTCATCCTGGCGACGGTGTTGAATAACGGTGGTGGCGCCTGGGACAATGCCAAGAAATTTATCGAAGCAGGGATGCTTAAAGATGCCGACGGCAACGTCGTCGAGAAGGGTAGCGAAGCTCACGCGGCCTCGGTAGTTGGCGATACGGTTGGAGATCCGTACAAGGACACGGCCGGCCCTTCCTTGCACGTACTCGTAAAACTCTTGAGCACGATTACGCTGGTTCTAGCCCCACTCTTCATCATTTGACCTGATCGTCGGGCGGAGCACTCCCAAAACCGGGGTTCGATGAGTCCACTGCAGGCGGTATTGCTTGGGGTTCTGCAGGGCGTCACTGAGTTCATACCTGTAAGCAGCTCCGGCCACCTGGTCTTGGTGCCGATGGCCCTGGGATGGGAGGCTGGAGGGCTTGCGTTCAACGCCACCGTCCACTTGGGCACTCTAATCTCCCTGTTGATATATTTCCGCTCGGACCTCCAGAAGATTCTCTCGGCAGCCTTAAACGTTCACGGTGAAGACCCGTCTAGCGACCGCCGGCTTCTTATGTATCTAGCGGCCGCGACAGTGCCGGGCGTGCTTGCAGGGTTGTTCCTTGAGTCCACGGTCGAACCTCTCTTCCGGTCAGGCAGGTCCGTGGGATTCGCCTTGCTGGCTACGGCTGCGGTACTGACCGTAGGCGAGCTTGTGGCGCGCAGAGGTTCGCGTCAGGTATCCCATCAACACCTCGGATTACTGCGCGCTTTGGCAATTGGGGTTGCGCAGGCCTGCGCAATTCTGCCGGGGCTCTCTAGGTCCGGTGCGACTGTCACGGCCGGATTGGCGGTTGGCCTAGATCGAGGCGAGTCGGCTCGTTTCAGTCTCCTGTTGGCGATCCCGATCGTTGCCGGCGCCGGCCTATTTGCCTTGGTCGACACCATCAGCCAAGGCGTTAGCTCCGAGGAAATAGTTGCGCTTTTGCTCGGTGGCGTCAGTGCGACCATCGCCGGCTATCTGGCTATCGGTTGGCTGGTCAGGTGGGTCCTCCAACGCCGATTGTTCTTGTTTTCGGCCTATTGCGCGGTAGTCGGCGCCGCGGCGATAGTACTGGCTTGACGGAACCCATACCTTGGTGAGGGTATGGCGGTTTGCTCAGTCATGATTGAATCTACGCCCCGTTCGCCGTTCCCGCCCCAGTCGCCGCCATACTCCGTGCTCCGTTTGGGCCAGAGTTTCGGACGCTTGGCCTCCTATTCGATCATTCGCCCGGCCGCTAGATCGAACTGAGCAAGGCCGGTATATTCCGGCCCCGCAGGCGTTAGATCGCTTCTGATCACAGAAAGTACTCGAGCTGGCCAAATGTCCCTATCCCCGCGCAAAGATGCCAGCGGGCCGGATAAGTTCATTGGCGGTTGAATTCGGGCGAGAGTGACGTGTGGACGAAACTGGCGTTTGCTCGGCGCCAAGCCGGACCTCTGGGCAACCGTCTCCGCTATGCCGGCGATTTCAATTAGCTGACCAGTAGATCCATCAAGCGCCACCCACAAGACTCGCGCTCTGGATGGCGAAGGAAAAGCGCCCCCTTGGCCGAACTTGAAATTGAGAGGCTGGTGGGCAGATGGCAGGCTCCTTCGAAGGTCGTCGATGATCGACTCGACCTGGCCATCGGTCACTTCTCCCAGGAACCGAAGGGTGAGGTGGGCTTGGCCGGGACGCACCCATCTGATCTTGGTTCTTGCAGGCGCGGTCGCGTTTACGGGACCCTTCAAGACCGCGATGATTCGCCCGATCTGGCCGATTGCCTCCTGTGGCAGTTCCAAGGCCACAAACGCGCGCATTACTCAGAACCCGAGTGCTTATCCCGCCTCCAAGCGGCAAATAGCGCCTCGGCATTGCCGCCCATGAAGAGGTCCAAATACTCGCTGTCAAGGTCCGCTTGGATGACCCTCTCGACTTGACGCTTTTGTTTCAGCAATGGGTAGTCGGTGGCGAACAGAATCCTGTGCGGCTCTGCCAGCCTCGGAGCTACGCGGAAGAGTGCTCCTTCGTAAAGCAAACTGGAAGCGGCCGAGTCATAGTATAGGTTGGAGAATGCAGCTCGTAATTCCGGCATCAACTCGTAGAAGAGCAGTCCACCGCCCCAGTGTGCCGCTATCAGCTTAAGATCGGGATAGCGAGTCGCGAGCGCCGCAATCTGTTGGGGATGCACGGAGCCCTTACCCGGGTAGGTGTGGCCAACCGGCTCGGAGGAGTGTGTCATCAATATCGCGCCGGCCGACTCGACCGCGCCTGCAACAGCGCCAGTCGTCTCGAAATCGTCCAAGCGGTAGCCTTGTCCGTACGGCATTAGCTCACCGACGCCGGAACATCCGTCCCCGATGCGCCGCTCCACCTCACTGACCGCCCGTGGGTCCCTCGGTTGGACGCAAGCTAATGCGACGATTCGGTCCGGATAGGCCTTCAACGACTCGACAAGGTAGTCATTGTGCCAAGCACATAGATCCTGGCTCTGCCAGCCGAACCCGACTGCGACGGACCACTTGACTCCCCCTTCGTCCATCGACTCGATCAACGCCTCGGCGTCGGCTATCCGAGCCCTTGGATTTTCATACAGCTCGGCGAAAAACTGGTCTCGCCGGGCAAAGTCGCTTCGGTGCCTCGACACTTCGGGGGGAAAGATATGGACGTGGCTATCGACGATATCCACTCTTAAACCTGCCGACCAAGTTGTAGGTCCGAACCTGCACTAGCATCGGATAACCACTATGATCCTCTCTGGATGAACAGGCGAGCCACGAGCTGCTCGACCGGCGCGTAGTCGTCCGTGAGGATGATCCTGCGGCCGGCCCGCCGGTAGGCATCGACCTCCTCGGGGTCCACCTCCGTGCTACCAAGAATTCTGCCGAACGTGTTCTCGCTGCGCTCAGTGTCGGCAAGAAAGCCAAGATCCAGAGGTTGCTTCGCGCCAACTGCGACGACCGTTTCGATCTCTCCCGGATCGTATCTCCCCCAACGGACCAGGTAGACGTGTGGGAAGACCTCGCCCATCGTGTTGATGAACGCCCGCAACATCTCGCCGGTCTCGTAGTCGTCTATTACATTGGCCAGGTATATGCCGTCATCGGCAAGGTGGTCATAGAGCATACGGTGGAACTCGACCGTCGTGAGATGGTATGGAATCGATAGGTCGTTGAATGCGTCGCCGTATATGACGTCAAAGACAGGTGGATCGTCCCACTCCATCAATACAATTCGTGCGTCCCGGTTGTAGGAGACGATTCTAGTGTCGCGCCTCAGTCCCAAGTGCTCATAGCTGACTTCCGTCACCGCGGGATCGATTTCGATCACGTGAATCTCGCTCTCCGGGTAGACCTCCTCGACGTATCGCGGGAAGCCGTACCCACCGCCCCCAATAAACAGCGACTTGAAGTCTGGAGTTTCCCGGACCTTGATCGTGGTTACGTCCGCGTATGCGCGAATATAGCTGAAGCTAAGATAGGTAGGGTCTATCAGGGAAATCTTGGTGTGGGTGAGATGGTCGAGTAACAGGGTCGCGGTCGGGTCGGCCGCGATAGTATTTGTCAGTACCTTAATGCAGTAATAGCCAGATTCGCGCAGGCATTTCGAGTCGAGGAACTGATCGCGCGCAATAAAAAGACCACCAGCAACGACCAGTCCGACCAGCGAAACCGCGGAGAGCCGCGTGAGGCTTCTCCAGTACTCGCCGGCCCAAATCGCCGTAAAGAAGAGGATTGTGCCGGCCGCCAGTATGGTGATTCTGGTACCGATCGCCTCGATAAGAAAGAACCCAGTGATGAAGACGCCCAGGAGGCTGCCCGCTGTAGATACCGCATAGACTGTCCCGACAACTGACCCCGTGCGCTGGATGTCGTCCAGCGTCATCTTGATTGCGACCGGGGTGACCATGCCCAGTATCAAACAGGGCAAGAAGAAGATCAACAGGTCGAGTGTTACGATTCTGGCGACCAGCGGTATTCCAAGCCTCAGGACGCGAGTCACCGCTAGTTCGCTCAGCACCAGAGTCCCTGCCGTGGTCAGGCTGCCCACGAGCAGAATGAATCCCAGTATTCCCCGTGAGGCCCGACGGTCGGCCAGCCGTCCGCCCAGAAAATTTCCGATGCTGATGCCGGCCAGAACAACTCCAATGATGCTGGTCCACGTATAAAGAGAAACGCCGAGGTGGGGCGCCAAGACTCGGCCGGCCACGATCTCGAGCATCAGCGTGCAGAAGCTGGCCACGAATACGATGATGCTCGTTGCCAGTATGGGAAGCCGTTTCACTTCATCAGATTACCATTTGCTGAAGACTGGGAGATGCCGCAGGGACGACGCTCAGGTCGAGGGCCCACCGGAGTCCGATCTCTAAGCGCTCCGGCCCGTCGGGCAATCGCTGGTTGACCCTCCCTAGAGCCGGGCCCAAGCCTCCATCAACGTGCGCTTCGCATTGGCGATAACAGCTTCCGACGATTCATCGCCGTGGGGCCGGACCTCGAATGCGACGACGTTTTGTTTGCCCGGTCCGATATAGCCTATGTTCTTGAGGACACGAAGGAACTCGACGACCTCCGGCACGTCGTTTTCGCCGCCGTCTATGCCGAACCGAGGGTGCTTGTCGCCGTAAAGAGGGCTCTCTTGATCATCCAGAACGCAGTTGCCAATGTGAGCATGCACCAGGTTCTCGGCAGCTGTGGTGAGAGCGTGTTCGGACGTCTCGAACTGAAGTGGCAAATGGCTCAAATCCAGCATCAGACCAAAGTCCGGATGGTCCGCCCTAACCGACTCGGAGATCTGCACTCCGAGCGTTGTTGGCCCGACCAGGGACTTCTTGTCGATACTGCGGTCAAAAACCTCGAGCACCAGTGGTATATTCGCTTGTCCCTCGCTGTAATCGCTGAGTTGATTCAAGGAATCGACTAGCAGCTTGACTGCCTCCCCCTCGTTCTCGGGGCCTGAATACGGCCCGCTAAGCAATGCGAATCTCCCAGCTCCCAACTCGCCAGCCTGGTCGATCGCGCGCTTCAAACGCTCGATCGCCGCACCTCTTGTTGTCGAGTCCAGGCTATTCACATCCAGATTGTTGCCGAGCTGGACAGGTTGTCCGCAACCCCCGACCTGAATTGCGGCCGTCTCGGTCAGTGCCGCAACCTGCTTCACCACGTCGGCATCTTGGATGAAGCCAATCTCAATTGCGCCAAAGAACTCATCTTCGACAATAGAGCGCACGCTTTCCAAAATGGGCCCATTGCCTCCCATAGTTTCGGGAAACGCCATGAAATGTACGATGCCCACCTTCATGTTGCTGTGTAACGGGTCCTTCAACGAATCCTCCCTTTCAGACGACTTTAGGAAGAAGAAGTAAATCTGTCGATCGTTTGAACCGGCTGGACTTCGAGGCTCGACTCGCCATTTCGGCGCGGTAAGTACATGCCGGCCTATCCCAAAGCCTTACTATGCTTGCAATGGGCGTTGCTGAGTCTAACATGTAGTCGGTCGACTGTCAGTCAGCTCCGATCGGCGTAAGTTTCGCCCATCGCGCGTAGGCTGATCCGACGGCTCGGAGCAGGCTTGCCATTGGGCCCGTTTCAATGGCCGCGCGGCCATTTTTCGTGTTAGGTGGATTCCCGAAATAAGCTGGGTCTTGGTACAGGCCGCAGAGGAGGCCCACAGTGTTAGTTGAACTGGCATATGGCGAGACTGGGATGGTCGTGGATTTCCCCGATCGCCGGACCGATGTCATTGAGCCGGCCTTTGTTCCGGGCCTTCCAAACGAGCCGGCCGCGCTGACCGAGGCGCTGCGCAACCCGGCCGGCTCGGCGCCCTTGCGAAATCTTGTCACGCCAACCGACCGTGTCTGTGTGGTTCTCAGCGACATCACTCGGCCGACGCCGAATCACCTGATGGTTCCCGCGATTCTTAGCGAGCTATCAGGAATGAATGCCGCGAACATCACTCTGCTGATCGGTACCGGCATGCACCGACCCAACACACGTCAGGAACTTGAGCGAATGTTAGGGCCTGATATTGTCCGAAACTTTCGCGTTGTTAATCACGATTGCCACAACCAGCAAGAATTGGTCTACGTCGGCAAGACTGCTAGTGGGAATGATGTGTATCTCAACCAACTGTACGTAGAGGCCGACGTACGCATTGTCACTGGCTTCATAGAGCCCCACTTCTTTGCCGGGTTCAGCGGAGGTCCAAAGGCAATACTTCCCAGCATCGCCAGCGCGTCGACGATCAAGTTCAATCACAATGCGGCCAAGATTGCCGACCGGCGCTCGACTTGGGCTTCAATCAGAGAGAACCCTGTCCATCAGGAATCTCGCCAGGCTGCGGTACTGGCCCCGCCACACTTCACTTTGAATGTGACTCTCAACAAGGAACGCCAAATCACCGGAGTCTTCGCCGGCGAACTCTTCGACGCCCACGATGCCGGCTGCAGGTTTGCTGAGATTCACTCAATACGAGAGATCGACGTGCCGTATGATGTCGTGGTAGGCACCAACAGTGGCTATCCCTTGGACCTCAACGTTTACCAGATTGTCAAAGGGATGTCCGCGGCATCGCTTGCGGTTGTCTATGGCGGGCCTATCGTGATGGTCGCAGAGTGCCGGGAGGGATTGGGCCACGGCGAGTATGCACGTTTGCTTACGGCGAAGGGCAATTCGCAAGCTATTCTCGCAGGAATCTTGGCGAATGAGCACGTCACGCCCGACCAGTGGCAAGTTCAGATCCAGGCTCAAATACAGGCTCGGCATCCGGTCTATTTGCATTCAAAACGGCTGCCAGATGATGCGATAACCAGAGCGCGCCTGGTGCCCGTCGACGACGTAGAGGCGCTTGTCCGGCGATTGTTGGACGAAGCCGGACCGACTAGCCGTGTGGCAGTCCTGCCTCAAGGCCCCCAAACTATCCCCCGGGTGACTCAGCCGGCCGTTGCCTGATCTAAACCGCTTCCGATACACGCTCTCATACCCAAGAGCTCGAAACCCTGTGTGCCTACTCCTAGCGTTGTCAATGCTCTTGTGGGCGTTCAACGATGTTGCGTACGTGCACGCCGAGGAAGAGGAAATCGACCGTCCGCAATACTTGTTCGAAATCAGCCTGGACTTGGGATCCCAAACGGCATCCGTTCACCAGACTGTGCACTACGTCAATCGATCGAACAGGCATTTATCAGAGTTGGTGTTTCAGGTTCCGCCAGCGCGTTACGACGCGTTTTCGCTGTCCGAGGCGACTGTTGGAGGGCAGACAATCAACGCGCACTTGGATGGTGAAGTCCTCTCGTTACCTCTCGGTGAGGAGCTAAGCGTCGGTGCCCGCTCCACGATCACATTCTCCTATCAATTGACTATCCCATCACCAGGCGACGTCAGGTTTGGATACTTGTCGGGCGTTCTTGCGATGGGTAACTGGTTCCCGATTCTCGCTGTAATGGATGCGCAAGGTTGGGTCAGGCAGCATTACGTCCCGATAGGTGATCCTTGGGTCGCGGAGACTGCCGATTACCGAGTCAATCTCACGTTGGATAGGCCCGCCAAGATCGCCCACACCGGCCGCCTTGTCGCCTCCGACGACACGACCTTCACATTCGAGGCCAGTGATGTCCGGGATTTCGCCTTTGCAGTTTCAGAGCGCTACCAGACCCTCCATCAGCAGGTCGGCGGAGTAGATGTCACCGTCTTCTATATCCCTGAGCGAGGCGACAACGGCCCTGCGCTACTGCGTTACACAGCGGAGACGGTTGAATGGGGAGCTGGGCGCTTGGGCGGTTATCCCTATTTCACCCTGCAAGTGGCCGTCGTCGGCAGCAACGATCCTGCCGGAATTGCCCAAGAATACCCAACCCTCTACTTCATAAGCAACCAGGTCGCCGCCGGCCCTTCCAACCCGGGCAGCTACCTGAACTACATAGCAACTCATGAAACCCTCCATCAGTGGTTCTATAGCCAGGTCGGCGTAGATCAAGTCAACGAACCTTGGATCGACGAGGGTCTGGCGGTGATGTTGACATACGAGTACTATGAGGACCTTTATCCCAGCCTTTACGAATCCTCGGTCGCGGGAGTCAGGTCCAGGCTCGATAATGCGGTCTCGACATACGGAGTCATGCCGTTAGATGCGCCAATCCAAGATTACCTCAATGAGTCTCACTATTTCGCGATGCTCTACCGGCGCGCAACGGTGTTCTTTTTGGAGGTCGAGGCGTTGATGGGAGAAACCCAGTTCTTCGAGGCTCTTCGTGAGGTGGTTTCCCAATCGAACAAGCCCCGGTTGGTCAGCGGCGAACAAGTCTTATCGGCGTTTGCCCGGCGTGCGCCGCGAGACGAATTTAAGGCGCTAGTGAGTGAGTATTTCAGGACCGTCCCGGAGGCACTTCCTGAGACTACACCTACCCCGGAAGACTCGCCGACGCCCGAGCCCGCGACCAACACGCCAGAACCCACACAGTCGGCGCCGGCCGACACGCCCTCTCCGACTGCCGGCCCCATAGACGAGAGGATCGATACCCGTACTCCGACTCTTACGCCAGCTGTCCGGCCGACCCTGTCTCCCGCGGCAACGCCAACCAACGCATTAATCATCCTGGCAACCGCTACCGCGACTGCCTCGGCGACCCAGCAACGGGAACCTACAGTCGGTGCCCCAGCGCCTACACCAGCGACCATTCGAGGGGTTCCCAATTCGGTAGTCGATCTTGACCCGTCCACTCCTGTCGCCGTGGGAGTGGGCGTGCTTGTTGCGTTTATTGTCGGCTTTGGCGCAACTGCTCTCCTCGGCCGGCGCCGTTGATCGAGCGCTCCCCCGGAACTGGTACTGTGTCACTTTGATTGGCATTGGTCAAAGCTGCACACTCCGCCGCGGCACGTCTACCCGCGAGGGTTCACGATCGAACTGTCCGGCCGGCCGAAAGTCCATCGCAGGCCGTTCAGGGTGGTATCATTTCAGCACGCCGCAAGATGCTTCCAGCATTGCGAAGCCGTTGTGCAGTTTAGTTTCGACGGTGCAATAACCTGATCCCGGGTTTGGCATGGACTGAGATTGCGGGACACCAGACGGGAGTCGATGGGATTTCCAGTATGATCGACAACGTGGATGCAATGAGATACACGCTGATAGACCACGACGGTGGTGTTAGCTTCGTTTGGGATTGCGGGATTCTACGATCGATGTTGTCCGGTTGTATTAGTGGAGCGGCGTCAAACCGGCAACTGCTCGAGCGTGCAAGCATTCGGGACTCTCGATTGCTCGAACACGTCGAAAGCGGGCTGGCTGTCTTTGACGAGCACAACGTCGCAGGTAATACATCGCCCATACGGCAGGCGTTTGAAAACTTCCCGTCCCACCAGTGGCCACCCTTTCGCGTTATCGATAGCGAGACCCGTGAGTCGAGTCTGCGCCAAGCCCGATCCGGGGTCATACTTTTCAACCTGATTCGTCGCAAGATAATTCAGATTCAGAACACCTACGCCGAAATCAACAGGCTAGAGCCGCAGGCCAGCCGTCTCATCAACGCAGGATGGCGAATAGTTCCATAGGCTGACGCGGCGCATTGACGTGGTGGTTGTTCACCGCTCGGCCGGTTTGTTGGTTTACCGATGGTCGCCTTGAGCGACCATCTCGCGCTCTCCGGCGCTATCTCGTGGAAACCGCCCTGGATGAGAGAGCGTCAAGTGGTATCAGATTCTCATTCAGCGAACCCGAGCGAAGTCCCTTCATATCGAGAGTCACGTAGCGGAACCCTAGTTCCTTTAGTTTCCGCTCCACCGCCACGTAGTGGCCTTCGGTGAGCATTCTAATCATGTCGTCCGGCTTGAGTTCGATGCGAGCGAGTGTCTCATGATGCCGGACCCGAACCTCTCGGTAACCCAATTGGTGCAATAGCCGTTCGCTATCGTCGATCTGACGCAGCTTTTCCGGCGTCACCCTCTGTCCGTAAGGGATTCGCGAAGACAGGCATGGCGCGGCCGGCTTGTCCCATGTGGGCAGACCCAACTCGGACGAGAATTGCCGGATTTCGGGTTTCGTGAGCCCCGCAACTTGCAGCGGGCTCCGCACTCCCATCTGGTGGCCGGCAATCATTCCCGGCCGATGATCGCCCAGGTCGTCATAGTTCGAGCCGTCAACGACAACGGCTTTGTCGCGCTCTTTTGATACCTCGAGCAATCGGTTAAACAGCTCGGACTTGCAGAAGAAACAACGATTAGTTGGGTTGCTGACGTAGTTTTCGTCCGACATTTCGTGGGTCTTGATCTCAAGGAAGGGCGCCCCAATCCGGCCGGCAATGTCGCGGGCCTGCGCAAGCTCGTCGACGGCCAAGCTGTCTGAGATGCCAGTTGCAGCCAGAACATTGTCCGAGCCAAGCACATCGAGCGCCTTACTCAACAGGAATGTGCTGTCGACGCCACCGGAAAACGCCACGAGCACACTGCCGTATCCCCGCAGAATCTCTTCTAGAGTTCCCAGCTTCAGAAGACTATCTTGTGCCATTTCATCGGCCCCTGTAGACCGTTGCCTATTACCATCCAACGAGAGAGGTAACTATCGTTGCAGATTATCTCATCCCTTCGATTAGACGCCGGCGCCGACCGCTTCTGGCTCGCCTACCGGTGGTGCAACGCCGCAGAACTGCTCGTAGTCTATAAGCTCGGTTATGCTGGGATTGTCTCCGCAAACTGGGCACTTCGGATCTCGCCGAATATTGACCTCGGAGAATTCCATCGCAAGCGCATCGAATATCAACAGCCGCCCTATCAGCGGATCTCCTTGTTCCAGAATCAGCTTTATCACCTCAACTGCTTGGATCGTGCCCACTATTCCCGGCAGCGCCCCAAACACACCTGCCTCGGCGCAGTTGGGCACGGCACCGGGGGGCGGCGGCGCGGGAAACAGGCAGCGGTAGCAGGGGCCGGCGTTCGGTTTGAACACCGTAGCCTGACCATCGAACTGAAAGATGCTGCCGTGAACGATAGTCTTGCCTCGCATCGTCGCCGCATCGTTGATCAGATACCTCGTCGGGAAATTGTCGGTCCCGTCCACGATGATATCGTAATCTTCGAGAATCTCGAATGCGTTGCTCGAGTGTAGGGCCGCTCGGTGTTTGATCACGTTCACGTCAGGATTGATTGAGTTGATTGTGTTCTCGGCCGAGTCTACCTTTGGCCGGCCAACATCGGCCAGGCGATGGAGAATCTGCCGCTGAAGGTTCGACTCGTCCACCAAGTCAAAGTCGACGATACCAAGGTTCCCCACCCCGGCAGCGGCCAGGTACAGGGCAGCAGGCGATCCTAGACCGCCCGCACCCAGCAGCAGTACGCGCGAGTTGAGCAGTTTCTTTTGTCCTATGCTGCCTACATTCTGCAAAATCAGGTGACGGTGATATCGACGTATCTGATCGGGTGTAAACGTTCGCATGATTAGAGCCTCCAACTTGTTCGCTGGCGCATCCGCGCGCCAACTCAGATGTGATAGGTGAACGCCTGTCTTCTCTCTCGTTCCAGTAGTTCCGCAAGTGTCACTTGGGCAAAGACTTCCTGGGCCGCCTGCGCCACTTCACGCCATACTTCCCGGAGCGGCTGGCAATTGGGGCGTTTGCTGCCGTCGTCGCCTCGCCGACCGATGTCAGCATCCCAAAAACTCCCCTCTAAGGCTTGGATGAGCTCATCCAAGCGTATTTCACGCGCCGGCCGTGCCAGCAGGTGGCCTCCGCCGGGACCTCGCCGGCTGTTGATTAAACCGGCTTTCCGCAGCATCGTCAGCAGTTGGTTCAGGTACGGTTCCGGTATGCTTTGCCGGTTCGCAATGTCGCGGCTCTGGATGGGTCCCTCGCCATAGTGATGGGCCAGATCAAGCAGGGCCATGATCCCGTACTCGCTTCTGGTAGATAATCTTATCGTACTACCTTCACCTCTCTGTTATTGACTTGACCGTCGATGATACTAAATGCGCGCATTTCCGGCGCCTCGGGATCTGACAACGAGACGATAACGTAATACGAATCCGGATAATATGCCAGTCTTATGTCCGTTGAGGAGGGGTATGCTGGCGAATGGGTGTGGGAGTGATATATCGCAACCAACTCCAATCCCGCTTCGTCGATCTCGTCGAAGACTCTCAATTGTTCGCGAGGATCTAGCCGGTAGGCGAGAGGGCTGTGCTCCACGTTTTCCATGGGATATATACGCTCAGCTCGAAAGCCGCCTTCGCTCGGCAGCCCGGCAATCAGTCCGCAACACTCGTTTGGGAAGTCCCGTCGGGCGTGTTCTACAGCCTCGCCGTAGAGCGTCTCAGGTATTGCTAGCAACTGCTGATCCGTGGTTTGGCCCAATAACATGTGGGAGTCTATGATTTGCGCCACCGGCCATCATCGGAACAAACGCGACTTCGTCGCCGGCCTTGAGCTCGGTGTCTGTTCCCTTTAACGACCGGACCTCTTGACTATTGACGTAAATGTTGACGAAGTGCCTGATCTCGGCTCCTTCGCATACACGCTCCTGGAATCCGGGGTAGTTGCTCTCAAGCCGGGTAATGATGTCGGCCACGTTTTGACCGTCGATCTCAACATGAGCCACGCCATCGGTGAGGTCTCTATACGGCGATGGCATGTATACTCTAACTGACAATTTCCGGCGTCCCTGTTCTCGAACTCATCCTCGTCGTCTCGAAGTTGATCTGTGGTCCTCAGATCTCTTGCAGCATGCTTAGGTAGCGCTCTCCAGTATCAGGCAGCATCGTCACGACCTTGTCGTTCGCGCCAAGCGTCGATGCCACCTCCAAGGCGGCCGCCACGTTCGCGCCGGCCGATATGCCGACCAGCAACCCCTCTTCCTTGGTGAGTCGTCTCGTCATAGCTATCGCCTGTTCGTCCGACACGGTCACAATTTCGTCGATGACTTCTCGGTTCAGGACCCCCGGCATGAAACCGGCGCCTATCCCCTGAATCGCGTGGGGCGATGGCCGGCCTCCGCTCAGTACCGGGGCCCGCTCCGGCTCGACCGCAACCACAAGTACGCGCGACAGCCTTGACTTCAGCACCTCTCCAACGCCAGTTATGGTGCCTCCCGTTCCTACCCCTGCCACGAACGCGTCGATCTTCCCACCGGTATCCTCGATTATCTCCTCGGCAGTGGTCGTTCGGTGGATTTCCGGATTTGCTTGGTTCAGGAACTGTTGAGGCATGAAGTAGCCGAACTTGCGAACCATCTCCTCTGCCGCGTAGACAGCCCCACTCATCCCCTCGATCGCAGGGGTAAGCACTATTTCAGCGCCGTACAGGGAGAGAAGGGTCCTGCGTTCGATGCTCATATCATCAGGCATGGTTAGCTTCAGGCTGTAGCCTTTGACCGCCGCCACCATCGCCAGGCCAATTCCCGTATTGCCGCTCGTTGGTTCGACAATAGTATCCCCTGGTTTCAGCTTGCCGGCTGTTTCGGCAGCCTCAACCATCGACACGGCAATGCGATCTTTTACACTGCCACCAGGATTCGCAGCTTCAAGTTTCCCAAGAATCTCAACCTCGGCGCTTAGTCGGTTGAGGCGAATCAACGGCGTTTTGCCGATCAACTCTAGGACATTTGCAGCGATTCTCACGATTCGTCGCTCTCATCTCCTAAGGGGCATAGTTGACTAAATCTATAAGGAATGTAGCATAGTTCATCATTTGTATCAACATTATTGTGGGCACCAAAGAATTGGCGACATCCAAGACCGCATTCAGTGTGTGTATTTCTAGGAAAGACGACGGCCCAAGTGTGCTTCCGCTGATGACGGGGCCTCGCCGTCGCTGTGATCACAAACCCTTGAAACATCCACCTGATGGTGGTCTAGGGGACCATCTACTCATTCTCGACAGCCCGACTCGGATGACCGATAAATCAATTTGGCAATCGTCTGGGCGCCACGCCTCTCGAACCGCAAACTCGTGACGAGATATCGTTTGGATTCAGGGGTACACCCTCCGCCTTTGCGTCCACTATAGCCGGGAGGTGAGGTCGACTAGGTCGCGGATTTGACGTTGATAGATTCGAAATCGCCCCTGGGAGCCCGATTGGCGACTAAGCCGTTCAAGTTCACCGTCACAAACGCAACCAAATCTGACCAGTTGCTTGAGAGGCTGGCACGTTGATTCCGGATATGAATCAAGGATACAATTGTAGATAAACAGGAGGAGTCGATAATGTCCAAGAAGTACGAACGTGAGATTGATGAAATTGTTCGGCGGCGGATGGACGATCGATTCCCTGGGGAGACGGTGGACTCTAGGCCGCAATTTGATGTTAGCGATTCAGTGCGCGGTGCGCTAAATGGCGTTGGTTGGCGGATAACGCCAACCCGGCTACTCGTAATTGGAGTGGTACTAGCTTTTGCCGGCTACTTTCTCAGATTAGGTTTCCCGCTGTTAGCTGCGGTCGCGGGATTGCTCGCCGTAGGTGTACTGCTTTCGGCACTGTTGATTTCGATACTGGGTTCAAGATCCGTTGGCGGGTCCAAGAGGCTTTGGCGCGGACGTGAGTTGGATTACAAAATTTACGACGGGCCCCGCCGGCCTGACTGGCTGAACCGCTTATTCTCTTTCGGCAAGGGAAAGCGTCGCCCGCCCGGCATCTAGACTAGTTCCCGGCCTGCCTGATCTGTCCCGACCCTTACCTTTATCCGCTGCCTTGGTCCAGTCTATAGGCGAAGTTCATTCGTGGCGGTATGCGATGGCAAGACGACGACTAAGCAAGAGCAGCCTTTACTGGTTTATCAATAATCGTTCCTTCGTCTACATGGCGGACGTTCGCCGGAGATTCGGGTTGGAATCCCGTGATGACGTTTGCACTATCAGGACCAACTCAGGTTCCGTATATCTCGGATTGGACAACGAACACGCCCATCTCTTCCAAGCGCTCTACAACGAGAAGAAAATCGGCTTCGAGTTAGCAACCGACGTTCGCGCTCGGTCGGTTGTCGGAATCTTTACTAAGAACTCGCAGCGTCGGAAGAAGTCAAAGAAAAACGAGAACGGCGATCGCTCGGCGAGGGAAAGTTCGACCGCAAGGGCTGGAAAGGACACCCGGGCTGACGCGAAACCGGACAAAATAGTCGCCGCGCCGCCACAATCGGCATCTGGTGGTTAAAGGATTGGGAGTACTTAGGAAGCGCCCTCTAGCTCAGGCGCTACCTCTTGCTACACTCTTTGCCGGCGCCAAGATCATCGTCATCGCACGGCCCTCAATATCCGGCATTCGCTCGATTTGCGCGACTCCGACCAAGTGGCGAAGCAACTGCTCGAGAACCTGACGCCCCATTTGTGGGTGTGCCATTTCCCGGCCTCTAAACCTGACCGTTACTTTGACCTTGTCACCGTCACTGAGGAACTTTTTGACTTTCCGGCTCTTGATTTCTAAGTCGTGCTCGCCGGTCTTGGGGCGGATGCGCACCTCTTTCAGAAGCACTACCTTCTGGTTTCGGCGAGCTTCCCGTTCTTTCTTGGTTTGCTGATATTTTAGACGGCCGTAGTCCAGTATCCGGCAAACAGGGGGCTTGGCCGTTGGAGCAACCTCTACCAGATCCAACCCGATCGATTGAGCCATTCTCAGGGCCTCGGCGGTGGGCATTATACCCAGTTGCTCTCCGGTTTCACCAATGAGTCTAACCTCACGAATCCGAATCTTCTCGTTCAGTCGAGGGTCTTTGGCGATGTCGTCTCTCCGTTTTTTCAATACAATCAGGCCGGAAAATGCTGGTTCATTATATCGTTGTGGACATTAAAGTCAATTGCCTGAGCTGTCAGTCGCAAAGAAGGCCTCCAAGCCTTTGGATGCACCCGTTCCGGCCCTCAACCCGCATCTGCCCTGTTGCAGCTCCAATACGGGAAAAGTGCCGCGAACAACAGCGATGAATCAATGACGACGATATCCACGTGCGAGAACGGCTACGACAGTATCGCTCGGTTTTACGATCTTGACCTAGACAGGTACGATGACGATTACGCGTTCTATCGTGGACTCGCGGCTCGTGCCGCCGGCCCCATCCTCGAGCTGGGATGCGGAACGGGCAGGATCTTGGCCCGCCTAGCTGCGGACGGTTACCAGGTCGATGGCCTCGACATCTCCGAGCAAGTTCTCCGCCTCGCACGCCGTCGCATTCGAGAGCACGACATCGGTAGCAGCGTTCGCTTGATCAAGGCTGACGCCGGCGACTTCACGGTAGATCGAGGCTACGACCTAGTAGCTTTCCCATTGAATTCCTTCATGCACTTGTCTACTCCCGAACGTCAAGTGTCGTGTCTTCGCTCCGTCCGGCGCGCACTCCTGCCGGGAGGCACCTTTGCCCTGGATCTTCCCAACCCAGAGGAGAGCATCCTTGGGTACACCGAAAGGGGGCTGATCGTTGAGTACACGAAACCGGGGCTGTTGCCCGGGTGGACGGTCACCAAATCACGCGCACAAACCGTCGATCCAATTCGGCAGACGCTCGTAGTGACGCTTATCTACGACGAAATAGCGCCAAGCGGCTCACTCCGGCGGACAGCTGCGACATTTGAAATGCGCTACCTCCAGCTCAATGAGTTAGAGGTAATGCTCCGGCAGGCGGGCCTGACGCCGGAGCGGATAGCAGGCGATTTCGAGGGTGGCGAACTCAACAGGGACAGCGCCAAGTTTGTGGTAGTGGCCAGGCGGAGCTAATCGGTCACTGGAATCGGACGATCGTCACGGCGTCGGCCCACAGCTGCTCCAATCTGTAGTAGCTTCGCTGTTGTGGCGAAAATAAGTGAATGATGAGGTCCCCAAAGTCCAAGAGTACCCAACCGGAGTCCGCCGTGCCTTCCCTGCGTCCAAACTGGCCGCCCGCCTTCTTCAACTCTTTGATCAGGATCTCGCTGACGATACGCATCTGGCGTTCGGTTGGGACGGTGCAAATCACGAAGAAATCAGCGATGAAGGTGAGGGATCTAATGTCGAGGGCGACAACGTCCTCGGCCTTGCGATCAGAAGCTAGTTCAGCCGCAATCCTGGGCAATTCGCGCGCCTTAGAAATAGCCTGACCCTCGTCGTCTTGGAGAATTGTGGCGAAAGTATAGCATGGGGAATCCACGTACCTATTCTGAACGTACGTTGGCGTACGGGAACCCACCAACCTAACGTTCGTCCCTGACTCGCTACCATCCACTCAGCCGGCCCGCGACCACCTCCGGCTCCTGTTAACATGAGTTCCTCTGTTGTATACTTCGGTTCGATATTCTCCACACCCAAGGAGGAGTTGATTGCGCCTCACCTGTTCCCAAGACAACTTGTCCAGGGGCCTGGGGATCGTTAGCCGTTCTGTTTCCACCCGTACTCTGCTGCCTGTTCTCAACAACATCCTCTTGGAGACGGACGCGGGTCGCCTTAAGCTTTCCGCCACAAACCTCGATATCGCGATCACCTGCTGGATGGGCGCCATGATCGAAGAGGAAGGCGCAATTACCGTGCCGGCTAGGCTCTTCCAAGACTTCGTCAACTCGCTTCCGCCGGAGAAGCCGGTCGAGCTGTCCGTAGATCAGGAGCAGATGAGCATTTTCGCCCGGTGCGCGACGTTTGAGGCCAACATCAAGGGGATTGCCAGCGGAGAATTTCCGCCGGCGATTCGCCCGCCGGACGAACCGACACTTCGAGTCGATTCCAACAGGTTCAGGGAGGCGATTGAGCAGGTCGCATTCGCCTCGGCGACTGACGAAACTCGACCTACTCTGACAGGCGTTCTCGTCAAAGTCGACGCCGACCAGTTAACTATGGCTGCAGCGGACGGATTTCGCCTCGCGGAAAGGCGGCTCGAGCTTCCCGAGCCAGTCGATGGTGACTTCACCGTTATCGTGCCGGCCAGGTCTCTCCTTGAGGTGGCTCGAATCTCCGATGGGACTGATGGCTCCATAGATATTTCCATCAGCGGGGACGATCAACGCGTCATCTTCAAGGTCGAAGAGGTCGAGTTGGTTTCCCGTCTGATCGAGGGCTCATTCCCCAACTATGAACAGGTAATACCAAAGAGCCACGGTACTAGAGTCATAGTATCCCGCGACGAGTTCCAGCAAGCTACCCGAATCGCCTCGCTGTTTGCCCGCGATTCGGCAAACATCCTAAAATTGCAAATTGAGCAGGACGGCGAAGAAGGCCAGGTCATAGTGACTGCGGCTGCTGCGGAACGCGGCGATACAACTGGTGGGATCGGGGCCGTTGTAGAAGGCGAGAGCGCGCAGATCGCGTTTAACGCCAAGTACCTGTCGGACGTGTTGGCTGTCTTGGATGGCAATCAAGTTTCCCTCGAATTCGCTGGTCCTGCGAGTCCCGGAGTCATCAAACAAGTCGGCACCGACGTATATATCCACGTAATCATGCCTATGCATCTGGCTAGGAATTGAGCGGGCATACCGACCCGCCCTTCCCCGCACTACCTCTCCCTGGAAGATGTACTGTAGACATCTGTCCCTGCTGAATTTCCGAAACTACGTCCGGCTAGAGTTGGATCTGGCGCCCGGGCTTACCGTCATACTCGGTGAAAACGGGGAAGGCAAGAGCAATCTCTTGGAGGCCATTGGCTTCCTGGCGACCACCAAGTCGATGAGGGCAACCAATGACCGAGAGGTTATCAACTGGCGTGCGAGCGAGGACCAGTTCGGATTTGCCCGGGTAAAGGGCATGGTAGAACGGGTCGACGCGACAACCAAGCTAGAGTTCATCATTAATCCTACCGCCACTAGCGCCAGCAAACGCACCAGGGTTAACGATGTGCCCCGCCGCACAATCGACGCGGTTGGACTAGCAAACGTGGTTAGTTTTTCGCCCCAAGACTTGGAACTGGTTGAAGGCGCGCCGGCTTACCGCCGCAAGTTCTTGGACGTTATGATCGCGCAAGTCGACTCTCAATATGTCCGCCTGCTCTCGCACTACGGAAAAGTCTTGACCCAAAGAAACTCACTGTTGAAGAGAATCCGTAACGGCGAGGCCAGAGTCGATCAGCTTCATTTCTGGGACATAGAGCTTGCGACGGCCGGCGGGTTCCTTGCGACCGAGAGGCGCAAGACGGTTGCACGGATAGGCGAAATATCCCGGGGCCTGTATCCCGAGCTCAGTGGGACAGCAACCGAACTGCAAATTACGCTGATCAGCAACCTCGAAATCGACCCCGCGGACTCGGCCGAACAGGCTGCTGAGTCAATGGCCGCCCGGCTCAAAGAAGTCCGGTCCAGAGAGAGAGAGTTAGGGGCTACCATTATCGGTCCCCATCGTGATGATCTCTCCATGCTGACCGATCGTCGTGAAGTTGGGACCTACGGATCTCGGGGTCAAAAACGGCTCGTGGCCCTGACGTTGAAGCTGGCCGAATCGGCTCTTATTCAGGACAGGGCTGGCGAACTCCCCATCCTTCTCCTTGACGACGTATTGTCAGAGTTGGACGGACCGCGAAGAAGATTTGTGCTGGATAGGATTGAGCACAGTCAACAGGTTATTCTGACGAGCGTGGATATTGGAGATCTCGTCGGGCTCGATTCCAACCTCGAGTCGCGTTTGCGAGTGAAGGATGGGATTCTAACGAGCGAAGGAAACTCGCATCGATCCAGGGTCGATCTGCCACTCAACTGAGATACAAGAAATCCCCATCTCCCTTATGCAAGATGGGGATTTGGAACACTTTGCCTGAACGACCCGCGACCTCGCCCGTGTAATACCCTACTCAGTCGTCGCAGAGGCGGCGTTCGTCGCCCGTATGCTGCCTAGTGGCACTGCTGGGCTTGACCCTGTTCACCGGACGTCTGGAAAGAGTGGCCGCATCCGCATGTCGAGACGGCGTTGGGGTTATGCACGGTAAACCCGGCACCCATAAGGCCCTCTACGTAGTCAATCTCTGACCCTTCGAGATACTGGACGCTAAACTCGTCTATTACTACTTTGATGTCCCCACGCTCAAAAATCTCGTCACCCTCTTGTATCGAGTTGTCGAGCGCCATCCCATACTGAAACCCAGAGCAACCCCCCGACGATACAAACACGCGCAATGCCAACTCCGGTTCGTCCTGCTTCTCAATCAACTCTTTCAGTTGACTCTCGGCCGGCGCACTAATTGTCACCATATTCAGCTATTTCCCCCTCAATCATAGCGAGTCGATGGAAACCTAACCTATTCCCAACAGGCAAGAGATTCAAACGTTCACCATTTCATCAACGATCTTAGGCGGCCCTGGGCGCGCAGTCAACCAATTCTAGATAAGGTAACTGTTCAGATTTGGGTGGGCGAATTTCGTGGTTGGATAAGAGTGTAGTAATAACGCTGCTCTAACGTCATAGTGTGATGCGGAGGGATATGGTTGACTCGTGAACAAAAGATACCCTTCCCGCTCCGAGTTGATGCATATCATCGAGCAACAATCGGCTGAAATCGACCGGCTGCGAGAGCGAGTAGAGCAGTTGGAGGTCGATCTAGAGCTAGCTCGGAATGATCGATCAGGGCCAAAGCCTCCACCATGGATCAAGCCCAATAGTCCGGAGCGAAAAGAGCATAAACGTCCCCGCAAGAAACGCGCCGAAGGATACGCGCGTAAGAAGAGTACCCCCAGCAAGCAGATGGTGCATGCCGTTGAGCGATGTCCTGAGTGCGAATGTGTTCTGCAGGGTGGAACGGTGAAGCGGCGGCGCGAGGTGATCGAAATCGTGTTGATGCCGGCTGAAGTGACAGAGCACGTAGTGGTAGAGAGGGTGTGTCCACTTTGCACTAAGCGATGCGTGCCGAAGCTGGGGGTCAAGGATGGAATAGTAGGGAGACATAGATTTGGCCCGAAGCTGCTTGGGATGATTACTACTCTGCACGAAGTGGGACGGTTGCCAGTGCGTCGAATTCAGGAACACTTGCAATGTCTATTTGGCCTGCGGATCAGCGTGGGAGCAATCGAGTACGCACTGCATTCGGTAGCGACCAGGGGTGCAGCTGCGGTCGAGGCGATCCGCCAGCAGACGCGAGAAAGTGCCGTGGTGCACGCAGACGAGACCGGCTGGCGGGAAGATGGGCAGAACCGCTACGTTTGGGTACTAGCAACGCCGAATGCCCGTTACTTTGAGATCGGTCGGCGCAACAATGAGCAGTAAGTGACTTCTATAAAGCCTATGACCACTTGTTGGGAGAGCATCAACGTTGTTGGGCACATCTGCTACGCGACGTCCGAGAATTGGTGGGTCGGTATCCCAAGAACCGCTCATTGGCACGCTGGGCACACAGTCTGAATCGTCTTTACCGCGCGGCTAGAGCTAGTCCGACTCGAAATGCGGCTGAGCGTCATGCTACCCGCAAAAGATTGGAGAAAATCGCAACTAGAATCTGCCAACCGTTCATCGACTCGGATGCGTCCCCCGGACGGCGATCGGTCCCCCTACGGGCGATCGGCCAGGAGCGGACCTACGGCGAACCTCAGCGTGCCCTCTGCGAACGCATTCTCAGATATGTACACGAACTCTTTACATTCGTGGTTAACCGGCAGGTTCCACCTACCAACAACGAGGCAGAACGTTCACTACGCCCGCTCGTGATCGCGAGGAAGGTATGGGGAGGCACACGATCCAGGCAGGGATCGATAGATGCCATGCGCCGTGCTACTCTGATGGACACTTGGAGGGTCCGGGGACTCAATCCCTTCCTTGAAGTTCAGAAACTCCTACTTTCCCCTCAAATCTGAACAGTTACTAGATAAGTGGTGCCCGTCGAAAACCGTATCGCCGCGACACCTGGCCGGTTTGCATCGCCAGAGTCGGCGCCCCAGTGTCTCCAGCATTGATGACCGTACCCCCTGTACCCAGCCTAACCTGCAATGGCCAGGGTGCCGGCCAAAAAGAGGATCCCTGTCACGGCTAAACGTAACTGCCTTTCAACGATTCTCGGCAGGAGCCAGACTCCCAATATTGCGCCGGCGACCGATGCGGGAACCAGCGCCAAGCTCTGTACCTGCATAGGTCCGCTCAATGTCCCGGAGATGAGATATGTCCCTAGCCTCCAACTCGAGAGCAGAGCGATCACCATTACAACACACGCCCGCACGCGGAACGCGTCGAGCGGCCGATGCATTAGCAAGATCACGAGCGGCGGGCCGGCCGTGCCCAGCAGACCCAATATTACGCCAACCACCAGACCGCCAGCCCAATTCATCCCTGCCGGCCACTGCGATGCGATTGGTCGAGATCGCTTTAGTTCACGGAACAGCATGTCAATGGCGAAGGCAAGGACTGCGATTCCCAGCAAGACCTGGATCAAGCGGATATCCAGAGTGTTTAACAGCCGATCGCCAGCTATTACTCCAAGCGAGCCCGTCAGTAATATCGGCCGGATCTCCCGCCAATTCACGTCCGGCCTCGCCTTGATGGCCAGCCAGATAGAGATCGCCACTTGTGATGGCACAAACAGGATAATTGCCGATTGCGCGTCTACTACCAGCGCCATCAATGGAGTCGCGACCAATGCGCCGCCTATGCCGGCCAGGCCCTGAATCACGGCGGCAAAAAGGACGATCAGCCAGAGTAGCGCCGTATCGGCGAGATCCAAGAGCAGTCTGCCTCATTCACGGTGCGTCTTCGCGAATTGTGAAAGCGGGTACGATCGGTCATCGACGGACTCGAAACTGTAGAATGGTACAGCGACGACCTATCAATGTCACTCCCGGAAAGCGCGACGACGCAGGCGCATCGAGCGAAGAGCGTGACACATAGGATTCCTCGGGCAATGACCGATACAAATCAGAGGTGCCGGCGAGTATGGAATTGCAAAACAAAGTCGCCATAGTTACTGGGGCTGGTCAGGGACTTGGCCGGGCCGTTGCTCTCGCGTTCGCTGCAGATGGCGCGATAGTTGCCGTCGCCGATATTGATCCAGCCAATGCGCGAGGGACAGCCGAACGCATTCGAGGCGACGGTGGTCAAGCGTTGGATGTCCGAGCTGATGTGACAGACTACAGCCAGGTAGAGGCGATGGTTGGCCAAGTCGTCGAGAGATACGGCAGCATCGACATATTGGTCAATAATGCCGGAATAGTGGGTCCGCAGGGCCCGCTGGTAGACCTCAACGAGAGTGGTTTCGACTCCGTAGTCGGTGTTAATCTGAAAGGCGTATACCTTTGCTCCAAGGCATCAATACCTCAAATGGTCACGCAGCAAAGCGGCAAGATAATTCATATCGCATCTATTGCCGGCAAGATGGGTGAGGCCTTCAACGGCATCTACTCTGCCACCAAGGCTGCGGTCATTAATCTCACCCAGAGCATGGCCTTAGAGCTTGCGCCAAACGGGATCAACGTAAACTCGGTCTGCCCCGCCGCCATGGACACGGCCATCATGGACGAGGTTTACGAGGCAAGGGCAAAATACTTCGGCCTTACTTCCGAAGAGTTTAGGCATCAGATCGAGAATTCTTTTCCCTTTCCCAGGAAACTTACGCTGGAGGATACCGCCAATCTGGCAATGTTTCTGGCGTCCAGTAAATCAGACATGATCACCGGACAGTCGATCAGTGTAAGTGGAGGGCTGTAGACTCGGCGCCGGCCTCGAAGCTCTTGCGGACCGAGATCTCCACTCGTTAATCAACACCACCAAGGCACGACGGGAGATGTGAATGGGTTTCGGAACTAAAGGGATGATGGGCGTAGATTATGAAGAGCGAATCGACTTCAATCGTCTGCGTCGTGAGCGAGTCGCAAAGATCAAGGTCGCAATGGAAAAGACTGACTTGGGTTGCCTGCTGCTTTTTGACACCGGCAACAAGAGGTACGCAACATCAACTGCGGTGGCGTCTCCGGAAGTAGACAACATGGCGCGGTACGCCGTAGTTCCTCGTAACGGCGAGCCCTACATTTTCGGATTCGGCTCGGAGATTGCCGCTGAAAAGATCAACTGTCCTTGGATCGCCGACCGAGCCTTTCCGGCTCATACCACAATGTTTGGCGCCCTTCCCCCAGGATGGCAATCCTACCGCCGGTTCGTGGACGATATCAGGATGGTCCTCGACACGCACGGCATAGGATCGGCCGAACCGGTTGGGGTCGACATCTTGGACTCGCAACTGATACTTGCGCTGCGTGAGTGTGGGTTCCAAATCGGCGACGGCCAAGACGTGATGCTTGAGGCACGAACGGTAAAGACTCAAGATGAAATACAAATAATGGCGAACGCGGCCGCCACTGTCGACGCCGCTTTCGATGGAATCGCTCGCCTGATTCGTCCCGGAATTCGTGAGAACGAAATACAGGCAGAGGGCTCGCGCATTATGCACTCTCTCGGCGCTCAGTGGGTTCATAACGTCCAGGTTACGAGCGGATCACGCACCTTTCCACATCCCCACCTGAGTTCTGACCGGCTGCTGCAACCGGGTGACCTTGTGTTCATGGATATCGTGACGTTGCTCAACGGCTATCACACCTGCTATTACCGCACGTTTTGCTGTGGCAAGCCATCGCAAAAGCAAAAGGACCTCTACAAGAGCACTTACGACATGCTGTACGCTGGCATGGATGTTATACGGGCTGGAGCCACGACATCGGACATTGTTCAGGCTTGGCCGGAAGCCGGTCACTGGGGATTGAAGAGCGAATCGGAAGCATTTGGTTTAGCATTCGGGCACGGATTGGGAGTGGGCCTTTGGGAGCGGCCGATCATCTCGCGCCTCTATAGCTTGGAATACCCAGTTGAGTTGGAGGAGAACATGGTCCTCGCGGTTGAAACCTATGATGGTGAGGGCTCGGATGGTGCCCGAATAGAGGAAGAGATCGTCGTCACGAGCTCAGGTTACGACCTCATTACTAAATTTCCTTGTGACGAGCTAATAGCCTGTGGAACCCAGTTCTACTAAGTTTCGATAATCTGTCGAGCGATGGTAGATCGCAGAAGAATATATAGCGCCGCTCGTTTATCTTAGGCCGAGTGCGCTCCCGCGGTTGGTCAGAATCATCGCCTCTGGCGTTTGATTAAAGGCCGGTCTCACTGTAGTCGTGGCACATGGAGCAGCGGCCAATCATGATCGCTTGACCGCTACGGCTAGGGCCGCGCTCAGGCCATTTGCAGGAGAATAGGCGGCTCCCGCTGGGCGTGCCGGTGCCATCACTCCCGCGAAAGCATGAATCCATGGTTGGCGTATGGACGGGAAATTGACCCCCAAACATCTCCACCCATCCGCATCCCGATTCTCAAGTCTGGGTGTGCCAAAAGCCGCAATGGGCAAGTGATCCGAGAATATCCTGCTCACTTCCCATATCTTGGTCCGCCAACTACCTTCCTAGATTCATCTAGAATCCACTTGCCGGTCGCAAATCCTCCTGAGCATCTTAGAATTCTTTGCCCTGTTTCTCTGACATGGTAAAATCTCGCGTTACATCCGACCCCCATCGCGCAAGACGCGGTTTCACTCAGGATGCTAATAGAATATTTTTCTAAAGCCGGACGAGTTGGCGTATGTTCGTTCGGGAAATACGTGTTTCGAATCGGGACCTTGATAGCGTTGTCGCTATCGAGTTTTGCGCTCCCTCAGTCAAGCTCCGCCGTAAATGCTACGGCCACCGAGTTGGACTATCCCACCACGAGCGGACACTTCTACACTCAGGCCAACGGCTACCCTCTCGGCGCGCACGATTACGGTTTCGAAATCACCAATGAGGACGGCATCCCGTTTTGGAGCGTATTTGACCGTCTGGGCCGCTCAGAGAAGCTTGGATACCCGATTTCTAACCGTTACGATTGCTCCGGCTTTGTTTGTCAGGCTACGCAGCGAGGCATATTGCAGTGGGATCCCCTAAGCGAACAGGTGACCCTTCTAAATACACTTGAGCTTATCGCTCAGCTTGGACACGACGAATGGTTAAGAGCGCAGGCCTTCGTCCCTCCGGCAACCGGTTTGTCCCCTGATCCACTCGGTGACTTCTCGGCAATCTACGAACATCGCGTCAGCCAGTTGGTCAGCGATTGGCCGATCTACAATGCCTACGTATCCGACAAACGATCCCTTGAGCTGTATGGGCTGCCCGTTTCGTCGCCGCAAACGATTGGTCAAGTCGTAGCCGTTAGGTTTCAAAGAAACGTGCTCTACCGTTGGGTGGGTAATAACACGGTAATCGCCGCCCTAGCCGGCGATCTCGCCAAGCAGGTGGGGATTGTGCCGGCAGGCTCCTGCACGCCTCAACCGCCGCCATTCAGAGCCCTCCACGGCGTTGCGACCTGGTACGGCGAGTATTTCCACGGTAACGTGATGGCTAATGGCCAAGTTTATGACATGTATGACCCCACAACTGCGGCGAGTAATCTGTTTCCTTTCGACACCCAGTTGCAGGTCACGCGGCTTGACAATGGCAAGAGTATCATCGTCCGAGTTACGGATCGTGGCGCCTTCAGATATCCAATACTCGTCGATCTCAGTTGGGCGGCGTTTGGCGAGTTGGGGCTTCCGGCGGAGGGAGTAATCAAGATCTCCGTGCGAGCCGTCGACTCAGACATTGCAAATACGCCCTCCTTGCCTGAAATCGACCTCGCGTCTCGTTGAAGTAGTACGGTAAACTCTGCATTCCCGTCTCACGAATCGAGCCAAGGTGTTATCATCCTGCCTAGGATCTTGAGCTCAAATCACGAGGACAATAATTGGCCCGCGTATTCCCCGAAGTTAAGCTACTAGATTACCCACACGATCCCCTTGCCGTACTATATGTCGCGTACCGAACCTGCTATTCCAGCCTTCGTCCCCAGACACTCTGGAACCGAATTGAGACCGGCCGGATCAAACGCGAAAAGATGATAGCCTTCATTCAGCGAATGTTGGGGACTGGACACGGTTCGCCTCGCCAACAACTCAACTTCACCTTCGGCCTGAGTAGCATGTCGCGAGTCACTTCCCACCAGTTCGTCCGGCATCACGTTGGGATCGTTTTTGACCAGCAGTCTCAGCGATACGTCGAGTTCAAAGGCCAAGATTTTCCCTACGTCATCCCACCCAGCTGGGACAAGGTGGGCTTGATCGAGAAATACGTTGAGTTTATGTCCCAAGCCGCTCTGCTTTACGAAGAAGCGATCGCCGCGGGCGTTCCAGCCGAAGATGCACGCTACGTCTTACCCCATAGTGCCGCGACAAACATTCAATTCACCGTGAATTTTGAGGAGATTCTTCATATCGCAGATCTCAGGCTATGCACACGTGCGCAATGGGAGATCAGGCATTTCTGGGCCAAGGTGCGCGGCGAGGTCGTTCGTAAATGGCCGGAGCTTGGCCGTTTCATCCAACCCAAGTGTGGACAACATCGCCTTGGATTCTGCGACGAACCGTTTAAGGAGTACGAGGTGTGCCCGCTTTCTCGGGTTAGGCCGCACAAGCAACATGTTCTTGACACCCAACATTAGACGCTAATTGAGTGCTCTTTCTGTAGTGCACTAGGTCAATCACCCGTTAGCCGCGACAGTGTTGCTGGGATTCCAATCAGAGAGGGTTCTTCTGTGCCAGACAAAGTGATGAGCGCCAAAGAGGCCGTGCAGGAATTTGTCAAAGATGGAGAAATGCTGCGGTCGGGCGGTATCGCCCTGCGCAAACCTATGGCGCTGCTACACGAAGTCATACGCCAGCAAAAGCGAGACATTACATTCGTAACTTCTGGATTCACCTTCGATGGCGACTTGATGGTGGGTTCCGGCTGTATAAACCGGCTGGAGGGCTCTTACTTCGGCCTCGAGGCGCTTGGACTGTCCGCCAACTACAGACGAGCCCAGGAAAAATCCATACCACACTACGTCCCGCTCGAGGAGTACACCAACTACGGAATGACGATCCGCTACATGGCGGGCGCGATGGGGCTGCCGTTCTTCCCCGGCAAGGGACTGTTGGGAAGCGATATCCCCAAATACTCCCACTCAGATCTGAACAAGAAGACTCACGAGATGGATTGTCCGTTCACCGGTGACAGAGTGATGCTCGTGCCGGCGATTCATCCCGATGTCGCATTCCTTCATGCACAACGATGCGACCATGAGGGAAACGTTCAGATCTGGGGCCAGATCGGCGACGATCAATGGGGCACCTTATCAGCCAAACATATCGTAGTTTCGGTCGAAGAGATAGTCGACGAGAGTATCGTGCGCGGAGACCCGAACCGTACCATAATTCCCGGATTTAGAGTAGACGCCATCGTAGAAGCGCCTTTCGGTGCCCATCCGTCTCAATGCCAAGGGTACTACGATCTCGACCTGGACTATAAGATGATGTACACGCAACAAGTCCGGACACGCGAAGGCTACTTGCAGTATCTCGACGAGTGGATTCACAGGGTTCGCGACCATAGTGCCTACCTGGACAAGGTTGGAAGGGGTCGGCTCGAGGAGTTGCGTGCGAAACCGCAATTCAGTCAGCCGGTAAACTATGGCTATTAGGCGCTAGGGCCGTCTCCTCGAAATCGACTATCTCCTGCCAAAGTCGCGCGCTAGCCGCGACGTCGGCAAGTGTATGATGATTGGCCTCCCGTGGGGACAGAACCGGGAGACGTCGGTCCCTTCCAGCAGCGATAGCAGTTCGCTTATCTCGCTTGGAGAAAGGTCGTCGCCGGCGCGAATTGCGCTGTGACATGCGATCGTTGCGCTGATTCGCCATCTTCCATCCGGCATGCTCCTCTCCTCCCCCAAGCCGTCGATTGCCTCCATCGCGGCCTCGACAAGGCGCGACTCAGGGATGCCGGCCGGAATTCCTCGCAAAACCCAGTTGTCTGGACCAAACTCTTCTATTTCGAAACCCTGATCCTTGAGTGTGTTGCCTGAGGCTCGCACCGCAAGTTGTTGGGTGGTTGATAAGTCTAGAGCGATGGGTTGTAGCAGGGGTTGTACTTGCGGTTCGCCGGCTAGTCTGCGTGCTTCGATAATCTCGTACAACACCCTCTCGTGGGCCGCATGCTGGTCGATGAAATAGACGCCGTCTGGCCCCTCGGCGACGATGTATGTGTTGTCGATTTGGCCAAGAGATCTCAGAGTGGTTGGTCTTATCGGCTCTGCCGGCGATTGGCTGGACTCAACGTCTCCGGTGGAAGAGGCTGTTGTTGCGTCGACTGGCTCCACCGGTGCATTCTCGCGCTCCCCGGCGCGCTCCACGGAATTGGCGGTAAAAATCTCCGTATTGGCATCTCTCCGATGCATTGAAGTCGGTTGCCCGATTAGCCGGCCGAACTCGATGTTGGCGTCAACGCTGCCCCGCCCCGGCGACCCCTGGAACCGCGTAACACCTCCATAGGCGGGCCAGGGCGCGTGGCGCATCAGAGTTGTTCTTATTGCCCGCCGCACGAAGGAATACACTCCACGCTCGTTGGCAAACCTTACCTCGGCCTTTGCCGGATGTATGTTGACGTCCACCTGGTCGAACGGCATGCGGATGTCGAGAACAGCCAGGGGATGCCGTCCGGTGGGCAATCCAGGCTGGTATGCATCCTCCAGACCGTAGCTTAGAGAGCGGTTTTGGATAAGCCGGCGATTGGCTAATATCACTTGGTTTTGCCGGGTCGCGTAGTGGACGCTACTCATGCTCACGTACCCGCTAAGGCTGAGGCCGGTTACGTCTTCCCCTGATACCTCGATTAGCTGTTCGGCATCTTTCACGCCGGTTACCGCGCGAATCGCGTCGATCAGTCGGCCGGTACCTGGCGAGTCGAGCACAGTCCGTTCCTCGCTAGTTACCGTGAATCTGATCTCCGGATACGCTAGAGCAAAATGACCGATCAGCTGGTTGACTCTACTCGCTTCAGCCCCACGACTCTTCAGGAAACGCCTCCTCGCGGGCGTGTTGAAATACAGATTCCGTACCGACACAGTTGTCCCTACCGGCCCTCCGCGCGGCTGGACGCTGTCCACCTCACCGCCTGATGCGTGAACGACGGCGCCCTGCAAGACTCCATCGGCTCTGCTGAAAATGGTGGTCTCGGAGACGGCCGCAATGCTCGCGAGAGCCTCTCCTCGAAACCCCAATGTCACTACGTCAAGCAAGTCGCCGGCCGCGGCGAGCTTGCTGGTTGCGTATCGGGCCAGCGAAACCGGCAAGTCATCCACGCTGATTCCGATCCCGTCATCCACAACCCTTATCAACTCGCTCCCGCCGGCTTGCACGTTCACCGTTATCCGAGTCGCTTTGGCGTCGATGCTGTTCTCGACAAGCTGCTTCACTACGTCCGCGGGTCGAGTGATTACTTCGCCGGCCGCAATCTTTCCGACAATCTCTTGCGGGAGAACCTTGATCTTCATTTCGCTCGATAATTTCCTATCGTCATTTCATTCTTACCGAGTGCTGCATCATGCCGGCGCCCGTGTGCGTTTAGAATATAGCCTATCCGCTGGACGCCTGTTGCCACGACTGTGCATATTATCGGGTCTACTGAAGGGCAGCAGATCAGGTCACTCGAGGAAAGACAAGTGGCGGTTTCCTATCCCAAGTCTCGCGATTTTGTTTCTGCCATTCGCGCAGCTGAAGACGGCTCTTTAGACTTCGCCGTAATTGTCACGGTGGCCCTAGATTCGTCCAATTCTCCAGCATGGAAACTCCATTTGGACGAGGCAATTCGCGCCCTTAGACCCGGCGGATTGCTGTTCGTGCAGGGACTGCCCGACTCCCTGCCGGAGTTGGGAGTGTATCTCGATGGACTCCTTGAGTTCAGGTACTGGATCGCACTCGAATCAACTTTGCAATCCGTTCGCCCGGGCCTCCCAACGGTGCACGCCGGACTCCTCCTGTTCAACAAACCGAATGGCCGATTCGATGTCAGGCAAGCCCGCTTTCCCCATCAACGATGCGAGCATTGCCAGAGGCCGCTAAAGGATTGGGGCGGCAAGGCGCACCTTATGAACCCCTCCGGTCGCGTTATATCAGATGTCTGGAGGGACTTGCCGGCTGCCGACAATTACTCACAGCTATCGAGGCCGGTCCTGAATACGATCTTCGACATGTTGGATCTTGAAACCCGTGACGTGGCCCGGCCGAATTCTCCCATCGGAATCGTCGGCCCGGCTGAGGGCCTTGGGCCCGAGGAGTCGATGGAAACCGACGTATCCATCCGCACTGCCAACCGCGCCAGGCTGTCGAATCCCGTGGTTCAGACTGGCTCGATCGATCTTGGCGTTCGAGCGGCGCCACCAGCTGGCCAACTCTGCGACGAACTGACTGACGTTGTCCAATGCGGCGACGCAGTCGATGTGTTGTCCCGGTATCCTGATAATTCCGTAGACCTCGCGTTCGCCGACCCTCCCTACAACCTTGACAAGTCGTACGGCTCATACGATGACGAACTGGACAAGGACCGATACCTCACTTGGTGTGAAGAATGGCTGACACAGTATATAAGGGTGCTCAGGCCAACCGGGTCCCTGTATGTGCTAAATCTGCCGCGTTGGACAATGCATCACGCGAATTTCCTCCGGAAGCGCATGCACGTCCAAAACTGGATCGTCTGGGACGCGCTGTCCGAGCCCCGGGGGAAGCTGATGCCGGCCCATTACGGACTCCTCTTCTGCACTAAGCATCCCGCTCAGTTCACGTTCAATTACCAAGACGTTGCGGCTATCGACTCCCGCATATATTGCCTACGCGGTTCCTGCCTCCGAAAACGCAAGATGAACAAGATCGACCAAAAAGAGGCCTTGACCGACTTCTGGTGGGACATTCATCGGATCAAGCACAGGAGAGACCGCGACCGACACCCGTGCCAGCTTCCCGACGCCCTGATGGAGCGCATCATCCGCTTGTCGACGAATCCCGGGGACATCGTCCTCGACGCGTTGTGCGGCGCCGGCACCACACCATTGGTTGCCGCCAAGCTCGGCCGGCGCTACGTTGCCATCGACGTCGATCCTTTCTACGCAGACCTTACTCGCCGCAAGATCGCAGAAGTGTCTCGCGAGGGCGTTCTGCGGCGCGAAAGCCTTCGCAGGTCGAGGCGCAGATACACCAAGAAAGAGTTGCAGTTGGAGTTGCGCGACCTGGCTGCCAGGCTCGGCCGGCTGCCGACCCCTGAGGACGCTTCAGCCCATAGCGATTACGATGCCGGGGTTTTCTTTGACGCATTCCCGACATGGGGCAAGGCACTAAAGGCGGCGAAGCTAGAGACACGGGCCTCATGAGTAATCGAGTGTCGTCCCCTGGTTGCCTACAACGAGCGCTGTTGTAAAAATCTAGGCGATCAATTAGACTCGTGTTCCGAACCAACTACACTGCTTCGGTAGCCTTATGAACGACCCGCTCGAAAGCGAATCTACCCTGTCCTTCTACGAAGTTCAGATGTTGCGCCGTGCCGGCCTCAACGTGATTCGATGCGACGATCTGGTGCGGCGGGCGGTCGAGAACTCTTGGTTCATGACCGAGTGCGAGCGGTCGTCCCTTGAACGTGTGCGGCGAGTCGTCCACAGGCACACTATCGATAACATCGACGAGGGAGCCTTCCGGCGGATTGTCTCCCAGACGTCGATCGAGTTGCGGCGCATCAGCCGCCTCGTCCATCCGCGGACGCTTGACTGACTCTGCGCCGGGAGCTGGCGAATCGCCCGATTCCGCCGGCCGTGTTCATCGCGTATTAGTCGACGACCAGCATGGAGGCGTTCGACTAGATCGCTATTTGGCCCATTCTTTTCCCGAGCGTAGCCGATCCCAGTGGCGCCGGATGATTGATGCCGGATTGGTGTTGAGGGACCATGAGCCATTATCGCCATCCATGATATTGCGTGGCGATGAAATGCTATTGATCCTTGAGCCGGCTCCGACTTCATCCAGGATTGTTCCACTTGACTTGCCGATAAACGTGTTGCACGAGGACGATGACATTGCAGTCATCGTCAAGCCGGCCGGCTTGGTTGCCCATCCCTCGAAAGGACACCAACAAGATACGCTTCTCAACGCGTTGGCAGCCCGATTCTCGCGGCGCATCGCCAGCGAATCCCTGGAGCCCGTCATTGTTCATCGACTCGACCGTGACACGTCGGGACTGATGGTGATCGCGCTAAGCGAGCGTGCCGCTGACTCTATCCCAAGCCAGCTAAAGGCCCGAACCGTTCTCAAGCAGTATCTCGCATTGGTGCACGGTCATCCGGTTGAGTCGGTCGCCACCATTGAAGCGCCTATCGGCCGCTCGCCCGGCGACCGTACCAAAATGGCGGTCGTGGTGCGAGGCCGGCCCTCGGTGACGCACTACGACTTGATAAGACCTGTCGGCAGTTACTCGCTACTGACTGTTCGCCCAGAGACCGGTCGCACCCACCAGATCCGGGTTCATTTTCAGGCCATCAAGCACCCGGTCGCCGGCGATCCAGCCTACGGCGGTACCGCGGGCGAGTTGGGTTTGAAACGCCAGTTCTTGCACGCCAGCCGGTTGGAGTTCAGCCATCCCGATAGCGGCCGTCGCGTCGCATTCGAATCCGATTTGCCTCCCGACCTTCGCGATGCGCTCAGCGTGGCCGAATCATGATCGCGGTTCACTAATATCAGGTGCCGAGGTTGGGGAAAACTGAATAGTGCTGCCGGCGCCATATCTCGTAAAATGGGTCTGAATCTACGTTTCCGAGATTGGGACGGGTCGCCCTCAAGCCGCGCCCATCTTGAGTCAGGGTTTTAATTTGGACGATCACTCAAGAGTAAGAGTTCGATTTGCTCCCTCCCCAACGGGAGCCCCTCATATTGGCAATATCCGCACGGCACTGTTCAACTGGCTATATGCCCGGCACAAGCGCGGAAAGTTCGTGGTCCGCATCGAAGACACTGATCAAGCCCGCCTGGTTCCCGGGTCGCTGCAAGCCATCCTCGATAGCCTTTCTTGGCTCGGTCTAGATTGGGACGAGGGCCCGGGCGTCGGCGGCCCGTTTGGTCCTTACCTGCAGTCTGCGAGGTTGGACGTGTACCGCGGCCACATTGATCGACTTTTGGAATCTGGCAAGGCCTATCGTTGCTACTGCACTCCCGAACGCCTTCAACAGATGCGCAAGAAACAACGCTCACTCAAGCAACCACCACGCTATGACCGAAAGTGCCGCTTCCTCTTGGAAAACGAGCGCGCTGCGAACGAGGCAATTGGGCTCAAGTCGGTTGTCCGATTCACGACTCCCACGGATGGCTCCACGACATTTGTGGACCGTTTGCGCGGTGAGATCACTTTCGAACACTCGGTTCTGGACGATCACGTCCTCCTGAAGTCGGACGGTTGGCCGACCTATCAATCCGCCAATGTAATCGATGACCACGAGATGCAGATCAGCCACGTAATTCGGGGTGAAGATTGGATAAGCAGCGCTCCGAAGCACATTTTGCTCTACCAAGCATTTGGTTGGGAGCCACCGATAATGGTGCATACTCCAAATATCGTCGGACGAGATCGCAGTAAGCTGAGCAAGCGGCACGGCGCCGTCGACGCGCTGCACTATCGGGATGCCGGCTACCTGCCCGAAGCGATGATCAATTACATGGCCCTGCTTGGCTGGGCCCTGGATGAAAAGACTGAGCTGTTCAGCTTAGACCGGCTAATCCAAGACTTCGATCTGGATCGAATCGGCACAAATCCCGGGCTGTTCGATACCGAGAAACTCGATTGGATGAACGGACACTACATCCGGCAGGTGCCACCCTTGGAGTTGGCGGAACGACTCTACCCATTCTTCGACCGAGCCGGCCTCGTAGAGATGGCCGGAGGTGAGACTAACGCCCGGCCCACGGTCGAGGCCATTACCCCACACATTCAGGAGCGAATGAAGCGTTTGACCGACGCGGTTCCGTTAACAGAGTTTCTCTTCAAGGAGGAGATAGATTACGCGCCTGCTCAACTGGTGCCGAAGGGTTGGGGCCACGGAGATTCCAAATTTGCTCTCGAGACCTCCCTGGAGGAACTCGAGGCGACCGCTGAATTCGCCGCGGACTCGATGGAAGCTCGATTTCGGAGCATAGCCTCAGAAAACAACTGGAAGGTGGGACGATTCTTTGGCGCGCTCAGGGTCGCGATCACTGGCCAGAGGGTTGCTCCGCCGCTGTTCGCTTCCATGGAAGTGCTTGGCCGCCGGCGCACTCTGGACCGCCTCGCTCGAGCAATTCATCTACTTGATGCCGGTGATTGATGAATCGACTTTGAAGCGCTTCCGCCTCTCGCCTATAATGAGCTTGTCTCACCATTGCCGGATGGTGTAACGGTAACACGACTGACTCTGGATCAGTTGTTCTAGGTTCGAATCCTAGTCCGGCAGCCCATTCACCCCTCGCGGAATAGCCAGTGTGAATCCACCCCTCCCCGTGACCGCAAGGTTGTTCGTGTGATTCGCGGGAGTCGCTGCCGCTTCCTGTAGCTGTCTTCTCCTTGTCAACTTCGGAATGCCGGAGATCCAAGAAGGAGGGAGACGGACCCGCAGACGAATTCCTGCGGGCGTCGGAGTCTCCACGTTCGCCAACCACCGTCTCACTCACCTGATTGAGAGGTTGAAATGCCCTAGTCATTTCCAAGACCGTTGAAGCGATTTCGGGACCGTTCATCAACGAGTCTTGCAAGCTTTCCCCACGGATTTATCCACACTATCAACAAAATGTGGATAATTCTCCCCGTTCGTGACCGCCAAGGGTCGTCCGCCGGACGCATTCCCGGCTCAGTTGCCAGTATTCTGATCGATTTTCGACTGGTGGTCGTCTCCGCTTTCGAGGTTCAACTCGCGTTGTCATCGTGCACGTTGACAGAATGGGGAGTAGGAATCGCCTCACGCCGCGAGGCGGAGTAAGGCACTCGCAGGCGTCCATTGGAGACAAGTTAGGGCTGCCGGACTAGGATTCGAACCTAGAACTACAGATCCAAAGTCTGCTGTGTTACCGTTACACCATCCGGCATCGGTTCGGCTGCGGGTTAGGAATGGGCGGATCGGGTTTCCCGGTCAAGCCACGCGGCGCTCGGAGCAGCCTACACTCAAACATTATAAGCCAAGTTATCGACCGCCGGCAGGTTCTCCCAATCGTGCCTTAAGCGTCAATCTACATCCCTCGGAATCCGGACCTTAGTTCCGAAGTAATCGCCCCATCAAATTGCCTCATCTTAAGCACTAGGCACCCACGCAGCTCAACTAATCAGGGCCAAATCGCCGTTGGTATTCGATTGACGTCCAAAGATGATTCGACCGCGAGTTCGTTGTAGCCGGCCGTCGACGGTGTGTCGCGTTACGATTGTCTTCGTGCCCGTCCCGTACCCTTTAGGGAACAGTCTCGGCGACCTGGATTAGTTTCCAATGCTCCGAAGTTGCAGTCACCGGAAATGACATCCTGGCCCCACTAGGCACCACCGCATAGTGGAACGCGTACTCCCGTTGGAGTTCCAGCAACTCGCTCTCGGTTACTTGGTAAGGGAAGCCGGCGCCCTCTTCGTAAATGGTGAGGTAGCGATCATACCATTCCCTCATTGCGTCTTCTTGGAAGGGAAAAGCCTCGCGGTCTACGACAACAGCCCTATTGGCTAGCAGCCGCCAATTCCGCCAGTTCCAGGGAATGAGAAACACCGAGTCGGGATGCGAGGAGTCTCTTGCGGCCAATATGAGCTCTCGATCCTCGGCGAGGTCTAGACCTTCCCGGAGAGCTTGATCCAATGTCAGGATTGGCTGTGTCTTTTCTAGGAAGGAAGAAGCGAAGGGTATGTTCTTCGGCAGGACATCGTAATGATCCAAGGCAAGGCTCGTCGTTACGACCACAAGCCCGCCGGCTAGTGCCGCGATCGCTACCGGCTTGAGCCTGCTGTGTAGCGCGATCATTAATACGACCGGAAGCCCCATTGCGACAAGCAACCCGTCTAGAAGAAGTGGCTGACCCATCCAGATTTTTGTCAATACCATCGCGTCGAAGATCAATATTGCAACGCCGGCAAAGAAGACTCTGGACCGGAAAGTGGCCCCGCCACTCAGCTTGGAAGCCCCGAACGCGACGCCGGCGAAGACGAACAGACTCGCAGCGCTAGCGGCGCTGACCACGCACAACGCAGCCCAATGCCACCTTCCCGACCTCATGAAATCCGCAATCATTCCGGCAATCAATATCCAGCCGAGCCAGCTGGCCACTACCACCAATTGGAACGTGTTGGCGATAATCGCTACTCGCGTCGGGATTAGTTCGATGAATACGTATCCGCAGAGTGAGGCGGCCACAATTATTAAGAGTATCGTTGTTGTCGCGTAGCCAAGGGCCGACCGCTCCTGCATCCTTGACTCCGAACTTGTCCTTCCGCGAATGAACTCGGCGAATGCGATGACGACGATAACCGCGAATCCGGCCGCCAATGCCCATTGACCCGCCTCCCATGAGCTTGGGACCAGTTGATGCGGAAACCGGAAATAGGCATTGATGTGTACCAGGTCTTCCGTCGTCGAATAAAAGCTGACTCCTGTCGCAATCGTCGGCACGATCCAAAGGATGGATGAAAGTCCAACAATGAGGATTCCGGCGGCCAAACGCCACGCACCGCCGAAGGGATTCACGCATCGACTAACCCAACGGCAACGATTGGTCACCGCTGCCGCTGCCAGCGCAAGTACCGCTGTTTCAATGCCCAGTGTGGGATGGATCAAGGTTGCCGGTAGTGACGCGATCGCTGCGCAGATCGCTTGCCCGCGAAATCCCCTCCAAATAGCGAACAGGGCAAAGGGCAGGGCGAGGAAACGAGGTGTTAGAACAGGTGCTAGGACGGTTGCGGCAAACCCCAGGGAAAACGGAGCAGATACCGTAACCAGAATTGCGGCAAACATCCCTCCAAGTAGCGTGCCGGTAATGTGCCTCGCCGCGAACGCAGTAACCACGATAACGCCAACAAACGCCGACAGCCACAAGACCGCCATAACGGCGTGCAGCGGAATGTAGCTGGCCAAAAATGCTAGGAAGAGGTTGTAATAGAAGCTGGGACCGAATCCCTCCGTCGCATTCACGTAGAAATCGCTCGTCAGGTAGCCGGGATCAATGAGCCGGAATATCTGGGCCAGTTGTGGCACCTGATCGTCGAGTCCGTAGCGGTAGCCGGATAAGGATGCCGCGACTAGACCAAACAGGACCGAGAACATGAACAAGACGAGGCGATCATCGACCGGCTCGCAGGCTGCCGGCCCCTCCGTTTCCCTATTACCGTGGCGTCGTTCGGGAGACATATGAGTTATTCTGACTTGGTCCCTTCGCGGTCAATCGTCTGGGCCGGTTCATGCAAGCAGGTGCGCCCCGAAGCACCGTATCGGGAGTGGTTGCGCGCTGCTCAAGTTCTAGGTGATAGATACTTGAGACAGAGGACGATGTGCAAGTTTGATCCGGCTCAGTAGCACAATCCGTTTGTTAACGACAAGACGAGCTTGGATGTGACCTACCTCGGCCGGCACGCTATAAACTGAGGGCACGTCGTCTCATTCGTAGGCGAAGATTTTTTTGCTTGGCTTCGCGTCTTTTTCGCCAATGCCTGCGTCCGCCGCTCTCGAAAGTCCGTGCGCGTTCGCTTGCCTGTTCGCCGGTGCTTCCTTCAAGCGTGGATACCAGTCATAGCGGCGAAGCGATGGGAAATACGCTGCGAGTGCCCGAATACACCGTATGTGGTGAAACTGGGTGCCGAAGGTGGGAGTCGAACCCACAAGGGGGTTGCCCCCCAACGGTTTTTGAGACCGTCGCGTCTGCCTGTTCCGCCACTTCGGCTGGTGCAGCGGAGACGGAGGCGACGGGCGGATTCGAACCGCCGATAGGGATTTTGCAGACCCCCGCCTTAACCACTTGGCCACGTCGCCTTTGGAGCGGAAGACGGGATTCGAACCCGTGACCCTCTCCTTGGCAAGGAGATGCTCTACCACTGAGCCACTTCCGCGTTGCCCGCGCTCTTCTGGTGCGGGTGAGAGGACTCGAACCTCCACGGGACTATATATCCCAACAGCCCCTCAAGCTGGCGCGTCTACCAGTTCCGCCACACCCGCATAGGTGCTAGCCAATTGAGTATACCGGCGGTCCCGATCTCAGTCAACGCTGACCGGACGGTGCTTACCCTTCCCGATTCTTGCCAGTTTCTTCTCGTCAAAGCGCCAGCATGCCTTCGGACTGGACTTGCAGAGGTCCTGTTCTTCAAGCGTCTCCGGCGGCATGTCGAGTAGACAGCAGCTGCGGTAAAGCGCATTTTCTGCCCGCCAATCCTCCCGGTAATACTTGCACGCGCCCCGGAATCTTCGGAGGTTTATGCTATCTTTCGTGGCACGTCCTCCCGTTTGCCTCTTGAGCAGACACTTTTACTCCACCCAGCTCTGACCGTCCGGCCCAATCTCTTTCTTCCAAATCGGGACAATTTCCTTAAGTCGTTCGATCGCGTACTCGCTGGCTTCGAATGCACTCCGTCGCCTCGCGCTCGATACCGCGATAACAACACTCGCTTCTCCCAGTGCCAAACGACCGACCCGATGCACGATCGCGACTCGTTTTACGTCGTACAGATCACTTATTTCTCGTCCAATTTCGAGCATCTTTTCTTCGGCCATTTCCGGATATGCCTCGTACTCCAAGTGCGTCACCTCGCGCCCGCTCAGAGCACGATTTCGCACCACTCCGTGAAATAGGACGATAGCGCCCGCTCCGTCATGTTCGACTAACGACCTCACCGCGTCCGGATCGAGCCTCTCGGTCGTGATTCGAAAAAGCCCGGTTTCAGCTACCGCCACGGCCAGAACCTCCTGAAACTGGGGGAATAAAGACTACTTCGTCGCCATCGGCAAGAACCTGTTCCAGATCCACGTGGTCGCGGTTGACGGCGTACGCGGCCCGGCTCAATCGTCCGGCGAGCTCTGGGTGTCTACGTACAACTTCGGCAACCAGCCAGTTAATCCTTGATCCATCAGGCGCTTCGATCAACATTTCGCTTCGTCCTATCGCTTCCCTGTAGGCGGCGAATAGCCTGACTGTTACGGTGATCACCGGTCTCTCCAGGAACAAACATTCACAACGGAATCCTCACCGCGGTTCCAAAGGATAGCACGCGATAGCGACCACCGTAACATTATTGCCCGCGGGACCTGAGGCAAAAGCGTATCTGCTCCTAATGGGCGCATCGTCGCACCACGGAAGGTATACCACGAAGTATGATCACCGATTGGGCAAAGCAGGGAACGGTTTTAGACTGCGAACGCCTTGCCCTGATGATGAGGTCGAGCGGACCGTGGACCGGTCACTCATTCGCTCGGATACTCCACTCAACCACCGATTAGAGATTTGTATTGTGACTCGGCCAAATCAGTTCAGGCGGGCGGAGGACCCAAGTCTGAACTCGTGCTATTGAGGCGGTAGTTTTAGCTCTTCACCGGGAACAAGATGGTCAGGGTCTTCAATGTTGTTCAGTTCGATCAGATCCTCGACGTCCACCCCGTAGCGCTCCGCTATCTCCCAAAGCGCCTCATCCGGTTGCACCACGTGAGTCATAATGGGGGTGGCGGTCGCGGTAGGCGTCGGCGTTGGAGTGACTGTGCTCGTGACGGTCGGTGTTGGAGGCACCGGCGTGTTGGTGAAGGTGGGAGTCACCGTCGGGGGTACCGGTGTAAATGTCACCGCCGCCGGCACGCTCGGAAGGGCTGTCGCCTCGGCCTGTTCGTCAGTTACTTCGGCGGATTCGCCCTCAAGCAAAGAGACGATGTTTGGCGAGAAGAACCCAACCGAGACCGCAGCCGTCACCGCGACCAGTGTCAACAGCACGAACGGGAAAGAGTAGCTAGCTCTTCGCGATGCCATCAGTCGATTCCACGAAACCGCCGGCTGGTTCCAATAGCTTCAGGATCGCTCCCTCTGGGCGCAGTTCGAGCCCTGCCGGCACGCCGGCGGGTAGGCAGAAACACTCCACGTAACGGCGGTCTTGCCCCCTCTGTGGCGGCAGGCGCAGCATCAATCCACCGTTCGGGCCCCCCGGTAGATATTTGACGCCAGCGGCAATCACTTCTTGCCGGTCGTGGATGTGACCGGAGAATGCCAATACCCTACATTCAGGTGGCAGCGCGGCTAGAATGGCGCCAAGCTCGCGCCGCGTTGGATTAGGTGCATAATACGGTACGGTGCTGTGAGACAATCCTGCGGCTCTCAGATTTGAGAGATATCGAGACGGCGTCGGACCCCGAAATAGCTGTTCGTGGACAAAAACTGCCAGCAAGTCACAGCCGTTAATCTCATCGCCAACCTGCGCGACAGACTCTTCCAACTTCCGACGTTCTCGTTCGCTCTGCGGGCTCATCGAAGGCCACAACAGGAGCTTGAGCCACCCGTAATCGAGTAGTTTGGGCAGTTCAACCAATCCCGCACCGCTGTCGTCGAAGAGCTGGCGCGCAGTCGGATGTCGTAGCCAATTCCGATCGACGTTGCCGGCCACGATATACGGATTCAGCAGCGACCGCCAAACGCCCAAGACTTGGCTGCAATGCTCGAAGGTCTCTGTCACCCGGAGTTGGTCTAGCTCCGGCCAAATCGTTATCCACGACTCGAGGTAGGCGCGCACAGGTGATCGTCCGCGGGCTATTGAATCGTCGAACTTGGTGCGCTGAGGACCGGTCATTTCGACTTCGCCGTGCATCTTCTTGAACGTGTCGACCAGTCCAACTATAGTCGGTGAGCTTCCCACGTCCCCCAGATGTATATTCAAGTCGGCGTCCAAAGCGGCCATCGCGGGAGCGAACGAGGTCGGCGACCTCATCTCGTGCGTGTCGGCGATCAGGCCTATTCTCGGGTAGGATTCCAACTCGTTTGCTTATCCATTATGTGGGATCGATGGTGCGACCATAGAATTCTATTTCCTGCATCCCACGCTTCGCAATCTGGTCGAGTTATCCGCCTGTCTGCGCAGGTCACTGTTTACTCAACGCGTGAATCCAGCGATCGCGTCCCCGACAACCGAGCCGGGAGACTACTCTCTCCTGCAGCACCCACGGAAAGGCACTTCTACGCAGTTGAACGTATACGGTGTCACTACCCAGCCAAGCCGGTGCTTCGAGCTACCGATTCGGCTCTAATCGGTACAGCCGTCCATCGAATGCCGTTAGGTACAACTCTCCCGCTTCGTCGACCCCAAACGACGAGATCTGCGGTCCAGAATCGACAATCCTGCTATGCTCGGTTACCTTACCGTCCCCATAGCGCAGGCCCCAAATCCTACCCGTGCAAAAATCGCCGTAAACATAGGCTCCGTATAGCATCGCCAGCCGTTTTCCCCGATACACGTACCCACCGGTGACCGAGCAACCCTCGCTATGATCGTATTCGGCGACCGGCATCTCCAAGCCGCTCGTGGGGCAGCCGGAGGCAGGCGCAAAACAGCGTGATCCCTCCATAATGTTCCAGCCATAGTTGAGCCCCGGTTCAACGACATCGATCTCCTCGATAGCGTTTTGTCCGACGTCGCCCACCCACAGCAGTTTGGTAACTGGATCGAAACTGAACCTCCAAGGATTCCGCAATCCGAAGGCGAAGATCTCCCCCCGCGCGTCTTCTCGATCCAAGAACGGATTGTCGGCTGGAATACCGTAAAGTTTCCCCCCAGAGGGGTTCTCAGGATCGATCCTGATGATCGAACCCAACAGAGTGCCCAGATTTTGTCCGTGCCCCTGTGGATCACCGCCCGATCCCCCGTCGCCAAGGCCGACGTACAGGTAACCGTCAGGACCGAATACCAAGGCTCCCCCATTGTGATTCCCGTATGGTTGGGCGATCTCGAGAATGACCAGTTCGCTGGCTTTATCCGCTCGGTTAGGATCCGAATCGTCCACCGCGAATCGAGACAAGACCGATCTCCGGGGGTTGGACGCAGAGTAATAAACGTAGAAATCACCATTGTTTGCATATTCTGGGTGAAATGCCAGGCCGAGCAACCCTTCTTCGTTCGCCGAACGACTGACGCGGTCGGAGATATCCAAAAATTCTTCGGCTCCCGGCGTGGAGTCATCGTTCGGGATAACGTAAATGCGCCCGGCTTGCTCCACGACAAACAGCCGATTGGAGCCGTCTCCGGCGTGTGTCAAAAACACGGGTCTCTCGAATGCCAGGTTCGGAAAGGCCGGCTCCACCCTCATCGGTCCAAGAGGTTTGACCGGCACGGCTGTCTTGATCGCCGGCGGAGATGTCGCACTCGGACTGCTAGTTGCCGTCAGAGTTAGAATTTCAAGCGTTTCAGTTTCGGATGCCGATTGTTGGACCGGCGTCTCGGTCGCGACTGCCGTGGTCGGCGGTGAGGCGGCTCCCGTCCCGGCAGCCGCAGCAGTGGGTTCAGTAGATACAGTAGGAATCTCACCGGGGGAATTGGTAGCGGTTGGCAAGGGCCTGGACGTTGATTGAGCGACTCGGGTCCGCACCGGTGTTTGAGCAGGTAAGGGGGTGCCTGTCGGTTTTATTAACCTGGCGACGGCGGTCCCGTCGTAGGTGGCAACGCCATTCGGCACACAAGAAACCAGCGCCAATACAAAACAGAACCACAAGACGGGGGCGATAGCGCTCATGAACCGACCGTGTTGTTCGCAAGGCCGTGCTTGTCTGTTCCTCACACGCTCATCTCGATGTCCGGGAGTTAATTGTTCGAGCGTTTCCGCCCTTGGGAAGGTGCTATCATTCCGTATATTAGCTTTTCGGAGAGATTCTGTGTCTTTCATTGACCAAATGCGCCTTGACAATAAGGTGGCCCTGATTACCGGGGCCAGTCACGGGATAGGCGAGGGAATCGCCGTGGCCTTTGCCGAGGCCGGCGCCGATGTTGTACTCGCGGCCAGGACTGTATCCGATTTGGAGAGGGTCTCCCGGCGGGTTGAATCGCTCGGCCGAAAGGTACTGGTTGTACCGACAGATGTCTCCGACCTCTCTGCTGTTCAATCCATGGTGGACACAACCGTCGATTCGATGGGTTCTATTGACGTCCTGGCAAACGTCGCCGGTTCGGTCCGTAGAGTGACGATTCTCGAAGCGACCCCTGACGATTGGGATTTCACTACCCACGTTCAGCAGCGCTCGGTCTATTTTGCATCTCAAGCCGTCGCTCGCGTAATGATCGACCAGGGACGTGGAGGCAAGATGTTGAACATCGCTTCAATGACCAGTTATCGAGGCTATCACGGCATTTCGCTCTATGGTGCCGCCAAGGCTGCCGTAATCCAGATGACCAAGAATATGGCGGTTGAGTGGGCCCCTTACGACATCCAGGTCAATGGAATAGCCCCAGGGTGGATAGACACTCCCATGACAGCGACCATAGCGCCATCTCGTCGCCGTTGGATAGAAGAACACACATTGCAGAGAAAGTTCGGGGTAGTCGAAGATCTGTCGGCCACGGCGGTGCTCTTGTGCAGCCCTGCCGGCGGATTCATCACCGGCCAGACCATACCAATCGACGGTGGATTTCTCGCCGGCCATCCCTGGCCGACCGGAGACCAGTAGTCGGGCACTCTCTTGGGCAACCTTAAGCTTTTGGCGGTCAACTGCTAAAGAGACGGTCGGACACCTCTCCCAATTGACCCTGATCTCGGCCAATGCCCGTCCACTCCAGTCTCGAATTGTTGATATCATGGCGAACATTGCCCGCGCCTGCGCCGTCTTCGGTGTGGTCCCAGGTTTGCTGCTGCCAATCCCGGGGACAGAATCGCCCGGCGCGCTATAGCCGGCCAGTTGGCATCGCACGATTCCAACGTGGTCTTGCCAAGCCCGATCCCGAGCGGCCGCGAGGGGTTTCCACCCAGAATCGCTTGCGTCGGGTTGTCCCGGCCCAATCTGCCCCGAGAATTCATAGAATCGACTGGAGGATCTAGTCTTGTCCCGCAAACGAATTGTCGTCACAAGTCAGGCCGCCTTACAATCGCCGGACGTGTTCGAAGAGTTCCGGCGAACCTCGCCTCACGAGTTGGTAGTTGCCGTTCCGGAACGTCGGACCGAAGAGGTCTTGATGGAGCTGCTGAAAAATGCCGACGCGGTAATTGCCGGCAGCGATCCATTCACTCGACGCGTGCTTGAGCATTGCTCCCGGCTCAAAGTGATCTCGCGGCCTGGTGTGGGCTATGACTCGATTGATATGAAGGCGGCTCGAGATTTGGGAGTGCGCGTCACAACAACCCCCGGCACCAACCAACGAGCGGTTGCCGATCACGCCTTCGCTCTGATTCTCGGACTGGCCCGGGCGCTCCTGCGGCTCGATCGCGAAACTCGAGAGGGCAATTGGATACGGCCTGTCTCGGCTGACGTTGGCCGCAAGGTGCTCGGCATCATCGGCCTCGGAGCGATTGGGCGGGAGGTCGCGCTGCGGGGACGCGGTTTCGATATGCAGGTCCTGGCCTATGAGATCTTCCCCAACTTGGATTTCGTAAATCAGCACCACATCGAGTTGACGACACTAGAAGACCTGCTCGCCAGGGCTGACTACGTGACTCTTCATACCCCCTCTACCCCAGACACCTACCATTTGATGAACGAGCAACGTCTACGGCTGATGAAGCCAACCGCGTACCTGGTCAACACCGCACGAGGGCCCCTCATAGACGAGCGAGCATTGTTGAAGGCACTGAAGGAGGGTTGGATCGCCGGCGCAGGTCTCGATGTCTTCGAAACAGAACCGCCCGGAAGTAGTCCTTTCTTCGACCTTGACAATGTGCTGGTATCGCCTCACATAGCCGGAATCACCGACGACGCCTGTCACGCCATGGGAGAAATGGCACTCCAAAACGTTGTTCTCGTACTGGAGGGAAAGGACCCGGTCTACGAGGTACTGGAGTAGGTGTAGCCAGGCGCCCCGTGGGGGCCGGCGGCCCGAGTCGGTGTCTGCTACCTAGGTCCCGGCCGGCACCCCGAGCGCCGCTTCGTCAAACAACTCCATCAGCCGCTCGTGCAGGGCCGGCGGATGCCCAGTGCCGATCACCCGCTTATCTAGCTCGACGACCGGAGAGACCTCCGGCGTAGTTCCAGTCAGCAATAGTCCATCCGCCTGGTACAGCGATGTTGCCGGCACCGGCCTCTCCTCGCAGGTGATCCCACTCTCCCACGCAATCTCTAGAACCGCCTCCCTCGTGATCCCGGGCAGAATGTAGTTTGATACCGGCGGTGTAACCAGACGGTCGCCGAATATCGCGAACACGTTGGAGGCGCTCGCTTCGGTCAGCAGTCCATCGCGGACCATTATCGCGTCGTCCGCTCCCATCCGCCGGGCGTGCTCCCTTGCCATCGCATTCGGGAGCAGCAACGTCGTCTTGATATACGGTTGCGACCAGCGGGTATCGCCTATCGTGACACATGTCATGTATGGCTTGGGGCGAACTATGGGCGCGGGGTTTGCCAGCGCGATCACAGTGGGAGTCAGACCTGCCGGCACACCGTGGAAACGCGACCCAACTCCGCGCGATACTTGAATGTATACGGTTGCGTCCTCCATTCCGTCCCGACGGATCACCTCTCCCATCGCTGCGATCAACTCGTCTATCGGCGGTAAGGGCAACTCAATCATGTCCGCAGACCGCTGCATTCTCTGCATGTGTTGGTCCATGCGAAATGGACGTTGATTGTAATACCGAACCACCTCGTAAACGCTGTCGCCGAATTGAATCGACCGATCCTCTACTGGAATCTTTGCTTCGGAGTAGCTGACAAACTCGCCATTCAAATACACTGTTGACTCGGCCATTGCTTCCTTCGTTCCTTCCTGAACTCGCGGCTGCGGCAGCTTGGCCGGCGTTCCTAACGCATCGCCAACCTGTTGTATGTGACTTCCGCAGCGACACGAGTAATATTTAGTCTCTCTGAATTTATATCATGGTGCCGGGCCAATTGCCTCTTGCTTAATTTGCCCTGCCGGCTGTATACAAATTAGTGTAAGGGTCAGTTAAATCGGCGTGCAGCCTGCCTTGTATTGAGCCGAGGTCAACCCGCGCAATCTAGCCAAGTTCGCGCCGGGATAGCTTGAAACATATGAATCACATATTTCGTGTGTTCAACTCGATTGCAATGAGAGCAAGACAAGGAGCGGACGACTCGAACGATGTCTGAAATAGTCATTCGACCCCCGGCCAATTCCAGCGATTTCCGCGGTTGCCAAGAAGTCCAACGGCTCTCGTGGGGGATTCAAGAGGAAGGTTACCTCATTCCCGTCGCTACGATGGTCAGCGTGCAACATTGCGGCGGACTTGTCTTGGGAGCGTTCCTGGACGGTAGTGTCGTCGGTATGTCTATGGCCTTCAGGGGAAAATGGCGCAACCGACCGTGCCTCTACTCACAGTTGACCGGTGTCCATCCTGAGTTTCAGGATCGGAAAATCGGGACCAAATTGAAGCAACTCCAGCGCGAGTTTGCGCTGTCCGAAGGGGACATCGACTTGATCGTCTGGGCCTTCGACCCGCTCCACGCCGGCAATGCAAACTTCAACTTGAACCGGCTCGGCGCTACCGCCACCCGATACGTCGAAGATATGTACGGTCCCCGAACCGATTCCTTAAACGCCGGCTTACCCACTGATCGCCTGATGGTAGAGTGGGAGTTACAGGCCCAGCGTCGCGAGCAGACGCTGGCTTTGGGGGATGTGCCAAAAATCATCGCCGTCGATGACTCTAGCGGACGGCAACTCGTCTCCGACGTTCGAATTGACCTAGCGGATGAACACCTGTTGATGGAAATCCCTGCTGGCATAGTCAACCTACGCCAAGATTCTCCTGAAGCGGCGATGAACTGGAGGTCGTCCGTGAGGATCGCCTTCGAGCATTATCTTGAGCGGGGCTATCGAGCCGTCGGGTTTCTGACGGACCGAGCCGGGCGACGACCTCGCAGATTCTATCTCCTCGAACGCGAGATGAGCACTTGAAAATAGAACGCGTCGACTTGATGGAAGTGGAGTTGCCACTCATCCGGCCATTCCTCACCAGCTCCAGCCGGCGGACCCATCTGCGCCACATTCTGGTCAAGGTGCACGCGGAGGGTATGGTTGGCTGGGGAGAATCTGCCAGCCCGGTGGATCCGTATTACTGCCCAGAGACCACCGAGACATGTTGGCATATCCTCAAGGACTTCCTGGTTCCGGCGGTTTTGGGTGCCGAATGGCGGACAATCGACCAGTTTGTCGCTCGCTACAAGCTCGTCAAAGGCAACAACTTTGCCAAAGCTGGCCTCGAGATCGCTGCCTGGGACTTGCTATCCCAGTCTGGGAGCCTACCGATGCATCGAGCGCTTGGAGGGACCCGCGACGAGATTCTCTCCGGCGTAAGCCTGGGTATCGAGAGCGACACCGGGAAGTTGCTGGGCCTGATCGAGCAGTACCTGGAAGAAGGCTACCGCCGGATCAAGCTCAAAATCGCACCGGGCCATGACGTAGATGTCATCGAAAATGTGCGACGACGCTTTCCCGACGTCCCACTGATGGCCGATGCCAACTCGGCGTACACTTTGGATTCCGTCGATACCCTTCGGCAGTTGGATCGGTTCAATCTACTCATGATTGAGCAGCCCCTGGCCCACGACGACATCGTCGACCACGCCGTGCTTCAAACCGAGCTGGAGACGCCGATCTGTTTGGACGAGAGCATCCACTCTGCCGAGGATGCGCGCAAGGCGTTGGATCTCGGCAGCGCCGGCGTGATCAACATCAAAGTCAGCCGGCTCGGAGGCCTGCTCGAGGCTAAGCGTGTTCACGACCTGTGTTCAGCCCGTGGAGTGCCCGTCTGGTGCGGAGGAATGCACGAGTTTGGCGTTGGTAGGGCGGCAAACGTCGCGATATCTGCGCTGCCCGGATTCACAATCCCAGGAGACATATCAGGGTCTGACAAGTACTATCGCCAGGATATCGTCGAACCGGCCATCCTTGCCACCGGTGGAGCGATTTCTCCGCCGGATCGAGCGGGTCTCGGGTACACGCCGCGGCAAGACCTGATCGACGACCACACCATAAGACGGCTATCTATTACTTCCGGCGAGAGGGTGGCGACTTGAGCGCGAAACCGCCCCTGCTCCGTCATCTCGATGCGCGGCTCCCAGAAATGCTCGCTGCTTTGAGAGAGTTGGTCGAATGCGAGTCTCCAAGCTCTAACCAGCCGGCTTTACGGGAGCTTGCAATCCTTCTTGGTGGTAGGTTCAGCCAAGCCGGCGCAGAGATCGAGTTCACACCCGCCGCGGACGGGGTCGACAGACTGTTGGCCACGTTCGCCGGCGTCGACCGCCGTCTTCGGCCGGCCTTGCTCTTGGGCCATTTTGACACGGTGTGGTCCATCGGCACGCTGAGCCGGATGCCATACCGCGAGGACGAAAGGTGCGCTTACGGGCCCGGGGTTTACGACATGAAGTCCGGCATTGTCATGATCGAGTTCGCTCTCCGAGCCATTGAGGCCTTGAGAATGCGTCCCGCGCGTGATGTTCAGGTCCTCTTGACCCCGGATGAGGAGATCGGCAGCAGGAACTCACGCCAACTGATCGAGGCGCGAGCGATTGATTCGGAGTATGTGCTCGTCCTAGAACCCTCCCTCGGAGACGGAGTATTGAAAACCGCGCGAAAGGGCGGCAGCCAATACGTGGTCCACGTATCCGGCCGGGCCGCCCACGCCGGCGTCGAACCCGAGAAGGGCGCCAATGCGGTCGTCGAGTTGGCCCGGCAGGTAATCGCCATCGAGAAACTCGCAGATTTCGACAAGGGCACCACGGTAAGCCCAACCGTAATCGAAGGTGGAACTGTACCGAACGTCATTCCCGAGAGCGCGGGCGTAAAGGTTGATGTTCGCGCCTCTACGCTGCTCGAGGCGGAGCGGGTGGACCGCGCTATGAGGGCGCTCAGACCCCGCAATCCTGAGTGCGGAATCTCCGTTGCCGGCGGGATCAACCGTCCTCCGATGGAGCGGAGTTCGGAGGGCGTTGCGCTGTTCGAGCGGGCGAGGGCTATTGGCGCTGACCTGGGACTGGAACTGCGTGAAGGATTCACCGGAGGCGGAAGTGACGGTAACTTTACCGCTGCCGTTGGCGCTCCGACGCTCGATGGATTGGGCGCGATCGGCGGCGGTGCTCACTCGGTCGACGAGCACATCGTCAAGCGTTCCCTTGTCGAGCGAACCGCTCTACTTGCGTCTCTACTAATGAACCTATAATCGGGCGCCAGGTCTTCCAGGAGGTACATCGTTTGGAACCTAACGGCAAGGTCGCTATCGTGACCGGAGGGGCCACCGGCTTGGGAAGAGCCATAAGCAAGATGCTGGCCGATGCCGGCGTGATCGTCGCGGTCAACCATCCCGCGCCCGACGCAGACGAGGCACGCGTAACCGTGTCCCAGATCGCTGACGCCGGCGGCGTGGCTGTCGCAGTAGAAGCTGACGTGTCCAGTGCCCCACAGGTCGCTTCCATGGTCGACCAGGTAGTGGGCTCTTTTGGCGGCCTAGATATTCTCGTCAACTGCGCCGGGACCACGGTATTTGTTGACTTCAAGGACTTGGCCGGACTCAATGAGAGCGACTGGGACCGGATTTTCGCTGTGAACGCCAAGGGGCCGTTCCTCTGTGCCCAGGCAGTTGTGCCCCATATGCAAGCAAGAGGGGCGGGAGTGATCGTCACCATCACCTCCGGCTCTGGCTTGAGTCCGGGCGGTAGCAGTATCGCCTATGCTGCTTCGAAGGCTGCGCTAGAGATGACGAACAAGTGCCTGGCGCAGGCTCTGGGTCCTCAAATCCGCGTCAACACGGTTGCGCCCGGCATGTTGGCGACTCGATGGGGCGCTCGCTTCGGAAAAGAGGCCCTCGAGCGGCGGCGTCAATCCTTGCCGCTCAAGCGACTCACCGCCGTCGAGGACGTGGCCGCCACTGTCCTGTTCGCGGTCCGCAACGACGCGGTGACCGGCTCCACGCTCCTGGTCGACGCCGGCGGGTCGACCATCCGCTGAAGGGCCAGAGCCGCCAGCTCAGGCAGGTGCGTTGCGGGCCTGACATTTATCGCGGCGACAACCGGCTCCGTTCGAACGCCAGCCGGCCGGCAAGTTGATCGACGAACTGGCGCGCCGTTCGTCCGGAAAGACCATTGTGCCGGGTTGCCCATTGCAGTGCCTCGCGCCTTAGGTCCTCCGGCTCAATTTCCAGACCGCGTTGCCTGCTGATTCCCATGACGATGTCCAGGTAGCGCTCCTGGTCGGGAGTCACGAAGATGACCGTTATACCGAACCGGTCGCTCAACGAGAGCTTCTCCTGCAGCGTGTCCTGCCGGCGCGGGTCCTCCCCCTCAGAGAAGGCGGATCGGTCGCTGAATCGCTCCTGTACGAGATGCCGGCGGTTTGACGTGGCGTAAAGCAGAACGTTGGTCGGCTGCGCCTCCAGGCTGCCCTCCAGCAACGCCTTCAACTCCGTGTACCCGCTCTCCTTCTCGCCGAAAGATAGGTCATCCACGAAGATGATGAACCTCAGCGATATGCCGCGCAACATCCCGATAATTCTTGGGAAATCGGACAGTCGGTTCGTGGGCACCTCAATCAGCCGCAGTCCCTGTCCCTGAAACTCATTGAAGAGCGCCTTGACCGTCGAGGACTTTCCAGTGCCCCGATCGCCGTATAGCAGCACGTTATTCGCCGCGAATCCGGCCACGAACTGTGCGGTATTTTCCAGCAGCAGTCGGCGCTCGACGTCATATCCAATCAACTCGGACAGCCGAATAGGGTCCGGCGCAGACACGCCGTCCAGCTTTCCGCCATCGTCATCGGTCCAGCGAAACGCCCGAAAACGTGCGAACCGGCCGGTACCATTTTCCCGGTAGCAATCTGCTAACGATTGGGCCAACACCCTCCAGTCAGACGAACCGGCAAATCGCAGCATCATATTTATCAACTGTGCCGGGGTCGATGAGCGAGGTGATAGCGGTTGAGAATCCGCTGGCAGCGGCTCGAACGAACCTCCGATGCCGGCCTTCCCCGCGATCCGCTCTACGCGACGCGCCAGGTGGGTAGTGTCGCATCTGTATAGCCACTCAAGCTCAGACAGGTCGGATGACAGGATCAGCATGATCGACTGAGAAATCGATTCGCCCTCGGCAATGGATTGAGCTCGAGTTCCTACCGGGTTCTCAACCGTCAGAAGGCAATCCAGAATATGCAATCTCCACCTGTCTATGCCAGACAGTCCCGCGGCAGCCTCCGGTTCCGGCAGCTGCGCCAGGCAATGCACAAGTTCGCCCCACAACTCTATTGTGTGGAGAGCGCAGTCCTCGGTGGTCTCGCCTTGGGATGGGTTAGCCGTCAAGTTGTCAATCAGCCTGCCGTGTTTCCTGACTACATCATTCTCCAGTACCGGTCGCAGCAGTTGGAGGCGATGCCGGGCCTGACGCGCTCGTCGTTCAAGGGCTAGCAAGTCTCGGTTTTCATCGGCTGTCGCGGACAAGGGTTTTCCTGTTCGTGAGTGGTCGATACTTGGGTTCTCGATCGGGGCGATCGAGAACGCGAACGTCTAATCGACGAGCAATCTATTCTATCGTCTAAAGACCGTCAATCTTGGCCCGCACTCCGAAACCGCTCGGGCTTAGAGTAGCGGGAGTTGCGGGCGGCACCGGTAGGAACGCATGCCATGTCTGCGATCCCTGATACCTGTCGCGCTCCTGTGTTGCGATAAACCCACGCCTACGCCAATGCGTCGGGATTTGATCCCAAGCCCAACGCGCTCTCCGCTTAAGCGGTGGGTCAATTCTATTCCGACGATAGTAGGTCATTCTTTCACCGACGACTACGCTTGCCGGGCGCCGCTATTTTCCCACGCACCAGTCAACCCCTATAATTAACGGAGCTCTTCTGGTCGCTCCCGCGATGTGTCGGCCTGGAGACGCACGTAAGTCCTGCCGCCGACTGATCTCGACGATCAGCCGGCGTAACATAGTTGTCGAAGGCTCAATCCAAATCTTGGAGGCAACATTGCAACCACTTGTTGGCATCATCATGGGATCCAGTTCCGACTGGGGGACGATGTCCCACGCCTCGGACACTCTCGAAGGTCTTGGCATTCCGGCCGAAGTGCGAATCGTATCCGCTCACCGCACTCCGGATGCGCTAATCGAATACGTAGAGTCGGCGGAGGACCGTGGCCTCGAGGTGATCATTGCCGGCGCCGGCGGCGCCGCCCACCTCGCTGGCGTGACGGCGGCGAAGACACTATTGCCGGTTCTCGGCGTTCCGATGGAATCGCCCTCGCTTAAGGGGCTTGATTCGCTCTTGTCGATCGTTCAAATGCCGGCCGGAGTCCCAGTGGCGACGTTCGCTATTGCCAGAGCCGGCGCCGTCAACGCCGCGCTGTTCGCTGCGTCGATACTGGCCAAGAAATATCCTGAGTACCGCGACGCTATCGAGAGGTATCGGGAGGCGCAGGTCAAGAAGATACTGGCGGAGCCGGATCCTCGTACTACCAATTAGGCGGAGATCTGCACTCGGCTTGCTCTAGAGTCTTGCCTGTGTCATGCTTCAAACTCTAGTGAAGTTTGGAATATCATCGAATTGAGTCATTGGCGACAATTACATGTCTGGTGACGGAATCAACCCGTTGTTCCCAGGAGAAGATGAGTGAGCACCGCGAATGGTCAGTCGAATAAGCGACTCGTAACGGTATTGCCTGGAGACGGGATCGGTCCCGAATGCGTATTCTCCGCCCTGCGAATAATCGAGGCCACCGGCGTCGACGTCGAATGGGACATGCAGGAAGCCGGCGGAAGTGTCTTCCGGCAAGGGATCGCATCCGGCGTCCCGCCGGCGACGATCGAGTCCATCAACAAGACTCGCGTTGTGTTGAAGGGCCCCTTGGACACCCCGGTCGGATCCGGCGAGATGAGCGCCAACGTCACTCTGCGCAAGCTGTTCGAGACACATGGCAACCTTCGGCCGGTTAGAGAGTTGCCCGGCGTCCGTACGCCCTACAGCGGTAGGGGACTTGACTTCGTCGTAGTCCGCGAAAACGTCGAAGATGTCTACGCCGGCATCGAGTACATGCAGACACCCGGCGTCGCCGAGGGCCTCAAGCTGATCTCGCGCAAGGGATGTGAAAAGGTCGTCCGACTGGCGTTCGAGTTGGCTCGGGCGGAGGGTCGCGAGATCGTCCACTGCGCGACAAAGTCAAACATCATGAAGCTGACCGAGGGGTTGATGAAGCGTACCTTCGAAGATGTGGCCCAGGAGTATCCTGATATCGAGAGCACCCACATCATCGTCGACAACTGCGCTCATCAGCTCGTAAAGAGGCCGGAGCAGTTCGACGTTATCGTCACAACCAACATGAACGGGGATATTCTGAGCGATCTCGCGTCCGCCCTGATCGGAGGATTGGGCTATGCGCCTTCGGCCAACATAGGCAACGAAGTCGCTATATTCGAGGCCGTCCACGGCACGGCGCCCAAGTACGCCGGCTTGAACGTCATCAATCCCACCGCCGTGATTATGTCCTCGATCATGATGCTTCGGCACATCGGTGAATTCGAGGCTGCTTCGTCGATCGAGCACGCGGTGTTGCTCAACCTCGAAGAGGGTAAATACTTGACGAGGGACATCGTCGGTGACGAGCGCAACGCGTCGACAACCGAGTACACGGACGCGATCATCGACAAGCTCGGCAGCAAGGCGCAACAGTGGCAGGTGCGTGACTACAGGCCGATCGAGGTCGCCGAGGTGAGCCAGGATCCCGATCTGGTCAAGGCCACCGAGCGAAGATCCGTCGGTCTGGACCTGTTCATCGAGTCCGGCCTGCATGCCGAGCAGTTCGGCCAGAGCATCGAGAGTCTCACCGCCGGCTCGTCCTTGGAGCTGAAGATGATCTCAAATCGCGGCACCAAGGTTTACCCCGCATCCGGCGCCATGACCGACTGCGTCGATCACTGGCGCTGCCGCTTCCTGATCGATGGCTCGGACGTTGAGATGACCGATGCTGACGTCATAGATCTGTTGACGCGAATCGAAGGCCACCATCGCTGGATCCACCTCGAGAAGCTGGAGGAGATCGATGGCGAGTTGGGATTCACCAGGGCCCAGGGCGAGGACTGAACAACTCAGTTCTCCCGAGGCGTTCGGTGAATTAGGTCAGGGATGACAGAGGAACACCACCTGGCTCGCTTACCGAGACGAGGCCCCTTGGGCCCGCCATTGGTGCAGGTTAGTCTGGAAGGCCAGATCGCGTCGATCCACAGAGACAAGCAGACTGGGTCGCTATGGTTAAGGAGCGCGACGCTCCTGGGAGTCGGCTTTTCACCCGTCCGTACGCCCGCCTCCGACGACTTCCCGCCGGGCAGTGAATTCAGCGATACCGTTCAACACGGCATTTGGCGCTCCCTCGGTGGCAGGCTACCTGTAGTCGCCGCAAGGGCCGAAGGCGACTTGAGGGACGACCGTCCATTTGTCGTAGCGGTAGAAGGTCTATTCTGGTGCTCGGTGCTAGCTGCCGATCAATCCGGTGTGCTGCGCTTGTGCGGAGAAGATGGACGACTGGCGCTAGAGCGACGCATCAGGCCTATCAAGGATCCATTTCGGCCTAGCTGGCCCCGACGGCTCTGGGCCCGGATCCGCCCGCTTCCCAAAGGCATGCACACCTACTCAGGCAAAGATAATCCTCGTGGGCCAAGGCCGCCGGCAACGATGGATCTGACCGACCTATAGGTAAGGCATGGGAGGAGTAGAAAGTTCTACCGTCAGCTTGTCCCGATTGAGGTAGCCGCTCAGGCCCGCAAGCAACGCGTCGTTTCCATTCCTGGTCGCCACCAACCGCAAGACTTTGCATATGGAACCTCGCCTAACTCATGGTGACCGACATTTGTTTTGCAAAAAAGTAGTTTTTTCGCGTGGGCTCGACTTGACCACTGGCCACGAGTGGTTTGTTTTGCAATTTTTCGTCTCTCTTGGATGCCCTCCAGAGTCTTTCGATTCTCCGGTCAGGGCGGGTTTGAAACCCGCCTCTACAGCGGTGGGCATGCCTGTGGTTGGGGAAACGGAGCGCCGAGCTGATTCACGTCTCCTTTGTTCTCGCCCGGTATCAGGGTATGGGACTTGCCTCCACGCCAATCAGGGGCCTTTGATTCTCCACCTGGGGTAATGGGTCTACTAATAGTTTGCAACTGCCTTGATAGCTAACGGGACCTGCTCGAATCCCCAGGGGTTTTTTGCTAATAACTGTTGTCACTCAAGGGTTGGTGGTGGTCTTGCATTTCCCCACCCCTCTGGATTCCGGCCCCTTATCGGGGTACTGGGCCGGCTCTTTGCCGGAATGACGGCATGGGATTCGCGGACTATCGAAAAGGCCTTGGCGGGTTAAATGTTTCGACCAACTGCTTGTCGGCCTAGGAAAACGCTCTAGAAGTCCCCAACATTAGAGAATAGAAAGGCCCTATCGAATCCCGGGTAGTGTCTCAGTTTGAATTGCGGGCCGATTGGTATCATGCCAAAAGCCCCGGACAAGTCGACTGACAACCGACTTGATAGGCGAATATCCACTACTGTTCGCCCTTCCGGGGCTCTCGCATGTCGTGTCCCCGACGGGTCCCGACACTGGCTAGAATATGTTGATGTGGGACTAGTGTCAAGAGAAACGTTAGTTTGAGATAGGAGCGAAGTGGTGGTGCCCCAATCCAAGATCGGTTACACTCCGGCGCGGAAGTGCCGGCCCTAAGGGTACCGTAAACCGTACAGCCATTGGCTTACGGCAGCCGAGCGTCCTCATGGCCGGAACTTAGGGATGTGACCAGACTCCCCCGCCTAGATCAAGCGCTGGACTCGCGGGTTAGTCCAGGCACTCCCACCAGGGGGCGCCGGCCGTGGTTACCGCCGATTATCCACATTATTTGACCCAAATGGTAAGCAATGATATTTTTAGACTGGACGTAAGTGTTCTTCGGGAGCTTGGTCTAGCCAGGCTGAGAGGGTGACCGCCGATGTCACCGACCGTGAGACCTGATCTGGTTAATGCCAGCGGAGGGATCGAATGGCGAGTTTATCGAACCGGCCTCCGTATCGGCGGCCGGCTTTTTCTTTGTTCCGGCCGGCCGTGGGTGACATCGATGAGTCACGAGCGCTCGGCCAGTTGTCCCTATCGATGGACCACGAGTCGCCGCGGGTTCGATCGTGACGCATAGGCAATTACCGGAGGCCCTCCGGCTCTACGCGGTCACCGATCCGAAAACGCCGGCTGGACCGCTGTTGATCGAGCATGTCCGGCAGGTAATCGCCGGCGGCGTGACGGCGGTGCAGTTGCGCGACCAGCGGTCTCCGTTGAGCGACGTTGTTGAGGCCGGTGGCATCTTGAGGCGCTTAGCCGCCGACGCTGGTGTCTTGTTCATCGTGAACGACAGGGTCGATCTGGCATTGGCTCTTGACGCGGACGGTGTGCATCTAGGGCAAGAGGACTTCCCGCCGGCCGTGGCCCGGCGGCTGCTGGGGCCCGACAAGGTTATTGGCGTATCAATCGGAAACTTCGACGAGGCCCGGTCCGAGCTTCTCGATTTCGCCGATTACGTGGGCGTTGGTCCAATGTTCGAGACTCGGACCAAGAGGGACGCCGGCCGCGCTGTTGGTCCCGATATGATTCGCGGGCTAAGGCCCCTGATCAACAGGCCGATGGTTGGTATTGGAGGGATCGAGGTTGACAACGCGGCAAGGGTGATTTCCGCCGGCGCGGATGGGATAGCGGTCGTCGCAGCCATCTTCGGAGTTCCCGATATTGCAAAGGCGGCGCGTAAACTGCGGATCGTGGTGGACCGCGCGGTGTCGCAAGGCCGGCCGGGTTCATTGGAGGCAGTGCGGATCCATGGCTAAGGCACTGACGGTCGCCGGCTCGGACTCAGGTGGCGGAGCCGGCATCCAGGCCGATCTCAAGTCGTTCGCTGCGCTAGGCGTCTACGGCGCGAGCGTGATAACCGCGATAACAGCCCAGAACACCGTAGGCGTCACGGCTGTACACGACGTTCCACCCGATGTCGTCTCGATGCAGTTCGACGCGGTGATGGAAGACATTGGCGCCGATGCGGTGAAAACCGGCATGCTTTCGAGCAGTGCGATCATTGAAGTAGTGGCGGACCGGATCCGCCAGCATGGAGTCGTCAACCTGGTGGTCGATCCGGTGATGGTCGCGAAGAGCGGGGACTCGCTGCTTCAGCCTGAGGCTGTGGCGACGCTGAGAGATGTACTATTGCCCCTCGCGCTCGTCGCCACTCCGAACCTGCCGGAAGCCGCGGCGCTTATCGGTCGTCGAATCGAGACTGGAGAGGACATGCGCCAAGCGGCCGAGGCCATCCACAATCTTGGAACACAAACCGTCGTCATCAAGGGTGGGCACCGCTCCGGCGATGCGAACGATGTGTTCTACGATGGCACTCAGTTCGAAGAGTTTTCCGCTCAGCGCATAGCGACCGAGAACACCCATGGCACCGGCTGCACTTTCGCCTCCGCGATCGCCGCCGGCCTGGCAAAGGGACACTCGCCGCGTGACGCGGTCGCGGAGGCGAAGGAGTACGTGACCGGCGCGATTCGGGAGTCCTACGCAATCGGCCGTGGGCATTCGCCGGTGCATCACTTTTACCGTAACTGGATACCGGTCGAGACGACTCCATAACCGCTTTGGAGCAGTTAGCACAAATGGTTTCGATAGATGTAAATGGCAAGCCTTTCGAGTTGAGTGACGGTCGAACAGTCAGCGATCTGATTGCCGCACAGGGAGTCGATGGCAAGGGCATGGCGGTCGCCGTGAATGGGCGCGTCGTTCGTCGAGTAGATTGGGAGGGTACCGAACTCACCGATGGCGACAAAGTCCGGTTGGTCCGACCTATCGGCGGTGGAGATATCGTCGATTTCTTTGATCCCAAACCGCTGTCCATTGCCGGCAGGACCTTCAAGTCCCGGCTCTTCGCCGGTACCGGCAGGTTCCAGTCGCCGGCCCTGCTGCGAGCGGCCCTGGCCGCCTCTGGAACGGAGATGGTGACGGTCGCGATCCGCGCTACCGGCGTGGATGGGAGCGGACCCGATGCTGGAGTTCTCTCTGCGATAGACCTGGACCAGTACCATCTGTTGCCCAACACAGCCGGGGCGACCAGCGTTCGGCAGGCCGTTTTCATGGCCGAGCTCTCGCGCGAGGCTTTGGGAACTAACTGGGTCAAGCTCGAAGTCATAGGCGACGAACGCACCCTCTGGCCGGACGTAACCGGCACGGTCGAAGCCGCCAAGATCCTTGTGAAGGAAGGCTTCGTCGTGTTGCCCTACACGACCCAAGACCTGGTGGCGGCACTGCGATTGGAAGAAGCCGGCACCGCGACGGTGATGCCGCTGGGCTCCATGATCGGTTCGGGCCAGGGAGTAATAGACCCCGACGCGATCAGTCGGATTGCGGAGAGGATCCAGGTGCCGGTCGTCGTCGACGCCGGAATCGGTACCGCCTCCGACGCCGCGCTAGCGATGGAGGCCGGCGCCGACGCGTGTCTCATAAACACCGCGATCTCCCGGTCCGACAATCCCCAGGTCATGGCGGCGGCGATGCGATACGCGGTGATTTCCGGCCGCTTCAGCTATCTGGCCGGACGGATGCCTCGCAGCGACTTCGCGATACCCTCCAGCCCCCTGGAAGGGGTTCCCCTAGAGGGGTAGCTCGAGTTGCGCTCTTTGCCAGGCCGTCCGACCGCCACGCCCTCGCCCGACGTCGTAATCGTCGGCGGGGGTGTCATCGGATGCTCCATTGCCTACCACCTTACGCTGGCAGGATCCAGTGTTCGCCTGATTGAACGTGACCGGCTCGCATCGGGCGCGTCCGGAGTGGCCGCCGGCATGCTGGCGCCCCAGGTAGAGGCCCACTACGACGACCCGTTCTTCGACCTCTGCCTTCGCGGCAGAGACGAGCATCTGGAGCTTGCCGAGAACTTGAAGGACGAGGTTGGACTCGACGTCGAGCGGCGTACGACCGGAGTGTTCAGGCTCGCCCTGGATGAGGCCGAGAGGGTTGAGTTACAGCGTCAAATGCGTTGGCAGACCAGGAGAGGCTTGCGGGCGGAGTGGTTCGAGCCGCAGGAGCTTGGTTCGCTCGAGCCGCTACTGAGCGGAGCGGCCGGCCGGCTGTTAGCGGGCGGTCTCTGGTTCCCTGACGAAGCCCAGGTCCACAGTCCGAGGTTGGTGGCTGCCCTGGCCGGCGCGAGTGTCAAACGCGGCGCCGATCTGTCGGAAGGCGTCTGGGCGACCGAGATAGTCGTAAAGGGCGGCCGGGCGAAGGGAGTCCGCACCCCTGCCGGCGTAGTCGAAGCCGGGTTCGTTGTCCTGGCGGCAGGTGTCTGGTCAACTGACATTGCCCGGGAAGCCGGGGTAGAGGTACCGGTTGCTCCGGTGAAGGGGCAGCTCATTACGCTGCGGGCGCTGGGCCGGACGTTGACACGCATACTCTGGACCGGCGAGTGTTACCTTGTTCCAAAGACCGGCGGCCAGGTGATATTGGGCGCGACCGAAGAAGAGGGCAACTACGATCGCCAACCCACGCTGGCCGGGGTTGGCGCACTCGCCACTGCGGCGCTCGAACAGCTGCCTTGGGCCGGACAGTTCAACGTAGAGGGCGTCTGGGCCGGCTTACGGCCGGCGGCGCCGGATAGATTCCCGATCGTTGGTTTGGTACCCGGATTGGACAATCTGCTGGTGGCGACGGCGCACTATCGAAATGGCGTGCTTCTGGGCCCACTCACCGGGCGTCGCGTATCCGAAGCCATCCGCACCGGCGTGATTGCTGCCGAGCTAGCCTCCTTTGGACTCGAGCGGTTCCAAGCGCCGATTCCATATGTCTCAGGCTGACTCTCCTCAACTCCACTTGGTCACTGATTCGCGGCTTGGAAAGAGTGAGTTGCTCGGTGCGGTCGAGGCGGCGGCAAGGAATGGCGTCGATTGGGTCCAGGTGCGCGACCATTCCGCAACTGCTCGCGAGATCTTCGACCTGTCCGAACGCATCGTCTCCATCTGCCGGCCGCTAGGTGTGCGAGTGGCGGTGAATGACCGGATCGGCGTTGCCCTCGCCGTCGGCGCGGATGCGGTACAGCTCGGACGCCGGAGCCTGCCGATTGCAGCGGCGAAACGCATCGCCGGCTCGTTGCTGGTAGGCGCGTCCATTCATTCGCTGTCCGAGGCGAGCGATGCCGAAAGGGACGGCGCTGATTGGATCACGTTCGGGCACTTCTTCCCGACCGTCTCCCATGCGAACGAACCGTGCCGAGACATCGCAGAGCTGAAGACGATGACAGAAGAGGTCAGTATTCCCGTAATCGCGATAGGCGGAATCGGGATCGATCAAGTGGGCGCGGTGCTCGAGGCAGGGGCCGGCGGAATCGCGGTGATCTCGGCAATTCTCGATGCGCCGGACCCGGGGCGGGCCGCCGGAGGGTTGCGGTACGTGCTGGAGATGGGCCGGCGCTGAGCTCGACACCGTCGGTTCCGCGCTCGGTACATTCTGCCGGCCCCGTGCCTGTCCTTTGCCATGAACGCCCTTCCTGCGCCCGGATACGCGCCGGGGTCTGGGGGTGGGGAAATGTAGCGCGGGGGCTTGGCCCCAACTGCTCCAACTAATGGGGTTTCAGGGTGTTTGCGGTGCGCCTGGAGCATTTGCGGTTAGCGTATCGAGGGGTGCGAATGAGGGCCAATGTATTTCTCTCCTTACTCACGTCCGACAATGCGGCGTAATTGGGGGCGCATGAGGTAAACCAACTAGGAAATCCAGAGGCGTAGCAGCGATAAACTTCCCACCCACCAACGAAACGCGCCGGCGACGAACACCGGCCGGCCAACACAACGCCTGCATCTCACGAACCGCCGGCCGCCCCAGGCGGGGGACAAGCCCCCGCCCTACATTGGCCCCTTCCTCATGGCCGACCGTACGAATTAGTTGGAGCGAATGTTTTCAAACCCGCCTCTAAGGCAATCGTGAGGCATGGGCTGCCGGAAATCGTCAGGGCGTTCAAGACGTTTTCTGCTCCCCACATCAATGTGGCTCGCGGTACGGCCGGTTTGCCAGCCCCACCCCAGGGCGACGCGTGCGCATCTGCTCCAACTAATTCGGCCGGCGAGGGCAAGAATCACGATTGTAAGCCCTCATCACACGCTCTAGAGAGCCAGTCGCACGTCCTGGAGTGGCGAGATTTCGACAATACTCTAGTTTCGAGGGTCTTTGGGGAGACGATCCGAGTCCTGAAATCGCCCAGATATACTCCGGAATTGGAATAAGTTGGAACAAATGGACGCGTGCGTCGCCCCTACGTGTAGGATGCCGGATGGGTTGAATCAAGGAAAGTCGGTAAATGAGCGTTATGCGGTACTTCTACACGCCAGTGCCGTTGGGGTCGGCGGAGGGGATCCAAGCTGATATCGTCGCGGTGGATCGGGAGCCGGAGGAGTCGTTGGAGGAGATTGTAGGGGCGTCGGAAGGCAGTGGGCGAGCTTTACGCTCCAGGTAGTCGCCGGGTGCTCCGTTTGCGGGGTTATGATTATGCCGCGCCCGGCTCGTACTACCTGTCTATCTGTACACAGAGTCGAGCTTGCCACCGCCGGCGAACGCTGCAGGTGATCTCATCATACTCGCCAGGTAGTTGAGCCGAGCACATCGGTAGCGAAATTGAAGAACCAGATTCCGGCGATGATGAACAGTATGACCGCGACGATGATCGCAAGGACAATCCCTTCCCATGGACGCATCTACACGGCCCTCAGTTTGGCCAACTCAGCGAGCAAAATGTTCCTGAGACCTGCGACGCTTGACGCTTAGGCTTTAGCTCTTGTTGCCTTGGTGTTCCGATTCTTCATCGTCATCCTCTTCCTCAACCCTATCTTCCCAATCGTCTGGGCGTTCGTCCTCACCCCTGGATTGCCAGTAGGCGTCGTTATTAGGATTGAGTTGATCCGCCCGATTGTCTATGTCGTCTTGTCGCCCCATGCTGCCCTCCTTGTTGAAATTGTTGATGAGTCGCCGGATGATATCCCAACGGGCCTATTCGACACTCGAAGCCATGGTCACAGCCCCGGCATCCGTATCGCCACATGTCCGTCGCGGTAGGTGAAGCCGAACCGAAACGCCTCAACCAGGTCGTCGAACTGGTACCGCTTCGTGATCGCCGGCCGTACGTCGACGCCGGCGGCCATCACTCGCAGGCATTTGCCCAGGGTCCCCGCCTCTATGTGTCCCTCGGAGGCGATGATCTGGCCGCCTTTGGCCCTGAACGCGTCCAGGGGAAGCGGATGGCGGGCCTTCGTATGGGCGGTCTGGATGAACCTTGCCCCGAGCGCCATCGTGTCGACGGTCAACGCGAGGGTTTGATCGAGCATGTTGGCGTTCTCCCAGTAGAGGTCGGCGCCATCTCCGTAGGTCAACTCCATGATCTGTTCGGTAACGTCGTCGCCGTTTTGCTCGGCGTCCGGGACCTTGATGACGTGATCGGCGCCCATTTCCCGGTACACTTGCTGCCGGACCGGCGAACCCTCGTCCAGCATGTCCACGACGATCACCTTGCCGGCGCCGGCGAACTTGGCCAACCCTATCCCAAGCTCTGCCTGCAGCCAGTACTTGGGGCCGGCCATATAGAAGACCAGATACTCGCCCGGTTTGAATCCGCCTCCGCGGACCATCAGGTCGTAGTACGGCGTCGCCATCGGCTCCGTCATGGAAGCCGCTTCGAACATCTCCTCGTCGCTCGAATATGCGTCACGCAACGCGTCGATGCGCCAACAGCTTCGCGCCCTTAGCGCGACGTACTCGGCGAAAACCCCCGGCACGCCCGAGCCGAGATTGCGATTGTTCGTGCAGTAGGAGAGGATGCCGGCGTGGCAAGCGCGGCACCGTCCGCAGTAGTTGCCGACCTCCGTAGTTACGTGGTCGCCGACTTTGAGGTGCTTGACGTTCTTGCCCACTTCAACGACGGTGCCGCCTACCTCGTGGCCGGCGATGATGGGAAACGCGCACCGGCTCCAGTGGGTCATGTAGCCCTCGGAGTCCTGCTCCATGCGAAGGAAGTCCGAGCCGCAGATCGCTGTTACCTTCGGTTGCACGATCACCTGGTTGGGGCCAAGCCGCGGCTCCGGCACGTCCTGGATCGTGCGGTGTACGTTCCGCCAGACCTCACGCGCCGGCGCGATTCGTTCTCGCAGGGACTCCTCGCTCAGGCTGGCCGGGTCTCGCGGTGCCCACTCGCCGTCCATGATCAGCGCCTTCACGCCTCAGTCCTCCCTTTCGTCGACTTCTGACATGACCCAATGATCCCAGGGCGATCGTTCGCCGAGCGTTTCCGGCGCTGCTATCGCGGCCGGCACCTCGGAAAGCGGGACTCTCTGCCCTATCGCCGCGGTGAGGTCCGCCGCTCCGGTACGTAATAGCTCGATCAGGTTGGGGAAAATACCGTGGCCCACGTGCCCCTGGACCGGCTGGATTCGTCCCTGGCGAAATATGAACTGCTCGAGGTCGGTCTCCGGCGGCTCAGCCTGGCTCACCGGCGTCACGATCTTGCCGGTTATTGCCAGCGAAGCCTCCAACTCGCTCATGAGAGCGTTTCCATTGCCGCCGACCTCTATCTGGACGTTCGCGCCCTGGCCGGAAGTCGCATCCATCACTATTTGGTGAGGTCTCAGCCCGATTGCGGACAGGTCGGCGGAGCCGTACGCGACGGTCGCTCCGAGCCGGCCGGCGAGCGGCGTCACAGTCGGGACGTCCGCGAAGAGCAAGACCTGGCCGGCGCCGGCCGCCCGGGCAAGCGCTACCGAGGCCAAACTGAGTAAGCCGGAGCCGTAGACACCGACACACTCTCCCGGAAGAAACCCCTTTGCCTGTACGAACAAGGCGTTGTAGATCCTCGCCAGGGGTAGAACAAGGGCCCCCATCTCGCAGCCTTTGCGCACGCCGAACCTGTCAATCAGTGGATTAATCGACCAACAGAACCTGGAGCCGACCAGGGTCTGTTCGGCGTATGCCCCGTCGAGCGTCCGTCCAAGCTCCTCGTAATACGTGCAGAACTCATATCCAGTGGCTCGGCAGTTAGTGCACTCGCGGCACCACTGGAATGCCTCGGCGGTAACATAATCGCCGACTTCGGCATCCTGGACCTGGCTCCCAACGGCCTCGACCTTGCCGGCGAACTCCTGGCCCAGGACGCGCGGCAGGTGAAGGTTGTCCGCGCGAGTCAAATGTCCTGGACCGTCGGCGGACGCGAGTTGCCGCTCATCATTTCCAATGCCTGCGACCAAGGGTCGTATGATCACGTCGTCCGGGCCCGGCTCGGGCTCCGGCAGATCAACCAATGCCAAGTTTGGCATAGGCTGGGGCGCTGCTCGCTGGGAGGTAGCATCGACCGGCTTGGGATCGCCTACCCGATCGGCATCGAGTTGCACCGCTTTCATTCGTCGCTCCGTTCACCGGTTGCCGTCTTTTGCGCGAGATCGAATGGGCCATTGACGGCCGAAATGAGTCTATCATGGCACCCTCTCGGCACAGATCTCGTGTCGCGTTCCCGAATTTGGCAAGCTGGTATAATGCCGGATTGTCGGGTTTCAGAATGTCGCCCAAGTACCGAATGAGTTTAATCTGGAGTTATTGCACCGTTGGATGAGAATGCGAAACACATTGAGGCCTTGAATAAGGACGGATACACGCTGATTCCGGACGCGATATCAGCCGATGAAGTCGCCCGCACCTGCGCGGCGATCGATGACATACTGGCAGCAGAAGAACCGATTGCCAAGCGGACGACAACTCAGACCACTAACCTGAAAAGCGCGCACGCGATTGTGGGGAAACATCCGCACTTCTACGACTTCTTTCTCAATCCGCCAGTAATGAGTCTCATGCGTGCGGTACTTGGCGATGACGTGCTCCTTTACGACATGAACGCGCGGGTGGTACTGCCAACCGGCGGCCGGGAGACGCGCCGCGGCTTCCAGGTGCACGTGGATCGAGAGGATTTCAGCGTCAACCCATTCGCGGGGGGGAAACATTACCCGATGGCGCTGAACGTCATCTGGTGCCTGGTGGATTTCACGGTCGAGAATGGGGCGACACTGATGTGGCCCGGGTCCCATCTGTCGGGTGAAGTTCCTGATCCCGAGGGTGACTTTCCCAACTACGTACATGCAATTGCTTCGGCCGGCACCGCACTCATTTGGGACGCCGCTCTATGGCACGCGACCGGCCTGAATGTCAGCGGAATGGACCGATACTCGCTAACCGCGTTTTATCAAAGACCCTGGATCAAGGGAAAGACCGACAGCGCCCGCCTGCTTCCTCCGGAGGCTCGTGCTGCCATGTCAGATGAAGCGCGGCGCGTGCTGGGGCTGGAGACTCCGCCTTCCGACTACTCGGAAGTCAAGGCCTTGACGCCGGAGCAGATCGAGGCGCTGACAATCGAGGAGAAGAAGGTACTCGGATTCGCCGTCTACTGATCAGAGGTTGCTTACTCTGATTCAGCGTCACAGCTGCAAGGTCGATAGTCATCGGCCGGCTTAGCCGATCCCGGTAAGCTCTTTGCTGACCTGCCACAGCCGGCGAGCGGCCGATTCGTCGTAGGACGCGGCGGATGATCTGACGTCCTTCCGGTCGATGAAATACCGCCCGGATACTCCCTCAACCTCGGCTGACGAGGCAAGGTAAACCGCCGTCTCGGCGCCCTTCGCCGGCCTCCTCATCAAGAAACCGAACGTATTGATCAAGAATCCCACCAGTCCCCGGTCTTTGCGTGCGAAGTTGGTGGCTACGACACCTGGATGCAGACAAGTCGCCGTCACGTTGGTGCCCTCAAGTCTTCGAGCAAGCTCGTAGGTGAACATGATGTTTGCCAGTTTTGACTGTCCGTAGGCTCTGAATCCTTTGTAGGTTCTTTCCCCCATCAGGTCCTCGAAGTCGATCCGGTTTCGTTGGTGAGCGCCGGACGCCACGTTGACGATTCGAGCGGGCGCGCTTGACCTGAGCAGGTCAAGGAGCAGATTTGTAAGCAGGAAATACCCCAGGTGGTTCAGCGCAAACGTAGTCTCGAGTCCATCCTCCGTCAAAGTGCGCCGGCCGATGTATGCGCCGGCGTTGTTCACCAGCACGTGCAGTCGCTCGTATTTGGACAGGACCGTGTCCGCGAGGTGCCGGATCGAGCGGTTCGACGATAGATCGGCGATCAGCAGGTCGATAGAGTCATTGCCGGTGACCGAGATTATCTCTTCCCGAGCCAGCCGGCCCCGTTCCTCATCGCGGGAGACCATCACAACATTCGCGCCTAGCTCGGCCAGCCCGATCGCGGTGTACTTCCCTATCCCGGAGTTTGCGCCGGTTACAAGACAGGTCTTACCCTTCACGCATTAGCTCCCGCTGCCCAATTCAGTTGCCGCGATCGGAGTCAACGACCCACTCCGGCCTTGCCGCCGGCGTTTGCCCACAGGGCCCGCTCCACCATCGCCGGCGTCCATCCCGCTCCGAGCCGGCCGGCGCGGTCGCGAATTGCTTCCGAATATCGGCCGTAGAAGGCGCTGGTGAACCCCATCCTGCCCAAGCCCTCTATCTGCTCGGCGACTAAGTCATCGAAGAATGGATATCGCTCCGGCGCGGCCGCTGCGACCACGGCAGAGGCCGTGGCCGGCCCGACGCCGGACAATCGAGACAGGATCGAGATCGGCTTCTTCGCGTCGGGTATGCTGGACAATGCCTCCCGGCTTGTTTCCTCCACCAGTTCCGGCGAGTTCGACCGCACGAGGACCAGGTTCCGCTGGCGCCAGGAGCCCCTCGCCATCTTCCACTCGGTTATCTTTGCCAGCTCGTCGAGCGTCACGAATGGTGGCCGGCGGGAGTTTATGGTCGATTGCAACTCTTCTCGATACCAGCGATCGTGCGAAGGCAACCGCTTGGAGCCTTGACGACCGATCACGTCGTCGTAGGCATCGAGTGCGGCCTGCCACGAGTCCGGATTCTCGTCGATCCAAAGGTCCTTCATTTGGTTTCCCCATTTTCCGTTCTGTGCAATCGCTGCGGCCGGTTCGATTCAGCCGATGAAGCGTTCAGCGAGTGCGCAGAGAGATTCTATGTCGGAAATCGCCCTCGTGGCAAAACTCAAACTTTGCCGGGATGTGCTCTTTGTGGTGAAATTGAGTCGAAGGGGAGTTCGAGCGACCAGGTTGCTGCGGCGTCCCGCCGCCGGCAGTATCGTTCTGGGTTCGGGCGCGCAAATCCGGACCCGAGACCATAGTCTCTGAAGGTACCGAGAATGACGTCACCGCTGTACCCGCTCAAGTTCGAGCCGATTTACAAAGAGAAAGTCTGGGGTGGGCGCAACCTGGAGAGGTTGGGACGTAGGCTGCCCGGCGACGCCTCCACGCTGATCGGGGAATCGTGGGAGGTGGCCGACCTCGACGCCAGCTCGCCGTCCGGAGGAGGGGGTTCACCGGAGCGCTCCCGCGTTCGTAATGGCCGGCTCAAGGGCACGCTGCTGCACGACCTGATCGACGAGATTGGCTTTCGGTCCGCCGGCGGTGTCGAGAGCAGCGCGTACTCCGGCTTTCCTCTTTTGATCAAGTTTATCGACGCCCAGGAGAACCTGTCCGTGCAGGTCCATCCCGGGCCGGACTTTGTTGCCGATCGGCCTGGCATAGAGCCGAAATGGGAGGCGTATTATGTGGTCGACGCTGTTCCAGGAGCCGTAATCTACAAAGGACTGAAAGCCGGCGTGACCGAGCCTGAGCTTCGAGCAGCGGTGAACACCGGCGTCGAGACCGAGGTTGAAGCGCTACTCAATCCGGTCGCCGCAATCCCGGGCGATACCCACTACCTTCCAGGCGGCACCTGCCACGCGATCGGCGCGGGAGTGGTGCTTGCCGAGATACAGACCCCTAGCGATACGACCTTCCGGCTGTTCGATTGGGGCAGGGCCGGCCGGGAGCTACACATAGACGAGGGAATGCGCAGCATAGATTTCGAGCAACCGGATCTTTCCCGCTACGAGTTGCGTACCCAGTTCAGCGATGGCGATCAGACGACTACCCGGCAAGTTGCCTGCGATTACTTCCGCATCGATGAGGTCGTAGCGCCGGCCGGGTATCGGCGCGCGGTTGGCGAGACGGGGCCGGCGATCTGGATGGTTCTCGAGGGGGAGGGCCAGATCGAGGCCGCCGGCGAGCCGGAGCCGGTGTCATTTTGCCGGGGCGAGACGCTTCTTATCCCCGGCAACCTGCCAGATGCCTTCGTGCAAGTAAACAGCGACTCGTCGTGGCTGGAAGTTACTCTGCCGTAGGGCTCAGGCGCTCGCCTACCAGACGGCCCGCTGTCTATTCCACGGATGTGCACGGGCGACCTCTTCGACCAGCTCGGTGCCCCATCCTGGACCGGTGGGTACGGTCATCTCGCCGTTCACGATTTCCGGCGTGTTAGTAACGAGATCGTCCTTCCAGGAAACGTCGTCGACTTCCGTTTCCATTATCCGTACGTTCGGCACCACTGCGCACAGGCTGGCGCTGATGAAGTTCGCCAGGTGACTGTAGTAGTTGTGCGGCGCGATGTTTAGCTGATAGACCTCGGCGAGGTCGGCGATTTTCTTCGACTGGCTGAACCCGTTCCAGGGCACGTCGATCATGAATATGTCCGCGGCGTGCAGATCGAAGTAGGGGATGTATTCCCTCATGTAGTAGAGGTTCTCGCCGGTACATATCCTTGTAGTCGTCGACTCCCTGATCTGCAGTATCGCCTTTGGATCGTACATGTCGATCTCTAGCCAGAGCAGATCGAACTGCTCCAAGACTTTGGCGATCCGCATCGCGCCCTCTGGTTTGAAGTTGAAATTGAGGTCCAGGTTGATGTCGATGTCCGGCCCGACCGCGTCGCGGAACGTGCCGATCAGCGTCTCTATGTGACGCAGCAGTTGGCGTGTGACGATCTGATCGGTTGTGCCCGGCCCCGTCCCAAATCCGGCGAACCAGACCGAGGCTGAATCGCCGGGAATTACGACATTCGTCTTCAGTGCGGTGTAGCCCTTGCTCACCACTTCCCTGCCGAGGTCCGCGATGTCCGTCATCGTTCTGATTGGAGGGGTGCCAAGAATGTCCGACATTCGGGCGCGAGTAGAACCGCAGTGCGACCAGTAGACGCGGACGGTATCTCGCGTCGGTCCACCGAATAGCTCGACGACCGAAATGCCCAGCGCCTTGGCCTTGATGTCGATCATCGCGAGCTCGACGCCGGCCATCGCCTTTGCGACGACTCCGCCGGGGCTCTGGCGGGCGCTCCTCACCATGTCCCAGAACCTCATCTCGTATGCCCGCGGGTCGGTGCCGATAAGCACCGGCTTCATGTCCTCCACGGCGCCAATCACCGCTATCGGCGACCTTGCGTCGCTGCACTCGCCGTAGCCGGTCACGCCCTCGTCGGTCTCGACTTTCACGAAAATCCACGGTCGCCAGCCGGCGTCGACGGTGAGGGTTTCGATGCCTGTGATCTTCATGAAACGCTCCTTTGGCGGTGTATCTTGGCGAGTGGTCGAATGGGACAGCCAATTTACCAAGAGTCAGATTCTATCCCAATGTCCTCTAGGCCAATCGGCGTTGTCGCCGATTTCGCCGCGATCCGGCGGAATCTTGTTGGGATCGAGGATGAACTGGTGACTGGTGATCCAGTTTGCTTGCCGCCAGAGTCGATCCCAATGGCGCCGGCGTCTACGGTGTTGGGGTTGAACCGGCAGCAGGTCCCCGGACTCGTTCTTCGATCGCCGTGTATGTCAGCGCCAGCTCCGGCTCCGCGGGATCCACGCTCAAGACGTACGCACCGGGAGCCTGGTTGCTCGCCCGGACTACTACCGCAATATGTTGTCCCGCTTCAAGGGCCCGGTAGACAGTAATTGACTCGTTTTTGAAAAGGGTCGTTTCAGCGCCGACATCGAGATTCATCCTGCCATCGCTCATCAAGGGATAAACGTTGAGGAGTGTGTCGATCAATATAGAGTTGGCCCTGATCATGACTGTCTCATCCTCGCTCAAATCGAAAACGAAGTAGTCAAGGTCCCCGGGGAAGTCTATGTTTCCGCGCACCGATCCGCCGACTGGTATTCCGGTGCCGTCGTCCGGATCGGGAAGGTGAATCAATGGGTGGCTACTGGTCAACACGAAGTTTCCCGGCCCGTCAACCAGTCGCCAAACGGTGGCAAAGTGGAGATCGTTTGTTTGCAAGACGAACGAGCTGACCGCGGGCTCGGCGCTGTCCTTAATCTCGCCGGCGAGTATCCTGCTGATCGAGTCGCTGGCCGAGAGTCGTCCCTCGTCCTCGCCCTCCAGCTGGATTGTGACTTCCGTGCCGGCGGGTTCATTGAGCACAAAGGCACGCTGAGCAAGAAAGTTCTCGAGGGCGACCTCGTGGCTAAGACTTCCCTCCGTGACCGGGATCTTCCTGTCACCGAGCTCAGATGGGTCTCCGCCGGCAATCAGCTGCGCAACACGGGGCAACACGTCGGCAGCAGAGGAGGCAACTTCAAAATTAGTCCTCAGCGGTTGGAACCCTACGACGCCCAGCACGTCGCCCTCAGTTGAGACCAGCACCCATCCGGTGATATGTCTCTCCTCGCCGGCATCGCTCATCATGAAAGAGTTGGTTTGAAGGTAGGTGATTCCGGTCGATTCGAACTCTCTGATGCCGGCAATCGCGCGCGGTGAGATCGTTAGCTGGGGGAATTGTTGTGTGGCGACTTGAAATCCGATCAGAAAAGCATCTTGTCCGACGCCCAGGCGCTCCTGGCTTGCAAGGGAGACTCCTCCCTGAGATGCATCGACTGGGCCCAGTAGCGCCAAGTCGGCCAACAGGTCCGAACCCTTCAGCGGAACCGCCGAAAATCCCGAACCGTCGGCAAGCAGTACGCGCGCGGTGTCATACGGCCAGACGATGCTCGCGCTCGTCAGAATGTACCCGCCTTCGATCAATATCCCGCTCCCCGCGCGGGCGTTTGTCTCAATTAACACCATCGACGCACCGACGTTGGTGATCGCCTCGGCAACCTCGGGTGAGATGGGCATGGGCGTCGCCGCAGGTTGGGCTTGCCGGACGCCCGCGGGCTCCGGCTGTGGGGTGGCGGTGGGCTCCCGCGCCGGGGTGGCAGTGGGCTCAGGCACTTGCGTCGCAGTTGGCGAGGCCGTCGGCTCGGCGGTTGGCGTGGCGGTGGGCTGGGGGCCGGCGCCGCATCCCCACATCAACGTGGCACCAACCACGAAAAACATCGCACAAGCAACGCGAAAACCAAGGGTCAACAATTTCAAACCTTGCGCCCCGCACGCGTAACCACCTGCCCAGCCGCAGATGCGTCTTGTCGCGAGAGGATTCCCGGGTTGACGTGGGGTCTGACGCAAAGCCCCTCTTTCTCGTCAGGTTGGCTCAAGGCTACCGCTCCAAAATTACTTCGATCATCTTAGCATCGAGCATCTTTCCCAACTCTTCAATCGACACGATGGGCGGATTGCCGCGGTGCCTATAGGAGTAGACGAAACCAAAGAGATCTGCGCGCCTGAACACTATGACCTCGATTATTCCTTCTACCCCCTCGAAGTTGACCTCCAAGTACACTCCAAAGGAACTCGTGCCCACTGTCGATGAATCCAAGACTCCATTATCGAGGAGTTCGAAATCCTGTTGGACCTGGTTAGCACCTCCTACGAAACCTTTGGTAATTTCTTCAAGCAAGATGCCAGACGAAAAGTCCGAGTCCAGACTGCGGCGATCACTTTCGGTAAGCTCTCCACTCGCGGCCACCACAGTTTGGAATGGTTCTTCGCCGTAATAGGCGACGATATCGCTGGCGTGGGGTGGAACACTGATATTATGAGTTGAAAAGCCCAGATCAGACGGATCGTGTTCCTGGAGCGAGTCAGGAAGTCCAGCGAACGCCGACTTCAGTTTGATTAAGCCGAACGCCGGCTCGGCCGGCTTTAGTTCGAAGACGTATCCACTCGGGGCGCCCCAGGAGTCCCGATAGGCCCACATAAGATATGTTCCTGTACGCGACGCATGGTACAAAGTGGAAGAGTCACTAGGGGGATGCAACTTGTCGTTGGCCGGGCCAAAATCTATCTGTCCTAATCCATCCAAGGGGTAGCCCGTCAGTACAAGGTCGAGAACGGGCGACGTGTTTGTCGCCTCGACCGTCTCGCCTCTGCTGAGTTCAATGAGGAAATAGTCCCAGTCACCAGGGTAATCGATATTCCCGCACACGGTGTCACCCACTTGAATCTTCCGCCCGTCGTCTGGATCATGGAGGTATATCAGGGGGTGGCTGGTCCGCAGGGTGAAATCACCCTGAGCCATCGGGTATTGAGGCACGACCACCGGGTATCGATGCACGACTACAAACAGGGGGCCATGACTCTCGACGACTACAGACCCAGACGCAGCTTCATTCTCGTCCTTGGAGGAGACTAGCAGTCTCCTGCCGTCTGAATCTTTTACGACGAAATACCCGGCAAGTTCGCCCGTGAGTTCCAGGTTGATTTCAGTCCCCGGCGGCTCGTTGATCACGTAAACGCGCGCCGCAACGAAGTGTTCCAACGCACCGTCGTGACGAAATTCTCCTCCTTCGAGTGGGATGCGCCGGTCGCCCAACTTGGACGCAACGCCGCCGGCAATGAGCTTCTGCACCATTGGCAAGATGTCGGCCGATGACACCGCAACTTCGTAGGCTGTTGCGAGGGGCCGGCGGCCGAGGACACCGATCAGGTCACCCCTCTCTGACACAAGCACCCACCCGCTAAGTTGGCTCGCGGCAGTATCTTCGGTCCGCGGATTCGCCTCGGTGTGCATATAGGTAATGCCGGCCGATCCGAACCTACCGATACCGAGGAGCAGACGTGACTCGACCGATGGCTGGCCGAACTCCTCCGGCTTTGCCGGGTATCCGACTACAAATACATTGGAGCTTTTGGGTGTAGTCTCGCCGTCGACCAGTTTAAGGCCGCCAGCAGGCGAGGCGATTGGGCCGAGTACGGCCAGTCCGGTTTGCAAGTCCATACCGCTAACCGGCACATCCGCGAACTCTGTGCCGTCGGCTAATATCACGTCAGCCGCTTGAAATGGCCAAACAACTTGCGCGTTCGTAACGATATACCCGCCCTCGATCAATACTCCATTTCCCTCACGCGTGGCGGTCTCAACGAATGCCATGGACGAAGCCACCGACGGGAACTGGCGATCGGAGAAGGGTCGTACTTGAGTAGGGCTCACGGCGGAGCGGGAGCTGGTTCCGCAACCCCACAACCCCAGGGCAACCACCACGGACACTAGTGTAAGCGCAACGCGAATGCCGAGTGTCAATTTTGTCAAAGGTTGCCCTGCTCTCGCGTCAGCGCCGGCCTTGCCACGGACATGTCTGCCTCCGAACCGTTTGCGGCGTTGTACCGGCCGTTGACTGGGATAGTTGCACGCTCATCATCGCGCCTCATTGCTCCTGTGCATTGATGAACTCGATCATCTTCTGGTCAAGGTCCGAGGCCAATTCTTGCACCGGCACGACGGTTCCTCTATCCAAATCATAGTAGGAGTAGACAACTCCAAAGAGGTCTCCCCTCATGAACATGATCAATTCGGTTCGAATCCGGACCCCTTCCACCGAAATATCCCAATACGCGCCAGCTGATTTCTCTCCCACATTCTGCCCCTGCAGAGCACCGCTGTCCTGAAGCTCGGCGCCTTGAGCGTCTTCACCCTCTTCGCCGCCAAAAGCTTGGGCGACGTCCGCCAACAGCCTGGCGGACGACATTTGGGAGTCCAGGTCCCTTTGTTGGACGTCAGTTAACGCTCCACTCGCTACCACGATTAGCTGGAAGGGGTCCAATACGGCGAAAACCGCCAGATCGGTGATGAACGGCCTTTCGAAACCAAACCCCTCTCGTGATACGCCGGCGGTCGCGGGGTCGAGTTCTTGGAAAGAGTCCGGCAGATCAGCAAAGGCCGACTTCAGTTCAGCCAAACCGAACTGTGGGTCAGTGGTCGGGGTGGGCGTCGCGTTTGCCTCTCGAATCGCGTCGGCCCGGGTCCTCTGCGTCAGCTCCGCGTTGGGATCAGCCTCTTGCACCGTGATTACGTAGCCACCGGGGGCATCGCGAATGGAGTCGATCAACAAAACCGTGAATCGACCAGTGTGCGGCGCCCGGTAGACGATCTTCGGGTCGAACCCGAAAACGCCTCCTCCGCTGTTGTCGTCGATGATCGTCTGCGCATCGCCCGCCGCAGGATGGTATATGGCGAGACCGGTGTCGGCCAGGATGGAGACGCTCGTGATCTTGATCACCTGGCCTTCGTTAAGATCGATCAAGTAGAAGTCAGTGTCCTGTGGGAAGTCTATATGCCCTCGCACGGTGCCTCCGACCTCAATTACCGTGCCGTCGTCCGGGTCGCGAGCGTGGATCAACCTATGGCTGGTGCTCACCGTGAAGTTGCCGGCGGAAAATGCCCGGCTTTCAACGAATAGAAAATGAGGGCCCTCATATTCGATTGTGATTGTCGTGGACACCACTTCGGATTTGTTGCTGGTGAGGTTAGCCAATTCTCCGCCGATCGGGTCTTTGACTATGAGCACTGCATCATTGTCACCGGAGAACTCTATGTCTATTACCGTCCCCGGCAGCTCGTCAATCACGAATGATCGCTGGGCCCACAGGTGCGTTAGTTCAACCTCGTGGCGAAGCGCCCCTCCCTTTCGCGGAATGGTCCGGTCGCCCAGCTCGGAAGGGTCCTGGCCGGCTATGATCTGTCGGACTACAGGAACGACGTCTGCTGAGGAACTCGCAACACCGAGGGTGCGGTCTCTAAGGCGAAAGCCATAGATGCCGATAATCTCACCCCGGTCCGACACGAGAGCCCCTCCACTCTGGCCGGTTGTCGAGTCGGCGTCGGACAGCAGATAGGTGATGCCGACGGTCTCCGCCTCTTCAACACGGGCCAGCATGCCTCGCGAAATCGCCGGCCGATCATACTCCCCTTTCCCGATCGCGTATCCGATCAGGAACGTCTCAGAGCCGATCGGCAAGCTTTCGCCATCGACCAACTCCACCGCGCCAACAGGTGTGTCGATTGGGCCGAGGACTGCTAGATCAACCAGCAAATCCATCCCCACCACCGGCACGTCGTCGAACTCTGATCCGTCCGGGAACACTACCCGCATCGAGTCTTGCGGCCAGACCAGGTGGGCGGTCGTCAAGACGTACCCGCCTTCTATCAACAGACCGGTGCCCGTACCGGCGGCCCTTTCGATCCGTACGACCGACGGCGCAATCTCATCGAAGATCTCTTGTGAAGTGAGTGGCTCCGCGGGCCGGGTGGACGTCGGCTCGGGCGTCGTAGCTGCGGTCGGCTCCGGCGTGGGCGTGGCGGTCGGCTCCGGCGTCGGCGTAACCGTCGGTCCTTGCGTTGGCGTGGAGTCAGTCTCCTGCTCACTGACGCCGGCGGCTCGAGCAATGTGGGTAAGTGCCAACTCAGGACTAGCCGCATTTGCGGTCAAGATATACCCAGCCGGAGCGCCTTTGGAGATTCGGGCCACAATTGCGAAGTAGCTTCCGGTGTGCGGTGCCTGATATACGGTGATTGCGTCCCTCCTGAACAGAGTGACCTCGCCGTTGACCCCAAAGATAATCTGACCGTCGTCACCCATGGGGTAGATATTCAGGAAGGTATCGAGGATGGCAGTACCAAGGACGATTTCCACGGTCTCGCCTTCGCTCAAGTCGAAGATAAAGTAGTCGATGTCCCCGGGGAAATCTATGTTCCCTCGGATGGAGCTTCCCACCTGAAATCGTCTTCCGTCGTCCGGATCGGGAAGGGGTATCAGCCGATGGCTGCCGGTAAGCACCAGATCGGCGCGGCCCTCCGCCCGTCGATCCAGAACCAGGAAGTGAGGCTCGTCGCGTCCGATTATCGCGGAACTCGACAGGTTTTCTCCCTGGTACTTGGGCGAGACCAGGACTGCTCTGCCCAACAAGTCGACGACGGCCAACTGGCCCTCGTCGTCACCAGTTACCTGGATGTCAATTTCGGTACCCGGCAACTCGTCGATCACATAGGCGCGCTGCGCCAGGAAGTGTTCCAACGTGACCTCGTGACGCAGCATCGCCCCCTTGTGTGGAAGATCCCTGTCGCCTAGTTGCGACGGATCCTCGCCGGCAATGAGCTGACGTGCACGCGGCAAGATGTCGGAGGATGATGCGGCCAGGTCGAGAAGCGCTTGCTGGTAATGTTGGCCAAGGACGCCGATCGCGTCGCCGCTTTGCGAAACAACAACCCAACCAACCTGGCTTCTCTCGCCGCCGGTCCCGACCCTGAGATCACTGATGCCGGTATTGCCAAAATCTATGACGTGGTGGAGCACACTAGGTAGCAACCTCGGCTGGCGAAGCCCGCCCGGGTCAGTAGAGTAGCCGATCACGAACGTAGCCGAGCCGTCCGGCAAGCTCTCTCCATCAACCAACTCCAAGCCACCAACAGGCGCGTCGATTGGGCCTATTACCGCCAAGTCTGCGAGCAGGTCGATACCTTGTACCGGAACTTCGATGAACTCCGGACCGCCTGGGAATACGACCCGCACCCTGTCGAACGGCCAGACGACCTGTGCGTTTGCCACAATGTATCCGTCCTCGATGAGCACTCCGGTGCCGCTGTGGGCGGCGGTCTCGACGCTTACGATCGATGGAGAAACCATATCCAGGATCTCTGCCGGCGTCATACCCTCGGGCGCCGGGTCTTCGGTCGAGTCCGGCACCGAGGTGGGCGTTCCGTCGGGTTCTTCTGGTCCTGACTCTCGAGCCGCCTGAGTTAGCACCACCTCTGGTTCGGCGGATAGTATTTCCAACACGTATCCGCCGGGAGCGTCCCAAGTAGACCGATTTACAGATGCAATGTGGCTCCCTGTTTCAGGGGCCTGATAAAAGGTGGAAGATCGACTCCGATGAATAATGCCCCTGTCTTTCGAATCGAAAACTATGCGTCCGTTTCCGTCCAGGGGTCGAATATTAAGGAAAGTGTTGAAGACTACAGATGTCTTCTTGACCTGAACCGTCTCGCCGTAGCTTAGATCGAGGACAAAGTAGTCGATGTCTCCAGGGAAATCGATGCTCCCATATACGGTCACACCCGCTTGAATTTGCCTGCCATCGTCCGAATCATGCAGGTATGCCAACGGGTGACTGCTTGTCAGCGTGAGACTGCCCGGGCCTGCGACCGATTGACTTACGATCACAAAGTGAGGCTCGTCTTTATCGATGATCAGCGAACCCGCCGCCGCGTCCATTTTGTTTTTGGGGAGGACTAGCTGTATCCCGCCATTAGAATCGGCCACGGTCAGAGTGCCGTCGTCTTCGCCGGTGAGTTCGAGCTCAATTGCGGTTCCCGGCATCTCGTTGATCACGTAGACACGCTGTGCCAAGAAGTGCTCCAGCTCGAGCTCGTGACGAAGCTCTCCCCCCTTCGAAGGGAATTCGCCGGTCGCCCAAGTTGAACGGATCTTCGCCGGCGATGATTTGCCGCACCCTCGGCAATATATCGGCTGTTGATGCTGAGACCTCGAAGGGGGTTCCCTCCGGCCGGCGGCCGAGCACGCCAACCACTTCGCCCAGTTCAGACACGAGTGCCCATCCGCTATATAGGCTCGCTGATTCCCCGTAAGTCAGAGAAATGGCCCTAGTGTGCAAGAAGGTGATGCCTATACCCTCAAAATCGCTGGTCCCACGGGCCGCCCTTGATTCGACCAATGGCTGCCCAAAATCCTCCGGCTCTCCCGGGTAGCCAATCACGAATACATCGGAGCCTTCCTCCGGGAACTCGCTGTCGGCCAACTCTACGCCGAGGGTTGGAGAGTCGATCGGGCCGATTACGGCCAAGTCCGATATGAAATCGAATCCCTTCACAGGAACTTCAAGAAACTCGGAACCGTCCGGGAGCACGATTCTGACCTCTTCAAACGGCCAGACGACCTCCGCGTTGGTCACTACGAATCCACCTTCGATCAAGACACCGTTACCCCTTCGCGCGGCCGTTTCGACAAACACGATTGACGACGACACCCTGACGGCGAGTTCAGCCGGCGTAACCTGAGTTGGCGTCGCGGTGGAGGTTGGCTCTGGCGTCGAGGTGGCGGTTGGCGTTGGCGTAGACGTGTAAGTGGGGGTCGGCGATGGCGTGGTCGTGTAGGTGGCAGTCGGCGTTGCCGTAGCTGTGGCAGTAGGCTCCGGGGTTGAAGTGGATGTTGGCGTATGCGTGGCGGTGGGTTCCTGCGTTGGCGTCGAGCTCGGCGAGGGCGTGTGCGTTAAGGTCGGCTCCGGCGTCCATGTCGCGGTTGGTTCCGGCATCCGAGTCGCGGTGGACTCCAGCGTGGCAGTGGCCGTCGGTTGAGGGCTCAAGTCGCATGCTGACAGCATCGCAGCGAGCAACAGACACAGCAGCGCTTTCGAGATACGGGCGCCGTAGGACAAAATGATAGGCTCCGCTCCTCTCGCGACAAACGCCTGGTGCGGCCCAACTAAAGTCTACCAGCAGAAGGGAAGGACTCACCAAGAGTCGGGGCCGGCCGACAGGCCACCGAACAGGCAGCGCCCGGCGAGATTCGTGGGTGTGGTTGCAGAGAGAAAGCAGATTTCTGCGACTCAAAAGCGATGGGAGGCGTTTGCTCGGTTCAGGTATCATATCTACTGCGCGGCAACGACTCACGGGCGATATCCCCGTCCTTCCCTGTTAGTCAACAAGAATCGCATCCGCACCGGAATGCGCAACTCGTTTCCCGGAGGTTCGGTGATGACAGTTAGCGAGAGCATCTCGATCAAAGGCCCCGTCCGTGACGGATTCGACAAAATCCTCACTCCCGAGGCGTTGGACTTCGTGGCAACTCTTCAACGAACCTTCGGTCCAACCAGGGAAGAGTTGCTGGCAAAGAGGGTCGAACGTCAGAATGCGCTGGACGATGGCGCCAAGCTCGACTTCCTCCCGGAAACCGCCCACGTCCGTGCCGGCGATTGGCGGGTAGCGCCGGCGCCGCCGGACCTGCTGGACCGCCGGGTTGAGATCACCGGCCCGGTTGATCGAAAGATGATCATAAACGCCCTCAACTCCGGGGCAAGGGTGTTCATGGCTGATTTTGAGGACGCAACCTCACCAACCTGGAACAATGTCATCGAAGGCCAGTTCAACCTCGTTGACGCGATCGAGCGATCGATTGAGTTCCTCAATCCCGACGGCAGAATCTACCGGCTCAATGAAGACATCGCGACGTTGGTTGTTCGCCCCAGAGGTTGGCACCTGCCTGATGATCACGTAATCGTCGATGGCGCGCCGATTTCCGCAAGCTTGCTCGATTTCGGTCTCTACTTCTTCCACAACGCGAAGAATCTGTTGGATGCCGGCTCGGGCCCTTACTTCTATCTGCCCAAGCTGCAAAGCCATCTCGAGGCGCGTCTATGGAACGACGTCTTCGTATTCGCCCAGGACCAACTGGGAATCAGCCAGGGTACGATCAAGGCGACGGTTCTCGTCGAGACGATCCTCGCCGCATTCGAGATGGAGGAAATTCTCTACGAGCTCAGGGAACACTCAGCCGGCCTGAACGCCGGTCGCTGGGACTTCATCTTCAGCATCATCAAGACTTTCCGTCACGATAAAGCCGCGATACTGCCGGACCGCGCTCAGGTCACTATGGCTGTTCCCTTCATGCGCGCCTATACCAACCTGCTCGTGAAGACCTGTCACCGCCGAGGCGCCCACGCCATTGGCGGGATGGCCGCCTTCATCCCAAGCCGAAGAGACCCCGAGGTAAACGAGGTTGCCTTGGCCAAAGTGCGTGATGACAAGCTGCGCGAGTCCGGCGACGGGTTTGACGGCACCTGGGTTGCTCATCCAGATCTCGTGCCGGTAGCCGAGGAGATTTTCACCGGCGTGTTGGGCGACCGCCAAAACCAGGTCGAGAGGCTGCGCGAGGACGTCGCCACCACTGCGAACGACCTTCTAAACTTCCCGATCGAGGATTCGTCCGTCAGCGAAGAGGGGTTGCGCAGTAACATCCTGGTCGCGATTCTCTACATAGAGTCCTGGCTGCGCGGCGTCGGAGCGGCGGCACTCTTCAACTTGATGGAGGATGCAGCGACTGCCGAAATCTCGAGGTCCCAGGTGTGGCAGTGGATCCGCTACGGTGTCTCTCTAAAGGAAGGGCCCCAGGTAACAAGGGAGTTGGTCGAGCAGTACCTGGTCGAAGAGTTGGAGAAGATCCGCGCGGTACTGGGCCCTGCGAGGTACGACAAGGGACGGTTCGACGAGGCGGTGGAGCTGTTCAAGCAAGTCTCGCTGGCAAAAGAGTTCGAAGAGTTCCTTACCCTGCCGGCCTACCGCCACGTCACGTCGACCTAGGCTCTGTCTGGATATTCCTCCCAGGGATACAGTTGACCGAACTGCCCATCTAAGCCCCAAGGGATCGTGGGTCTGAACTGCCTCCGAATACCGTCGGTAGCCGTTGAATCTGCCCGCCATTCTAAATTGAGACGAAAATAGTTTGCCAGCTGACTTCCCCTATCTCGTGTTGGTCTATAGCCAGAATTGCCGAGGGCCTCGCCAAGGCCAAATGAGGGGATGAAAATGGGTGCATTGGTTGGCGGGCCTGCTCTACAGTGGATCGGGACCTGGGTTGGTTGCCGGTCTGCAGGGAGCGGGGGACGAGCCCCTCGCCTCGCGTAGTCTTCGACCGCGCTACATTTCCCACCCCAGGCCCTCACCAATACCCCACAAGTTGTCCCCATTTGTGAGGCACTTACAACATACAAATGACGAATTTGGGGGCCGGGAACGAGTCCCAATTAAGGGAAGTTAGCCACGAAGCCATTTTCGTACCAATCGCCCATGTCAGCTGCCGCCGGCACACCGAGATATGAAAATCGTGGCACCGGTTCACAGGTCTTTTCTACGGTGGCTCGGGACTAGGCTCGGCTACTGACCTGCCTTCGGCTGAAGACAAGCCCCAGCTCAACAATGTCCTCTTCCGGCTGGAAACGAAGTCCCAGTTAGTGAGGACGCTTATGCTGGCCATCAACAATGGGTCATTTCCATTTTCGTACCAATCGCTCATGCCGGCAGGGGCCGGCACTCGAAGGTACGAAAACCCGGAGTTGTGATTATGCGGCGGGTTCGCACGGGGGATTTTGTCATGCCCAGGCCCGACCCCACCAGGGGACAAGCCCGCGCTTCAATTCCCCCGCACAACTTCCGATTCCGGCAACGTGTCGGGACACGCCGCCTTCCCGGTTTCAGGTGACGGCAGCGAGAATGGATGCCCAAAGTCTGCACAATCAGGAAATCGGATATAATTTGAACGAAACGCACAGCAAACTATACTGTTATGCGATTAACGAACGAGCCATTCAGTCAGACACATACAAGGAGATCCCATGGCTGCCGTGTCTTCTGTAACCGCGATTTCGACCAGCGCCAAGGAACGGCTGATAGAGGCGCTTAACGAGGATTTGGCGCATGAATATCAGGCCGTCATCATGTACATACAGTACTCTGCCGTAGTTGCCGGCCCTCATCGCAGTTGGCTCTCCGAGTTCTTCTCCGGCGAAGTTAGCGGCGAATTGAGTCATTGCCAATTCCTAGCGCAGAAGATAGTAGCCTTGGGTGGCGTTCCCGTGACCGAGCCCAAGTCAGTTGCTGAAGCAACTGATCCGGTAGAGATGCTGAGGAACGCTCTTGCGGCAGAGAATGATGCGATATCTAGGTACGTCGAGCACGCCGAGTTTGCCGGACAACTGGGTGAGCACGGCCTGCGGTTGGAACTCGAGGACTTTATAAAGGAAGAGACCTCACATAAAGAAGAAATCGAGAAGATTCTCCGGACCTGGAGATAGCTAAGCTCCGGAACCTAATTCGCAAGCAGGTTCGGAATCATTCCAAGGCCCGAAGGCAGGTCCAACATCGCGAGGCAGAGAGCACTTGGTGTTGAGCCGCAGCGGTGCCTCGCTGAGGAAAAACAATTCCAACTACGATTCTAGTTGAAATCTCTTTGCCCGAGACTGAACTCCACTTGAGATGTGGCCGGGTTACCTGAATGGAGACTCTTCGACATCTAGTTGAGTGGGTAGTGGCGTGGGCTGAATCGCCGTACGGGCCGGTCGCACTCTTTGCCATCGCATTTGCGGAATCTAGTTTCTTCCCAGTTCCACCCGATGTTCTGCTAATCCCTCTAAGCATCGCGAATCCATCGGCGGCATTGGTCCTTCGCATTGGTGTGTACGCTTGGATCGGTGCTAGGCGGAGTTCTTGGCCACCAGGTTGGGATGAGGGGAGGCCGGCCGATTGCGCTCAAGCTTTTCGGTGAAGAAAAGATCATGCTCGTCCAAAGACTCTATCAACGATACGATGTATGGGCCATTCTGATCGCCGCATTTACGCCCATCCCATATAAGGTGTTTACGGTAAGCGCCGGGGTGTTCGAACTAAACTTCGGGCGCTTTGTCCTAGCCTCCGCCATCGGACGCGGGGCCAGGTTTTTCCTGGTGGGCGGATTGATATTCGCATTTGGCGAGACGATACAGTACTACATTTCGCAGTACTTCGAGTTGGCGGTCACGCTGTTCGCAGTGCTATTTGTCGGCGGCTTTGTTTTGATAAACGCCACGGCGCGGGTACTCAGGCGAAGGGAACAAGCCCGAGACTCGGTTGAATCATCTGCTTCCCGCCACGCCAATCCGAACTAGACTCCCTTTTCGCATCCCGTCCGCCCGCCTGAAGCCCCGGATAAGACCGCATCCAGGCATCACTTTTGCCGCGTGTATACTTACGATGTTCCAAGACAAACGAGAAGTCAGCACAATGGGTGGAAGAGCAACTATTGGTCAGCGGTGAGTCGGAAGCTATACGCGAGCAGATACGCGAGCTTCAAGAGCGGCTGAGCCGGCTGGAAGCCAATGGATATTTGCCCAGTCCCTCACTCGCGGTTGCCGTTCCTGGGACTTCTGATAATTCAGGGGCTCTATCAGGCCGAGCAGACGGTACAGGTTTTTCAGCGTTTCGTTCTCGAGATCCAAGAGGCAAAGGGCCTGCTCGGTCACCTCTTTGACCAGGAGCCACTTCAGTTTTGCCTACAGCGTTCTGTTCTTGATTCTCCTTCTGTCTGTCTATTCGCTGAGCGGCGCCCATCGCCCACAGATTTGGACGCGAGGGACGACCACGTGGTGGCTTCTCACGATCGCGGCGATCATTCAGGGCTATGACGTGGTCGAGCACACATTCAAGCTCGTGCAGTTCGTCGAGTACGGGCGTGACGGCACACCGGGCATCCTTGGCAACGCTTTGCACCCGATATGGCTGCACTTCGCGCTCACCACAACCTCTTTCGTACCGCTGATCGCGGCCTACTGGCTTGGGGGATTCTATCGACACCTAACCGCCGACCTGGTCGAGGGTTGGAACCAGATCGCGAACCAGCCTCGCCACTCACCCGGTGCGACGAGCGCGCCGGGCCTATCTCGCAGGACTGTGCTTTTGGGCCTGGCAGGTCTCGTCGTTGCAATCGGAGGAGCGAGAGTTGCCGCGACAACGCGTCGAACGGAGGTAGCACTACCGGAATACGAGGATATTACGCTTCAAGCAGGAATCAACTTCCGGCACCAGGCCAACCAGCGGGCGGACGAAATACAAGCAGGTGCAGCATTCTTCGACGTAAACGGGAATGGCCTTCCGGACATATTCTTGACCAACGCTAATGGACCGAACGCGCTCTATCTAAACAACGGGGACGGTACGTTTACCGACGTGGCAGGCGAAGCCGGTATCGCTGATCCCGATGGGGTGGGGATCGGAGTCGCGGGGGCGGATTATGACAACGGACGGTCAATGTGACATTCTACTGACGACTTTGAGCGGACTTAAGCTATTCAAGAACAGGGGTAACGGAGATTCTCGGACGTTACCTTTGACGCACTACTCGCCCGAGGTGAGGGTCACCCAGCATCCGCGGCGTGGGTCGATTTCGATGGCGACGGGCACTTAGATCTCTACGTGACGTATTGGCTCGACGAAATCCCGGAATTTCGGCTTGAGATGTCACCGAGTTTCACCAGGGAGGCGTACACAAAGGCGGCTCGCAGCCACGCCTGTTCCAAAATAATGGCAACGGCACGTTCACCGACGTCACCGATTATCTGGATGCGGGCGAGATCCATGGAGCCGGTTTGGCTGTGGGTTCGATTGATTATGACGATGATGGTAGGCCTGACTTGTACGTCGTCAACGATTTTGGCCACCATCTTCGTCCCAATACATTGTTTCGGAACCTGGGTCCCAGAGATGACGGCTGGGCATTTGAGGAGGTGGGGGAAAGCGCGGGCGTCGATGCAGCATTTCATGGTATGGAGTTGCTATCGGTGACTATGATGGCGACGGACGCCTAGACATGTTCGCCACGAACCTGGGCAGCAACGTGCTCTACCGGAATCGGGGAGACGCGACGTTCGAGGAGATGACGAACCGAGCCGGCGTCGGCCCGGGCGTTGATCAGCGGTGAGGACTCAGCAGGATGGGGTACGGCTTTCCTAGACTACGACAACGATGGCCTGCTCGACCTTTACTTTGTGGCCGGCCGGTTGTATCCGGAGAAGGGCCCAAACGGCACGTATCCTCCCGACCAGGCCAACGCTCTGTTCCGCAATATGGGCGACGGCACATTTCGCGATGTATCGAGGATTACATCAACCGCGCACACCGGCACCTCGCGCGGCTTGGCTGTCGGTGACATAGACGGCGATGGATTCCTAGACCTGCTCGTGGCGAACTACGATCAACGTCCGGCGCTATTAAGAAACAAGGGGAACGGCAATCGGTGGCTGAGCGTCCAACTCGCGGGGACCCGGAGCAACCGGGACGGTATCGGGGCCAGGCTCATTCTGACGGCCGGGGATAGGCGCCAGGTTCGGGAAATACAGAGCGGCACCAGTTTCCTATCTCAAAACAGTCTGATCGCCCATTTTGGCCTCAACCAAGTTGGCCAAGCTGACAAGCTTGAAATCCGCTGGCCCAGCGGTGTTGTGCAATCGATAAATGACGTGGCTGCCAATCAAAAGATCACAGTCACTGAGCCTGCCTAGACCCCATCGGCAACTACCAGACGCCTATCACTGTGGCGCTGACGACGAGAATTCGCTCGCCGACGCTAGACGTTCCATTCTGGTAGTAGAATGTAATGGAAGTCTCAACTGCAAAAGGAGAATCCGATTACTACTAGTGAGGGGCAAGTGATGCCTCGAAGGTGCCTCGAGCTAGTTCGCGCCAGGGGCGAGCGTGAACCCCAGATCGTCGCAAGGCAAAGGACGAAACCGTGCTCCAGAATAATCCAAGCAAGACAAGGCAGTGATGTCTGCCACGGCGAGCTCAGAATTTGAACATGAGGCGATGAAACACGTCGACTCTCTATACCGTAACCGCCCGGCGAATGACGCGAGACGAGCAGGATGCCGAAGATCTTGTTCAAGAAACCTATTTTCGGGCATTTCGTTCGGCCCACACATTCAAGTTGGGAACAAATATGCGGGCCTGGTTGTTTCGAATCTTACACAACACGCACATCAACATGAACAGGGCAAAGTGGTCCAGGAGCGAATCTTCGATCGAGGACTTGGAGGAATTTTATCTCTACAATCGGACCAACGGATCGGACAGTCCGCTCCCCGAGAGCGCGGAGGAAGCAGTGTTCCGCGAGCTAGTCGATTCGGACATTACGGCGGCGATCGAGGAGCTGCCGGGAGCAGTTTCGCATCGCGGTGCTGTTAAGCGACGTTCGAAGGGCTCAGCTACCGAGAAATCGCCGAGGTGACCGACGTTCCAATAGGCACCGTGATGAGTCGTCTATCACGCGGACGCAGACCTCTTGCAAAAGGAGTTGTGGCAATACTCGAGTTCGGCGGCAGGTCTCCAAGCAGAGGGCGAGTAATCGTGGACGAAGTTGCATAGGGAACCAAATCACATTGATTGCCAACAAGCAGAAGCGATGTTGCACGCATACCTTGACCGCGAGCTATCGGAGCCGGAGGCGGCACTCGTCAGGTGGGCACCTCGATGCTTGCCCAAACTGCCGGGCGCGATTCAGGTTTTCCGAGAATCTACGGCGCATGGTCGCGCGAGCGGCGCAAAGTGAATCGAGCCCATCTGGCCTACGACACCGGATACAGATGCGGCTCCTGGGGCAGTAGAACCCGAGTGGCCGGCGCGGCATTCTGTCCGTAACGGAAACTACTGCATCAGACGGTTCGGTCGCCGACAAGTTAGAAACACCGTATCTATAGACTAGCGCTACGCACTAGCTCAGCGCCCAAGCCTACTTTGGATACGGATGAATTTGGCTGATCGATCCCAACGTTTAAGCGTATCGATCCGGGTGTAGATCGAAGCCCTGAAACTACATCGAGGTTATGTCCAGGCACCGTGCTAGAATCGAGGCGGCGAAGCACGTCCGAGGTTGAGTGCCAGGTGGATTCCTGGATCGGAAGGAGCTTTGATACGATGAGTGTGTTAGTGCATGTTGGCGTGCGTGCGTCGAACCTAAAGGAGTCTGTTCGGTTCTGGCGCGACGGTTTGGGCCTGAGAGTAGTCAGGCACAAGGGCAATAGCTGCGACCTTTCCGACGGGTATCACAATTTCAAGATCTTCCAGCACGTCGGCGAATCCCGACCTGAACATGTAGGAGGCATGTTGGACTATCTACACGTAGGCGTTGGCGTAAGCGAGGTTTCGGCAGCCGCCAGACGCCTGCGCGAGATGGGCTACGAGATCTTTTCAGACGGACTGGCTGGGAGCCGCCCAGTGGATCCGGACACTCTCGAAGACAGGGCATTCAAGGTCGAGGATCCGGATGGGATAACTGTCGACGTCAGTGAGATCGACGAGCGGTGGCCGGGCATCACGCTTACTCCGGGCGAAATCTAAACAAGAAGGAACAAAGACTTAGTCGACCCTAAGGTTAGTGAGAGGCGCGTTTCGCATCTCAAACGTCTTATTCGCGGCTTCCCAAAAAGATTCCCTGTGGGTCTAACTCTTCGCGCAACAGACAAAGCTCGTTTTCGCTAGGGGGCGGCGTCTCCTCTATCTTCGATTCGACCCTCAGATCCCACGCCACCTGCTCACGTACTTCATCCACCGTTACGCCCGGGTGAACCGAGACCAAACACATTTCGCAATCGTGGTCAAATCTGTAAACGGCCATTTGGGTGATGACCACCGACGGACCACCACGGGGCAGGCCTGCGGCTTGCCTTGCCCCAGGCCCAGAAAGGTAGCCAGGGGTTGTTATGTAATTCACTCGTTCGCTAAATTTGCGACGATCCTGGACCATCATCACGCACACACGATTTGCGAGACTGCCGATCTCGTTTGCGCCGCCGCTGCCGGGGAGCCGGACCTTTGGATGGAAATAATCACCTATCACGCTGGTATTGATGTTGCCAAATCGATCAATCTCAGCGGCGCCAATAAACCCGACGTCGACGTAGCCCGGCTGCAGAATCGATCCAAAAACCTCGGTGAGACCACAGAGCATTGCGCTATCCGGCACCAGGCAACAATCACCGATGCTGATAGGGGTTCGCGTCGGCCTAGAGTCGATCACGCCGGACTCGTAAATCTGCACGGAGTCGGGTGCGTGCGTCCTCTTGGCGAGCATTGCTCCGAGCATGGGCAGTCCAGTCCCAACGAAAACTCGTTCGCCATTCTTGATTTCGCGAGCCGAGCACACGGCCATTAGTTCGGCCCGGCTGTAACTTAGAGCAGCCTGCGTCACCAACTCACCTCCAACCAGGATTCCGTGTCTAACCGAGTCCCAATTGTAGCACCCATTGCATCGTGTCCACTGAGATACAATTGATATCAGCGAATTGCCGCCTGACAGGAGATTCGAATCAGTTTGGCACGCCGAAATCAGTGCAAAAACGGCCTGCCGGGGGAGATCGTATGAGCCCAGCATCCGTCGGGATTGGACTAACTACCACCGGCACCGTTCCGCGAGGCGGCCAACACAACCCAATTGCGTACGGCTCAGAAGGAATGGTATCCGCCGCGGACCCAATCGCCGCAAGCATAGGGGTTGACGTTCTGAGAACCGGGGGCAACGCGGTTGACGCCGCGTTGGCGGTTGCCGCTGTAGAGAATGTCACGTTGCCGGCGTTGTGCGGATTGGGCGGCGATGTTTTCGCCATCATTTACGAAGCAGGTAATGGCAGGTGCACGGCTATAAACGGAAGTGGAGTTTGCGCATATAGGGCCACTCCCGAGTATTTCCTAGAGCATGGGCTCCGCAAGATGCCAACATCCGGCCTGCATTCAGTCGCGGTTCCTGGTGCCGTTCACGCATACGAGACGATTGTCAATGAGTTTGGTACTCGTCAGTTGGGCGACCTGTTGCAGCCGGCCGTCGAGCTTGCCGAGCGTGGCTTCATCCTGCCGGAGGCGACGGCCGGGACGATTTCGGCGATGGCTCCGACCCTGGGACAATTCCCTAGCTCGGCGGCAATTTTCTTGCCAGGCGGAACGCCACTAAGGGCCGGCGATCGGCTCCGGAACCCCGACCTGGCGGAATCATTGCGCCTAATCGCGTCTGGCGGGTCGAAGGCGTTCTACCAAGGCGAGATCGCGAGGCGAATCGCCGACTACTACCGCGAATGTGGGAAGTCAGACATCGGGCTTACGGAAGCCGAGTTCGCCGACCACGAGACCGAGGTCTATGCGCCAATCTCGACGACCTATCGCGGATACCGGGTTCACGAGACCCGACCCGTATCGCAAGGGCTCATCGTTCTGGAAGAGTTAAACCTTCTCGAAGGATTCGATCTGCGGGGGTTGGGGCGCAACACCGCGGAAACTCTGCACATTATGGTCGAGGCAAAGAAGCTGGCGTTTGCCGATCGACTGGGATACTGCGGCGACCCACGGACAGTTGATTTCCCGCTCCAATCGCTGATCAGCAAGGAATTTGCGGACGCGCGTCGGCGGAGCATCGAACACGGCAGGGCGTTGGACGTAGCAGCCGGCGCACCGCCGGAGTTGCTAGACGGCGACACGACCTATTTCGCAGTTGCCGATCGTTGGGGCAACGCTGTCTCGTTCATTCACAGCCTGTCCAATGCGTTCGGCAGCGGAGTGGTCGCTGGGGATACGGGGATAGTCCTGAACAACCGGGCCGGACGCGGGTTTACACTCGACGCGGGCCACCCTAACCGCCTGGCCGGCGGCAAGCGGACGATGCATACACTTAATTGCTATCTCATTACGAGCGATGGAAAACCGGTAGTTGTTGGCGGAACGCCGGGCGGAGACCAACAGCCCCAATGGAATATGCAGACGATCGTAAACTTAGTAGATTTCGATTTGAACGTACAGGAGGCCGCGGAAGCTCCGCGATGGTACAGCTTCCCCGGAACGGATCCTGAGACCATTGAAAACAGGTTCCTTGTACGAGCGGAACTAGGAATTTCGGACGACGCATTGGCCGGTCTGACCGAGCGGGGACACCGCGTGGAGAGATTGGATCGTTGGGCAGCCGGTGGCGGAGTTCAGCTAATTGCCTTCGACCACCAGCGCAAGGTTCTGCTTGGTGGAGCGGATCCAAGGGCCGCTGGAGTGGCGACAGGGTATTAGCCGGACAGGGCGAGACGACGGCGGGTGACTATAAGGGCACCCCACCTAAGACCGTCGGAATCCTAGTACCACCCAAGACAGACGGTGGGATCCGTTACTGGCGCAGACCCTTCTCGAAGACTTCCGGGTTGACGATTGCGGGCCCTTGTTGACCCGCAAGGCCAGCCAGGATGTTCTCGGCAGCCACGTCGGACATCTGTGCACGCGTCTCCACGCTGCCGCTCGCAATATGCGGTGCGATCACGCAGTTTTCCAGGGTCAGCAGGGGATCATCCATTTCGATCGGCTCGGGCTCGGTGACATCCAAGCCGGCGGCAAATATCTGTCCGGACGACAGGGCGTCGTATAGAGCCTTCGGGTCTACGATTGGTCCGCGAGCGGAGTTCACCAGCACCGCGCTGTTCTTCATCTTGGCGAAGGCAGCCGCATCTATGAGGTGATGAGTTTCGTTCAACAATGGGACGTGCACCGAGACGAAGTCGGACTCACTCAACAGGGTATCCATATCGACGTACCGGATCCCCATTGACTCCTCGAGGTCTTCACGTCGGAAGATGTCGTTGTACAGCACCTGCATCGAGAAGCCCTGGGCGCGACGCGCCATCTCCGAACCAATCCGGCCCAAACCAACGAGCCCTAATGTGGCGTGATGGATGTCCTGCCCACGAAGAAGCAATGGGCCCCAGGTCTGCCACTTGCCATCCCGAACGTAGCGCTCTCCCTCGGTCAGCCGGCGGGCGGCCGCCATGAGCAGAGTCCAAGCAAAGTCTGCCGTGGTATCTGTAAGGACGCCGGGAGTATTTCCGACTATGACGCCACGCTCAGTAGCGGCGGAAATGTCAATGTTGTCGAATCCGACGGCCAAGTTTGCGATCACCTTCAACTTTGGACAGGCATCCATGAAGTCGCCATTGATCTTGTCGGTCAACAGCGCCAGGAGCCCGTCGCAATCCTTGGCCTTTTCCAATAACACATCGGCCGGAGGGGGCATATCGCTATTCCAGACCTCTGTGTCCGTCGCGGCCTTTACTTTGTTCAGCCCGCGCTCAGGTATGAGTCGCGATACGAATACCCTGGACATCTGCAACACTCCTCAAGTGGTCGTTATGTGGGAAAACCGACAGTGCCGGCGCAGTAATTCTAAGTAGCCGGTCATGGGTACGTCAATGCCGGGCGTGACTAGCCTCTGCGCTTGAGCATATGGATGACTCGGCTGTCCGCGTCCAACGAAGCTTCCCGCACCGCCTCGGTCATCGTGGGGTGAGGATGGATCGTATTTGCAAAATCGTCGAGCGTAGTTTCGAGATTTAGGGCCAGCGCCGCCTCAGCGATCATATCAGTCGCGTGAGGGGCAATAATGTGGACGCCGAGCACTTGATTGTATTCAGCATCGGCTATGATCTTCACGACGCCGTCGGTTTCGCCAGCGACGATTCCCTTGGAAGCCGCTGCGAAGGGAAAGTGACCGATCTTCACGTCGTGGCCGGCCTCACGGGCCGCAGCTTCAGTGAGACCTACGCCGGCGACCTGCGGAGACGAATAAGTGCAGCTCGGGACGGAGCGGTAGTCGACACTGGCCTGATGTCCCAACATATGCTCGACGGCAACTTCGCCCTCGGCCGAACCCACGTGGGCCAACATATAGCCGCCTACGACATCACCTGCAGCATAGACGCCTGGCGCCGAGGTTTTCATGCTGTCGTCGACTTGGATATGCCTACCGGACAATTTGATTTGGGATTCGGCAAGTCCGAGTCCATCGGTGTTTGGCTGGCGACCGACCGCGATCAGTACGCGTTCGGCTGACAATCGGTCTTCGGTCTGCCCATCGGGGTCGCCGACCACAACTGCCAAGCCGGACTCATCCGACTCGATCCGGCGTACGGCGGTGCCGGTCTTGATCATGATGCCTTTGCGGGAAAAGCTGCGCGCCAACATGCGACCCATCTCGGCATCTTCCAATGGCAACAGGGTTGGCAACATTTCGACGACGGTTACGCGGCTGCCGAAGCTATTGAAAATGGTAGCGAACTCGACGCCGACCGGGCCCCCGCCCACGATAACGACGGATTTCGGCACTTGCTCGAGCTGAAGTGCCTGGTCGCTTCCGATTACGCCGGGAAGATTGACACCCGGAATCGGAGGTCTACCCTCCTTGGAGCCGGTAGCGATGAGCACACCTCTCCCAGCGCGGACTCGCTCGATTGTGCCATCCACCTTCTCCACGCGGACACCTCCGCGGGAGATTGTGCCCTTGCCTCGCACCCAATTGACGCCGTTTCCACGAATCAAGCCCTCGACGCCGCTACGCAATTGGCGGACCACCTGATTCTTACGGTCGGCAACCTTGCGATAGTCGAATCCGATGTCACCGGCGCGCAGGCCAAACTGCTCGGCCTCCTTCAGGTCGGTGTATCTGGAAGCCGCCTCTAGCAGCGCTTTACTCGGGATGCAGCCGCGATTCAGGCAAGTTCCGCCCAACTCGGACCGCTCTACCAGGGTTACACGGGCTCCCAACTGGGCCGCTCGAATAGCCCCGACGTAGCCGGCAGGGCCGGCTCCGACAATTACAACGTCAGTTTCGATCGTCAATTCAGATTCACCCGTGCGAGTTTGACTCTAAACGAACAACAGGTAGGGAGATTCGAGCAGGTTCTGGACCCGGGCCAGGAACTGCGCGGCCGGCGCGCCGTCGACGATACGGTGATCGAAGGTGAGGCTCAGCCACATGGTCGGGCGAACAACTATTTCGCCGTCGCGGACGACAGCGCGATCGGCGATCCTACCGACACCGAGAATTGCGCACTCAGGATAGTTGATAATTGGGGTGAATGCCTCGACGCCGTATGTGCCCAGATTCGTGATGGTGAATGTGCCGCCAGTCACCTCGGTGTGCGACAAACTTCCTTCACGGGCCTTGTCGGCCAGTGCCCGGATTGCGGTCGAGATTTCAAGCAACGACTTCTGGTCGGCGTTCGGAATATTCGGGACAATTAGACCATCGTCCAATGCGACCGCGACTCCAACGTTAATGTCTTTGTGCCTTCGAACCTCTTGATCGACCAGGCTAGCGTTGACGGCCGAGTGTTCGCCCAGCGCTTTGGTGACTGCCCTGACGATTACGTCGGTGTAGGACACGCGAATCTTGAACTTGCTTTCCCACTCAGTATTGATCTGGGACCGCAGCTTCGCGACCTCGCTCATATCGACTTCGGAGGTCAGTGTCACCGATGCGGTGGTGCTCTGGCTATGATGCATACGCTCGGCGATGACCTTTCGCATGCCAGCGAGCCTGACCGCGTCGAAAACACCAGCGGCTGGAGCGGCCGCGGGTGTGACGATTGCCGGAGCAACTGGAGCGGCTGGGGCCGCCTTCGACGCAGCTACGACATCTCTTTCCAAGACGCGGCCACCCGGGCCGGTTCCAGCCAGAGTGTTCGGGTCCACGCCCAGCTCTTTGGCAACCCGACGGGCTCTTGGTGAAACAAATATGCGTCCCGTCCTGGACGTCTTGGCTGCTGGAGGTGGCGCAGCACTGGCAGGCGCGGAGACCGCCGGCGATGGTGCGGCGGTGGGTTCTGGCTGCTCAACCGGGGCGGGCGCCTCCAGCTTTTCGCCGGGAAGGGCCAAAATCGCGAGCAACGCTCCGACCTGGACGTTTTCTCCTTCCTTGACTGCTAGCTGGTGGACGGTCCCGGTGGCGGGCGACTTGACCGGCGCCGAGACCTTATCGCTCTCTACTTCATAAAGCTCTTCGCCTTCCTCGACCTGATCCCCTTCTTTCTTCAGCCAAGCGGTTACAGTGCCATCTTCCATAGACGGAGAGAGCTGAAGCAGCTTCACCTCGTACGGCAATTGAAATCCTCCTGTGTATCGAACCAGACTCGCACCATCGGCCGTGCGTAAACTGGAAGTCTGGAATTGGGAATTACGGTCATCAACTATGTCGGCCGAATTCTTTTCTCAGGGCGATACGAGTATCTGCCAGACAAATGACGTTCTCGATAGCCGATCCGCCCCGCGCGAACTCGAACTTGGCCAGCATTCAGCACAAATCTCCGTAACCGGAAATTGGATTTGTCATGAGCAGGACAGGGACGAAACACGATCTTCGAGCCCGTCGTTGCGGGTGTTCCGCCTCCAGGGTCCCGGATGGGCCGGCGATCGTCCCTTTGCCTCGCCTAGCATAACAGAGAGCGGCGAGCCCTTGTATTATTTCGGGGTGGGCAAGACCGTATGACATGGACGCGCAGGCCTCTGGCGTGCCCTACTCCTCGCGCGTGATAGGTCCGACCGGCTCCGGCCGACCGTATCGCCTGATTTCATTCAACGTAACCAGGGCATGCAGCTTCAGACCATCCGAGGCGAGATTCTCTCTGGCGCCCTGTTCCATGTCTGCCACGGTGACGACGTCGTTGACAATCATGCCGGCATCGCGCAACTGGCCAGCGGTTTCGATGGCACTGGCGCCAGTGGTAACCAAGTCTTCGACTACGCAAGCTACGCTGGCCCTGGCAAAATCGCCTTCGACGCCGGTAGGCTTACCGGGCGAATCTGCGGATTTTCGCACCCACAACATCGGAATATCGGTCATGAGGGAAAGCGCGGTCGCCAGGGGAATGCCGGCGTAAGGGACTCCGACGACTCGATCTATACCCAAGTCCCAAACTATGCTGGACACCTTCTCCGCGAGATATCTAAAGATAGAAGGGTGTGACGCTAAACCGTGGAGGTCGACGATTATGTCGGACTTCGCCCCATTCTTGAGGACGTGATCTCCGTGCCTGATTGAGCCGATATCGCTGAGGACCTTTATCTCGGTCCGCTTGATCATAGGAAGGTGCCGGGTCATCTAACGTTCACCTCCGAGAGTTGGGACGGGGGCATGCCTCCCTAGGAGCAAGCCTCGGGACGAGTGCTATTTTCACGAGGTTTGGGACCGCTCAATGTCGCTTGCATTATACAGTCTAAGGGTTTGCCCACCGGGTCGAACCAACGGCGGGATCTCAAGAGGCATGGGGAAGTGTCCTGAGATTTACGCCGACGCTCGTCTGGTGAAGACTCGATCATGAGCCAGGTTAGCTTAAGCGGACCCGCCCCCGGTCGGCCTTTAGGTGGCAATCGCTGCACAGGCTTATGAGATTGCTCAGGCGATGAGACCCGCCTGATCTGACGGGGACGACGTGATGCGCCTCAATCGGTACATTGGTGGCACCACAGTCTTGGCAGGTGTAGGCGTCGCGGCGATACACGCGCCGGCGAATTTGGTCCCAGTCGCGTGGGTAGCGCGAGTTCCGAAAGGGGGAGCCAGCGAACAGCGCGCCGGATTGGCCGGCTGAACAATGAGACTAACAACTGCTTCGAGAGGCGCAGGGCCAGGTACACCAAGACGACTACCACCACCGAGGTAAGCCAATGCCCTGTCACCGCCCAGATCAAAAGCCAAAGGTGAGCGCCAGAGAGCCCACCCAAATCAGGCGGGTCAATGTTCTCAAGCCGGATCTCTAGGCCAAGGGTATTCTGGGGCGCAAGCCGAAGCCGCCGAAGCGAAACTCGGATGCTTCTCGGCTAATCGAATCTGAATACGATCTTGCCGGCGGATGCGCCGGCGGCAATCTGGAATGCCTCGGGGCCGTCTTCGACTCCCATTTCGTGAGTGATGACGTCCTTGATCGGCACCTTCTTGCGCCGAACGAAGTCGACGATCTCGTCGAAGTCCTTGTTGGGATAGAGGTTCGAGCCAAATACGTGGATCTGCTGGAAGAGGATTCCGTCGAGGCCGCCGAGATCCAACGGTGCGCCGGGGTGAGACAACCCGACGATCGCGGCCTGGCCATTGGTGCGAAGCTGACTGGAGACAGCGCGGTGGGCGGACGTGGCGCCGGAGGTTTCAGCCAGCTTGTCGGCGCCGCCTGGGAATATGGAGTGAACAGCTTCGCCGATGGGGTTAGCCGTTGGATCGAGAACGGCGTCGGCGCCCAACCGCTCAGCGAGCTGCCGGCGTTCAGGTGAAGGATCGACGCCGGCGACGGTAGCGCCCATAGCCTTTGCGAGCTGGACCGTGAAGAGACCGACCGGCCCGAGTCCGGACACGACCAGACGGTCTCGCCCGCTGACGTTCATCGTCTTCAAAGGGTGATAGGCAGTTCCCACCTGGCAGGCGAAGAGAGCGCCTTCTACATGGTCGAAATCGTCCGGCAACCTTATCAGGTGGTCGGGCCAGGCGATCATGTAGTCCTGATTGGCGCCGTCGGGGTCGAATCCGTAGGCTCCGAGTCTATTGACACACAAGTTTCGCTCGCCGGCGATGCAGTATAGGCACTGCATGCAGGTAACTCGGTGATAAACGACGGTACGTTCGCCGACGGACCAGCCGTCGACGCCTGGGCCGACCTCGACGATATCGCCGCAGGGCTCGTGGCCGGGTACAAACCGCCTGGTTGGATCATCATCGGACAGCTTGAGCTTGTAGCGATGGAGATCGCTGCCGCAGATGGCGGCGGCTCTCATCTTCAATAGCACCTGGCCGGGTCCCGGCTGTGGCATCGGCCGGTCGGTCACTATGGCTTGGCCCTCTCCCAATACTCGCATCGCGCGCATTTTTCCTCTCCTCCCAGTGTTTCTTGATGCGGTCTCACTTACGGTAGGTCTGGACGCAATCTCCTGCTGATCAGGCAGGTTGCGATTTGTTTTGCATTTTTGCGTTTGTTCCAAGATTCGTGTATTGCCGGGTGGATGCCGGCGGCCGGCTCGCCTGAATTTTGTTTTGCAATTTCAACATTATATTAATCGCGCATTGCGGCTGTCGCTGGCACACCAAGGCATTAAAATAGGAGACGCCCTCGCCTCCCCTCCTGGATTCCGGCCTGCGCCGGAATGACGAATGGGGGACCGGATTGACCATGGGATACCGCGAATTACGAATGAGAGGCCACCGAAGCAGTCTATTCTCATAGCAATCGCTCATCCCGGCCGTTGCCGGCACACCAAGGTATGAAAACGCGGAGTTCCGGTTTTGTGCGGCGAATTCGCGCGGGGGATTCTGCCATACCCAGGCCCCACCCCAGCGGGGGACAAGCCCCCGCGCTACATTCTCCCATCCCCACCCCTCCTAGAATGACGAATTCAGCGTTGGGTCCGACGGGTCAATTCCAATTTCGTATCAATCGCTCATCCCGGCTACCGCCCGCACACCAAGGTATTAAAACCGGGGCACCGGTTGGCGGGTCCTCTATACGGTGCCTCGGTACTTGGGTTGGGTGCCGGACCGCCGGGAGCGGGGGGCCAGCCCCTGCGCTACATTCTTTCATTCTGCCCTCGGCCGGCAGTCTACAGTTTTTCTTGCATCCGTCGATTTCTGTTCGGCGTTGCTGGGGCGACACTTTGCGAACATGTGTTATATGTTTTACCACTTTGGGAGCAAGACCGCGGGAACTCACGAGTCCAGTGAGCCGTCGGGCCGGCCAATTCGATGGGCAGCGGCCATGCTGCCGGCGGCACGCCGGACGGTGGCCGCCTTCTGGCGAAGGGCATCGGCGATGATCTTGGTTCCGGAGAGCCAGAACATTCTCGCGCCCTGCTCGGCGGCACGAATCACCGAATCGAACTCGAGACTCCAGGAGCAGATGGTGATCTCGCTGCGCCTGAGGAGGTCCTGGGCAAGTTGGAGCCGGCGGACGACCTCTGGATGATCGAGTTGTCCCGGCACTCCCAGCGAGGAGGATAGGTCGAATGGACCGAGAAGGACCGAGTCGATTCCCTCAACTTCGAGAATACTCTCCAGGTTGTCGAAGCCTGCGCGGCTCTCGATCAGGAGAAGGGTGAAGATCTCGCGGTTGGAGGCCTGGTAGTGCTGGAGCCAGTCGGTAATCGAGTAGTCTGCCGCGCGGACGGTGGGGCAGGAGCCCCTTGTGCCCAGGGGCTCGTACCGGACGGAGGCGATGGCCCGTCTGGCGTCGGCGTCGTTGTTGACGTTTGGAAACACGATCCCCTGGGCGCCCAAGTCGAGGAACTTGCCTACGGTGGGCGAGTGAATCTCTGGGACTCTGACCATTGGCGTGAGGCCGGCGTTTTCGGACGCGCGGATCATGTCGGCGACGGACTCAGGATTCATCCAGCCGTGCTGCTCGTCGAGTATGACGAAGTCGAAGCCGGCGAGGCCGATGAGTTCGACGAGGGCGGGAGACATTATGGTCAAGCCGGCGCCACAGGCAACGTCGCCGGATGCGAGGAGAGACTTGACTCTGTTTTCGCGCACCAATCTCCTCTGATGGGTGGGGTTTTGGCCGGACGGGGCCAATATTGCCGGGTATTGTACAACGGAGGTTCGGTGGCTAGGCATCCGTGGGTAGGTGGGGTCCGACGGCGGGGTTCGCCATTATCCCCTCACTAGGGCGATTCGCGAACATATGCTCCAACTAATTGGGTTTCAGGGTGTTTGCGGTGCGTCTGGAGCATTTGCGGTTAGCGTATCGAGGGGTGCGAATGAGGACCAATGTATATCCCACCTTCCTCACGTCCGACAATGTGGCGCAATTGGGGGCGCATGAGGTAAACCAACTAGAAAATCCAGAGACGTAGCAGCGATAAACTTCCCACCCACCAACGAAACGCGCCGGCGACGAACACCGGCCGGCCAACACAACGCCTGCATCTCACGAACCGCCGGCCGCCCCAGGCGGGGGACAAGCCCCCGCCCTACATTGGCTCCCTTCCTCATGGCCGACCGTAAGAATTAGTTGGAGCGAATGGATTCGCGAATCGCCCCTACCGGGACGTTTGTTGCCGGGAGGCGGGTTTGAAACCCGCCTCTACGGCGATTCTCGTTTCAATTGCAACAGCGGCCGGCTAGCGGGTCTTCTCAGCGTTGGCTTGGGAATTGGGTTGGATGCCGGCCGCTAACTCAGCTCGAATCCAAAAGTTCGAGTAGCTTCGGATCAAGACTGCTATTGATTCATTTTCAATGAGTTAATTAGACTGTCCACATGGCCAAACGATTGCAAGTCCTCCTGGACGAGGAGGAATATTCGGAGTTTCAGGCTGTCGCCCGCGGGCAGCGGATGACCCTTGCCGAGTGGGTCCGGCAGGCGTTGCGTAAGGCAAAGGACGACCAGCCGGCAACTATCGAAGCAAAGCTGCGCGCGATCGCCGATGCGTCGCGACACGAGTTTCCAACGGCCGATATCGAACTCATGTTACGGGAGATCGAATCAGGACGACGCCTTCCGTGATCTTCGTCGACTCCAACGTACCTATGTACCTGGTAGGGGCGGCACATCCAAACAAAGACCGCGCGCTGGTGGTATTGACCCACATGGTGCGCTCCGGAGAGCAGTTCGTGACCGACGCAGAGGTCTATCAGGAGATTCTTCATAGATACACGGCGATTCGGAGGCTCGATGCCATCGACCCCGCGTTCAGAAGTCTTGATGCAATTGTTGGGGAGATTTTGACATTTGGGATGCCTGAGGTCCGGGCCGCGAGGGCGCTGATCGGTTCAGTTAACGGCCTTTCCGCGCGTGACGCCTTGCACGTGGCGGTCATGCGCAAGGCCGGTACGGATCGCATCCTGAGCTTTGATCGCGGCTATGACAGGTGTCCTGGGATCGAGCGCTTGGCTTGAGCCAGGAGCGTGGAATCGGGTGAGACGCGCGCATGCGGGCGGTTGGAAGGTCCGGGGATATGACGCGGGTGGAGGGCACGCCTCCGTGGAAGGGTTTGCTCCACCCGCCCATTCCTGGATTCCGGCTACGTATCGGGGTATGGGCGAGTCCCCAATCCCAGGGCGCCCACGAGGGACACCCCTGCGGGGACGTTCGACATCGTTGCCCGGGCCTGCTGGGTTTGGGATTTTTTTCCCACGGCCCCAGGCAGGTCTGAAACCCGCCTCTACGGTGATTTTCGGTTCAACTGAAACGTCGGCCGGTTTGTAGGCGCCTTGACTCCCTGCGATCTACGATTGGGGAAGCTTGATGGACCAATTGCCCGGCCGGCGCCTGCACACGAGGGTTTGCGACGCCGTAGCTGTGGTTCAGTACAGGGGATTCGCATGGCGGATTCTGCCACGCCCTACTCCCAACCCCAGCGGGGGACAAGCCCCCGCACTACATTTCCCCTTCCCCACACCAAGACTATCGCCCGGCATCGGGGTTCGGGGCCGGCGCTGCTGGGGATCATTGGGTCTCGTTGGGCTGGCCGGAGAGGGTCGGCGTTGCTACTATTGGGGCGAGGGGTGCATAATGGGGAGGCTGGGCGTCGGCGGTAGGCCGCCAGGGAATCGAACCCTGAACCTGCGGATTAAAAGTCCGTTGCTCTACCATTGAGCTAGCGGCCCGGCCAGATTATAGGTTGCTGCCGGCCGGGGCGGCAAATGTTAAGAGGAAGGAAAGTTGATCTTGGCTGCGGCGATCGCGCGGCGCGGGCTCGGCCTTTTCTTGGGTTCGTTGACGGTGTTGTTCGGAGCATTTACGCTGATGCCATTGGTGGCACCGGTGCTTGCGGCGGCCGGCCAAGAGCAAATGGCACAGGCGATATTTGCGGGCTTTAGCGTGGCCTGTCACCAGAAGCCAGAGCACAGCTTCTTCCTGTTTGGGCACCAGGTGGCGGTCTGTCAGCGAGAGATGGGCATCTACGTGGGTCTGTTCGCCTCGAGTCTGGTCTATCATCGCTTCTCGGCGGGGCTTGGGCCGATGCCGATCAGGCTTTACGCGCTTGCGGCGCTTCCGATCGCTATTGACGGTATTTCGCAAATGGCGGGAATGCGTGAAAGCGATTGGCTCTTGCGGTTGACTACTGGCGGTTTGTTCGGCGCAGCGACCGTCTGGGCGTTCTTCCCACGCATATCCGAAGGGTTTATGCCGGCTTCACGTCGTTACATTGGGGCATAAGAAATGGGTTGGCGGCTCGTGAGGGAAAGTCAGGGGCAAACCACATCAAGACACTCCCCATCCGCGGATCCTATGACGCGCATCGCGACGGTGGCCCAGAGAAATGCCCGGGGCTGGCGCCGGGTGTTCGCGTACAAACCACTCTTGCCGGTTGCGCCGCGTACAGTAAAGTATGAGGGAGAGTGTCGGCCTAGCCTCCCCTCATGGGGTCCCGCCTACGCCGGGATGACGACGGTGGGTGACGACAACCGTCATTTTCGTACCAATCGCTCGTCCCGGCTGGGGCCGGCACACCACGGTATGAAAATGGGTGCGCTGGTTGGCGGGACTACTATACAGTGGCTCGGTAGGAGGGTTGGTTGCCGGTCTGCCGGGAGCGGGGGACAAGCCCCCGCGCTACATTTCCCGTCCCCACCCCTTCTGGATTCCGGCCTTGGCCGGAATCACCATGGCCTTGCGAAGGCCGCATAAGTAAGAGGATGAAAATCGCGACACGAGTTAGCAGAAGTTAGCAGATTCATCTAATTTTCATAGCAATCGCTCATCCCGGCTTGCGCCGGCACACCAAGGAATGAAAATTGGCGATGCGAGTTGGCGGAGGTGTTCGTGTGTCATTCGCGCCACACGCCTCCCCAAGCAGGGGACAAGCCCCTGCCCTACAGGGTTCTCACACGATTATCCGCGGTCGCTGTTATTCATTGAGTCGTTGGTCACGCAAGTTGGCGCCAGAAATCCATTTTCGTACCAATCGCTCATGCCGGCATGGGGGCCGGCACACCAAGGTATGAAAAAAATCAGGGTGCTGGTTGGCCGGACTTCTCTACGGGGCTCGGAACTAGGCTCGGCTAATGACCCGCCTGCGGCTGGGGACAAGCCCCAGCCCTACAATGTCCTCTTCTGGCTGGAAACGAAGTCCCAGTTAAGAGGAAGTTAGCTAATCCGGCCATTTTCGTACCAACGACGAGTGCGGGGATCGGTGAGGTTCAATGGCAGTCCCGATGCCGCGCGACGAAATCCCTGATCGGAGTACTGGCCATGGTTTCTGAACGAACGCTGGGCGGATTCGAAGGGTATTTGTCGGACGCAACTAGGTCACCGAGGCGGTCCCTTGTCAGATCCAATTGATCTCTTGCCGGCGTTGAAGCGGCCGGCGGATTCGAAGATCGTGATGCTGGTCCTGGACGGGTTGGGCGGGCTCCCGCATCGACAGATAGGGCTGACGGAACTCGAAACGGCGAATACTCCGAACCTCGACGAGTTGGCGGCCGGTGGGATATGCGGCTTGAGCCAGAGCGTGGGACCGGGGATCACGCCGGGCAGCGGCCCCGCTCACCTCGCACTGTTCGGATACGATCCGATCGCGTCAAACGTGGGTCGAGGAGTGTTGTCGGCTCTGGGAGTCGGATTCGAGCTGGGCCAAGACGACCTTGCCGCGAGGATCAACTTCGCGACGATCGACAGCGAGGGGGCGATCACCGACCGGCGAGCCGGCCGGATCTCGACCGAGCTGAACCACCGGCTGTGTGACAAATTAAGAGCGATCAGGGTGCCGGGCGTCGAGATCTTTCTGGAGACGGAGAGCGAACACCGGGCGGTCGTCGTCTTTCGTGGCGATAACCTCTCGCATGCGATAGCCGAAACCGATCCGCAGATTACAGGGGTGCCGGCGCTAGAACCGAAAGCGACGAGTCCGGACGCGGAAGCTACTGCCTTGATCGTCAGCCGTTTCATAGGCGAAGTCAGGCGCGTTTTGGAAGACGAACATCCGGCGAACATGATTCTGTTGCGCGGATTCGCCAAGCTTCCCTCTCTGACTACGCTACCTGAGGCGCACGGAATGCGATGCGCGGCGATTGCCGGATACCCGATGTACCGCGGACTGGGCCGGCTGGTGGGTATGGACGTACTTGCGACTGGAAAGTCAATTAGCGAAGAGTTCGACACTCTCGCAGGCGCCTATGGCGAATACGATTTCTTCTTCGTGCACGTAAAATCGACCGACTCGAGGGGCGAAGACGGCGACTTCGACGGGAAAGTGGCGGTGATCGAGGAAGTGGACCGGCTATTGCCGCAGATTACCGATTTGGAGCCGCAAGTTCTTGTTGTAACTGGCGACCATAGTACGCCGGCGAATCTTGGGAGTCACTCCTGGCATCCGACGCCACTCCTGCTGTCATCGCCGGTGGCGATGCCGGACGAGGCGACGAGGTTTGGCGAGCGGGCCTGCGCCGGGGGCGTCCTGGGCGTGTTTCCGGCGCGCGAGATCATGGCTTTGGCGTTGGCTCACGCGATGAGATTGAAGAAGTTTGGCGCTTGACGTCCTGCTGGATGACCCGAGTCAGTCGGCCTGATAGATCCAGGAATCGATGTCACGCTGGTAATCGAGAACGCCGCCCTTCGTGAACCATAGGGCGATTTCTTGCTTGGCCGTGTCCACTCCATCGGAGGCGTGGATCAAATTGCGAAGGGTAGAGACGGCAAGATCACCACGAATTGTACCGGGCGCCGCCTCGGCCGGCCGGGTGGCGCCGACCATCAGTCTGGTTGCCTTTATCACGTCCGGACCTTCCAACACGGCCACGATGACAGGCGACGAGGAGATATATTTCACCAGGTCATCGTAGAAGAACTTGCCCTTATGGACGGCATAATGCTGCTCCGCCAACTCGCGGTCCACCTTGACCATCTTGAGGGCGCCAATTCTGAAACCCCGCCGCTCGAAGCGCGAGATTATTTCGCCTACCATGCCCCGCTCTACGCCATCGGGTTTTATAATTATTAGAGTTTTCTCCATCTGCACCTGCTACCCAACAAGTATTTGCCGATCATATGCTGCCGCCTGATTGCCGAAGCGTCATCACCCGGTCGTACTGCTCGACGGCTTTCTCGACATCGCCGACCCTCATGTAGGCGTCGCCCAGCGTCTTCAATGCAGCGAGGTGATTGGGCTTAGCGTACACGATCCACCGGAGGTTATCCACTATCTCGCCGGCGAGGGGACGGGTCGGAACGGAGGACCGAGGCGTACTCCGAGACGGCCTCGTCAAAGTTATCGCTTTGCTGGAACTGCAACGCCCTGTTCATGCGTTGCCGGGCCGCTTCCGTCGTGGCTGGAGTGTCTTGTTCCTCGTTCTTTGTGACGACCTTGAGATACATTCCCTTGATTGCCGGGCGTTTCGGGTCCTCCTGGGGGGTATGCGGAGCCGGCCCGGGTTCGTCCGGCGGGGCGTCGGAAGGAGGAGAGCCGGAAGAGGATTCGCCCGCGCTCGATGGCCGGATCATTTTGGCCATCCACTCGTCGCTCTCGCCTCCATCGGCACCCCTGGGAGCATCTTTCGAGGGCGGAGGAGAGGGACCAGGATCGCTCAATTCGAGAGTAAGGTCAATGTCAATCTCCGACGGGGGCAACTGAGACAGCATCTCCGCCCGGCAGGATCTCAGCGACGTAAAGGTACGATGGATCGCAGCCGGCGATGCGCGATGCGATCTGCTGCGCCCCTTTTGCGTCAACGCCGTCGACGATGCGGTGGTACAGCATGATAGCCAGGACCGGCAGGCAGTCCGGCGCGTCTTGAAGCACATCCCTGCACACAGCCTCGGAGCTCGAGCGGTCGCCGGCGCGATGGTAGGCGAGGGCCAGGTGCACGCGGGCATCAAGGCGTAACGGATCGACCGCGAGCGCCCGATTGAGTGCGCCGGCGGCGTCCAAGTATTGGCCGGAGTTGAGGCTGAGCCGGGCCAATCCTATATTTGAGAGGGTGAGCCGCTTGCCCAAAGCATCCTCTATTTCGCCGGGGAGCTCGGAATGAAAGGAGTGATTGTCGAAGGCTATCTGGTAGACGTATTCGGCCGCCTCGAGGCCATCGGTCTCATAAATCGCGGATCCGAGGGTACGCAGTGCCCGCAGGTTGTCCGGCACGCAGCTAAGTACGCGCTGCAACAGGTCCTTGGCCTGGCCGAAGTCCTCGACACTCGCGAGGCACTCGGCGAGCAACAGATGCGCCGGTATATGGACTGGCATGTGTCGTAGAACGGCGTGACAGCATTGGGCGGCATAGTCGACGTCGCCGGCGGTCAGGCGTTGGCGGGCCTGGTTGATCAGCTCTGTTGAAGTCGGCATAGGCGAATCTAGGCGAGGCCACTACCCTTGGTGGCCGCCTTCCAGACAAATTTTGCCCTGTCAACTAGCGCGCGCTCGTGGGTACCCTCGCCGATCAGCTCGACCGGGTCGTTCGCACGGACCTTGAACACAACCTTGCGACCATCCACCGCAGTGACCTCGGCCTCCGCTTGCACTCGCCGGCCTACCGGTGTCGGGGCCAGATGGGTGACGTTGACCAGCGTGCCGACGCTCTCCTGTCCTTCGTCCAGGTATCGTCGGATGGCGTTGACCGACGCCCGTTCCATCAGGGCGATCATAGCCGGCGTCGCGAACGTTGGGACCGCTCCGCTGGCAACGGCGCTGGCGGTTTTGCGTTCGGTTACGGTCTCGCTGGCTTTGCCTCGAGTACCGATTGGTATGGAATTCACTGCTTACTCCTTTATTGCCGCATCGCGGGGCTCGGCCTTGTCGGTCAAGCGACTCATTGGATCTCAAATATATTACAGGGTGGTTGCGTGCACAGGGATTTGAAGACGGTTAGCGCCGGGCGGTGGACCTGGACCGCGGTGGCAGCGCGCTGAGCCGGGAACATTTCCTGCCTCTACATTTTTCCGTGACCGTTGGTTACGTGGGTTGCACAAGCCGCATCCCAGGGAGATTCGCGAACATCTGCTCCAACTAATTGGGTTTCAGGGTGTTTGCGGTGCGTCTGGAGCATTTGCGGTTAGCGTATTGAGGGGTGCGAATGAGGGCCAATGTATATCTCACCTTCCTAACGTCCGACAATGTGGCGCAATTTGGGGGCGCATGAGGTAAACCAACTAGGAAATCCAGAGACGTAGCAGCGATAAACTTCCCACCAACCAACGCAACGCGCCGGCGACGAACACCGGCCGACCAACACAACGCCTGCATCTCACGAACCGCCGGCCGCCCCAGGCGGGGGACAAGCCCCCGCCCTACATTGGCCCCCTTCCTCATGGCCGACCGTAAGAATTAGTTGGAACAAATGCCACAAGTGTTTGCCCCTACGACTGCATCAGTCCCTGGAACAGTTTTCGGGTACGTACAGTTCATACTATCGTGATTCTTACCCTCACCGGCCGAATTGGTTGGAACAGTTGGATTCGCGAATCGCCCCTACGGGTACGCCGGATTGTGGTGCAAGACCCAAATGTCATTGACCCCCAACGACTTGAGGTGTGCGCATTCGCCGGAATCACCCATGGCTTGAGAGAGGTCGCATAAGGGGATGAAAACCGTCCGCCCGAGGCGGGCCCTACCCTTGGCGGAGGACAGGCCCCTCGCCTCGCTTAGTCTTCGACCACTCTACATTGTCCACTCTCCATCCCTGGATGCCGGCGCCGGATCGGCGTCCGAGAGGTGATTTCCAACCAAACGCGGTCATCAGATTAATCTGCAATGTTGAACGGTAATCAGGGTGCTGCCTCAGGCATTGGAATCGGCTACAATAGTCCCACGGAGCAAAGAGCAGGAACCGGCAGGTATAGGACGCGTGCCGATTCGGTGCACAGAGTCGAATGGAGGAGTGGCATGGAAAATACATTCCACGTGGAAATAATTTACTGCATACCTTGAAACTATCAGCTACGGGCTGCCTGGACGGCGGCCGAGATAATGACGAAGTTCAAGGGGCAAGTGGGCTCGGTTAAGCTGATTGGCGGCCTCAATGGGGCCTTCGAGGTGTCGGTGGACGGCGAGCAAATATACTCGAAGTGGGACACCGGTAGATTCCCCGACCTCAAAGAGTTGACCGACCAACTGGAAGAGAAGGTCCCGTCGACGGTCTGAGGTCACCAGACCCAGGGTAATTCACTTCATCCGGCGGACGGATTTGGCTTGAAATCGTCCGGATACGCGGCGTTCGACGATCTCGAATTGGCGCTGTCGATCAGGCGCAGCGTGACTCAACTGGGTGAGAGCGCCGCCCCGAGAGTTCAAGCACTCCACACAACGCCCGGGGTTGGCGCGCCTGGATGCCGGCTGGCGGTGTTTGCCGGCTCGTTCAACCCACTTACCACGGCCCACGAGGCACTCGTCGAGCAAGCTCTAACCACCGACCAGTGCGACGAGGTAGTGATCTCGATTGCCGTCAACACAATTGACAAGGCCGACCAGGCCGGCGCCAGTCTAGTCGACCGGTTGATTTCACTTACCAGCTTGGCACGGGTCCATAAGCATGTTTCGGTAGCGGTCACTAACTTGGGCCTGTATCTCGATCAGGCGATCGCGTACCGAGAGGCGTTTCCCGATCTGGGCGGGCTCACGTTTCTGGTGGGCTTCGACAAGATTGTTCAGATATTCGATCCGCGGTATTACCGAGACCGCGACCGGGAACTGCATAAGCTCTTCCAATCGGCCCGGTTCGCGGTCGCGCCAAGAGGTGACAACGACCGGGCGGATCTTGATCGTCTGCTTGAGACTTCATCCAATCGGCCATTTGCTGCGATGGTTGGATGGTTGCCACTAGGACGCGACTTCACTCGATTGTCATCGACCGCACTCAGGAGCGCGGCCGGAGGGATCGAGGCCGGGCACGGGCTGTCGCAACACGCTCTCCCGGCGGTGGAGGCCGGCGCTTATTCGGTGGACGGCGACCTAAAGCGGCGTTACGAGGCGAGGCAGGCGATGATTGAGGTAGCCGCGCTCATGGGGAACGGTCTGCGGCAACGCATCGACTTCCGGACTTTGATGCGATGGTTGAGGACAGGCGACCGGCGTGTTAAGCCCATCGTCGACAAATTGACGGCGGGCCGGCCGGTCTCAACGATAGAAGAAACGTTGGCCGGCGCGGGCATATTGGCAGTATGCAAAGGCGGAGATTAGAAACTCTCCGCTCTGAAGCGGAGCGACTTTGGGCAGATCTATGAATAGGGACAACCCTTAGGACGACGCTTCTCCTCCCCTTCTGGATACCAGCTTTCGCTGGTATGACGAGGTTGTATGCGGGAGTCTCCAGGATCGAGGGTCCGGGGCATGCCTTCACAGGACTCGCTCAGGCCGGTTGGGGCCGGCACACCAACGTAGGAAGAGCCGAATTCGTGATTTGGGACGGCGAGCTGGCGGTGTGGATTCTGCCACGCCCCTCCCCCCAACCCCAGCGGGGGACGAGCCCTCGCGCTACGTTTTCTCCGCGGTAATCTCAAAGCGTCTATCCCGGATGAGGGCCCCGGGCGTTCCTTCGTTCCAATCGCTCAGGCCGGTTGGGGCCGGCGGCCCAATGTATGAGAAACCCAAGGCGTGATTTGGCACGGCGAGTTGGCGGGGTGGTTTCTGCCACACCCAATCCCAACCCCAGCGGGGGACTAGCCCCCGCGCTACATTTTTTCTGATTTAAACTCGGGGCGTATATTCCGGACCGGGGGTCCGCTGGCAGCCGGCAGTTCGTATCAAAATGGCTGCGTATCCGTATCGACGAGGGTGGCTACGGCAAAGGCGGCGACTGCTTCGCCGCGTCCAACGGCATCCATGCGCTCGTTGGTTCCGGCCTTTATGTTCACCTGGCTTGCTGGTACGCCCAGGGCTGCGGCGATTCGCTCCACCATCAGGCCCATAAAGGGGGCCAGCTTGGGCCTCTCTAGAATCACAGAGATGTCAACGTTGTGCGGCCGGAAGCCGGCTTCGCGGAGCAGGGCGACGCACTGGGTGAGCAGGTCGATGCTCGAAGCATCCCGATAGCGCAGATCGCTATCCGGGAAGTGCGTACCGATATCTCCGAGGCCGGCGGCTCCAAGCAGCGCATCTATGAGGGCGTGAATCGCAACGTCTCCATCGGAGTGAGCGGCAGGCCCCTTGTCGAATGGGACATCGACACCACCGAGGATGAGCTTGGGGCCGGCGATTAAACGGTGGATGTCGTTGCCTATGCCCACTCTCATCATCGGACAAACGCCCGGCCGGCGATCATATCCGCAATCTCGATATCCTCGGGCCTGGTAATCTTGATGTTCGAGGGATCGCCCCTGAAAGTATGTACCCGCGAACCGATCGCCTCCACCAGAGAGCTATCGTCGGTCACATCGAGACCGGAGGACGCGGCGGCATCGAGCAAGAGGTCACGGCGAAAGAACTGCGGAGTCTGTACGGACACTAACTCGGACCTGTTCAGAGTCTCGACGATCCTGCCTTGATCGTCGATCCGCTTGATCGTATCGGTCACCGGCAGACAGGGCACGGCCGCGCCGGTCGCTTGGGCTGCAAGTAATCCGCGCTCGATGAGATCCGCGCCGACAAATGGGCGGGCGCCGTCGTGCACGGCGACCCATTCGGTTGTGGCAGCCAATAGGCCGGCCCGAGCGGAGTCCTGCCGGCGGTTGCCGCCAACTACCAGGTCAGTCCGGTCTCCAATTCCTATGTCTTCCAACAGTGCGGAACAGAACTGGCGATTGCGTTCGGATATTACCAGAACGATTCGGTCCACGATGGGGCTGCACTTGAAAGCGTTGAGGGTCCAGGCAACGACCGGGCGTTCGCGTATGGATAGAAGTAGCTTGTCGCTGCCCAGTCGTCGACTCTGGCCGCCGGCGAGGATGATCGCGGTCAACTCTGGTTTCACGGGATCCGCCATGCGGCCTCCAAGGCCTCGACCAACGTGCCGCACGGGAGCAGTTCCAGATTCGCCGGCGCGGAGGAGCCACTTATGGCCCCCTTTGGCAGGATGCAACGAGAAAAGCCGAGCTTCGACGCCTCTGTGAGCCGGCGGTCCATGTGAGAGACCCTTCTCAACTCGCCGGCGAGACCGATCTCGCCGATGGCTACCAAGTCGCCAGCGACGGGTCGGTCGCGGAAGCTGGAGGCGATAGCCAAGGCAACCGCAAGGTCAGCGGCCGGCTCGTCGACGTGCAATCCGCCAACGATGTTCACGTAAATGTCTTGATTGGCCAGGGCGAGCCCCACCCGTTTGGTCAACACCGCGGTAACGAGTTGCACTCGGTTGACGTCGGCACCGTTGACGGTGCGACGAGGAATCGCGAGGGGACTGTAGGTCGCCAGCGCCTGCACCTCAACCAGCATCGGTCGCGTGCCTTCGACGGTTACGGCGACTGTGGAGCCGACGGCGCCGGCTGGGCGTTCGGCCAGGAAAACGTGCGAGGGATTCTCGACCTCTTTGAGACCATCGCCGAGCATCTCGAACACACCGACTTCGTTGGTCGACCCGAAGCGGTTCTTGACACCGCGCAGCAACCGGTAGCTGTGAAACCGTTCACCTTCCAGGTAGAGGACGACGTCGACGATGTGCTCCAAGGCGCGGGGGCCGGCGATGGCTCCCTCCTTGGTGACGTGACCGATAATCAACGTTGGTATGAGGCACTCCTTTGCAAGGCGGAGCAGCGCCATAGCACACTCTCTGACCTGACTCGTGCTGCCGGCGGCCGAGGAGAGGGATTCCAGGTAAACAGCCTGGATCGAGTCGACAATCAAGAGCCCGGGCTGGATCTGCTTGACCTGTGGGAGCAGTCGATCTAAAGAGGTCTCAGATAGGGCAAGAATGTTGGCGGCGCTGGAAGCTGTCCTTCGAGCACGCATCAGGATCTGGCCGGTGGACTCTTCGCCGGAGACGTAGAGGATTTGTTGATTCTGAATTGGCAGCGCTGCCGCCACCTGCAACGCAAGAGTGGACTTGCCTATGCCGGGATCACCGCCAAGAAGTACGACCGACCCGTTGACGATTCCGCCGCCGAGGACTCGGTCCAGTTCGTCGATGGAGGTCTTGATGCGGGGTCGGTCTTGTAGGACGATCTCGCCCAGAGCGACCGGGATGGGATTCGCGCCATTCGTGACTACAGGACCGGCGGTCTCTGGCCGGGGTTCGGCCGTCTCCAAGAGGGAGTTCCACTCGCCGCACTCTGGGCATCGCCCGAGCCACCGGGGAGTTTGAGCTTCGCAGCGCTGGCAGACATAGATGCTGCGTCGCCTAGGTTGACCGCTAGCCATCAGTGCTTACCTTGCAGACACGAAAAAAGGGAGACCGTTGGAGTCTCCCTTCGGAAAAATCGCGTTCTTGCCGTGGTCAAACTCCTACGAGCTCGACCTCCTTCATCTCGAGCTTGCCATCCTTGACCGTAACGTTGACAGTAGAACCCTGCTGGAAGTGTCCTTGCAGCAGAAGCTCTGCAAGCTCATCTTCGATCATGTTTTGGATCGTACGGCGGAGTGGCCGGGCGCCGAACTGGGGATCCCATCCCTTCTCGGCCAATAGGTCCTTCGCATCATCGTCGACTTCTAGCGTTATTTGTTGCTCGATGAGCTGGGCGCGCACGCGGCCGAGGAGTATATCGACGATGCCACGGATCTGGACCTTGTCCAGCGCTCGGAATACGACCACCGAATCGATCCTGTTCATGAACTCAGGCCGGAACGTCTTCTTCAACTCGCCCAACACCTTCTCTTTCATCTTGACGTAGGCGCTGTCTGAGGTGCTAGCATCCGAGCCGCGCGCAGCGGTGAATCCTAGGGTGGTGTCTCGCTTGATCAAGTCGGCTCCTACGTTCGAAGTCATGACGATAATGGTGTTGCGGAAGTCGACCTTGCGTCCCTTGGCATCAGTCAGGCGACCGTCCTCCATCACCTGGAGTAGCATATTGAAGACCTCGGGGTGAGCTTTCTCGATTTCGTCCAAGAGGACTACCGAGTATCCCTTGCGCCGAACGGCCTCGGTGAGCTGTCCGCCCTCGTCGTAGCCAACGTAACCAGGAGGAGCTCCGACCAAACGGGCGACCGAGTGGCGCTCCATGAACTCGGACATGTCGATCTTGATCATATTTTCTTCGCTGCCGAACAAGAACTCGGCCAATGCGCGGGCTAGCTCGGTCTTGCCGACTCCAGTTGGACCAAGAAAGATGAAAGAGCCGATTGGACGTTTCGGATCCTTGAGGCCGGCGCGAGCCCGCCGCACGGCGCGAGAGATCGCAACAATGGCCTCTTGTTGACCGACGACACGCTTACGCAGAGCCTCTTCCATTTGCAGCAGGCGCTCGGATTCCTCCATAGCGATTCTGGTAACCGGGACACCGGTCCACATTGAGACTACTTCGGCGATGTGCTCCCCGGTGACGACTGTCTTGCCGACTGCCTGGGTTTCTTGCCAGCCGGCCTCAAGAGCGTCGATCTTCTCCCGCAACTTGACCTCGCGATCGCGAAGCTCGGCGGCCAACTCATATTGCTGGGCGCTAATCGCGGCCTCTTTTTCCCGCTGGATCGACTCAAGTCCTTGCAGCGCGTCTTTCAACGAGGGTGGTGCCTTCGATTTCTTTAGTCGGACCCGTGAAGAGGCCTCGTCGACCAAATCGATAGCCTTGTCTGGAAGGAATCGATCGGCGATGTATCGGGCGGCCAAGTCGGCGGCCGCCTGTACAGCCTCGTCAGATATCTCGAGCCGGTGGTGTGCCTCGTACCGGTCCTTGATACCCTGCAAGATGGAGACCGTCTCTTCGATTGTCGGTTCCTCGACGGTGACCGGCTGGAATCGGCGCTCCAACGCGGCGTCGCGCTCGATGTACTTTCGGTACTCATCGAGAGTGGTCGCGCCGATACACTGCAGATCGCCGCGGGCAAGGGATGGCTTGAGGATATTCGCGGCATCGACGGCACCCCTCGGCGGCGCCAGCGCCCACCAGGGTATGAAGCTCATCGATGAACATGACGCAGTTGCCGGCCGTGCGGATTTCCTCGACTATCTTCTTCAGGCGCTCTTCGAACTCGCCGCGATACTTGGTGCCGGCAACCAAGGAACCGATATCTAGAGTGAGGAGCCGTTTGCCGATGAGAGTCTCGGGCACATCGCCGGCTATTATGCGCTGGGCCAGACCCTCGACTATGGCGGTTTTTCCAACGCCGGGCTCTCCGATCAAAGCGGGGTTGTTCTTGGTACGACGTGAGAGAATCTGAACGACGCGCTCGATCTCGGTCAGTCTGCCAATTACCGGGTCGAGCTTGCCGGACCGGGCGGCAGCCGTGAGGTCGATCCCCATCTGGTCGATGGTGGGTGTCCTGGTCGGCTGGCGAGACTCGTGCTGGGTGTACGTCGAGCTCTGGCTGAGGAGGTGGATGACCTGGGCGCGAACTTTGTCGAGGCTGACTCCCAAGCTCTCCAATACGCCGGCGGCGATTCCCTCACCCTCTCGGACCAGTCCGAGCAAAATATGCTCGGTGCCAATGTAATGGTGGTTCAGCCGGCGGGCCTCGTCAACGGCGAGCTCAATGACCTTCTTTGCCCGGGGGGTTAGACCGATTTCGCCCATCACCATGCGGTCGCCGCGACCGATTATGAACTCGACCGCGGAGCGCACTTTCGATAGCTCTACTCCCATATTGGCCAGGACCTTAGCCGCGACGCCCTCACCTTCGCGGACGAGACCCAGAAGCAAATGCTCAGTGCCGATGTAATTGTGGTTAAATCGCTGCGCCTCTTCCTGGGCTAGAGTAAGAACTTTTCTGGCACGCTCGGTGAATTTGTCGAATCTATCCGCCAATGAGCTTCCCCCCAGGCCACAAAAAATGCGCCGCTCGTAGCCGGTCGCGACTTGCAGTTAATCTTAACACGGCCGGCAACAGTCAAACGAGCATTACCTGCGAACGCACTTCGTGGATTTTGACTTCCAAGGCCTGCAAGACGCCGGCGGCGATGCCCTCGCTTTCCAGTAGCAATCCGATGAGAATATGCTCGGTGCCAATGTAGCCATGGCCCAGCCGGCGGGACTCGTCGACGGCAAACTCTATGACCTTCTTCGCTCCGGAGGTCAATCCGATCTCGCCGGCTACCATCCGGTCCCCTCGGCCTATGATCAAATCTATCGCCGAGCGCATGTCGGAAATCTCGATCCCCATATTGGTCAAGACCTTGGCGGCGATGCCCTCGCCTTCGCCGATCACACCAAGGAGCAAATGCTCGGTGCCGATGTAGTTGCGGTTGAGACGCTGCGCTTCTTGCTGCGCCAGCGTGAGGACTCTTCTCGCGCGCGGGGTGAATTTGTCGAACCTATCCGCCATTGAGCTACCTCCGGCCCACAGCAATTGTGGCTCACGTACGCGAATCCGCGTTGCGTTCAATCTTACAACGGACGGCGGCGGTTGCGGAGGCCGGCGAACCACTGCATTGCCCGGGCCGGGCCTACTGATTCGTCCGTTTCAGTCGTTGAATGCGTCCAATTGGAGAATACACGCGTCCCTGGGTTCCGGCAGCGACAGGCACACCAAGGGTAAAAGAACTGGGGCGCCAGTTGGAAGGGCTTCTGTAGGCTGGCGCGGGATCAGGGTTGGTTGCCGGACTGCCGGGAGCGGGGGACAAGCCCCCGCGCTACATTTCCCATCCCCACCCCTCCCCGAATCACGAATGCGGGAGCCGTGATATGCGGGCAGTCTCGTGTTCACATCGGGTCTTCTTCCTCCACATGGAGCGGCTGGGAGTTGGTCGGCCAGTGGAGCGCTTCCATGTAGACAGAGACGGGCTTCGGACGCGCAAATGAGTTGGCCAGGACTACTGGCCGGATTGTTGTGGAGTCATGCTATTATGGTTAGCCAAGGTAACTAACTCAGGGTGAACTCGCGGATTAAGCGCGACACGTCTAGTTGAAAATGCGTCGTACCGCAGTGTAAGACCAATCCAACGTCAGTGGGGTTGAATTAATGCTAACGGCAGACCAGATAGAAGCTTATCGAACGAACGGATACATCGGGGTGGAGAACGTCCTGTCGTCCTCGCAGCTAGAGGAAGCTCGGCGGGTTGTCGATGAGTTCGTCGAGAGATCGCGGGAGGTCTCCGAGAGTGACGACATTTTTGATCTGGAGCCGGAGCACACACGTGAGCGGCCGCTGCTGAGGCGTCTGAAAAACGCCGGCCAAGTGGCACCAATTTTTCGACGGTTTGATGCGCTCCGACGCGATCCTGGATCTCGTAAGCCCATTGATTGGCCCAAATATCCGTTTCCAAGGGGACAAACTGAACATGAAGGTGGCTGAGGTGGGCAGCCCGATCGAATGGCACCAGGACTTCGCCCACTACCCACACACGAATGACGATCTGCTGGCTGTGGGTGTAGCGCTCGACGACTGCACGTTGGAGAACGGTTGCTTGCTGGTCATCCCCGGTTCTCACAAAGGGCCAATCTATGACGAGCATCAGGACGGCGTCTTCGTGGGCGCTATCCCACCCAGCCGTGGGGACGTGGATCTGAGCCAGGCAGCGCCGGTGCAAGTGAAGGCGGGCGGAGTTACGATCCATCATTGCGGCACACTGCACGCCTCTGCTCCCAACCGCTCCTCGAATCCGCGCCGGCTGCTGTTCTACCAATACACGGCGGTGGACGCGTGGCCGCTGGCCGGGGTTCCGGACCTCGACGAGTACAACCGGAACGTCGTGCGGGGAGAGCCGACGTTGGAGTTTCGCATGAATAGCATGGCGAAAGTCCGGCTGCCCCAGCCGACACCGGAGCGCACGGGCTCTATCTTCGAGTTCCACTCCTACGTCAAGGAGCGGGCGTTCGCCGAACGCTAAGCCGGAGCGGGTAACCCGGCTTGTTGGCGCGCCTGCGCGGCGATGTCGACTCCTACCAGTTCGCTCCAAGCCGCGAGCAAGCGGCTGACGACGGGACCGGGCGTCTCAGACCTCAACGGTCGATTGTCCAGTTTGGAGACTGGAAGCAGGCAATAGCTTGTGGCCGATACGAACGCTTCATCGGCGGAATAGGCATCGTAGGGCTGCAGGTCGGCGTCGATCAGCGGTATATCGAGATCTCGGGCGAGCACCGTTATCGTGTCTTGGGAAACTCCCCTTAGTGAGTTGCGATCGCCCGCGGTGTACAGTACTCCGTCCTTGACCAATCCGAAGTTGAAGGTTGTGCCTTCGGATATGTTCCCATCGTGGTCGAGGAGGACTGGCCAGGCCGCAGGATCCAGATCAATTGCCTCCAACTCGGCAAGAACGAAGTTGAGACGGCTGTAGTGTTTCACCTTGGGGTCAAGGGAAGTGGGATGGTAGGCGCGGGTTCGGGCGAATACGACGTGGCAACCCCGCTCGTATAGGTGGGCGAACCGTTTGAAGTTCAAGTAACCGGCGCCGACGTATACATTGGGTTGGCCACGATCCGCGGCAGACCAGGAGGAGCCGCCGGTAACAATTTGCCGGATCATGAAGTCGTCGCCGGCTTCGCGAAGATGATCGTTGCGCCGGACGACTTCATGGCTGATTTCGACCAGTTCCTGTTTGGTCAGGCCGGGATCGATCCGTACGTATGAAAGCGACCTATAGAACCGGTCCAAGTGGCCTTCGAGGTTGAAAATCCGGCCGTCGAAGGTGCGTTCGACATCGTAGACCGCGTCGCCCAAACGGACGCCACGATCGTCTATGTGCAGCTTGCACTGGCTGTGGGGAAGCCACTCTCCGTTGAAGTAGGCTACGAAACCTTGCATGTTATCTCTCGTTCGGGGACTACCTTCTTGACGATCGTAGTAGGACAAATAATGAAATGCGACGGGCACTCACGGCGCGCCAGGGCTTGAAGGGGCCTGGTTTTGGCTTGGCACGGTGGGTATTGCCACGCCCCCATCCCCAAGCGGGGGACAAGCCCCCGCGCTACATTCTCTCATTCAACCCTCGACCTTAGGTTTCCGATTCGGCTAGTGTCGCCGTTGGAGAGCCACCATCACAGTCTATTGGATGCACATTTTCATACCAATCGCTCATCCCGGCTGGCGCCGGCACACCATGGTATGAAACTTGGCGCCACCCACGCCTCCCCTCCTGGATTCCCGCCTTCGCGAGAATGACGATTGCGAGGATTGGTGGTCTTCGAATTCACGTTGCAAGGCGGGTGATTTTCGATTCGCCGGATATCGCCGGCGGAGAGCCGACCGGTACAGTGCGGTCATCTACTCCAACCCAAGTTGGAGCCATCTGGAAACAAGCCCGCGCACGCGTGGTCTCTCGCTCTTCGTGAGGGCGTCATCGATGATTGTACCGGGCGGGGACAGCTGATACCTTTCAATCTCCGCCAAATTGTGTTCATAGTTACGGCGCATAACCTCGACATGCTCTTGCGTGCGAGGCTGGGGCGTGAAGACCACAGAGAGCTGTCGTCGGCCTGGCCGGCCGCCGAAGGCCGCGTGCCAGAGATTCATGTTGAGGAATATCAGATCACCTGGCCGTGACTCGAGCGGGACGCATGGCACTTCGTTGGCGCTCACCCCAAACTGGTCGTAGCTGGTAGGTCGTTCGCGTGTCGGCGCCGGCTTGAGCTCCTCGTGAAAGGGCAGCCGGTGGGACCCAGGAATCACGCGGAGGCAGCCGGTATCGGCGGTCAATGGATCAAGGTACATCGTGACCTTGAGCGGTGTGAAGCTATGCCTGGTCCCGTCCGGGTGCCAGCGGGTGTCTCCGACAAACAGGTTTCCCTCCGAAACCAGCCAGGAGAAGCCTGGTCCTAACAACTGTTCGGACGCCTCGAAGATGCGATCGTCCTCGAGCAGGCCCATTAGAAGGGGGCTCTTCTCGTAGAAGCCGTAAAGCACCTGCCGTTTCGTGCCGGCGAAGGGCTGTCCCCGCCTTTCTCGCTCAAGGATCGCATCGAACTCTTGACTGATTGCGGCGATCTCTTCCTCGGCAAATGCTCGTGGGAGGAAGAGAAAACCGAATGCCTCGAAGTGAGCTAACTGTTCCTTGGATAGCAAAAGGCTCCTCCAGTTTCGAATTGAGTACCGAGGATCGCATCGTCCGAGTTATTTTGACTGGCGTGTCTCAAGTTGGAGCGAAATTCGGGGTTCACTTAAGCGCCTCAACCGTCATCAACAGGATTTTTGACGACTCGTTGTAGTCTGTGCGACGAGTCATTGGCTTCGCAGGGGCAATCGGTGTCCGGGCGTTCCTCGTCAGGCAAGGGAATCAGGGTGGGATCCGGTTGGGGCGCCTCGGTCGGCGCCGGGGTGTGGATGGCGGTCGGCGACACTCGGGATGGCTCCTTTGTGGATGCTGGTGTGAGGCATGTGGTTGTGAGTATGAGCATTCCAGCGAGAAGCGCCAAGAGTGACCGTTGAGCCATTTGTTTCCGCCGAGTGCAACAGTCAGGATACGCCATCGACGGGGGCAATTGTCGGGACAACATCGTAAGGTGTCAAGCTCCGCCGAGTGCCGTAGCTGGTCGCCGGGAGGACACCAGGCGCCGATCGACGTTCGCCATAGATGACCCCTTCACGAGTAATGAACAACATACGCGTCGTGAAGTTGACGGCGGCCGAGTGAGAGTCTGTGGGGCACGCCCCCCAAGGGCGATTCGCGAACATTTGCTCCAACTAATTGGGTTTCAGGGTGTTTGCGGTGCGTCTGGAGCATTTGCGGTTAGCGTATCGAGGGGTGCGAATGAGGGCCAATGTATATCTCACCTTCCTCACGTCCGACAATGTGGCGCAATTGGGGACGCATGAGGTAAACCAACTAGAAAATCCAGAGACGTAGCAGCGATAAACTTCCCACCCACCAACGCAACGCGCCGGCGACGAACACCGGCCGGCCAACACAACGCCTGCATCTCACGAACCGCCGGCCGCCCCAGGCGGGGGACAAGCCCCCGCCCTACATTGGCCCCCTTCCTCTTGGCCGACCGTAAGAATTAGTTGGAGCGAATGGGGACAAGCCCCCGCCCTACATTGGCCCCCCTTCCTCATGGCCGACCGTAAGAATTAGTTGGAGCAAATGTTCGCGCATCGCCCCTACGGCTGCGACGGTCGATGGGCATGAGAGGAAGGGGACAAACCGTTGCGCTACAGTCACTTGTCATCGTGAGGATTCAAGGCAAAGGTGCTTCTATGCGGGCACCGGCGCCTCGTGCCTTAAGCCTCCAGCGTCAAATGAGCCGCAGAATGCGGTCCACGTCAAGCGTCTGGCTGAGCACATTTGCCCACTGTTCGTAGGGATCGACGGCGGGGGCCAATTCGGCCGGGACCGGCGTTGGCCTAGAGGCCCGCAGCCATCCCAGTATGCTGCGCCGAATAGCTTCATTGGCGAAGAGACCGTGGATGTAAGTGCCGATGATGAGGCCCTCTCGGGCGCTTGCGCCATCCGGCTCGTCGACCTTCCGGCCGAGTCTATGGGTGAGCTGAAAGGGTGCGTCCGCAGCTCCTATGGGGCGTCCCATGTGTATTTCGTAGCCGGCAATGGGACAATCGCGGGCTCCGGCGAAGGGCCCGCTGCTGGCCAGGACGATGCCGCGCACCCTGGCGGTCCGCTTTTCGTGGGCAAAGACGGTCTCGACGGGCAATAGGCCAAGGCCCTCAACGATTGGATGCTCCGATTCGACTTTCTGGGGATCTCGGATAAGGCGGCCTAGCATCTGGTAGCCGCCGCAGATGCCGATCACGGGAACGCCGGCCGAAGCGGTCGCTACGATCGCGCCGGCCAGTCCGTTTGCCCTGATTGTGTTGAGGTCACTGACCGTCGTCTTGGTGCCTGGCAGGATGACGAGGTCGGGACTGCCAAACGACGCGGGCGAGTCCACGTAGCGCACCCGGACGCCGTGCTCGCGTTCCAGCGGATCGAAGTCGTCGAAGTTGGATATTCGCGGCAGTCGAATTACGACGATGTCTATGTGACCGGGACGCGGCCTGGATGGGCCGGAGCGACCGCGCCGCTCTTCCAGGCCGACCGAGTCCTCCTGCGCGATCGCGAGATTGGGAACATGAGGTACGACCCCGACGACCGGCTTGCCGGAGCGACGTTCCAGTATGTCCACGCCCTCGCTGAAGAGCGAGGGATCACCGCGAAACCGGTTGACCACGAGGCCCTTGACGAGATCTCGCTCGCGGTCGCTCAGCAGGTCAAGGGTGCCCAGGAGTTGGGCAAAGACGCCTCCCCTATCAACATCCCCGACGAGCAGCACTGAGGCGTGGGCGTGCAGGGCGAGACGCATATTGACGATATCGTGTCCGCGCAGATTGAGCTCGGCGGGACTGCCGGCCCCTTCGGCGACTACTACATCGAACTCGCTCCTGAGCCGGGCCAACGCTCCGGTTACCGTCGGCCAGAGATCGGACTTGCGCCGGTAATAGTCGCGGGCGGAAAGAGATCCGATCGGCCTCCCGAGAACGACGACCTGGGACCTGCTGTCGGCCTCTGGCTTTAGGAGAATGGGGTTCATGTACCGGGTGGGTTCTATGCCGGCCGCGTCGGCCTGTACGGCAGTCGACCGAGCGATTTCCCGGCCATCTGGAGTCACGAACGAGTTGTTGGACATGTTCTGTGCTTTGAAAGGCGCGACGCGTAGTCTCGAGCGTTGGAGAATTCGACACAGGCCGGCGGCGATGAGCGTCTTGCCGACGCCGGAGGCGGTGCCTTGGACCATCAACACCGGCGTTTCAGACAACTTCCAGGGCCTCGATCAATCGTCGGCAATCCGGCACCGGCTTCAGACCGATGCGGATGCATTGGGGCAGACCGAAGGAGGCGCAGTCTCTTACGACAAGCCCGTGCTCCATGAGTCGCCGGCGCAGGCCGGCGCCATCGCCGACCTCGACAAGCAAGAAGTTGGCGACCGAAGGCCAGACTCTGTACCCAAGTCGCTCGAGCTCGCCGGTCAGGAAAGAGCGGGCCTCCGCTACGACCTCCACTCCCATGGCGAGGTGTTCGCGGTCAAGTAGCGCGGCGAGGCCGGCAGCGACCGCGGCCGCGTTGACATTCCAAGGGGGTCGCACCGCGTCGAGGGACCGAATAATGTCGGGGCGGGCAATGGCGTAGCCCAGGCGTAGGCCGGCGATCGCGCAGTCCTTGGTAAGCGAGCGCAAAACCACAGCCCGACCGGCTTCGACCAACTCCTGGACGTTTGCAATTTCGGCGATTCCTGGCTCGACGAATGACATGTATGCCTCATCGACAACAAGTCTTGCCGAGGGCGCCGCGTCGGCAAGCCTGGTCAGCTGGGCGCCGGGTGAGCAAAGAGCCGGTTGGGTTGTTCGGGTTGCAAACGAAGACAGCCGATGGTTGTTCTTGAATCGCAACCTGAATAGCGCTCGTTACTCCGGTGAAGTCATCGGGTGTTCGATCGAACGGGCAAATTACCGGCTGGCCGCGAGCGGAGCGGATTGGCGCGGGCATACTCGCCAAAGGTCGGTCCGACGACCATAGCCTTGGCTCCAGACGACAGCGTGACGAGGGCCAACTGCCACATCAGGTCGACGGAGCCGTTGCCGGCAGCTATCCAATCGGCCGGAAGCGATAGGCGGGTCGGCGAGCGCTTGGCGGAGTTCGTGTGCTCCGTCCTCTGGATAGCGTTCGATTGGGAGGCCGGCGAGGGCCGCTGCGAACGGCCTGAGAAGGACCCAGAGGGTGGGTGTTTACGCTGAAGTCTGACAACTTGGTCGATAGTCAACCCGTGAGAGGCAAGCTCTCCATCGCTGACGCTGCCGTGAAAGACGGTATCAGGTACGCAAATGTCGTCAATCACGATTCGTTCCGTCAAATACCGTGGCGTTCGGCGGAGAGGTTGCGCGGAAGCACTTGCACAGCCTGAAGGCGAGTGGTCCAAGGGTGGAGATTATCAAACATAGCCAGGCGGCGACACGAGTAACGCTGGCGGCTCGGCGGATGTCGGCCGGCTTTGGCTTACGAAACTCTCCACCCAACCGGTAGGCATCCGGTTTCTCCAGTCGCACGTTCAAAGCGCCGGCCATCGCGCTCATCGGCCAGCCGGCGTTAGGGCTCGCGGTAAGGCGGTGATCGCGACGGGCGACCATCAGCGAGCGCGACCAGTCCAGGCGATTGAGCGCGGCCGCGGCTGCGACAAGGCCGGCGCTGAGCCGGGACGGGACGAAATTCGCGAGATCATCCGCACGCGCGGAGGCCTTGCCGAGATATTCGTAACGCCCCCGGTAGCCGATCATCGAGTCGAGAGTGTTGACGGCACGGTAGGCGAACGCGCCTGGCAACCCGAACAGCAGATAGAAGCAGGCAGGCGCGACGAACGAGTCGTTTAGGTTCTCTGCCAGGGACTCTATGGCGCCGGCAGCTACCAACGGCGGATCCAGGCGATTCACGTCGCGGCTGACCAATGCGGCGAGAGAGGAACGTGCGCCGGCAAGGTCGCCGGCTTGGAGACGTGTTTCTACCTTCAACGAAGCCTCTACGAGATTCTGAACCGCGAAGGCCGGTTTCAACATGATCGCGCCCAGCATCAGGGCCATTGGTCTGGGGAGGCGCCGGATTGCAGAATCGACGATCCATCCACTGATATAAGCAATCGCAACTGTTAGGACGCAAACTACGGCGCCCTGCCGGAACTGATAGGAGCGGTCGCGATTGGTGACCGCAACGCCGGATCTGGCCGGGGTTAGCAAGTCGATCAGCTTGCCCAGCCAGACGACTGGATGAGCCGATGCCGGCGGCTCGTTCAATATCCTATCCAGCACCAGCGCGAGCAGTAGTACGAGCGAGCGATGGAGGTGGGAAGAAGGGTCTGTCAATCGGCCGGGCCTCGTCTTGCCGTCATCAACGTAGTGGTCCAGACAGCATCGGCCACAAGAGCGCCAGTGCAACTAGGGTGGCAACTTCGACGATTTCGTTGACAGCGCCATAAATGTCGCCTGTAAGTCCACCAACCTTGCTGACGGCAAGCATCCCGGTAACGTGTGCCAACACGAGGGACCCAACGATCAGCGCCAGACTTGCCGGGCCGACGGTCGCGTAACCCAATACCAGGATGAGCAACCCGGCAATAATGACCGTGATGGGCTTCACACCGGCCCGAAAATCAACGCTGAAACCAGAGTCGCGAGCCGGCTTGAACGCCGTGACTGCGTAAGCCATTGCAACCCGGGAGGCCGCAGCGGCCCATACGATGCCCATGAACGCTCCCAATTCGAATAAAGCATTAACTGCAGCTAACCTAATCAGAATGTCGCAGGCGCCGGCGGCGACGGCGAAGCTGCCAACGCGGCTGTCCCTCATGATGGCCAACCGGTCCTCACTGTTCGCCCCGCCGAACAGTCCATCCACCGTGTCGAGAAGCCCATCGAAGTGCAACAGGCCGGTCAGGACAAGACCGAGCGCAACAACAATGGCTGCCGCAAGCAAGGATGAAGTGACGGTTATCAGGGTGGAGCCGGCCAATGCAAGAATTCCACCGATCAAGGCGCCGATCACCGGAAAAAAGACTAGCGAGCCTCCCAACTCTCCAGTCGACAACGGTCCGCAAACTCGGATCGGGACAATCGTCAGGAACTGTAGGGCTATAGCAAACGAGCGAAATGGGCCGGAGGAACCAACTAATCCAATTTTCGGTGCTGGCATCGGGCCTTAGCGCTCGACGGACTGACTGATACTGGCCTCGGAAAACGTAGCCATTTCAGCCATAATTCGCGTCGCAGCGTCAACAAGATGGAAGGCAAGAACAGCGCCAGTTCCTTCGCCAAGGCGCAGGTCGAGGTCAAGCAGAGGCTTCAGACCGAGAGATTTGAGAGCGACGCGGTGCCCCCGCTCAGCGGACAAGTGACCGGCCAGCATGTAGTTGCGTGCGGCCGGAGCGATTCTGGCCGCAACCAGGGCCGCGGCGCCGGCGATGAAACCGTCCAGCACGACCGGCCGGCGTCCGGCAGCGCAGGCCAGAATCAACCCAACCAGGCCGGCGATCTCATAGCCGCCAACAGCGGCCAACGCGTCGACGGGATCATTCAACGCGGACTCATTGGATGCCAGTGCCCGGGCAACAACTGTCCGCTTTCGCGCCAGGCCAGAATCGTCCAAGCCGGTGCCACGCCCTACGACGACCTCGGGAGGCGTATCGGTGAGGGCGCAGATCAAAGCGCTGGCGGGCGTGGTATTGCCTATACCCATTTCGCCGGTGGCCAGCATACGCGCGCCGGCGGCGAATTCCGACTCGGCCAACTCGGCGCCTATGGCTAGCGCCTTCAGGGCCTGGGACTTGCTCATCGCCGGTCCGGTCGCGATGTTATCGGTGCCGAATGCGACTTTGCGAGCCACCAGACCATCCAACTGGTCCAACTCGGTGGCCACGCCGAGGTCCACGACCAGAACTCGCGCTCCGGCTTGGCGGGCCAGCACATTGATCGCGGCGCCTCCGCCGAGGAAGTTCATGACCATCTGTGGCGTGACCTCGGAGGGATAGGCGCTGACACCTTCGCCGACGACGCCGTGGTCGCCGGCCATCACGATGACGGTTCGCGGCGCGGTCGCCGGCGCCAACTCGCCGGTGATTCCAGCCATCCAGATTGCCAGACCCTCGAGCCGGCCGAGGCTGCCGGCCGGCTTGGTCAGATTCTTCTGGTGTCGCTTTGCGGCGGCCATGGCATCCTGGTCGAGCGGCCGGATGGACGCCGTCAGATCATTCAAGAACTCTTTATTGGCGTCCATTGCTCCTCGGGGGGAAGGCCGCTACGCGTTGATGGTGCAAGTATGGTATAGGATATTTGAGGTAAATGAGTCGAACCAGTCCAATGAACTGATGACGACATCGACCTGTATTCTGCGGCACACGAGCGATCCGAGAATGCGGGTCATTAAGTGAACTCAAAGGTAGGAGAAATAAGAAATCATGAACTTCGAGATGATAGTGATGCGGATCCTGCACATAGGATTTGGATTCCTGTGGGCCGGAGCGGCCCTGGCGGTAATTCTGATGTTGGGACGGCGTCTGCGAGAGCAGGGCGCCGAGTATCAGCGTCCGGTGATGCGCGCCATCGCGCGAGTGATCGGACCAATGCTTGGTATCAGTGGGATTGTGACGATCTTGGTAGGACTGGCGATGGCGCTCCGAATCAGTGCCGGCAACCATAGTCTGTTTACGAGCACCGGCTGGGGTTGGGCTATTTCGATAGGGTTCATCGTATCCGTCGCCGGGTTCATTGCGGGTCTTATGTTGAGCAAGACAGCAACCCGGGCGGCGGCGCTGGGGGCAACGGACGACGAGAACTTACAGTCCTTGAGCGGCCGGACGGCCATGCTGGGCCACGTCACGGCAGCCATGGTGTTCATCGGGGTACTCATGATGGCTGTCGCGAGGTTCGTGTAGCTAGAACTCGATGCCGGGCTGTGCCTTGATGCCCTGGTCCCGGTAGGGATGCTTGATTACCCGCATTTCCGTCACCAAGTCAGCGTACGAGATGAGCTCCTCGGGAGCGTAGCGCCCGGTTATTATGACGTGAAGCATCGGCGGCCTCTGTTTCAGAGCGTCCAAGACCTCGTCCACCGGCACCCATCCGTAGTGCAGCGGATAGGTAAATTCGTCGAGGATGAGGACTTCGTCGTCACCGGAGGCCAACGCCGCCTTGCAGTTCTTCCACTGCTCAACGGCCAACGAGCGGGTCTGATCCATGTCTTTCGAGCGCCAGGTAAAACCATCGCCCATGGCCTGAATGGTGATGCCAAGCTTCTTTGCGGCCCGATGCTCACCGAAGTATGCGCCGGTATGCTTGAGAAACTGAAACATCCGGACACGCATGTCTCGACCCCAGGCCCGAAATAGAACCCCGAGCGCGGCGGATGTCTTTCCCTTGCCCTCGCCGGTGTTGACTATGACAAGGCCCTTCTTGATACGGGGCCCCTTGATCGGCTGATGCTGGCTGGCCGAGAGTTTTGAGCAGCGGCGTTCTATCTCTTCGTTCATGACAACTCCTGCGGATTAAGTCTTGACTTCTGCTGAGCGCTTTCGGATGGCGTCCGCCACCTCTCGAGGCGTTCGGCAGCGGACAAGTGGAGACAATTGCCGATAGATGAGGCCGGCGGCCCCGCCGGTGAAATCTCGATCAGAAAAGGGAATAGTCTCAAGGCAAATGAGTCGCCGAGCACGTTGGACCGCCTTCAGGTTGGGCAAATTGTTGAAGCCGACCGGGAGATTGCAGAGAACCGTGAAGTCGGCAGCGTTGACCATCTCCATGTGGCAGGCGTGGGCCTCATCGTCGACTGGACTGAAGGCCGGCACTGAGACGTACTCGATGCCCAAAACATCGGCGGCGGATCGGTCCGCGTCGCCGGCACCGAGGGGGCCGGCAGAAAGCGCGAAACCGGCCTGCTTCAACTCGAACATAACAAGTGCGCCGGTGCCGCCGCCGCAGACGACGTGAACTCTCGGACCCATGTCGGAACGTGGTTGCGGCATTGTCTGATCAAGCAGGCTTATGGTAGGGGTGCCGGAGAACGGATCGCGGAAGACGACCGCGCGGACTCCAAAGGCGGCCTCGATGTTCGCCGGCGTCAACACCTCCTCCGCAGAGCCATGGGCCAAAACCCGTCCGCGGCTCATCAGGACAAGCCTATGACAGTACCGGGCAGCCAGGGCGAGGTCGTGGATAGCAGCGACGGCAGTCAAGCCACCGGCAACCAACTCTCGAATCGTGTCCAGAACCTTGAGCTGATGCTGGACATCCAGATGGGAGGTCGGCTCGTCGAGCAGCAGGACCCTGGGTTTCTGGGCCAACGCCCTTGCGAGAAAAACGCGTTGGCGCTCTCCGCCGGAGAGTGTGCTTATGTCCCGGTCAGCGAACGCCTCGGTCTCGGTGAGTCGCATCGAGTCCAAAGCAATGCGCAGGTCATCTGACCCCTCGATCTGAAACCGATTCATGTGAGGGTAGCGACCCATCATCACGATCTCGAGGCCGTTGAACCCGTAGGTGTTGGAAGTGGCCTGGGGCAAAAGAGCCTGAATACGAGCGATTTCAGCGGCCGACATTTTCTCCAAATCGTGGCCTTCCAAGGTTACAGAACCCTCTTGGGCCCGGAGAAGGCCAGAAATGGTGCGCAGAAGCGTGGTCTTGCCGGCACCATTTGGGCCGATCAGGCCGATGAAGTCTCCGCGTTTGACGTTGATACTGACCCGGTCAAGCAGCCGCGCAGACTGAGCCTCGTAGACGAGTTCACGCGCAACAAGGGCAGACTCGCGTGGGCGATCCCTGTTGCGGTGCTCGTCGGCCAACTCCGGGTTACTCCGGCAGGCTAAACTGCGGGAACTCCCGGTTGCCGAAATCGTCTGGCCAGAGAATCTTGGCAAGCTCTTCGGCTCCGCGGATGTTCCAAAACGACAACGTGGTGAATAACTTCGGATCGACCGGGTATACTCTGGCGTCTTTGATCGCCGGCACTTCGGCCAACGCCTCGGTTCTGAGAAGCTCTTGTCTAAACTCGTTGGCTCCGTCGGCCGGCTGAGTGATGATGATGACCTCTGGACTCATCGCGACGACGCCCTCGAGGCTGGTCGTTGTATTGCGTTCGATGCCAGCTTCAGCAGCTACGTTGATTCCGCCGGCCGTTTCGATGATGTTTCCCTCGGTTGAGCCGATGCCGGCGACGTAGAGCTTATCGGAGAAGGAAGTAAGGGCAAGCACGCGAGGCCGGACCTCTATGGGCTTTCCTCGGACGAAGTCGAGCAAGTCCCTGTGCCGGCTTCTTACCTCGGCGGCAAGGGCAAGGGCGCGCTCCTCTTCGCCGAAGAGGTATCCCATCAAGAGAATGTCCTGGATCCGGCCGGCGGGATCATTGTGCAACTGGGTTTGGACCACGACGATTCCGGCGTTCTCGAGGGCCTGAATGAGGTCCTTCTTGGTGTAGGGACTGGCAATGACGATGTCGGGCGCCTGGGCGACGATCTGCTCGGGATCACGACCTATTCCGACCACTTTTTGGGCCAGGGCGGCCACATTGGAATACTCCGGTAGCTGAGTGTAAGTTCCCACGGCTACAACCCTCTCGGCCGGAACAAGCGCGTAGGTCACCTCGTCATGGCCGAGCGACACCGTGTGAATTCGCGCCGGCTTGGCAGCGATGGAGACCAGACCATTTAGCCCTTCGACCTCTCTCGGCCAACCGCCGTTAGCGGGATCGACGATGCCGGGTATGCCTTCGAGGATGAACTTCTCTTTTACGACGACCTGGGTCACGACCAGTTCGACCGGTTTCTCGACCTCCACGGTCACAATCTTTTCGACTTCGACTGGTTTCTCGACCTCGACGGTGACGAACTTTTGGACCTCGACCGGTTTCTCAACCTCGACCTCGACCGTCACCACTCGTTCGACCTGGACCTGCTTCTCGACTTCGACAGTGACGACCCTCTCGACTTCCTGTCTGACTATTTGCGTGACGATCCGGTCGACCGGCACATCCTTCTCGACAACCTGAACTCTCTCGGTCTCGACGACCTGTGGCTGACAGGCGGAAAGAAGGGGCAGGACGGCAGAGGACGCCAAGCCGGCCAGGAAGCGGCGGCGAGAACTTCTGCCTAGAAAGGGGTTAGACGACACAGTTTACCTCCCAGATTGGTTTCGGAACGGATATGTCAAAAGGCTTCCGCCCTGCGCCTGTTGCGGATAAGCAGGAACAGGAAGAAGGGCGCGCCTACAAACGACGTGATGATACCGACGCGGAACTCGGCCGGCTGAACTACTACGCGAGCCAGCGTATCGGCGATGACCAAGAAGGAAGCGCCTCCCAGAGCACTTACCGGGACCAGGACTCGGTGGTCAGGGCCGAACACGAGCCTCAACATATGGGGAGTAACCAGGCCAACGAAGGCGATCGTTCCGCTGACGGCAACAGCCACCCCAGTCACCAGGGATGCAGCGGCGATCAGGATGGGCCGGATGAGACCGACACGCACTCCCATCGATTTGGCATCGTCGTCGCCAAGCATCAGCAGATTGATATCGCGAGAAAGAACTATGATCAGGCAGCAGCCGCCAAGGATTAGCGGAGCGGACAGATGGACGTGGTCCCAGGTCCGGGAATCCAAACCGCCGGCGAGCCAGAACAAGATCTCTCGCAGCGCTTCGTTGCTCGGGACGAGAACGAGAACGGCGGAGATGATCGCGCCCAAGAAGGCGCTGACGGCGACACCGGCAAGGAGCAAGGTGGCCATAGAAACACGTCCGCCGGTGATTGCAATCCCGTAAACGAGGAATGCGGCCGCCATGGCGCCCAAGAAGGCGAAGAGAGGCAAGGCCAGATAGAAGAGGCGGCTGACTCCCAATGCGATCGACAAGACTGCGCCGGCGGCGCCGCCGGCCGATACGCCGATTATTCCCGGATCGGCCATGGGGTTGCGGAATAGACCCTGCATCGTTGCGCCGGCGATGCCCAAGGCCATTCCGACCAATGCCGCGACGACGATTCTTGGCAAGCGCAACTGCTCGACAACCAGTTGCTCGGTGCGCGTGTATGGAGCAATGTCGAAACCAAGCGGCTGCAACACCACCGCGGCAACTTGAATGGCCGGGATGTTGACGGGGCCCAACGTAACCGAGACTAACGAGGCCAGAATCAGAAGGATCGAGAGCAGGGTGGCGCCGACCACAAGTGATTGTGCCACGCCGGCTTCCCTGAGCCGCCATAACGATCGGAAAGCGACTGCGCGTAAAATGAAAGACCTCCAGGCTCATCTTCGCCGGAGGTCAGAGAACGGTAAGTCAGTTCATTGCCATACCGGGTAGTCGACCTCTTTGGTGCGAAGAGCGATCTACCAACCGGTTCAGGCAGGTCTCCTGGCTTACGGGGTCACGTTTGGTCGCCGGCATTTTCCCGCGGCGGAAAGCCTGGGTGGATGCGGGCTAAGACCCCGATCACAGTGGCGCCACCGCGGCGGACTCACACCGCCTTCCCTATTCTCCCCTAGTGGGGCACCTGATCGGATCGATATTCAGTTTTTCGAGCGAGCAGAGTGTAGCATATTCGCCGGCGTGGTGTCACACTCTCGAACCACGGCTTAGCCCGCTGGAGAATTGGTAGGAGTCGGCGTCGCACCGGTGGGTATGGCGACGTATCGCGTTCTTGCCGATTCTACCGTGTTCCTGGCTAACGCCCCAAACGAATTCCAACGCCGCTACGGAGGACCGGGGGTGTTCTCGAGTGCCGTTATCAAAACTGGCCTTGCGAAGGCAGGATGAGAGCAAGAAGGTTGGCGCACATGTTTGTCGCCGGCCTGTCCTGAGCGGGGGACAAGCCCATCTGCTCCAACTAATTGGGTTTCAGGGTGTTTGCGGTGCGCCTGGAGCATTTGCGGTTAGCGTATCGAGGGACGCGAATGAGGGCAAATGTATTTCTCTCCTTACTCACGTCCGACAATGCGGCGTATTTGGGGGGCGCATGAGGTAAACCAACTAGGAAATCCAGAGGCGTAGCAGCGATAAACTTCCCACCCACCAACGAAACGCGCCGGCGACGAACACCGGCCGGCCAACACAACGCCTGCATCTCACGAACCGCCGGCCGCCCCAGGCGGGGGACAAGCCCCCGCCCTACATTGGCCACTTCCTCATGGCCGACCGTACGAATTAGTTGGAGCGAATGGGGACAAGCCCCCGCGCTACATTTTCCATTCCAACCTACAGTTCGGCTGTAATATGGGCCGCTCGCGGCGTACTAAGCTAGAAGCGTTCGGGATGAGCGCCGACTAATCTACAGCCACTACTCATCGCGCACCCAGGAGCGCAGGCGGGCGTGACCCTTGACATCGGGGTTGATCAGAGCCGAGGGCCATCTTCGGTCGTTGAAGACACGAATCATCTCATCGGCGGCGTGTTGGCGGTTGTCAATGAGCGACTCGATCGAAAGACTCGCTGTGTGTGCAGTCAATAGGACGTTGTCCATACTCAGCAATGGATTGTCCGGGTCTGGCGGCTCTTGTTCCAAGACGTCTAAACTTGCACCGCCGATCCAACCGTTACTGAGAGCCTCGATCAAAGCCGACTCGTCGATCACCGGTCCACGCGAGCTATTCACGACGTGAGCGGTCGACTTCATGATCTTGAAGTGCGTGGTCGTCAGGAGGTGGTGGGTATCTGCATTGTGCGGTGCGTGTACCGATATTATGTCACTGGATCTGCACAGCTCTTCCAGAGACACCTTTGTGGCGTTCCAAGCGCTTACGACATCCTGAGAAATGTAGGGATCGTATACGAGATAGCGCATGCCGAAGCCGGCCAGGTTCTCGGCTGTTCCCTTGCCGATCCTGCCGAAGCCAACAAATCCGAGCGTCTGCCGGCTGATGCGGTTCACTGGCTCCATACTGCGCATACCCTTTCGAACATCCCATCCGTCTTTCTTGAGCGTCGAAAGCTGCTGAGGGAGGCGACGGGCACAACAAAGGATATGCATGGAAGCTGTGTCGGCAACCTCTTCGATACAGAAGGTTGGACTGTTTGCCACGGCAACCCCAAGCTCGGTGGCAGCGCCAACGTCGACTCGGTCGAATCCAACGCTGCAAAAGACCAGAAGCTGCAAGTCGGGCAAGGAGGAGAACGTCTTTCGCGTCAGGTAAGGTCCGAAGGTGCCGATCATTCCCTGAGCGCCTGTTGAGCCGGCGATAATCTCGTCCTCCGCAGTGGTAGGCAGATGTGTGAGATGAAGGCCGGCTTCCTCCATCTGGACCCACTCGTCGTGGCTCGGGGTAATCTGGGTACCGGTTACAACGACCTTGATCTGGTCAGCCAAACGTACTCACCTCCCGATAATTGCGACGGTCAAAAAATCCCCGTATGTATCTCGCTCAGTCTCGAGGGTCGGAAGTACCGGGGCGTCGTGTGGGACCTCCGTCCCCGGCGCGGGGATGCCTCAATGAACGAAGATACGCCAATGGCCATTCCGGTCTTCGAAGCCCGGTTTGAGGGAATGTACGCGCTCAATCGACCTGTTCCCACCAATCTTGGAGCCTATTGCGGCTCTGGGCAAGCAACTCCCTGTCCGCGAATACTTCCAGGGTGACGGTGCCGTCGTATCCCACGTTTTTCAGGGAGCGGATCACTCGCCGCCAGTCAATATTTCCGGCGCCGAGCGGGAGATGCAGGTCCCAATCACCACCCTTGTTATCGCTCATATGGACGTGAACGAGGCGGCTGGCGAAAGCCTCGAGCAACTCATCGATCCGATTGTAATCGCCGGAAAGGTTCGAGTGGGCGGCGTCAAGGTGAAATCCGGCCTCTGGAGCCGCATCAAATATAGGCCTCAGGTATCTGACCTGGCTGTACGCCCCGGCCTGGTTCTCGACCATCAGACGAACTCCGAGATTCTGGCCAACCTGAGCAAGGCGCGCAATCGAATCGGCGTTTGCGGTTGCCAACGCGTCTTGATCGCGTTGCTCTCTTCGCATATCAGGATGGACTGTCATAAGCGGCACGCCAAGCTCGCTAAGGGTCCGCATGCACCGGACGAGAATGTCTATTGCCGCCTGACGCAACTCCGGAAACTGGGAAGCGATCGGCATATACCAGGCAGTATGACCCACCGCACGGAGTCCGTTGTCGTCAAGTGCGCGACGAACGGAGCTGACGTCGACTTGATCTGGACGAGCGCCGGTGGGCTCAAGGGTAATATCCACGAAATCGAATCCTGCATCGGCGAAATCGTGTATCTCTCGTACCAGATCGCGCATGGGGTGATTCATGGCCCCGATCAACATAGCGATCGCTCATGCCGGCGGGGGCCGGCACACCAAGATATGAAGACTGCGGCCACCCGCCCCTTCCCTACTGGATTCCTGCTTTCGCTTGAATCACCATGACCTTGTGAAGCTCGCGTAAGAGGATGAAAATGTCTGGACGCCGGGCAAGCAACGTGCGCGAACGAGCCACTCCCCAAAGTGTGAATAAGCCCCAACGCCACAATCCCCTCCCCGCCCCTCTGGATTCCTGCTTTCGCTGGAATGACGACTTGGTGGGCCCGAATGGCCAAGAAATGCCGCGTTTGGCGAATGGGAGGCTGCTGGAACGGTCTGTTTTGATAGCAATGACGGTTGTGGGCGTTGGTGCGATTCATATCCACTCCCGAACCCGCGTGTGTCATTTTTCGTACCAATCGCTGATCCCCGCTTGCGCCGGCACACCAAGGAATGAAAATCGGAGCACCGGTTGGTGGGTCTTCTCTACGGTGGCTCGGGACCAGGGTTGGTTGCCGGACTGCCGGGAGCGGGGGACAAGCCCCCGCGCTACATTCTGTCGTTCCGCAATCGAACATCGGGCTACAGATCGACTCGTTGTGTTCGCGGACGGCCGGCATGAAGGTCGATTAGAGGACGCATTTTCGTACCAATCGCCCATGCAGGCTTCTACCGGCACACCAAGGGGAATGAAGACCGCCGCCTCCCGCTCCTCCCCTTCTGGATTCCTGCTTTCGCTGGAATGACGATTGGGGGCGTTGGTGCGATTCATATCAACTCCCGAAGCCGCGGTTGTCACACTCTGTACCAATCCTTCGCGATGATCCTGAATGGCGAGGCGTGCCCGCCCATCATTCTACCGGTTTGTCCGTGGTATATTGGATCAGGGACAGGACCGACTCAGTTCTATCTGCCATTGGGAGAGTGACTTGGTCGAGCGATACGACATGGGAGTCTTCAACGAAGAGCTCTGTGAAACGTTACGTCGTCTGGACGTCAACTCGTTGCGGCAATTTGCGGCGAAGTGGGGCAAGATCTTGGGGAATCGCGCGCTGCTCAACCTGGTCGAGGCGACCGACGAGTTCGTTGCGATCCGAATGAGGATGATGATCGTCGACCGTCCGGACCTTTCCGACATTCACGCGGAGGCGAATCGCTGGCTATTGCTGAAACGCCGTCCGCATCTGAGTGATTGCGAGGCTAGCGTCGATGATGGGTAACTCGATTAATGCCGGCGGTCGAGGGCACCTGGATTCACTACGTTAGCCGGATTGCCCTCCAGGAAGGCAACAATGTTGTCGACCGGCATCTTCATCATCCGCTCGGACGAGTCGTGGGTGACCCACCCCACATGGGGAGTCAGGACAACGTTGTCGAGTTGAACCCACGGATTATCGGGCGGCAATGGCTCCCGCGAAAAGACATCAAGGCCCGCGCCGGCGAGCCTACCGCCCCTTAAGGCAGCGAGCAGCGCATCTTCGTCGACAATAGCCGCTCGCGCCGTATTTACAAATATGGAACCGGGTTTCATCAGGTCGATTTGCCGGGAGCCGACGAGGCCGGCCGCTTCGGGAGAGTTACGCAGATGGATCGAGACAACGTCGGAAATGCGAAACAGCTCGTCCAAGTCGACCAATCGGATGCCAAGCCGAGCGGCGCGCGCAGGGTCGTGAGTGAAAGACCAGGCTACCGCGTTCATGCCAAATGCCTGGGCAAACTTAGCTACTTCCGCGCCGATTAGCCCCAACCCGACGATGCCGATCGTCTTGCCGTAGAGTTCCATCCCGTGTTGGTGGTGCCAGACACCTTCGCGGACCTTGCGATCGGATAGCGCGACCGCACGGGCGACCGCAAGGATTAGAGCGAAGTTCAACTCCGCCACCGAAGCGGTGGACGCGCCAGGCGTATTGGCAACTACGACGCCAAGATCGCTGGCAGCTTCAAGATCGACGTTGTCGGTGCCGGTGCCAAGAATCGAGATCAGCTTCAGGGCAGGCAGCCGACCAAGCAGATCCCGGTCGAAGCGACTATACGCGCGCACGTTCACCGCGACATCGGCATTTTCGAGTCGGGCAACCAACTCGTCGGCGTTCGCGGCCTTGGAATCGTAAATCGCAACCTCTCCGAGCGTTCTCAGCCGGTCGAGCTCGGGATGCCCCATATAGGCCGGTGGAAAGTCATCGGGAATAACAATTCTGGTTTTCACTTCTCAACCTCTCTCCAGGAACGGTTCCAAGACCCTAGACCGCCAACGATTAGGAGTTCAACACGCCAGGGGCGCTGTAAGCGGCACGCGATTATAATAGCAACTCGCCGGCCGGAGACCGCGCTGGAGGCCCCTTATGGCCAAGCCAGGGTCCGTAACCAGCCAGATTCCTATGCAAGGATAACAGACACATGTTCATCGGATCGGAGACAGTGAGGTCGTGGGAAGTCCGATACGGGACTCCGAGAACGTATCGATTCCGCCACGAGGTTTCGATTGGCGAGATCACCATGATCATCGCCAGCCAGAAGAACCGGCGTGCCCATGACATCACTTTCTTCATCAGCGAAGGGGAGAATATCGTTGCGATAGCCAAGCACAACTATCCGCCCGGTATCTATCGGGCACCGGGCGGCGGCCTTGAGCCGGGCGAGTCGCTGGAGGCCGGCGCTGGGCGCGAGGCTAAAGAGGAGACTGGCTTGGATATCGAGCTGGAACGCTACCTAGTCAGGGCAGAGGTGCAATTTTATGCGGGCGAGAAAACCGTGGACTGGACAACTCACGTGTTCAGCGCGCGCTCGACCGGCGGCTACTTGTATGCCAGGGACAAGAAGGAGATAAGCGAGGTTAGGAAGGTGACGCTCCAGCAGTTGCAAGGACCCATTCGCCAGGCGATGTTGGACAGCAGACGAAGATTAATGGCATATCGAGTCTGGCTGACTGATGAGACCTTGGCAGAGCTTGGAGCAGCCGGTAGTCAGAGACCGTAATGTGGGGCGCGCCGGCAACTCGCCCAAGTTTGCGCCCCATGATTTGTTTCGGCAGTGCGGGCGCGATATGTATAATAGGTTGCCTGCCATCTCAATTGCGGATGGCCAGGCCACCGCATTCCAGCATGCATCACTCAACAGCATACTTAAGGAGGCAGACGCACATGTTGACTAAGAGCGCGTTGGCACACGCAGTTGCAAAGGATAACGGCCTAACGATATCTAAAGCGAACGAAGTCATAGGTTCAATCTTGTCGAACCTAGAGAGCTCTTTGGCAAACGGCGAGAACGTACGCCTCACAGGATTTGGCAGCTTCAAAGTGAAGGAAACAAAGGCCCGCACCGGGCGCAACCCCAGCACCGGCGAGCCTATCGACGTGCCGGCGAGCAGGCGGGTGACCTTTAGCGCCGGCTCAAACCTGACGGAGGCGGTTCGAGGGAAGTAGACAGCCAGACCTGGGCATATTCTCGAGAAATCAAGAACCCTAGCGGTCCTTCACACTCAGGTCCGATATGGGTGCCGTTTAGGCGTTAGAGGGAGACACTGAGCCAGACGGGTCAACGGGGCCAATGGCGGGTGCAGCGACTATGATGCTATTGGCTCCGGTTGGCCACTGGAGCATCCGCACCCATGCCTTTTGCGGCAATTGAGATACAGAATCGCCGGCCAGCTTCGGATCGTGGATCCCCTTTCTACATCAGGGTAAGCCGCAAATCGCTGCGCCTGATTGACGCCTTGGCCAGTTCATCGTGGGGGACAAGCTCCTTCGATTCACTCAATTCTTGCGCACCCAAGGAATGGGTCATCTTGGGAGAGTATGCGAGATAGAACTGTGGAGGCCCCAGGATATGACGGGAGCCGACAACTCTCGTACCATTCAATGGCCTCTAAGTAAGGTGTACGGGTGAATTCGATCTGTGACGAGTGACGAACCTCTTGCGCCAGGAAAAGTGCCGAACGAGGTCCTCGAGCGAGTGGTATTCGGCCGGTGCGGAAGGCGGCGCCGGGAGACGCTGCTAAGGCCGGGAATAGGCCTAGATTGCGCCGTCTTGGAACTCGGTCAGGATACCATCGCTCTGACAAGTGACCCGATCACGGCCGCCGGCGCCAATGCCGGATGGCTGGCAGTGCACATCGCCTGCAACGACCTGGCCGCTTGCGCCAGCGAACCTATAGGGATACTAACGACTGTATTGCTGCCGGTCGGATCGAGCGAGCACCATTTTGCGATGATCTGCCTGGACCTACACCGGGCAGCCGAATCGTTAAACGTGGAGATCCTGGGAGGACACAGCGAAATCACGCTTGGGATTGAGCAGCCGATTGTTGTAACGACCGCGATCGGCAGGTCGGGCCGAAACAGAATCCTGGGCGCCAGTGGCTGTGAGGCCGGCGATTCGTTGTTGATGACGAAGGCAGCCGGATTGGAAGGGACCGCCATCCTGGCAACCGATCTTTCGGATCGACTCGAGGGCAAAGTTGGCGTGGAAGTATTGAAGCGAGCCCAGAGCTTCGTGAACGAGATCAGCGTTGTAGAGGAGGGACTTTCGGCGGCCGGCTCAGGCGCATCCGGCCTTCACGATGCAACGGAAGGAGGCATTATCGGCGCATCGTGGGAGATGGCAGAGGCGTCGGGGTTAGGCATGACGCTGTACGCTGAACGGGTGCCCATTCGAACGGAGACTCTAGCGATATGCTCGATTCTCGGCATAGACCCATTGCGACTGATCACAAGCGGCACCATGCTAATCGCCACAGCCGTGCCGGATCGTACCGCCGGCGCGCTAAAGGAACGGGGAATGGCTGTTACAGAGATCGGTCGTTTTCATTCTGATGCCTCTCGCAGTTTGATAACGCAGGAGGGGACTTTGCCGTTGGAGCCGCCGGCCCGAGACGAGATTTGGCGTATCCTCGAAGGTCAGGGGTAAACACGCGCGATCGGGATCCGTCAGGGTAGCCTCTGTTGAGGCCGGCTCTAGACTGACTCGACCAACGGACAGCGCTCGTCGAATCGGGCCCTCAAGTCCCCGTACAAAAGAGTTACGACTACAACTTGTATTGGAGTTGCCACGACAGTCAACGCGAATGTTATCCATCCGCTCGTGTCAAATTCACCGACCAGCGACGTCAGAACCCCAAAGATAATCCCGATCATCATGATTATCCCAAAAACCCGGAGCCAAGAGCCTTTTACTAGCTCCCCACTCCGGCCAAAGGCCGTGTAAACTCCGCGACCTTCAAGAACCACCGCGTGCAATGCGAAGGACCATTTGATGCCGATCCATACGGCCACTGGTATGGTCACGAGCATCAAGGGCGGCAACGCAATAGCCGGTACGACTATCAAGGAGCCTAAAGCCAAGAGCTGTATGGTCACTACCCCCATGAGCTGAGGGAGGCTTCGCAGTCCCAGAACGAGCGCGTCCTCGAAGTTCAGGCTGGGATTATCGCTAAAGCGGCTCGCGACGAGCCATATGAGCCCACTGACATAGGCCATCGCCGCCAACAAGAATCCAACGACCGCGATAATGACCTGCACCGCCGACACGTCACTGTCCGACGGAAGAGATCTTTCGAGCCCCGGGGACTCGCCTGCGGGCATTAGCGGGGTCATGAAAGTCGAGCCAAACAGCGCGAACATCAGGATTAACACGACCGCGTAGTAAATTCCGGTCAGGACTGCGAGTCCGATGAGGTCCTTCTCGAACATGTGGGACGTGTCATTGATCAGGTCCCTCAAACTGCGCCGCCGGACGAGGCTGCCGCTTGACACTGCAAATCTCCCAGCAATTCTCTTGCCAAAAAATATAGTGGACGTTGCGGGCCCACCAGAGACGAGAGTTTCGTTCGAGGCACATGTTATAGAGTGGGGCGCCATTTGTCGCTATTGCGCACTCGGGATCAGGGTTAGGCAGGGCACCGACACCCCGGGCGGCATTGAAAAAACACGTTCCAGTCCACCGTACCTGTATGAAGTTAGCCTGGGTTGTTCGTCGCTGCCGGCTCCTTGCGTACAAGAAGATTTCGGAATGTGCTGGCAATTGCAACCAACTCGGCGATTATGTCGTTCAACTATCGCGGCTATAATGTGACTGCTACAATCTCTCTGCTCAGCGGGGATTAGTGGTCGCACCATGCAATCGCCCCGGGAGGTCACCATCAGCGAGCGAAAAGAATCAAGCTACGACTCGGCTTACTTTCGACCGCCAACTACCGAATGGGACCAACTATCGGAAGAAGACCTCGAAGTACTGACCAACGTCGCCGACGCGCTGGCGGAGTGGGCGCGCCAGGTCCGTGGCGGGCGGGGCGACGGCGAAGGCGAGGCCACGTTGACGACACCCGGCGAAATGGCTTGGCGATTATACGACGCCGCCGGGCGGCTAACTATAGCCTCAGCCTCCGATGAGAAAGACTTACGGCAGATGATCACGACACTGCGAACCGCTCTTACGGTTGCCTGGGACATGTATGACAGGCCTCAATCCGAGAGAACTACAGTCCAGCAGCACATAGAGCGGTTGCGGTCGACGATTCAGGATTTCGAGGCGGACCTAGGCGCCTTGCAGTCCGCTCGGGCACCGGAGCCCAACTCCTGAGCTGAAATCAGTTGGCTTCGGAAGAACTAGGGGACATTAGCGAACCCACGGAGGCCGCTCGCAGGATCGCTCGAATCTTGACCGCCCGAAAAGAGACGCTGGCCGTAGTGGAGACCAGCGCCGGCGGGCTCATCAGCAGCATTCTCACCGATATCGTCGGCGCATCAGACTGGTATATAGGGTCCCTAGTGCCGTATTCGAGTCGAGCAAGGCAACGCCTACTAGAATTGAAGGCGGCGTCTGCGGTTAGCGAGTCCGCGGCGACGGAAATGGCGCGGGCCTGCCGCAGGGTTCTGGGCGCCGACTGGGTTCTCAGCGAGACAGGAATCGGCGGACCGCAATCGGGACGTCGCTCGACAAAACCTGTAGGTCTGGTGGCCATAGCCGTGGCCGGTCCTAAGGATGGCTCAATGGAAGCCAGACTGAATGGCGGCAGCCGGCAAGCGAATAAATTGGCCTTCGCCACTGCCGGCTTGAATTTCCTTTTGGCCGCGCTCGAAGAAGCCAGCTAGCGAACCTGGGAAGGACTGTAGGGATCATCGCCGGATTCTTTCCGATTCCCTGATGTTGATATAGGCTAAGGCGCGGGTCGGACGATGGCAGCCGGCGTTTCAACAAGACGCGCCGCCCGGCTGGCCCAACCCGACCCAAGTTGATGGAAATCGCTTTCATAAAGGGAGACAGGCATGTCGTCTAGTGAGTCGTACGAGGAGTACCTGGGAAAGGTCAATGCACCGGATTTTCCGCCGGACATGGATTGGATCAACGTAGAGAGCCCGATCAGTATCAAGGACCTAGCCGGGAGAATCGTAATCCTCGACTTTTGGACCTTCTGTTGAATCAACTGCATGCATTTGCTTCCGCAGTTGCGGAAGATCGAGGAGAAGTATCCGGACGAGCTTACCGTGATTGGAGTTCATTCGGCCAAGTTTCCGGCCGAGCGCAGCACACAGAATGTGCTGGAAGCAGTTCGGAGGTGCAACGTCGCGCATCCTGTCGTGAACGACTACGCGTTTCAGGTCTGGAGCACATATGGTGTGAGAGCATGGCCGACATTGATGTTCATCGACCCTGCCGGCAAGGTATTGGCTAAACACGAAGGCGAGGTCAGCCTCGACGGTCTGGATCGGGCCCTACAAAGGATGATCGCCACCTACGACTCGGCCGGACTGTTGACCAGGGGCCCAAAGCCATACAGACAGGTCGCCCACGATCGACCCGAGAGCCTCTTGTTGTATCCCGGCAAGGTACTGGCCAATCAAGCATCGGAGAAACTGTATATAGCCGACACCAACAATCATCGAATAATCGAGGCTGATTTCGATGGCCGGATTGAACGTACATTTGGGTCCGGCCAAGCCGGGATGGAAGACGGTCAGGCAAACGAGGCGGCTTTCGACAGTCCCCAGGGTTTGACGTTGGACGGCGAAAGTCTGCTGGTAGCCGATACCGAAAACCACGCCCTCCGCAAGATAGACCTTGTGACGGGAGATGTTTCGACCTTAGCCGGCGTGGGTCACCAGAGCATGCGATATCACGCCGGAGGCGCGCCATTGCAAGTTGCGTTGAACTCTCCCTGGGACCTGACGATATCGGATGGAAGACTGTTCATCGCGATGGCGGGATTCCATCAGATCTGGGAGATGGACCTTGAGGCGACGCATATCAAGCCGTTCCTTGGAAGCGGCCGGGAGGGACTGTCGGACGGAGCCGCCGATTCGGCAATGCTGGCCCAACCGAGTGGATTGGAGGCGAGCAATGGCCTGCTCTACTGGGTGGACAGCGAGACAAGCTCGGTCCGGATGGCGAACCTATCAGGGCCACCCAAGGTGACGACCATCGTCGGCGAGGGTCTATTCGTATTTGGCGATGAAGATGGACTTGGGGATCAGGTCAAGCTCCAACATCCCCTGGGAATTGCCATGAGAGGAGACGAGGTATTCATAACTGATAGCTACAACCACAAGGTGAAGCGCGTATTTCCGCACAATCGAGGATGCCTTACTTACGTCGGGGATGGCAATCCGGGGTTGATCGACGGCACAAGCAACGCTGCGCGCCTCTACGAGCCGGGGGGACTGAGCGTGGCCGGGGATCGATTGTTCGTTGCCGACACGAACAACCATTGCATACGAGTAGCCGACCTCAAGACGCAATTGTTGCGTACGCTTGAGTTGAGGGCGTAGCAGGGTTTGATCATCTTCGCCTCGTGGCATTTTAGGCGGCCGGCGGGGCATGCATGGAGGTGACAGGGGTGGCGGAACGCACTCCCTTTGTCACGGTCCGAGTCGATGAATCCAAGAAGCCGGGCGGTCGCGCCGTCAACGTCGCTATAATAGCTTGCCTGCGGACAGGGTTACCACCAGAGTAATCGCTTCCCGGAGAGTACGTATTATTCGAGTAGCCATATAGGAGGAGACCAGATGGCCGGACTAATCTACCCAAACCCAGACATGCTGGTCGAGTGCGATTGGCTCGCCGAGCATCTACACGACCCAAAAATCCGGATAGTCGATGCCGACGAACGTCTCGCCTATGGCCGCGCCCACATTCCAGGCGCAATCGGTCACATCGGCCACATGTATCTGAAGGAACGTGAAGGCGCCACCCGCATTATGGGGCCGGAGCAATTCGCCTCGACTATGAGCCGGATGGGCATCGGCGACGATACGATGGTGATCGCGTACGACGCGGCGAACAGCCTCTACGCCACCAGGTTCTGGTGGTGCCTGAACTACTATGGCCACTCGAATGTGAGAGTGCTGAATGGCGGTTTCCACAAGTGGGTAGGGGAGAATCGGCCGATCGACCTGGTAACGCGCAAAGTACCGGGTGCCAAGTTCACTCCAATGGTCAGTCCAGACTGGTTGGGGGTCTGTGAAGTGATGAAGAGTCAGGTGGGCGACCCTGGCACCGTCTTCCTCGACGTTCGCTCGGACGGGGAATATGCCGGGAGCAACGACCGGGGAAACCGCCGGCGGGGCCACGTGCCGGGAGCAGTCCACCTGGAGTGGCTCAACTTCATCTCGAGGGGGCAAAGGACTTTCAAGTCGCCAGAAATCCTGACCAAGATGTTGACAGACCGGGGAGTAACGCCGGACAAGAACGTCTACACCTATTGACAAGGGGGTATCCGTGCGGCGCACGGAATGTTTACCCTAAAGCTACTCGGGTATCCGAGTGTACGCAACTACGATGGCTCGATGGGGGAGTGGGCCAACAGGGACGATACGCCCTTGGAGCTGCCGGCCGAGTAGGGGAGAAGTCGGTAGTTAATTCGGAGCGTGGTTGGCGCTAACTTGAGGCGATGCGCTCCCAGGGCCGATAGGTTTCTTCGTAAAGATCGATCTTTTCCGCGTGCTGCAACGTCAGGCCAATGTCGTCGAGTCCATTGAGCAGGCTGTGGCGGCGAAACGAATCGATCTCGAACCGAAACTCCAGGCCGGCGCCATCGGAAACCAGGTTGTTTTGCAAATCGGCGGTGACCTGGTAGCCGGGCCCGACGCGCGCCCGGGCAACTAGCTGATTGACGGTGTCTTCCGGAGCGGTTATGAGCAGGATTCCGTTCTTGGCGCAGTTGTTGTAGAAGATGTCAGCGAACGACGGGGCGATCAAGACGCAGAATCCGTAGTCCTGCAACGCCCAAGCAGCGTGCTCACGAGAAGAGCCGCATCCGAAGTTGCGGCCGGCGACGAGGATACTCGCTTTCTCGAGGCCGGGTTGATTCAGTTCGAAGTCTTGGTTTACCTGTCCACCATCGTGATATCGCCAATCGAAAAACAGGAACTGACCAAAACCGGTGCGCTCTACCCGCTTCAAGAACTGTTTGGGGATGATCTGATCGGTATCGACATTCACGCGATCCAAGACCGCTACGACACCGGTATGTTCCCTGAAAGGCTGCATTCGATCGGTTCCTCGATAAATATGCCTAGATTGTGGCAGTCAATTGGACCAGGATTGATCCGACTAAGTCAGCCAATCGCGAATATCGACGAAGTGGCCGGCTATTGCGGCGGCGGCGGCCATCTCCGGGCTGACCAAATGGGTTCGTCCGCCCTTGCCCTGGCGACCCTCGAAATTGCGATTGGAAGTCGAGGCGCAGCGTTCGCCCGGCTCTAAAATGTCGGGATTCATGCCAAGGCACATGGAGCATCCGGACTCTCGCCACTCGAAGCCGGATTCCTTGAATATCTTGTCGAGCCCCTCTTCTTCAGCCTCGGCCTTTACAAATTGTGAGCCAGGAACGACCATCGCGCGAACGTTATCAGAAACTTTTCGGCCTCGCACGAAGTCAGCTGCGGCGCGCAAATCTCCGATCCGGGCGTTAGTACAGGAGCCAATGAACACACGATCAATCGGAATATCCTGTATAGGCGTTCCCGGCTGAAGCGCCATGTACTCGAGCGCCCTGGTCGCTGCCTGTGTTTCGCTGTCGGTGGCAAACGAACTGGGATCTGGCACTCGTTCAGTGACCGGGACCACCATCGCTGGATTCGTACCCCAAGTTACGTGCGGACTCAACTGGCCGGCGTCCAATTGGACGACTCTGTCAAATGTCGCGCCCTCGTCGGTCTTCAGAGCCTCCCAACGGCCGACCGCCTTGTCGAACTCGGCTCCCTTTGGAGCGTGGTGGCGACCCTCAGCATACTCGAAGGTAGTGGCATCAGGAGCGATCATGCCGGCTCTGCCGCCGGCTTCGATCGACATATTGCAGACCGTCATGCGCTGCTCCATCGAGAGCGACCTGACGGCCTGGCCGGTGTACTCGATCACGTGGCCGGTGGCACCGTCGATGCCAATCTTTCCGATAATCCCGAGGATCAGGTCTTTTGCGGTCACCCCGGTCGGTAGCGTCCCTCCGACCCTGATTTCGAGAGTTTGGGGCTTGTCCTGCTGAAGACATTGCGTCGCGAGGACGTGCTCGACTTCGGAAGTGCCTATGCCAAACGCCAACGCACCGAATGCGCCGTGCGTGGAGGTGTGACTGTCGCCGCACACAATGATCATTCCGGGTTGAGTGAGACCCAACTCTGGTCCGATAATGTGGACGATTCCCTGGCGGGGACTTTCCCTGTCGTACAGGGTGATGCCAAACTCTTCGCAGTTGGCCCTGAGAACTTCGACCTGCTTGCGCGAGATCGGATCGGCGATGGGGAGCCGGCGTTCGGTGGTTGGAACGTTGTGGTCCATTGTGGCTACGGTCAACTCTGGACGCCGGACCTTGCGTGATGCCATTCTCAAACCGTCGAACGCTTGGGCCGAGGTGACCTCGTGGACAAGGTGCAGGTCTACATACAGGATCGCAGGCTGGCCGGGAGTCTCGTGGACGAGGTGGGACTCCCATATTTTGTCGAACATCGTTTTAGCGGCCATCAGTCTGTCATCCCTTACAAGTGCACTGTAGTCTGGGCAAGACGCCTCTTCTGGCGGCTTTGCAGCAAGAGGAATGGTAACCTATGGAGCGTGGGATCGCTACCATCGTCGGTGGAAATCTGCGCAGGTGAGTTGAGTTCGTAAAGATGACGAGTGCGACGGGCCGGAGGTGGGCGCGGAAAGATTCCTAACTTGCTAGTCGCTCTGTTGCAAGGGAACCGGGCCGGCCTCCTCTGCGTAAGCGAAGGCAGTTGAGCAGAGAAACACGGTACAGGTGAAAGCAAGATTGCGCATTCTGCCACTTACCGGAGGTTCGGCCGCATGGAACATGGCGGTTGACGAGGCTCTGCTGGATGCGGACTTGTTCGACCGGCCTACACTTCGGTTCTACGAATGGACTGAACAAGCCTTGTCAATCGGCACCGCCCAGCGGGTGCGACATGACCTGCGGTTGGACCGCATCGACGGCTCCGGCGTCGCGCTGGTCCGGCGGGCGTCTGGCGGAACGGCCATCTATCACGAACACCAGCTTGGCATATCGCTGGTCGTGCAGAACGGGCACAGATTGAACAGCCCCGACATCACCGAGAGCTACAGACCGTTCGGCGAACTACTCTCAAGCGCCTTTGCCGGCGTCGGAATTGACGCCAAACCTTTATCCATAACGGAAGCGCGTGGGATTCGGTCTGCTGGGCCGGTGGCCCGTTGTTGTCTCGCCGGCGCCAATCCGTATGAGCCATTTGCCCGGGGACGGAAAGTCGCAGGGTTCGCGCAAGTCCGCCGGCGGGACCACTCGCTTATCCACGCGATCCTCCCGATTCGATTCGATTCGGACAGGTGGGCTTCCCTGCTGGTCAGCGACCCCTGGACCGAGAGCGAACTTGCGGGAGAATTGGCTTCGACGGTGGCCGGCTTGGACGCTATCGCGGTAAGGGAAATCACAGCCGGGGAGCTGTGCGACGCCGTATGGGCGAGTTTCGAGGCGGCCGGCTTCGAGATGGAGGCCGGCGAGCTCTCACTTGAAGAAAAAGAGCGGGCCATCAAACTCTCAAGAGACAAGTATAGCCAGGCATCTTGGACCTACCGGCTTTAGACACGACCCGCCCGGTCTAGGCGGTCCAAAGAGGGGGCTCTCCGTTCTGAACTCGGCGTATGTTGGCGAAACCGTTCCCAAACCTTCGGGGCCAACTGTCCCAGGTCGGGCCGGCGATATGGGGCGTTACGATGACATCGTCTCTACCCAGCAGGGGGTGGTCCGCAGGGGCCGGCTCCTGGCTGAGGACATCCAGGCCGGCGCCGGCGATCGCGCCGGCATCCAGCGAGCCCACAAGTGCCGCTTCGTCGACCAATGGGCCGCGCGAAGTGTTGATGAGAATGGCCGTTTCCTTCATCAGGGCAAGCTCTCGCGACCCTATGAGGTGATGTGTCTCCTCGGTCAAGGGAAGGTGCAAGCTGACTATGTCGGCGCGTGCGAGAACTTCGTCGAACGTAACGTACTCCACGTTCAACTGCCTTTCGCGGTCCTGATCCAACCTGAACGGATCGTAATAGATGAGATTGGGACGGAATGGGGCGAGTCTCTCGGCAACCATCCGGCCGATATTTCCCAGGCCGAGCAGGCCGACGGTCTTTCCATGGATCTCGAAATACCGCTCGGTGCCCAACCGCGAGTCACCCCAAACGCCATTATTGACTCTGTTGACGGTGGCGACCAGCTTTCTGTACAGGGCAAGGATTAGAAGAACCGTGTGCTCGGCTACGGAAATCGCGTTCGCGCCGCCGTTGACCGCCACCGGCACGCCTGCCCGCTTGGCGGCATCCAGATCCACATCGTCGGTGCCGACGCTAAGGGACTGCACGAGCTTCAGGTGGCCGGCCTCGGGCCAGAATCTCGCCGGCAGATTGCGCGGGAACCCGATCACGAAACTCACTCGCGAGATGTCAGCGAGAAACTGATCATCCCCGTCGCTCGGATCAGAAACTGTAAGCTCGAAGCCGGAAGGCAACTGGTCTCTACATATGGCCTGAACATCTTCATTAAGTCGCGGAATCAGGGCCACCTTGACTGCCAAATTCCAACCCCCTTATTAGCGGCACGGGACGAGTCCGTCGCGCGGGTGAAACCCGCCGGACTAAATATGAGGAGTCCCGAGCCGGCAGAACCGACTGCGATTTTGATATACTGTACGCGAACCTGGACGTGAATGGAAGAAAGGTTATCTATTGAGTTCGGTCATCAAGAAGCGGCGCAAGAAGATGAACAAGCACAAGCACCGCAAGAATCTGAAGCGAGACCGCTGGCAGCGGCGCCACGGATAGACCTCCCAACCAGACCATACTCGCCTCTCCGCGCTAAGGCATTTTTCTCTCCGCGAGTAGTTAGTTAGGCTTGCAGACCCTTTTCTTCCGTCAGGATGCAAACCCGCATCTCCCCGATGATCCAGTGGCATCTTGTGCACCGCAAAGTTGGCTTTGCCAGATGGCCGTGGTCGGTGCCGGGCGCTTGTGTAAACGATCTGAACGCGATAGGATGAGGTCGAATCTCAAATGGACTATAGCTATTTAGCTAATTCTGGCCCGGAAAGTGGGTGAAACCGCCATATGCAAGTACTCCTTCGCGAAGGCGAGGGCTTTGAGCAGCTTCTCAAGAGATTTCGCGCCGGCGTCGCTAAGCACGCGATCATCAGCGACTACAAGCGCCATCAGACCTACATGAGTAGGAGGCAGAAGGTACGCGCAAAGCTTCAGCGCGCCGAGAGAAAGCGCCTGGCAAGGTTGGCGCGACGGGCAGCCCGGGCTGCCAGCGGGACGCTAGATCTATCGGACTTCGGAAACGGAAACCATCAGAGGGGACGTTTAGAAACTTTCGTTAAATCCGCCGGCGATGGCGGTCAGACAATGGGCGCGCGGAACTTCAGATTAGTCTACGGGGCTTAACCGGGATCGGCCGGGTTCCTGGAGAATTGCGTCTACCGGCCTATGAAGTGCGGCCCTCTGCAACTCCAGCCTCGTCATCAGTCATTTCGCGTATCAGCCGTGACGCTTCATCACTGACTCCAGAGGTTGCACAATCCTGGAAGGTGGAGTAGATTGCGCGCCGGATCATATTGACGCCTTCCGGGGAGATCGCGCTGTCGAACTGCTTTTGCATGTTGAGCAGACGCCAAAGACGCTGGATGAAGAATCGCTGGACCGGGCTCCAATCCTGATTCTGTAGCGGCGCCACTTCGAACGCCTGCAGGTCTTGCTTACGAAGATTCTGATCGCTCATCGACCCATCCTGTCGAGTTGGTGTTCCGACGTCTGAGTTAGCTTACTGACTTTGTCAATGATCGTCAAAACCAAAGAGTTGTAAATGGTTTCCCGATCTTCATTGACGCCTGAAGAACTCCCACCACGGGACACGCACATTCTATTCCATAGAATTAGCTTCATGGTACGGACAATTGTTAAAAGATTCCGCGGCAACCTTGGTTCAACAATCAGACCTATAGCTGAGTCAGATGGGTCGAGGAGGCAAAGGTTCCTGCGGCCCATTTCGAACCGCCCATCGTGGGGTCGAACCGAGATCGCGCCCTTAACGGCAAGACGCGGACGGTCTTTGACCTACGATCTCATACCTGCCTGCGAGACAGGATTCTGGTTGGACCTCGACGCTCGCAGTTTGGATCCTGCGTCCAAATCGATTCAATGATGCGTCGCAACCACCGGATATACTAAGGCGCACGGTACTTGGAGCAGAAATTGAACGCTGATTTTGTCCGATATGAGCCTGGCGCCACCGCTCGCGTGACTCTGGACGACCCGCCGATGAACCTTTTGAGTGCGGAGATGATGACTCAGTTGGGCGCCAGGATAGAGGAGGCGCTTGCCGATAGGCAGGTGCGGGTAATTGTATTGACCGGCAATGGGCAACGGGCATTTTCCGCGGGGATGAACATCAAGGTCTTCACCGAGATTGAAGATGCATCGGCAGGCGAAGACCTGGCGAGAACTGGACAGGCACTGACGCTTGCGATCGAGTCCGCCTCCAAGCCGGTGATAGCCTCGATAAACGGGCTGTGCCTGGGTGGAGGCAACGAGCTGGCGATGGCCTGTCACTTCCGTATAGCGGCAAGAAGCGCCCGCCTGGGGCAGCCGGAGATTAGGCTCGGTCTTATTCCTGGCTACGGCGGCTCGCAGCGATTGCCCCGGCTGATAAAGCGCAACGAAGCGCTGAGGTTGGTCCTGACCGGCGAATTGATCTCCGCGGAGGAAGCTCTGCGGATCGGCTTGATTGACGAGGTTGTTGCGGACGGGGACTTGGCACAGGCTGTGGATCGCCTGGCGGATCAATTCATCGAAAGCAGCCCATCGGCGGTCGAAGCGGCGTTAGCCGCCTGGCGTCACTCGGAGGACGAGATTCAAGTGGGATTGGCGGCGGAGGCTAAGCTATTCGGTTCGACCTTGAACAGCGCTGACGGTCGAGAGGGAGTAAACGCCTTCCTGGAGAAGCGCAGGCCGCGATTCACCGGTCAGTCCTGATCGGGTCGTGCCGGCCGGATGACCCTTTTCAGTCTCGCCAACGCAGCTTCAGGCGTAACGCTGTTCATGCACTGGTGAATCGGCAGCAAACATCCGGCGTTGCGGTAGCGGTTCTCGTGGCAGAGGTTGCACGGGTCGCCCGGAGATACCAGATGCAAGTTATCGACAGGCGGCATCCAGAGACGCACCGGGCTGGCGCCTATCATCGCCACGGTCGGCGTGCCGACGCTGTACGACAAGTGCAGAATGCCGTTGTCGATGGTGGCGCAGGCCCTGGACCTTTGTAGGGCGCCGGCCACTTCGGGCAAGCTCAATTTGCCGCGCAGATCAATCGAGCGGGTCTTTTCGAGGATTGATTGCTCCGCGTGTCCCACGCCATAGGTGTCTTGATGGGCGGGCGCCGCGCCAAGCAGGCCAACCGACCAATCTTCATCCTGGCAGAGTTGTATGAAGCGCATCCAGTACGTAGCGGGCCAGAGCTTGGCCGGGCGAGTGGCGCCGGTCGAGATGAGCAAGTCCGGGACCGGAATCGGCGGATCGGCGACCGTTACCTCCGGAGTGAAAAAGTCGGTCTCGACATATGCCCTGCGACAGTAAATCTCGCCGATGAAGCCGCTGATCAGCAGTCCCCGGTAGCGCTCCAAGAGATCGTCGGCTGACCAATCGTCGGTTTGCAGCTTATCGACCGGGCCACTATCGTCGGGCAGGAACTGCCCGCGGCCATCCTGACGCATGGCGGGGCCGGCGACGTACCGGGGATTGAGGAGAGTGGCGGCGAAGGCGGTTGCCGGCTCGAAATCCAAATTGATCGCTAGATCGTAGGGGCCGACGGCGTCCTGTCTCTGAGCAATAGCTCGCGGCAGAATTGCCATGCTGTCCTGGCGACCGAAGAGGGAGTACCGCCAATCGACGAACCTGGACGCGTTTTCGAGCTCGTATGTTCTCTCTCCGCCGAAGAAGTCAACTACAGCATCCGGAAAACGCTCCTTGAGTCCCCTGAGTAACGGCGTGGTTACGACGAATCCACCAAGCTTATCGCTGGTGAGAATGCCAATATGCGGCGCCGGTCCAAGCGGTTGATCCCTGTAGCGTTCCATAGTTGTGTCGAATTATATTCGAGTAGCGGCACCCGGATAGCGAGCCTGCAGTGGACCGAGGAGGGCGGGGACGCCCGTTCGCCATGCTATGATAGCGCCGGTTCGGCACTGTCGGCACAGAATTCGGGGCCGCAGGCGGCCCAGGCCGGAGATCCGCATGAGCGACGTGATCCAGATTCTGCACGATCTCGTTTCCATAGATAGCGTCAACACTCGGTACCCAGGCGCAACCGAGGGCGAGCGAGAGATCGCAGCATACGTGCAGGACTACTATGAGAGGCTGGGCGTCGACGTTGAATCCTACGAGGTGGCGGACGGTCGCCCCAACGTCGTAGCCAGGCTGTTCGCTGACGACCCGGTCGGCACGGTGTTAATGGACGCCCACACCGACACCGTCGGAGTGACTCCTCACGGTGCGGAACTCTTCAAGCCACGGGTAAAGGACGGCCGGCTGTACGGTCGCGGCTCATGTGACGACAAAGGTTCACTGTCGGCGATGATGGTCGCGATGTCGAATCTGGCAAACCGGCGCTCCGAGTTGAGGGTCAACGTGATCGCATTGGCCTCGGTTGACGAGGAGAGCGGTGGCACCGGCATCAACTCGTTTGTCGACATGGGGGAGCGGATTGACGCCGCTATCGTTGGGGAACCGACTGAACTGCAGGTTGTACGCGCCCACAAAAGCGGCATCTTTTGGCACATCACGGTCCTTGGCGAGGCTGCCCACTCATCCAAGCCCGAGGTCGGGGTGAACGCGATCTATCAGATGTTGGCCGTACTCGCGGCTATCAAAGACGAGGTCGAGCCTGATCTTCAGAAGATAACACACCCCTTGTTATCGTCGCCGACAATCACCCCCGTGCTGATCGAGGGCGGCGCCGGCCCCAACATCGTGCCCCCGGAGTGCACCCTCTTGCTGAGCCGGCGGTGCCTGCCGACTGAGGACTCCTCCGAGAT
>CAXXUG010000023.1:0-22571 GCA_963664835.2 Chloroflexota bacterium | reverse complement strand
TTGGAGTCTCAAGTTGATCTGGAACCTTTATAACGTGACGATCGATGAAAAGGTCTCCCTTCCGCCAGAGTGACGTCGCATAGTTGCCGCGCCCGGGAAACGTGTCTCGACCTGCGACGAGACCTTCTCCGCCAAAAAGCTTGACGTAAACCAGGTAGTTTTGATCGGTTTCCTCTAGTGCTTCCCACAATAGGTCGACCGCCATCGTATCTCCGGGACGAACCATATCGGAGCTAATAGAGTAACCGCGCAGCTTGGCAAAGCCACCGATCGATTGATCGGTGACGTGCTGAGCGTCGAAGGAATAGGCGCTGTCGAGGAGTGCCGGTTTGGCAAAGGCCGGCAAGAGTGTTGTCGGCACCACCGAAATCGAAGCGGCCAACGGGAAAGCCAGGAGGGCAGTGACCGCCAGTCCGGCCCTACGCGCCGGCAGCAGTCCGTACAGTCCCGCGGCCAGCAACAGCGAATTTGAGCTGATTGCGCCGAATAGGAGCCGGCCCTGGAAGACGGCGAAGCTGATGCGGTAACGTATTAAACCTCCCAGGAAAAGCGCGCTCCAGCCGGCGATCGCGAGCCAGCGGCCGTCAGTTCGGCGGATTCCATGCCTGATAGCAGCGACTGCTAGTCCTACTGCTGCTAGGGCCATATAGAGGTGGAACAGTCTATGGACATAGATTGGAGCATTGAGGTTGAACCAGCCAAAAACGCCCCAATACGAAAAGAGCAAGCCTTCAAGGTCAGATACGATCTCCTCGATTGTGGCTGCGTCTCTCAATGCCGAGTGACCGAGAACGCCCGTTGGCGCCAGGTCGCCATACAAGATCAGGCTGCGGATCCACCACCAGCCAGAGATTGCGATAGCGGTTAGCGCAATGATCGCCGATTGAGTCAGGAAAAGCCGCCAATCGCGCCGGCGCCAGGCTATCGCGGCGAGCACGAGCCCGACGAGCAGTATCGCCGCGGTGCTGGAAAACTTCGTCAAGAAGGCGACGCCGGCGCTGGCCCCTAAGGCGAGAGCCCAACGCCGAGACGTGGGATCTCTCCAGAGTGCGACTATGCAAAACAACAGAAGGCTTCCGGCGAAAGCCACCGAGGAGTCGTTTGTGACAGTAGCGCCGGTGAAGATGAATTGTGGATTGAAAGCGACGAGGCCGGCGGCAAGCGAGGCAAAGGCTAGGTTGGCAGGTCTAAGCCTCAGAGCGATTATTCCGGTGAACCATACGGTAAGCGAGCCGAATATGGCAGAGACGAGGCGGGCAGTTCGCTGTGCGAGCGGGTGGTCGGCGAATAGATGGTCTTCTGCGGCCGGGTGAATGAACCGATTCTTGTTGTCTACCGTGGAGGGATCCCCAATAGAGGCTTGAGGGTTCTCGACAAACGCCAGCATTGGATCGGTGGTGGTGATCCAGCTGGTGACTAGGCCGGCGACTAAGTAGTAGAGCGGCGCTTGTGAGGCCTCGTGTTGGGAGATCATAACCCCGTAACCCCTTGGGTCCTGTATCGGCAGGCCCTTACCCTCGGCGATGTGCCTGACGTAGAGGTAGTGCCAAATCTCATCGGGACCTTCGTTCAGAGGGATTGCCAGACTGTAAGAGAAGGAAAGGGCGAAGTAGGTGACGGCGATTGCCAACAGAGGCAGACGTCTAGGCAAAGATTGGCGGCTCCACAAGAGAACACTGACCCGGAATCACCGTTGCGGTAAATTTCCAGGTGGCCGGGCAGTCTACACTAACCGATTTTCCGCAATCCTAACAAGCCCTCGTTGCGTGTGGCCCTTGCTGTCACACGACGATTGTGCTATCAATACACTGCCTAACCGGCGAACGGCTGGCATAACCCCGGTTTTTCCGGGATTTGATGGTTCCGAGCCAGCCTCAACGGTGTGGCGAACACGATAGGGCGGAAGCGGAGTCTCAAGCCTTTGTTGAATTCGGATGGGCTGGCTGTCGCCGTACACCAATTGACGGAGATGCCAGTTCGCTAGGTCTGTGCTTGGGACGAGCAAGGTCAAGTTGGATTCCGAATGCGTGGCCCATTAAGGTCGAGTTCGTGGGATCGAAACCCAGATGGGTTGTGGCATCGGGTTGTGCAATGCGATTTCGCTCGCAGTCCGCCGTTTCGTTTCGTGTGAGCAGGGCAGTATGCCAACTACAAATCTAATGGAGAATGCTATGACCTCGGTTCCAAAGTACCTATCCTTCGCGTTGATTTCCCTCCTCGTATTGGGCCTCGTTGTTGCCTGCGAACAGGAAGCCCCCGAGCCGGAAGTTACGATGGAGGAGTTCGACGCGGTAAAACAAGAGTTGGAAACTACCAAGATGGAGTTGGACCAGGCCAAGGCAGACGCCATGGCCGCGATGGATGAGAGCAGCCGGTTGGATGCCATCAAGGCTCGCGGTGAGCTTATCTGCGCCAGCCGCAACGATGTGCCCGGGTATGGTTACCTGGATGACGCCGGCAACAATGTTGGTTTTGACATAGACCTCTGCCGTGCCGTCGCAACCGCGGTTCTCGGTGACCCCAACGCGATCCAGATTCGCTTGATCACGGCTGCAGAGCGCGGTCCCACCATTCAGTCCGGCGAAGTAGATTTGCTGGTTCGAACGGTAACTTGGACCACGTCGCGAGATTCCCAGTGGGGCAATTACGCACAGACGATGTTCTACGATGGCCAGGGGTTCATGGTGAACAAGGATCTCGGCATCGATAGCGCCTTGGAATTGAAAGATGCGTCCGTCTGCGTTACACAGGGGACCACAACCGAGTTGAATCTTCAGGACTTCTCCGATCAGAACAACCTCAACATTTCGACGGTTACGTTTGAGGACACCGACGCTGTGGTCGCTGCATACGAGAGTGGTCAATGCGACGCCTTCACAAATGACCGCTCGCAGTTGGCGGCGTTGGGTACTGCCTTGGCCAACAGGGCCGACCACGTGATTCTGCCTGAGACGATCTCCGAAGAGCCTCTGGGGCCGGTGGTTCCCCATGGCGACGACCAGTGGTTCGACGTAGTCAAGACCGTAATGGCTATCCTGATTTACGCTGAGGCGTACGGCGTGGACCAGGGTTCTGTTCCATCCTCCGCGACGGGAGACACCAAGGTTGACCGACTCTTGGGCTTCGAAGGCTCCTTCGGCCAAGATAGCCTGGGATTGAGCGATACGGTGGCTCAGGACGTAATCAAAGCCGTAGGCAACTATGGCGACATATACGACCGCAACCTGGGGCCGGGTGGTATCGACCTCCCACGGGAGAACGGCCGCAACGCACTGTGGGCCAACGCTCCATGCGGCGATTGCCCCAAGGGTGGTCAGATCTACGCTGCTCCGTTGCGATAACCACCAGTATTCGCAGCTGACGCGCTTCGTTGCTGAACGTTGCGCAATAGGGGGAGACGGCCGGGAAACCGTTGGCCGCTCCCCCTCGTTTAATCTGCAACCCATGCTTGTTGAGGCGAGTTGATCCGAATGGTGTGGTGGCCCTGATGCTGGCGAGGCTTAGCTACCAAGGCATTCCGATTTGGCGCCATGCCCAGATCCTTCAATGGTTTTACCAGATTGTGTCGGGCGTCGCGGTGGTGGCGCTGGTTTCCTGGTTCTTCATCAACATAGCCAACGCCATTCAGGAACGCGAGATCCCCTACGGGTTCAGTTTCCTCGAACGGGCTTATCAGACTCCCATCGGCCAACACTTCCTGCCCTACCAGTCCTCTGACACCTTCCTCTACGCGTTCGCCGTTGCCGCCACTAACACAGTGGTTGTCGCCGTTGCCGGCGTTATTTTGGCCACTGCTTTGGGCATCGTCGTCGGTGTAGCCCGTCTGTCCGCGAACTGGATAGTCGCGCGTCTGGCGATAATCTACATCGGATTCTTCCGCAACGTACCTCTGATCATTCAACTTTTCTTCTGGTTCTACATCATGCTGGCGTTGCCCCCGGTACGGCAGGGACACGTGTTCGCCGAGCGAGTCTTCGTAAACAATGCCGGTTTGTCCATACCGTGGCCGGCGGTAGCTGATGGCAGGGCGGCGGGAATTTGGTTTGCCTTGGCCGCTGTGGCGATTTTCGCGGCGGTCGTGGTACACAATCGGCGGAACCGGCGCGAAATCGAGACTGGCGTCACCTCCTATCCGATGTTGTACGGACTCGGGACCGCCGTGGTCATCGGCGGCGTCGCTTGGATTGTCGTGGCAGCAGCGTCGGGTTCTTCTCCGCTGGTAATCTCTGACCCGGCGCCACAAGGGACCTTTGGCCGCATTCAGGGAGGCATAACGTTCTCCGCCGGGCTGGTAGCATTGCTGATCGGCTTGGTGATGTACACGGCATCGTTTATCGCCGAGATCGTGCGGGCCGGCATTCAGTCAGTCGGCCGGGGACAAATCGAGGCGTCCCGTTCGTTAGGACTGTCTGGATTTGACACGCTTCGGAACGTGACCTTTCCGCAGGCCCTGCGCGTGATAGTTCCCCCATTGATCAGCCAATGGTTGAATCTCACCAAGAACAGCAGTTTGGCTGGGGCCATAGGCTATTCCGATCTTACCAACGTCGCCAAGACCATGACCCAGACCGCGCCTGCCGTTTCGATTTTCATCTTGATAATGCTCGCCTACTTAGCGATGAGCCTTTCTTGGTCGCTGTTGGGCAACCTGTACAACAGACGCATCAGCTTCAAGGGGGGTTAAGAAGTGGCCGTCCAATACGAACGCGCGCCAGCTTTGCCTCCCCCACGACTCGAATCCGGGCCCGTCGCGTGGATTCGGGATAATCTTTTCAGCACCTGGTACAACGCGGTTCTCACTATTGTGTTCGGGATCCTCGGAGTGTTGGGGATTTGGTTTGGCTTAGGTTGGGTGTTTGGTGAAGCGGATTGGCAAGTGATCCCCACTCTGGGGGGCAGGTTTCTTATTGGTCAGTACAACGTAGAGGGTTCCTGCCCGGGGCAGAACTGTTTCTGGAGGCCCCAAGCCGCACTATTAATCGTGAGTGCCCTATTAGGCATGGCCTGGGCCGTTGCCGGCGGGGGTGTCGCGAAGCGCATAGCCGTCTTGGTGGCGGTGATCACTGCCCTCTCAGCGTTTCTACCTTACAGCATGGAAGACCTTGGCCTAGACGCGCGGATTCTGCTCTTGGCCAACATTCCGGCGATGCTGGCCGGGTTCGCGCTCGGCCGCTACACAGGCCTGGGATCGTTGCGGTGGATTGCGATTCTCGGGGTCGGCGGGTTCTTGGTCACGCTGGTGCTGCTGGGGGGAGTGGCTGGAATCCCTCTACTGCAGCCGGTGTCTGTGAACAACTGGGGCGGCTTGATGCTCAATCTGCTGCTGGCCGTGGCCGGCATCGTGGTGAGTTTGCCCATCGGAATCGCGTTGGCACTGGGACGCCGTAGCCAACTACCGATAGTCAAGCTCCTCTGTGTCTCGTTCATCGAGATATTCCGCGGTGTTCCCCTTATCACTCTGCTGTTCATGTCACAGGTGCTTGTCCCGCTGGCGTTCCCGGAAAACTTCCCCCAAAACTCGCTCTTCCGAGCCAGCATAGTCATCATTCTATTCAGCTCGGCATACATGGCCGAGAACATCCGCGGCGGACTGGAAGCCCTGCACCCAGGACAACAGGAAGCGGCCCGTGCTTTGGGTTTGGCCGGATGGCAGACTACTCTGTTGATTTCGCTGCCGCAGGCCATTCGCAACGTCATTCCAGCCATCGTCGGCCAATTTGTGGCGTTGTTCAAGGACACAACCCTGGTCTATATCATTGGGATGCTGGATGCGGTTGAAATCAGCCGCGCCTTCATTCAGGGAAACCCGGAGTATTTGCCCAGCGCCCAAGAGGTGTTTATTTTCTTGGCCGTGGTTTTCTGGGTATTCACATACACTATCTCTTACGTTGGGCAATCAATCGAACGGCACATGGGTGTAGGCCGGCGATAATCATTTGGCCGGCGCCGGCCGGGAGGAACTGATGGAAACCGCAGATGGACAGAACGATCGCTTGTCGAGCAATGACGATATCATCATCTGCCGCGACTTGCATAAGTGGTTTGGCGATTTTCACGTCCTGCGAGGCATCAACACCACCGTCAAGAGAGGAGAGGTGTTGGTTATCATCGGCCCTTCAGGGTCGGGCAAGTCCACTTTCATCCGCACGATCAACCGTCTGGAGCAGCATCAGCGAGGAGATATCATCGTCGACGGGGTCGAGATGACCAACGACGTCCGTAACATTGACGCCATCCGCCGGGAGGTTGGCATGGTGTTCCAGTCCTTCAACCTGTTTCCCCACCTGACCGTGATGCAAAACATCACACTGGCCCCGATAAAGGTCAGAAAGTGGCCGCGTGATCAGGCGGAGGACGTGGCCAGAGGACTCCTCGATAGAGTTGGGATTCCAGAGCAGGCGATGAAGCACCCGATCGAGCTTTCCGGCGGCCAACAGCAACGTGTAGCCATCGCCAGAGCTCTTGCCATGCAGCCTAAGATAATGCTCTTTGACGAGCCGACCTCAGCCTTGGACCCGGAGATGATCAAGGAAGTATTGGATGTCATGCGTGAGTTGGCCACCTCGGGAATGACGATGCTGATTGTCAGCCACGAGATAGGGTTCGCAAAGGAGGCGGCGGACCGTATGGTAATGATCGATGACGGGAGCTTTATCGAAGAGGGCACGACAGATGAGTTTTTTGGCAACACGCGACACGAGCGGACCAAGGCTTTCCTCTCGGAGATTCTCATATAGTTCTGGCGCGACCCGGCGCAATAGCGCGCGGCCTGCCGCGTCTATCCCCAACAACTCTCGGTCAGTCATTCCGAAGTCGGTGGCCTCGGAAGTCCGAACTGCCGGCCCTTCCCAGATGCACTTGGTTTCGACGTCACCCCTAACTTCAGTGCTCCCGGCCCCATTTCGCTTGCAGAATTGATCTAACATGGGTTTGGGTGCGCGCTGGCTGAGAGCGCTCCACCGAGGCAACTGGTAGGTTGGATGACGGTAGCCGGCTGGCTAAAGCCACTGGTGCCGCCTGCGATTTAAAATCGATCACGACTATCGAAGCACGGCATTGATTTCGTCATTGGCACTTTGGTTCAGGATCAATGGAAATCACCACTGAGTCGCCTTGACCATCTGACCGCAGCAATCTGCGGTCTTCGGCTGTGTCGAACAATCCAACCCTGAAGCTGTGGGCTGCATCGTAGCTACGCATAGGGATCCTGCGACTATCGATGATCGTCCCTCCGGCCTGCAACGTAGACGTGTGGAATCTGCCTCGGCTGGGTGGGCCGTCGTCTAGGGCGATGATGTTACCGGTTGCGTCAATTAGATGGGCAAAAACCGCATAATCTACGTCTACGCTCTCGATGACCTGCCAATAAAGGCGAAAGTCCAACCACTGATCCGATTGCGCGACAGAATATCCGGTTAGGCGTATGGAGTTACCCAACGTTATGTCGCATGGGTGAAGTGTCGCCGTCGGTGCAAATCCCCGAGTCCCTGCCAATGGAATGTATAACCGCCGTCCGATTGCGGAACCGGCCGGCGTGCGCCAATTCATTTCAACCTGAGGGTCAGCAGTCTTGTAAACGCCTACAATCAGGAATAGGTCTTCGGAGACAGCGCTTGCGGGAAGCGTTAGATCGTAGCGATCGACAACCAACTCCGTCTCGCGCCAAGAGGTAGTCGGCCGGGATCCCTCTTGGGGTTCATTGTCCTGTTGAACCAGCAAGTCTTGTCGAACTAGCTGAATGTTCCGGCTGTCATAGAGATGCGTGTAGACAGTGTACCGGTCCGACGGAGTCTTCAGGGCTCGCCAGGTCAATACCAGGTGAATGGTGCTTGAGTCGGCGCGGTCCGTCCACTGAGTCTGAATGTCCACCAACTCGAATGTCTCGCCCAAGATAGGCCCAACCTCGCGCGAGACCGTTGGCGCGGGATACCAGCGGTACGCAATCAAGTTGCGAGTCTCCCAGTTTTGCAAAATGTAGACTGGTCTGTAGTGGGTTGCAAACCACTCATTCTCAATAAGCTCAGTCGGCATCAAGGAATCGTAGTTGACAATCCAGTGCGGCTGACCCTTGGTGATGATTTCAACTTGTGTGTTGCCAACTACCCAAGGGGTCACTAGACCGTGCATATCAAGTATTGGGCCTGGATAACCTGCTCCCAATGCTCCGATTTCCCGGGCCGCAATCACCTCGCCATCACCCGCGCGCTGCAAAATGTGTGAGGCCATCCTGAAATACAATTCCTCTCGCCCGCCTATAACACGAGCTAGTTCTTCCTTCATTCCGACTATCATCGGAACGTGAAGTACCAGCACCATGGACACTAGTGTGGCGAGGCTAAACGAAGCTACCTTCCTCTCACGCGGCACCCCCGTGCCAAGCCACCGCGATATCGCGACTATTCCCTGGGCAGCAGCAAACGAATAGGGAATCAATAGCGGCAGGAAATACCATTCAAATGGCATTATCGGATAGACGAATTTCTTGGTAACCACGAAGAGTACAGCGTAAACAAATGCCCAAGCGAGAACGAGCCAGAATTGCCACTTTTTTCGGAGGTCGAACAAAATTCCGATAGCGGCCAAGGTGGTGAACGCGAGGAAAAACCTCTTGTTTGTGTCTGAGAAGTAGTTAGCTAGTAACTTGACGCTAATCAGAGGATCGTCTGGTATCGGCAGCTCCCATTTCGCAATCAATGACTGAGGTATAGGAGACCCGAAATAGAACCAAGCGGCACCAACCCACGGTGCTACTACCAAGACGAAAACGGCGGCCGGCTGCCAATAGAGCCACAGCATCGCCTTGATCGAGTCTCTCAATGAGCGCCCTTGCCGTCGATGCCACGTCTGCAGCGCAATAGCGCCAATGAGTGCGCTCACTAGGATCAGCGCGTCTGGCCGAAGCAATACCGCCACCGCGGCTGTCGCCGCCGTAAGGCGCAGGTGGCCCCGGAAGGCCATCGTAAAGGTCGTAGTGATGAGCAGTAGATATAGTGGAGTCTCCATTCCCGAGACAGCGTGGCCTACGATTGGAGTGAGAACAGAATACAGATAACCAGCGACCACGCCTGCTTTGGTGGCGCCGATTGAACGGCCTAAGAGGTACAGCATCGCTATCGTAGCCAGGTCGCTCGCTATCCCAACCCATACGGCGCCAAGCTGTGACGAAACACCCAACTTGATCAATCCGGCCACAATCAACGTCATCAGTGGGGTGGTTGTACCCAGCACCCGCTCGCCGGGATTGAATGTGAAGCCTTGGCCGTCAGCCAAGCGTTCGGCATAGCGAAGAGTAATGTAAGCGTCGTCTCGGATATTCGGACCCATCCACACCCGGATGGCCAGCGCTAAGGCGATCGCAACCAGGACAAATAACAACGCCCAATTGGGCTCAGCAAATGTTGAAGTTAGCCGGTGTTGAAGCTGAATCGAAGAACGGTTTGCCTGGCCCATCTTGTTCACTACAGTACTAGTGCCGTCTCAATTGTCCAATCGGAGCCACTCGGGGAATCCATCCAAGCTAGGCGTGTACCCATCCAAGACACAAGTGCAGTCGGAAAGACGCGTTTCGCAATTCTGTGACTGCTCCGCCGGCTGATCGGATTCCGTGCTTGCGGTGCGATAAAGGGCTCTGGTCCAGCTAGATCAGCAGCATTCGAAGCAGGGCCATCCGAATCAAGAGACCGTTGCGAACCTGCTTGAATTGCACGAACCTCCGGTCTCCGTCGAACTCCGCCGGCAGCTCCTCACCCCGAGGCAGTGGGTGCATTACGATCGAGTTGTTGGGCAGTGCGGCGACCACGTCATCACTCACCCGATTGTGCGACTCGCCCCCACTGCCGTAGCGAAGCGACAGATCCAGCCGCGCGGTGTGCGCCTTCGTTATGTAGATGACGTCCACTTCGTTAGCTACACTTCGCAAGTCGGTGATTTCGTCGAACTTCACACCAGCCTGATACAAAAAGTCGCGCACGTGCTGGCGAATCCTCAGCATTTCCGGCGAGACCAGACTCAGTCTGATGCCCTCCAGCTTCGAGAGCATGAATAGCAGCGAGTTGGTAGAGCGCTCGAAAGTCAGATCACCGACTAACGCGACGTGCAGGTCATCCAGCCGGCCCAACTCCTGTTTTATCGTGAATAGATCGAGCATTGCCTGGGTTGGATGCTGGCCTTGGCCGTCGCCGGCATTGATCACCGGTATGCTAGAAACCTGTGCAGCTCTCTGGGATCCCCCTTCGTCCGAGTAGCGCAGGACGATCAGATCGTACTGAAGCTGATTCAGCGTGAGAACGACATCTTCCAGGGACTCCGTGGCCGGCGACTGTGGCTGCCGGAACGGTTCCAAGTCATCGGCAACGCCGCCTTGGAGCTGCATTGCCGACTTGAACGAGGCGATAGTGCGCAGGCTGGGCTCGTAGAAGAGGCAGAACATACGCCGGCCTGCCAGCGCTCCCGCCCAATCGGCAGCGCCAAGTTGACCGAGTTCTTCAGCTAACTTGAACAACTCGCCCTCGAGCCATTGGCGAGAAAAGTCGCGCGCGTCGAGAACGTGGGCCGGTACCAAGCGCAGACCTCGGAAACGTGGATAGGGCGAGCGAATTCGGACAGGCATTCTAACATAGCAGCCCTCTGGCGGTGATCCGCTACTTCTCGAGGGCTTTCGCTACGGTGAACCAAAAAAGACAGAGGTCAATAGATTGAATCAGGCGCGGAGAGGACGAGCACAGTGGCAATCGCCCGAGACGGTCGCGCGCTCAGCCGGTCAGGCTGGCGATTTCCTCGTCGATCTTGCGAACGTCTTCGTACTTTTCGTCGTACAGCTTGAAATAGCGGTCAATGTAAAGCTGGGCTAACCTCGCGCCCTTTTCACCGGGCTGTTGGGCAACTTCGACGAACCTGCCCAGATCGTATTTCTCCGGCAAATGTTGGTCCAACTGTTTGATCTCGTCGAGAACGTCGTTGCGTGCTACGTTGTCCTGGCCATCTACCGCATACCGCAGCCGGCCGGCGAGCTTGGTCAACTCCGCGAGCCGCTGCTGCTCACTCATCAATCCGTACATTACAGCATTTATGTCCAGCTCGCCTTCGTCAGATTCGGCCAATGTGGTCTCATCTGGTTGAATCTGAGAGACCCGTTCAGCCCACATCTCGGCATAGCGCTGGGCAATGTCGCTCACTAAAGACATCGCTGCCTCGATGTCGCTCGTGTTGAACGAACCGCAATCGATCAGGTCGTCTTCGCGCGCTTCCGCCATAGCCTGCAAGTGGGACACGTCCTCGACCCGTTCCGGTATGGGTGGCAGAGGAACTGCCGATATCGTCTTCGCGTCCATTTGCGGAATCTTGCCGGCCATCATCGGTGGAACGTATTTCGACAACTCGATGGGAATAGGGAGTACCACAAGGTAGGTGGCGTAGATTTCATTCGGGTTCGCAGCGTCGCGAAAATACAGCAGAACGTGTCCTCGCGGCGACGAAGAACTACCTCTTTCGAAGATTAGCTGCATCGGGTAAACCTCAGCCTTTCGAGAAACAGACGCTCAACTGCGTACCTCAGGATTATACTCCTAAACGACCGATCAAGCTTATGTACCTCATCATGCCGCCTTGGGCGGAGGTGGTCCCAGTCATTGCGCCTTAGGGTCGCCGCCGTTGGCCCAACGAATCTGGGTACCCCGAGGTCGTGATATAATCGCCCGAGTTAAATTACATATTGCTTGCGGCCGACGCATTCGGCCGGTCGCAATGCCCTTTCTGTTCCGGCGCTGTGGCTGTATCGTGTTCAGTTGCGGAGATCGGAGCTATTCCATAGGAAGGAGCCACAGTGCGCGAATACGAGCTAATGCTCATCGTCAGACCCCAGATCCCTAGCGATGAAACGTTATCCATTGGCGAACGTGTCAGCCAGTGGATAACGGATGGCGGCGGCGAAGTGACCAACACAGAAGCACTGGGACGGCGGCTTCTGGCCTACAAGATCGAGGACCACCGAGAGGGAGACTATCACTTGATCTACTTCCAGGCCACGCCCAATGCCTTGCCTCCGCTGGAACGCAGAATGAAGCTCGACGATAGCGTTATCCGGTACCAGATTATCGGGGACGCCCGCAGCTAAACTGTGCTAAGAGCGCTGTCGCTGGCTTCAGCCGCGTACTCCTAGAACATACGCGCGCATTAGGATAGAATGGTTAGCGTGACGTGGGTTTCCGAACCAACTATATTTTCGACCAAAGATCGTTTCAGACGAGGACAGGAGGCTTGAAAGGCTGATGGCTGGATCGCTGAACAAAGTAATGATCATCGGTAACTTGGGGCGTGATCCGGAGATGCGCTACACGGCAAGCGGCGTTCCCACCACTAAATTTTCAGTGGCTGCGGGCCGGTCTTGGACCACTCCGGAGGGTGAGCGAAGGGAAGAGACCGAGTGGTTCAACGTGGTCACTTGGGAACGACGGGCTGAGATGTGCAGCCAGTACCTGCAGAAGGGTAGCACAGTCTACGTCGAAGGTCGTTTACGAACTCGCTCTTGGGAGGACCAGCAGGGTCAGAAGCGCTATATCACCGAGGTGCAGGCATTTAGCGTGCAGTTCCTCGACCGGCGCGGCGCCGGCGAGTACGACAGAGCCCAGTCCGGCGATGGCGACGTAGAACCCGACGACATACCATTCTAATCATGGGTGCATCGAGTAAAAAGTCCCTGACCAGTACAAGGATGAAGAATCTTGGAAACTAGAACCCAGGCTCCGACCACCACCGAAGCTCCGACTACAGCACCGAGACCGGTCTCACCGCCGGCCCGTCAGTCGCAGGGGGGCCCGGGGACACGTCCGTACGCGGGTCGCGGCCGGCCGCGATCCGGATTCCGCTACGCTCCCCGGCGCAAGGTATGCGAGCTTTGCGTCAACAAGATCGAGTACGTTGACTACAAAGACGTGAGCAGGCTTCGCCGCTTCGTTTCCGAGCGAGGCAAGATTCAGGCGCGGCGCAAGACCGGCGCCTGCGCCCGTCATCAGAGAGCCTTGACCAAGGCAATCAAGCGCGCCCGCCACGTTGCCCTGTTGCCCTATACCAGCCTTCACGCGCTGGACCAGTCGTTCTATGTCTTGCCGCACAGAGGTCATTCAGGATCGGGCTACGGCCGGCGCTCCCCTTCCCACCACGATTCCCGAAGCAATCCGTCCGGCTCGCCTGGGGTTTCGCCATCAGCTCCCCCGCCAGCCGCTGAACAGCCACGATCCGTTGCTCAGCCGACTCCCGCAACCAGCGAAAGTCAGGCTTCAGAGCTGTCGGACAACGCCCCACCGTCAACCCCGTCGGCCACTTCGGAATAGCCGGGCGAGAAGTATTGCCCCGCCGGAGCCTACGGCGCTCGGCTTGGAGCCCGGCGTTGTTTTCCGATTCCAAGTCGTGGGTCGCGTTCGGCGCGTGCCCCCGGACTTGGAACTCCATTCCGTAGCTGAAGGAGGTCTCTCCCATTGCCGCCCAGGCCCAAGCGTAGCGTTCAGCATTCGATTGCCAAGTCCGGTCGTGTAACTACACACGCTCTACGGAGGCAATCGCGCACGGCTCGCCAGCAACGGCAGCGCTGGCTCATTTTTCTCGCCGTCGCTGCGACGATACTGGTGATATTGTCTGTGCCCGCTTTCGGCTATTGGCGCGAATTTGTCGCAAAAGGCGGCGAGCCGATCGCAGAGGTCAACGGTCACTCTATATCCACAGAGACTTACGCCAAGACACTCGGTTTCAATCAGCTTCTGATTCGACGTCAAATCTCGACAATACAAGACCGTCTGACAGAGCTTACTGACGACGAATCGGACGAAGCCGAGGTATATAAGCAGATCTTGCGCCAGCAGTTTGACAACCTCCGCAGAAAGGTGGCGAGTGTGGAGCAGGACACGCTCGATGGCCTTATCGAAGGACAGATACTGCGCGACGAAGCAAATCGACGTGGAGTTACCGTGAATTCGCCGGCGATGGACTACGCGCTTCGCCGGATCCTGGACCCATCGCCGGGAATTCCCCGATCCTTATCCGTTATAGATGCTATGGACGACTCGGGCGAACAGTCGGATCCGTCGGCGGGTGCCCTGGAAGAGGCCCAATCCATGCTCTCCGAGATTATCGGACAATCTGAATACTTCTCGCCGGCGGAGTTCCGGACGCTGTTACATGAGCCAACTGCTCTGCGCGAGCTACTGCGCCAGATCTTCGAGTTGGAAGCGCCAACGAGTTCTGAGCAAGTCAGGGCCCGCCATATCCTGGTCGATACGGAGGAAGCGGCTAATTCCGTGATTGAACGATTGACCGCCGGCGAAGATTTTGCTGATCTCGCGGCCGAGCTGTCGAATGACACTTCAAACAGGGACAAAGGCGGCGAGCTGGGATGGTTCCCCCGTGGGATAATGGTAAAAGAGTTCGAGGAGGTCGCATTCTCGTTGCCGGCCGGCCAGACCTCTGACCCGGTTCGAACGCCTTTTGGCTTTCACGTCATTGAAGTGGAGGATGGGCCAATCAAGCGCGCGCTTGAACCGACGCTGCTGGAGCAGACCCGGGCAAGATACTTCGATCAATGGCTAAGCTCCCAGACAGGTCCAGATTCGCCCTACGTCGAGCGCTTCTTTTCCGCCGACAAGTTGAATTGGGCCCGGCGATACGTGACGGAACGGCTCCCGGCACCGTAGGCAGGCTGGGGAATGGAAGGCCAGAGCGAAGCAATTGGCAGGGTGGTATCGCGGATATCGCGTCTGCGTCAGGAGTTGGACGGTCTAAACGATGACCTTGCCCATCTTGGCGAGGTGAGCAGGCCACCCAGCCGGTACCTCGATTGCCGCGGGTTTCTCTTGCCCTTGGGCAGGCGAACCTTGATTATGGGCGTCCTCAACGTCACCCCAGACTCATTCGCCGGTGACGGTACCGCTGGCGACCCCGCGAGTGCAATTGAGGTCGGCCGGCGATTGGTTGCGGAAGGTGCAGATATCCTCGATATCGGTGGTGAAAGCACCCGGCCTGGCGCACGTCCTGTCAGCGCCGAGGAGGAGAAGCGTCGCGTGGTGCCGGTGATAGAGGGTTTGATGACCGAGGTGATGGCGCCAATCTCAATTGACACCTCCAAGCCGGAAGTGGCAAGAGCGGCGTTGGCGGCCGGCGCCCAGATAGTCAATGACGTTAATGGGCTGCGAACTAATCCTGAGTTGGCCCACTTGGCAGCCGAGTCTCGAGCGCCGATCGTCGTGATGCACACCCGTGGCACTCCTGAAACGATGATGAGCCTCGCCGAATATGGTGACGTCGTTGCCGAGGTAGCCGAGTCACTGGCGCAGAGTGTCGAGATAGCTTGCTCGGCCGGCATATTGCGTGACCAGGTAATCGTAGATCCGGGGATCGGTTTCGCCAAGACCGTCGATCACAACCTCGAAATAATGGGCCGGCTCGGAGAGTTCAAGGCGCTTGGCCAGCCGATACTGGTCGGCACTTCGCGCAAGTCCTTCATTGGCCGCGTGTTGGACCTTGAAGTTGCCGATCGACTGGAGGGCACTGCCGCGTCGGTAGCATTGGCCATATGTCACGGCGCAGACATCGTAAGAGTCCACGACGTACGGGCGATGGTTAGAGTTGCGCGGATGACCGACGCAATGCTTGGACGAGAGTGGAGGCAATCAGCCGAGGTGAAGGAAGCAAACCCTTGACGGCTAGAGTGTATATCGGCGCCGGCGCCAACCTCGGCGATCGACTGTCTAATTTGCGACGCGGACTTGAAATGCTGGACGCGACGCCGGGCGTTCGATTTGTCAGAGCCTCTCCAGTGTACGAGACCAAACCTTGGGGCTACACTGATCAATCGCCGTTTCTAAACTGCGCTGCTCTCTTCCAGTGCGCCTTGGGTCCAAAGCAACTGCTTGTACGAATCAAAGTAATCGAGGCCGCGATGGGCCGTGAAATCTCCGCGGCTCGCTGGCATCCCCGCCCGATAGATCTTGATCTGCTCCTGTACGGTGAACTCGTGCTGCGCGAGAGGGGATTATGTGTGCCGCACAAGTATCTTTCGCGTCGTTGGTTTATGATCAAACCAGTGCTTGATTTGACTCCTGACATTTCCTTGCCCGGCGGGGACGAGTTGGCGGCCTACTTGGTCGACCTACGCCCCCGCGAATCAGGGCGTCAGGTTGCGCCGGCCCTGGAACTGACTACCGGATGCGCCGTGAGCTAAATCCCTGCTGATGGTTGGCGGTTCGCGCGGATCAATCGAACTTGGCAATAGAACGCGTGGCATTTCATGATTGAGGCGACTGAGACTTCAGCCCCTACTGTCGAGGAGATTCGTAGATTTGCCCTGCCGGCCGGAACCGAGCTAGTCGGAGGGCTGATCGGACTCGCTCGTCCCGTGCTCTGGGTAAGAGTCGCTCAACTCGAGCATTCCTCGCTAGGACGCATCGAGTCCGGAGACTTGGTACTTCTGGCCGGATCGGTTGCCGGACGATCGAGCCGGCATTCCTCTCTTGCGAATCTCCTCAGCAGACTTGCCCAAATGGGCGCTGCCGGTGTGGTGACTATGACCGGCGTACCGCCGGGCGCCGGGGCAATCGCGAATGCCATCGGTATTCCGTTGCTCAAATTGCCGTCCGACTCCAAGCTGCGCGAGATAGAAAAGCGAACCATCGCGCTCATCATCAATCGGCAAGCCGAGATAGAGCAGCGCGGCGTTCAGATATACCGAGAGTTGGCGCAACAGGCGATCGACAACCTGGGCATAGAGGCGATTGCCGAAAAGTTGGTGGAGTTGACCGGGAAATTGGTCGCGGTCGAAGACTCTGCGCTTTCCTTGCAGCTGTTGGCAGTGCCGCCAAACTCAACCGTGACCCGAGAGGAGCTTCAGGTTTCGCTCCGTGACTCAGCCGATCCAGAGGGGTGGTTTGCCGGCCAGTCGATGGTCATCACCTCTCCGCCGGTCGCGTTGCGCCATCTTAATGCTCCCGGCTGGGCACGCTATGTGGCTCCGATCGTTGTCCGGGACAGGGTAGACAGCTATTTGTCGCTGATAGGCCCGGAGCAGGAGCTTGACGAAATCGACCGGATAGCGACCGGCCCGCGGCGCCGCAGTCTGCGCGATCGAAATGGCGAAGAGTCTGGCAATTAGTGAAGCCGAGAGCCGGATCCGCAGCGACTTTGTCGACGAGCTAGTCTCCGGCTCCACTACCAGCGATGCGGTCATCGTCGGCCGAGCTCAGTTGATGGGTTACGATCTCACGGAGCCTCACGTCGTTACAGTGATTGCGTTGGACGCTCCGGACGGTGAATTCGATTCGACTCCAGTGGACGACGATGGCGACATTCAGACTCCGAGTCAGGTGTTCGCCCGTAGGTTGGCAAGGGCCGTGTCTCACCGCCGCATCCGGGCGATGCTCAGGGTTAATGGTGGCACAGGCATCCTGATCTGGCCTGTGCCGGCCGGCGGGGACATCTCCCGCGTCAAGCCGGCTCTGGAGCGTTTGCGGCTGGAGATTTCTCAAGCAATGCCGGCCGCGACCGTGTCTGCAGCCGTTGGCCGTGTTTACCCTCGGCCCAGTGAGTTAAGACAGTCCTTTCGCGAGGCCGAACAGGCTTTGAGTATCGCCTTGAGGCTATATGGTGGTGATCGGACGACCGATTTCGAAGAGCTCGGCATACATAGATTGCTATTCCATCTCCAGGGCACCGCCGAGTTGGAGAGTTTCTACCAGGAGACTCTGGCGCAATTGATGGAATACGATCGAGAGCACGACGGCGAGTTGGTGGACACATTGAGAGCTTTCTTCGCCAATCACGGCAACTTGAGCCGAACGGCCGAACAACTGATCCTGCATCGCAATACTGTCAGCTACCGGCTGGAGCGTATATCCCAACTCTCAGGCTTGGACTTGGAAGATGAGGGAGACCGTTTCAGGCTTCACCTGGCTGTCAAGCTTGTCGACCTGGTTAGGCCCGGCCGATCCTCAGATAAGAAGATTTACCAAGCGGTTGAGGCGCCGGCCGGCCATGATGGAAGAAGCAACGACGGTGAGTAGTCGCCAAAACCTGATCTCGTGACGCTCCTGCCTGCCCGTGGGCATGTCCATCCCGCGGCGATCCGGGTTTAGCGCTTTACCCGATCGAGAACTATAATGTTCCCGCCCCCTCCAAGACGCGCGAGTGGCGGAATTGGCAGACGCGCTAGCCTTAGGAGCTAGTCCCAGCAATGGGGTGGGAGTTCAAGTCTCCCCTCGCGCACCGTCGGCCATCTGATATTCGCGTGAACGGCAGTTCGTTCCTCAATGCGTCGGCGACCATATTGTCGCAAGATGATCGCTGCGACGCGCGTCATTGCGAGTGGTTCCAGTCCAAGCAACCCAGGATCGGTCTAACGTCGGATGATCTCAATCGCCAACTACTAGTCCGGTTATCGTTACGTGATCTCCTTGCGGTCGATTACTCTCATCGATTAGCTCCAGTCGCCGTCCAGTTGCCGGATCGTACTGTCATTGACCCATTCGCCGGGACCAACCCATAATTGCCTACGTGAAGCATACTGGGCGACACTGCGCTCGTAATCGTCTCGCGATCCGTGTGTCGGCGCAATCGACCGTTTTCACCTGCGGGCGGTACCAGATCCGCAGCCGCTCTAGTTAGGGCCTTGCCGCGATAGAGTATTTTGAACCGTAACCTGCTACGCGTACTGATCATGACGGTCCTACTCGGAGCCTGTGCAGCAGCCGGTGGCGTGGTCTTGTTGTACGCTGTAGAGTCGCCTCCCTACCGAACAATCGGCACAATTGATCCCAGCCAGAGGCCGGGTCAAGCCCTGCGCCCGATGATTATGCAGCGAACACTGCCGCCATTGATGCACCCTTCGGGACAAGGCCAGCCACTCAGACCCGGGTTCACCCAGCCTCGGATATATCAGATCAGGGACGTGCAGCCCGCGATGGGGGACATAGCCCGTGCCCAAGCCTATGTCTTTATACCTGTTGCCAGCTCTCCGTTTATCGAGGGCTTGTCGACAGTAACGATGCGAAAGTTCTCGAATCCGTGGTTAGCTTACATCGCCCTCTTTAGTCTGGCGAATCAGCCCGATGCGACCTCGTTAACTTTCAACCCGGTCCAGGGTTACGCCTATTGGCAAGTTGATTCCAGGCAGACCTATGCGTGGGTGGATGGCGTCTGGCTGAGTGCCGCTTATGCGATCGACGACGAATGGACGACAACAATGCTCAGCTATCTTCCGTACATCGAGAAACGCGAAGGGCCGGCGACCCTCATCACCCTGGAAGAAGCCGACCCAATGCAGATTCTCTATTGGCCGCTCGCCGGCGTTGCACTTGCCGGCCTGTTCTGGCCGATACTCGCGTCCCGATTGCTGGCGATACGGCCAGACCGGAAAACCCAGAGTCTGCCCGTCGATAAAGTGGAACGCCGTCTCCTATCGCTGAATTGCGACTCTACGGGTTGGACGGTTGTCCGTTCGAAGCCGAACGAGTTCGTCGCGGAGTGGAAGGTAGACGATCGCACTTGGCAGGGCCTCTTTGGGCGCGAAGGACTGATACGGGCGAAGGCGCTCAGGCTGAGGATGGACCGACGGCGCAGGACCGCAAGAGTCGCCGAACAAGGCTATCGGGTGAAGCCACAGGGCCAATGGAGCGCCGACGGCGATGTCATAATCCGGCGCAGGCCGGTGGTGGGCTTGGATCTACTTTCCTGGTACCGGCCGCAGGCCAACCGGGATGAACGAAATCGAGCGCTTGGAACCGAGTCGCCATCAAGCCGTGGCTACGATGTTGCCTTAATGAAACGCGTTATTGCCAGGACCCTTGTCGCCGCCGGCTGGAGCTACCAACCCGTCATCTTCATGCGTTGGAGCTAGTCGCGTTGACCGGAGCCACCAGACGGATGCCGACAGCTCACATCCCATAGACGCGAGTCGCCGGAAAGTTGTCCTTCCAGCCAAACCAGAACGCGGCGGTGAATGGCACCATCGTCAAGGTCTTTCCCTTCAGAGGACCGGCGATGGCCCGGCCGCTTAGCCTGTCCCAAACGGTGTCGGTCTGTTTATCCCTGATCGCGTGCACTTGATGTCCGTCCGGCGCAAAAGTCAGAACCCTCCCCTCGAGCTCACGATCGAAGACGGCTGCGCTGCCGGTATTGGGGTTGAACGTGATCAGCAGGTGGGTCTCATCGACCACGTCATTGAGCACCAGCGACGCTTCCAATTCGGAACGGGGATAAGCGACGGGAGTGTCGCCAACAATCAACCCAATCACACGTTGGTGGGAGTTCAGACGGCGATCTACGATAGCCTCTCTCAAAGTGCCGCCTCCGCCAATCCTGGGCGGACTATACTCGCCGTGTGCGTCCGCTGGGTTCTCCAACGCCAGCGTGTTTGGATAACGCTGGCGCCACTCCCGCCAAGTCATCCGACTAGCCGGCAAATATTCCAGCTTCGCCCCGGTCATCGGACCCGTCAGCGCCTGCCCCAGGACTTGGGCCCACTCACTGCTGGTTTGGTGGTCGTACATTACGAGAGTGTTTCGCAGAAGCTTGCCGGAGACGCCAAATGTGTAGACTTCTCCGTCGATCTCTCTGGCATACACGATGCCAGTGCCGCAAATCGGTCACCACGTTACCAGGATCTCACGCCCAGCCAGTCGGTCGTTTACTACCTCGTGGTTGTTCAGATAGTCGATCGAATAGGCGCGCGCTTCTCCAGCAATCTCGACGCCGATGATGGGCTCGCTATCGAAGTATTTTCCTTGCGCTTCGCTGAAGGTGAGGAACTCAGGTTGCAGTATTGCCGGAATTGCGTCCCGCCAGAGCACCTCGACCATCTCATCGGCTCCAGGCGGTCCCTGGCCCCCTCCGGTCTCCGGCAGAGCGGCCGCTCCATCGCAGCCGGTGATTATCGGAACGGCCACAGCAAGAATCAGTAAGAATCTCGTCGCCCTGCGCTTCAGGGATTCGTGGATTCTTGGGCCGGCGGCAGGCAAGCGACGGATAGGTGTGCTTGGCGTTTGCATGCCTCTGCAACTCTTTCCACTCAAGTTTGGGGACAAGACTCGAATCAAGCCGGTTCTGTCGCCGTGATTTCCCGATCGACCGGCAGATTCGTGAGGGTTTGGACAACCCCGCTCGGCCACTTGATGACTAGTTGGTCGACGCTCCTGCTCTTGCCGAGACCGAAGTGCGCGATCAAGCTGTTCTGGGACAGAAAGCTGGTTCCGCTGTGGACCTCGCGTATCTGCTCGCGCCCGCCGGCCTTGAGCACAAGGCGGGCGCCTATGCCGTCGCGGTTGCTACGGGTGCCGACCAGCCGAATCTTTAGCCAATGATTGTTGTTGCCGGAGTTACGCAAGAGTGCCGGCGATTGATCGTAGTTCGCGACTAGCAGATCGAGGAACCCGTCTCCATCGAAGTCAGCCACGGCCAATCCCCCGGGCGACGCCGACGTGGTCGGCGCCGGTCATCTTGGATACGTCGCGGAAGGTACCATCGCCGCGGTTTTGGAACAATGCGTTTGCTAGGTCCGGCGGATAATCTCCCTCGGCGTTCGCCTCCGGGTACAGTTTTCCCGCGACAAAATAGAGATCGAGAAGTCCATCGTTGTCAAAGTCCAGGAAGGCTGTTCCCCAACCAATCGATTCTCTGCCTCCGATCGCCGCCCGGCCGACACCGGCGTCGGTGGTCGTCTCTTCGAACGCCTCACCGCCGAGGTTTCGGAAGAGGATGTTCGCGCCTATGTTCGTTGCGTACATATCGAGCCGGCTATCACCGTCGTAGTCGCCAATCGCCAAGCCCATGCCGTCCATCGCCGCATCGACTCGAGTCTGTTCGCTTACGTCCTTGAAAGCCCATCCTCCGTCCGCGGGACCGACGTTGCGATAAAGGATGTTGGGGCCGCACGTAGTGGCCGTAATCGTTTACCACGTATAGGTCAGGAAGGCCGTCGTCGTCGTAGTCGAAGAATCCGACCGCCAGGCCGGCGCCATGCACCGGGCCCTGCCTCAAGTATTCGGTGACGTCCGTGAATGTGCCGTCTCCATTGTTTCGGAACAGGTGATCCCTGCGCGCTAGCTCAGTGTACGCATCGCTCAGACCTTCGACCGATTGATCTGGAATCAGCGGCGGCGGCTCATTCAACCAGTAGGTGGCATATAGGTCCAGATGACCATCGCCGTCGAAGTCCGCCCAGACGACCGAAGTGGGATGGTCGCCGGAGACATTCAGGCCGGCGGCGTCGGTCATGTCGGTGAACGTGCCATCCCCATTGTTGTGCAACAGTCGCAGCCCTCCGATCTTCGTCAACAGAAGGTCGCAGTTCCCATCGTTGTCGTAGTCGGCACAGGCAACGCCGATCGTAATCTCATCCTGATTCGCCACCCCCGGCCTTTGCCGCGATGTCGGTGAATGTTCGATCTCCATTGTTCCGGTATAGCGCGTTCGGTCCATTGGAGTTGGTCAGGAAGATGTCCTGCCGGCCGTTTCCGTTGAAATCGAAGAATGCGGCGCCGGCCTGTATAACGTAGGCGCGGTCGTTGCGTTGGTGCCGAAAATCTATGCCGGCCTCC
>CAXXUG010000022.1:0-141633 GCA_963664835.2 Chloroflexota bacterium | reverse complement strand
GCACATCCATAGGGAGTCTGCCTCCGCCACCAATCCGTTCGGGCGTTTGTGCGGGCCTTTGAACACGGTTGTCGGTCGTATTGTCAACCGGAACTCCTCCTTAGTTTGATGGGGCCGGCGCTAAATGTTTTCGCCGGCTCTGAATTCGCGAGGCATATACAGAGATTGGAAGTATGCTTGGCCGCTGAGAGTGGTTTGGCGTCGTTGGATTCCACCCCTGCCGCCCCTCTGGGTTCCGGCTTTCGCCGGAATCGCGGATGTCCTTGTGAAGGCCACATAAGGTGATGAAAACAGGGGGACGTGTCTCCGACCTCCGTATTGCGTTGCGTCCACTGTCCTCCCCAACCCAGGACTCCGTCTTTCGCCGGCACACCAAGGTGTGAAATTTGGCGCCACCCACGCCTCCCCTCCTGGATTCCCGCCTTCGCGGGAATGACGATTGTGAGGATTGGTGGTTTTCACATTCACGTTGTAAGGCGGATGACGTCATTTTCGCACCAATCACCCATCCCGGCTTGCGCCGGCGCACCATGAAATGAAGACCGGGGCACCGGTTGGCGGGTCCTCAATACGGTGCCTCGGGACTTGGGTTGGGTGCCGGACCGTCGGGAGCGGGGGACAAGCCCCTCGCCTCGCGTAGTCTTCGACCGCGCTACATTTCCCGTCCCCGCCCCACTGGATTCCCGCCTTCGCGGGAATCACCATGGCCTTGTGAAGCCCGCATAAGAGAATGAAAATGGTGGGACACCAGTTAGCGGAAGTTAGGGAACCCAATCTATTTTCATACCAATGACGATTGTGAGGATTGGTGGATTTCGAATTCACGTTGCAAGGCGGGTGACGTCATTTTCGTACCAAAGACGAATGAGGGTCTACTTGAACTGTGAGTTTTGGCACCGGGCAAAAGGACGGTGGTGATAGGTTCAACGAAATCGACGGGTATCCGTTAACCCTTCACGCCGGTCAGGGCAATGCCTTCGACAAAATATCGTTGAAGCGCGATGTAAAGGACGAACACTGGAAGCATCGCGAAGACACTGCCTGCCATTATTACAGAGTAATCGGGGGTCCCGCCATACTCTATCCCGGCGGCGAAGGATGCCAGGCCGACTGGCAACGTCAGTTTATCGGGGGAGTTTATGAAGATAAATGGCGTATAGAAGTCATTCCACATGACCTGGAAAGTGAATATGGCGACGACGGCGAGCGCCGGCAGGGAAAGGGGCACCATGATCGCCCAGAAGGTATAGAACCGGCTGGCGCCGTCTATGCGAGCGGCCTCCTCCAGCTCGACTGGGATGGTCCTGAAGAACTGTCGCATCAGGAAGGTTCCGAACGTGCTCGCGAATACGCCGGGAAGAATCAGAGGCCAATGCGTGTCGATAAAATCAATCGCGGTGTAGGTCGTGTACAGAGGAATGATCAGCATCACAGGCGGCATGAAAAGCGAGGAAATCAGGATGGCAAACGCCGCGTCGCTGCCGGCGAACTTTATCCTCGCGAACGCATAGCCGGCCAACGCCGAGAAAAACACGCGTCCAATGGTGGCCAAGAGCGAGATGTAGACACTATTGATAATGAACTTGGTAAACGGAAAAGACAGGCTGTGGGTAGTGAACAGCGCCTCGTAGTTTTCCAGGGTGGGAGTCTTTGGCCAAAAGGTTGGTGGATAAGTGATGGCCTCGTTGAGGGGCGTAAACGAGGTCTTGACCATCCATATAAACGGGAATATGCAGACTAACGTCACGAACAGGCAAGATAGGTATAGAGCAGAGTACCTCCGCCAATCACGGCGCAAATTGATAGAGCCACTGTCCATTGCTCGATAAATCTCGCGCTGCGTAGTATCCACGGTCATGCAACACCAATCGTTGTACTAGGTGACCCCGACTGCCTGCGGCAGTGTAGCCACCAGCGGAGATCAGTCCGAATAGTGCACAAAGCGTTGGCCCACCTTCCAATTGATCAGGGTGAGAATTCCGACGAGAGCCATCACAATCACTGCCACCGACGACGCGAGTCCGTAGCGGAAGTGGTTGAGGCCCTCCTCATACAAGAAAATTACAAGCACGCGGGTACCGTTGACGGCCGACGCGCCGCCGTAGCCGGCGGTTGTGAGTAAGACTATCGTTGTGAAGACGTTGACCGCGGCGATGGTCGAGACGATGAACAGCAAGAAGAAAACCGGAGTGAGCATAGGGATTGTCACGAATCGGACCCGTTGCACCGCGTTCGCTCCGTCTATCTTTGCCGCCTCGTAGAGATGGGACGGGATTCCCTTCAGGCCGGCGAGGAACACCACCATCTGGTAGCCCATACCGGTCCAAACACCAAAGAGTACGACGACGATCATCGCCCAGGGAATCTCAAAGAGATAGCTGGGGCCGTCTATTTTGAAGAGATTGAGAAGGGTCAGGTTGATCAGGCCTGAGGTTGGCGCCAGCAGGAACCTCCAGATCATCACGGTGGCCACGACGGAGGAGATTACCGGCAGGTAGAAGATCGCCCGGAACAGCAAGTTACCTGGAATCTGCTGATGTACGAGCAAAGCCAAGCTGAAGCCGGCGACCATTGTCAGCGGCACCACCGCCACGGTATAGAGGAGCGTAGCCTCGACACTCTCCCAGAAATCGGACGAATTGATGAGCGTATCGTAGTTGCCAAGCCCATTCCACTGCATGGGAGTAAGGCCGTCCCAAGTATGGAGTCCGAAGTAGAGGTTAGGGAAAACCGGCAGGACTTCGAAGATCAGCGTGGCCAAGACTACCGGCAGCACGAAAACCCAGCCGGTTATGTTATCCGCCAGGCGTGATTTTATGCGCGCGCGTCGCCAAACACCAACTTGACTCGTCGCCAAGACCTCTCCCCTGCGATTGGCCATGAAATTGGTTGAAGCTCAAGCAACTTTCAATCACTTGCCAGGGTTTCTGAGAATCAGACCGAGTTTGAACTCAGTGAGGCGGAACCTCGACTCCAACTGTCGACTGGCGTGGTCATCGAAGCGCTTAGCTTCGACTCAGCGTCAAGAGCCGGAGGCGCAAGCCCCTCACGGCTCGGTCGGGTCGCGCACCCTGGGAGAAAGCCGGCGCGAGCCTTCCAAGAAACTCAGGCCGGCCCAAACATGCTAATGCGAGTGAACTTTCGCGGGGGCCGGAGCTGTGATGCAACTCCGGCCTCCATCAAGTCCGAACCTGCCGTCAGCGGTAAGATATTCCGTAAGGGCTCGTGCTAGGAATACCCGTCGGATAGCCGGTATTCGTTACTACGCCCGGCAGACGCCATCCCGGCTCGTTCAGCGCCTTGGTCCACTTGTACTGACCGATGACCTTGTTCGCCTGAGCGGTCGCGTCATCGAGGAACTCTTGGACCGACATCTTGCCGGTATCCATCAAGCTACCATTAACGCACAATGTGGCTGCGTAGATGCTGCCCATCGGGTTGTCCGTGCGGACCCTCCAGCCGTTGGTGTAGGTCTCGACTGCCCAAATTCGGTTGAGCGGCCGTCCGTTTGCGAGGAATGGCTGGTTCAGGTACTCCTCGCTCTGGTAGACTTTCTTGAGCGCGGGGAAGATCATGTCGGACCTGGCGTAACCCCACTGCCCAACGTCACCGAGGAACCACTTGCCGAGCTCCCAGGCCTCGTCTCGCCACTGAGTCGTGCTGGGGATGCTATAGGTCTCGTCGGACAGGAACGCGGGATTGTCGGAGACGCCCCCGGCTACCGCAACGTCGATTCCCCTCTTGACGATCGGATAGGGCATGAAGTCAAAGTCGATGTCCTCAGCGATGCTGGCAGCGGATTTCAACTGTCCGCCCATAATGCCAAGTTTCCCGGCATTGAAGAGCTCGCCGGCATTGTTACCGCGAGGCAGCGCGATCGGCTCGTCGCTGAGCATCCAAGGCATGATGCGCTCGAACAGCGCGACGATCTCAGGATGGTTGTACTGTGCGGCGGTCTCATCCGAGTTGTAGGGATCGATTCCGGTTAGAGGCAGCCAAGTGTTGCTGTAGCAACCGTGGTACGTACCCGCCCACTGCTCGACCGTGCCGTTATTCCGTATGGTCAGCTTCCGGAAGTTCTCTTCCCACTCATCGAGAGTCCAAGCGTCGGCGTAGTTCTCAGGCATCTTGATGCCGGCCTCTTCCATCATGCCCTTGTTGTACAGGTACATAATAGGCTTGCCGCCGACGGTGATGGTGGATACCTGACCACCAGGGCCGGGCCGAGCATTCCAAGCTCTCGGGTGCCAGTCATCACGGTTCAGGTCGCGATCAATGTAGGGATCGAGAACTGTGATTGCACCAGCCGCGGTTAGGAAGAATACGTCATCGTCGTCGACGTAGCTGAGGTCCTCGGCGTTGCCGGAGCGGAACTGATTGAGGACGCGGAAGTTGTCCTTCTTGGCGACGAAGTGGCGCTCGACCATGATCTTGCCGGCGTAGGTCTCTTCGAAGGCAGTGATGACCTCGTCGATTGCCGGGAAGAACGGAGCGACGCCCATAGCCTGGTAGGTGATGGTGACCGTCGCAGGTTTAGCCGGCGGGGCCACGGTGATTACCTTCTCGACCTCGACGACCTTCTCTGTCTCGACTTCGACGACCTTCTCGACCTCGACCTCGACGACGGTTTCCTTCTCGACCTCTACGATCTTCTCAACTTCTCGGGTGACCTCTACCTCTACCTCTACCGGCTTTTCAACGATCGTCTCCTTCTCGACGACCTTTTCAACTTCGCGGGTTACCACGACCTCAACCGGTTTCTCCACAACCTTCTCTACAACCTGCGGTTGACAGGCCGCGAGAATGGGTAGAGCCGCGGTGGCACCAAGGCCGGCCAAGAACGAGCGGCGGGTAAATCGAGTCGACAAAAACTTTGCTTCCATTCGAAGTCTCTCCTCTATGTACAGAAGCGATAAATCGGTCGACAACCGTGCCTGTGGGCACGAACCAAGAAAACACTTAACCGACTTTTCGAGTGGCGTCACCTCCTCGCGCACATAAATCCGGGCCATTGGCGCGATATTCTATAAGCCTTATGGAGAGTTGTCTATACATATCGTTGCTTCCAGTAAGAGGCAAAGCTCTTGTGGGTCAGGACGCGGCTTACCTGCCCAACCACCCGCCGCTTGGGGCTAACCATTCGCCTGATGGACGACCGACTGCTGATGCCCATTGAGGGCCGGTCACAAGGGCCAGCACCGCGCCAAGCGGGAACATCGCACGAAACAGAGGATCGGCTTTGACCATGAGTCGCAACTGTAGTAAAACAATATGCGTTCGAGTGGATTCGCCAAGGAAAGCGGCAGTCTAGCTGCTGGCTTCATTCGAGTGGGCCTGCCCGCAACAAGCAACTCTTCGCCTACACTGACCTCGTGGAGATTGGAGGAATACGAGTGAAGCTTTTCGAATACTCAACGCCCACCACGGTCGACGATGCGGTAAAGCAGCTAGCTGACCTGGGGCCATCCGCGCGCGTCCTTGCCGGGGGTACGGATCTGCTGGTGCAGATGCGAGCCGGCAGATTTGAACTCGACCGGGTGGTTGACGCCAAGAACATTCCGGAGCTGACCGATATCACATACGATCCGGCAATTGGCCTGTCGCTTGGCGCAGCAGTGCCGTGCCACCAGATATACAACGATGTCCAGATTTCCTCGAACTACCCCGCATTGGTAGATTCGACGACGATCATAGGCGGTATACAGATTCAGGGACGAGCCAGCGTTGGCGGTAACCTTTGCAACGCCTCTCCAAGCGGCGACACGCTTCCGACGCTGATCGCATTGGGGGCCTCGTGCTTGGTAGCAGGACCCGGTGGACAGCGTACGGTGGCTGCGGAGGATTTTTGCACCGGCCCGGGAAGCAACGTCTTGGAAGACGGCGAGATCCTGGTTTCGCTGAACTTCGAGGCGCCGGCGGCGAACACGGGCGCCCATTTCCTTCGTTTCATACCTCGCAACGAGATGGACATCGCGATAGTGAACGCGGGGGCGTGGGTGGAGCTTGACGCCAGTCAAGACAACATCGTCTCGGCGAGGGTAGGGCTGGGCGCGGTCGCGCCGACACCGCTCTTCGTCGAGGAGGCCGGACAGGCCATATCCGGGAAGCCTGCAACTGAGGATACGATTCAAGAGGCCGCAAGCATAGCCAGAGATGCGGCCAGACCAATCAACGACATGCGGGGGACCATAGAGCAGCGCAAGCACTTGTCCGCGGTTATGGTTGCGCGGGCGCTGCGTGGCGCAATCCGAAGAGCCAAAGGAGAAATGGTCAATGGCCACTAAGATCCCTGTTTCCGCGATAGTAAACGGTGAGGAAGTACAGTTTCTGTGTGATCCTCGCCAGAGCCTGCTTGAGAGTCTTCGCGACGAGCTGGGTCTGACCGGCGCCAAAGAAGGCTGCAACGACGGCAACTGCGGCGCCTGCACCGTAATGCTCGAAGATCGTATCGTGTGCTCGTGCCTGGTGCTGGGACTTGAGATTGAAGGCAAGTCGGTGAACACCATCGAAGGCTTGGTTTCAGCCGAGGGCGTGCATCCCATCCAGCAAGCTTTCATGGAGGATGCCGCATTGCAGTGCGGCATCTGCACACCTGGATTCATCGTGGCGGCCGAAGCCCTTCTAAAGAAGAATCCCAATCCCACCGAGCACGACGTGAGGTGGTGGTTGGCCAACAACCTGTGCCGCTGCACGGGATACGACAAGATCGTGAGGGCGGTGATGAATGCTGCCGAGAAAATGCAAGAGGCAAATGCTTAGATGGCTACCAGTTTGACGAAATCGAATGTCGTACTGTCAAACACCGATTACAACGTCATCGGTACGCGACCCATACGCCACGATGGGACTGACAAGGTCACCGGCCGGGCGAAGTACGGTGCGGACTTCGACCCGCCGGGGGCGCTGGTCTGCAAGCTCTTGCGTAGTCCACACGCTCACGCACGCATCAAGTCGATAGACACGAGCAAGGCGGAAGCGCTGCCCGGAGTACGAGCGGCAGTGACGGCGAAAGACCTCCCGTCAGCCGAAGACAAGATCGAGGAGCTCGGCGAGACCGCCGTCAACCTCAAGTACCTGAGCGACAACATTCTGGCAAGTACCAAGGTGCTGTACTACGGGCACGCGGTTGCGGCCGTTGCGGCGACAGACCAGCACATAGCGGAGGACGCCCTGAAGCTGATCGACGTGGAGTACGAAGTGCTGCAGCCGGTGCTCAACGTTCTCGACGCGATCCGCGAGGACGCACCTTTGTTGCACGACGACATGGTTACGCAGGAGTTCGGCGGAGGCAACGGTAAACCGAGCAACCTGGCGAGCAGACTCCGCTTCGAGAAAGGGGACGTCGAGGCCGGCTTTGCCGCCGCGGACGTCATAATCGAGCGCGAATTTGACACCGCCACGGTGCACCAAGGCTACATCGAACCTCATGCGGCGGTGGTGCATTGGAACGCCGACGGACACATCAACGTTTGGACTTGCACCCAGGGCCCATTCGAGGTCAGGGACCAACTTGCGAGCGTCTTGCAACTTCCGGTGTCGGACATCACCGTGAATCCAAGCGAGATTGGCGGCGGTTTCGGCGGAAAGTTCCCGCTGTACGGGGAGCCATCGGCAGCCCTGATGTCGCGCAGGACGGGGCGTCCGGTCAAGTATGTGATGAGCCGGGAAGAGGTATTGGAAGCGACCGGCCCGACACCAGGGTCTCACAACCGGGTCAAGATTGGCGCCACCAAGGACGGAAAGATTACGGCGGTGGACGCGTGGTTCGCGTTCGAAGCCGGCGCATATCCCGGCTCTCCGGTCGGCGCCGGGGCACAGTGCGCGTTCGCGTCGTATGACATCCCGAATGGCGTCGTAGTCGGAGACGACATCCTGGTGAACAAGCCCAAGTCTTCGGCGTATCGGGCGCCGGGGGCCACACAGACTGGGTTCGCGGTCGAGTGCGTATTGGACGAGATCTGCGAAGAGCTAGGGATGGACCCGATCGAGTTTCGATTGAAGAACGCGGCGAAGCAGGGTACTCGGCGATTGGACGGTCCCGTCTATCCAAGGATAGGGGCGGTAGAGACGCTGGAAGCTGCACAGGCGCACGACCACTACGATACGCCAGTCGACGGACCCAATCGCGGGCGCGGCGTCGCTATGGGATTCTGGTTCAACGGCGGCGGCCCGTCCTCCTGTACGATCAGCGTACGCGACAATGGAACCGTGAACCTGGTTGAAGGCTCTACCGATATCGGCGGGACTCGGGCGGCGATCGCGATGCAAGCTGCCGAGGTGCTGGGAATTGGCGCGCACGACGTCAGCCCGAAGGTTGTCGATACTGACTCCATTGGATTCACCGGAGGAACCGGCGGCAGCCGCACGGCATACGCGACTGGACTGGCGGCCTACGAAGCGGCTCAAGACGTGGTGCGTCGGATGAAGGAGCGCGCGGCGCTCATCTGGGAGACGACGCCGGAAGATATCGAGTTCGGCGACTCGACGTTCAGATCTAAGTCCGATGCCGAGCTGACGATGTCGTTCAAGGAGTTGAGCGGCCAGTTGTCGACGACCGGCGGTCCTATAACCGGGAGCGCAAACGTCTCGCCAACCGGCGCCGGTGCTGGATTCGCTGTGCACATAGTAGACGTCGAGGTGGACTCCGAGACGGGCAAGGTGGAGATATTGCGCTACACCGCGCTGCAGGATGTCGGCAAGGCCGTCCATCCAAGCTACGTCGAGGGTCAGATGCAGGGCGGCGTGGTGCAGGGCATCGGCTGGGCGATCAACGAGGAGTACTTCTACAACCAAGAAGGTCGTTTGATGAACTTCAGCCTGCTCGACTACCGGATGCCCACCGCATTGGATACTCCGATGATCGACACGGTGATCGTCGAAGTGGCAAATCCGGGTCACCCTTACGGCGTACGGGGCGTCGGAGAAGTGCCGATCGTGCCACCGCCGGCGGCAATTTCGAACGCAATCTACCAGGCATGCGGCCAGAGGCTGCGGGTATTGCCGATGAATCCTGGCCGCGTAATGTCGGCGGTACTTTCCGACTCTGAGTAAGGAACGTGAGCATAGAGACGTCGGCTAGCCTTATCAACACTCGATGGGGGTAACGTAAAGTGACCGCAACTGAATCGAAATCCAATGTTGTCCTGTCCAACAAAGACTTTCGGGTCGTGGGCACAAGACCGATACGTCATGACGTATTGGAGAGAGTCACCGGTAAGGCGATGTACGGCGCCGACATCAACCTGCCAGGGACGTTGGTCTGCAAGATGCTGCGGAGTCCGCACGCCCACGCACGTATCAAGCGCCTGGACACGAGCAAGGCGGAAGCCCTGCCCGGCGTCAGGGCGATCGCGACGGCCAAGGACCTGCCGCGGCTCGACGACATCATCGCAGATGTTGGCGAAGAGTCGGTAAACCTCAGGTACCTGAGCGACAACATTCTCGCGAGTGAGAAGGCCCTCTATCACGGGCACGCGTTAGCCGCCGTAGCGGCTACGACTGCGGATATCGCAGAGGAAGCGCTGGGGCTGATCGAGGTGGACTATGAAGTCCTTCCGCCGGTCCTGAACGTTGTGGACGCGATGCGCGACGACGCCCCCCTGCTACATGAGACGCTGAAGACGGACGAGGGCGGCAAGAGCTCGGAAGAGTCGAGCAACATCGCGAGTGTGAGCCGTTTCGTGAAGGGAGATCCCGACGCCGGTTTCGCCGAGGCCGACCTGGTGGTGGAACGCACGTTCGAGACGGGCACGGTGCATCAAGGCTACATCGAGCCGCACGCCTGCACAGCATTCTGGGACTCGAACGGCCATCTGACAGTCTGGGCATGCACCCAAGGTGCGTTCACCGCACGCGACACGCTGGCCGCGATCATCGAGACTCCCGTATCCGACATTACATACATCCCCACCGAGCTGGGAGGGGGATTCGGCGGCAAGATAAATGTCTACGGCGAGCCGGTTTGCGCAATCCTCTCACGTATGACCGGGAAGCCGGTCAAGAACGTGATGTCCCGATCGGAAGTGCTGATGGGGACCGGCCCGACTCCGGGCACTCATCTGCGGGTCAAGATGGGAGTCACCAACGACGGGAAGATCACTGCCGTGGAGGGATCGTTCGCATTCGAAGCGGGCGCCTATCCCGGCTCTGCGATTGGCGCTGGACTGATGTGCGCCTTCGCCCCGTATGACATCGAGCACGGCCGGATGGACGGGTTTGACGTCGTAGTAAACAAGCCGAAGTCGGCGGCATACCGGGCGCCCGGCGCTCCACAGACGGAGTTCGCGGTCGAGTGTGTCGTGGACGAGATCTGCGACAAGCTGGGCATCGATCCGATCGAGTTCAGGTTGAAGAACGCGGCGAAAGAGGGGACCCGCCGGATAGACGGACCGGTTTTTCCAGTCATCGGGGCAATCGAGTGTCTGGAAGCGGCCAAAGCTCACGACCACTACAACGCCCCCCTGGAGGGCCCGAATCGCGGTCGAGGTATTGCCATCGGCTTCTGGTTCAATATTGGTTTTGCCTCCAGCTGCACGATCAGCGTCAACGAGAATGGCACGGTAAACCTCGTCGAGGGGTCGAGCGACCTGGCCGGTACGCGGACGGCGGTATCGATGCAGGCCGCCGAGGTGCTTGGGATTGACGTGAATGAGGTCCATCCCAAGGTCGGCGATACCGATGAGATCGGATACACGGCGGTGAGCGGCGGCAGCCGCGTCACCTACGCCACTGGAATTGCGGCGATCGAAGCGGCCCAGGACGTTATCAACCAGTTGAAGGGCCGAGCGGCGTTGCTGCTGGAGGTCGACGAGGACGATATCGAGTTTGCCGAGGGCAAGTTCACATCGAAGTCAAGCCCCGACGCATGCCTCAGCTTCAAGCAGGTCGCGGAGAAGCTGAGGGAGACGGGCGGATACGTAATCGGCAGCGCAGCGGTCGATCCGACCGGAGCCGGCGGAGCGTTCGCCGTTCATATAGCGGACGTGGAGGTCGATCCGGAGACGGGCAAGACCGACGTGCTGCGCTACACGGCGATCCAGGATGCCGGCAAGGCGGTGCATCCGAGCTATGTCGAGGGGCAGATGCAAGGGGGCGTGGCCCAAGGGGTCGGATACGCCATAAACGAGGAGTACTACTACGACGACGCCGGCCAGCTAATGAATCACAGTCTACTTGACTATCGCATGCCGACGACGCTGGACGTGCCGATGATCGACACGGTCATCGTCGAAGTGGCGAATCCGGGTCATCCATTTGGCGTGCGCGGTGTAGGCGAGGTGCCGATCGTGCCGCCGCTGCCGACCCTGGCGAACGCGATTCAGAAGGCGACCGGCACTCGGATCAATCAACTGCCGATGAATCCCGGCCGGGTGCTGAGCAGCATCCTGGCCGGCCAAAACGGCGGTTCGGGCGGCGCATAGGCAGGGCCGTGCCGACAGTTTTCGTTCCATCGCTGATGCGTGAGCTGACCGGAGGTCAGGAGCGCGTCGTGGTGGAAGGTCGTACGGTAAGGCAGATAATCAACAACCTGGACGCCTCCTATCCTGGGATGAAGGCCCGGCTAGTCGACAACGACCGCATCATTCCCGGAATGGCGGTAATCGTCGACGGTGAAGTTAGCAGGCTGGGGTTACTTCAAAGGGTCTCGGAGGAGAACGAGATCCACTTTCTGCCGGCTATAGGCGGAGGGTGCGGGAGCCAGCCGGACCCGTGACGGCCGGGTAGCTAGACAGGAGTGTCGATAAGCGGCCGGTGGACGTGGGTCCGCCGGCCGCTTTTTGTTTTGCATTTTTTGCTTTATTGCGGTAGCGCGGGTGGGCCGTCCCATTTCTCTTACGGATCTTCTTGTCCCAAACTAGAGATCCGATGGTCGGATTCGGATATGCGCCGGCACGCCAAGGAATGAAAAAGCGTGTGCTGGTTGGCCGGACTTCTCTACGGTGGCTCGGAACTAGGCTCGGCTACTGACCTGCCTGCGGCTGGGGACAAGCCCCAGCCCTACAATGTCCTCTTCCGGCTGAAAACGAAGTCCCAGTTAGAGGAATTTATCAAGTCCGGCCAATTTCGTACCAATGATGAGTCCGGTTTTCGGTACTACGGGTCCCTTCCATTTTCCTTCCAGTTACGCTGTAATGATCGATCTCCGCAATAGTCGAGGGGCCGAATTATTGTTCACGCTAGGAATTCGCGGATTCCCACGCTGAGGGCAAGGACTCAGTTTCGCCATTTCAATTTCCCACGCCATGGCTATAATGCCCAACATTCGAAGGGATTCCGAACCTTGTGCCGGAGCATGACGTTATGAAGATCACAGCGATAGAGACAATTCCGGTTGATAGATACATGTTTGTGGAGGTACACACGGATGCCGGCCTCACGGGTCTGGGCGAATCCGGCGCGTGGGGGTTTCTGGAAGCGTCCGCCGCCGCGGTGGAGACGTTCAAGAGGTACCTGATAGGACAAGACCCGCTTCGGATCGAGCATCACTGGCAGTACCTGTACCGTTGGAGCCACTTTCGAGGCGCGGCGATTATGGGGGCGCTGAGCGCTATCGACATCGCGCTTTGGGACATCGCCGGCAAGCACCTTGGGGTTCCGGTTTACCAGCTACTCGGCGGCATGACTCGCGATCGTGCGAGGGTGTATTACCACGTGTTCGGCAGCACGACGGAGGAACTGGTGACCGGCTGCGTCAGAGCGAAAGAGATGGGATTCACGGCGGTGGGACACCTGACTCCGTTCCTGGACGAGTCGCCGGAGCTACCGTACTTCAAGACGCATGCGAGCAAGATGAATGACGCGATCGACACGGTGAGGCAATACCGGGAGGCGGTGGGAGACGAGGTCGATCTTTGCATCGAGATTCACCGGCGACTGACGCCGGCGGAGGCGATTGTCCTGGCCCGAGGGATAGAGGAATACCGGCCGTTCTTCTACGAGGACCCGATACTGCCGGACAACTTCGACGCGATGGGACTGGTGGCCGAAAACATCAGTATCCCGATCGCTACCGGCGAACGCTTACACACGATCTACGAGTTCGAGATGCTGCTGAGGCGCGGCGCGGTACAGTATGTCCGGCCGGACGTTTGCATGTGTGGAGGAATCACAGGCGCAAAGAAGATAGCGGCCCTGGCCGAGGCCAACCACGTCGGCGTGGTGCCGCACAATCCTCTGAGTCCAGTGAGCACGGCGGCCTGCACGCAGATTGCGGCGTGTATTCCCAACTTCGCGCTGCAGGAGCTGCCGGAAGGGGAGAACGAGCCTCCGAAGAGTGAGATCGTCGATAGTCCGCTGCGAGTCGAAGGGGGATTCATCGTGATTCCGGAGTCGCCGGGTATCGGTATCGCGTTGGCTGAAGACGCGGCGGAACGGTGGCCTTACAAACCACGGGAGGTCCAGACCAGGCTGCACCTGGATGGGTCGGTGGTGGACCAGTAGGAGTCCCGCGAGGGGTTGCCGGCGGCGAAGCAAGGTGTGGAATGCGGGAGTAGTGAGCCGGTACAGCGGAAAGGCAAGGTCGATTCCGCCGGGCCGCGCCTCCCCACCGAGCGGGGGACCAGCCGCTCGCCTCGCGTAGCCTTCGACCGCGCTACATCTTGTCGTTCCCGCCTCCCACAATTCGCGGAAGCCGCCGGATCATCGCAGCATACAGATCACTCCCTCAGAGGCAGCATGGGTTCGCAGGGGCGCAGGGCGATTCGCGAACATCTGCTCCAACTAATTGGGTTTCAGGGTGTTTGCGGTGCGTCTGGAGCATTTGCGGTTAGCGTATCGAGGGGTGCGAATGAGGGCCAATGTATATCTCACCTTCCTCACGTCCGACAATGTGGCGCAATTGGGGGCGCATGAGGTAAACCAACGAGGGAAATCCAGAGGCGTAGCAGCGATAAACTTCCCACCCACCAACGAAACGCGCCGGCGACGAACACCTGCCGGCCAACACAACGCCTGCATCTCACGAACCGCCGGCCGCCCCAGGCGGGGGACAAGCCCCCGCCCTACATTGGCCCCTTCCTCATGGCCGACCGTACGAAGTTAGGTTGGAGCGAATGGATTCGCGAATCGCCCCTACGGAGATGCCGGTACACCAAGCAACGAAATTTGGTGTGGTGGTTGGCGGGTCTTCTTTGCGGCGGCTCGGAGGTAGGGTTGGTTAGCGGCCCGCCGGGAGCGGAGGACGAGCCTCCGCGCTACATTTCCCCTCCCCGCCCCTCTGGATTCCAGCTTTCGCTGGAATGACGAAAGGATGGGCCGACATGGCGGATGGGAGGCCGGAAGGACGAGTGCGTGAGCCGCGGTATTCGGGCACTCTCGAGGCCACGAACAACCATTTTCGTACCAATCGCCCATCCCGGCTTGCGCCAGCGCACCAAGGAATGAAACTTGGTGACACCCCCACCTACCGTCCTGGATTCCCGCCTTCGCGGTAATGACGATAGGGAGGATCGGTGGTTTTTCGGATTCAGGTTCCAAGACGGGTGACGTCATTTTTCGTATTAAGGACGAATGGGGCCCGCTTGGCCGGCTACCGGAGCTTGCCTCTGCCCAGAATTGGCCAGACGACCTCTACTTTGCCGTCGCGAATGCCGAATATCTCGTCGTGGAGCATCACGGTCGTGTCGCTGTAGCCGACGACGAACTCTATGGTGTCGCCCAGCCGGGGGGTCTCGCTTGGCTGGTCTAATACTATCCTGGCGTGCTCGGCGCTGAGGTCGATTGAACTGACGTTGGGAACCCCTAGAGGCAAAGGGGCCGCCGCGTCACTGCTCATGGTTTTCTTGCCGTTGTCGCAGATGATGCGGGTGGGGTTCGGCCGGCTGGTGACCGTGGCCAGCACGGTCATCGCGTACTCGTGGTCTACGCCCATGTGGGTCTTGTAGACTACGTCGCCGAAGATGCCGCCGCCGGCCTGGATCTCGGTCGCTCCGGCTTGCTTGGAGCTGTAGAGATAGGTGCCCGTGCCTCCGCAGCTGACGATTTCGGCCGGCATTCCCTGATTCCGGCATTGATCCGCGCAATCTACCAGCGTTTTGACCGCTTCGGCGACCTTGCGCTCCTTCTCGACAGGATCGGCGATGCGGATGGTATGGGCCTCCCAGGCCATCACGCCGGCGAGATGTAGCGCCTCTGAGTCAGAGATTGCGGACGCCAGATCGAGCACAGGCTGGCCCGGCTCGACGCCGGCCCGGTCCATACCGGTGTTCACCTCGATTACGACGTTCAGCCGGACGCCTTTCGCGCGGGCCGCCGCGTCGAGTGCCGCTACATTCTCCGCGTTATCCACGGCGACAATCACGTCAGCGCTGGGGAGCAGGTTGACCAGCCGGCTGATCTTCGTGGGACCGACCACCTGATTGGCGATGAGAATGTTCCTGATGCCGGAGGCGGCCATCACCTCGGCCTCACCCAGCTTGGCGCAGGTTACGCCGATGGCGCCGGCGTCAAGCAGGCGATGGGCGATCGCCGGAACTTTGGGGCATTTCACGTGCGGGCGCCAGTTGACTCCGTTTTCGCGCATCGTGGAGGCCATTCTGGCGATGTTGCGCTCCATCTTCTCCAGGTCGACCAACAAGGCAGGGGTATCGAGTGCTTCCTTGGGCAGACCAATCACGCTGGTGTAGGGATACATCGTTCACTCCAGAAAAGAGATAGGCCGGGTTTTCGTAAGTCGTTACACGTCTTGCCGGGGTTCGTCGGGGTGTTGCGAAGGGCGCATGAGCGCGATGAAGAAGGGGGCGAAGGATTCACGGCATTGGTTGACGGCCTTTCCTCCGGCCCCGTGGGGAACGGGGGACAAGCCCCCGCGCTAAATGTCCCATCACCGCCACCCCTGGATTCCCGCCTGCGCAGAAATGACGAGTGTGGGGAGTTGCGGGCCTCGAAGTCACGATGCATGGTGGGGATTGTCATATTCGCACCCATCCCTCATGCGCGCCGGAGCCGGCGCACCAAGGGATGAAAATCGGGGCACCGGTTGGCGGGTCTTCTGAACGGTGGCTCGGGACCAGGCTTTCATGCCGGACCGCTGGGAGCGGGGGACAAGCCCCCGCGCTACATTTCCCATCCCCGCCCCTCCTGGATTCCGGCCTTCGCCGGACTCACCATTCTGGAGTGCGGGAACAGTCATTTTCGTACCAAAGACGAAGTGAGGGGCTGGAATGACGAAATAGGCGTTGGGCGCGACGGGTAGTGTCCATTTTCGTACGTGGGGCACTAGGCAATGACCCCAAGGAATGAATATATGTGCCAAAAGAGACGGCCGATCTCACCAGCCATCTTGGTGGGCTCGAGCGGCTGGACGGGGTCCACATGCTTAAAGAGATCGAACTCAGTATAAACCGACGGCCGGCCCATCTCGTCAAGCGCCCGGGCCAAACGGCGTGACTCGACGTATGGGACTGTGGTGTCGTTGCGGTCGTGCATGATGAACATCTTGGTGGTGAGCCGATCGAGATTGGTATCGGGGGATAGTCGCTCCATCAAGTCGCGTGCCTCGGGAGGCAGTTCGGACAAGATCTTTTGAGCCTCGACGGCATCCTCGGCCCACATTATTTTCAGGATGGACTGCGCATTTGGCGACAGCTTGGAGACCTGCTCCGGAGTGGCGGAGCCGGCGTCGAGCAAGCTCAGCGTCAACTCGCGGTCCTGTTCCGTGGCAAGCGTAGCGACAAGGTGGTCGACCAGAATGCGGGTAACGTTGGGAGCCGGCTCCCAGGGGGCGCGCTCCTCGCCGGCCGAGGCGGGTTCCGGCTTGATGGACCGAGTAGCGATGGATAGTACGTACTCTTCCATGTTCAGGTAACCGTCGAAGTTGTTGATAAAGGCTATGCGATCACGGATACGCTCGTCCTGGGCAGCGAGCATTGCCATGGAGGCGCCGATGCAGAACCCGGCAACGCCGACGCGATCGGGATCGACGTACTCCAGCTCGCTGAGGAGATCGAATGCGGCGATAAGCTCCTCGACCTCTTCTTCGCTGATCTTGCCGGCCTTGAGGCTCGGGGACTCGGGAATGAGGGTGACTATGCCAATTCGAGCGAACCCGTCTCCCAACCGGACCAATCGTGGATCGTCCCGTCCGGCCGGCAGGACGCCCAGATAGATGATCATCGCGCCGTGGACATTGCCGTCATTGGGGCGATAGAGGTCTGCCAGAGCGGAGCCGGTCGCCCATTTGATTTCGACGGTTTCGACCACTGGCGCGGGAGTAAACCAAGCCAAGGGTCGGGCGGGCGCCGAAGGAAAAATGTGGGGGACGAGGAGAGCCGTCCGGAGCGCCAGGTTGCCTGGGCCGGCGACAAAATAGACAACTATGGTCAGGAAAACCAGAATCACACCGAATCGAATCGGGTGAGCGAGAATGGCGGTGAGCAATACTGCCTCCTAGTTGATCCGGCGTCCTTACCAGGATGGACGAATTTCTTAAGGCTGCTGAGCCAAGGTCAGATTCCGACAATCAACAGTATATAGACGGCGGCCGTTCAGCAGATAGAGCAGAGCGCCGCGCCCGAGGCAGGCTTCGAACGGCAGCGGTTGGCCGCCTTCATCAACCACTCCCGCCGGCCAGTGACGGTGGCGCTCCAAGTCAAGGAGATGGAGCAGCTCTCGATTCTCGTAGCCGCCGGTGAAGAGCGCCTTCAGGTTTTCGACAGCAAACGCTTCGGCAAACTCCACAGGCAACTCTCCCCAGGCCCGAACCAGCTTGGGATCGCGCAGGTTTACCAATGGAAAGTCGGTGTAGTAATAGACCCAGACAGCCCCATCTTCGGCCACGTTGATCGCGGTACAGTCCGCGATTCGATTGATCCCACCCACGGTCAGGCAATCAGTGAAGCGGAAGACGACCTGGCCATCTGTCTTCATCGCGACCAATCCCTCTTGGGCCAACTCGGTTGGGCCGTAGATACCCTCGTCAAAGTAGCTGATCCAGATGGTGTCGTCAGGGGATACACAGACGTCGTTTACCCCATCGCCAACATGGAAGGAACTGATTCTTTCCGCCTGCATATCGAATATGTGGGCATTCGCGTCGTGCACGCCCTCGCAGCGTCCCCGCACCGCAATCCAACGTCCCTGTGACAAGGGTTGAGCGAAGTGGAAGTTTTCGTAGGTCGGCGGCAGGTCGATTCTGACGACGCCCTCGGACCCTATCTGAACTACTTGGAATCGATTTTGCCGGCCGCTTCGAAGCTTGGGTATCGTCCCCTGGGGACCGGCGGACAGCACGTAGTCGGGTTCTCCATCGAGTAGCAGTAGGACGAGTTGACCGAATTGATCGATCGAGGTGGAGATCGTGGTCCAGTCGGAGCCAAAATCGGGAATCTCGTATGCAAACTCGGCGACTATCTCCACTTCGGTGTCTTCGCTGAGCCAGCGTGAGGTCGCGCGAGAAACGACCGGCAACTCGACCGTTTTTTGGTGCTCTCCCGTCAACTAGAACAACTCCGTTGAGGCGCACTTGATGCTGGGTCTAAAGATGGACAGAGATTTGTCGGGGATCAAGTGACTATCCGGCATCAATCAGTCGCCCAGGGTAGTCTCAGGCTCTTCGACGTCGTCGCCGGCTGGCAAATCATTCAGGATTGCGGTTGCCTCGGCAAGCCTGGCTTGCTGGACCAGCACCCGCACGGGCCGGTTGGAGACGCCCAGAAACGAGACCGCGTCGCGAGCGTCCATCAGCGCCGACACACCGTCATCTCGAAGCGCGCTGATCCACAGCTCGGCAACTATCTGGTTGGGCGCGGTAGCCAAGGGTACGAGCTTTTGGCCTGTGCTTTCGTCACCTGGCGGCAATGTAGTACCCATCAGGATGGCGCCGGGCTCTGTTCAACCTACTTCGATCCCCGAGGAGGACTCGAACACTTTGAATACCGACACCATGTCATTCTCGGTAAGGCCGGCGATGTGGGCCTCGTTGAACAGGGATTCGGCGACTTTGCCGAGAGTCATTCTCGCGCCAACTTCGGAGCACATCTGCCCGATTGTGCCAAGGTCTCTCAGGACCAAACTAACCGGTGTGCCGGCTTCGAACTTGCGGTCGAGGGCGAGGGGTATGGACCGCTTCAGCATCGCACTGCCACCGAAGCTGTTACCGATGATCTCGAGGATTACATTCGGGTCCGCGCCTGCCTTTGCGCCCATAACCACGGCTTCGGCAGAGGCGGCGACGTGAATACCGACCAGCAACTGGTTCACGAGCTTTATGACGGCGCCGCTACCGGATGGGCCGGCGAGGTATATGTTTTCGCCGATCGACTCCAATGCCGGTTTGGCCTGTTCGAACACGGCTTCATCGCCACCACACATGACGGTGAGGGTTCCGGACTCAGCGCCGGCGGTGCCGCCGCTGATTGGGGCATCAATGAACCCAGCGCCCTTGGCCGTGATGGCCGCGTGGAGGCGCCGGCTGGTGCCGGGACCGACGGTGGTATGGTCGATTGCGATCTGACCGGGCTGGATTGCCGAGACAATTCCGTCGGCGCCTTCGTACACCTGGTCAACGCTAGCCGGATCTGTCACACAGGTCATGATGAACTCGGATTGTGCTGTCAACTCGGCCGGCGTGCGCGCCACAGTCGCGCCCTCCCCCGCGATTCGGTCTAGAGCGGGCTGGCTGCGGTTTGCGACTACGAGAGAGTGCCCGGCTTTCAAGATATTTCTGCACATCGGTTCGCCCATCTTGCCGATTCCAATAAACCCAATCTTCAAGTGTGCCCTCCGATCTTCATATGCGTATGGTCGCGCCGGATTGATCTGAGAAACGTTTCAGTCTCATATTATCTGATTTGACAGATTTCCACGCAGCAATGCGTCGGCAGCCAGGTAATCAGGGCGATGCCAGGATTTTGGGGCAACAGTTCAGTTGGCCCGATCCCGGAGGGGAAAGATATACTAGGTGGAGAGCCCACCTGGAAGCAACGGATACGTGGAGGTGACAATGAGCCGGCCGGCGAAACGGGGACTGGGTCGAGGTCTTGGAGCGCTATTGCGAACGGAGGGCGGACCGAGCGGGATCGTCGAGGTCGGCGTCGACCAGGTGGTCGGGAATCCGCACCAGCCAAGGAGCGCTCATGACCCGGCATCTGCCGAGGAGTTGGCTGCGTCGATTCGGGAGCATGGAGTGCTTCAGCCGTTGCTGGTCACCCAGGTCGGACTGGACGAGCAGGGAAGGCCGCTGTATCAGTTGATCGCGGGAGAACGGCGCTGGAGGGCAGCACGGCAGGCTGGGTTTGCGCAGGTGCCTGTGATGGTAAAGGAAGTTACGCCGGCAGAGATCCTGTCGCTCGCGCTGGTTGAGAACATCCAACGGGAGGACCTCAATGCCCTGGAGGCTGCGGTCGCCTATAGGCAACTGATAGACGAGTTCGGCCTGACCCAGGCAGATGTGGCGAGGCAGGTGGGGAAGAGCCGCTCCACAGTCGCTAATACACTGCGGCTGGCGAACTTGCCTCAGTCGGTCAAGGACGCGCTCGCGGCGAGGAAGATCGACGAGGGGCACGCCCGGGCTCTACTGGGACTGCCGGACGCCAACACCCAGGCGCAGGCATTGGAGCGCGTAGTGGCCGGCGGCTTGTCGGTACGGGAAACCGAGCGCCTGGTTCGATCCTGGCTCACCGAGGACCAGGCTCAGGCTGTTGACGAGGAACAAGACCACGAGGATGCAGCGACTGAAGACATGTTGCGCACTTCGTTGGGCACCAAGGTGAGATTGCACCGGAGCGGGGACGCCGGCCGGCTGGTAATTCACTTCTATTCGAGAGAGCAGCTTTCGGGGGTGGTCGATCTGTTGACGACCGAAGATTCGGTGCAGGGGGAGGAGTATTTCGTCGCCGGCTGACCGAGGAGAGTCGCACGATGGTTGTTTCACGTGAAACAGACCCAATCTTGGGCTCGACGCAAATTCAATTCTGCTATCTACTTCGGTGATTCGCTCACAAGGTGAACGGGAGCAACGGTCGCTCGGGACTAGGGTTGGCTGCCGGATTTCCGGGAGCGGGGGACAAGCCCCTAGCATCGCGTAGTCTTCGACCGCGCTACATTTGCCATGGCCGAGCGCCGACGAGGGGCGCTCGAGATCTTTGTCCGGGCCGGCAGAATCTGTGGTTCTCCACACGGCTCCCGGCGGGTTTTAAACCCGCCTCTACGGTGTTTTTCGGTGCAACTGACACGTCGGCCGGTTTGCCGGTTTGTCGGCGCCTTCACTCCCTGCAATCGACGATTGGGGACGCTTGACGGCCCCATTGGCCGGCTAGCGCCGGCACACCAGCGCATCAAGAGCCTGAGTTGGGGGTTGGTACACCGGCTTTTCACGGCGGATTTCGCCACTCCCACCCCCGACCCAAGCGGGGGACAAGCCCCCGCGCTACATTTTGTCGTTTTGCCGCCGTCTGACAGTCTGTTATCCGGCACGTTCCACGGGTCGAGAGCCGGCGTTACGGACCAAATGGACGCACGTTCTCGTACCAAGACCAAGTGAGGTCGCCGGTTGGACCTAGACGGTGGTATCGCGGTTGGCGTTCGTTTGCGGGATGTTAGTGCGTGGATTCTCGCCTTCGCGGGAATCACCATGGCCTTGTGAAGCCCGCATAAGAGAATGAAAATGGTGGGACTCCAGTTATAAGAAGTTAGGGAATCCATTCTATTTTCATACCAATCACCCATCCCGGCTTGCGCCGGCACACCAAGAAATGAAAACTTGAGTGCACTGGTTGTTGGAAGAGTTCGGGAGTCATTGGCGCTTCGAGCTCGGGTACCAATCTGACTCTGGCGACCCGTCTAGTACACCTAGTTGTCGCCACTCCGCCAAGAGTGAGCACGCGTACCAACTTTACTCGTTTTGGGGTCGCCCCCAACCGGTAGACCATTTTCGAGAAGAGAGGAGATAGGTATGACTTCGGTAATTGAACGATTTCGTGAACGCTGCTGTGGCCTGGATGTCCACAAGAAGTCGGTCACTGCCTGTGTGATAACCCCGGACGATCGGCAGATTCGGACGTTCGGGACCACTTACGGAGAGCTTCTGACTCTGGGTGATTGGTTGACTGAGATGCGGGTCACCACTGTGGGGATGGAGAGCACCGGCGTGTACTGGAAGCCGATCTACAATCTGTTGGAGGAAGAGTTCGAGTTGGTGGTGGCAAACGCGCGCCAGATCAAGGCCGTCCCCGGTCGTAAGACGGACGTGAGAGACTCTGAATGGATTGCGGAGCTACTCAGGCACGGCCTGTTGAAGCCAAGTTTCATCCCCGATCGACCTCAGCGTGAGCTGCGAGAGTTAGTTCGCTACCGACGCAGAGTGGTCCAGAATAAGGCTCAGATCGCCAGCCAGATGCACAAGGTCCTGGAAGGAGGCAACATCAAGTTGGCCTCGGTCGCTACAGACATTCTCGGGGTCTCTGGGCGTGAGATGCTCAGAGCCTTGATTGCTGGTGAGCAGGACCCCAACGTCCTTGCCGAGTTGGCCAGAGGGTTGCTGAGGAAGAAGCTGGAGGAGTTGCGTTGGGCCCTGCGTGGAACTATGGGTCACCACCAGCGATTTATGCTTGGAGTCCTGCTGCAGTCTCTGGAGATGTGCGAAACGCAGATTGCGCATCTCGACAAGGAGGTCGCCCGTAGGTTTGCCCCTTTAGAGGACACGATCAATCGCCTTGATGCCATCCCCGGAGTCGGTCGCCGTGCTGCTGAGGACATCATCGCCGAGATAGGTACTGACATGTCGAGATTCCCTTCGGCAAAACACCTTGCCTCTTGGGCCAAGATCAGTCCCGGCAACTACCAATCCGCCGGCAAGCGCAAGAGCGGGTTCACCGGCCGGGGCAGCCCTTGGCTCAGCGCGATCCTGACAGAAGTTGCACAGTCCGCTGCACGAACCAAGCACACCTATCTCTCAGCTCGATATCGGAGAATCGCCGCTCGCAGGGGACGCAAGCGCGCCATCACTGCCATTGCCCACACAGTGCTCAAGGTCATCTACCAACTGCTGCGATATGGCACCGACTACGACGACCTGGGTGCCGACTACTTCGACCGGAGGGACAAGAGCCACATCGTGCGCAGCAGCGTCAAACGCCTTCAACGTTTAGGATATCGGGTCACCATCGAAGCCGCGTAAGGTCATTTTCGTACCAATGACGAATCGAGGGGCCACATTGATGAAGGAATGCCGCGAATCTCGAACGAGAGGCGGTTGAAGCAGTCTATCCCGAGGCGGCGTCCGGGAAATGTCTTGGCACGGACGACGCTCGCGAGACTGGACGACATTGGTCTGGACGGCTACTAATAGGAGTGAAATGTTCGTCGGATTCAGCGGGCGGTGGTAGACTCTGGGCGAGAAACCCCACGCCGGAGGACGAACGATTGGTCCAACTTACTTGCAGCCGATGCGGCAACGAGGGCGAACAGCTACCCAAGGCGCCCATATCGGGCGAGTTGGGCCAGCGAGTATTCGACAATATCTGCCAGAAATGCTGGAGCGAATGGAAGGATATGTCGATGCGGATCGTCAACCACTACGGCCTCCATCCGGTCGACCCGGAAGACCGGAAGAAGATTTACGTCTTTCTGCGCGAGTTCTTCGAGTTCGCGGACTGACGCAGAGTAGCGCGCAGGGCCAATTCCGTATATACTGAATCCAGATAATACACTGCATTACGCTGGATTCTCGTGACGACTCTCCCCCAATGAGTACCTCGACCGGCTCGCGACGTGGCCGTTGGCGGGCTCGGGCGCTGTCCGTGAGGCTGCAACGCCCGAGCGTAGCTCGAACCAAACAACTGATTAAGCTCGCGATCGCCCCAGGCTCGGTTGGTTAAGAGAACACAGGTTGATGAGCAGGCGGACTAGGGCTCTCATCACCGTCGTGGCGGCCGCGGCTCTGATCGCAGTCTACTTGGCTGTGCCGGACGCCAGGCAAAAGGTCGATCTGGCGATTGTTCAGATTTCAAGCGCCGCTACGACCGGCGACATAAGCCCGCTGCGTGAGTATATTCTTTCGTTTGGACTTTGGGCCCCACTGATTTCTGCGCTCCTGATGATCCTCCAATCGATCGCGTTTCCGCTGCCGGCCTTCGGCATTACGCTCGCCAACGGGGCCATATTCGGTCCCGTCTGGGGTGTCGCCCTGTCGTGGAGCAGCGCCATGGTTGCCGCGGCGCTCTGCTTCGGCATCTCGAGATCCCTGGGACGACCACCAATTGAGAGGCTGGTCGGCGGCCGGGCCCTGCGAGCGACAGACCGTTTCTTCGAGCGATACGGCACGCGATCTATACTCCTCGCACGTCTAATTCCTGTAGTTTCGTTCGACATCGTCAGCTATGCCGCGGGTCTGACGCCGGTGAGTTTCTGGCAGTTTATGATCGCGACCGGAATCGGTCAGCTTCCGGCGACGATCGTCTACTCGATACTGGGGGACAGCCTGGGACAGGCGGCCACGATCCTGTGGGGAATCGCCGGTGTGGCGCTCCTATTGCTGATCGCGTGGATGGCGAAGCTTGTGTTCGAACGGCGGGTGATGGGAGAAGAGGCTCGTGCCTAGCCTAATGCGACCAAGAACGACGCAATGGACCTGTACAGGATGACAAACCTGAACTCGGCGGCGGAGGCTGCCGGCGAGAATCAAGCGATTTCCGAGCGAGAGACCCGCGCTCCTGCGCCGCAGCTGTTCAAGCAATGGATAAGGCCGGTGGTCAGCGTGACGCTTCTGATTCTGCTGTTCAGCCTTTTGGTGGATATCGACGACGTGTGGACGGCGATCATGCAAGCCAGGCCTGCCGGAATCGCGATGGCGATCGCTCTTATCATCCTGGCATTGATCGTGAGCGCGATAAAATGGGGCATATTGCTGCGGGCCCAGGTCACATCCCTCCCACTGCCATATCTCTTCAATACGTACCTAGTCGGGCTGTTCTTCAACAACTTCCTGCCCTCGAACATCGGCGGTGATGTCGTGCGGATTACTGATATCGCAAAACGGACAGGCAAAGGGCCGGAGGCAGTCGCATCCGTGGTCGGCGAGCGGCTCATCTCCGGACTGACGTTGGCGCTCACCGCGATGGTTGGGCTGTTGCTAAGTCCTCAGGTATCGGGGCAGTTCGCTCCGATTGTCGGAGGCCTGATCCTGTTCTTCGTGGTGGTGATGGCCCTATTCGCGTCGCGGCATGCCAGGAGATTCTTCAGTTCCGTAATTCGGCGGCTGCTTGGCCCAAGATGGTTCGACAGGATCGGCCGCGTCGCATCATCGATAGCCCTGGCAATACGCAGCCCTTCTACGTTCTTTTGGGCTTTGTTCTGGTCTTTTGCGTTCCATCTCGCGCTGGTGTTGGTGAACTATGCGATATTCATTGGTCTGAACATCAACCTGCCCCTAATATCACTAGTCCTATACGTTCCGATCATCGCGGCCATCCAACTTGTCCCGGTCTCGGTGAACGGATTTGGCGTAAGGGAGGTCGCATACGTGTATTTCTTTGGTACGGTCGGGGTAAGTAGCGCCAGCGCGGCAGCGGCGTCGCTCCTGTTTGGCATACTTGTGATGCTGGTAAGCCTGCCCGGAGGACTGATCTTCGCAAGCCGGAGATAGCACCGCTAGTCGCATCGTAGCGCCGCAAATCCCACTTTCTCTTGGCGCGGACTTTCATGATTTCACGGTGGCGAGCGCAGCGATTAGCAAGAGAAACCATCCAGTCCAACAGCGAACGAAACATGTTTGACACACAGGTGCGCGTGCTTGAACGTGCCCTTAACGCCTCACCAAGGGTTACTAATAGCTCTCCAACGCATTACCGACCTACAATCATGTCGACATGTCATATCCAATTTACAACGCGTCAACCGGACGCCGGCCGCTGGGAGTGGTGGCCTCAGTAATCGCACTGATAGGAACGGCAATCCTGATCGGCCTGATCGTGTCAGGTCAACTGTCGATCGACGAGGACATCGACATTATCGAGTTCGCGGAAGAACAGTTGCAGACCAATCGAATCAAGATTCAGAGCGCATTCGACGCCTATCCGCCGGCGGGATATACGCCTAATCCGAGAAACACCCAAGTATCGGCGGCAGTTCAGTCTCCAAGTCCGAGCCCGTCGCCAGCCGTAAATAGCACTTTTGTTCCAACTAACGTAGTCGAGGGTACGCCATCAGGAAGCAACCGGCCTAGTGGCGAGCCGGCAGGCCAAATCGATGGCTCCCAGAACGTCCCCGACCCGTCGGCCACAGCGACACCTGGTTCGGGCGAACAAACCGGAGCAACCGTCACGCCAGTACCTAATTCCGGGCAACCCGCCGGAGCATCGGTCACGCCAGAACCAACTTCAGACCCACCACCCAGCGAGTCGTTAGCAATAGCATCGCCTGCCAACGACGCTCTCCTGTGCAGCGGGTTCACGATCTCGGGTACCGCCTTTGGATTGACATCGGGGCAGCTTGCGATGGTCCTGCTGCAAGGGGCCGATGGCGGACGAATCTACCCCCAAGGACCTATCGCGCCGAACGACGACGGCGAATGGCAGATCAACGTGGTAGGTCTACCGTTGGGCCAGAGGTTCTCGCTGACGCCGGTGTTGGCTCACGGGGGAGCCATAACGCAGCTTAATGATTACCTGGAAACAGGCTTGTCAAGCGGAGTTTGGGCCGGCCTGGATGCCATCCATGAGGATGCTGAACTCTTCGAGACGATCCACATACAGGTGGATTCGACCCCCTGCCCGGGATTTGAGGGCCCAACGCCGGGAGACGACAACGAGTACAACGGATACCGAGTAATCGGGTCGTGACAGCAGGGGAGTGTCAGGCGACCGGCTCGATTAGCGGCCCCGTAGCGACATCGCGGTCCGGACCAAGCCGACGCTAGTATTGTTCCACGCCCTCATCAGTCGCTCCTGGGACATAGTCCGCCAGGCACCCGCATCTCCGTGGAACGCCGGATCGTGATAGACGACGTTCCCATTCGCGTCCAAGCCGAGAAAGATAATGTAGTGATCGCCCCACCAGGTGGCATTTTCGTGGCCGGGCAGATCCCAATATCTAACGAGCAATATTGAGGGATTGCCCTGGGAGGACTCGGCAAGGAGATCGAACAGCGACCACTTAGTGTACAGCCAATCCTCGTCCAGCAACCCGTATGTTTCGAGTCCGTGGATTTGAGCTGCCCACCTCATAGAAAGCCAACTGGAACCATTGTCGTAGCTCCATAGTCCCATGTAGGAATTAATGTCTTGGCGAGCTTCACTTATCGAGACAGGGAGTCCGTAATAGGCAAACGTCATCGCCAACACTGCAGGTCCGCAGTTGCTATTCGAATATGGGTCGCCGGCGACGAGTTGCGATCTGTAGGGAACCGACAAGGGGGCGATAGAGTTTGATTGGGGCAGGCTGTCTGGCAATTGATAGACGCCGTCGCTCGACGTGGGCTCGCTCGCGCCGGCCGATTCGAAGTCGACTGCAAGCAGCGCAACGGCGACCAGGAGCGCCAATCCCGCTTTGAGGAGGTCTACGCGTGCGACAGGCCAAATCGTAGGTCGCGCCTGACTCAAATCTCTAGTCACTTCCGCAGACTTTCGATGGTGAACGCCAGCCTATCAATCTCGGACTCAGTATTATAAAAGCCGCAAGAGACTCGTACACAATATGGACGGAGGATCCATCGAGCGATGAAGCCTTCGGCGGCTAGTTTCAAGACTAACTCACCAGAATCCCAACCGTCAACTTGGAAGGAAAGTAGACCAGCCTGCATGCTTGCCGGCGTGAGGATCGACAGGCCGGCGACCGATGACAATCGCCGGCGGGCGTAATCGGTCAGTCGAGACACCCGGTCGTGTATCCAGCCAAGGCCAACTTGATTTCGCACCCAGTCCAAGCTGGCGGCTTGCCCGGCTAATAGGGGAACGCTTCTGTCGCCTATCTCGAACCGGCGGGCATCAGGATGCACACCGCTCTCTTCCCCTGGAATCGACTCAGTATTCGAGCGGTAGCCACCGAAAGTCCGCTCGAAGGCCGGCAACTGCTTGAGGTTTACCCACAACGCGCCAACATCCTGAGGCCCGCACAGCCACTTCTGTCCGGGAATCGAATAGAAATCAGCGCCCATCACACCGACGTCGACGGGAACTGCTCCAACTGCCTGGGCGCCATCCACGACGTACCGCAGGCCGTTTTCTCGCGCCAGTTCGCCAATCTCGGCAACGGGCAGCCGAGCGCCGGTCGAGTAGGAGACGTGCGAAACCACAATCATCCGGGATCTCGGGCCGATCGACTCGGCCAAAGCGGTGACCGCATCAGCCTCGCCGAGTCCCAAGTCAACTTCGCGGATCACTATGCCGCGCCTGCGAGCGAGTATAGACAAAGGAATGCTGGCAGCGGAATGCTCGATGTTCGTCGTCAGAACCTCGTCGCCATATTCCCACTCCACACTCCAAAGCGCGACGTTCATGCCTTCGCCGGTGGAGTGGGTCAGAGCGATCTCATCGGACGAGGTCCCTACAATGGCGGAGAACTGGGCTCGCACCGCCGCGCTAAGGGTGTCCCCTCTTTCGGCTGCCGCCTTGCCGACTCTGCCCTCGGCCAACTCTTGGCGAAGGGCCTGGCCGATCGCGTCGCCGGCGACCGTTGGTAACGGGCCAACCGAGCCGGTGTTGAGATACGCCAACCTTTCAGTGACCGGAACTTGGGACCTGACAAGCTCAATCTTCGAAGTATTCACAGTTCTCGCCCTCACTTCAATTCGACCGATCTTGACCCATTTTCTCAGAACCGGCGGCGTTTTTCCCAACGACAAGGGTTCCGGCTTTACAGCACATCTCGATCCAATTTGCGGCCATTTGGGAGCGGAACTTCCATTCCTCCGGTGATTGGAATCTGTCCAACCACTCTTCGTAGCCGAGTTGGTCTATCTCACGTTGGTATTGGTCGGGTGTCTCCCACTCAAGCCCTTCGACTGTTAATGTCTCGATGGGCAGCCCTAATCGGAAGGGGACGTTGATGGCCTCAACGAAGAAGCTGGCTTCCGAGCGAGCGCCGTCACTTACGAGTGCTTGTGCCGCGTCGCGACCGAATCCGAACGAGCCGCTAAAGAGGTCTATGTCCGGGAGCCCGAACGCGCGCGCGGCCACGCGATTCGCCGGCCCTTCAGTGAGATGCTGAGTAGCCGGATGCGAGAGGAAAGCTCACGCTGTGCGCCGAAACATGAGCAACCCGGGTCGTGGGGATCCTTTGAGCCGCGCGGAAAAGCTCGTCGGGCCATTTGAGCAGCCAGTGCAGGAATCGATCTAAGTCACAGTGATGGAACCGGGTGGCATCGCTCTTCAGTCCGGTTTCCAAGGCCAACCAGTTTGAGGCATATCTGCTCTCGTTGTCGTGGACCAATAATGAAAACCCTTGGTCGGCGAGGAAACCGCGCACCCTACTATCGGTAATTGCGGTAATGACCGCGATTTTAGCCTGGTAGGCATGATCAAGAGCGGAAAGGCCCGGTGTATGGGTACGTTCCCCAAGAGTTTCGATCAGCCAACGGAGGCGGCCCTGCGGGTCGTGAAACGTCGTCACTAACGCCGGATTGGCGACAGGACGGCGCCGGGATTCAGACAATGGACCCCTCAACGCAAACGTAGGATCGCGAGGCCCCGGCAAGACGCATCCCGGAACTTACCACGGCGGGGCATCTGCGGCAGACAGCACGCCTGCGGACTGAGCCCTCGGACCAAGACGCGATCCACAGACCTAGCCACGTTCGGACGACAGCGACCAATTCTAAAGAATCCCATCGGTCTCGGCTCGCGGAGATCAGGCGGGTGCTGAGGGCATTTCGTCGTTGGACGGGGCGCAACCTCGTCTTGCAGAGTCCGGGTCGGAGGCCGGCGCCTCTGACCAGACTAGCCCTCGGCTGACTTGACCTCTAGCAGCTCAAGAACGAAGTCATCTGGATCATAGAACCAGACAACTTTGACTATACCTTCGGGTCCCAAGTCGAAAACGACAGGTTCGGACTTGAAACGAACACCCTTGGACTTCATGTCGGCGTAAGCCTGATCCATATCCTCGACAAAGAAGCAGAAGTGCGCGTTGCAGGGATCACAGGTGCGGCTAACGACACGGGTGCCGATCGGGTGGTAATACTCTTGCAGATCGATGATCATGTCGGAGTTGGGGACGCCCAGGCGGACGGACTTGAGTCTTGTGCCGGGCATGTCCGCCATCTGCTCGATCTCTTGGCCTTCCAACTCGTGCTCGGACAGGACGCTAAGACCGAGAATATCCCTGTAAAACCCTATCGACTTTTCGATGCTGGTCACGGTGACAGCGACATGTTCTATTCCAGTAACCAAGATAGACCTCCCGTTTCTTGTGAATGGTTTGGAGCGGTATGGCAATTGGAGACACTCGAAACAACCGCACCGACACCGGTGCGGCCCTAGAGTGCTTTCGGGTTACTAACGGGGAAATCTTTTCATGTGCGAGGGCTCATTTCAACTTGTCCAAACGCGTCAAGGGTATGAGAATCGGGCACCGGTTGGCCGGTCTTCTCTGCCGGGGCTCGGAACTAGGCTCGGTTACTGACCTGCTTGCGGCTGGGGACAAGCCTCAGCCCTACAATGTCCTCAACGATTGCGGCTCGGACCATCTACACGGAGGGCCCTACGGATGGTGCATCGATTAGCTGATGGGGTCCTGCTGGGTTTGACGTCCTAGATCCTTGGTGGGGGAACGATCTAAGGATTGCCCGAAAACCGTCGTCAACGCTATGAGCGTGATGACGCCTACCACGAAGGCGCTGTCGGCGACGTTGAATGCGGGCCAGCGGAGATGGCCTATTCCAACATCGATGAAGTCTACTACGTAGCCCAAACGAAGCCGGTCGACAAGGTTTCCGAGGGCGCCACCCACCAATAAGCCCAAGCACAGTCTGACGAAATAACCTGGGTCGGAGAGAAATGCCCGGCTAAAGAAAAGGGCCGGCACTACCAAGAGAGAGATCATGGCTATCACGCCGGAGCTGTTCTGGACCAGACCAAACGCCGATCCGCTGTTCGTTACGAAGCTCAGGCGCAAATAGTCGCCAATGACCTCGATCGACCGAGGTCCAGTGGAACCCAGGGTGGACAATATGATCGACTTCGTAACCTGATCGGTGATAAATATCACCGCGCCGGTGGACAAGAAAAGCGGATCCAACAGGCGGGCGGGCGAAGCGGTCATCCGATGTGGCGCGCTCATCTCCCGAATAACTCCGTAATGTTACAGGGCCGGTCGGAGCCTACCGAACACCAGCTCGGATTCTCCCGGCGAGGGACCCGAATTGCGTCAACAAACTGCTCAACTCGGTCGGGATTGTGTGTTCCATCTAATTCAATCCGAAAACATCTATGCGATATTGAAGAGAAACACCATCGTTGTAGTTGAACAATTGGAGCCCCAGATTGACAGGCCCGCCGCGACTCACAAAAGTTCTTGCGAGCATGCGACCCTCGCCATCTCGACCTACGAAGTGTTGGCTCGTCAATTTGCCATTTTCATAGATATTGAAGCCGGTCAAGCGTTCGATGGCCTTGTCCTCACGCTCTATCTGCACGATGATCGTCACCTTCGACCAACCACCCGGGTGAGGAATATTGAAGAATGAGAACGCCCCGCCGCGACTACCAGGAACGGCGCCCTCGACAATGGTCAGGTGAGGCGTGATTTGAAACGCCGTATCGGGGCTGTGATTGCCGGAAACTGGCGTCGGCTCGCCGCCGATTCCGCTCAAGAACACCGTGTAGCTCAAATCGTGATCGGTGCCATAGTTGTAAATTTGCAGAGTCAGTTTTTCGCCATAAAATGCACGGTACTTTAGTATATGAGCGATCGAGGTCTGGGTACGCTCAGCTTCCCTACTGCTCGCTACCAGCATATCGCCGGCATATAGATACATGCCGACAGCTTGATCGGACCACCGGAATACCGGCGTGCTCCTCAGTTTGGCGCTGAACTCTATATTGTTGCCTGGGTAGTTCAGTTCGTAATAGCGAAAGGCCCCTGAAGGTTGTCCTTCAAGCGTGCCTGACAGAGCGTAATCAAGGGGTTGGAGCGTAGGCGCGTCTTCCACGTGAGGAGCACCCGCGACTTGGGGAGATGGCGCGGATGAAAGGCCGGCCACGTCAATTGTGTAGTCGAAACCCGCACCCTGGACATAATTGTAAACTTGTATGAGCATGCGGCCCCCGCTGATCCTCGTGATAGGCAGCCGGGCGTGAGTGCTCGATTGAAGGGCGCGTGGAGGTTCACCACGGCCAACCAACGCCGCCGAATCATCGTAGACATTGAACCCGACGCGATTGCCCATCGATTGGTGACTGTGATTGACGTTAATGGTCACCACCACTTCCTTGTCACCACCAACGTAGTTGAACCAGTAGTAGTTAAATGAGCCGCCGCTCGACCCAATGAGGGAGCCTGCCCCGTTGGGCTGCTCCGCGGTCAATTCAATTTCCTCGTTTCCATTGGCGGCATGAGCGGCACTCACGACGAGGGCGGCGACTAGTGCGATGACGAAGCCGAAACGTTTCATAACGACGCCTCCTGAGTTCGACTCGATCGAGACAGATCAGTATTAGAGCAGCGTTAAAATCTGCTGCCCCCTATTGTACCTAAGTCATGTAAGATCGTCTCCTTGCTCTGCCTCTGCCATCCACTCAATGAGCTAATCTCGGTTTTCCCGACTAAACACGGGGCATCGAAGAGGCCTGCAGTTATAATTAAGGGGCAGGGATGAGCCCAGCGTACACCTGTCCGCGATCTGGCCGTCGAATCTCGACGCGGTCGCGGATGCATTGGATTGATGGACTAACGGGGGAATCAGAGAAATGGGTTTGGAAATCTTTGACTCCGCAGCTCTTCCGTTCACTCTGACAGTGATCTTGGTTGTTGTCGTCTGGCCGACTATGCTCACCTACAGATTCGCGGAGAGGCGGGGTCGCGACCGCACGATCTGGACATTTGGCGCATTTATAGGCGGGATCCTACCGCCCTTCATCACCGGTTGGATCGTATTCGCAGGCTTGATGCTCCTACCCGAGGGTGCCGGTCCCAGCCGGTAATCGGCGCGTTGACTTCGGGAAACACTAAGGTGCTACGCTCAATGCGTGCTCTCGGGGACCAGTTGCAGGTGCAGTCGGCCTATCCCATCGAATGCGTCGGGCTAGCGTAGGCCGTTTGGGATGGCCGTCGGCAGGCAGGTTATTCACCGGCGCGACTCAGCATCATCCTGACGCAAAGCCGGGGTCGAACCTACCTCTTACGGATCGCGAGAAAGATTGTAGAACCGGGGCCTGCTTCGGCGCCAGGCGCCGGCATCTGGCTGATGACGTGCCCGGGACGAATTGAGTTGAAGAATGCCCGGTCGGGAACGTCAGACGCTGTCTGGTAATTGGGATAGGTGTTGTTGAACCCGCTATCAGCGATAATCCTTCGGGCCTCCTTTTCTTCGAGACCTATCAGATCAGGGACTGCGATGGCATGAGACGCGTTCCTGGCATCTGTGAGTTGTGAAGCGTTGGGCGTAGGTTCGACTGTGGAGATGGCAGTCGGCTGGGGTTGAATCAAGGGCGTAGGTGTCACGGCCGGCGCGGCCCATCTTCTGGGCAAGGTGCCCTCGATAAACCAGTCCTCTATAACCGGCTTGTCCGGCGCGGGTCGCAATCCTGTCTCAGCGTCAACACTAGCCCTAACGAGACCATCGGGACGGTCATACCACTCTCTAGGGAGGTCGGCCAAGAGCTCTTCCATGAAGTTGTGCCAGATACCGCCGGCTCCTCTAGAGCCAAAGATTCGATCCATAGGCGTGTAATCGGCGTTTCCCACCCAAACTCCGACGACGACGTTCGGCGTGTACCCGATTGTCCAGCTGTCCTCAAAGTGTTCGGTGGTTCCTGTCTTCGATGCCGCCGGCCGGGAGAGCTTCAGGAAACTATTGGGGCCATAGGTATCCTGCCGCGCCTGATCATCGGAGAGAATATCGGTGATCAGCCAGGTAGCCTGCTCGGAGGCAAGACGCTCTCTGCTGGTTGGTCCCTGTTCAAAGATTAGTTCGCCGTTCGAGTCTACGATCTTGGTTATGACTATGGGTTCGAGTACACGGTGGCCCGGCAGCAGGTCGGTCTCCCTAACCTGCGCACCAATCTGCTCGCCGCCATTCGCCAGGACGGAGTAAGCGTAAACCAGGTCCAACAAGCTAACCTCACCGCCACCTAGAGTAAGTGACAACCCGTATCGACTGGGCTCATTCAGGCTGGTGATGCCGAAGCGATGCACAGTGTCCAACAGCGCCGAGATTCCGATGTCGTCCAACATCTTTACGGCCGGCACGTTGCGCGAGTTGCCGAGCGCCGTGCGGATCGAAACGGGCCCCTTGAACAGCTTGTCGTGATTCTTGGGAACGTAAGGAGGCTGGCCGGCTCCGCCATCGAACTCGGTCTCCTCGTCTTCTATTATCGTCGCCGGCGATGCAATTCTCTTCTCGAACGCAGTAAGATAGGTGAATGGCTTCAAAGTCGAGCCGGGCTGGCGTTCCGCCAGCGCCATGTTGACCTGCCCGTCAATCTCAGGATCCCAGTAGTTCAAACTACCCATCATGACGAGTACCTCGGCGGTCTTGGGATCGATTGCGACCAGGGCCGCGTTGTTCGCGTCGAACTCGCGAAGGGTTGACAGGTGCTCACGGGCTATCTTCTGGGCGACCTCGAGCACTTCCAGGTCGATAGTGGTATGAATCTCTATTCCCCCATAATAGAGGAGATCCGTGCCGTAATCCCGCTCGATCAGGTCGCGAATATATACGACGAAGTGGGGCGCTCTCATCTCCTGTTCCGGCGATTCGAGCCTGATGGGATCCTGTTGCGCCTTCAACGCGGCTTCAAGATCGAGGAAGCCATGTTTCACCATTAGATTCAACACCTGGAACTGACGTGCCTTGGCCTCCCTGGGGTTGGTGAAGGGGTTGTAGGTGACCGGCGACTGGATCAGTCCGGCGAGTAACGCCGATTCGGAGAGGTTGAGTTCGCTCGCGGACTTGTTGAAATAGGTGCGCGAGGCGGCTTCGACGCCATAGGCCAAGTTACCAAAGTAGATCTCGTTCAGATACCGCTCGAGAATCTCCTCCTTGGAGAAGGTCTGGGAAAGGCGGTAGGCCAAGACCGCCTCGCGTAATTTCCGGCGGTAGCTCTGCTCGTATCGCTCCTCGGGAGGCAACAGCGTGGCCCTCACGAACTGCTGGGTGATCGTGCTGGCGCCGGATACGATCTCTCTTCCCTGGAGGTTCTGCAATAGAGCGCGGGCTATCGACCTCAGGTCGAAGCCGGGATTGGTGAAGTACCTGGGATCCTCGGTGGCGGTCACCGCATCTATGAGATGCTGTGGCATCTCCTCCAGTCTGACAATGGTCCTGCGTCCACCGTGGGGATCGATGATCTCGTGGAGAAGCCGGCCATCGCGATCGTAAATCGTGGCGGTCTTGAAGGCCGGCCGTTCGACGGCACCCTCGACATCCGGGAGATCGCCAATCATCGAGGCAAACGCGCCGCCGGCCGCCAGGGAGCCGAATCCAACGACGGCGCCGACGCTGAGCAGAACAAACAGCAGCATTACGCCGCCCAAGAACGCGAAGCCGGCGAGGCCAATCAGGGCACCGATTAACCAGCGGTTCTGTGGGCGCGAACCGGTTCGCCGGCTCAGGCGCATTTGGGTTGCGCCGTGGCGGCGGCCGTTACGCCGGATGGGGCGTCTAGCCATCTTGGTTCTTTCGCGCCACTATGAGAACGGGGTCGGTCATATTACAAGTCCAAGCACCGCCGGCCGGTTGATTATGAAGAGCTAGCTGGACATTTGCCGGACGGGTACTCAACCACTCAAACAAGATCCCAACCGAATTGGCCAGTCGCCAAACGGGAGAATCTTCCACTGCACTCATGATACTCCGTTCGGACAACCCCGTGGAGACGTCAAGAGGCGCGGCACAGTGATCCGCTCGCCGGCCGGCGGCACGAATTTCCGCATGGCCCTTCGTTGTAGATTAGACCGTAAGTGTGTACTGTGTATGCTCATACTTGTATACGAGATCGGTGTCGAGATGGCGAGAGTTCAGCTAATTATTCCTGACGCGGACCGCGACCGGTTCGTCGATCAAGCTCGGAGAGAGGGAAAGACTCTTAGCGCGTGGTTGCGGGCTGTCGCGCATGCAATGCTCGAAGACCGGCAACGAATTCAACGCTTTGAGTCACCGGAGGATGTGCGAGAGTTCTTCCGAGCATGCGACGATCTGGAAGGCCCCGAGACCGAGCCGGAATGGAGCGAACACCTATGGGTAATCACCGAATCACGCGGTAGCGGAATGGCCGGCGCTTAGACGAGCCGGCCCCCTCATCGTGTGAATCGCGAGGTGCCCGGCGCATAGCGTAAATGGAAGTTGCCTGTCAAAGAGAGGTGGGTCGGCGCTTTTTTGTGCCTCAGCCATGCGCTCACATGAATTCAGAAACTGTTGCCGAAGTGCACACATAGTACAATAATTGGCGCATGAGCATCAGCTTCGAGTGGGGCACAGAGAAGAACCTGTTACTCACTGAGCAACGAGGTATCTCATTCGAGACCGTTGTCTCCGCGATTGAGCAAGATGGGCTGGTTGACGTGCTGGAGCACCCGAACCAAGACCGCTACCCCGGGCAGTTGATCTACGTGGTGGAAATCGACGAGTACATTTACCTGGCGCCTTTCCTGACTCAGGCTGACGGCACTCGTTTTTTGAAGACGATAATTCCAAGCCGGAAGGCGACGAGAAAATATCGGAGGAGGCTATAGTGAACACCGGAATGAGCGCGGAAGAGCGCGACATTCTCGATCGATTCGAGCGGGGTGAGTTGCGCACTGCTCCCGACGCCGATCACGAAGCCGAACTCGCCCGCCGGGCTGCTCGCAATACATTCAACAAAACCAAACGCGTGAATTTACGGGTGACCGAGCGCGACTTCAATCTCGCTCACTCACGGGCCCGAGAGGAAGGGATTCCCTATCAAACACTGCTGTCCAGCGTCATCCACAAGTACTTGGCCGGCCGGCTAGTCGAGAGGAGATAGGAGAGCATCGTGGTGTCGGCCCGGTAGCCGGAGGGGGTGTTGGGGGAGATTGTCGAATGCCATACCCCGACCCCAGGACGACGCGTGCGCATCTGCTCCAACTAATTGTTATAAAACCCTTCCTTCCATTGGCAAAGTACCTCCTGCACAGTAGCAATGGACAAGACTGCTCTGCGGGAGGAACTGCGGGAAATGCCCAAGAAACTCAGCGACGATTCGGCGACACTAGGGAACATAGAGGGTTTTCTTCAACAGTGTTTGGAGGATATGGAGCCGGACCGCAGGGTCAAGGGTTCTGGCAGGCCACGTATCTTGCCGGCCATGGTTCTGTGGGCGGGACTACTGGTGTGCGTACTGAGAGGCTTTGGCAGCCAACTGGCGTTGTGGCGACTCATCTCGGAACGGGGACTGTGGTTCTTCCCACGATTTGAGGTAACAGACCAAGCAGTTTACAAGCGGCTTCATAGCGCGGGGACCGAGCCTCTGGAGAGGCTCTTCGAACAGATCAACAGGATGTTGGCAGAGAGATTTAGGGATATGGTCTCAAATAAGTTGGCATCCTTCGCCGATGGGGTGGTGTGCATAGACGAGAGCACGCTGGAGGCCATCTCCAGAACGCTGCCCACTCTGAGAGGAGTGCCTGAAGGCGACAGTCGGCTGCTTCCTGGCAAGCTGGCCGGCGTGTTCGACCTGAGACATCAGCAGTGGCTTAGGGTCAGGTTTCAGCCGAACCCACATCAGAACGAGAAGGTATTGGCGCGAGAGATGGCGGCCGAGTTGCCAGCGGGAACACTGATTGTGGCAGACCTGGGATACTTCGGCTTCGCCTGGTTCGACTGGCTGACAGACAGGGGTTGCCATTGGCTGAGCAGGCTGAGAGCAAAGACCTCTTACAAAGTGATACATACCTTCTATCAGCGCGGAGATGTCTTCGATGGCATCGTCTGGCTTGGAGTCCACCGGGCTGACCGGGCCATCCGCCGCGGCGGACGGCTGGTGACTTTCAGGCAGGCCAGAACAATGCACCGCTACATCACCAACGTTCGAGAACCTCATACGTTTCCGATTGCATCGATAGCCGAGGTCTATGCTCGCAGGTGGGACATTGAGATGGCCATCGCATTGGCCAAACAACACCTCAAACTACGTCTTCTGTGGCCCGCCAAGCAGGTCGTGATTCAGCAACAAATATGGGCAACTTTGATAATTTCGCAGGTTCTGCAGTCTATGAGGCTTGAGATAGCGTACAAGGCCGGGGTGGATCCGTTCGAGGTGTCCATTGGCCTGCTGGTGGAGTACGCGCCCCAGTATGCCTATGAAGGCAGAGATCCCGTGAGGGTTTTCGTCGAGCGAGGGCTTCAACTGGGCTTCATTCGACCTTCACGAAGAACGCGCATCAAGACCCCTAGCATACCTGTCGGCTCAATCCTGCCCGCACCGCCCGAACTGACGCTCATCCGAACACCAAGATACGCCAATCGTAGATGCTACAGACGCGCAGTGAACATCCTGAAATCCAATTAGTTGGAGCGGATGTGCGTGGGATAGGCCGCGTGGGCCGCTCCGAAGATTAGGATCTGCAAGATGAAAGCGCCGCCGATCCACGCGCGGCGGTTGCCGAATCGGTCCCCCAATAGGGCGGCGCAGGCCAGCGGAATGGCGCGGAAAAGACACTCCTCCCAGAAGCCGGCTTGCAGTGAAATCGCCAGCGGTCCGAGCCACGGAAGCACGGTTGCCAGCGAGTCCGGATTAAGCAGAGCGTCTGACGGCGACCACCAGCCCAATTGCTCCTTTGCAATCCAGTAGAAGGCGACGACGAATGCTAGATCCACACCCACCATGAGATAGCCCGCGGCCGTTTGCCCTAAGACCTGCCAAGACCGGGCACCGTCGCGCGACCAACAATGCCAAAACTGCACGTGATGAGGAAATGCGCGCCGCGACAGGCTCTCGGCCGCCATGAATGTCAGCGTGAAGACGGCGGCGAATGCGAAGAACCTGGCAACGAGCGCAGTCACCTGGCTCACGGTAAAGCTGCTCTCAGCGGTGGCGGTATCGTAACCCATCCAAATCAGTGGCCACTGATTCAAACCAGCTAGCAACTGAATCATGGCCACGCCGACTCCCCAGGCAAGTGGGCTGCGCCACAAGACTCGCCGCTGCCGCAGCAGGACAAACAGTCCGACTCCGATACCGGCAACGCCGTATAGCAGAATCATCGCGAAGGCGCCCCCGACGGCGATACCGTTGTTTGCCGAGCGCATTTGTTCGTACCGGCGGTCGAATGCCTCCGGCACCTTCAGAATGTGCGCGAGTTCGGTTATGCGGTCACCGCTCACGACAATGCGCAAGCGGAACTGGCCTTCACCGGGCCGTACGTCGCCGCGTTCGTAGACAAACGTGTGATCGATTCGTCCGCCCGGTCGCTCCCGCTGAGAAGACTCCACCAGGTCGTAGCGGTCGAGCGATACGTTCCAAGGGGCGCCGACGCTCCTCTCGGCGATTGCTCGGGCTGCCTCCGCGTTCAAGGCAGCTCCGGGTGCGTCTTCGGACAGCCGTTCACGAAAACCGTAAGGAGTCCCGTCCGGCCGGAACCTGAACTCTACCTCGCGAACTTCGCCGCCACGGAAGTGGCGCACAACCCATTGATAGGGAAATAGGGACCGTCGCGCATCAGGCCGGCGAACGCCTCGGCACCGCCGGCCTCCAATTCAACAAAGCTCCGCACACGATCGTCGACGCGGAAACTTGCCGCCTGTCGATAGCCGGATGGGTCCCCATCCGAATTGCTCAGCCAACCGCCGGGACTCAGACAGGGCGGTCTCCCGGTCCATCTGAAGATCAAGATCGACAATCGAGAAGGCGCGCGGGACGCTTAAGGTCGCGAAGATAGCGCAGGCCAACGCCACAACGGTGAACCCAGCCCAAAAGACGGGCCTACGAAACACGCTTACCTCCTTCATAAATGGAGCCCTTGGTTTCGACCTTAAGGCGTTGGGTATGTGCAGAGCTTGTCACTCTGTAACCGATAATTGGCATCTGGGCGCTGAAGAAGATAAGGGTTGTGAGGAGGGCAGGCGGTGACTATGCACACGGCATGAAACGCCGCGCTAGGTAAGTTCGCTCAGACGCGCGGCGCCGCCAAGCGCGGGACATATTTCGTTGATACTAACGGGCTGGCCGGTTTCGAAGGACCTATTTGCGGCGCTACCTATGAGAATCGAAGCTGCTCCCTGACCGTGCCCAGCGTCACGCCCCATGGGATCGGGGGTGGCGTCGGGGCCAAAGATCTGAGCTTGGAGCAACGGGTCGCCACCACCATGCCCACCCTCCGCCTTGGTGATTCCTACCTCGTAGGGCTCGCCAAACATTGGCCGGACGATCAATCGCTTGCCGCGTTCTCCAAGGGTTGAGTTCCTAGTCTCGTCGGGCAGCATCGTTGAATGCACTTCGCTGTATTCCATACGACCCCTGGTACCGTTAAACGAAATCTGGAAACCCTCCCGGGGCAGGTAGGCGTTGAGCGAGTAGTTGAGCACGACACCGGTGCGATAGCGCACCAAGATGCTCATCGTGTCTTCGATTGTGATGTCATCCCCGAAGACGTTGCGATCCCTTACATACCCGTCATATTTTTCGGCGTCGAGGTACAGACCTCGGGTTTTGGCATCGGCAGACAGGTCGATTGCAAACGGATCGTCCCTGGTATCGCTGCCTTGGTATCGCTTGTACTTGACCGCTGCCCCGCGCCGTTCGGCGTTCTCTCGCCCGTAGAAAGCCAGTCGGCCCATACCGAACACCGTCTCCGGTACCGCGTCGATCCACCAATTCACCATGTCGAAGTGGTGGGTCGCCTTGTGGACGAGCAGTCCGCCTGATTTGTCCTTCTCCCGATGCCAGCGCCGGAAGTAGTCGGCGCCGTGGCTCGTGTCCAGCATGTAGTCCAGATCGACGTGGATGATATCGCCAATGATTCCGTCGGCAAGCAGCGTCCGAACAGTTGTCGCCCCGGCACCCCAACGATAGTTGAACGTGACTCGCAGTTGCTTGCCAGTCCTCTCCACCGCTTCAAGGACAGCGGTGCACTTCTCCGCGTCGGTGGTCATCGGCTTCTCGGTGATTGCGTCGCAGCCCAACTCCATTGCACGAATAATGTACTTGTGGTGCAGGGCATCAACAGTAGTGACTATCACCGTGTCGGGTTTCGTCTCGTCGATCATTGCGTCGAAATTGTCGGCGTCGAAAGCCGGCACCGCGCTGTGTCCCAACTCATTGGCCAGTCGCCTGTTGTGAAAGGCTAGCCGGCCCGGGTTCGGGTCGCACAGTCCGACCAGCTCGCAAGAGTCGTTGAACCGAGTGACGATAGGGTCGATGTACATCGCGGCACGGCTACCGGTTCCCACCAAAGCGTATCTGGTCTTGCGTCGCACGACGTAATTGCCTCCACCATTCGGTTTTCCCGGTGCAGTTCGATCGCTCCGGCATTCGACACACGTGTCGCGGCTAGTCTCTAGAACCGGTTTTCGGAGCGGCTTCGCCCTGGCGTGGAAGATTTGTTTTGCAAAAATCAGATCGCCAAAGAGAGTTCGCTCGATCTCGCCACGCGGACGAACCCCGGAATGGTATGTATCCGAATCGGCGTCAACATGTCAAGACACCGGACCAAGCGCTATTGGGTCTTGACACAACGTAGAGTGTGTAGTATACAGTACACATGTCATTCGGGACCTACGTTCGCAGCGTGCGAGAGAGATTCCGCGCTCGGGATGCAGCCTTTTCGGTCCGCAAGGTAGCCCAGCGGGTCGGCATAGAACCGGCCTACTTGAGCAAGATCGAGCGCGACCAGGCGGCGCCGCCGTCCGAGGCGACGATCCGCCGGCTGGCAAATGAGCTGCGAGAGGATCCGGACCTGTTGCTGGCGATGGCCGGCAAAGTATCCAGTGACCTGCGAGAGGTCATCCTACGCCGGCCGCAACTGTTCGCCGACTTGCTGCGACAGCTGAAAGATGTACCGGACCACGCGATTTTGCGGGTCATTCGAGAGGTGCGAGACGGAGATTGGTAGAAGAAGAACTCCACAAACCAACAGTACAGAGGAGGATGGATCAATGATCGAATTGAGAGACAATGAGCTGATTTTCCGATTCCCAGAGGTGCACGGGGATGCCGTGTGCAGTATCGGATTCCAGCGCACGCTACGTATTCCCGACGATAACCGAGACTATCCCTTGCCGCCGGGTCTTGGGAACTTTCCCCTTAACCACGTCGACGACTACGGAGCGAAGGTTCCGGAAACCTGGAACAAGCATGGGGGAATCTTCTTCCCCATGTATCAAGCAGAGGCTATGTGGATGCACTTCGGTGGTTCGTATCCAATGGCCATTAAGATCGCCGCCGGCAAAATCGACGCGTTGACCGGTGAGAGCTGGAAGAACGAAATCTCGGAGCGGTCCCAGGACTACCTGGTGGTTCCCGAGCAACCCTGGCTCGACGGTTTCTGCGTCGGCGAAGGGTTGATCAGGCAGTTCGTGGCCATGCCCTTGGGAGAAGGATACTCCGCCGAGGAACAACTGACCGGAGAGGCCAAACACGGCGGACTTCAGATCGTCGTTTATCCAATGAAAGCCTCGCGGTACGCCGCTTTGTTCAAAAAGCGAGTCCACATGGAGGACGCAGCACCTGGTGTTATCTACTCGCCACTTCCCGATATGGGCTTGGCCCCGGGAGGACTGATGCGCCAGGAAATCTACGAAGACCCGTACGGATTCGATTCGTGGGATACCTCGGTGCGTTCGCGCTGCTTCGTCCATATTGCAAACAGCGTTCAGTTCCTTCAACTGTCTGGATCTGAGCCGCCCACCCCGCCGCCCTCGGCAAGTGAATACACGGACGCCGGCCTGCCCTGGTTCGACTACTACGGTGGCGACCTGCCGGCACTGGAAGGGGCAAAGAAGCTGATGGGTCTGGACAGCGTCGCGGCGATGAAAATCAAGAAGGGACTCAAGCCCTTGGTTGAGAACGATCCATTGGAGCCGGCGGTCGTCGAGACGATCGATGCGAGAAGGGTTAGAGAAGGCGATTTCTAGCAGTTAACCGAACAGACATAACTCGACTTGCTGGAGTGCCACCCTCAAACCAAGGGACCGCGCGTGGGTTGCACAAGAGGAGACCGGTATTAGCTGATGGCGTGCCGGCCTCATAACTACGTCAACGCGCAATCTCCCGTGGAGCGTGTTGCCCGGGCAGGTGCGGTTCGCTTGGGGCGTGCCTTCAACCGTCCCGGGGAGGTTTGGGCCCGGGCTCAGGAGGCCAATCACAGACCCGAATGACAACCCGACTCAGACCCGCCCGCAGTTGTACTTAGAGGCCTATGACTCAGGCCCTATGGCGCCTATGCGCTGCACGGCGGTCCCTTCACTTACAAGCCGAAATGTCAAGGAGGTTCGTTTGACATGCTGGCTCGCCTGATGCTCTCGCTCATCCACCTGGTAGGCGCCTGATGAGCGTATCGGCACAGCCCTGGCTAACTGGACACGTGAGCCGCAGCCGGATATGATCGTTGATCCCCGGCTGGGCCCGCCGGCGCCGGAATCCGGCACCGAAACAGCGAGGCCGATGGAAATAGAGTCGCCAGTAGCTGCTTGAAGATCACAATTCCGCCGCTCGGTTACACGTTGCTGGCGGGTCCGGTGAGGGCTCCCAAACAGGCCAAGGTTGCTCGACAGAAAGAGATGGGTGAACAAGTATGAAGGTACTCTACCTAGACCTGGACACGTTGCGCGCAGATCACCTCGGGTGCTACGGCTATCCACGCCGGACAAGCCCCAACATCGATCTTTTTGCTCGAGAAGGTACCCTGTTCGAGAGTTTCTTCGGGCCAACCACTCCCACGATACCGGCCCACACAACCATCTTTAGCGGCCAACTCGGCGCTACCCACGGTGTGGTATCGCATGGATCTGACCTGAGTCATTTGCCGCTTGACGCTCCCTGGTTGCCGGCAATCCTCAAGAGAGCCGGAGTCCTCACGGCAGCGATTGACAATCTCATCGACTTCAAGCCGTGGTTCGGGCGCGGATGGACAGAGATATACAACCCAACCCACAAGAAACCGAGCGGGCAACTGGTCACGGCCGACGAAATCAACGCTTACCTGCTGCCCTGGATTCGGCAGCACACCGAGGGCGACTGGTTTATGTTTGCCCATTACTGGGATCCCCACACGCCTTACAAGCCCCCTGATGAGTACAAGGAGACGCACTACCAAGGCAACAGCAATGATCCCTCCAACACAAGCCTGGAACCCTGGCGCAACGAGATCCTGTGGCCCGTCCAGGAAAAGTGGCTAGTGCCGATGTATGGTTCTGTCACTGACAGAGACTACATACGATCTCTTTACGACGGGGAAATCACATATCTGGATGATCGCCTGGGACAGGTCTTTGATCTTCTCGAGGACCTCGGAATTGCCGAGGAGACAGTGGTCATTGTTGCAGCGGACCACGGAGAGATAATGTATGAGCATCGCGGGTGGTTTGCCCACGTAGGGCTTTACGAAGAGATCATGCGTGTTCCGCTGATAGTGCGCGGTCCGGGAACGGTTCGTGGGCAAAAGATACCGCAGACCTTTCAACACATCGATCTCGCGCCGACTATTCTCTCGCTTTTCGGAGTGACGGTGCCCGAGGCTATGGACGGCGTCAGCTTGGCCCCAGCGCTTCGCGGCGAGCCAGTCGAAGGATACGACGCTATTTACCTGACCGAAGCCACGGTCCAGATCAAATGGGGCATACGCACGCCTGATTGGAAACTGATCAAGGTGATCGACCCCGGGGTCACTCAGATAGATGAGGACGAATTGTATAACTTGGTCGACGACCCCGGCGAGCAACGCAACCTAGCTACCGAGCATCCCGATGTCAAAGACCGGCTTGAGCTTCAGCTGAGGCGTTGGTGGGACGCGAAGCTGGGCACCCGGACCGATATGCTGCGAGCCCAGGCCACTGCCGGTATTCCGGCCAGGGAGTGGCTATCGCTCGCGCTGCGGTCCCGCGACTTGAGTTACGAAGAGTGGATGCAGAAGCAACGATACATTTGATGACCCTTGCGCCTGGGCGATGAGTGCTTTCCCAGACAGACCAAGTCGCCACCAACAAGGAAACCGAACGGTGTGGGCGAACACTTGGCCGTTGCCAGGTTTCAGTAGGTGGCGACCAGCGTATTTGGCGATGCTTGCACGGTAGTCTATAAGTTGGGTGGCGTCCGCCTACTTGCTAAAGCCCAACGAGGCAGTTCGCGGAGAATATCGGAGGTTACTACGCCACCTAGGCGCCCCACGGCATCGTTGCCTTCTGGCGTTTCGAGGGCGCTGTCGAGCCAGGTTAAGGGTAGCAGCGACGAATTCGTGAATGCCGTCGATCACATCGAGACTCATCCGAAAGTCATCGCCGATATGACCTCCTAAGGCCTGTTGACCTGATTGATGTGCGAGTCCACCGAAGGTCGCCTTAGATTCAGGGCTCTGCAGGACGCACAGCTGTCATGAATCGCGGGAGATGATTGGCTGCCCCCGGCCCGGGATGGGTCAGGGGCAGATGAGTCTAGGCTAGCAGCCGGCGAGTTGGCAACCGACTCCTAGCACTGGGTCTCCCAAACCTTCTGGGCCTCTTCCAAGACATCGTCGATCGTGGAGCGCCCGTCGATGAGACCCTGCATTCCAGGGGCTATCGACACGTCTGTCGCGGAGCACCTCGCCCACCGCATGATCGTCTTTCCCGACGCGAGAATACCTATCGTCGGCTCGATGACGTTCTTGTCGAAGGTCGGGTTGACGCTTCCAAGCTTGACTCCGACCTTGCCCGTTAGAGCAGGGCGTGCCGCTACCATCTCCTGCCCGCGGCCTTGGGTGTACCACTTGGTGAGCTCGAAGGCCAGATCCTTGTCCTTGGCCACCTGAGTGATTGCCCAACTCGTTGAAATCGCCGCCAGGGTCTTGCCCCCGGGTGGCTCGAAGATGCCCCACTGGTCGCCGTTGCCCGCGTCGCCCCCGCTCTGGGCGATGCCCCACCAGCCGTCCCACCCAACCATGGAGGCGGCCTCCATTCTGATCCAGGCCGACCGCGCGTCACCGACGCCGATCGATAGCGGATTCGGCTGAGTCCAGTTCCTGTCAAACAGCATTTTGTACAGCTCGAGCCCCGCGCGGCACTCGTCACTGTCAAAGCTGCCCGTACCTTCCCAGTCGATCGCGTCGCGATAGCCTGGCGCCGCCGTCTCGAGCATCAACGTCCAGTAGGTGTTTGCCCACCAGGTGTCCTTCGAGCCCATGGCAACGGCAGGCACTCCGGCGGCCACGAAGGTGTCGTTGACCTTGACGAATTCGTCCCAGGTAGTGGGCAGGTCCAGGTCGTGCTCCTTGAAGAGGTCCAGGTTCGCGTAATACTGACCTATCGCTTGTCCGCGAATCGGAATGCTGTAGATATTGTTCGAGCCGTCTATCTGTCCAAGGTGCTCGAGCTCGTCGATCAGGCCAGCCACAAACAGATCCTTCCAGCCGCTACCCCACTCCGAAACGGCATAGTCCTGCAGAGGGGCTATGAACTCCTCGCTGGCCATCGGAGAGATGTGGCTCCAGTTGTTCTCGAACGCGTTGGGCCCAACGCCCGCCGGTACGGCCGCCTTCAGGGCGTCGTTGTATCGCGACCAGTGGACCGGAACGTGCTCCTGGATGATGCCGGTCTCCTCCTGGAAGGCCTCCCCCATCGTCACGCCGTCAACCGCCCAGTCCTCGGCAGTGGCCAAGCTGACCCAACCCCACGTGGTTACGACCTTCTTCTCCATCATCACCGGAGCGACGGTAACGACTTTCTCTTTCTCGACGACTACTTCCTTCTCGACCTCGACTACTTCTCTCTTTACGACCTCAACCGCCTTCTCAACCTCGACGGTAACGACCTTCTCGACTTCGACCGCCTTCTCAACCTCGACGGTAACGACCTTCTCGACTTCCTCTCTTACGACCTGGGTAACGACTCTCTCGACCGGGACCTCTTTCTCAACGACCTGAACCCGCTCTTCCGTTACCACCTGGGGCTGACATGCCGCGAGTATCGGCAATGCGCTAGCCGCGCCCAATCCAGCCAGGAACGAACGACGGGTAAATCTGGGTATCAGGGTCTTGTTCAGATCCAATTGAATCTCCTCCTTAAAATCTGGTCTCGAACCAATGTCTTGTCCCCACCTGGAGGAACGAATGTCGGGTCGGCCGGCAACTCCCCTGGCATCCCCCCTTTCGGCAAACATGCTGGATATTGTGTTTAGAAATCCTTGCCGGAATCCTACTCTTTTGGTCAGCCAGTTGCAATTGGTATTCGGGCAACCATAGTCCGGGCGGAGAGTGGATACGATCAGCGTCGCGCTACACTCCCCGACGTCCGCCGCTGTTGTCGAAAGGCCGGCGAACACGCTCCGCCGCGGTGGATGTTACTTGTACCTCATCGGTAGCGACACGTTCGAAAGGGTGGCAAAGGGTCTGACTGCGGGCGCAAATCCCACCCAAAAAGGATAGGCAAAGGGCTGTGTCCGGAGCAGGCGATCCTTCCGTCCACGAATTACGGTTCAGGTCGAACAATCACAAAGTGCTGCATTTTCGCCCGCCGCCGGTCCGGTGTTGATCGCTTTTTCGTTGGCCGCTCCAGCGATGAGTGAGATGGGCGCGACTGCGAGGATTCGGCCAGTGGGCGTCACCCACCGACCAGCCGTCCCGACGGGCTGGGCGCATCATCGTAGGACACTATTTGGGTTACTAGGGAATGCGGCAGGCACTGGCCGTTGCGCGGCGGTCCTCGCTCGTCCTGATCAAATCCCGCTAAGCTTAATAGGCCTGCTTGTTTATCTCTGCCTGAGTTTGCCTTTGGTCTTCGGTCCACCAGGTTTCAACGTAGCTCAGAATCGACGAAAATTCTTAGCTCGACGGCCTAACCGGACAAGGTAGGACAACGGATGATGAAGAAACCCAGCGAGCGGCGCAAGCTGAAGTGACTCGCGTAGTCGTCCGCGAAGTCGCGGCCGGAGCAGATACCGCCAAAATGGTTCCTCTGCCGAAGACTACGGAGGAGCTAGTGAGCCGCGCAGACATCATCGCGGTGGGACGAGTTGGCAAGGTCATCCGTGTAGTAGCTGAGGGAGGACTCAAAGAGCCGGTCGTCAAGCAGACCTTGGTGCCGCATACGTATTTTGAGCTTGAGTTAGAGCAGGTCATCAGGGACGACGGAACAATTGGTCGTGGCGAGACCGTGATTCTACGCGAGGAAGGCAACGGCGGGGTCGGGCCTGTGGAGGTTGGCGAAGGAACGTTCATGGAGTGGGAGAGAAGCTCCACGACACCCGAGACTGGCCAGCGACGGTTGTTTGTGCTCGTCAAGACCCGTAACGACAGCTACGGTGGTGGAAGGAGCGGCCTTCTGGATATCGATGGAGATGTCGTCAGATGGGCCTCGAATGACCAGCCGGTAGGCTTTGCAATTGGCAAGACACCGGAGGAGTTCGTAGAAGAGGTGACGGAACTAGTTGGTGTTGATGGCCCGGAGTTGCCGACTAATACTCACTTCCCTCAGCAGCATGAGGGCGTCAACATAGTAATGGAAGCCGAGCTCAAGGGCCAACTGGTGTCAAAGGACGGATGTCTTCGTATAACGAGCATAGGCGGCACCGACTACCTTCTCATTTGGCCACACGGATTCAAGCTGACTGTTGACGGTCGAAACATTCAAGTCAGCGACGATTCGGGAGTCTCTTTATCTGTCGGAGAGGAGATCAGAATCGGTGGCGGTGAAGTATCTCTGTCCCGTGTCCAAGCCTTCGTAGAGCAGCCCCTTCCGAGTGATTGTCCTGGTCCGTATTGGGTTGCCGGAGAGGTGCCGCTCCCTTGAGGGTCGGGGCTCGCTCGGTGGGATTGTCAGGATGCGCCCGAACCTCGAAGGTGTGGAGCCTGGTTCGTAGCGCTATAGATCGGTGAGGGCACCGGTCACATGATGCGCCAGTCGTTACGGACCAGCACCCCTTGCTCGGTGTCTCGCCCGATGAGGCGCATGTTGACGTGCTTCACCGACGGGATGCGCAGCACCGCTCCGATCTCGAGCTCCAGTGGGAAGAAGACGTCGTTGTACTCTCAGACGATCCACCACAGATCGGCCCGGACTCCGCTGGATACGTAACGCATTGAGTTATGAAATATCGTCACAAGGGCTCCGATCAGGACTCGACTGTTAACCAACTCCCAGCGAAAAATGGAGAATGGGAGAATTAGGAAACGAGAACACTGGCTCCCCTTGCGCAACCCCTATGGTTGCACAAGGCACCCCAAGCCGGTTTTGCGAACTGGAGAATCGGGGAGCATGAGGAAAGGGCGAATTTAGCTACAGAAACCGCCACAAATGACGTGACCCCGGAGGGATCACCCTGCGGGGTCTTGTGTTAACCAGTTGGTCGCCTGAGTTCGTGGTCAGAAACTTGGCTCCCCGAGAAGGACTCGAACCTACAACCTAGCGGTTAATCCGCCACGGGCGGACCCGCTCTACTGGCGAGTTGAAGCCTCAGCCAAGCCTTGCCGGCTCCCGTCTTTAGGTATCGTTCACGCCTCATAGCTTCTACCCTAGTCGAGAATTGTTCCTGATGGACCAACTGCCACGGTCCTCGGTTCTTTGTGTAGCCGGCGAGTCCTTCAGAATGTTCGTCGAGACGGCGCTTCAGATTATTGGTTTGTCCTACGTAGAGGTGTGCGGTAGATGTGCTTTGCAGCACATAAACGGTAAACATAGTGAAATTGGGTGACGCTCCCCGAGAAGGACTCGAACCTACAACCTAGCGGTTAATCCGCCACGGGCGGACCCGCTCTACTGGCGAGTTGAGGCCTCAGCCACTCCCGGCCGGCTCTCATCTTCACAGGCCATTCACGCCACACGGTAGACATGCCAAAGGTATGTTACGGGCTCCCCGAGAAGGACTCGAACCTACAACCTAGCGGTTAACAGCCGCCCGCTCTACCAATTGAGCTATCGGGGATCGCTTGTCGATTCTAGGGTCGCCGGCTTAACACTGTCAAGGTGTCGACAGTTAAATTGGTGAACGTAGATCAGGCTCCCCGAGAAGGACTCGAACCTACAACCTAGCGGTTAATCCGCCTCAGGCGGACCCGCTTTACCAATTGAGCTATCGGGGATCGCTTGTCGATTTTAGGGTCGCCGGCTTAACACTGTCAAGGAGTCGACAGTTAACATGGTGAACGTAGATCAGGCTCCCCGAGAAGGACTCGAACCTACAACCTAGCGGTTAATCCGCCTCAGGCGGACCCGCTCTACCAATTGAGCTATCGGGGATCGCTTGTCGATTTTAGGGTCGCCGGCTTAACACTGACAAGCAGTTAGGAATACACCGTTCTAGGCGTGTACACGCCAACATATGTTGAACACTCATGCGGCGCGGACAACTGGCGCGGCATCGAGTCAAACACCCGGCGAGTCCTTCAGAGTGTTCGTCGAGACGTCGCTTCAGATTATTGGTTTGTCCTACGTACTGGTGTCCGGTAGAAGTGCTTTGCAGCACATAAACGGTGAACATAGTGAAAATGGGTGAGGCTCCCCGAGAAGGACTCGAACCTACAACCTAGCGGTTAATCCGCCTTTGGCGGACCCGCTTTACCAATTGAGCTATCGGGGATCGTTTTTCGATTTTATGGTCGCCGGCTTGCCACTGTCAAGGAGTTGGAAATACACCGTTCTAGGCGCGTACAAGCCAACATTTATTGAACACTCTTGCGCCGCAGACAACTGGCCCGGCATCGAGCCAAACACCCGGCTAGAATGTCCTGGTAGCGGCCGGTGGCGAAACTCCAGTCGCTTCGCATACACGCCAAGCTTCAATTGGAGAGGTGCCTCAGTGAAAATCCTCGCCTACCATCACGCCACGATGTTCGCAAGAGACTTAGACAAATCGGTGCGTTTTTTCCGCGACACGCTTGGAATGACGCTGATGCCGCACGAGGAGTTCACCAAAGAAAACGTGAGATTCTTTCAGGCTGCGAACGGTTCGCAGATTCACGTTCTGCAGGACGAAGACACGAACGAGCGCCTTCACGTCGCGATGGAGGTCGACGACCTTGACGAAGTGTACAGCCGCGTTGTCAGCGCCGGCTGCCAGATAGAGGTAGAACCTGACAATCGGCCGGACGGCTCACGATTCTTCTTCTGTCGCGATTTCGAAGGCAACCGAGTGGAGTTCACCAATCACAGCGGATGGAACCTGGTGGCTCCTTGGCGAATGCCGAGTTAGCAGCGGTAAGCGCTCGCCAAGTCTTTGCCGTCACGCCACACAGGGCTTAAACCACGACCTTGCTACCGTATTCTTGGCAGGCTGACATGGCGGTCCGGCGTGCGGTTGGGTGCCGGCACGCCGGGGGCAACCGAGATTCCCGGCTAATCGTCGCGTGACGGCTATACTGGGCTTTCCGGCTCGATCCGCTCAGTTAGCCGACACTTGGTTGAGCTCGCCGGTGGAGCAGTCGTAAACGAAGCCACCAATCTGGTCCTTGTTGGGGATGAATGGGTTGGCCTGGATGCGCGCAATAGACTGTCGCACGTTGCCATCCAGATCTGGGAACGCTTCGAGCGCGAAGGAAGGGCGAATGCCAGTGTCCGCTTCGATCGTGTCTTTCACGTCGTCGTCTCGGAAGGTCAGCATTCCGCAGTCGGTGTGATGGATCAACACAATTGTCTCGGTCCCAAGCAGCCGCTGGGAGATTACCAGCGAACGGATAGCGTCGTCGCTGACCACGCCGCCGGCATTACGTATCACGTGCGCGTCGCCTTCCGTGATACCCAGAATCTTGTGAACATCCAAGCGCGCGTCCATGCAGGCTACGACCGCTAACTTGCGTGCGGGCGGTAGTGGCAGGTCGCCCTTGTCGAAACTTGCCACGTACTTGGCGTTACCTTCGAGGACATCGTCGATAGTGCCCATCGAACCCTCCTTGTTAATATGAAAACTAGATTATATGAATCAACTTTATCCATATTTACCGGGAATATACACCAGCCGATTTTTCCAGTCAAACTTTTGCTTACGGTCTAGTTGGGTCGAACCTACCGGCTCCGATTGCGGAAGGAGGGCAGTCGTGCCGAGTTCGAAGAGGACTTGATTTCGTGGAATTACCCAGATTATTCACATCTCCTTGTAGGACAAGAGTTGGGACGCCATTTGTTGTCCGTCGGAGGGAGGGAAGACAACTGCAGCGCGGACCCGGCAAGCTCAGTTTGTCTGTGGGACTCCGTAGGGTTGGTCCAGGAAGCGGTGGTTGGCGATTGTGAGTGGCCACGCCTGTCCGCCTTCAAGCTGAAACTCGTCGCTCTTCCCACACAGCCAGTAGAACATCTCGGCAGCGTGGTACATATCCCAGTACTGCGGTCTAAACGTGGGGCCTCGGAGCTCGTAGTCGGCTGTCGCAAAATCAAAGCCGGGCTCGCGTATCCAGTCGCGCTCAGGAGCGGAAGTCCTCCAATAGACGTATTTCAGTAAGTTGCGAGTCCCGTTGACCTGTCCTTTGGATCGCCGGTGCCAAATCGAATACACGGTTATGAAGACCGATCCGGCAGGCGCAGCGGCGAGATAGGAGCCTCTAACCTTGTTGTAATGTCCCATAAATGGCGGCAATGAGAATAGAAAATGCGAGCCTGGCATGAGCTCTGTCGGGCCCATGTCGACGGTGCACTCCTGCGGATAGTAGAACACCTGCAGATAACGCAGATTCGGCTCGTGGATCGAACCCCCATCACGGTGCCAGACCTGGGCCGGCAATGGTCCGGTGACGCGATGATTGGCCATCAGATTGGGCAGGCTGAAATTCTTGCCGAGCAGGGACCGCACCGCTCCTGTCACGGTCGAGTTCAGGATCACGTTTTTGACGAACCAATCTTCCTGAAGGATCTCGCTCGGCATGAGGAGCGAGTTCCTTTCCACAAAATCAAAGGTTCTGCGGTTGATGTCTTCGGGTATGACCCCCTCCAACATCAGGAAGCCATTCTTGCAGAACTCCAAGACCTGGGTGTCTGTCAGCGTGGGCTCGCAGTCGTATGTGTTCATGTGGATACCACCTGTGTACTTATGGTGCGTCGTCCCGGCCTAGCCAAATAACCGCCGAGACATGGGAGTGCCGGCAACTCCGATTATAGCCCGAAGAATGTACGACAAAGGGATAACTTGGTCGCAGGCGAATGAGGACCCTCGATCACTGGAGATCCAGCCTCGACCGCCGATGGCCTTGGGCTAGACTTGGCTGGACATGAGATCCAAAGTATTGAAGACGACGCTCGTTGCGCTGCTCCTGCACGGAGTCTTCACGATTGCATTCCCTTATTTGATTCTCCAGTTGACTGCTCGGTTTGACTGGCTGCACTTCGATATTGGTGTGGGATTTGTCGGCTGGGTTGTCGTCGCCTTGGGGGCGTTGCTTTACGCGGTGGCAGGCTACGAGCTGCTGGCGTTATCAAAGACTGGCGCGACACCGCTGGAGGAGCCGACTCGTCTGCGCACAGGAGGGCTCTATGGATGGTCTCGCAATCCTATGCTCTTGGGCGTAGTCGTTGTGTTGATCGGCGAATCTTTGGCGTTTCAATCTCTCGCGCTAATTGCCTACGCGGTTCTTTACTGGTGTTGGCTCACGGCGTTTCTCGTTCTGATCGAAGAGCCGGCGATGCGGCGCAAGTTCGGAGATGGATTCGACCGCTACCGCCGGCGCGTTCCCCGTTGGTTTCTACGTCTTCGGCCTCGCCGGCCGCCGGAATAGTGGCCATTTGAACTTGGCACAAGAATGCTGTTCGAAGAATCGAGCTGGATCATCGCCCGACAGCCGCGTCGGACGTGCCGGCTATGACGACCTGAGCACGATAAGCCCGCCCTGCGGCACCTCTAGATCGACGAGCGCTTCCCCTTCGCTTGCAGCTACCTTGGCCTCCCCAATAGCCGTGAGCGTATGGTCAAGCACTCCCGCCTCGTACTCACCGCTAACGTTCCGCAGGATGGTGTGAATCGAATCCTCGAGCGTGCAGTTGAACAGATAGATTTCCTCGGCACCATCGGGTATTGGCACTCTCAACGCGGGATAGTTGCCGTACGACACAAAGGCCTTCTTCGGACTGCTGATGAGGATTGTCGAGAACTGCAGGTCATTCTGAATAGGCGTCATCTGACCATATCTGAAGTCTTGCTTATGCTCGTGATAAAACGCTATCCATCGTTTGATCAAGTCGAGATGCGAATCACGCAGGTTTACTATATCTGCGGCTATTTGCGGGACCGCGGATATGATCGCCGTCGACAGCATCTTCGCGACGGTTTTGTCATCCTCATCGAAGCGCCACCACATGGGGTCAAAATGGACCGCCTTTCCCGACGGGACGAACGACCTCAGCAATACACAGAGCCGGCGATCGAGCTCGTAGTCTCCCGTATCTCCTGAGTCGGTGGCCCTGAAGGCTGTGCCGTAGTTCAGGCAGTTTATGTTGCAGTAGGTGTGGCTGAACTCGATTACGGCTTCTGGATTTGGCTCATCCATAGCCTGCTTCATTTGAGCGTAGCTGCGGTCGAGGGCGATTCCAATCGAAGAAATGTCGTGGGCGTGGTCCGCGGTGCATTGGATCAGTGGCAAGTTACCGCCGCAGTCCACCGTGTAACCGTCCGCGTCGTAGTCCCTCATTACCCTGGCCATCAGCTCAGCCATATGCGCTCGAGCGTCGGGATTACGGGGACAAAAGAAGTCCGTATCCGGGATCATGAGGTGCTCGACACTCGCTCGTATCTTGCTCTCGACCCCTGCGACGAAGGGATCAATCCAGAGGCAGACGGTCAAGCCCATTTCGTGGAGGGTACGCATTGTGCCGGGGAAATCCGGAAACTTGATTGGATCCGCCCGGTAGTCCCCGCATTGGACAGGATATGCCCAACCCGGATGCTGCGAATCGAAGCAATAGCTGCCGGAGTTCAGAATGTTGGTGAAACCGAGGTCGACTGCAATCTCCGCACCTTTCAACAGCAAGTCGTGATCCACATCCTCGATGCGTCCGGTTGCCCACTCTCCCGGCGGGGATATCCAAGGGACCCAGACTGGTTCCCAACAGGGGTCGGGACTGGGCTCGACCGGCCGATTCATCACCTCATCATGAACGCCCCGGTAGTGATGCATGGTCTGAAACCAAGACGCGCCCTCCGAGACAAAGAAGCCGTCCTGATGCTCTGTCAGAGGACCCAGTACGAAGTCATCTGTCGGTCTCGTGAACTCGTAAACCAACTCTCCTCTGTCCAGGTCCGGCATGTTGTAGTGTGTCGCTATCCGCTCTGTCATCAGCGTCTCGATGCGCTGATCGATAAGTCCGACGCCGAAGGTAACTGTTCCCGCCCTGTCCAACCCTAAGATGACCGGGGACCTTGCGTCGGCGCAGGATCGAGTGTCTACCAGTGGGTATCGCCTGGACGGTGATAGCTGCTCCATCGGAAGCTGTCGTTGCATGTAAAGGAAGGCGATGTGTCTCTCGGTGAGGTGCGGCATCCAAATCCTGTGCAGATCACCTATGTTGGCGCGGGCGCTCAGAGTGTACCGTTTGATCGTGAATTGCTGTCCGTCCCCGCGTCGAAGATTGAAGACCACGGCTGTGTAATCGGACTCTCGCCCTTCCTCAAGCTCGAGGATGTAGCCGGAACCTTCGTAAGTGGCGCTAGGGGACGCTTCATCGCCGGTAAGCAGGTTCCATCCACCTACGTGGGGATCAAGGTCAAATTCCAGTTCGAAGCTACCGCCGTAGAGCGTTTTCTTTAATGACATGCCTCAATCTCTCCTCCTGAAGTTGGGCACGGAGCCCTTCCATAGGCACCGGTGAGTAATTGCCCCTCGCCTCTGAATAACATGCTCGCCGCATGTTCACGCCAGTCAATGGTACTACTCAAACCTTTGGGCGGATAGGGGACTTGGAGCCTGACGTCTACCTGCGAATCGTTTACACAGCGTGTTGCTTTTCGTCCGTGGGTCGACGCTTCGTCGTTGCGCACGGAACGGTTGCTAGAATTGACCTACGGTCAGGCCGGGAGTAGGGAGAGCCCGGTCGGCGCCGGTGGACAACGTAGGAGAAGTTGCGATGAAAGTTATCGAAGGGATCGAGGTTCTGACCACGCTGGATGAGCTCGTCGATCCCAGGCATACGGCTCTAATGTGTGTGGATATGCAGAACGATATCGCATCGGAACGAGGCCAATTAGGATCTAGAGTGGCGCCAGTGCGGGCAATTATTCCCAACATCCAAAGACTCTTGGACGCTGGAAGGCGCGCCGGCGTGCTGGTCACCTACGCGGAGTTCATTCACCGCAACCGTGACGGCGTCAGCCTATTGGATGGACCTGAGCTATGGCCGCACCGCGACCAGACATCGATAAGTGTGATGCAAGAGGGAAGTTGGCAGGCACAGACTATCGATGAGTTGGCGCCACAGGCCGGCGATCTCGTAATCCTGAAATCAAGGGGTACCGCTTTCTGTGGCACCCTTTTGCACGCTCATCTCAGTGCCCGGGGGATCAGGAGCCTCATCATGACCGGCACTGCTACGTCAGGGTGCGTTTTCGCGACGTGGATAGACGCGCGAACACATGGATACTATCCAGTGCTGGTCACAGATGCGGTTGCCGAACCCGGCGAAGGCCGGCACGACATCGCGTTGGAGTGGATGTGCGGAAGTGCGCCTTCGGCGACTACCGAGGAGATCGTCCGATTGTGGGCGAGGAAGGCGTAACGCGGCGGAGAGGGAGGGATTCGAACCCCCGAGGCTCATCACCTGGCTGTTTTCAAGACAGCTGCCTTAAACCACTCGGCCACCTCTCCGGCGAGATTGTAAGGCCCCAAATTCGCAGCGTCAAAGCGAGTGCCGACCAATCGAGATTCGGCCTCGGACCGCTCGTAGTTGCACCACGCGAATGTCTGAGCGGCTCTGATCCGGTATCCAGCGTACCGGCGACTTTGTTTTGTAAATATAGGGTTTGCCCATCTGTGACAGGACATCCCGGGTTCCCTTCGAGTATTTGTTTTGCAATTCCACCTTTCTCGGGCGGAACTAGACCGGTCCAAGTAAAGGAACATACGTTCAGTTTATATTGTAGCACGCTGTGCGCCAAGGGAGGCCGGCTGCCAAGGACTGAGCGTTCATGCTTCGACTGGCGAGTTGCCTATTAGGTTGAGGGTGGTTGGTAGGCGAGATTCAATTCGTCAGCTGCGCTCGAGAGCCGCCGATCGCCAGTCCAAAGGAGGGTGGATTCCGCCAACGTCACCGCCGCCAGCAGATGGGCGTCAACGTAGCCAATACCGCGTCCCATCAATCGGCGCCGTTCGACGAAGAATAGCATCTCGTCGTCGGTTGCCAAGGGAGTCTCAGGTAATCCGGCGAGTAGGCTCAGCACTTGCTCCCGATTACGGAGGTTGCCAAGAGCAAGTTCGCAGATGACCATCGGGTGAACCAGAACCTGATGGTCGTTCAACAGGCAGACGAGGTGGGACTGCTCGGCGCGTAGATGCTCGATCCAGACCGACGTGTCTACCAGGATCACTGAACCCAGTCTCTGCGGCGCGACACAGGCTGAAGCTGAGGCTCGCTCCCTCCTAGGCTCGCAAGCCGTCTGGCGCTCTCGCGTTCGATCAGCGCCCGCAGACTCTCTGTCAGGAGAGCGGTTTTCTGCGAGATACCCGTAAGCCGTTGTGCTTCCTGCAACAACCGGTCGTCGATGTTCACGGTGGTTCTCACTATCTCCTCCTTGTCTTGGCTGTGCGCGCATAATATTTTATATCATTTGATGCCTTAATTGATGCGCCTTGTTTCTGATACGTTGGGGGCCGGGGTCTTATTCGGCTTGGGCTCCTGCGATGAGGTTCAACTCGACACAGTCATTCAGGTAGAGAATCACGTTGCCGGCTTGCTCTTGCGTGGAAGAGGCTCCTTCGCCTCGTGTAGTCTTCGACCGCGCTACATTCCCCCTCCCCACACCTCTGGATTCCGGCTTTCGCCGGAATGCCGATTTCGGCGTTGGGTTCGACGAGTTACTTCCATTCTCGTACCAATCACTCATGCCGGCTGGCGCCGGCACACCAAGGTATGAAAATGCGTTCGCTAGTTGGCGGGTCTTCTATACAGTGGCTCGGGACTATGGTTGGTTGCCGGTCTGCCAGGAGCGGGGGACAAGCCCCCGCGCTACATTTCCCCTCCCTACCCCTCTGGATTTCGGCGTTGCGTTCGAGTAGTTACCTTCATTTTCGTACCAATCGCTCACGCCGGCTGGCGCCGGCACACCAAGGCATGAAAATGCGTTCGCTAGTTGGCGGGTCTTCTATACAGTGGCTCGGGACTATGGTTGGTTGCCGGTCTGCCAGGAGCGGGGGACAAGCCCCCGCGCTACATTTCCCCTCCCTACCCCTCTGGATTTCGGCGTTGCGTTCGAGTAGTTACCTTCATTTTCGTACCAATCGCTCGTGCCGGATGGCGCCGGCACACCAAGGTATGAAAATGCGTTCGCTGGTTGGCGGGTCTTCTCTACGGTGGCTCGGGACTAGGGGTGGCTGTTGGCCGGCCGGGAGCGGAGGACAAGCCTCCGCGCTACATTCGCCCTTTCGCGAGAATGGCGATAGTGTTCGATTGGAGAAATCACTCTGGTATCAAGGAGCTCTGGAGGGCGAGTGGTCAGGCGTAACCAAACAGCGGAGGGAACGCGATGACGACGAACGCGGCCCATACACCATAGACTGGCAGGTACGCCGTCTGCCAACGCTCGAGAGCTGCGAACGAGCCTCGGCCGCGCAGGAATCTGGCATAGAGCCATGCCGACCAGGCAAGGTTGACGAGAAGGATGAGGTTTTCGCCCAAGGCGGCGACCTTGTTGGGGGTGAAACCGAACTCTGAAATTCGGGCGGAGATTGCCGCCAGGGCCACGGCGTCAACGATCAGGGCGCTAAGCACGAGCAGTAGCTGCAGCGTATCGAACGCGTTTGGCGGCGCCAGCGGGGTCGCGCGCCGAAATGGAATAGAGCAGGAGACCCAGGACCACGATAAGCAGTAGATCGAAGCCAATCAAGACTTCTCGATCCACGTGGATGCCGCTGGCGGTCCACACCATAGCCACCAGAAAGACGAGCAGCAACACGGCAAACAAGGGAGTGAACAGGCGTGTGAGCACCGGCACGATGTTCTCTATGACGCTCTGTTTCGCCTCGACCAACCAAGCACTCACTATTACGGCGCCCAGAGCCCCACATGGCAGCAGCCATTCCTGCAACAGCCTCCCAACATGAATGTCGATGGCGAAGAACATGAACTGTGTAAACATCATGAAGACCAAGCCGCCCAGGGCAATCAGCACGTAGTAGATGAAGAACTCCCCGGAGAACCGTATGAAGTCCATGCGTCCCTCGCCGGCGCGCCAGCCGCCGCCGGCGTACGTGATGCCGACGACCAGCCAAAGCGCGATTGGCAGGTGCAATACGGTGAGCGTCAGGGTGTGACTATCTTGCTCGAATGGGTAGAAATTGGCGAACACGCCGGCCGCCACGAACGGCAATAGCAGCCAGAGGTGGCTGAGAGAGATCAGCCCGCGCTTCCAGGCGAAGTACCCGGCAAGGAAGGGCAGGGCGAAGAGGCTGAGGTTGCGGGCATAAAACGCGAAGTGGGCGCTTCCGCCACCAAAATGGTAGCCGAAGAGCTCGGGTGCCTTGATCGCCAGCGCGGCAGCCGCCGCCAAGCCCACCACGATTACCGTCTCCACTCGGACCGCACGGCCGCTTTCATTTGACGAATCGGGTGCTACGACTAGCTGTTTCCACAGCCGCTCGGAATGCTCGCGGGCAAATTCTCGAGAGAGTGCGTCGAGGCTCCCCATACGCTTGACCGCTACGAGGAACGCTTCGTCACCGGCGAGGCCGGCCTCCTCGAGCGCGGCGACCTGATCGCGGAGGTGACCCTCCAACTCCTCGACGTCGGCGGTATGAATGGCATCGCGCCGGCGGAGGTAATCGCGCCACTGGGCTATCTGATGTTCCAGTGCGCTGCCATTGGACATCGTGCTCTTCAGCTTCTCCCGTCCTACAAGAACTTACGCCGGCGAACTGACAGGCGACCACTTCATCCAGATACCACGCAGCGTGGCATCGACGATCTGCCACTGCCGGCGTTGGGCAGCCAACTGGGCAAGTCCCTCTTCGGTGATGCGGTAGTACTTGCGCTTCCGTCCGGTGTCCGAGGTCCGCCAGTTCGCCTCGACGTAGCCAAGTCGTTCCAGTCTATGAAGCATGGGATAGAGCATCCCGTCCGCCCAGCGCATCTGACCGCCGGACAACTCGCTCACGCGCTTCACTATGGCGTAACCGTAGCTGTCGCCTTCCGCCAATATCGCCAGGACTAGCGGAGTCGCGGAGGCGGCAACCAAATCCTTGCTGACATTCATCGGGCGTCTCTCGCCACTCCGACCGAGTTGGAGGGTCACATTGCCGGCTTATACATAGAAGTATTATACATAGCTTTACTATGTATCCGCACAGTTTGATGCGACGGTTTGCCGAAAGTCTCGGTGGGGAATAGTGACGGTTGGGCAGGTTGACGGGTCAGTTGCACAGCTTCGGATCGCGGGCCACGCTTCCCAGAGACTCAGTGTGGCCTCCGCCGGCGGCTGGTTGGGATCGGAATCGGTGCAGCGTTGGTAATACCGAGGAATGGACACCATGAGTGATGGAGCGAACGCCTTTCCAGGTGTCCATCCCGGGCCGAAATCTGGGCAGTGCTCACGCGTCAAACCGGCGACGCTGGCCCGCCAAATTCCGAACGATTTAGGGCTAATGGGCGGGGTTGCAATTCTTAGGATAAAGCATTAATATTGCGCGAGTGGATTCGGCACCCTTGTATCGTGCCCTGAAAAATTGGACTGGTGGGTTACGAGGGTCTGGTTGGCCGTTGAATGGTTCAAATTCAAGATCGGGAGATGAACTCGTTGCAGATGAAGTTTTTGGCAAAGCAGTTTAGTCGTCGTGGCTTTCTGGCCGGCTTGGGCGCATCGGTAGCCCTGCCCTTGCTGGCAGCCTGCGAAGCACAGGTCGTAGAGGTAGAGAAAGTCCAGGTAGTCGAGAAAGAGGTCCCTGTTGAGAGGGTCGTGACGCAGGTAGTCGAGAAAGAGGTCGAGAAGGTCGTCACGGTCCAGATCGATAGGCCGGTCGAAGTCGAGAAGGTAGTCACGGTCGAGGTCGAGAAGGCGGTAGAGGTAGAGGTCGAGAAGGTCGTCACCGTGCAGGTAGAGGTTGAGCGACCGGTAGAGGTGGAGAAGGTCGTCGAGGTTGAGAGGGTAGTCGAGGTAGAGGTCGAGGTTGAGAAGGAAGTCCAGGTCGAGGTAGAGGTCGAGAAGGCTCCTGTCCTGCCGAAGGACAGGGACCAGATCATCATGCGGTCGCTGGCCTTGAGGGCCGAGGGCGACCCGTGGCAGGACCAGGCAGACGAGTGGAACGCTACCCAATCGAAGAGCTTCGTGAAGTCCATTACGGGCGCGCCGTCCGGCGGTTGGACCCAGTGGCTGGGTACGCGCTTCGCGTCGGGAAATCCCCCGGACCTGTTCTTCATGTCGGTATCGGGTCTCTATGCTAACCGTGCCGGCGAACTACCGCTGGTCATCGATGTCGCTCCCTATATGACTCCTGATCAGAGAGCGGACGCCGCCCTCGGTCTGGAGAGTTGCGTGGTCTACGGCAAGCAGACCGTATGGCCCACGATGCTCGATACGGGCGAGAGCGTGAACATCAACCAGAGGATCTTCGACGAAGCCGGCGTAGACTGGAAGGCGATCCAAAGGGATGGATGGAACTACGAGGAGTTCCGTGAGATTGGCCAGATCGTGAGCGAGCCTGAGGGCCAGTTCATGTTTGGTAACGCTCTGCACTGGTTCATGGCCAACTGCGTAGAGAACTTCGGCAGCGCCGGCGTTCCCCTCTGCAGCCACGCATGGGGTTGGTATTGGGGCAACAAAGTTGGCTGGCAAGAGCCCGGCTTCAACGCGAAGCTGAAGATGTACCAGGATATGATGGTCGAAGACGAGTCAATCCCCCAGTTGGTCCTCGGTCTTCCCGAGACAGCGTCCGGTCATGAGTTGTTCTACAACCAGGAAGTGGCGGCCACACACGGCTATGCCGGCCAGGCCGCTGCAATGAGGGACTGGAACGTAAAGATCGATAAGGGCGAGGTCACCGGCAAGCGGATCGACTGGGAAATGGCCCCGTTGCCCATCCAATACTTGGAGGGACATGACGCCACAAACATCCTCCGCGCGAACGGACTCGGCTTCTTCAGGCAGACTCCGTACCAGGGCGACTCACACACGGAGAATGTAGGCGAGTTCCTTCAGTGGCTGATGGCACCGGAACGGCTGGGGGTCGAGTGCGACTTCCAGAACTGGCTGCCTTCCTACGAATCCCTCCGACCTGAGTCGAAGGCAATGAGCGATCCGACGCTTCGTCCTTGGATGGAGTATACGCTCAAGAATGCGGCGTGTTACTTCGCAGTTGGTCATCCGCGGTCAATTCAGATCGCCAATGACCTGCTTGTGCCGATGTTCGGCCGGATCCTTCAGGGTGCGGACATCGATACGGAGTTGGAGAATACGGCGACGGAAAGCCAGGAAATACTCGACACGTGGGCGAGGAACAACCCCGAACTTGCACCGCTGTGGATCGATCCTCCGTCGGACGCTTGGCCGGATTGCTACTACGAGCCGGGATCCGCGTAAGCAGTTCCCCAGACTCAAGGTAACGCGCTTGGCGCATCTACCGCTGCGGAGCGGTAGATGCGCCGTTTTTTCTGGGAGAAGACCTGACTAAACGCCAGACGAACGCCTGGGTTCGGGCGTGTTCCCGAGCCTCCTCTACAACGAATAACTGACCCGCGTTTCTGACGCCTGTGACTGCTTGAGTGCATTCTCATTGCGCTCACGCTGTACCCAATCACCCGACAAACAATCGTGGTAAGCAGGGGCGTTTTATTCTCAAACATCCGTTGTTTCCCTAAGGTTGGCGTTGTTTTGCATTCTCCCCTCCTCTCTGGATTCGGGCCTTCGCCGGAACGACGGATGGGGGACCGGATTGGCGATGGGATGCCGCGATTCACGAACAAGAGGCGGCCTAAGCGGTCTATCCGAAATCGGAGTCCAGGGCATGAATTCACAATAATCGCTCATGCCGGCAAAGGCCGGCACACCAAAGTATAAAAACTCGGAGTCGCGGTTTTGTGCGGCGAATTCGCGCGGGGGATTCTGCCATGCCCAGGCCCCACCCCAGCGGGGGACAAGCCCCCGCCCTACACTCCCCCTCCCCGCACCTCTGGATTCCGGCCTTCGCCGGAATCACCATGGCCTTGCGAAGGTCGCATAAGAGGATGAAAATCGCAACACGAGTTAGCAGAAGTTAGCGGATTCATCTAATTTTCATAGCAATCGCTCATCCCGGCTTGCGCCGGCACGCCAAGGTATGAAAATCAGGGTGCTGTTTGGCCAGACTTCTCTATGGGGGCTCGGAACTAGGCTCGGCTACTGACCTGCCTGCGGCTGGGGACAAGCCCCAGCCCTACAAAGTGCTCTTCAGGCTGGAAACGAAGTCCCAGTTAGAGGAAGTTAGCCAGTCCGAGTCCGGCCATTTTCGTACCAATGACGGATGGAGGGCTGGATTGGCAAAGGGATAGTTTGCCTCTATCGAAGCCGCGTAAAGTCATCCCGGATCGGAGTCCAGGACATGCTTTCGTACCAATGATGACATCCGGTTGGCGGACTATTGAAGAGGCCTTGGCCGGTTGGTTGGTTCGACCAACTGCTTATCGGCCCAGATAATGCTCTAGAAGTCCTAAGCATTAGGCAATAATGGAGCCCCGCGTAGTAAGCTGTGAGTCCGGCACTGAGGTCTGACAAGGCGTACAGTGACGGGCCGAACATTCGTGGATAAACTGACACTGAGCGCAACGAAAGCTTCCAGGATCAACGCAAGTGTACGCCCCATCGCGTCGTTGTCCCTTGTACGGCGTCCGATGGGCCGACGGTCCCGGTGTGCAGCGAAATCAGGTAACGGCGGAGGTAGCCGGCAGTGAGGATTCTCGTCACCGGAGGCGCCGGCAAGATTGGCGGCTACGTGCTCCGAGAGCTGCTCGGCGCGGGCCATGAGGTGAGTGATTTCGGGCGGTCCGCTCCTCTGATCGAGGGAGTGCCATTCGTACGTGGCGATATTACCGACCTGGAGCGAGTCAGGGAGGCATGTCGAGGATTCGACGCGATCGCGCATGTAGCGGCGGTGCCCGGAGCGGGTATCGGCGTGAGCCCGGAGCGTCTGATGTACGTAAATGTACGGGGCACGTTCAACGTGCTGGAGGCGGCGGTTCGAGAAGGGGTAGGCAGCGTGGTGTTCGCGTCGTCGAACGCGGCGATGAATCTTCAATATGATCAGCGAGACACCTATCCTCGCTATTTCCCGATCGACGAAGACCATCCGGCGGAGCCTCGAAACGAGTACGGAATCAGCAAGCTGGTAAACGAGGTCACGTGCAAGCACTATTCGGAGTTCTACGGTCTGAGCACGATCTGCCTGCGCATAAACCACAACTGGTACCTGGACCGGCAGGGGGCCGAGATCGCAGTCAGCTCTGGCTGGAACAAGGGTATGAAGATCACAGTCGAGGAGCAGTGGGCCGGGTACCGGCGTTATCTGGAGGACGAGTCACGCGGGCGGGCTAACTTGTGGGCCGTGTCGGATGCCAGAGACGCGGCGCAGGCATTCAGGCTCGCATTGGAAAACGAGGACATTGACCACGAGGTGTTCCAGATAAACGGATTCGACACATGTTCTGGGGTAGAGACGGCGAAGCTCATCGGGAGGTACTATCCAGACGTGCCGTTAAAGAAGAGAATGGAGGGGCACGAAACGCTGATCACCTATGACAAGGCGGAAGAGATGCTTGGCTTTCGACCTCGATACACCTGGCGGGACAGCGACTTTTCGGAATGGTTGAAGAGCAACCGCGGGCGCTCGAACTAGGATACAGACCAGATGACCGCGCCTTACACCCTGATGCTTGCCCACGCCCGGCACGGTCTTGTCCAAGGCGCGGTGATAAGCGGGCTCAAGGGACCGGGAAGGTCCAAGCGCCCGGGTCCCGCCGGCTGGGTCAAGTGATGGTCGGCATCAAACAATAGGAGCAAGCGATGATCATAGACGCTCACTTCCACATTTTCCCGCCATTTGGCACAGAGTCGGGTGGGGAGGACCCGAGACTGAATCTGCGGTTCTTTCAGTACCACATGCGACCGCACGCGAACCAGTTTCGGCGCAAGTCGGACGGCGTCTTGGTCGAGGAGCGACTATTTCAGTTTCCGTCCGACGACATGAGGGATATGCCGGACGTGAACTTTCGGGTGCGCCCATACGGCCAAGCAGAGGTTACGATCGACGGAGTCGAGTACCTGTACCAGGCTTTGCCGCCTCACCTGGGAGAGAACAACGAAGCTCCGCCGGAGCGAATGATCGCTGAGCTAGATGACGCGGGAGTCGATATGGGGGTCTTGCAGCACGACCACATCTACGGATCGCTGAACGAATACTACGGCGAAGCGATGCGGCGGTACCCCAACCGTTTCATCGGACTTGCCCAAATTCGGGAGTGGGAAGCGGACCAGCCGGCCCAGATTGATCGGTTAGAACGGGCCGTCCTGGAACACGGCAACAAGGGCCTGTACTTCAGCGCCGAACCCTTTGCCCTGAGTAACTATGCAGACCACCTGGACGACGCCAAACTCGAACCGCTTTGGAAAAAGGTGCGGGAGCTGGAGATTCCGGTCTGGTGGTACATCCACACGCGACGACACAACCGGTTCGCCGCGTTCATGGAGCACGTCGCCGAGTTGAACCGGTGGTCGGAACGACACCCAGACATCCCATCGGTACTGACGCATGGCCTGGACAGCTTCGGCATAAGGAGCGGCACGCCGGAGCAGTATGAGATACCGGACGAACTGATGACTTTGCTCAAGCGTCCCAACTCGTACTTCGAAATGCTATTCATCGCCTTTTGGCGAGAGTATCCTTTCCTCGGCGCACAACAGATGTTGCGGCGACTTTGCGATGAGCTGGGTCCAGATCGGATGATGTGGGGCACCGATCAATACGTCGTTCAGAGCTGGTGCACTTACAAGCAGGCGCAGAGCTTCGTGCGCGATTCCGAGCTTCTCTCAAAAGAGGAGAAGGACCTGATCCTGGGCGGAAATGCCGCCAGGATGTTCAATATAAGGACCTAGACGCAGGGCGATATCCGGCCAAACGCAGATGCCAGGTCGGCCAAACCCAGGCATTAAGTTCGAGCGCGAGACCCTCTGAGGAGGTAGATGGATGCTTAACGAGGAGCAAACGAAATATTTCGAGATCTTCGGCTTCATAGTGATGCGGAGCTACCTGTCGCCCTCAGAAACGAACGAGATCAGCGACAAGTTCGACCATGCCCTCAGTGTCGATCGACAGGGACAGCCCTTCGACGGGCAACAACGCCAATGCGTCTACTCCGTGCCGGAGACTCTGTTTCCCTGGTTAATCGAGGACGACCGCATATACGAGCCATTGGAGCAGATGCTTGGTCCTGGATTCGTGTGGATAGGATCCGACAGCAATCTGTACGTCGGCGACACCGATTGGCATCCGGACGCGCCGCCGGATTTCCGCTATGAAGGTATCAAAGTCGCGTTCTACCTGGACCCGGTTACGAAAGACTCAGGATGCCTGCGGGTGATACCCGGCTCGCACCGGCCGCCTATGCATGACCAACTGAGGACGTTGATCAGCCGCAACGAACCCAATCCCTCGCCACTGGTTGAGCCACGAAACGTCCCCTGTTTTCCGCTAGAGTCAGAGCCGGGTGACGTGGTGTTCTTCAATCACAATACCTGGCATTCGGCGTTCGGCGGTCAAACCGGTCGCCGGATGTTCACGTTGAACGTGAAGACCAAGCCCACCATCGAGCGCCACATCAAATACATGCGGGACACCTACCAGCGCAACCTGGAGTACCAAGTTGGTCACCAACTCACCAACAAGGGCCGGTTGTACGACGACGCTTTCCTTCATAGCGACCGGCCTCGCATCAAGTCGATGGTGGGAAAGCTGCTGGAGCTGGGGCTGAAGTAGGCGGCGGATCCAAGCGTTTTCTGAGTAGATTCCAAAATCGACCAGGCACCCTTTTCGGGTAGGCAGGCCTTTGCCGAGATCTGCCCGGGCGACGCCGGTGCTGTGGGAGGGTTCGGTAGCTTGTTCGAAGGGTTCAGCCGTTCCAAGATTGAGACTTCGGGCACGACCATCAATCTAGTGCATGGTGGTCAGGGGCCGGCTCTGCTGCTGCTGCACGGCTATCCCCAGACCCACGCGATGTGGCACAAGGTCGCGCCCACGCTGGCGGAGCATTTCACGGTGGTGGCCACCGATCTGCGTGGGTACGGCGACAGCGGAAAGCCGGCGTCGGACGGCGATCTGAGCGTGTATTGCAAGCGCACTACCGCGCAAGACCAGGTCGAAGTCATGAGCAGGTTGGGTTTCGAGGCATTCCACCTGGTGGGCCACGACCGGGGAGCTCGAGTCGGGCATCGCCTGGCATTGGACCATCCGGACCGCGTCCTGACGTTCACGTCGCTCGACGTCGTGGCCTCGCAAGCGGCGTTCGACGCGATGGACCGCGACCTGGCCTACTCGTGGTTTCACTGGCACCTGATGAGACAGCCGGCGCCTCTGCCGGAGACTCTGATCGGCAACAGCGCCAAGACATACCTGGATTTCCTGTTGGACCAGTGGACGGCGGTCGAGGGCGCGATCAGCGAAGAGGCGTATCGAGAGTATTTGCGCTGCTTCAGCGACCGGGAGACGGTCCGCGCCACCTGCATGGACTACCGCTCGATCAAGCTCGACCTGGAGCACGACGAGGCGGACCGCGGCCACAAGCTGCAGTGCCCGATGCTCGCGTTGTGGGCCGGCAACATGCCCAAGCGGCCGGGCTGGCAGACCGGCGGCCGCTTGCAGATGCTGGCGACCTGGCGGGAGAGAGCGGAGGAGGTTCGCGGCCAAGCCATCGACTGCGGGCACTTCCTGCCGGAAGAGGCGCCGGAGGAAACAACCCAACTGCTGCTGGAGTTCCTTCTAGCGCACTGACGAGAACTCGCGACCTTGACTCGCGGTCGTGGCCGGGCCGGAGAGATTTCACGAGGGCGCAGGTCACCTGGAATTTACTCGCTGCCAGAATCGAGACACTCAACTGAGGAGGTTGATTGGAGATTGAAGCTGGCGTGTGCGGACTTCACCTGGCCGTTGCTTCCACACGAGAGTGTGATCGAACTGATTCGAATTCTAGATATCGAGGGTGTCGATCTGGGAATCTTTGGCAACGGCAAGCACATACGGCCGGAAGTAGTCCGAGAGGACGTTCCGATGTGGTCAGGCGTCTTGAGAGAGCGGCTGGACCGCGCTGGGCTGGAACTAGCGGATCTCTTCCTCCACCCGTGGTCCGACCCGCAGGTGATGACGATGAATAATCCCGACCCCGAACAAACGGCAGCCTCGCGGGCGCTGTTCATGGACATGCTGGAATTGGCACGGCGTCTAGAAGCACAAGGCATCACCACGTTGCCAGGAGTTCCGTTCGATGGGCAACCTTGGGACGAGGCGATTTCGCGGTCCTCGGAGGAGCTCCAATGGCGCGTCGATCAAGCCGGCAGGCACGACATCGAAATCTCGGTCGAGGGCCACATCGGATCGATCGTAGACACGCCGGCGAAGCTGATGCAGCTTGTCGAGCGTACGCCGGGACTGAAGATAACACTAGACTATGGCCACTTCACCTACGCCGGGATCCCTGATTCCGAGGTGGAGCCGCTGATAGAGCACTCGCGACACTTCCACTGCAGGGGTTCGGCTGAGGGGAGATTGCAGACCTCTTTCCTGGACAACACGATCGACTTTCGCCGGGTTATCGAGCGGATGGGAGAGGTTGGCTATTCCGGGTATATGGCGATTGAGTATGTGTATACCAGCTGGCTTGGCGCCAATCGCACAGAGAACATCACCGAGATTATTCTCCTCCGCGACTTCGCCCGGGCGGCGATCGAAGGCCGCGACTACACGCCGCCGGAGCTGTTCTGAACGAAGGATTTCAGAGCGCTGCCACAGGGTTGGTCACGGGCAAGTGTAGTTGCCAAAGGACGGGGCCACGTGCGCCGGCCGGCTGAGAGTTGCAGTGAGCCGGGGCTGCGATGGAGTGGTCCGGTGCTACAATTGACCCACTGAATCAAGGAGGTTGTCTGGATATGAAGCTGGCGTGCGCTGACTTTACCTGGCCGTTGCTTCCACACGAGAGGGTTATCGAGCTGATCCACGTCCTGGATATCGAAGGCGTCGATCTCGGTCTTTTTGGCAATCGATCGCACATTCGACCGGAGGTCGTCCGCGAGGACATAGCGATGTGGGCGGGCATATTGAAGGAACGATTGGACCGCGCGGAGGTCGAGCTGGCAGATTTCTACTTCCAGGCTTGGACTGACGTGCAGGTGATGGCGATGAACAATCCCGATCCCAAGCAACAGGAGGACTCGCGGGCGCTGTTCTTGGATATGCTGGAGATGGCGCGCCGTATGGGGGCGAGCGGAATCAGCACGCTGCCGGGTGTGCCATTCGACGGACAGGACTGGGACGAGGCTATGTCGCGCTCCTCGGAGGAGCTGCAGTGGCGCGTCGACGAGGCCGGCAAGCACGGAATCGAGCTCTCGGTCGAGGGCCACATCGGGTCGATCGTGGACACGCCGGAGAAGCTGATGCAGCTTGTCGACCGGACGCCGGGACTGAAGCTGACGTTGGACTACGGCCACTTCACCTACGCCGGCATCCCCGATTCTGAGGTGGAGCCGCTGATCGAGCACTCGCGGCACTTCCACTGCAGGGGTTCAGCGGAAGGAGAACTGCAGACTTCGTTCCTAGATAACAAGATCGACTTCCGGCGGGTTATAGAGCGGATGCAAGAAGTTGGCTATCCTGGCTACTTCGCGATCGAGTACGTTTATATGACTCCATTCGGCGCGAACCGCAGCGAGAACACAACCGAGACGATACTGTATCGAGACTTCGCCCGGGCGGCGATCGAAGGCCGCGACTACACGCCGCCGGAGATGTTCTGAGCTAGCGGTTCCGCATCACTAGTCCACCGTTGATTGGATTCGGGACTAATATCATAGAGCGCAGCCATCGCACATCTCGATTGCGGCCGGCACACCAGGGTGTGAAGACTCGTGCCGGCCACGCCTCCCCTGCTTGATTTCGGTCCGTTCCTGAATCGCCCATGGCCTTGCGAAGGACACAAGTGAGGATGAGAACCGCGAGATGCTGGGTCGTCGGTTGGGAGCAAGCGCCGCCGAAACGTACGTGTCCCACCCTTGGACTCCGGCCTTCGCCGGAGTGGTGCTTGGGAACGCCGAGTCGCAGAATTCGGTTTCGAGTATTGGCGCCAGGGTCTATCCCGGATCGGAGGCCGGGACATGCGTTCATAGTAATCGCTCATTCCGGTTTGAGCCGGCACACCAAGGTATGAAAATGGGTGCGCTGGTTGGCCGGACTTCTCTACGGGGCTCGGAACTAGGCTCGGCTACTGACCTGCCTGCGGCTGGGGACAAGCCCCAGCCCTACAGTGTCCTCTTCCGTCTGGAAACGAAGTCCCAGTTACAGGAAGTTAGCTAGTCCGGCCATTTTCGTACCAATCGCTCATGCCGGCAGGGGGCCGGCACACCAAGGTATGAAAATCGGGGCACCGGTTGACGAGTCCTCTCAAAGGTGGCTCGGGACCAGGGTTGGTTGCCGATCTGCCGGGAGCGGGGGACAAGCCCCTCGCCTCGCGAAGTCTTCGACCGCGCTACATTACTGGCCCCACAACTCAGACACCATGATTCGCTTCCTATCAACGAACGAGATGCTGCGCAGCCTGGGTTCAGTCGCGTTCGATCAGCATCCAGGAGTCGCGGGCGACGCTGGCGGCCTCGATGGGCTCACCGATGGTTCCCAGCCGACGGTTCAGCTCGAATGCGCGCTCATAGTCGGCGTTGGCGCCCTCCCAGTTATCGTGGCGCCGGTAGATCAGCGCCCGGCGATAGAGGGCCCGTGAGTATCTGGGGTTGAGCTCGATGGCCCGGCTGTAATCGGCGATCGCGAGATCGTCCTTGCCGAGTTCTTCGTATGCGATTCCCCTGTCGAGGAAGGCTTCGGCAAGCTCGGGGTCGACTTCGACAGCAATGTCCAACCTGTCGATGGCCTTTTGGAACTCTTCAATATCCCGATAGACAAGTCCGAGATTCCGGTGGGCGATGGACAGAGTGAAGTCCAGATCGATAGCCTGCTCGAACGCGTTGATGGCCTCGTCGAGCTTGCCCTGCCGAAGGTATATGGCGCCGCGATTGTTATATGCGCGGGCAAAGTTAGGGTCGGACTCAATGGCGCGGTTCAAATCGTCGAGCGCGTGGTTCAGGCGCCCCTGGTCTATGTACATCGCGCCCCGGTTGTTGTAGGCCGACAACAGGCTGGGATCTCGCTTGATGGCGATGGTGTAAGCGGAAATCGCCAACTTCAAGCTAATGGCGTTGTCCAAGTCGACCGCTCGGTTGTAGAAGGGTATCGCGAGGTTGGGGTCGAGATCCACCGCTCGCTCGTAGTCGGAAGCGGCTTCGGCCAGCAGGCCCATGCGGGAGAAGACGACGCCTCGATTGTTGTAGGCCGGCGCGTTCTTCGGCTCCTGGGCGATGGCCTGATCGTAGTCCGCCAGGGCTTCCTCGAGGTGACCGAGACGCAGGTGAGCATTGCCCCGGCGGAGCAATGCCTCTACGTCGGCCGGGTCCTGCTCAATCAGCTTACCGTTTGCCGCTATGGTCGCCTCGGCGTCGAGGGCGAATGTGGTCGCCTGGGCCTTTCTTGTATCGGCCTCGGTCGGGCCTCCGGTCGCCATCTCGATGACTTCACAGCCCACCACGGCGGCGGATGCGCCAAGAATCAGCATCGCGGCAATCAGCGCCGCAAAAGGCCGAGGGGTCACCCGTCTAAGTCTTGTAATAAGCGTCCTCTTTGCTCGGATATCGTGCTTTCTGGAATCGAAGGGTGGCATCAGGCTGCCGGATGTAGTTTACTTCGTTTTGTGGAACGCCAATGATCCCATGAATCCTATCACGGGAATCAATGCCGGCGGTCTGGCGCCGGACGGCGCACAAAACAGGAGGTGGTCCGAATGAAGACAAAGGCAGTATTTATGGATTGGCCGGTTGCCCAGGAGGAGCCGGAACGAGTGTTGAACGACCTGTCCCGTTGGACCGGCCTGAACACTCTAATCTTGTTCACCTGTTTCGCGGTGAGATGGACCGGTGCGCGCGCCGGCGTGCCACTCATTCTTCCCTCACTCAAGGGATTCGAGGGTCTCGGTGCCGAAAACACAATGGACGGCTACGAACTGATGAACAGCTTCGCCGAACGGGCGAAGTCCTACGGCTTCAAAATCGTGTGCCACCTCTGTCCCAATCTGGGGTTCTCCCCGGACCTGGCCGACCAGGGTTGCACGACCGTCAAGGATGCAAGGCCGGACTCGGAGAGCGACGACGGAATGATCTGGTGTTGTCCAAACAACCCGCGAACGATTCAGTACGGCACCGCGTTCGCTCGGGGAGCGGTCGAGTCGTGGACCGTCGCCGACAAATTGGCGATAAACCACGTAGAGTACGCCTTCAGGCCACGCTCGAGCCTATCAGAGCTGTTCGTCTGCTTTTGCGCGCACTGCCGGGAGAAGGCCGAGGATCAGGGAATCGACTTCGACAGGATGAAGAGTGAGGTCGCCTTTTTCCACGACGGTCTGTTGTCGGGACGAGGTGGAGACGCCGGCACGAACCAGGGTAGTCAGTCGAATGAGGTGCTCAACTTCCTCATACAAAGGCCTCGCGTCGCCGAGTGGTTGAAATTTCGCATGTCGTCGATGTCGGACTTCATAAGAACCGTCGTCGCCGCGTCTCGGGAAAGCGCGGCAAAGTTCAATCCCGATCTCAAGATTGGACTGGAGTTTTTCCTGCCGTCGGCGTCGGAGCTTGTCGGGACGGACTACAAGAAACTGTATGAGCTTTTCGATTGGGCAGCGCCCAAGTTTCCCGACTATGTGCCTGGAGGAATCGTGCCGGAGGTCGCGGAGGAGTTGTCCACGGCCGGCGGTTTCGGGAGCGTGGACGACCTGAGAGCGGCCGGGCGTGAACTGCTCGACCTGGGCGAGGGACCGGCCGAGTACGATGCGCTGGATCCTCCGTCCGACGCTCTCCGCTACTCGAACACGTTCGACCGCACGATCATAGATCGCCAGATGAGGCATCTAGACCCGTTGAAGGGCAAGATAGATATGAATCCATGGATATGGCTGCACAATCGCGACCTGGATTCGTTGGCGCAAAAGGTGGAGGCTGTCCGGGACAACGGTTTCGACGGCTACTTCCTATGGCTGTGGCAGCGGGACTTCACGACCGAGAATATCCGGCAGTTGGGAGGGATCATTTAAGGGGCGGGCCGATCAGGATCTACCGTGTCGCCGGACACAGAGACTCGTGGATGAGGAAGTCCATTGCGGACTTGGTGGCGTTTTGGTTCAGGTTCGGTCAACGTGTGTGTTCAGATCTGGCCGTCCCTCAACTCACCGGGCTGTATGTCCTCAAGGACGGTGCGGATGGCTTCCGTTCGCCGCGATATGCGAGGCCACGCCGTGTTCATGAGAACGACTACGGCCACTTGCCTGTTAGACATGTTCTGTTGGTATCCCAGCCGCGTTCTCTGGCCCTTTCGACATCGTGACCGAAGAGATGGCGTCGCAACTGCCTTGGTGTCCCATTATCGAACAGGATGCGCATCGGTGACCTTTGCCCGGAGATCCTGCACCACGTGCTCGAGCACAGCCTTCACCTCCGGTTCCTCCACACCGTCAGACCATTCGATGAAGTCGTGAATCGTCGCGCCCTCCGCAAGGTTTTCGAAGAGAGCGTACACAGGTAAACGAGTGCCCTTAAATACCCAGTTGCCGCTTACCCTGCCGGGCACGCTTTCCACCGCCGGGCACTTGCTCCAGTTCGTCATATGGTCACCACGCATTCGATTGTAGGCTCACTGACAGACTCAACGGGGCCAAAGATGTCCTTGTCAACACAGTCTAGCAGTGAACGGGGCGCCCAACACGGATGTTGCCTGCCGGCGTAGGGATGGGCCCTATGCGCTCACTTGACACAATCATAGGCCGCAACTATTCTCAGCGAGTCGAACCCCTGCCGAGACGAGCACCGAATCAAAGGAGATATGGACACGATGGCGGACCTCCAGATCAAGCGCAAACTGGCCGAAGGCCGGATCGTAAACATCCTGAGCGGCGTGCCCGATCCCGACACTATCGATCTGGTCGGCCCCCTAGGGTTCGACGGCATCTGGATCGAGACCGAGCACGGGCCGGTCAGTTGGAGAGAGATTGGCGACTACTCTCGCGCCTGCGATCTCTGGAACATGGCATCCGTCGTCCGAATCCCGGTCGGAGAGCCCTGGGTCATCACCCGCACTTTCGACCGCGGGGCCAGTGCCATCGTCGTTCCTCATGTTTCAGACAAGGAGACGGCCACAAAAGTAGCGGTCGCCGCCAAGTTCGGCCCCGTAGGTCTTCGCGGGATTTTCATCGGGCGACGATCGTTCGGCGTTGACGATTTCTACAACAACGCAAACGAAGAGACGATGATGATCGTGCTGATAGAGGAGATGGAAGCGATCAACAACCTGGCCGAGATTCTCGAGGTGCCCAACATCGACGTCTTCTTCGTAGCACCGGGCGACCTGGCCCAGACTATGGGGCATACCGGAAACACCAATCATCCCGAAGTGCAAGAGACGGTAGATAACGCGATCCGGCAGATAGTCGCAGCCGGCAGGACGGCCGGCTCGTTGGCCCTCGATGGCCCTAACCAGCACCATTACGATCTTGGCGCACGCTTTTTCATGTGCCACATCAACTCGTGGATTATCGACGCGGCCACCAAGTTCCTGGCGGGATCGGCGGAGCTGGAGGGCTAGCCCTTCTTCGGCTCTCGGCGAACTACCCGGATTGCCCAGGCCGACAGGAGAAGGCATGTACGCACGGTTTTCCCACTACAGGATAAAGCCTGAAAACATTGACCCTATGGTCCGACAGGTAGAAGAGGACTTCTACCCCAACTATCTGGCAAAGTTGCCGGGCCTGATCGCCCACCACGTGGTTCAGATTGCTGAGAACGAAGTAATATCGTTGAGCCTGTGGGCGGGCGAGGAAGAGGCACAGGCGAGCGTGGCTATCGCGGTTCGATACGCTCGCGAAAACATGGCCGGTACGTTCGATGAGATCATCCACTCCGGTGCCGGACGAGTCCTGTTTGTGAAGCGCTGATCTACCGCCTCCTACGTTGGGTTGCCACGATGCGCCCCGGGCCTGCAGCTCCAAGCCATGGCGAGCCGCCGTATCCCCCGAAAATTCTCCAGTGGCAAGCTTCCAGAAGCCCTAAGACGGACGCCCGCCGGCCGGCTCCACCTTCGGCTCGACTGCAGATCTACAGGCTCGCAAGACCTCCTCGACTGACGGCCATTTTGCACCTAGCTTCGGTGTAACAGCCACCGCCGCGCTGCCTCGTGGCGCCCATCTGTATGCATTCGTCGGACCGAAGACCGCGACGGTGGGTCGCCCCAACGCAGCGCTCAAGTGCGCGACGCCGGAGTCGTTGCTGACGACCAAGTCGAAGGCCGCCAATACGCCGCAGAGGTCGCACACCGATTCCGGCGTTATGATCTGAACGGGCCTTCCATCCCACACACGCACCAGGCCATCCACCGACTCCTCGTCCGCAGGGCCACGCAAAACGCGCAGGCTCCAACCCTGCTCGGTCAGTTCTTCCATTAGCCGGGCGAACTCGCCGGCCGGCCAGTTCTTGCGCCAGGATCCACTTCCCGGGTGAATCAACGCGAGCCGCCGATCGTCGGGCCGTTTGCCCACCATCTCCAATCCCTTGCTCTGTTCGACGGAGGGGATCGGGAGGTCGCTTCCATCCAAGCCGGTGACGCCCAGGGGTTTGAGCAGCAGGCAAAGATGGTCCGACATATGGGTCAGGTCGTCGTTTGGAAAGCTCTCGCCGGCGAGCACGACTCTACAGCCGGCGTCGCTCAGTTTATTGGCGAGCGGGTGGTACTCGCGAAGCCAGATAATCGCGAAATCCGGCCGGCCGAGTAGATCGTAGGTTGAGTCCGGCAGGTCGGTCTCGGTCGAGAACAGGGGCAGCAACTCGACGCTGTCGAAACTCAGGTAACGGTCTATCGGGAGGGCGCGTGGGAAGATTTCCCGGCCGAATTCGCGACCCAGGACAGTCACCGGCGGTGGTTCGGGCAGGGAACGCAGCCAATGATCGATGATTCGCAGCGCGGGGACCGACAGAACGGCATCGCCTAGAGACCCCAGCCGGACGATCAGGACGCGCCTTGGCCGGGCACCAGAGACTTCGTCGATGCCGGTCACGATGGCCGCTATCGAAGCCGCCGGAGGCCAAGAGCTGCTCCTAGTGCCGCCGGCAGGGTGATGGACCGAACGTAGCCTAGGTTGTCCCCCAACCTGTCCAGGTCTAAACCGAATACGGTTTCGGCCGAATTCTCGCCGGCAACGTTGTCCACGCCGAGAAGGTCCAACTGCCCGGTGGTGACTGGAGGATGCGGCAGAAGCCGGTTCATCAGATGGGCTGCCGGGGCCATGATCCCTGTCGGCAACTTGATGTAGAGGCGAGACACGCCCATCTCGGCCGCTATCGCGCGCACGATGTCTTCGTAGCGGAGTTGATCGGGACCGCCCAGATCGTAGCTCCTCCCGCCGTGCTCTTCCCCTTCCAGGCATTGGTACGCGGCCTCACAGACATCTCGCAAGCTGATCGGCTGGAACAGATTTGCGCCGGCCCCTATGATCGGCACCACCGGCGATGCGAGGACGAGTGCGGCGAGCAGGTTTACGAATTCGTCTTCGGGCCCGTAGATGACGGAAGGCCGGAGAATCGTGTAGCTCAAACCGCTTGCCTTAACCGCCTCTTCACCGAGACCCTTCGAGCGCAAATAGGGGTATGGAGAGTCCGGATCAGCCCCGATTGCGGACAGGTGGAGGAACCTGTCCACGCCGGCGGTCTTAGCCGCCGCCAAGACTCGTTGCGTCCCCACTACGTTTATGTTGTGGAAGTTCGAGTCGCCACGCTCGCGGATCACTGCTATGAGGTGACAGACCGCGTCAGTGCCGGCGCACAGCTCCTCCAACGCGCGCTCGTCGCTCAGCGAACCTACTACTGACTCGATCCGCTGAGGCTCGGGGTCAGGATACGGTCGCCGGAGCAGCCGTTTTACGCTGTGACCCCGCTGCACTAGCGTTTGGACGAGGCCACGTCCGACGAAACCATTCGCACCAGTTACGGCAATCTTCAACCGCGGTTCCTCCGGCCGGCAGACGCAAGAGATCGCTTGGCGGGCAGGACTGTAGCCGGCGTTTGGATTGCGCTGTTCCCACGGTGGATATCGTTACAAACGAACTCGATATGCAACCAGGAACACCTCTCGTGACAATTTTTAACCCTGCGTCAGCGACACCGAAGGTACCCTGCCGAAACCTATGTTGCTGCCACGACCCAGGATCTGCGGTTTCATACGCGACAGGAGGGAAACCGTTTCAGTCTGTGGCAGCATATACCAGCAGGTGCTATTCTAGGCAATTGAACGACTCGCGATGTCTGTATGAGCGTAACGATTCGTAGCCGGTGTCGTGTGAACGAAGGAGCGTGACGGTGACCATCGATAGCAATGCCCTCCGAAGAGTAGGCGGATGTTTCGCAACTGGAGTTACGGTTGTTACTACCAAGATCGGCGACGAAACGCACGGTATGACAGCCAACGCGTTCAGCACGCTGTCGCTGGACCCACCGCTGGTACTGGTGTGCGTAGACCATGCGGCCCGCACCCATGAGTTTATACCTCAAGCCGAAGCGTTCGCGGTAAACATCCTTTCGGCCGATCAGAAAGATCTCTCGGATTTCTTCGCGAAACGACTTGCCCCTGACCCTGAACACGAGTTGGAGGGGATTCCATTTCGCGTAGGCCAATCCGGGTCGCCGCTGCTCGACGGATCGTTCGCCTATCTTGACTGCACGCTCTACTCGACGCATCCGGGTGGAGACCACACGATATATGTCGGACAGGTAGTAGATGTGTCCGACGAGGAGGACGCGGACCCGCTGCTGTTTTGGCGCGGCAAGTACCGTAGAATAGGACCTGAGACGGTCACATAGTACGTATCGACCGCATCGGTATTAAAGCAAAGAGCCCCATCAACGATGGGGCTCTTTCAATGTCGGGTCTAGTTGGTGAGGAGCGGAGCCGGCTCGGGCTAGGCCTCCTCTTTCTTGGGCATGTCCATCTGGCTGGCGGCCGGTCCGGGGGCCGGAGTCGGGTTGACCAATGGAACCGCATCGGCGGTTTCTTCCTCGCGGTCCTTCTCGGCCTCAGCCTCAAGTTCGGCTGAGTTATCGGCCAAGATGGAAGTGGCCACAAGCCGGCCGTCGCGGCCCTTGTCAAGCAACTCCAGCGTGCTCACAGGCGCGTCGTGAGTCGCCGGCAGGTAGTGGATCGGCCGGCCATCTTTCTCCCGCTCCTCGACTTCGTGAGCCAGTGCGGTGACTTCGTCGCCATCCAACTCTTGCTTCTGCAGCAATGTTTCCGCGATCGAGATTACCAGGTTGCTCTCTCTCGCCAGCAATTGCTTAACCTTGTTGTACTGCTCTTTCAGCAGCTTATCGATGTCGCCCTTCATGGCGCCGTCGGGTCGATCAAGGAATGCAAGGTTCGAGTAGAGCGACCCATTCATTCCCAGGACACCTATGTATGCAGCGGCCATCCTGGTAGCGCTGGTAAAGTCGGACGTCACGCCGCTCAACTGGGTCTTGAGGAACAGTTCCTCCGCCGCCCTGCTGGCCAACGAGATCTGTATCGCACTCAGAATCTCTTGTTTGTCCTGAGTGTAGGTCTCCTGGACCGGCTTGGGCGCGGCCAGTCCCAGAGCGCCCTCGTGCCTGACGATTGTCACTTTTTCCAGCCGCGAACGCCTCAGGAGCTTGTACATCGCTACCGCGTGGCCGGCCTCGTGGTAGGCGAGCCGGCGACGGTCTTCGACGCTCATGCTGGCGATCGGGTGACGCAAGCCCCACTCGTGCGCCTCGCGGGCGCGGGTGAAGTCCTGGTAAGACACCTTGGTACGGCCGTTGAAGTGAGCCTGGATGACCGCTTCGTTGACTATGAACTTGATAGCGGCCGGCGAGTAACCGATGGTGTCGTAGCTGAGTTTGTCAAGATTCAAGTCTTCGTGGGCCACCTTGTTCAGGTAGTACTCGATGACTTCCTTACGACCATCGAAGTCCGGCCTGTCGACCGAAATCTTGCGGTCAAATCGGCCCGGCCGGAGCAGGGCCGGATCCAGAACCTCTGCTATGTTGGTCGCGCCCATCGTCAGGACGACCGGTCGCTCGTAAGCCTTCTTTCTGAGTCCGATCTTTCGCAGGATACGCTCTACCCAGCCGGGGTCTTGGCGCGGGGGGTCCATCTGGTTCAGAAGCTCGTTCAGCAGGCCGCTGCCTCCCCCTCCGAACATTCCTCCCAACGCGCCCAAGGGCATTCCGCCGCCCTGCTGGTTCATCCGCGATCCGCCGATCGCGTCAATCTCGTCGATGAACAGGATGCAGGCGCCATACTTACGCGCCAGCTTGCGGGCCTTGTTGTACAGGAACATGACTTTCATGTTGCCGATGCCCATGAACATGCTCTGGAACGATGGCGCGGACATGTAGCCGAAAGGCACGCCGGCCTCGGTCGAGATGACCTGGGCCAGATAGGATTTTCCGGTACCGGGAGGGCCTATCAGGAGCACTCCGCGGGTGACCTCGCCGCCCATCTCTTTGAACTCTTTGACTCCGCGCAGCAGGGTCACGATTCGCCGCGACGCCTCGATGATCTCTGGATTGCCCTTGTAGTCATCGAATCCGACTCCAGACTCGCCAGGCTGGATCCAATAGACGCGGCCACGAGCCAGGAACCAGAATAGCGCGACGAACTGAACGATCATGAACAGTACCGCGAACAACAGCTGGAACAGCATGAAGAGACCGTAGAGGAGGTATTGCAGGTACTGCGTGATCACCGCCGGGAGGAAGAAGAACGCCGCCCCGGCTATGAGCGCGATTATCAAGATGGGTCGCCACGACTTTTTTACGCGGGCGACGACCTTACCGAGAACTCGCTCGATATCATCTACTGTGGGTGTATCGTTTCGCGTGGTTGGGGTTACAGACATTTCCCCTCCTTAGTTAAGGCTAAGTCGCCAGATCCGGCTCTTAGCCTGCCAGCTATTGGACGGCGACGATCTTGCCCTGGGGGTCGACGGTAAACACGTAGTAGATTTGCTCTTGCTGGTCGGGACCAGAGAAGCCTCGCCTCGACACGACGTAGAAGAAATACTGGTAACCGTTATTCAGGTTGAAGCTGCCTATGTAGTTGATCTCGTCGTATGTAGCGCCGCGGCGCTTGGCTTCGTCCAAGTTCTGCTGGAGCATGCCCTTGGAGCCGCCTCTGTTTTCCATGCCGGCGAGGTACTCGCTGCTGAACGAGCTCCACATCTGATCAGCGTCGAAGGTGGTCAGTCCGCTGAGGTAGGAGTCAACCGACGCGGCCGGAGGTTGCTGGTTACTGCCAAGCGTAGATCGGACCGACAGGCCGGTTCCGAAGGCGAAATCCGCCGGCGCAAAGTCGTCCAACCCTCTGCCGTCACCGGACAGGACGCCGCTCGCAATTATGCCGGCCGCGATCACCGCCAGCACAACGCCGGCCACAACATAGATCCGGTTCGCGACTATGTAGTAGATTCCAAAGGCTATCAGGCGACTAACGATGCGGATTTTGGACCTATACCTCCAATGCGTCTAAGAGGCGGATCACAGTGCTCGATATTGGCATGCCCAATTCGAACCGAAAGACTTAGAGATTATACACCACACTTCATACAAATTCCCTTGGTCCGGTGCGCATCTCATTCGAGTTTGGCCGTTTGCACGAGGGGCAGCATGAATTAGAGGATGTTGCTAGGACGGGGCGTGGAAATTTACCGCAAGAATTGTATCTGCGTTGCCGGGCCCAACAAGGGGTTTGTTGACTCCGATAGGCGATTTGTGGGACAGCGGAATGATTGCGCCAACTTGACATAGCCGACGCGCGCTATGCCCATCGGCGTTGCCAGTCTTAGGCCTGCTTGGTGGTCTTACCCGTGCCGGCCGGCTTGGTTTCAGGAGCGTCCACCACGCTCATTGCCTCTTTGACGTCTTTGGTCACGTCGAGATCTTCTTTGATCTCATTTAATTCGCGAGTGGCGCCGCGAAACTCCTTGATCCCCTTGCCAACGGCGCTGCCTATCTCCGGCAGTTTGCCCGCGCCAAAGACAATGATCACCAGCACCAGCACTATAACCAGCTCGAATGGGCCTATGCCGGGCATCATGATGTTTTCTCCAGTACCTGAATTGACGGATGTTTGAGAGTCACTTGATTCAGATAATAGCACCGGTGACCTAAGCGGTCAACGCGCCGAATTGCCTCATAAATAAACTTACCGAAGAACTATACGTTGCCTCATAACTCACATTACCGTAAGGAGCAGGGGTTATGGCAGTGCGACAACAAAGCAAACACGAGTTGGCGAACGCTCTAAGAGTTCGTTATAAGAATGGAACTCGCCGGGAAAAAAGTAGGTTGTTGGATGAGTTTGTGGCGACCACCGGCTATCACCGCAAATGGGCGACCCGATTATTGTGCGACGGGCCACCCAAACCTAAGGGGAAAGGTAGAGGCAGACCAAGGAAGTACTCCTCGGTGGTAGTAGGAACTCTGAGAAGTGTACTAGAGCTCAGTGGCTGGATGTGCGGGAAGCGACTAGCTCCGTTCCTTAAAGAGCTTGTGCCGGCCCTGGAGGAAGAGGGAGCACTGAGGATTGATGATGAAGTGAGAGAGCAGTTGATAACAATGAGCGCAGCTACTATCGATCGGCGTCTGCGTCTATTCAAGCGACACAAACGCCCAGGTGGCTACACTACGACTAAGCCAGGTTCACTGCTGAAACAACAGATACCGGTCCAGACCTATACTCCTTGGGAGGAACAGAGACCGGGCTATGTAGAGATTGACTTGGTAGCTCACTGCGCCACCTCCACAGCCGGGCATTACCTCAACACCCTAAACGTTGTCGACGTGGCTAGCGGCTGGACCGAGCCTATTGGGGTTTGGGGGAAAGGCCAAGCCGGCGTGTTTGCCGCCTTGGAGCTGGTAAGAGAACGACTGCCTTTTCCTCTCTTGGGTATCGACTCGGACAATGGATCAGAGTTCCTAAACGCTCACTTACTACGGTACTGTCGCTCTGAGAACATCACCTTCACCCGCTCACGTCCCTACTGGAAGAACGATCAGGCCCACGTAGAACAGAAGCACTGGTCTGTTGTTAGAAAGCTAATCGGCTATGATCGCTTCGAGTCTCAACCGGCGTTGGAACAATTGAACCGAGTCTACGATCTGGTGAGACTGTGGGTAAACCACTGGCAGCCACTCCTTAAGTTGGTTGGTAAGAAAAGGAACGGTGGCAAGCTCACCAAGCGATACGATACCGCCCTAACGCCTTACAGACGGATCTTAGCCGCCGAAGTCCTTCAGGCAGAAGAGAGAGCGCTGCTCGAATTGGAACACAAGAGTTGGGGGCCGGCCTCGCTACGCCGGCAGATTGGGGAGGAGATCCAGGCTTTATGGAGACTTAGGGAACGCCCCTCCCCACCCATGAGAAGCGTAAAGGATCTGGCGTCTTAAGTAATCCGGCGTATGAGTTGGGTAAGGTTCCCAATTGAGGCAACGATACCAGTTCGGTAATCTCTAGTTTTGAGGCAACACGGCGCAGGGCAGGGAACGGACCAGCGGCCCGGGTCTATTCTGAGACCTTTCTAACATTCAAACACACCGGGCGGGCGCAACCGGCGCGCAATTTTCCGAAAGTGCGTTCTAGAAACCCGCGCGGCGAGGATATGAGGCTTGACCAACGGCGCCACGACTATCGCACTACCGGGTTTAGCGCTCTTCCATTGGTGAATTAGGGTCGAGACCAAGGCTCAGGCCTGCGTCTGTATACTTATTGGGCGAACGGCGAATCCGCGGACGGGGATACTCAGAGTCTACGTCGCGGCTCGATTTCACGCTCCTGAGATTCGCGACTTCGCAGGCCCCAATCACCTTCATCCACGTTTCTCGAGAGCATGTCATTGTCAGCAAAGCAGCTAGAGCGAGTCCTGCCGGTGGCGGTGCTGCTGGTTGCGATATTTCTCCGATTGTACAGCCTGGACTCGGTGCCTCCATGGCTCATGGTCGACGAGGCTGAGAACGAGCTGGATGCGCTGGCGATAATCGAAGGGGAGCGGCCAGTCTTCCTTCCCGAGAATCATGGTCGGGAGGCTCTGTTCATCTACCTTCAGGCTATCAGCTTGGCCCTTTTGGGTCAGACAGATTTCGCTCTACGGATTGTCTCGGCCGTCATGGGAATACTGACGATCGGGATGGCGTATCTGCTGGCGCGGCGTATGTTCGATTCGCGGATTGCTCTACTCAGTTGCGGGTGGCTGAGCATTTCTCTATGGCATGTGATCTTCAGCAGGATCGGGCTTCGCACGATTTCGCTCCCATTATTCCTTGCAGTCGGCTTCTACTGCATTTGGAGGGGTCTGGAGGGCCTCAGAGCTCAGGCCGGTGAGTCTCAGAATGTGCACTCGATGGGGACTCGCCACTGGCCTGCCATCTGGTTTGCTCTGGGAGGCCTGGTGATTGGGTTGTCCCTCCACACCTATTCAATCGCTAGATTTGCGCCGCTGGTCCTGGTGGCGGTGGCGGTGTATCTAGGCGTTTTGCACAATCAGTGGTTCCGTCAGGCTTTACCGGGATTGGTCTTGGCGATGTCCTTGACGGTTCTTGTCTTTTTACCGCTGGGAGTGTTCTTTCTGAACGATCCGGAGTCCTTCATGGAAAGGGCCAGGATAGTCTGGGTATTCAATCCGGAACTAAACGAAGGCAGCCCAATACAAGCGCTGTTCGACTCCGTCATCCGCTCTATAGGAATGTTCGCCGTCCAGGGGGATAGTAACCTGGGCAGGAACATCCCCGGCCGGCCAATATTCGACCCATTAACAGCGCTGTTGGGACTGATTGGAACCGTTTTGGCAGTCAGGCGATTCCGGCAGCCCGCATATGGCTTCACTTTGATATGGCTGGTCTTGATGTTCGTGCCAAACTTTCTTGCGATTGAGTTCGTCCCTAATTTCCTCCGCGCCACGGGACTCATCCCGGCTCTTTTCGTATTGCCCGCGCTAGGCGCTGTCTGGCTGTGGCAAGCTTGGGAGTCCCGCGCGTCGTCGAGACTGCGGGGAGTGCCGATCCTAATCGTGACACTTGCATTTCTTGTTGGCGCAATCAGCACCTATCACAGCTACTTTGAGGTATGGGTCAAGGCGCCTGAAAGCGAACAGGTCTTCACCGTGGACCGTCAGGTACCGGCCGAAGTTTACTGCCGGACGGCCGAATCTCAGCACGAGCCGAAAGATGTCCAAGACGCGGTTCGCAGCAGCTCGTCTGCAAACCCGTTTACCGTACCGGAAGGAATGGAACCAGAGTTGTCGATTCCGACACGATTTGGGGAGGAAGTGATCGTATATGGATTTGATCTGCCCAAAAATGTCAGGGCGGGGGAGACCATCACGGTCCGATGGTACTGGCGCATAATCTCAGCCGATGGAAGAGAATTCGCGTTCACCAATCAGCTATTTGGCGAAGATGATAGCCGGCACGGACAGGCTGACGCCAGATGCTTTGTGCCAAGCTACTGGTCCATAGGCACCCTTGGAATATCTACTCTAAGCTTCCAGGTGGATTCGGAGGCCTCTACCGGCGCCTACTGGCTGCGCGCTGCGATCTACGATAGAACTCGTCGCGAGCCCAAGAATCTACCTGTCGTTCAACCCCAGGGCACTCCGTCCGTCGATCACCTGATGTTGGGACCGATCAAGGTCAAGGGTCGAACACCCGTGCAGGCACCGGTGGTGGAGAACCCCATTTCGGTGAGTTTCGCGGACCATATCGACCTCGTAGGATATAGTCTTAGTGATCGCAACCTCGTGCCCGGTGATTCATTAGATTTAACTCTTATCTGGTCGCCCCGGGCCAAACCATCGAAGAACTACGGGGTGTTCGTACACCTACTAGACTCGCAGGAGAAGGTACGAGGTCGGGCGGACTCGTCGCGCAGATTCGAACGGTATCCAACATCGATGTGGGACGCCGGCGAAGTAGTCGTCGATACTCACACTCTCTCCTTGGGGCGAGACTTGCCGGCCGACCGATACCGCTTGGCGATAGGGCTATATGATCTCGAATCTGGCCAACCGGTTGGAGTCGTCGATGAGACCGGCCAGACGGAGGCCGATCACGTAGTGGTCTCCGGATTGGTTGTTGAACGCTAGAAGGGGCCACAACCAGGCTTTATCGAACTAGCTTCCCTCTTCGGCGATCTGTATTAGGATCTGGGCCGCACTAACGCCGCGAACGATCAGGGCCATGTTTCGTGGCAATCATCACGTCCCATTTCCGCTGCCGCAGTAGTGCAGGTCACCGTTTAGATTTGAAGACGGTGCCTAGTGCGAGCACGGGGGTTCATTCTGGCCTTCGGATGCCTAGCCTCCCTCCCGGATGAAGTCGGCAATGCGTTCGCCGATCACCATCGCTGACACATTCGTGTTGGCTCTAATGCAATCCGGCATTATGGAAGCGTCGACGACCCTAATCCCTTCGAGTCCGTAGACCTTCCCGTACTGGTCGACCACAGCCATGGAGTCCGAGGATGGTCCCATCTTGCACGTGCTGGTAATGTGATGGCTCGTGAGGACGTTTCGAGCCATCCAATCGTCCAAAGTACGATCGGACGCAATGTCGGCGTCGGTCGGGTCGATCAGTTCATCGACAATCTCGCGGAAAGCCTGTTGCCGGCCCAATTCGAGACAGATACGCACGCCTTCGCGCATTCGCTCGAGATCGAACGGTTCGACGAAGTAGTTGTAGTCCAAGAATGGTTGAACATGCGGATCGGTTGTTTGGAGCTTGAGCTCGCCGGCTCCTTCAGCAAGGTACAGGCAGGGGTAGGTGCCAAATGTGGTTGGAGGTGAGTCGGTTGCCAGATAGCCTTCGGCGGCCATCGAAGACAGGTGCACTATGAACATATCGCTCTTCAAGTGAGACCCTGTCGCGGTGTAGCGCAGTACGACCTGGAGCTTAGGCGCCAGAGGGTCGTGGACGAAGTCCGGCTTGGTTTTCCATACAAGGGGCACCTGAGGGTGGTCCCTCAAGTTCTGTCCAACGCCAGGCAAGTCGTGGACTATCGGCACACCCATATCTGCGAGGTGGTCCGAGGGCCCGACACCTGAGAGCAGTAGCACGTGTGGCGACCCGACGGGCCCGCCGCTCAAGATTATCTCGTCCCCGTGTACCGTAAAGATCTCCCCGCCGCTCTCAACGACTACGCCAATCGCCCTTTTCCCCTCGAAGAGAACTCGGTGCACGAGGCAATCGCCCCTGATCGTCAGGTTCAGCCGGTGCCTTGCCGGGTTGAGATAGCCGATAGCGGTGCTCCAGCGTATCCCGTCCGGGTTGTTGAATGGAGACGGCCCGACTCCTTCTTCGGCGTCGGGGTGGTTGAAGTCCCGGCAATGAGGGTATCCGATCGCGCGGCAGGCCTCGTAGAAGCTTCGTTGATCTCGGTTCCAGTCACTCTCGTCGAATCGCCGCGCAAACTATCGGACCGTCCGACCCATGGAATTCGTCCTGGAAATCGACGTCGGTCTCCAGCCTTTTGAAGAAAGGCAGAAGCTCGTCGAAGCTCCACTTTTCGTTGCCCATCGCGGACCAATCGTCATAGTCATCCGGCACACCGCGCAAAAAAATCTGGGCATTGACCGCACTCGAGCCGCCCATGAGCTTACCTCTTGGCACGAGGATGGGGGACCTCTGGTCAGTGGCCCGGGCGGAAAAGCTCCAGCTGTGATTGCTATCAGGACCGAACGCTCTTGGCCAGATATTCTGGTCCCGACCGTAGCCGTACTTGATTTCCTCCGGAAGTTGCTCGATGTCTGGATAGTCTGGGCCCGCTTCCAGTAGCAATACCGAGCGGTGGGGATCCTCCGATAGTCTCGCAGCCAGAATAGCGCCGGCCGATCCACCTCCGACTATTACGTGGTCGTATCGCATCATCTAATCTCCGCTGGGAATCTATCCTTAGCTTCGGGCATCGTCGAGACCATCCAAGTTCGCTTGCTCGATACCAATGCCAATTCTGCCAGATCAACCACCGGCCGGCCAAGAGGTCCGGTCATCGACTCCTGAAGCTCACCTCCACCCTCCTTTTACTTGCGCACGCAGTCCCCGAATGCGCGCCTCCATTGGCTCCGATACCCAGGGATCGGAATAAAGCCTGTCGAGCCGCAGTTTTGTTTCACAGACGACACAAGGAGACATCCGTTTTGGGCCAGGTTGATGCAATAATGTGGACTACAAATGCCGGCGGCAGTCCATCGTTGGCAGAGTTTGCCGGGGATTGTCGCACCAGGGAGTTTGAATTGAAAGACAGAACTCACTCGCCGTCAAATAAACCGTTACCCGGGAGGCTATCCAAGCTCGTACTTCAAGAAATGCAACCGGTACTCAGGCTGCTTAGGGTTGGCGCGCTTGTCGCGGCCGCGCTCTTGGGAGCGCTGATGCTAGCTGCCTGCGACAGCCCCACCGTGGCCGAGCCGTCGCCAACGATTGCCGTCACGGTGAAGGCGGAAGCGGAGCCTACTCCCACAGTTGCCGAACCAACTCCGACGACCGTGCCGACAGCAATTACGGAATCGGAGGCGACTCAGGTCGCCGCGATTCCCTCTAACCTGCCGGTAGATTTTCAAATCGAGCTCTACCAGGGACAGGACGTGCTGGGAGGACAGGAGATCAAGTTCTCGGAGCTGTTCGGACAGGGCAAGCCGGTGATTCTGAACTTTTGGGCCGGCCTCTGCCCGCCCTGCCGCTTGGAGATGCCGGATTTCGACGAGTTCGCAACCGAATACGAGAATGAAGTAGTGCTTTTCGGATTGGACGTCGGCACTTACACGGGACTGGGCTCGGCGGAGGATGGCAAAGCCCTGCTGGATGAGTTGGGAATCAGCTATCCAGTCGGCTCGACTCCCGATGCTACCGTTATCGCGCAGTACGAGGTGTTCGGGATGCCGGCCACGCTGTTCATCATGCCGGATGGAACGGTCTTCAATAGCTGGACCGGGATTCTCACCAAGGAGAAGCTGACCGAGTTGGCGGAGGAGCTGCTGGAGGCGTCGAGAGAGTAGCCGACGATGAGCCGCGATGACCTCGATACTCCATGCCGGCGGGTGAGCCCAGAGGCGCCGGCGAGTCCGAGAGCGTGGCGGTTGTCGCTGCTAATCGCGGCGGCGCTAGTCGGAGCGGGGTTGGTCCTGAGCGCAACGATCAATCCGCTTCTCGGCCGGCAGGTGCACTGGGACTGGGCCGCTGTTCTGGCGACAGTGTCGTTCGTATTTTTTGCCCTGGCGATCCGACTACGCTGGGTATAAGGAGGAGAGAATTGGCAACACAAGGACAGAATGCCGGCGTTGGACTCTTGGCAGATTCTCAGCTGTGGCGCGGCATCATTTTCCCGGTTGTGTTGGCGGTTGGGGCTGTTGCTCTGGCGGTCTTGGCGGCCGCCTTCACATCCCAAACCGGCGAAGCGGCGGCCTGAACATATTCGTCGAGACCCTCTCAGGTACGTCCTCTACATTTGTGGGCAGCACCTTTTCGGTCCTGCCTCTGGGGTTCGCTTTCGTCGCCGGAATGGTCTCGACGTTCAACCCATGCGGGTTCGCAATGCTGCCGGCCTACCTGGGGCTCTACCTACGCTTCAACGAACAGGATGGAGCTACTGCCACGCCGGTCCGGCGTCTGGGTAGGGCGCTGCTGGTGGGAGCCACTGTGACGGCTGGATTCGTCGTACTTTTCGGGGTGACAGGCCTCCTGTTCGGCAGCGGAGGTCGATTCCTGGTGAATATCTTCCCTTGGCTGGGACTGGCCATCGGCATCCTCTTGATACTGACTGGTGCATGGTTGTCGAGCGGCGCAAAGTTTTACAGCGGGCTGGCGGTGCAGGCGGCCGGCCGTATCGGGACACCGGGCGAGGTGGGCACGCGCGGCTACTTTCTATTCGGTATCAGCTACGGTATCGCCTCGCTGAGCTGCACCCTTCCTATCTTCTTGTCGGTGGTGGGAAGCGGACTGGCAGTCGCCGGAATATTCGCGGCGTTGGGACAGTTCGTTCTCTATGCCCTTGGTATGGGCTTTTCCATTCTGGTATTGACCCTGGCGATCGCGCTCTTCAAGGGCGTTGTGGTTGGCGCTATACGGAAGGCCTTGCCCTACGCCCAGCCGGTGAGCGCCGGCTTCATGGTTGTCGCCGGTACGTATATCGTCTACTACTGGCTGACTATCGGCGGGCTGTTGGACAAGATCGCCTAGCCCAACCGGGCCGTGGCTACAAGTCTCGGCACTAGCTGACAGAGGTCTTGGTTCTCTAACGACTGTTGTCACCAATGGGTTTGTGGTGGAATTGCATTCCCCACCCCTCTGGATTCCGGCCTTCGCCGGAATGACGAAACGAGGGCCGGTATGACGGATGGGGGGCAGGCGCGAGGAGTGCTGGGCCGGCCCCGTATCGGCCTACCAGCCGCGCCTTCGATGAACTGCTTGGTGAAATCGGGGGCCGGAATGACAACACAAGCATTCCAGGGTCACTCCGGTCCGCCTGAGGCGGACTGGAGTCCAGGCCCCTCGGCATTCGCGTTTGGCTACGCCGTCGTTCGAGCCACGCCTTGAATCGACCGCCTGGTCCAGAGTCATGTGCTCTGCCAGTAAGCTGTTGAGTACCTGAAGCCTTGCCTGCTCTCTCTGGTTCAATGTCACATTCCCCATAATGTGACATTCTTGCTGGCCAGTTAGTGAGGACGTTTATGCTGGCCATCAACAACGAGTTGCTTCCATTTTCGTACCAATCACCCATCCCGGCTTGCGCCGGCACACCAAGATATGAAAACTCAGAGTTGTGCATACCCCTACAAAAGTGTTACCTATGTGCTCGGTCTAAGTGTTACCCATGTGCCCAGTCGTACACGCACTACACTTCCCAACCCATCTGCTCCAACTAATTGGGTTTCAGGGTGTTTGCGGTGCGTCTGGAGCATTTGCGGTTAGCGTATCGAGGGGTACGAATGAGGGCCAATGTATTTCTCACCCTCCTCACGTCCGACAATGTGGCGCAATTGGGGAGCGCATGAGGTAAACCAACTAGGAAATCCAGAGACGTAGCAGCGATAAACTTCCCGCCAACCAACGCAACGCGCCGGCGACGAACACCGGCCGGCCAACACAACGCCTGCATCTCACGAACCGCCGGCCGCCCCAGGCGGGGGACAAGCCCCCGCCCTACATTGGCCTCTTCCTCATGGCCGAGCGTAAGAATTAGTTGGAACGAATGCTTCCCAACCCCGCCCCTCCTGGATTCCGGCCTCCGCCGGAATGACGGAATGGGGGGCCGGATTGGCGAGTGCGGGAGCGGTGATATGCTGGCACTCTCTGGGTTGTCTAACACTGTTTTCGTACCAATTACGACGTGGGGTTCGCGGGCTATCGAAATGGCCTTGGCGGATCATTTTGTTTCGACCAACTGCTTGTCGGCCTATGAAAACTCTCCGGAAGTCCTCAACAATAGAGACTAGATTAGGTGCTAACTAGCCGATTCTATAGCTCTCAACCGCTTGCGAGTTCAAGACGACTCCCAAGCCGGGGCGATCGGGGACCTTTATCTTGCCCTTCTCGGCAACTAAACGATTTTCGGGATTCACGATTCTTTCGAAGTTGTAGATATCTTCATCCAGATGGAAGTACTCGACGGTGAGGCCGTTCGGGACCGCTGCGACGAGATGAACGTGCATATCGGCGTTCCAATGCGGCGCTACCGGCAGGTCATGGGCGTCGGCAAGGTGGGCGATCTTCATCCATTCACTGACTCCACCCAGGACGCCGGCGTCAGGCTGGAGAATCTGGGCCGCTTTGACGTTGATCATGTCGCGAAATCCCCAACGAGTCGCCTCGATTTCACCGGTGGCGACCGGCATGGGAACCGAATCAGCCACCTGCGCGCTATTTGGCAACGAGTCCGGGTAGGTTGGCTCTTCGAACCACCAGATGTCGTAGGGCGCGAAGGACATGGCCGCCCTTCGTGCGGTAGCGACGTCGTTGTATGCGTTGTTTGCGTCCAGCGCGAGCCGGGCCGTGGGGCCGATGACGTCCCGGGCAACGCGAACGCGCTCCGTATCCTCTTCGATCGATGCGCCGCCGACCTTGATCTTGAAATCCGTAAAACCGCGCTCGACGTAGCGGCCCATCTCACCCCTGATTTCTTCGAGAGGATCGACGTCCGAGCGATAGTAGCCGCCGCTGGCGTAGGCCGGCACTTCGTCTCTATGGGCGCCAAGCAGTCGGTAGAGCGGCTCGCCGTAGAGCTTGCCGCGGGCGTCCCAGAGCGCCAAATCAACCGCGCTGATCGCCCTCAACATCGCGCCGCGCCGGCCTATCAGCAGGCTCTCCCTGAACATCCGCTCCCAGATGCGCTCGCTGTAACGGGCGTCCTGACCGACGATGATTCCTGCCAGCACGGTGTCTATGCAGGCCTGGACCACGCGTCCGCCAACCGTCCCAACGTATGTGTAGCCGACACCTTCTACGCCGGCATCGGTCTCGAGCCAAACCAGGACAAACTCCCGCACTCTAAGCATTCGAGTGGATATGGCTGTCGGCCTCTTGACGGGTATAGCGACCGTGGCGGTTCGCACTTGTTCGATCTTCATGAGATTGGCCCCTCTAAACGAATCGGCAGCATATTAACATAGCACCAGACCGTATCCGGGGAGGTGATCTTCCCGCTAGAACAGGCAAGTGTGCCGGTCAAACCGCGTTGCCGTTGCTCTGTCGAACGCTGTCGCCCAATCAATCCGGCGGGTTTTCGCCGAGGGCCGCAACGAGCATCTCGATGACCTCTTCTTCACGGCCGGCGATTGCCTGGCCGGTACCGGCATCGGGCTCGCCGGCCCCACTTGCAAGCAGGTCGAGAACCGCAGAGACAGACTCGCTTATGCGGCGTTCACGCTTCAGGGCATTCGCGAATTCTGCCCCCTGCTCACTTATTTCGATCTCCAGCCGCTGCCGCAGTTGGACCTGGTGCCTCAACTGCGATTCCAAGCTCGTCACCCGCCGGCGCGCCGACTTCAGTTCGGCTTCGACCTCGAGGAGACGATTGCTGCGATCGAGCAATTGCTCGGTCAAATCGGAGACCTCATCGAAGGTTTGATCGAGCCTCTGCTCCAGAACGCTCTGGACTTCTCGCTTATAGTTTTGACTGTTTAGCTCGCGGTTGAGCTGGCTGAGCCGGTGGGAATTGGCTTTGTTCAGATCACGCAGCGCGGCCAACTGGGCTTCGTTGCTCGCGACTTGCGCGGCCAACTCCTTTACCCGTCTTGCTCTATCCTTGAATCTCATCTTTGGCTGTTCCGACCGCCGCTCTGAGAGATTTGGTCTCCGGCGGCCAAGATACTTGCCAACTCTTGGCGATGAACCTGCGTGTGCTTGAAGATCGACTCGATCGACTCGGTCAACGCGTCGGTCCGGTGGTCCAAATCGTCCAGTGTTTGCTCGAAAGCAAAGCGGGCCGCTCTTACGCTGCGTCGGCCGGACGATGGTTGGGAAGGGTCGAACCGCCAGACGGTAACACCATCGGCAAGATCAACCGAGGCGAAGCAGAGCCAATCGCTGAGAACCGCTGCCAGCGTCTCCGGAGGCATCGCCCGATGTTGGTTGGCGAGCCTATGCAATCGGCGGAAGGGTAGCGAGGTGCCGCCGGCTGTCAATGCGCAGGCTACAGCACGAAACGAGGTCACGGCACGCTGCTCGAGCTCTAGAGGCGGCTGAGAGTCCGTCGCGTCCAGATCTACAGAGAGACGGTAGTGGCCTTCCGGCCTCAGCCTCGCCAGCTCAACCCGCGAGCCGACAACAATCGGCAACTCCCGGAAGAGGTTTGCCAAGCCGTAGATGCAAGCCGACTTGCCGTCGATCCAACCGGAAATCTCTTTCACTCCGGCCAGGTCGCGGTTGGGCTGCAGGATAATCTCGGCCGGACTCGGCTTAGACGGGAAGAAGTTGCGGTCGCGCCGGCGGATCGGAAGGGTTCCGGTCATCAGTCGTTGGTAGTCAAGTGCGCAAACGTAGCTACCAGGCCGACGGACCGAATCGTTCTCCCGTATAGTCTCGCGCAAGTTTGCCAACTCCCTGCCGGCGTGAGGCGTCAACGTTACTCCGTGGTATCGAGGATCGGCGGCCGGCGGGCCGACCGAGGGCGCCGAAGGAACCTGGGACCTAAGTCTCCAGAGAAGTCCAATACCGCCCTTCGTTTCCACCGCGACGGGCTGAAACTTCTTCCGTGACAGCAACTCACTGTGCAACGCGGCCAAATATTCTCTCTGCCGGCCCCCCGTGACATTCGCCCCAAGACCACGTTTCAGCAAGTCTTCGATGTGCACCGACCGACCTGGCCGGCTGTCGAACTGGGCTTCAATAGCTCGCCACGCCGACCGGATCGACTTCACGACGTTGGTGTCGATTCCGATCGCGGTCTTCGACTGGGCCTTCGGAGTCTTCTTGACGACGTTGAACGAAATGCCGGCCTTTCGGATGGCTGCCTTGCCGCTCGCCGACCGATTCATGTTGTTAGCTGTCCCTTCGAAGGTCCCTCTCGCCGAGCGGCGAAATCAGGGACCTGAATTTTGTCTTCAAAGCGTGCCCGCCCATATCGTCCCGCTAACACAAGGGCGTGTAGTTGGGATTTGGGGGACTCAAAAAGGGTATTGTGACCTACGCCAATTTAGTCCGCTACTCAACTATACGCCGGTCGATCTAGTAGTACAGGCGTTGGAGCAGGTCGCGGTCTTTCTCGTACTGTGCCCGCAGCTCGCGAGTAGTTGAGTCGCCGGTAACCTCCGCGGAGGCGACGTCCCACCAGACACCGGCCGCCGGCAGGTACCGGTGCTTCTCGATCTCCGCGACTATGACGCAGGGTCTCGACTCGTCTCGCGCCTCGCGCAGCGCGTGGCGAAGCTCCTCCGGCGTCTCGACGTGCCAGGCGCGAGCGCCCATACTCTCGGCGTTTTTGGCGAAGTCGATTGAGAGGTACTCTCCCTCCAGCCGATTGACCGTTCCGTCCCTCGCTCGGAACTCATTGCCAAAGCTGTGCCCGACTCTCCCCATTTGGAGTTGCCGAATGACCTGGTAGCCGTGGTTGTCCGCAACAACCACCGTCACCTTGAGACCTTCCTGGACGGCGGTCACGATCTCCATTGGGTTCATCAGATAGGTTCCGTCGCCGATAAACACGAAGACCTCGCCGTCAGTCTGCGTCATCCGGACCCCCAGGCCGGCGGATAGCTCGTAGCCCATGCACGAGTAGCCGAACTCGATGTGGGCGGCTCTCCCACCACCACAGTCCCATACCTTGTGAACGTCTCCCGGCGGTCCGCCAGCCGCCGCTACGACGACGTCGCCGTCTCTCGCCTCCTCATTCAGCACACCCAGAAGCTGTCCCTGACTCATAGCCTCGCCGGGCACCTGCTGGTACACTTCCTCGCTCAGTTGCGTTTCCCAGGCCGTATTGGCCGAGATTACCTCGCGGACATAGGCGGCGTCGGGCTTGATGCCGGCCGCTCGAGCCGCCGCCGCCAACACGCTCAAAGCTTCACGGGCGTCCGCAACGATCGGCAACGCGCCCATCTTGTGTGCGTCCTGGTCGCCGACGTTGATGCCAATGAACTTGACCTCGGCATTTTGGAACAGCGATCTGGAACCGGTCGCGAAGTCGCCCATGCGGGCTCCAATCGAGATCACCAGGTCCGCCTGGCTGGCGATCTTGGCCGCGCTGGGCGTGCCGGTGACGCCGACACCTCCGAGCAACAGGTCCGAGCCGGTTTGGACAGCGCCCTTGCCGCCGTGAGTCTCCCCGACCGGCACTCCGAACTCCTCCGAGAAGGCAGCAAGCTCGTCGCAGGCCTGGGAGTAGTGGACACCGCCGCCGGCGACAATAAATGGCCGATTTGCCGCCTTGAGCAGCGCCACCGCTTCGGAGATTCGTTGTGGGTCCGGCAGCCGGCGTTCGACTCGCCAGGTGCGCGGTTCGAAAAACTGAGTCGGATAGTCATGAGCGTGGGCTTGAACATCCTGGGGCAGCGCCAATGTTACGGCTCCTGAGTCGACCGGGCTGGTCAGGACTCGCATCGCCTCGGGCAACGCCGTCAACAGCTGCTCGGGACGACTTACGCGGTCGAAGAACCGACTGATCGGCCGGAAACAATCGTTGACGCTCAAGTCCGCTGAAACCGGGTGCTCCAGCTGCTGGAGGACCGGACCCTGGTGCCGGGTAGCATAGTAATCGGACGGAAGCAGCAGCACCGGCAGGCGATTGATCGTGGCCGTGGCAGCGCCGGACAGCATGTTGGTTGCGCCGGGACCAATGGAAGACGTGCACGCCAACGTCGATAGCCGGTGGTTCGCTTTGGCAAACCCGATGGCGGTGTGGACCATCGATTGCTCGTTGCACGGTTGAAAGTACGGAAGGTCTTGCCCATACTCGATCAGGGCTTGTCCCAGTCCGGCTACGTTCCCGTGCCCGAAGATTCCGAATATCCCGGGAATCAGCCGGCGGGTGGTCCCATCACGCTCGCTGTACTGCACCTGAAGATACTTCACAAGTGCCTGCGCCATGGTCAGCCGGATGGTGTCCCCTCGCATCATTGGATCTCCTTGACGGTATTGAGCCGCGGCTGGACGCGGGTCGGTCGCCCGGCCAAGGCTTGGTACTCGTTATAGCACAATTCATAACCCGCCGGCCGGCCGCGAGTTACGTTCGGCCCGCGCAGTGGGACAAGTGGTCGAAGGCGCGGGCTGTGGCGAGTCGAGATGTTTCTCCCCATAACTTGGACTTGGCGAGGCGATGGCGGGTCAGGGCGACTTGGGAGCCCAAGGACTTCAAGCCGGGGATATCAGTCCTTCACCAACTTGCGCCGAACCGGTTTCGACTTCCGGGAAAAATACCGTGATATAATTCTCTGGCCGCGCTCCGTCATACGGGGTGTTGAGTTTGTTGCCTCCGGCCTTGCTACAAGGGCGTCACGCTCGTACTTGGAGTCGCCGTCATGTGGTCCCCGATAGATGCCCTGCTCGGTCTGTTTTCGCACGACATAGGGATTGACCTGGGGACCGCCAACACTCTCGTCACCGTTCGGGGACAGGGAATCGTAATTAACGAACCCTCGGTCGTGGCGATGAATGCCAAGTCCAAGTCCGTCCTACAGGTTGGCGCGGAAGCCAAGAGGATGGTTGGCCGGACCCCGGCGAACGTAGTCGCCGTCAGGCCATTGAAAGACGGCGTGATCAGCGATTTCGACGTGACCGAGCAGATGCTCAAGTACTTTATCGGCAAGGTACATCAGCAGTTGGGTATGATTGCCAAGCCGAGGGTAGTTGTCGGTATTCCCAGCGGTACAACCGAGGTCGAGAAGATGGCGGTCGACGATGCCGCGATCAGTGCCGGCGCTCGACGGGCCCATTTGATCGAAGAGCCCATGGCGGCGGCAATCGGCGCCGGCCTTCCGGTCACCGAACCGGCCGGATCGATGGTCGTGGACATCGGCGGCGGTACAACCGAGGTCGCGGTCATAGCGCTCGGCGGAATCGTCGTCAGCTCCTCGATTCGCATAGCCGGCGATGAGATGGACCAGGACATAATCAACTACGCCCGTCAGAAATATAACCTGCTGATAGGTGACCGCATGGCCGAAGAGATCAAGATTGCGGCGGGTTCGGCATTTCCACTGCCGGAGGAGCGAATGGTCACGCTGCGTGGACGCGATCTTGTGACCGGCCTTCCCCGTGCGATCGACATCAGCAGTGTCGAGGTCCGCGAGGCGATATCGGGATCCGTGAGCTCGATCGTCGAGGCGGTCAGAACGACGATCGAAGAAACGCCGCCGGAGCTTGTCGCCGACCTCATGGCCCATGGCATTGCCCTCGCCGGCGGCGGCGCTTTGCTCCAGGGTATCGACCGGCGGCTGAGTAGTGAGACCAAGATGCGGGTGTATATGGCCGACGATCCGCTCACCTGTGTTGTCCGCGGGACAGGCGAGTCGCTGGAAGAGATCGAAATTCTTCAGAAAGTTGAAGTGCCGGTCCAGTTCGCACGTCCGCTGCGCTGACCTGAGGCCGGTCACCGCGGAGAGCGCTAGATGCTGATCCGCCTTGTCTACCTGGTATTCATGCTAGCAGTTGCAGTGCTCGCGCTCAGCTTCGCGAGGAGCGCGGGGTATGCGGCACTCGAGTTCAGTGTCTTTCAGCTGATCGGACCCATACACCTGAATGTCGCTGGGCCGGTCCAATCCATCACCGGCGCGAGCGGCGCCCTTCAAAGCGTCGCCGAGCTGCGCGAAGAGAACCAGCGTCTGCGCACCGAGGTTGAACGGCTGAGCATGGAGAATGCCCGGTTGCTGTACCTTGAGCGCGAGGTCCAGCAGTTAGAGGAGAGAGTCGGCCTCCGCGAAGCTAGGCCGGACTACCAGTGGATAAATGCCAGGATTGTCGCCTTCGATTCGGGCGACCTCGTGCAATCCATCGTAATAGACCGGGGGTCTATGCACGGCCTGGAGGTCGGGATGACCGTCATGACTCCTCGTGGTTTGGTCGGTCAGATCATCCGGGTCAGCTCCACCGTTTCGAAGGCGTTGATGATTACCGACGTGGACGCTTCGACCAACGGCGTGGTATTGGAGTCTCGCGCGCGCGGCATCGTGGTCGGATCTCGGACCGGCCGGCTAATTATGAAGTTTGTGCCCCAGGGCCACGAGATTCGGCCCGGCGATCTGGTCGTGACCTCCGGCCTGGGCGGCGTCTTCCCTGAAGGCGTTATCATTGGCCGGGTGCTCGGGGTTCGCCAACGCGACATCGACATGTTCCAGGAGGCCACAATCGAGCCGGCCGTCGAATTCGATCGCCTCGAGTCGGTACTGGTGGTTACCAACCATCTGCCAATCCGATTGGACTGATCCGCCGGCGAAGGCAATAGTGCTCACGAGCTAGGCAAGGAATCTCCAATTACACCTCTGTACGTATCATTGCCGCTCATGTTTCTCGCGGCGCTCTGTCAGTCGACGGTGTTTCCGTACCTGAAGGTGCTCGGATTGAGGTTAGACCTCGTGATGATACTTGTCGTTTGCTGGATATTGATCAAAGACGTGGACGATGGCGTCGTCTGGGCGATTCTCGGCGGCATCTTCCTAGACCTGATGTCAATGGCGCCATTCGGGACCTACATATTCGCGCTGATTCCGGTTGTCGCGTTGGCCGGTTTCTTCAAGGCTGTGATACCCGCCTATCATTCCCTGCTGCCCTTTGCGGTCTTACCGGTAGCGACCATCCTGTACAAACTGACCGCCAATCTCGTGCTGGTGATACTCGGAGCGCCCGGCGAGTGGCCGGCCACGGTTGCCCTGATCGTGCTTCCCGCTACGCTGGTGGACTCGGTCGCCGGTGTGATCATCTTTTGGCTAATCAGCTTCGTGCGCAATCAGTTCGTGTCCGACCCGGCATACTAGTCCCGGTTGTCGCCGGCCACCGCTTCTATGTTACGAATGCGCCCGTTGGGCTCCAATTGCGGGGCGTGACTAGGGGCAGTGTCTTGGCGCCAACTGCTCCAACTTATTCCAATTCCGGAGAATATCTGGGCGATTTCCGGCAGCCCATCCCTCAGGATTGCCGTAGAGGCGGGTTTCAAACCCGCCTCTACCAACACCAAAATGCCGTGCACATGATTGGGCATGATTACCCAAGCATCCAAGCACGCGTCCTTCTGTTCCGACTTATTCCAATTCCGGAGCATATCTGGGCGATTTCAAGGGGAATTATCCATTTATGTACCAAAATTGTCTAGCTGGGCTTGGGTCGTAGCTGCTCGTAACGCCAGTGTTTCTTGGGCTTAACCCGTAGTACAACATCGGCAATTTCCTCCGGCGTCGCGTCGATCCTCTCCGGCATTGGGTACTTCACCGGCCGGCCTCGTTTTGGCTTCTCTGTCATTGTTCGCTCCCTACAGTCCGTTGATTAGGCTTCTCAGATTGTGCGCCAAGCTGTCATCCTTGAACCAGTCGCTATCATCGATCATCCTGACAACAGGGTTTCGAGGTATGACGCCTTCTCCATCGGCGATTGAGAGAGGCAGACATAACCGCCAATCGTCATAGGTGCTTCGAGCCAGTTCAGCGTCCGTTTTCACGCCATAGAACTCTTTGAGCCACTCTAGGGCCTCTTGATCTTGAATCAACGGCAGGCCAGAAGCCAGAGGCTTCCCCTTGAAAATGGCGTTGGAGACATTGCAGAGAAGTAGATCGAATTCGCCGACTAGATAGCGGTCATTCGTGGTGCTCTGGCGCGTCAGATTGCTTCTGGATTTATGACACTTCACCTGGAAGTGCGGCACGGGCACGTTGCGGCTGCGTAGCTTGAAACCTCCCCTAACCGCGTTCTTGGTTTCGGCCTTGAAACGCTGGCCGGTGAAGCGAAACGTGATACTGATATCCTCATCGAATCGGCCAGCTTGGGGATTGAGATTCAGTTTGTCGACACTCCACTCCCTAGGATCAAGCACTTGGCGTAGAAAAGCAGCACCGACATACTCCGTTGCCTTGCCCCGGATCATGGGTAAGACCTTCTGATCTTCCAGGATATCGAGCAGGTTATCCCTCGGAATGTTGTACTTCGCGCAGTACTCGACTATGCCGTTGTACATTTGCAGATCGTTATCAGGCTTCATAATTGAAGATAAAGAGCTCCCGTCCCTTAGAGCGTGCGCTTCGAAAACCATCGCTCTTTTGATGCCCGTTGCGTTGATCGTCAGTGCGATTGATCGTGTAATTCCATTGGCGTCGCTCTATGTGCCTTACCCATTGATAGAGTTCGTGTACGCCAGGCCTATCGTCATATGTCAGCAGGAAATTCAGTCGGCCCGCGTTGCGCCTGAGACAGTCAGACAGCCGCTCGTGGTCTCGCTGGGTAAAGGTGCAGTTGTAGAACTTCTGTTGATCCGCGTCGAAATATGGGGGATCGACAAACGCGAACGAGTTGTCTGGCAGGGAATCAATGACCGGCTCAAAATCCGAACTCGTGAGTTCAATACCCTGTAGCTTGTCGGACACTGTTCGAAGATGCGCCGGCCAGTTCTCTGGCCGCATTGAGTACTTATCCCCGAATCCCCAGTAGCAATTTTCAAGTCGCATGATGCCGCTGTAAGATGTGCGGTTGAGGTAGTACCAACGGAACGCTCGTTGCAAGTCATTGCGAGGTGTGTACTCGTGTTTGTAATAGGCGTGATTCTCTTTAGAGGCACTGATTCCGTCTAGCAGCCCGATCAGCGCGTCAACGTCGTCCCGAATGTGAACCAGCGTATTAACGACTTCAACGTCCAAGTCGTTCAATAGCGAATACTCGGCGCTTGGCTTAGCGAAGAAAATGGACGCTCCGCCAGCAAACGGTTCGCAGTAGTACGTGTGATAGGGGATCAGCTTCAGAATTAACGGGCGAGCGTAGAATTTCCCGCCCGGATAGCGAAATGGCGAATTGGATTTATTCGACCTGGGTAAAGCTCGATGAGACTTTTGGAACTCTCTTTCGACGAATGCCAGTTGTGTAGCCATGTCGGTGCTCCCCGTGTGAAAGTGGGCATGACAACGTTTGAAGTACGCGCCTAGCTGGTAAGTTGCTGGTAGGTGAGCCGCTTGCCGATGGACTTCTGAACCAGCAGGGATATTTGATCCTCAGTGTCGAGGGGCCGGACATTGTGGCGACCTGAGAACTCATTGACGTAGCGGGGAAGGTGCTTCTCGGACATTCGATGATACGTCCCGTAGTAACCACGCTTGAGCATCGCCCAGTGGCTCTCTACGCCGTTGGTGTGGGCCATATCTCGCACATATTCCCCTACCGAGTGGCTGACTGTTTCGTGCCGGCGATCAAGCCCTCGGTATGCCATCGCCTCGTCAGTGTAGACAATCGTATCGGATTCTGTACGGTCTTGCACGAAGCCCTTGAGTGTTGGCCCGTCTGTGGACTCGACAACCTTGCTGGCAACCCGGCCGGTTTCCCGATCCTTCATTCCAACTACAGCCGTCTTACCAACTGGGCCACGCCCGGCCTTGAGTTTCTTACTCTCGTGCTTGTTGCGTTCCTTGCCACCCATGTAAGTCTCATCAGCTTCTACCGGGCCGCCAAACGTCTCATTCTCATCTTCCCAGACTTCCCGGATTCGATGAGCCATGAACCAGGCGGACGATTGCTTGATCTCAAGGTCTCTGTGCAGCTTCATCGAAGAGACACCCTTGAGACTGGTTACGTACAGGTAGAATGCCAAGCCCCAGTCAACCAGAGACAGCCGGGAGTCGTGCATTATCGTGTTGGTCTTGACCGTGAAGTTCTTACCGCATTCCTTGCAGTGGTACTGTGGGGTCTTGCGTCGGGACTTCCGGCAGCTTACCCGGTCACTCTCGCAGTAGGCGCAACGGATGCCGTTCGGCCAGCGTCGCTCTACGAACCACTGGTTAGCCTTCTCGTCATCCGCAAACATTCGACCCACAGACTTCAGACTGATACCCTTCCGATATGACTTGCCCGGCCCTGATTTGCTCATCAACTTTCCCCCTTTGCTTTATGATAGTAGTGTACCAATGAGAGAATCAGGGGTCAAGGGTTTTTGGTACATAAATGGATAATTCCCATTTCAAGACTCGGATTGCCCCCGAAGACCCCCGAAACTAGAGGTTTGTCGAAATCTCGCCACTCCAGGACGTGCAACTGGCTCTGAGCAGCGTGTGATGAGCTCATACAATCGTGATTCTTAGCCTCACCGGCAGAATTAGTCGGACCAGATGGCCTTAGGGCCGAACCTCCTGATTCTGGTCCCGCTACGCGGTTTCACAAGCTGCCCGAATCGCACCGATGAGTTGGTGAAGGGTGCCAACAGGCGTTATCCTGTTCTTAGGCCGGCTCAAGACGATTCACGGCCGTGGTGACCGGAGAGAGCTGGCCCCAGGCATGATTTGGGACTATTCCGCACCGCCTCGGATAAGCGAGTTGAAAAACCAAGTGCATCATGGCTATATAGCGCAACCAGACGAATGAGTTGGATCGGCATTGACGCCAGCCGGGCTGATCTAGCCATCAGGACCGGCACCGAGAACTACTCCCGGCAGATAATCGACCACCTGCTCCGGCTCAACTCGAATCATCGCATCACGCTCTACTTCAACTCGGCAGCGCCGCCAGCGGAGTTTGCGGACCGGGCCGAGTGCAGATGTATTCCCAGTCCGAGGTTCTGGACCCATGGCCGGCTGTCCATCGAGATGTTAAGGAATCCGCCGGACCTGCTCTTCGTGCCCTCGCACGTAGTGCCGCTGATCCATCCGCAACGCAGCGTCGTGACCATCCACGACATCGGGTATCTCTACGCTCCAGGAGCCTACAGTTGGACCGATTGGTGGTACCTGCGATTGTCGACGCTCTGGAACCTGCGCCGGGCCAAGGCGGTGATCGCCGACTCTGAGGCGACCGCTGGCGACCTGGCAAAGTTGGCCGGCGGGCGTGGATCGAAGACGCGGACTATCCACCTGGGCGTCGACCCGCGCTTCTCGCCGGCGGCCAAGTCGGATAGCGCGCGAGTACGCTCAGAGCTCGGATTGCCGGACCGCTACCTGCTCTTCGTGGGCACGATTCAGATGCGCAAGAACCTGGTAAATCTGATGAACGGTTACAAGCACGCGCTTGCCGAGGACCCATCACTGCCGGCGCTGGTCCTGGCCGGCACGGACGGCTATCGGGCCCCTGAGATCAGGCGCCACGCCCTGAGGCTGGACCTAGACGGGAGAGTCAAGTTCATCGGATACACCCCGGATGAGCTGATGCCGGGCCTGATCGCCGGCGCGGTCGGGCTCGTCCTGGTGTCGTGGTACGAGGGATTCGGACTGCCGGCGCTGGAGGCGATGGCCTGCGGGACGCCGGTTGTCGCGTCGAACACCACATCGCTGCCGGAGGTCGTCGGCGACGCCGGCCTATTGGTGTCTCCCTACGATACAAGAGCGATCGGGCAGAGCCTGGTCCAACTGACCTTCGACAAGACGCTGCGCGAAGACCTGGCCGAGAGGGGGTTGCGCCGGGCCGGCCAGTTCACATGGCGACGCTGTGCCGAGGAGACCCTGGCCGCCCTGGAGGATGCGCTCGCCGGCTAGCCCTGACGCTGGCGCCGGATCTCGACTGCGAATGAACCGGTGGCGTTACCCTTGATAGGCGCCGATGGTTTGCTCAACCGGACCAAGACCCAATCCGCCGGCGTTTCCGCCAGCAGCGACTGCGAAATCTCCTCTGCGACTGCCTCGATCAGGTTCCGCGCCGGCCCCTCGATCCTGTCGCCGACGATCCTCTGGACTTCGACGTAGTTGACCGTTTTGTTCAGGTCGTCGGTGGCGCCGGCGTCCGAGAGATCGATGCCGATCTCCACGTCCGCGGTGAAGCGTTGTCCCAGGACTCTTTCCTCGGGCTGGACGCCGTGGTAGCCGTAGAACGTCAGGCCGTTGATTACTATCCTGTCGCGATTCAACGGATCGCAGGCTGTCCCGACTGTCTCACAAGCCTCCAGAACTCAGCGCGTTCCGAGTCGTCGTCCTTCAGGACTCCTCTATAGGTCGAAGTAGTCATTACCGCGTCCGGCTTGCGCACGCCGCGCATTGCGATGCACATGTGGGTAGCCTCGGTTATCACCGCGGCGCCGGCGCAGGTCAAACCCTCGCACAGCGCGTCGGCGACCTGGTCGGTCAGCCGTTCCTGCAGCTGCGGCCGGCGGGCGAGGATATCGACGATCCGGGCCAGCTTGCTCAGTCCCACGACTCGGCCGGCCGCGACGTAGCCAACGTGGGCCACGCCGTAGAAGGGCAGCAGGTGATGCTCGCACAGGCTGTAAAAAGGTATGTCGCCGAGGACGATCAGCCCGTTGTAGCCTTCCTCGAATCCGACCGACAACTCCGCGACTGGGTCCTGGGACAATCCCCGGAAAAGCTCGCCATACATTTCGCCGACCCGGTCCGGCGTGGAGAATAGTCCTTCTCTAGCTGGATCATCTCCGATGGCCAACAGGATCTCTTTCACCGCCCTGGAAATTCGCTCCTCGTCGACCTCTGTATCTAACTGCGGAAGTGTTGTCGCTGGATCCAAACTATTCTCCTGGCTCGCAGACTGCGTCTGAATGTGCCGGACCAGACCCTCAACGCCGGTGGCGAGAGTATATCGCTTGCTCCAGTCCAGCTAGCTAGCCGTTCCAATTATACTGCGCGCCGGTATCGCTCGCGCGAAAACGGCAAGGCACGACATCGAAGATGGCATTTGTGGTCGACCGGGGCGGGGACAATGTGGCTCAGGCCAAGGCATTATGCCCATTGAACCCGCCCGGTAATCCGGTACACTCTGTCAACACAGAATCTATAGGTTTGTGGCAAATGGCACCGAATCACCGGCCGGCACGGCATCGAATGATCGACGATAAGAACCTCAACGCATCGGACATCCAGGCCCTCGCCTCTCGCGATGGCGTCGTGGCCTTCTTCGCAAAACTCGGCTACGACACAAACAGCCGGCAGACCCAGACCGTCGACGCGATGGGCATCACCGCAGAATCCCTCAAGAAACAGGTCCAGCACATCGAACGTGTCGCTGTCCACGACGACGGTGCAGAGTCCCTGGACGTGTACCTCATAGAGTTGACGTCGGTCACCGTCGCCGGCACCCAGGGATTGGCCCGCGTATTCAAGAATCGCTTTGGCAACTTCCTGCTGGTCTTGACCGACGATTACCAGCGCATTGACTTCGTACTGCTACAGAGATTCCTATCCGGACGTGACACGTCGCCCATGGCGCAGCCGCGCGTCGCCATCCGGCCACGGATCCTTACCATCGACCGCCGCAAGCCAACCCAAGTCCAACTGCGCGTCCTCCGGCGCTTCACCTACACCGAACCCGACTCGGACGCCCAGCACGACAAGCTAGCTTCCGCCTATGCCGTTGCCGAGTGGTCCGAGCCTCTGTTCAACAACCGGGCCCTCTTCTCCGATTACTACCTGAACAAACGGTTACCGGACCTCGCGGAGTGGAACGACCGGCCGGAGAACGCGTATCACCGACTGCGGAGCTTGCTTGCTGCCACGCGCCAAGCCCACACCGCCGGGAACGAGTCGAAGACCCTCCAATCGCTCGTCGAGCCGGCCCTGCAAGCGTTGGGATTCACCCTGACCCCAGCCTCCGGCGACGGAGAACCTGACTACCGCCTGCACGATCCGGCCAGCCCAGACAAGCCCGTCGCCGTCTGCCTCGCCTACACATGGAGTCGTTACCTCGACGGGCCAGACGACCAACGCGATACCAAGTCTCCGGAGGAAAACCCCGGCGCCCGCGTCGTCACCGTTCTCGAGGCCGGCGACGTTCCCTGGGCCATCGTCACCAACGGCAAGCTGTGGCGCCTCTATTCCGCCCGGACGCATTCCCGCTCCACTAACTACTACGAGATCGACCTGGAAGAGAACCTGGCGATGGAAGACCCAAACAGGGCGTTCCGCTACTTCTGGCTGTTCTTCCGGCTGAACGCATTCACCGCCCATCAGGTAGTTCGCGATGGACAGACTCGGGAGCTGTGCTTCCTCGACCAGTTACTCGACGACAGCGAGACCTACGCTAAGGACCTCGGGGACCGACTAAAGGAGCGCGTATTCGAGCAGATATTCCCCCACTTTGCCAAGGGATTCATCGAGCACCTCAGGGGTCAGGCCGATCTGGCCGGCGATCGGCAGCCGTCATTGCTCCCAGCGGCCCAGCAGCTTGCGTTGAAGCGGGAGCCGGACGAAGAGTTTCGCCGGCGGGCTTTTCAGGGAACCCTCACCCTGCTCTACCGGCTGCTGTTCCTCCTCTACGCCGAGTCGCGCGACCTGCTGCCAGTGCGGGAGGAACGCGGATACTTCGAGCAGAGCCTGACCAAGCTGAAGCAGGAGATCAAAGACAAGGCCGGCGACATCCAGGACGAGGTCGCCGGCCGCCTACGCGAGTCGTACAGCTCCTCGCCCCACGCCGTGGAACTGTACGACCGGCTTCACGCACTGTTCTCCGACATCGACCGGGGCAGCCGCAAGCTGAACCTGCCCCATTACAACGGCGGCCTGTTCCTCACTCGCCCCGATGCCGACGATCACACACCGGAGGCCGAGAACGCCCGATTCCTCGCACAGCACAAGATTCCCGACCTGTATCTGGCGCTTGGGCTCGATCTACTTGCCCGTGACGTAGACAGCAAGCGCTACGACCTTGTCTTCATCGACTACAAGTCGCTTGGCGTCCGGCAGTTGGGCTCCATCTATGAGGGCCTGCTCGAGTTCAGGATACGCATCGCCGAGGAACTGATGGCCGTCGTCAAGGGAAAGAAGACCGAAGAAGTCATCCCATACACCGAGGCTCAGTCGAAGGGTAGGAAAGTCCTGAAAGACGGTCGCGGCCGAGACGCGCCCGAGCGCCTATACGATCCTGGTGACGTCTATTTGGAAAACGACCGCCGCGAGCGCAAAGCCTCCGGCTCCTACTACACCCCCGACCACATCGTGAAGTACATCGTCGAAAACACCGTTGGGCCGGTTCTGTCCGCAAAGCTCGAAAGGCTGCGGCCTCGACTAAGGCAGGCGCAGGAGGCCTACCGCAAAGCGCAGGTCCGAGCAGCGAGCTTAGAGAAACACGGAATGAAGCCCGACGATTCGGCCAAGGTCGCCAACGACTTCACCGACATCGTCGACGATCTATTCGACCTGAAGGTCCTCGACCCGGCGATGGGTTCAGGCCACTTCCTGGTGGAGGCCGTCGACTTCATCTGCGACCGCATCCTCGGGCAGCGGGAGGGATTCCTCCGAGCGTTCCCCTGGAACCCGGTGACGGCCTACCTCCAGGACACTCGCGAGGCGATCGTTGCGGAGATGGAGAAGCAAGGAATCACCGTCGACGCCGGCCGGCTGACCGACGTCAACCTGCTGAAGCGCCACGTCCTGAAACGCTGCGCCTACGGTGTCGACCTCAACCCCATGGCGGTCGAGCTTGCCAAGGTGTCACTGTGGCTCGACTGCTTTACCGTCGGCGCGCCACTTTCCTTCCTCGACCACCACCTCAAGTGCGGCAACTCGCTCATCGGCACCACCGTCCAGGAGGTCGAGGCCGAGCTTGCCGAGCAGGCGAAAGGATTTGTCGGCGACCTGTTCGGCGGTCCCTTCCAGGGACTGCTTTCCGCCACCGCCACCATCGAGGAGTTGCGCCGGATACCCGATGCCACAGTCGAGCAGGCCGAGCGCAGCCGCGGCCTGTTTGCCGAATTCGAGAGAGCCCAGACACCCTACAAGTCGGCGCTGGACATCTGGGTCAGCCGGCACTTTGGCAACGAGCGCGCCCAAGAGTACTTGACGCTGGCCGGATCCGATTTGGTGGACGAAATTCGCTCAGATGGTCGAGATATTGCAATTAAATCCCGCGAAGCTATCGGCAAGGCTGCCCAGATAGCCGGAGAGAAACGCATCTTCCACTGGGACCTCGAGTTTCCGGAAGCATTCGTCGACCTGGCGCGTCGCAGGTGGAAGGACAAAGACCAGCAGGGCTTCGACGCCGTGATCGGCAACCCGCCCTATGGCGTGAATTTTGAACCGGACGACCGCAGATATTGGCAAAGTAGGTACAACGTTAGAGCGCGTCCACTGAATATAGCTGGCCTGTTCTATGTGTCGGCACTTCGGCACCTCGCAATTCGCAAAGGAGTGGGATTCATCATTCCAAAGTCGATTACCTACCGTGGCGGATGGGAACCTGTAGCTAGTGAGATACTACCATCGCTCAATCATTTGATCGATGCCAGTAAGGCCTTTGAGGATGTGTTACTAGAGCAGGTTATCGTCGTGTGTGGGGATGGAGGAAACGATTCCTACTTGAGTGGGGTTTTACAGAACCAAGAAGTCGTACTAAAGGGTCGCCCAAGGAAGGTTAACTACCGATTATCTAGAGTGCTTGTCGTTAGCTCGGATAATCGAGACATCGAACTGGGCGAGAAAATGCTGACTGGGGGATTGATGTTTGGTGAGGTCGCCAAGATTTTTAGAGGTCTGCCTTGGCAAAGACACACCAGTCAAACTGGATTAGAACCGATCATTGGGGGGAAGGATATAGGCCGATATGTTGTGAATCGGAACTTGCGGATGCTTGAGAAATTCGCTCCCGACTCAAGTGGCAAGTATTCGATGCTCAAACAGCGGAAAATAATCTGCCAGCGGATCGTGGCCCACATACAGAATCCCGTTCCCCACATCAGAATCATCGGCGCACTTGATAGGTATGACACACTAACCCTTGATACGGTCATCAATATTCTTGGCAAGTCATCGCGATGGCCCCTTGAAGTTCTCTTGGCTCTTCTGAACAGCAAAGCGTACTCTTGGTATATGTACAGGTTCATCTACAACCGAGCGATCAGAACGATGGATTTTTGACTCCGAATATGTCAGCAAGCTTCCACTACCTAATCTTTCGAGCGAACAGCAGAATGATGGAGTTGCCCTAGTCAAGGAAATGTCCTCACGCGATCGAGGCCATATCCCACCCGCCGGCGACGAACTAGATGAAGAGATAGACCGGTGGGCCTATTGTGCCTTCGATCTCAATCTGAATGATGTCGCGCGAATAGAGGCGATGACGTTTCACGGCTGACCAAGTATGGTGACGCTTGGCCATATATGCCAAGGCATTTTCGAGCAGTTGAGCGCAATTCGCGATAGTTAGCCCCTCTGGAGCGCCACGTGACGGGTGTTGCGTCTGTGCCACCCCGCATCCAGAGCACGACGTGCACTAAGTTGCGAATTGTCTCACGAAGAAGCTGTAAGCGCACTCAGTATTGGGGGGCGGAGAATTGGAGAGTCACCCATCTCAGGATATTCTGACTGAAATGACTGACATCGTAATAAACCACATCAATGAAAGGGGAATGGCCCTAAGAGAGAACTCCTTTTTCGCCAGGGAGATTGAACAAATCAAAGTCTTGGAGAGGCGCGAGCTATTGCGGAATTATGTGTGCGATGGCACCCTTACTCTCCTGTCCGGCATCATAGACCAAGTTCGTTCGATGGATCAGGTCCTAGCTAGGCCTGGTGTGTCAGTCAGTCCCTTTATTCTTGGGCGGGCAGCACTGGAATACAGTTACAAAATAGCGTACCTTGCTGATCCCCCCATTGATCCGGAGGAAAGAATTTGCCGGGCGCTTAGACTTTACTATGTGGACATTGAGGAGTATCGGAAACTACCTGGTGATCTCAAGCCGAGCGATTCGGATCAACAGGTAGCGGAGCTCAAGCAACTTGCAGAAAAATGGTATTTTGAGGTAACAGGCAAACAACTGAGCAAGGCAAACGCAAGAGAAATCTTTGATGCGGCAGCGCAATCAGAAGACGAGTACGGAGATACGCCGTGGGATAACCAAGCAGTAGGAAATTCGAGCTACGAGAAGGGCTATAGGATTGGTTCCGCTCTCACCCACGGCAGCATATGGGCAATAAACCACTATTGTTTGACAACGGCTCTGGTAGGCAATCGCTCCGTCATCTCACCGGGCCTAAATGAGGCATCGGTTGATGACATGCGATTGATAGCGGCAGGTTGTCTTATGTATTCTTTCGGACTTACTGCTCAGTTGTTGAGTGGAATTCTTCCTTCGGGAACCATGAATCAGTTGGAACAAAAGATTTGGATGATTCGAATGGGTCACGCCAGCGGCTAACACACGGTCTCCAACACAAGGATAATTGGCAGAAATGACATCAGTCCCAACAAGCGGATGCTGTTTGGTGGAGTGACGTGCCAAAATTCAGACCGGATTCGGAAAGGGTCCGTGGCCCTAACAAGTGCAACTATTCGACTCCTGGAGGAACCTCAACATCTGAGTTGAGCGTTGGGCGTGACCAAACGCGTATCAATTCTTTCTCATAAGGGCATTCATTGAGGACTCCAACATCATCGACACGCACATTAACGGGCCGAAAAACGGAGCAGGACCAGAGCTAAATGGAAATTGAGAGTAGTATGCGGGCACCCACGTACGCGTTTGGCAAGATATTCACGCACATTCCAGAGCACGTTAGACAAGACCTAGACACGCTTGAACGCGAGAGTGCTGTCTACGCCGACCATTGGATAGAGGAAGTCGGCAACTTCCGGCATGTCCGGATTCATTTCACCCCTGACGAGCGGGAGGAATTCGCGCGTCGTTCCTGGGCATACGAGCTCTTCTTGCGCGCTGGATTCCCCAAATGGGCCGCCGAAACTCCGGGCATCGACGAGGATATTGCTAATGATGCCGATACCTACTCAATGCACTTGCGGGATGGCACAGTAATATCCCCACCATATCACTGCTTTGCTGCGTTCTTGGGTGAGCACTTGGAGACGCTGGTTTGCTCAGGGGCTGGCCGGCAGACTGTGATTGAGCTAAGTGGGAGAGAAAAGGTGCTATTCGAGGTTAGGCGCGCAATTGAAGTCCTTACGCCTACCATACGCTCATTCAATAATCGAGAAAAGGGGTTAAAGCCGTGGGAGATTTCCTGCGAAGACGATGTTCGAGACCTCTTGTACGTAATGCTCCGGCCGATATTGTCAGACATCACTAAAGAGGAGGCGGTGCCATCAAGAGTGGGCAGCCACAAGTTCGTCGATTTTTGTAGTCAGGGCGTTCGATTGCTAATCGAATTGAAATGGATAGGTAGGCGCGGCACTTGGAAAACCAAGATTAAGGAAATATTTGTCGACACTCAATCGTATGTGACGCATCCAGCTTGTGACAATCTTCTTTTCGTTATTGTTGACGCCGTCAAGGATATGCCGGACCCTCGACATGTGGAGACGGAGTTGACTGGAGTGCAGACAATTGACGGAAGGCAAATTGATATTCGAGCGATTGTCTGCGAAACATAGGGTTGGCCAGCAATCGTATGTGACACATACCGCACGGGCTTGACAACTCGGTACACGACGTAGCCGATTACCGCTTCAGGAATAAGTCTCCTGCCTGATCTGCGCCTTGCACATCCCCTACCTCATAGACAACCAGACCCATCGCCTGGCCGGCGTTCCGAAATAGAGGACTGTGATTGAGGCTGCCCAATGCACAACAGGCCCACGTTGAAAGGGAGAAGATTAGCGGTTACCTGCTGTCGACCACTAACCCACGCGGCCGGCGCAAGGCTGCCTTCTTTCTCAGGTTCGGCTTTAGCATAGAACGTTGGCAGGTCCTCGCCGCCGCGTTGCGGCTTCAGGCGCAGACCCACGACGTCGTCACGATTGTAGAAACAGCTCACGGTCCACGTTATCACGTGGATGGCACCATCGAAACGCCCGATCGGCGCAACCCGCGAGTGCGGACCGTCTGGCAAATTGACCGCGGTACCGACTATCCTAGATTTATCACGGCGTTTCCGCGAAAGAGGTGAGGAATTGTTTAAGGAACATGAGGAAGTAGTATTGACCGCCAAAGTCTGCGGCGATGAAGGCGAACGGCTAGAGCCCGGCGACGTAGGGACTGTCATACACGTTCACTCCGGTGGAGAAGCCTACGTGGTTGAGTTCATGGCGCTTGATGGCGACACTGTCGCTATCGCCACCGTCCTACCTTCACAGGCCCGGCCGGTGACTAATCGCGACCTTACCCACGCCCGCCAGGTGGAGACGGCTGTGTGAGCCCCGTGCTCATCCCCTACGTCATCGACGACCAGACCCACCGCATGGCCGGCGTTTTCAACATAGAGGACCACGATTGAAGCTGCCCGGTGCGCAACACGCCCACGTTGAAAGCCAGAAGATTACCGGCTACCTGCTCTCATTGAATAGTCCCGACGGTCGAAGCAAAGCTGAGTTCTTCTCCAGGTTCGGCTTCAGGATAGACGAATGGGAGGCCCTCTCGAATGCGTTGCGGTCTCATTGCTTGCAGAACGAGGTGGTAGAGGTGACGGCGACAGCCTACGGAATCAAGTATATTATAGTTGGAGCGCTTGGAACTCCCGATCGTCGCAACCCACTAGTAATGAGCGTTTGGCAGATTGACCACGGAACCGACCATCCCAGGTTCATCACGGCGCGCCCGGCCGGTTAGAGAGGCAACATGTTTAAAGAGCTCGACATTATCGCCCTCACCACCTATATCTCTCGCGATCACATTTGGGATATTCCATCCGGCAGTCCGCTCCGCAATGCCGGTAATTCCGTGGATGGGCTACGACCCGGCGACGTCGGCACGATTGTCTATGTGCAAGGCGGTGGAGAAGCATTCGAGGTGGAATTCCTGGAGCCGGACGGCTACACGGTAGCCATCGCCACCATCCTGCCTTCGCAAGCTCGCGCGGCAACCAACGAAGACTTCGCCAATTATCGCTTCAGGAAGAAGTCGCCGGTCTGATCTCCGCTTTTTGAATCCCCAACGTCATCGACAAGCAGACCCACTGAGTCGCAGAGTCGATGGCCGAAGGTGCTGCACTGCCATGTCCACGTGCTCTTTACCCTAGAATTCTATGTTGTAGGGCGCTAGGATAAGGCTAGGACAGAAGATGATCGACACTTACAAAGCGGTACAGCAGCTGAAGGCGGCCGGCCTGACCGAAGAACAGGCCGGCGCCGTGGTCAAGGTGGTTAACTCCACCGGCGAGAAGCTCGCGACTAAGGCGGATTTGGAAGCCCTGAAAGCGGCGACTAAGGCGGACTTGCAGGCGCTGGAGAATACCTTGCGCGGCGAACTGAAGCAATTCGCAACCAAGAACGACTTGCTGGTACTGGTGGGCCTCAACTTTGCGGCTATCAGCCTTGCCGTAGCAATCATCAAACTGTTCTAGGGGCGCGATTGCGACGTTCACAATCAAGATCGCACCAGCGCGATCCACAGGTCAAGACCGTCCGGCTGATGTACCGAGGAAGCGACTCCCCTAAGCTCATCAGGGCGCGCCCGGCGACCAACGAAGACTTCGCCAATTATCGCTTCAGGAAGAAGTCGCCGGCCTGATCTCCGCTTTTTGAAACCCCCACGTCATCGACAAGCAGACCCACTGAATGGCCCAGGCAATCTCCCCGGGTCGCGCACTGCCATGTGCTGGTTTTCTTTACCCTATAATTCTATGTTGTAGGGCGCTAGGATAGGGCTAGGACACAAGATGATCGACACTTACGAAGCGGTACAGCAGTTGAAGGCGGCCGGCCTGACCGAAGAACAGGCCGGCGCTGTGGTCAAGGTGGTCAACTCCACCGGCGAGAAGCTCGCGACTAAGGCGGACTTTGAAGCCCTGCAAGCGGCAACTAAGGCGGACTTTGAAGCCCTGCAAGCGGCAACTAAGGCGGACTTTGAAGCCCTGCAAGCGGCGACTAAGGCGGATTTGGAAGCCCTGCAAGCGGCGACTAAGGCGGATTTGGAAGCCCTGCAAGCGGCGACTAAGGCGGACTTGACCTCCGTACAGACGGCGACTCAGGCGGAGTTGAAGGCGGTACGGGCGGCTACGAATGCGGACTTGCAGGCGCTGGAGAGAGCCTTGGGCGGCGAACTGAAGCAATTCGCAACCAAGAACGACTTGCTGGTGCTGGTGGGCCTCAACTTCGCGGCTATCAGCCTTGCCGTAGCAATCATCAAACTGTTTTAAGAACGAAGGCAATGGCGACTGGCATGAGCGAAGACCAGGCCGGCGCCGTGGTCAACTCCACCGGCAACAAGCCGTTGTCCAACGCGGACTTGGAATTGCTACAGATGGAAACGCAGGCTCATTCGAAAGCGCTACGGACGGACTTGAAGGCGCTGCAGACGGCAATGAGGGCGGATTTGAAGGCCGACTTGCTTGACTTTCAAGTCAAGTTCATGGCCACTCAAGTTGCCGTTGCTTCCTTGATCGTCGCAGTCATCAAACTGCTCTAGGAGCGAGGCCGATGGCGACGCACTTTGTGGGCAGGACGGGTTCAGGGACACGTCGCCGCTACCTCGTCCACACCATTCACACCCGCAAGGCGGAGACCGCTGTTTGAGCCCTGTGCTCATCCCCTACGTCATAGACAACCAGGCCCATCGCATGGCCGGCGTCCTCAATGACATCCTCGCCCAACACGCCGGCAAGTCACTCGACATAGCCACGGCCTACTTCAACATTCGGGGCTTCACCCTTCTCCAGCAGGGTCTTCAAAACCTCGGCAGCCTCAGGCTGCTCCTCGGCGACGAGCCCCGCGACGGCGCCGCGATAGGTCTGAGGCCTCGCGCCGCGCTTGGACTCAGCCGCGAGTTGAACGACACTCCATTCGACGAGGCAACCCTCCGGGCGGTCGAGGCCCTGGTTGCGTTTCTCCGTCGCGATATGGTCCAGGTCCGTGCTTACCAACAGGGATTCCTCCACGCCAAGAGCTACATCTTCTATGGCGATCTGCCGATCGGCGGAGCCGATCGCTTCCAGCCCATCGCAGCTATCGTCGGGTCCAGCAACTTGACCGGCGCCGGCCTCACCACCAACAAGGAGCTGAACCTGTCCCACAAGACCGTGCTCACGGAAGAAGAGGTGGCCCAAATCGGCCCGCCGGCGGTCGACGACTCCCAGGATTCAGAGCTGCGCCGCCAGCTGATGAGCGGTGTCGGCGCCCAGGCAATAACCGAGTTGGACCGCTGGTTCCGCGAGCATTGGGAGGCATCGCGCGACTTCAAGGACGAACTGATCGAGTTGCTCGATGCTTCCAAGTTTGGACAGAAGGAATACACCCCCTACCAGGTCTACATGAAGGCGCTATTCGAGTATTTCAAGGACGACCTTGGAACCGATGCGCCGGCGCCGATCAAGTCTGCCGTCGAGCTGTCCGAGTTTCAGGAAGACGCGGTCAAGAAGGCCCGCCGAATACTCGCCCGGTATGACGGCGTTCTGATCGGCGATTCGGTCGGCTTGGGCAAGACCTGGATAGGCAAGAAGCTGCTCGAAGACTACGCCTACCACATGCGTCAGAAGGCGCTGGTCGTCTGCCCGGCGTCCCTGCGCCAGATGTGGACCGCCGAGCTAAAGGACGCGACCATCGCCGCGACGATTCTCTCCCAGGAGGAGATGGGGCAGGCAAACTTCGACGCCAGTCATGTCGCCGATGCCGACGTCATCCTCATCGACGAGTCGCACAACTTCCGAAACCGCTCCACCCAGCGCTATGAGATGCTGGAGAGGGTCATCAGCGCCAACGGAGGCCGGGGCCGCGACGGCAGCCGCAAGAAGCTGATAATGCTCACTGCGACACCCATTAACAACAACATCTTCGACCTCTACAACCAGATCACCCTGATTACCGGCGGCGACCGCGGCTATTTCTCCGGCGCCGGCATCGGCGACCTCTACCGATTCTTCCTCAACGCCCGTCGCAACGCCGCCGATCACGAGACCGGCGCCGCCCTTTTCAACCTGCTCGAAGAGATCGTCATCCGGCGCACGCGGGCCTTTGTCCGCAAGACCTATCCTGAGGCCATGATTAACGGTCAGAGGATCGCCTGGCCGGAGCGCCGGCTCAGAAGCGTCCGTTACGACTTGGAGTCCACCTACGGCGGTATCTACGACAAAGTCTTCGCTGCTATAGACGGACTCCGGCTCGCCACCTACCAGTTGGAGACTTACAAGAAACCCGGAGTCGCAAGAGATGAATTCGAGCAGGGGAGAGAGGAAGCCCTTGCCGGCATCTTCAAGAGCCGGTACCTGAAGCGCTTTGAGTCCAGCGTCGACGCGTTCAGGATTACCGTCCGGCGCGCTCTGGAGTTCACCAAGACCTTCGAGAGCTACCTGCTCGAAGGCAAGCTGCTCGACAGTGGGTCATTCCAGAAAGCCATGCGTTACCTCTCTCGAGAGGACGAGGAAGAGGAGACGACGCCCGCCGGCCGGGCCGATGAGTTGGACGCCAACGAAGAAGCCAGGTCGATTATGGGCACGCTGCAGACGCTCGACATGTCGCTTTATGACCTCCGGCGGATTCATCATGCCCTGCAGCACGACGTGGAGTCGCTGGCCGACATATGGCGCCTCATCGAAGGCATCACTCCGGACCGGGACGCCAAGCTGGACGAGCTGAAGAGCCTCCTGTCAAGCGATCTCAAGGGCCAAAAGGTCATTGTATTTACCTACTACCGGGATACCGCCCGCTACCTCTTCCGCGAGCTGGCCGGCGACCGGGGCGCTGACTTCCGACGCGTGGCTGGAGACCCTGTGATGCGCCGAATGGACGGAGGGGCCTCGCCAGGAGACCGGGTTCGACTAATTCAAGCCTTCGCACCTCGTTCGAATAACAGGCCGGACCTCGCCGGCACAGACCGCGAAATCGACATCCTGGTGTCGACCGATGTCCTGTCAGAAGGTCAGAACCTCCAGGACTGCGGCATCCTGGTCAACTACGACCTGCACTGGAACCCCACCCGTATGGTCCAGCGGGCCGGCAGAATCGATCGCATAGGCTCGAAGCATCCACTGCTGTGGGTCTACAACATGTTTCCCGAGGAGGGCTTGGAGAAGCTGCTTGGCTTGGTGGAAAGTCTCAGCCGGAAGATCGGCGATATCGACCGCAGCGGATTTCTGGACGCGTCGGTTCTCGGTGAAACTGTCCATCCTCGAAACTTCAACACCTTGCGCCGGATCCTGGACGAGGATGGCAGCGTCATAGAGGAGCAGGAGCAGTTCGCCGAGCTTGCCAGCAACGAGTTCCTTCTCCACCAGCTTCAGAATCTGCTCGACTCAGGCGCCCGGGAAATGCTGGAGCAGCTGCCTGACGGTATCCACTCCGGCCTTGCCAGGCCCGGCGAGAAGGGAATCTTCTTCTATTTCACCGCGCCCGGCGGCGAGGGAGAGGGTCGCGGCCACTTCTGGCGCTACTATGACCTCGTTAGCGGCCACGTCCGCGACAACCGGTTCCTGATCGCGAATCTCATCGCCTGTGCGCCGGACACCCCGCGAGTTGTTGGAGAATGCAACATCTTCGCCATCCAGGAGAAGGTGATTGACCACATCCTTGGTTCAGTTCAAGAGCAGCACGCGGTCGAATCCGCGCCGAAGGTGCTCGATCCCTTACAGCAGACCGTAATCACGCTGCTGCGCGGCTACCTGCACAGCCCGGCCGTCGAGCGCGCCCATGTCCGCAATGCAATGAGGCGTCTAGGCGACCCAATGACCCATTCCGCATTGAGTGGCTTGCGCAAGACCTTCGCGCATTTCCAACGAACCCAGGAAATCGCGTCCGTGATCAGATATGTTCGGTCGTTGGACGCCGCCTCCCCCGCACCCACCGCCACCGGCTCTAGACCCAAGCGACCTCTTACTCGAGACGACCTTCACCTCGTCTGCTTCGATTTCGTCTGGAGCTGATCCGCCGGCCAGACGATGAACGTCTGGTATAATCTGGCTGGGAGACCAAATGTTCGATACAGCCAACGCCAGCCCACATGAACAGTTTTTTGCAAAACAAACTCACTCCCGTGGGTCGAAAGGCGGGTGGCACTAGAAAACAACCTGTTTTTTGCAAAACAAACGCCGGCAAAGTCATACCGCCGGTCGGCCTAGCCCACCCGCCGGCGCCAGGTCACCATCTCCGCCGCGGCGACGGCCGCCTCCTTGCCCTTGTTGAACCTGTCGTCCCGCGACCGGTCTTCCGCGTGCCTGATGTCGGTGACCGGCAGAACCTCGTTGATGATCGGTACGCCTCTCTCCATGCTCAGTCTCGAAAGACCATCGTAGACCTGTTGCGCGATCATGTCGCCGTGGCCGGTCTCACCCTTCAGAATCACTCCCAGGCAGATGACCGCGTCGTAGGACTTTCCCGAGCCCAGCAGGTAGTTGATCACGAACGGCAACTCGAGCGAGCCGGGGACGGTGTGCTGCTCGACATCTTTGCATTCTAAAAGGTCGAGATACTCGCAGCAGCCTCTCGTCAGGCCTTCGACGACAGTTGGGTGCCATTTGGACTTCACCAGCAGAACCCGCGAGTCGGGTATCGGTGGAACGCCGGCAATCTCCACTTCGGTCTTCATTTCTGTCCCTCCTCTTGCGCTCTATTGAGGTTTGCTAGATTATACGCCACGTGGCTTCCTCGCTTGACTCGATTCTAGCTGTTTGGCGTCTCGCAACGTGTGAAGCTGGCAGCGAAGGCCGGCGGCCAGGCGTTCGTTATTCTCTAACCGATTGTTGTCACCCAAAGGTCGGTGGTGGCCTTGCCTTTCCCCACTCCCTCTGGGTTCCGGCCTTCGCCGGAATCTACGATGGCCTTGTGAAGGCCGCATAAGAGGATGAAAAAGGGGACCCGGGATTCCGTTGATTGAATGTCGGGTTTGCCCCGCCCCCGGCCCCAGCGGGGGACAAGCCCCCGCGCTACATTCTTCTTTTCCGGCTACGAACGAGGATGAGTTAGAAGAAGTTAGCTAGAAGGCCATTTTCGTATCAATTACGAAATGTTGTTCGCGGACTATCGAAATGGCCCTGGTGGGTTAATTGTTTCGACCAACTGCTTGTCGGCCCAGGACAACCGTGCAGAAATCGTTGATCTTAGAGAAAGTAAGACCCTAGCCGGCGCCCGACATTAGTTGAAATATTTCGGCCCTTGCGTGACAATCTCCCTATGCTTGGCCGGCCGGCTCGGCTCGGACGCAGTTGGCGCCAAGAGAGGGTTGTGAGTTCACGCGAAATGAAAATCGAGCTCAGGCTGCACGGCGATTTTCGAAAGTACGTAGGAGGATCTCACGATACTCTCAACCTCGAGATTCCCGATGGAACGACGATCAACGACGTGCTGGAGCAGTTGGGAGTCGAGGACAGAGATTTCTGGATGAGCGCGGTTAACCGCGACGTGGCAAAGCGCGAGGCGGTGCTCCACGACGGGGACATGGTCGAGTTTTTCGGACCGGTCGCCGGCGGAGCAGCACTTCCGCGGCAAACTTAATTCGAACTCGGAGGTAGGGTATGGCTAAAGGCTACACAGGCAAGATTCTGAGAGTTGACCTTTCCGATGGACGGATCTGGATCGAGGAGAACGACGACGAGTTCTATCGCCGCTATTTCGGCGGGAGGGCCCTGGTAGCGTACTACCTTTTGAAGGAGACTACGCCAGGCACGGATCCCTTGGGCCCGGACAACCTGCTGATCTTTGCGCCAGGAATCGTGACCGGCACCAGCGTGTCTGGAAACGGGCGCAACGGCGTCGGCGCGCTCAGTCCGCTCACCGGTGGGTTCGGCAATGCCGAGGCCGGCGGTTTCTGGGGCGCCGAGCTGAAGCGCACCGGATACGACGCCATCGTAGTGAAGGGCAGGGCGGAGAAACCTACATACCTCTGGATCAAAGAGGGCGAGGCCGAACTGCGTGACGCCTCCCACCTTTGGGGCAAGACAACCGGCGAGACCGAGGAGATCCTCTTCGAAGAGCACAACGATCGAAACCTCAAGACCTGCCTTATCGGGCAGGGCGGCGAGAACCTGGTAAGGGTCGCGTCGGTCATCAACGACCGCAACCGCTCGGCCGGCCGGACCGGCTTGGGCGCGGTGATGGGCTCTAAGATGCTGAAAGGGATCGCCGTCAAGGCGCGCGGCCAACTTCCGACCGCCGACCCGAAGAGCATTCTCGCGATCCAGAAGTGGATGACGAAGAACCTCGATCTGACAGCCCTGTTGCACGATACCGGCACCGCCGGCCATCTGCGCTCGTTGAGCGCGGCCGGCGGGCTGCCCACCTACAACTTCCAGGAGGGAACATTCGCCGGCGATGACAAGATCAGCGGGCAGACCATGCGCGACACCATCCTGGTCAAGCGCGAGACTTGCTACGCCTGCGCCGTTCGTTGCAAGCGAGTCGTGGAGGTAAAGGACGACTACCAGGTCGATCCGGCCTACGGCGGACCTGAGTACGAGTCGCTCTCGGCGATGGGTAATCTCAACGGCGTGGACGACCTCCACGCGCTGGCCAAGGCGAACGAAATGTGCGCCGCATACGGAATGGACACGATAGGAGTCGGCGCCGTAATCGCCTGGGCGTTGGAATGCGCCGAAAAGGGCTTGATCACCGAGGAAGACACCGGCGGGATCAAGCTGGAATGGGGTAACGCCAAACTGTTGCTCCAGCTTGTCGACATGATCGCTCATCGCGAGGGATTCGGCGACGTGTTGGCCGATGGCGCCGTCCGGGCCTCTCACCGTATCGGTCGGGGCAGCGAACAGTACGTCCTGGCGGTCAAGGGCCAGGAATACCCGATGCATGAGCCGCGCATCAAGCACGCGCTCGGTGTCGGCTACGCGGTATCGCCCACCGGCGCCGATCACATGCACAACATGCATGACACGATAATGGCGACCAAGGGATGGGCCTACGACGCGATGGTGGAGTCCTACGGCGAAGGACGAGACTGGGAGACGATAGAGCACCACGGCCTCGATACCGAGAAGATGGAACTGTGGTACGCATTCACCCACTGGCGTCATTTCCTCGACTCGGTCGGCATGTGCCACTTCCTGCCATATTCGCCCTCGCAGTTGGTCCAACTAGTTAACGGGGCGACCGGTTGGGACACGACCGAGGCGGAACTGCTGGAAGTCGGCGAGCTGTCGGACACGTTGGCGAGGGCGGTCAACTACCGCGAAGGCTACAGCGGCGACCACGATCATCTGCACAAGCGTATCCACAGCCGGTTCCGCAACGATGCTTCGTCGACCGGCAAGCCAATGGATCCGGAAGAGACCGCCGGAGCGATCCAGTGGGTCTATCAGCGATCAGGCTGGGACAACGATGGCGTGCCGACGAGGGAGCTTCTCGACAGGTACGGAGTGGGTTGGGTCTACGAGGCCATGCAGCCGACGCCTGAGACGGTTGAGTCGAAGCGGGAGATGGTTACCGCCGGCTGATCGCCGTCCCCCTGCCGGGGGATTCAGTTGGTGGCGGTAAGAACCGAGGTCGGGGCGCGCACGGTCCAGTTGCAGCTGGCGGTGTACGCCCTGATCATGCCGGCGTAGAACCCGTCGGCCGCGATCAGATCGTCGTGGGTCCCCGTCTCGACGATCCGACCCTGGTTCAGGACCAGGAGCCGGTCAGCATTTCTAACCGTGGACAGGCGGTGCGCGATCACTATCGTCGTGCGATGCGCCACCAGGTTCGACATCGCTTCCTGGATTAGCAACTCGCTCTCACTATCCACGGAAGAAGTGGCCTCGTCCAAAATGATGATCGGCGCATTCTTAAGCAGGGCGCGCGCGATAGACAGGCGTTGCTTCTGGCCGCCGGATAGCTTGACTCCTCGCTCGCCGATGACGGTGTCGTACTGGTCCGGCAGCTGGACGATGAACTCTTCCGCATTCGCGGCGCGGGCCGCGGCCACGACCTCGTCGTCGCCGGCATCGGGCCGGCCGAAAAGCAAATTCTCGCGCACCGACCCGTTGAACAGGAACACGTCCTGGAGCACCATCGCGATATTGCGGCGCAGAAACTCCAATTTAAGATCGCGCACGTCCCAACCGCCGACCAACACTCGTCCGTCTTGCACGTCATAGAATCGAGTTATCAGGTTTACCGTGGTGGTCTTGCCGGCGCCGGTCGGTCCAACCAGGGCGACCGTTTCGCCCTCACTTACCGAGAAAGCGACCTCCCTCAGCACCGGCCTGGCCGGATCGTAGCCAAACGTGACGTTGTCGAGCTCGATTGACCAGTGGGCGTCAGCCGGCGCGGCGGCGTCTGGCCGGTCTACTATGTCCGACTTGATGTCGAGAAGCTCGAACACACGCTGACTGCTGGCCATCGCCGTTTGCATGCCTTCGTTCAGCTCGGCGAGTCTGAGTAGCGGCTGATAGATGTAGGTCAGGTACACGACGAATACGAACAGGTCGCCGACCGACAGAAGGCCGGTGATCCCCATCGCGCCGCCCTGCCACACTATCAACGCCAGCGCGAGAATGGACAGAACTTCGACCGCTCCAGGCGGGATCAACGTCCAGATGTTGGCGTCGATGATCTCGTCACGGAATCTCCTGCTCCGGCTCCTGAGCCGGACCATCTGCTCTCGCTCGCGGGTGAACGACTTGACGACGTTCACCGCCTCAAGGCCCTCCTGAATGAACCCGTGAAGCCGGGATAGCTGCTCCCGTACAGCGACCCATCTTCGCCTGAACCTGGGAGCCAGACCGAAAACGATGATGGCGCCGACCGGAAGAGGTGCAAGCGTGAAAAGGGCCAACTGCCAATTCAGCACGAACAGCACGGCAATCATTGCTAAGGGAATTAGCACCGCTTGTATGACCTGTCCGATGCCGTGGGCGATGAAGTATTCGATCTCCTCGACGTCGCTGCTCATCCTGGATACGAGGGCGCCGCTCGATCGGTCTGCGAAAAAGCGATGGGGCAGGTATTGAACATGGTCGTAGACCCGCAGCAGCAGCCTGTGCAGGATGCGATAGGCAACGACGTGAGAGATGACGGCTTCGGCGTAATGGGAAAGCCCTCTAAGGATCCCGACCCCCGCCACGGCAATTGCCGCGACGACGGCCTCGTCGATTGTTCCGCGCTCCTCTACGATCGCGCGGAAGATCCCCCGGACGAGCAGGGGAGGCACCAAACTCGTAAGTGTATAAACCAAGCCCAGCGCCACAGCTATCGCCATGGCCAACCGGTGCCCGCGCAAAAGCGTCAGCAGTCGTAAAGTAAAGCTCAAGTTCTCTCCAAGCTGCCAGTTGTCAGCAGTCTAGCAAGAGTTCATCCAAGCGTCATTCGCCCAACGGAATGATACATATTCGTCTCACACACCGGCGGCCATCCTCCGCACTTGCTATACTGCGCAATCAGTTTGTGTAGCGAGAGTAACTTTGCCTGAAATCTTGCTTGACCCGGACTTTATCAGTTCGGTCATGGGCATAATTGTCATCGACCTTGTCCTGAGCGGCGACAACGCCGTGGTAATCGCTCTAGCCGCCCGGCGTCTGCCAAAGAGACAGCAAACTATCGCGATCGTGATTGGCGGCGCCGGTGCGATAGTACTGCGGATTACGTTTACCGCCCTGGCCGCGCTCTTGTTGACCATACCGTTGCTGCAGGCGATAGGCGGGGTCGTTCTGTGCTACATCGCCTACCATCTACTGGTCGGCCGGAGCGATCACGAGGATGTCCGCCAGGCGACGAGCTTTCGAGAAGCGATAAGCATCATCATTCTGGCGGACGTAATAATGAGCCTGGACAACATCCTGGCCGTTGGCGGAATCGCCCGGGGCGACGTGCCCCTCTTGATCTTTGGTCTGGTGTTTAGCATGGCCATATTGCTGGTTGCCAGCCGCGTGGCCATTCAGTTGATCACCCGTTTCCCCATACTGACCTATCTTGGTTCGGGGGTTCTGGGCTTCGTCGGCGGACAGATGGTCGTTGAAGACAGGTGGCTGCACGGCGTGATCCATCCGGGCAGAGCTGTTGAGTTGGTAGTCCCAATCGTCTTGGCGGTAGGCATTCCCGCGATTTGCTACTTCGTGTCACGTAGGCATGGGCCCGCGCAGGCGGAACAAGGCTGAGCTAAACCTGCCCAAGCACGTTCTCGCTGATGTGGAGTCGGTCGCTGGCCTGGTCTAGCCGCTGACCCTGAACTCGGCCGAATCAGCAACCAGGAGCTGTCGAGGGGCGAGTTCGCCGGCGCCGACAACCACCGGCTCTTCGTTGCGGAACGCCGCTTCGGACGCCAATACGGTCTTCATCGCAACAATCGCGACTTCCAGCATGTTGTCCTCGGGTTCGGCGGTGGTGAGCCCCTGAACCGCCAGGCCGGGCGCCAATAGGGCTCTTATCAACGGGCGGTGATAGTTCGAGGCCGCGAAGTAGATTAGCTCGAACGCCAATCCGGCGATCACCGGGATCAGAACAATACGCGAAATGATCCGCAGCTCCAACTGGGGCCAACCCAGAAGTACGAAGACGAGAAAGGACACCAGGACCACCACGATCAAGAAAGTCGTACCGCATCGGGGATGCTCGATGCTGGCTTTGCGGGAATGCTCCACGTCGAGCGGGTCGCCGGCTTCAAGCGCGTTTATCGTCTTGTGCTCGGCGCCGTGATAGCCGAATACCCGCTTCACGTCGGGCATGAGCCCTATCAGCACCATGTAGCCCAGGATCATTCCGAGCCGGATGATCTTTTCCACGAGGTTGCTGACAAAAGATGATTCGATGAACCGGTCGAGGACACCGGTAACCAGCACAGGAGTGACGAAGAATATGGCAAGGGCGGCAAGAATCGCGAAGGCCATGCTGCCCCAGAGGATTCCAGTCGGCATAGTTGAGTCGTCGCCCTCGCCGGCCTCGTCGGATTCCTGTTCGGCGACGCTGGCGGAGAATACCAGCGCGCGCATGCCAAGAGCGAGCGTGTCCCAAAGCGCCACCATGCCGCGAATGACTGGCCACTTGGCCACGCGGCTTCTGAGCGGAGACCTCTTCAAGGACTCGCGGTGGACGACGATCTCGCCGTTTGGGGCGCGAACGGCGACGGCGACCTGCTCTCGACCGCGCATCATGACGCCTTCGATGACGGCCTGTCCGCCGTAGAACTGGGTCAACGCAAGCCTCTCATCGCCAACGACAGGAGGGGTTTAACAGCCTGCCGGCTGTCTCAACCGGCCGGCTCCGCTTCGGTCGCGGCGGCCGGCTGTTCCGCTCCAGCCTGCTCCGACTTCTCGCTCCTCCGCTTGTGCTCTTCCGCCACGGCCATTCGGCGCATGAAGCGGTCGACCTGACCGCCCGTGTCCAATATGCGTTGCTGTCCGGTGTAGAACGGGTGGCAATTCGAGCAGACTTCGACCCTGAGTTCCGGCTTCGTAGCGTGGGTGCGGTACCGCGCCCCACAGGCACAGGACAACGTGGCTTCAAACCACTTCGGATGGATGCCTTTTCTCATGAATCCCCTCGCGGACTTGCGTTCAGCTAGCGGCCAGGACGCTGACGTCCTTCTTGTTCTTGCGAGCGAATCCGAACTTGACAAACCCGTCGATAGAGGCGAACAGGGTATGGTCCCTGCCCATACCGACGTTATCCCCGGGCATAATGCGAGTGCCACGCTGGCGGACGATTATCGTGCCGGTCCTGACAAACTCGCCGTCGTATCGCTTTACGCCCAGCCGTTTGGACTGGCTGTCGCGACCGTTGCGCGAGCTGCCCCCGCCTTTCTTGTGTGCCATATTACTTCACCTGATCAGAATGGGAGTTTCGCTTGAATCCGTCTACGTCTAATCGCCGGCCAGTATCTCGTCGACCAACACCTGGGTGTAGTGCTGACGGTGGCCGGCCTTTCGCCGGTATCTTCGCTTGGGTTTAAATTTCAGGACGATGATCTTTTGCTCGCGACCCTGATCGACCACCGTGGCCTTCACCTTGGCGCCAGGCACGAATGGTTGGCCGATTCTGGTCTCGCCGTTTCCACCAACAAGTAGAACGTTTTCGAACTCGACCTGCTGGCCCGGCTCCGCTTCGAGCCGATTCACCCGAACATTTCCGCCGGCGCTCATCCGGTACTGTCTTCCGCCGGTCTCGACAACAGCGTACACTGCGTCAATCCACCTCTCGTACACAAATATAAAGGGTTAAAGGCCAGATCGGGGACTTTCGGAGGCCCAATCATCAGCCGTTAACCCGGTTAGAGCCACTTTATCCGCCAACAGATTATATTGATGCCGGCGGATATGGTCAATCCGCTGCCAAGACGGCAAGTGTTTGAGTCCACCTGCACCTTGTCAGTACCGGCACAAGAGCGTACCGATGATGTACCGTAATCAGCGCGCGCATCTGATCGATCTGAGCCGAGAGATGGTTGCCGGGTCGAAGCGCGAGGCGGGTGGCGAACGCCTGGCGCGAATCAATCTCTTGATCAATCGCGGAGTTCGCTTGACAACGAAGTCCGGCCGACCGGCATTCATACAACCCTGGCAACTGAAGAGTAATCCTCGAGACGCTAGTTGACTGCGCTACCTGCGTTGACCGTGGCCTCATGAATTGGTTCAGATCCTGACCAGGAGTCCACTATAATGGAGTGCAGTTGAAGAACGGCCGGTGCGGCGCACCGGCCTATTTTTTTGCCACGAATGACAAGCGTTCGAAGCTGGGCTGGACGACTAACAAACATTATGAGTCGCCTTCACGAGAGCAGTGTCTATTGAGCAAGCTTGCCGTCGTCCTGTTCAACCTTGGAGGTCCGGACGGACCCGACAGCGTCGAACCGTTCCTGTTCAATATGTTCGACGATATGCTGGACGATCCCGCGTTAACGGGAATACGAATGCCATCAGTTGTTCGAAAGGGTCTTGCCAAGATCATCTCGTCTAAGCGTGCTCCTACCTCACGGGAGTTGTACGAGCACATCGGAGGCGGCAAGTCTCTAATTCGGAATACTGAGGGGCAAGCGCATGCGCTAGGGAAGACGCTTGCCGAAGTATTGCCACCGAACGTCGAGTCCAAGACTTTCATCGCCATGCGGTACTGGCATCCAATGTCGGATGAGACGGCAAGCGCGGTCGCGGAGTATGGACCAGACGAGATCGTGTTGCTCCCTCTTTACCCTCAATATTCCACTACGACCACGAAATCGTCGCTTGAGGACTGGTATCGGGCGGCTCGAGTTGCAGGCCTGAAAGTGCCCACACGTGCAATCTGTTGCTATCCGCGCGAGGCCGGCTTCGTCAACGCCGTAGCGACTCTAATAGCAAAGGCTCTCACACAGGCTTCATTCGATCATCCGATCCGTGTCCTGCTTTCGGCACATAGTCTGCCGGTACGGATAGTCGACGGCGGAGACCCATATCAGTGGCAAATTGAGGCCACGGCAGCTGCGATCGTCAATCGGCTAGAACAAATGCGGGGCTTGCCGGATTTTGAGACGCTGCTTTGCTATCAGAGTCAGGTGGGACCCATCAGTTGGATTGGACCAACGACGGAAAGCGAAATCGAACGTGCTGCGGCGGAAGGCTGGGCGCTCGTTGTCGCTCCAATCGCCTTCGTCTCAGAACATCTTGAGACTTTGGTCGAGCTTGACATTGAGTTCGCTCAATTGGCGAAAAAGCATGGCGTGCCTTCCTATGTCAGGGTGCCAACTGTAAGTGTAGGCGAGTCGTTTATCGCCGCCCTATGCAATCTGGTGAGCCGGGCTTGCGAACGTGGACGGTATCTCTCATCTTCGGTTGGCCCGAGAAATTGTCCAAGCTCCTGGGCTAAGTGCGCCTTTGGCTCACTCGCGATCGATAAGTGAGCGATTGGCCGGCCGGGGTCATTCGTTATTGGGCTAAGTCTTCAGGCCACGCTGTTCGTCGAGAATGGGTTGTCCCGCTCCCACTCCGCGGCCGGTAAACATCGAATCCGTCGCATGGGATTTAACTCTCGTTACCTGACCATTGAGCCAAGCACCGAGGGGAATCTGGGCCCGGCATCTAGTTGGGAACCTCTTTCGCTCCGGTTCGTTTCCTCCCAATCGAATCCACTACGTAGGTGAAGGGCAACGCCAGCGCGATCATCAACACTCCCATAAAAAAAGGTGCGGGACTTGAACTACCGAGACCGACCTCGAGCAGGCCGCTGCTCAGCGATCCTATGGCCACACCGAGTGAGTAGACGGCATAGAAAACACCTAACGCCCTGCCCCGGTAGGCCTCCGACGTGGCATCGACCACGATCGATATCAATCGAGGATAGGTCAAGCCGAAACCGCAACCGAACAGGGTCATTCCAATGATCGATCCCAGCATGTTGGGTATGGCGCCAAGAGCTCCCAGACCGAGTCCAATCAGACTAAGGCCCGCGGCAAGTGAGATCCAGCGGCCCTTCAGCATAGGAAGGGACACCAGTGGGCTGGCCATCACACCCATACCAACGGCCGAGAATAGGGCAAACAGCATCCCGATCAAATACTCCTGCTGGTCCTGGGCTAGCAACCACGGGGGCAAGAATGCGACCAACGCTCCAGTGCCGACCGTCATCGCGAGCGCGGCCGCGTATGACATGATGAGCAGGGCATAGTTCGCACGACGAGGTTCCTGTTCTTTGGGACTGTCGATTGCGTTGTCGGACCTGGCCTGCCACGTCGACTTCGGCGACAACGAGAACACGAGGAATACCAATAGCATGAGTGTTGCGGTCAAGAGGAATGGGGCCCGGTAACCTGCGGCGCTCGAAATAAGGCCGGCCGACATCGGCCCCACGACCGCGGCAAGAGCTATAGAGGCGCTGCTCCTCCCCATGACTCGAACCCGGTTTGCGGAAGAGCTGAGGTCGCCGATTAAGGCAAAGGCGCCTGGGGCAAGAATTGCCGCACTCAGCCCGTGGAACGCCCTGGCGAGCAGTAGTTGCATCGGCGAGTCGGCTACGACGTAGCCAAAAAGGGCAACCGAAGTCAGGAGCATCCCCGCCTGCAGCGGCAAGATCCGTCCCCAGCGGTCCAGGAACACGCCGGCAACTACGTTTCCGAATAGGTTGGTGAGGGAATAGGCCGCGACGATCAGGCCGGCCAGTGCCGGCGTAGCCCCGACCTCCCTTGCGAAGGGGGCAATAATCGGGAATTGCACAAAAAGGTCGAGGAAGGCTACCGCAATGACCAGGCGTGCTACAAGTATTTTAAGGTTGCTCCTTGTCCTAGTCCGCGCGGGCGAATTGTACACCGAATCCGTGTTACCAACAGATTTGTGTACGTGGGATAGGTGTTCTGATTTGGGAATGCCTAATCCGTACGGGCGTAAATCAGATCTAACTAAGGCCCGCCCAGAGCATGAAGAGGCCGGTTTGCGATTTCGCCGATAGTGCCTCGCCCTTGCCCCTCCCATCAGGACTCCGGTCTTCGCCGGAGTGACGAATTCGGAGTTGGATCGGGCGTGTCCATCTATTTTCGTACCAATCGCTCATCCCGGCTGGCGCCGGTACACCAAGGGATGAAAACCGGGGCACCGGTTGGCGGGTCCTCCATTCGGTACCTCGGGACTTGAGTTGGGTGCCCGACCGTCGGGAGCGGGGGACAAGCCCCCGCGCTAAATTTCCCCATCCCCGCCCCTCTGGACTCCGGCTTTCGCCGGAGTGACGACTGTGGGTGGTGGGAACCGTCATTTTTTGGTACCAATGGCGGAGGACAATACACTCGAATCTAGACGGGTGGGTATAACCCCAGCCGGCCGATGGCTGCCGCCGTTTGAGCTTTCCCTCCGGCTTGCGACCGGCATCCGGAATCGGTCCTTGTAGACCCTATATTTCCAACACGTGCATGAATACAATCAAGCAGTTTCCGGGAGTGACGGTCATGTGCTTGAATCTATTGGCTGTTTTGAGTCAGAATTAGTCGTAAGCTGTGACGGTCTGGTCAGGAGCGTGGGATATGGCAGTTAGCGTACAAGAGCAGAGAGCGCGATACAGAACGAAGTTCCCCGTCATCGACTGCGACATTCACAACGCGTTGCCGTCGGAAGCGACTCTGCGGCCTTATCTGTCCCCGAGATGGCGCCGGCATCACGAGACTTTCGCGGCACGCCAGTTTCCGGGCAACTACCTGTCGTATACGAATCCACTCGCCTGTCGGATAGATGCCTGGCCTCCATCCGGCGGACCGCCGGGCTCCGACCTGGACTTCATGCGCGAGCAGCTGCTCGACGCCTGGGGGATAGAGTTCGGAATCCTGAATCCTATGCCGCTGATCCGGGGCGAACGCAACCTCGAGTACGCAGCCGCACTGGCGACGGCGATCAACGACTGGCAGATCGAGGAGTGGCTGGAGAGAGAGCCACGGTTGCGAGCCTCCCTGGCAGTTGCGCACGAGGAGGGAGACCTCGCCGCGGCGGAGATCGATCGTCTGGGCAACCACCCCGGCTTCATCCAGGTCATGTTCCTGGCTCGTACCACGGAGCCTTTGGGCCGGCGGAAGTACTGGAAGATATACGATGCGGCCGCTCGCCACGACCTGCCGGTCGCTATCCACGTGGGCGGACGCGGAGGCGGTCCGATTACAGGCGCAGGCTGGCCATCCTTCTATTTCGAGCATCACGTCGCGCTCGCGTTGGACTACCAGACGCATTTGATCAGCATGATTTGCGAGGGCGTCTTCGAGAAATTCCCCACGCTCAAGGTCGTCCTGATAGAGCCCGGGTTCGGTTGGCTGCCGGCGTTGATGTGGCGGCTCGATCGAAGCTGGCGCCGTTTACGGGACGAGCTACCGCACGCGAGCGGCTTGCCCTCGGACTACATCCGTAAGCACGTCTGGATCACCACCCAGCCGATCGAAGAGCCGGCAAGTCCGGAATATTTCCACCAGATGCTCGATCAGCTCGACATGGGGGACCGGCTCATGTTCTCGACCGACTATCCTCATTGGGACTTCGACGCGCCGGATCAGGCAATTCCCGTGAGGCTGCCGGATGACCTCAAGCGCCGGATAATGGCCGACAACGCGCGGTCCCTGTACCGCTTCTAGCGCTTGCAGGGAATCCGATCGAGACACCGGAGCTCCTCCAAATGTTAGACTGGCGATTGTGAGGTTAGGTCGCCGCGATGCGGAGATCGATTCACACAGGATGCTCCCGTGAGGCTCGGTAAAGGGATCGGCCTCATTAGCCTTGATCTACTGCGAAGTCAAGGCGCGGGAGCGTTTTTATACGAACAGCCAACCGCAACCACCTATAGTCTCGTACCAAGACGCCACGTTTAACTCTCCAAGGCTGTCTGCAAGGCTATCCAACCTGAGACTAGCGCTCCCAATCGTCTGACTTGGGCCTGGCTCTTGGAGACGAGCTCATCTAGTTGGCCGAATCGTGACCAGTAATAATGCGCTTCAGACTTCGCGCAGAGACAGGAATAGAGCGAACGCCAATCCCGTAAGGACCACGACGCCGGCTCCCATCGCCATAACAGTCAACGGCGCGGTGAAGATCTCGGCCAGCGCGCCGGCAATGAAGCTGCCGAGCGGCGCGAGCCCCTGGTTCAATAGCGTTATCCCCATCGCGCGCCCTCTGTACTCGTTCGGGACCGTCGTATGCAACAGGGTGTGGTGGGTCGTCATGTAGGTCATGTGAAACATGCCCACCAACATCAGCATGCCGGCACTAAGTGGGAACGAGCGGGACAACGAGAACAACACCAGGGACAGGCCGGCGCCGGCCAGCAACACAAATAGCAGGCGCCCTCGTTTCTCGACGTTTCCAATCGTTGCGATCGTCAGCGTGCCCACCAGCGCACCGATGCCGGGTGCGGCCGTAAGTAAGCCAAACTCTGTCGGACCGGTCTGCAATACGTCCTTGGCGAAGATCGGGAGCAACGACATGTAGGGAAAGACCAGCATTACCGGGATAACCGCCATTGCCATCTGAGGCCGTAGGGTTGGATGATTCCATACGTAGGCGATTCCATCGGCAAGCTGCCGCCAGGCGGAAAGTGTCGACGGCGCGGCCGGCGCCGGGGACAAGCGCATGTTCGCCAGCATCGCCACTACGCCGACGTAGGTTAGCGCCTGGACATAGAAATTGCCGGCCAGGCCTACGACGGCGATCAGAACACCGCCAATCGATGGGCCAACGATCCTGGTCAGGTTGAAGCCAGACGAGTTCAAAGCGATCGCGTTGGTCAGGTGTGTCGACGGTACCAACCCCGGGACGATGGATTGTCGAGCCGGCACGTTGAAGATCCAGGCCACGCCGGTGAGGACCGTGAACAAGAAGATGTTCCATACGCGGGCGTTGCCGGTCAGGACGAGCGTCGCGAAGATGGCGGTGACGGTCATCAGGAAGACCTGGCAGGCCAGCATCACGTGTTTCCGATTCAGCCGGTCGGCGGCGAGGCCGCCGAATGGGCCCAACAGCAGGGCCGGAAGGGTGCGGGCCCCGCTGATCGCTCCAAGGAGAAAAGCCGAGCCGGTCAGCTCGTAGGTGAGCCAGCCCACCGACATCTGCTGGATCCACTGGCCGGTCCCGGAGAACAGGGTGCCTATCCAGAGGAGACGAAAATTGTGGTACTGGAGCGCCGAAAAGGTTTGAAATCTGCCGCGCCAGCCATCGGCGGAGGCTAGTGATGGTTGGGTCTCGGGGTTACGGTCGGCAGACCTCAATTGTAATGTGCGGCAAACAGGGCGTAGACCTCGCAGTCGTCAAGATTATGCCACAATCCCGTCGCTTGGAAGTTGCCCGCCCGGTTCATCGAGAATAGACTTGGCCTGTCGATCCGCCGGCGCGACGACCCACTTACCCTGTCCGAAGCGAGCATGCTGTCGAGGAGGTAGCAACGTTGAAAATCGTCTTCACGATCCAACCAGGAAGAACGACCGATCAGTTCAAGGAGGAACTGCGGGCCGAGTTCCCAGGCGTGGAGTTCGCGTTTGTGGATGATGGTGGGGATGATCAGTTGCGGGAAATCGCCGATGCCGACGCGAGTGTGGGCAAGCTCTCAGCGGAAGCATTCCGAGCCGCCAGGAAACTGCGCTGGATCCACGAGATGGGCACGGGCATCGACCAGTACGTCGCGGTCGAAGGACTGGTGGAGAGCGATGTTACGCTCACGAACGCTCTCGGCCCGCACGCCTCTCCGATGGCCGATCACGTATTCGCCCTGCTGCTGTCGCTGACCCATTGCCTACCTGAGCTATTCGAAGACCAACGGGCCAAGCGATGGAACATGCCGAAGTACCAAGACCGATACGTTGAGATCGACGGCCGCACTATGGGGATCCTGGCACTGGGCGGAATAGGCCGGGCGGTCGCGCGCCGGGCCCACGGATTCGGGATGAAGGTCGTTGCGGTCGACATCCGGCCGGTGCCGGGGATGCCGGAAGTCGAGGAGGTCTGGGGCTTGGACCGGCTGGACGAGCTGATGGGAATCTCCGACGTGTTCGTGATCACCGTGCCATACACCGCCCAGACTCACCATTTGATCGACCGCCGGCGTATCGGCCTGATGAAGCCCACGTCCTACCTGATCGCGATCTCTCGCGGCGGCATCTTGGAGGAGCCGGCTCTGATCGACGCGCTGAACGAGGGTCGAATCGCCGGCGCCGGCCTCGACGTCACCGAAGTCGAACCACTGCCCCAGGACAGTCCAATATGGGACTTGCCAAACCTGGTATTGTCGCCGCACGCGTCCGCCTTGACGCCCGAGCTCTACGAGGGTCGCAAGCGGATTCTCAAGGAGAACATACGCCGATTCCTGGCGAACGAGCCGTTCATTAACGTCTGCGACAAACGGGCCGGATTCTAGGGCAACCCATCAGGGCGCTATAGCGATACGCCAGGTACCCGGATTCGGTCGGGGGCCTGTCTATGCCCGGTCTAAATCTCCAGGGACTTAGCTAAGTCCATCAGCTTGTCCCAGGTCGATTCCGCGACGTAGATGCCGTCCCTTTGCCGAGTCTCGCGCGCCCGCCGCTCCGGGTCTCCCGGAGCCATCACCTCGTCGAACCCACTGGCCGGCGGAACTCCGCGGACCCGCTCCATCATCTCCTCCGCGCGCTCGTGGTACTGGGCAAGGGGCTGGAAGCCGGCCGGGTTGATCACGATCATCGACACTCCCTGGTGCCCCATGATTGGCCCTCCCCGGCCCGGTGTTGCGTACCTGTCGCCTCCGGCCAGGATCCGGCCCAGGAACTCGACCGCCATCATCACGCCGAATCCCTTGTGACCTCCGAAAGGCAGCAGCGCTCCGCCTTCGTAGAACTTGTTCGGGTCGGTGGTCGGGTTGCCATCGCCATCCAGCAGGAATCCTGGCGGCGCCTCTTCACCCTTGGAGATGGCCAGCAACACCTTGCCGCCGGAGGTTATTGTCGTTGCAAAGTCCACGATCATCGGCTTGTCGCCGGCCGGAAACCCGATCGATATGGGGTTGGTGCCCAGGACGGCTTTGCGTCCGCCGTGGGGCGCGGCGACAGGGTTTTCCTCGCTGAATCCGCCGGCGGCGATGATCGAGACTAGGTCCGCCTTGGCCGCCATCTCGGCGTACTCGCCCAGCCGGCCGATGTGGTTCAGCTCGGTCAGTACCACGATCGCGATGTTGTCGTCCGCCGCCTTATCGATCGCCAGCTGCATCCCCTGCTTGGCGACAACCAGCCCGAATGTCCAGTGCCCGCGAATCAGCGCAGAGCTGGCGGTCTCCTGCACGACCTCCGGCTCGTTCGCCGGCAGTATGAACCCCTCCTCGATGTCCTTGACGTAGAGGGGAAGCTGCTGCACTCCGTGCGAGTCGTGGCCGGCGAGGTGGGCGGAGACCAGCGCCTCGGCCACTCGGCCGGCGTTGCTCTCGCTGGCGCCGACGGCAACCAGTATCTTTCGAGTGATTTCGTTCAGTTCGTCAGCCGACTTGACCGGCATTCTTCTCCTCCCGATCTTGATTCTGCCCAGGCGATGGGTGGGACATTGGGACGCTACCGGACAAGATTGTGAGCAGGCAGCGTCGTCAAACGGGCCTTATCTCCTGGCGCAATGAGGTCTTCAGCACCATGGCAAATAGCAGGGCTACAATCATACAACCGACAGCGCCGATTATCGATACGAGTTGGAGACCGGAAAACTCCGCGACGCGACCGAACACCAGGCTGCCGATCGGCATGAGGCCGGCGTTCACCGTAATCCAGATCCCAATGATGCGACCTCTGACGGCATGCGGCGCAAGGAGCTGAACCGAGGCGTTTGCGGTCGCCAAGAATCCTATCGAGCCCAGCCCGACGAGCATCAGGCCGATAAGCGCGACAATCAGCGAGCCGCCAACTGTGTAGAGACCCAGTCCTATCCCCGTCGATACAAGGAATGCAAAGCTGCTTGAGAGGGGCCTCTTGGTGGCGAATCGAATACCACTGGAGATGGCGCCGAGCAGCGCGCCGATGCCCACACTCGTGAACAACAGTCCCAGGGCCTCCGGTCCCGCCGATAGGACGTCGCGTGAGTAGGCCGGGATGAAAGCCTGGTAGGGCATGGCCAGCAATCCTATCGCGCCGGCCGCCAGCAGATAGGCCCGGATCTGGCGATCGCGCCAGGCGTAGCGCAATCCCTCGGTCATCGCCTGGACCCATTCCAACTGTGGTCCCAATGGCGGCGGATCGTACCTGACGAGCCAGACCGTAAACACCACTCCAGAGAGGGCAACGGAACCGACAATCAGGCAGCCGGCGGTGCCAACTACCGCGACCAACCCGCCGGCGATCGTAGGGCCCAGGATCCGGGCCAGGTTGAAACGGCCGGCATTGAGCGCGATCGCCTTCCGCAGCTCGTCCGGGCCAACAAGCTCCCTGATGATCGCTTGAAACGCCGGCCATACGAACGGGGAAGCAAGGCCGGAAATGAATGCCAGAACAATCAGGGTCGGAATCGTTATCAGGCCGGCGAGAGTAAGTAGCGCTATCAGCAGGTTGATTGCGGCCGCGCCGGATTGGGCGGCGATAAGGAGCCATCGCTTGTTGACCCGGTCGCTGACGGCGCCGCCTACAACTCCCAGGACCAATATCGGGACCAGTTGGGCGAAGTTGATGAGACCCAGATCGAACGGCGTTCCGCCTAGCTCCAGCATCAGCCATCCCATCGCGACCGTCTGCATCCATACTCCGAGGCTGGAGATGAACGCGCCGATGGCGAAGAGGCCGTGGTTGCGGTTTATGACGATTTCGGAGACGAGGCGGCGCGCTCTTTCCCTGAGTGTCCGTCGTCTGAGTCTAGGCACGGGCGCCCATTACGGATGTCTGTTTCCTGTCGGGATCTGCCAACGCGAGCGGCGAAGGGGTTATTGGGACCTCAAAGTGATTATAATCGGCCCCAGCAAGAGTCGGTCTGGGCCGCTACCAGGAAAAAGAGGCGACGAGGACAATCATGAAGAGACAGGACAAGGACGTCCTCTATTTCGAGATAAGCTCGCGGAACCAACCCACGATGCGGGTGGAACCCGGCGAAGAGTTCGAGGTGCAGACACAGTTGAACCGCGGACCCTTCACCGAGGAACATCCGGAAGGCGCGGAGGTGGCTCGAAAGCTGCGCGGCGGCAACCCGTCGAGCGGGTGCATCTGGGTGGAGGGCGCCGAACCGGGCGATTTGCTCTCCGTACACATCGGCGACATCAGCCTGGACCCGGTCGGGTTCACCGCGTTCCGGGGCAGCACCGGCGCGATGCCGGCCTACATGGGCTCATCGGCCCTCGGCGCCCACTCCAAGATCGTGCAGATCAGCGACGGGCTGATCCACTGGAGCGATTCGCTCAAGCTGCCGGTCGCTCCGATGATGGGGTTCGTTGGGGTCGCCCCAGAGTACGAGGTGTTCGGGCACGCATGGGCCGGCCACTACGGCGGCAACTTCGACGCGCAGGAGATCACGACCGGCGCGACGGTGCAGCTGGCGGTCAACGTGCCGGGCGCGTTGCTCCACGTTGGCGACATGCACGCTTTGCAGGGCGACGGCGAGATCTGCGGCGCCGGCGGCATCGAGGCCAGCGGAGTGGTGCGACTGCGCTGCGAGCTGAGCAAGATCAAGCCGAAGAGCATGTACTGGCCCCGAATTTTGAACGAGACACACATCGCGATCGCGGCGATGGCCCGGCCAGCCGAGGACGCCTTCCGGCTGGCCCTCGAGTCGATGGTCCTCTGGCTGGATGAGGAGTACAGGATGAGCCGGGGAGAAGCCTACCTCTACCTCGGACAGGTGTTGGAGGCGCGCTGCACCCAGTTCGTGAATCCGACGTTCACCTACATCGCGAAGGTGAACCGACGGTTCCTGCCGGCCGGCGGGAGCTGACCGCCATTGCCGACGCTCTCGAGTCCCGGATGAAGATAGCCTTCTCGATTCGCGGGATCAACGCCTACCCCTACCGCTGGCCGGGGCCGGCGCCGGCCGAGGCCCGCCGCCGGTTCTTCGCCTTTGCCCGGGACCTTGGCGCCGAGGGTCTGGAGGTCGAGGACACCTGGCTGCCGTTCCTGGAGATGAGCGACGCCGATCTAGGCGAGATCCGCGAGGAGGCCGCCGGCTTCGGGCTGGCGATCGCCGCGGTCAAACTGGGCCGGACCAATCTCTGCCTGCCGGATGAGCGCGACCGGAACCTTGAGCGCACGCTGCGCGCGGTCGAGATCGCATCGGTCCTGGATTCCGAGATCGTGACCGCGAGCCTGACCGGCGGCAAGACGGTGAGCGATCCGAACCAGGTCGTATTCCAGCTGGGCTCAGCCCACTCGGCCGGCTCCAGCCGGGAGGCTACCGAGGAGGACTACGAGCAGACGGCAAGGAGGCTTCAACAGATCGCGGATGCCGCCGCCGAGAGAGACAAGAAGTTCGCGCTGGAGATTCACCAGGGCAGCATCGCGGACAACTCGAAGGCGGCGCTGCGCCTGCTTGAGATGGTCGACCGGCCAAACGTCGGCCTCAACCCAGACCTCGGCAACATTCTCTGGTCCTACAACGTTCCGGAAGAGAGCTGGTCGGACACGATCCAGAACACGGCCGGCAGGATGATCTTCTGGCACATCAAGAATATGCGAAGGGTGTACCTGCCGGAGCTCGATCGGTCGGTGTTCATCAGGACGAACGTGCCGGACGGCGAGATCGATTTTCGCTACGCGATCGAGGTGGCCCACGCGGCCGGCTTCGCCGGCTACATCAGCGTGGAGGGCAACATGGGCACGGTCGGCGACGACTTCCACCACTCGGCGATCAGCATCCGGTACCTGCAGTCGATCATCGAGGGCCTGGTGCAACGCCGGCCGGCCTGAGGCAGAAACCTGCTAGAATTTGTGGGTAGTCATCGCAATACGGGCCCATAGCTCAGCGGTAGAGCGGCCGGCTCATAACCGGTTGGTCCCTGGTTCGAATCCGGGTGGGCCCACCAAGCCGGATGACCTTACGGCAGACAAAACCGAAACGAAGTTACTGCCGATAAACTCGGACTAACCGTCGCATCGCAGCCAAGTAGCAAGCGAATCCAGAGGGCCGGGCACCTCTCCGCACGGACGCTCGGCACCGAAATGGAATGAAAGGCGTAGTCCTTATCATCATCAATTGCCCCAATGTCGACTGATATTTCCAAGAGACTCAGAAGTGGGTCAAACGACCAGAACAAGCTGCTGCCCAGAGACCGCGCAGTTCACGACTGGTACAGGTTTGTTCTGTCATTCCCGCCGCATCTGGTTAGGCACTATCTCGAACGGCTAAACGTTGGGCCCGCCGAAACAGTTCTGGACCCCTTTTGTGGGACTGGCACGACGTTGGTTGAGTGCAAGAAACTCGGCATTTCAAGCGTGGGACTTGAATCGAACCCGATGGCCGCATTCGCCAGCTCGGTGAAGATCGATTGGTCTGCAGACCCCAAGTTGCTCTTGGGATATGCCGAGCAGGTCGCGGTGTCGACACGCACGATGCTCGAAGACCACGGGATCGACGATTGGTTCGGTCTTCCCCTCGCTGACGCGAGTACAAACGGACAAGTTACAAAGCGCCGGCTTGGCCCGGAACAGACCAAGCTCTTGTTGAAGGACTCGATAAGCCCGATACCTCTCCACAAGACTCTGGTTCTTTTAGACGAGGCCGAGCGGCATGGCGATACCTCACTGCGAAAATTCGGACGACTCGCGCTGGCTAAGGCCCTTGCCTACCAGATCGGGAACTTGAAATTCGGCCCTGAAGTAGGCGTGGGTCGGATCAAGGATGATGCTCCTGTGGTGGAATCGTGGCTCGACGGTGTCCGCGTGATGGCTGAGGACATTAACGTCGCACGCAACCTTGCCCATGGTTCCGCAAAGTTGATCAAGGCCGACTCGCGAGAGGCAGATCAAGTATTGAGTCCCGATTCGATAGACGCCGTGATAACGTCCCCGCCGTACCCCAACGAGAAAGACTACACGCGAACGACGCGACTTGAGTCAGTCGTCCTCGGCCTGATACGGGACAAACGGGAGTTGCGCTCGTTGAAGCAGGAATTGATCCGATCGAACACAAGAGGTGTGTACAAGTCAGATACGGATGACAAAGAAGTCGCTCAGCACCATGCGATACAGGAGATAGCGAAGGCCATCGAGCGACGACGAATCGAACTGGGCAAGACGTCCGGCTTCGAGCGTATGTATGCCCGGGTAACGCTTCTCTACTTCGGTGGGATTGCTAGACACCTGGCTTCCTTGCGGTCTGTTCTTCGATCTGGCGCCAGGCTGGCGTACGTGGTAGGCGACCAGGCCTCCTATCTGAGAGTCATGATTCGCACCGGGCAGATTGTCGCCGATCTCGCAGAATCGCTTGGTTACCGGGTCATCGCGATTGACCTGTTCCGGACCAGGCCGTCAACCGTCACGGGCGAGCAGCTTAGGGAAGAGGTCGTGGTCCTGGAATGGACCGGTACCTGACAGGACCTATGTCGCGCTCGAACCGCTACTCAAAGATCATAGAGGCCATTTTCAACGCAAAGTATACGAGTGGAAGCCGCGAGGTTGCCTTTGAACGGGAGGACCTAGCCGCATTTGCTTCCAAGCTGAATATCAAGCTGCCCAAGAACCTCGGTGACCTGATTTACAGCTTCCGGTACAGGACACAGCTGCCGGCCAGCATCCTTGAGGTGGCTCCTGAAGGGGAGACGTGGATTATCAGGCCGGCGGGACGTGGCCGGTATCGGTTTGTGTTGGTCGCCGACATGCCCCTCACGCCCAACCCGAATCTCGCGGTCACAAAGATTCCAGACGCTACACCGGGAATAATCTCAAAGTACGCCTTCAATGACGAGCAAGCGCTCCTGGCCCGTGTCCGCTACAACCGGCTGATCGATGTGTTCTTAGGAATTGCATGCTACTCGCTCCAGAACCACTTGAGGACGACAGTGTCCGGCATGGGGCAAGTGGAGACGGATGAGATTTACGTCGGAGTGGACAAGAGCGGGCGCCCACTACGCCGTGCCGGTCCAAGCCAAGGGAGGTAGCGATAGGCTAAACCGGGTCCAGATCGAGCAAGACATCGCTGTCTGCGCCGAAAAGCTGCCGGCGCTCATATGCCGTCCCGTTGGAGCACAATTCATGGGGGACGAAGTCATCGCGCTCTTCGAGTTCGAACATCAAGGCGACGAAATCCGAATAACTTCGGAGAAGCACTATCAGCTAGTGCCGGCGGAAGCAGTCACCGAACAGGACTTGCTCATATATCGCCAACGCCTGGTAGACAGGAACTAGGTGAGGAAACGATCAGAACGAGTCGCCGGCACGCGGCGTTACGCGGGGCCCATAGCTCAGCGGTAGAGCGGCCGGCTCATAACCGGTTGGTCCCTGGTTCGAATCCGGGTGGGCCCACCAGACTTGACAAAATCAAGAACCTTCCGCTTGTCCTTCAAATTGGATGTGTAGGAGAATGGGTCAAGGCCTCGGACGGTGGCTCGTTGCCCGGAACCACCCAAAAGCAATCTCAATTGGGCCTTCACCATATAGGGTTCCGCTATGCAGAGAGCTCAGTCGGTCTACCAGTTTGGGTTACATGACAGCAGTAATAATCGACAGCATCACGGCATACGAGCAGACTAAGCAAGAGATACCTCGTCTTCTCAACGAGGCAGAGTCAACGAAGAGGGCCGTTGACTTGGCGGAATCTTTGGTGGCGGGCGCGGGGCAGGAGGTGAACGTCACGCAACTACGTGCCTACACTTATGCAGATGCAGGTTTCAAACTCAAGGATTCATTGCTAATGGAGAAAGGAGCGGACGCCTTTCGCAAACTGGACCCTCATTCGTCAGCCGAGGTGTCCTATAATCTAGCTAGTATCCAACTGCACCTGTGGCAACTTGCCGTCGAACAAGCAGGTCTGGGTGATGCGTGGCTAAACAAGCGTAGCCATCTTCAAGAGGCTCGTCGATTGTTCGACCTTGTAGTGCAGAACAATGAGGCGGACACCGAGCTGCGCTTAAAGGCCCTCACCGATTGCGGCAACTCTTTCGATATCGTTGGACGGTATCTCGACGCCCTCGACTGCTATGGGCGCGCACTCGAGCTAGACTCATCCTTTGGTAT
>CAXXUG010000021.1:0-187885 GCA_963664835.2 Chloroflexota bacterium | reverse complement strand
CGTGGCTTGCATGGAATTCAGCCGTTTTTTATTCTTTATTTACTGCGTAGATTTGAGAATGAAATCGCAAGTAGAGGGACCGGAACAACTTTCAACGCAATAACTGGAAATCGACTTAAGACCTTTGAAATTCCCTTACCATCGCTTGCTGAACAAAACAAATCGTCTCTGAAATTGAGCGGGGGCTTTCTATTGCTAACGAGGTCGAAGCGAAGATTACATCTGAACTGGCACGGACCGAGGATTTACGACAGTCTATCCTGAAGCAGGCATTTTCTGGCAAACTTGTCCCACAAGATCCGAATGATGAACCGGCAGAAATGCTTCTGACCCGAATTAAAGCAGAACATTAATATTGCATTGAATTAAAACCTGTGTTAAAATTACAGGTTACACACCTGTACTACCCGTTTGTTAAACGCCTTAATTAAAGGTCGAGTTTTTGATTCACTAGTGACCGCGCATCAAAGGTTAGCACAGACGATTTCCACTGGCAAGGGCAATATTAATTCCCTGCTCAATGGTTTTCAAGTGGGCGCGCTGAAATTTAGTGGCAAAATTTGGGAGCGGAAGTAAAATGCAACAGATACCAACAGGAAGTTCTGGCTACGCGACTCCTTCTGCCGCGATCCCTTCTTTTGATATTAACGTTCCAATTGAGAAATGGCGATTAACGCGCCGTGACCTTATGTTTATGTTCAAGAAGGAATTCGATGTATATTATAAAGAAGTTGAAGATTACCTAAAAGAGAACGAAAACTTTGACCTTGAAAAGGATGTAGGATTCATTGACGAATATCCATTGTCAATAGACTATATAGAACCTGACGTCAATGACACTCCTCCACATTGGCAGTATCTACTTTCATACGGCGGCCCCGGATGCGCAATCCGATTCTTCGTCAACAACAAAAACTCCACTGAACCTTACAAAGCTGGATTCTGGTTCTTAGACTGGTTTGGTGAAAAAGAATATGACGTAACCGGCGAAGATGTTATTGAACACCTATGGGAGCAAGTCCTGCTTCCACTTACTGAACAAATCGAGACACAAAACGAGGAAATATTCCAAGAAACTGATCCACTCCTTGCACTTGCGGGAACGCTTAAATGGGATGATATAAGGGGGGGCGATGCCGCATTGTCGCCGGAAATACGAGTAGTTAAAGGTCCATACGAAGACCATCCAGATCCGCTCATTGCCTTAGCAGGAACGTTGGAATCTGATGTTACAGACATCGGTGAACGCCACGACAACTATATTGCAGACGCACTTTTAGCAGAATTGTGGGGAGATGAGGATGAATGAGGTTTTCGTTGATACATCAGGATGGGCCAGTTTTTTCATGGAGAAAGATCCTTATCATACAGAAGCCTTAGAATTAATGACACAGTGGCAACAACAAAACCGGCGCGTCGTCACAACAAACTATGTACTGACTGAACTGATTGCCCTATTCACCCGTGACCGTATGCAGCGTTCAACATCTCTCTACTATATTGAAACTATCCGATCAGCCGATTGGGTCGAAATTGTCCACATAGACGAAGCACTAGACCGGAAGGCGTGGGAGTTGCTCGCAAATCGATTAGATAAGCAGTGGAGCCTCGTTGACGCTGTCAGTTTTGTTGTGATGCGAGAATGCGGCATAAATGAAGCTTTGGCAACAGATAAGCACTTTGAACAAGACGGTTTTATCCGACTACTGAAATAGAAAGAAGTTTGCCGAGCATCTTATCGTAATCCATTTTAATAACTGTTTACCATATATGATCTGCTAACAACACCAGGTAATTCATATGGTAAAAACAGAAGTTGAAATCCGATTCACATTACCCTTTGATGGGATCTTGCTGGAGCATAAAGCGAACGTGGAGCGGAAGGCAAGAGAAGCTTTTGTTCTCGAACTTCTACGTCAAGGCAATATTAGTGCCGGTAGGGCGGCACGACTGCTAAACATTTCGCGGTGGTCCTCTTAGAATTGATGTATGAAGCCGGAATCTTTCCTTTTGACGACAGCCTCATAGCAGCAGTGTTAGATGCTGAAGTTAAAAGTGCCTTAAAGGATTTTAACCAGTCGACTCTATAACGTTGTCATAGATATGGAGGTTAGGATGAAGAATCTGGTGGTAACAAAAGAGATTTGGAAAGAAGGCAATATGTACACCGCCTGTTGTCCAGAATTAAATGTTGTGAGTTGTGGAAGGAATATAGAAGAAGCAGGGAAAAATCTCCTCGAAGTTATAGAAATACATTTAGCAGAAACTGCGAAACTCGGGACCCTCAAAGAATTTTTAGAAGACGCAGGTTATGATTTGAATACTTCACGTTTGACCCTTCAACTTGATAAAGAGGTAGTTGCCTTTAATACTATATTTCCATCTGTACTAACCGATTAATAGTCATATTTTTTGCCCCGACTTCGCAACTGCGTGGGAGGAAGGTTAATCCATGTCAAACGAATCCGCAACAATTATTCAAAAACTCTGGAATTTCTGCAATGTGCTTCGAGATGATGGAGTGAGTTACGGCGATTATGTCGAGCAACTCACGTATCTGTTGTTTCTGAAACTTGCTGACGAGCAGACAAAACCCCCGCTTAACAAACCCTCAACGATTCCCACGGGGCTGGATTGGGAGAGTCTCCTCAAAGAGCGCGGTGCTGCACTTGGAACGCAATATGTCAAAATCCTTCGAGAATTGAGCAACCAGAAGGGGCTGCTCGGTGTGATCTTCCGAAAATCACAGAATCGGATTCAGACACCCGCGAACTTGCAACGGCTTATCCACCTCATCAATGATGAAACATGGAGTGGGATGGCTGCCGACATCAAAGGCACTATCTACGAAGGGCTTTTACAAAAAAATGCTGAGGACACCAAAAGCGGCGCAGGTCAATATTTCACACCACGCCCACTTATCAAGACTATGGTCGCCGTGATGCGTCCTGAACCCATGCAAACCATCTGTGACCCAGCGTGTGGGACAGGTGGCTTTTTCTTGGCAGCATATAACTATATCTCCGAAAATTACAACTTGACCCGCGAACAGAAGGCATTTCTTAGATTTAAGACCTTCGCTGGCACAGACATCGTTGATAACGTCGTCCGTCTGTGTGTGATGAATTTATACCTACGAGGTATCGGTGGGACAGAGAGTCCAATTACAACCGATGATAGTCTCAGAAGTGCTACGAAGGATCGCTACGACATGGTGCTTACGAATCCACCGTTCGGGAATCGGAGTAGTATTACGATAGCGACCGACGGAAGTAAACAGAACAACACCGCCTCCACTTATGAGCGTGAGGATTTTTGGGCGACGACCTCAAATAAACAGTTCAATTTTCTCCAACACATCAAGACGATTCTGAAGACAGATGGACGCGCTGCTGTCGTCCTTCCAGATAATGTTCTCTTTGAACGGGGCGCAGGAGAAACAATTCGTCGGCAGTTACTGAAACAGTTCGATGTGCATACACTGTTGCGATTGCCAACCGGCATCTTCTACGCACAAGGGGTCAAAGCAAACGTTCTCTTTTTCGATAAGAGAACCGCACGTGAAGAACCGTGGACTCGGAAACTCTGGATCTATGATCTACGGACGAATAAACGCTTTACACTCAAGACGAATCCACTGCAAGACACCGATCTGCAAGATTTTATAACTGCCTACAATCCAGACAATCGCGAGGCACGGGTTGAGACTGAGCGGTTCCGCGCCTTTAGTTACGATAAACTAATCGAACGGGAACATGTCAATCTTGACATCTTCTGGTTGAGAGAAGATTCGCTTGAGGATGCAGCGGATCTTCCGACGCCAGATGTATTAGTCGCAGAAATCACCCAAAATTTAGAGACTGCATTAGCGCAATTTCAATCCATCCAAAATGAATTAGACAATAGCGAATAAATGAAGACACATCTCCTTGAAAACCTTCTCGGTTGCGAATTAGAAGGGACACTCGCTGCAATCTCAGCGGACACGACTACCCTTGAAACTTTCCTGAATACGCTTCCCATAGATACACTTGAAAACGACCTCACACCGCAATGGGTGGTGCTTGCAGCCGGTAAAGGCACGCGTATTGACCCTACCGGACGCTTGAGTAAAACGCTGGACATCACCTTCGGGGCGCAGAACACGCTCCAACGCTCGCGACATTACCTCCCCGGCACACGTCCCGATATTGTCGTCATCAACCCACAGATGGCAGCGCGTATTGAAAAAAACGGGGATCCCACGCAACTCCTGGGTCCCGATGCTATTCCCTGTATCCAAGAAGAGATGAACGGCACAGGGGGTGCCTTACAAGCAGCACTGCCAGCACTCCAAGCGTCCGACGCAGAATGGATCGGGGTGGCATTCGGTGATGAACCCTTTTTGGATCGCGAGATTTTCGCACAGACCCTGCTCTCCCACTTCATTTCTGGTGCGGATGTCACGCTCTGCGGCAAGATCCCTGAAACAGTCGTGGATAAGGGTGGACTCTTTTTCGACGCTGAGGGACAACTCACCCGCACCAAAGAATGGTATGACATGACAGCGGCGGAAAAACAGGAGATGTGGGACCGATGGCATCGCGGTGAGGCGTATACCAATACGGGGATCACACTGATTCGGAAAAGCGTGCTGATAGAACGGATACATCGGTTGCAACCGCACACAAATCGAAACGATGAACTCCACCACGTTGACCTCATTCGACACTGTTATGAGGATGGATTGAAAACCAACGCTTTCATCTATCGCGGGGAAGTGCTGTCAGGCGTTAACCGATGGTCTAACGTGCTATCGGGTGAAGCCGCCCTGTTTGCTGAAACCCGAGAGTCTCTGGCGCGGAAAGGCGTTCGCGTTGACCCAGCGGCGCAGATAACAGTGGACAACGAAAATATTGAGATAGGCACGGCGTGCTATCTCCTCGGTAGGGTGCATCTCGGTGAAAAGGTTCGGATCGGGGATTACTGTCGGCTTGAAAACGTTACACTGCTGGGCGCGACAACAGTCGGGGATGCGGTCGGACTGCAGAACGTCACTGCAAACGATACAACCTTTGAATCGAATCCGATACCTGAAAGGTTAGCGGCACCTGTCCGGGGACTTGCTACAGGGAGCACCATTGAAAATAGCACTTTCGATGCCGTGAATGTCGGGAGCAACGTTCAGCTTTCATCCATCGCGGCGCGGGGGACGGTGATCCCCTCCGACACGCTCTTGTCACATCGGACACTCGGTGTTCCACCAGCGCAATCTCCACCGGCTGTGCCAAAGTCGCTTTTCGAGCAGATTGTAACAGTCGAATATATCCCTGGGGTTTTCACCTTCGGAGAGAAAAAAGGGTTGCCGGATTGGGAGAACCTTCGGCAGCATGTCCAGTCCCATAGCGCGACGGAATTAATCCCACGTGCGACGGGAAATCCACAATTGCAACAAGTCGCGTGCGATGCCGTAAAAACACTTTTGGATCTTCGACGCGCCAACGGTGATTACCTCATCGAATCCCTCACACCCGAAGAACTCTGGGGCAGTATCTTCGAGATGGTCACACGCCACACAGGCAATCCGAACCCCTATCACCACGATAAACTGAAAGCCCGACAGACAGCACTCGCACTCCTCCCTGAGTTTTGGAAGGACAATTGGTTAACCCGGTTGAAGTTGGTCGTCGCAGGCAATATTATCGATTACAGCAGTGAACGGGTCGTCAAAAAACTGAAAACGAATCCTGACTACTTTTCTGAATCGCTGCGTGCAGCGGTTGACACCTCTTTTTCTATCGACTGTTATGAAACGTTCTGTGAAAAGGTGATTGACGCTGTCCCACAGCACATCCTGTGGCTTGCCGACAACGATGGAGAGGTGATTTTCGACATCGCCTTCGTCCAGGAACTCGTGAAGTCTGGACACCATATCGTTATTGTTGGGAAGGCGGACAACGCCAGCAACGATGCGACACTCACAGATCTGCAGGAAATCGTGGGGTATCCGCAATTCCGAGAAGTCCAAACAGCGATACAGGAGGGGAGTGTGAAACTCATGTCGTCAGGCGCGAAGACGATCGGGACGAACCTCTATCAGGGGACTCCTGAATTTTTCAACGCCTTGTTGGATGCAGACCTCGTTATTTCAAAAGGGCAAGGGAACTTCTTTACAACACCCGGTTGGACAAAAGACACATTTTACTTGCTCCTTTCCAAAGGTGTAACCGCGGAGCAGAGCACGGGTGTTATCGCGGATCGGAATTTATTGATTGACGGACTGATTCTATCTTACGTCCCAGGTGGGACAAAACGGGTTGCCCCGCTTCGGGACATCTGTCAAAAGTCTCCAAGAGACAGTTGAACGCTTGGAGGAAAGTCGGTTGGTAAAACCTAATTAGCATCAATCACGCGCTGTTACCTTGGAAATCGTAAATTCCCGTTTGCCTGAAGTGGAAAGTGGAATCTCTTTTACAAATTTTATTGTAACGATGACATCAGCACCGAGTACCTCCTGAATCTTCTGGACCATATATCGGCGTGCGGCTTCTGTCCACTGTGTGTTAACGACCACCTTCAAGACGCAGCGTCTCAGGGTCTCTTGGATTAGTTGGAACTGCTCCAGACCAACGACGTTATAAAATTGCTGTGTGAAGTAACCGGCGTGTATCAATGTGCTTGTTCTCGTTCGGAAGGTAGCCGTGCTACGTCCGAGCAAGTCCGCCAAAACAGGTAACGGACTGCCACATGGGCATGGCTCATCGGAGAGACGGCCAATGTCTCCAATTCGATACCGAATAAACGGCATCGCGTAGTTATTGAGTTGTGTGATGAGAATGTCCCCTGGCTGCGTGTATGGGTCAGGACTGTCTATTTCAAGGTAGAGGTCGCGGCAGTTGATATGCAGGTGCCCCTCTTCACATTCCATTGCGATTAATCCGACCTCACGTCCGCCGTATCGGTTATAAACTTTTGTGCTAAAAACAGTTTCCGCCAAATCACGATGGTGTGAATGCAGCATCTCCGCCGAAGAGATGATCCCTTTCAAGTCCCACCTTGGCTTCAGACCATTCTCGAAAATGAACCTCGCGAACTGATAAAGCGATGACGGGTAAGCAAGAATTGTTTGTGGCGGCGATTTGTCCATCTTCTGAAATGTCGTCCGCATCCTTAGGTCTGTGAGATGAAAACCGTTGAGCCAATAGTGATTCCGCCAAAAATTTTTCAGTTGATGCCACCAACTTCGAGAGGCTCTGACATCTGAGAGGTCACCCCAGATAATTAATTGACGTTCACCGAAATTCCAGCCTGCCCATTGGTCGAAATAGTATACGCTCAAGTTCCGTTGATTCCAATAGTTTCTGTCCTGATAGAAGGTAAGGGGTTCTCCTGTTGAGCCCCCTGTAGCGTTTTTGATCCGGTGCCGCTGCGGAACCGCTTCGGAGCAGAGACGCTCCAACTGCTCACGAATGTGCCTTTTTTCAAGGGGTGGAATTTGTGAAATATCTGAGGGTTCTGCTTTGAACAATTCACGGTAGTAGGGTGTTGTCTGGTATGCATGCCGGAGGAGTTTCTCTAATTGTGATTGCTGGAACGCTAAGATGTCTGCACGCGGGGCGTTCAGCAGCGCATCGATCCGAGACAGTTGTGAACCGTACGTGACGCCTTTACGATAGGTATTGTAGGCGCGCCACGCAGCCTTTGAGATGAACTTTTTGGTGGTGGAACGGATTGACATATTTTTTAAACCACTTGTTCTTGGGCATGGTTCCTCTGTTCTCACTGCGAAGCAATGGAAACGCTTTCTTCGGAAACCTGCTTAGAAGGAATTTCCTTTCCGGTGTAAGCACCCCAGTGAGGGGCAATGTCTATAGCGGATCAATATGGGGTGAATATCCTGATGGGAACTGATCGCTCACGGAACGACCATCTTGAAAAAGTTGTCCAGCATCTGGATTTTCAGGCTCGACCGGTACTGGGAAATCACGCCATTTATCGCCGTCAAGCGGACGTTCATAGCCATCCTCTCGGAACCGTTCAATCAAGCGTTGTCGATAGGTGTTGAGAATTCCACTGTATGCGGGATTACCCGCAAGACTTCGGTCATCAAGTCTTCCCTGTAGCCGTCTGAAGAGCCATTCCTTTCGATCGGCGGCAGAATAGATATATTTGTATTCCTCTGTCAAGAGCATATAGAGGCCTGTGCTTTCCTGTCCCAATTGCCCGACGATTGCATCTCGGTGTGCAGTCCCGGTGGCAATATCGGCAAGATCAGTTCCGCTCCGATCTGCTGGTAGCGGGAGGTCTGCTGCGCCGAGACTGGTTGGAAGGACATCCACCAGACTGGTCGGTGTGTCGCATTGCGCGTTTGCCGCGAAACGTTCAGGGTAGCGGACAAGTAGCGGGATCCGAGCCGCCGCGTCCAAGAAGGAACGTTTTCCATAGCAGTCGTAGTCGCCGAGCAATTCACCGTGATCGGACGTATACAGGATGAGCGTGTTGTCCAATTCGTTTTCTGATTCGAGGTAATCAAGGATGCGTCCGACCTGATAGTCGATGAAAGAGATGGCGGCGTAGTAAGCGGCTCGCATTGTCCGCAGAAGGTTCATATCCCGTCCTTGGTCCCGGTACTTATACCGGTTTTGATGCCGATTCCAGTAGGTATGCAGATGTTCATAATCTGCAGGAAGGAACGGGAGTGGCATTTCGACCGTGCGGTAGAGCCGGCTCCACGGCACCGGGGATTCAAACGGCGGGTGTGGTTTGATGAAACTGCTCCAACAGAGAAACGGACGCCCCGTATCGCGCCCAGAGAGGAACTCCAGTGTTTTATCGCCTACCCATTGTGTGTGATGTAAACGGGCAGGCAGTTGTGAAGGTTGTGGGATATAGTAGTACTCACTCCGCTCACCGTGTGGTGCGACGATATGGTCATAGCCGTTCTCACGTAGAAACTCGGTGAAATCATCGGGCCCCGGACCCTCTTCGGAATAGTCTCGCGTTTCAAACCCCCACATCTTACGTCCCTGCGGTGAAAAATGCATTTTACCGATACCGTGTGTCTGGTAACCTGCTGCGTTGAGCATTTCCATCACTGAGACACGCTCCTGCGGCATTGGCGAATTGTTTGTGCATCCAGTTTCGTGTGCCCACTGACCGAGCAGGAAACTGCAGCGAGAGGCGACACACACAGGGGATGGACAATAGGCTGACGTAAAACTCGTTCCCTCCCGAACGATACGGTTGAGTCCTGGGGTTTGAATGATCGGATTTCCAAGCGCACCGACCGTATCAAAACGTTGCTGATCCGTCATCAGAAAGATAATATTCGGTTGTTTCGCCATGCGGGTTCCGGTCCTTTGAAAAAAATGGTGCTGTTAGCAAATCAATTACAAATAACATATCAGATTTTCAGACAGAACGCAACGAAAAATTATTTGATCGTTCGATGGCTGTCTTTTATTTCCTGTTGACTTTTGATCGGGTGTATGATAACATTTATAGAAAAAAGTATGGGAATCTGTCCCCCGGTGTAAAATGCAAAAATGGTATGAAAACAGAAAACTTCTGAACACCTTCATCGCTTTGATGTGTGTCAGTTTTATCGCTTACTTTTTTTTTCATTGGCGATGGGGGTTACCCCTCTTCCTGTGCAGCGGCACGGCAATTATGGTGAGAGGTGTCGTAAAAATTACGATGCGCATGCTAAGTAGAAAAAGACGCAAGGAAGAATAGAAAAACGCAATCCAAAGCGTGCAGCCTGCAACAATACGCAGAAATGCCCAAGCAAAGACCCCAAGCAAAAACACGCAGGCGGATATACGCCAATTAACAGTATTCATTCAATGAACCTCATCGAACCGCAAGGAATAATTAAAAAAAGTCTGCTTCCTGTTTTAAAAGTCGCGTAGCCCGTAATGAAATGGAGGGCGGCTCTACGGGGATTGACATCAAATACCAAACCAATCTAACCGAACCGCAAGGAATAATTAAAAGATGAAGAGACGAACGTTCATAAAACTAAGCGCGATTAGCGCAGCCGGCATGGTCCTCCCCCTTCAATTGGAAGGGGACGCGGCAGCGGCGCCACAAATGAAGCCGAGCACACTGATAACCCCGAATGCTGATTTCTATATCCTACAGATTGGGGATCCTGTTGAACTGAACGCCGCGACATGGCGATTGCCAATTACCGGTCTCACCGAAAAACGGATACCCCCGCTGCGACTCGAAGACATCACAGCGATGGAATCCGTCACGGCGATGCGAACCTTGAAGTGTATCGGCGACCCGATCGGCACAGAACAGATGAGCAATGCGGTGTGGAAAGGCGTTCGGTTGCGCGATCTGCTTGAAAAAGTCGGACCCACATCCGAGGTCAAAGTGGTCGTCTTCCGGTGCGCAGATGGCTACCATACCGCGATTCCTCTGGAGGACGCGATGCACGATGAGACGCTTCTCGCTTATGAAATGAACGAGGAACCCTTACCGACTGAACACGGCTTCCCCGTCCGATTGCTGAACCCCGGTCATTACGGCACGAAAAATCCGAAATGGATCATCAACATCCAGTTGGCGAGGGAACACGAAAGTTACTGGGAGAAACGGGGATGGGATCCGATCGCGAATGTGAAACTCGCCACAATGATTGGGACACCGAGTGAAGGCGAGGAAATTCTGGGCGGCAAGGTCTACACAGTCAGTGGCGCAGCGTTCGATGCAGGTAATCACGGCGGTATCAAGAAAGTAGAAGTGAGTATCGACTACGGACAGACGTGGGAAGAAGCGGAAATTTGGGCGAAAGATACCCCGCTGGCGTGGGTGCTCTGGAAATGGGAATGGCAAGTTCCTGAAGAATCGGAACCTGTTGAGATTTACGCAAGAGCCACCGGCAACAGTGGTGTTACGCAAGACGAAATTGGTCTCGAAGTAGAACCCGTTGGCGCGACAGGCTATCACATGATTGATGCCGAGATTGTGATGCCATAACGTAGGAGGGGTTTTCAACTCCGATGCCTGAATGCGCCTGAAACCGCTCCAACTCCTCACTGTTTACGTGCCGGTCCTACTGCTTGACTTTGCCCTGAGCAGCATCTTAACGAATACCTCTTTTTATACCAGTCATTTAGGACTCTCCTCAACCTTCCTTGGCATTTTAATGGCAATCACTAACGGGATTTTCGCGCTGCTCGCGATCCCCTGCGGGAGGCTCTCCGACCGGATAGAGCGTCGGTATATTCTTTACGCCGCGTGTTTGATGCTCGGTGCTGCCTGCATTGGACTCACCTTTTGTCGAAATAGCGGACATCTCCTGAGTGTCTTTCCCGGAATTGGTATCAGTATGGCACTCTTCTGGCCCGCTTACGAAGCCTGGCTTGCCGAGAGGGAAGGTGAAGGTGAATTAATCCAACGGATTATGCTCTTCAACTTATTTTGGAGCATCGGTATGACCTTGGGTCCGGCGTTCTCCAGTTATCTCTACGGCGCGGTCAATCCGTTTAGACCTTTCTATCTCGGGGGTGGGGCGTGTCTGCTCACGCTCTTGACAATTTATGCGTCCCGTATTGCCCAATCCGATCCCTCACGTCCGACTGACCAGACAGATGCATCTGACGCAGAACCGCCTGAGATACTCTATCCCCCTCCACCCGTTCGAGCGACGTATCTCCATCTCGCACGGTGTGCGAATTTTGTCTCATGGTTTGCCCTGGGTGTCCTTACGGCGGCTCGCACCGAAACTCATGTTAGAGATGGGTATCCGTCCCGCAATATACGGAAATCTGATGCTCGTCCTCGGTGGTGTGCAAACGGTGGCGTTCCTGGTCCTCGGGACCGGCTACTCGACGCGGTGGCACTATCAATTCACGCCATTACTCATCGTTCAACTCCTGGCAATCCTGAGTTTCCTCGGAATCGGGTTGACCCAACATACGATTCTCTGGGCTTTCGCGTTTGCGGTGATCGGTGTGTCTGTTGCGTTTACCTACTTCAGTAGTCTCTATTACGGTCTGGATCGGCATATGGATAAGGGAAATAAAAGTGGATGGCACGAAGCCATCTTGGGTGTTGGAATCATGTTAGGTCCATTTCTTGGCGGTATCTCAGCGGACTCAACATTGGGGGTTCAAAGTCCTTACCTACTTTGTGCGGTAGCGGTTGTTATCGCGATCCTCATAGAGATTTTGATACTGCTCAAGAATTCTCAACGTCAAGCACATTCGCCTTGATGTAGTCTTCATCGGGTGTAACACCCAGACCTGGACCGTCCGGGACCGTGACGACGTGATCATGGATGTGGATGCCACGCACCGCCATAGTTTCCAGAAAAGCGGGTGCGTTGAGTTCAGCAGGAAGAACAAGATCCAAAGTTGAGAAGAGATGCACGCTCGCGATGAACCCGATTCCCGCTTCTGTCAATCCGCTGCCGAGGAGTTCAAGTGAATTGGCTTCAGCGATAGGCACACTCTTCAGACATGCGTTTAACCCGCCAGATTTACACACCTTTAAAACGACAGCATCTGCACATTCCAAGCGTGCGATCTTTGCCAGATCGAAGTAGGTGAAACACCCTTCGTCAATAGCGATTGGGATTGAGGCCTCTTCGCGGACCCGCTTCATACCGAACCAATCCTGACTTGCGACGGGTTGTTCCATACAGTAAATTTCACGGACATCTGCGACCCGTTTCAACAATTCAAGTGCATTCGTTGGGGTGTAAGACTGATTCGCATCGATCCAGAGTTTGGCATCGGGTGCGGCTTCATGCACTGCGCGTAGGCGTTCTTCATCTTCCGCGGGGGTTCCAGCCACCTTCACTTTGAAACAGGAACACGGTGCCAAGGCTTTCGCCTTTAATCCCATTATCTCTGGTGTATCAATACTCAGCGCATAGCAGAGCGGTAGCGTATCGTGGCGTTTCCCGCCGAAAAGGGTATGTAGCGGCACCTCAAGGATTTTTCCTTGCAGGTCGTGTAAAGCAATATCCACGGCGGCTTTCGCGAACGGGTGTCCGTTGCTAACGGCGGGTTTCAACGTCTGATAAATCGATTCTTGGATTCGGTTGAGATTCAGAGGATCGCGTCCGAGGAGCAACGGGGCGATGTGATGTCGAACCGTGGTTGTGATGGATTCGGTGGTTTCGTAACTCCATGAAGGGAGGGCGCGTTGTTCACCCCAACCGACGTAGCCATCGTCTGTTGTGAGCTTGACGAAAACATGGTCGCCTGCGGATCCCGGATCACCAACGAAACCGGTTCCGATATTAAAGATGTCTTTCATCCCGACAGCAGTGGGATAAACGTCTACATGGGCTATTTTGGACATGTGCGATAGGTTACTCCAATTTTGGAAAGTGTCTCTGTATTTTAGCATACATCTAAGCAATTTATCAAACATATAGGGCAGAATTTCCGTTGACACGTTCACGGCTATCCGCTATAGTAATAGGAACACTGATCCTCTATGTCGTTATGAAGGAAGCTATGTATGCTATTCATTATTTTTGTAATTTTCACGCCTATCGTCGTTTGGTTGATTTTGCACCTCATGTCCCGGCGGAAAGCCAGCGAAGAAGTGACTGAACCGGGAGCATTGATCGAAGTCTGCGCGATCTGCCAAGACGAATTTACGATGACCGAATTGCTTGAAAAAGAGGTCGGTGGATACGGCAGGGTCTACTGTTTCTGTGGGCAATGTATTGAAAATCTCTATAACGAATACCGGAACACAATAGACATCAAAACAGGAGAATGAACTATGTACGATTTAGTTACGTTTGGGGAGGCGATGATTCGTCTGACTTCACCAGAATTTATGCGCCTTGAAAATACAACATCGCTGTCAATCACGGCTGGCGGTGCGGAGATGAACGTCGCTGTCAACGCCGCGCAACTCGGATTGCGGACTGCATGGGTATCACGACTCGTGGACAATTGGTCGGGTCGCTATATCCGTAACAAAGGTCGTGAACTCGGCGTGGATATGTCGAACATCATTTGGGTCGATTTCGACGGGGTCGGCTTGGAGCGCAACGGGTTTTATCACCTTGAAATGGGTGCGGGACCACGTGCGAGCAGCGTCACTTATGATCGCGGATATTCTGCGATCTCCAAGGTCCAGCCTGGAGACATCGATTGGGCATCTATTTTCAGTAACGCCCGTTGGTTCCACCTCAGCGGGATTACGCCTGCGTTGTCGGAATCTGCGGCGGCTGTCTCGGCAGAAGCCCTCAAGGCGGCACGCGCGGCGGGGGTCAAAACGAGTTACGATCTGAACTTCCGTTCTAAACTCTGGAGTGCGGAGGAAGCACAAGCGGCGAATCAACCAATGATGGAGCATGTCTCTGTTCTCATCGGGAATGAAGAGGATTTCGAGAAGTCTCTCGGTTTCGCGGCGGAAGGGGCGACTGAGTCGTATAGCAGCCTTGAACCCGATAGTTACAAGGCAGTTGCCCAACGTGTTAAGGACGCTTTCCCCAACATCGAAATGATCGGCACGACGTTACGGGACGCCAAAACCGGGTGGCTGAATGATTGGCGGACACTCCTGTTTGATGGTTCAGAATTCTACCTATCCCGTATCTATGAGGATCTCGAACTGGTGGACCGAGTGGGGGGCGGTGATAGTTTCTCGTCAGGATTAATTTATAGCCTTTTGAACGGAAAATCATCTCAGGAAGCCGTTGATTTTGCGGGTGGATATTCCGCCTTGGCGCATACGTTCCCGGGGGACTTCAACTGGGCAACGGCAGAAGAAGCAGAAAAAGCGATGGAAGCGGGGGGTGTGCGTATCAACCGCTAAACACAAAAACTATGGAAACCAAAATTCTTCTTTCTCCTATTTTTGAAAATACTGAATTCGATACTGCGGAGCGTCATGCGGCGTTGATAGACTTAGCACAACTCGGTGAGTTGAGTGTCCACCCACCGGAATTTACCGCGGAACACGCCGAGGGCGTCGTTGGTGTGATCGCAGGGGGGGTGCCTTTTCATGAAAGTTTCTACCAAGCCGCGGAATCGCTCCGAATCATTGCACGGTGGGGGGTCGGATATGAAACCGTGAACGTTGATTTGGCGACGGCGTCTGGGGTCATCGTCACGATTGCTCCTGAACACATGGTGACCGTCGCTGAATATGCGATTGCACAGTGGTTCGCGACCATGAAACGGGTCTATACGCTAAATAGGGATTCCCATAGCGGGCATTTTGGGCTTATCAAGACCCATGAGGTGATGGGTTCTACGCTCGGCTTGTACGGTTTCGGTCGGATCGGTCAAGAGGTTGCGCGTCGTGCGCGTCCGCTTTTGGGTGAGCAGGGCAGGCTTTTGGTTTACGATATCCGTCCAGATATCGCTGAAGTTGCCGCGCAATATGGGGCGGAGGCTGTTGATACGCCGCTGGCACTCTTCCGAGAGAGCGATACGGTATCCCTACACCTATCGGGTGCGGATACTGTTGTCGGTTATGAGGAATTTTGCGCCATGAAGCCGCATGCGTCTCTCATCAACCCCTCGCGTGGGAACCTCGTTGACGATGCAGCCGCCAATCGAGCCGTCAGTGAAAACCGACTCTGGTATTATGTCGTGGACGATCCGGTTAACGGACCGCGAGCAATTCACAAAGACCACCCGCGCATCATCTGTACAAATCACAACGCCGGCATGACTGTTGAATCCGGTATTCGGTTGGACCTCCGGACGATTGGGCAGGTGATAGACGCGATTGAGGGGCGCGCACCGGCATACATGCTGAATCCAGAAGTCTTGGAGCATCCGAGGGTCAAGGCGTTTTGCAAGGACACTTCGCAACCCCTGAAGTTGTAACTTTAGTGCTTTTGGAGTAAGAAAAGGAATTCGCGGTTCGACGCTTCAGCGGCGTTTACCCACTCATGTGTCCAGCGCATATCCGCCATGACATTCTTTTTGTAGTCGAGTTCAAGGACGGCGAGGAGTTTTCCGTTGTCTTGCATGACTTCGTTGAGTTGTTGAGCGGTTGCACGACCCCCGGAACTGTAAGAGAGTAGAAGCCAGTGGGCGTGCGTCTCTTGGATTAACTTCGCAATGGCCTGGACAGCGATGAAGTGCCCGTCAGCGTTGCGCCGGAATTCCTCAAATATCGAAGCGGCGAGGGGATCTGATGTATCCTTTCGCCGTTTTGCTTTGCCGAACAGCGTGGGTTTGTCGAAAAGGACAACGCTTTTCCAGAGGTGGTAGTAGGCGGCATATCTGACGCGGGACGGTGGCATCTTTTCGTTGTTTGAACCGTAAGGCGGATCGAAATAGGCGAGGTCAACGCGGACACGCGGCGCGAGTTCAAAGATGTCGGTTTGATGGACTTGGTGATCTCCTTCCGATCTGAAAACATTAGGCACTTTCAGCCTTAATTCCTTATAGGCGCGGGGTGCCCACGCCTTGAGATACGCCGAGAAATGACCGAGCGTGCTGTCAACACGGTCGAGCGCGAGCATCAGACTTGTAAGCGCGACCGCTTTTTCGATGGGATCGAGTTTAAGGGTTTCGATTTCCTGTCGGATCGCATCTAACTTACGGGTATTCTGGAGCTGCCACGGTTTTTTGAGTCCGTCTGCCTGAATAGCGCAGCCACCGTTGGCGTGTCCGCCGTAGTGTTCCGTGAACCAACCGTCCATAGGTGACACTCCGTTGAGATGGTCGATAAGCGGTTGATACGTTTCTTTTGGTTTCGCGTTGAGCAGATAGCAGGTGCCGAAGACTTTTGACCACGGGGCAACGTCGTTGCAGGTGACGGTATAGCCGAGTTTCGCAAGTGCCTGCGAGACGCGGGTCGTGCCTGAGAAACCATCAAGGATCGTTGTGACGTTGACTTTTTTGACGAGTTCCAGGACGTGCGGGATCAGTTTCAGCTTGGAGCCTATGTATTTGATACTTTCGGTAGGCGGGGTATGGAAGCTTGGAAGTTGCATAGGTTTATGGTGATGGTCTGTATCGTTACGCTTTGTCTCTCTCAGGATCATATAGACGGTATCTGCCATATCCGACCTTCCAATATCTATCCTCATTGCTGGAATAATGATGGCGTGATGGACTATTGACACAGTCGGCATTTATCTCCGGGGCCACATTGCTCACCTTGAAATCAGGATACTTCCTTAAGGCGACTGATTCTATGTCTTTGATTGCAAACTCTACACCGGCATCTCCGCCTGTGAAATCCAGGACTGCTTCCCATACGACTTGGTTTACTGGTATGGGACCCGACCAGCGATCTGTAAGTCGCGTTTGCATATTAGTTAACCTCCCTATTACTTTCTACCTCATCGTCTATTTCTTGTGCGATGATGAGTTTATCGTCTTCTAATCTAAAAAGAGGCATTGTTTCTCCCGAAAATCTATTCAAAAAGTTGGGCGACGGGACACGTAAATCCTTCAACGACATCCTCACCTGTCAATGTGTCCTCGCTTGTAAGTACCGTGAAATCTGTCTCAGAGCGGTAGACCATCACTGTCTTCGCGACCGGCTCAATCACCCAAACAAGCCGCGTCCCTGCCTTCAGATAGGCTAACGCTTTTTCGGTAACATCGTAGTGTTTGTCTGTCGGTGAGACGACTTCAACCGCTAAATCCGGCGGTATAGGTGACCCCTTCTCTCTATTTTCCGGTAATCGAGCTGTCGAAACGAACGCAGCATCCGGTTTCACTAATCTATCACCCAAATCAAAAGTCGTTTCGGCAATATACAAACGCCCTAACTGATGTGTATAGATATGTGAATCCAAATAGCGGACAACGTTCATACTTATTTCACCATGTATCATGGATGGGGGGGACATCGGTACTAATTCTCCTTTCACATATTCATACCCTTCTAAATCGTTTTCAAGAAATTCGTCCAACGTCATTTCAGTTTTGTGTGCCGGGACTTCTTGCGTAGATTCAGGATTGGTTTGTGAATTAAGCATTACTTTTCTCCTTTCAATAGGGCATTAAGCATTCCTGCGGTAGTCATCCTACAATTTATTTATGTATGGCGGATGGCATCAATGGGAGCCATTTTAGCGGCTTGACTGGCCGGATAGTAACCGAAGAAAATACCGATCATCATGCCTGCAGCAACGGAAATTAACACCGCTTCCGGCGTAATCACAGAGGGCCAGGTAAGTCCCCCGAAAAACTGACCCACCGCCCATGCAAAACCTTTCCCCACCACAGCCCCAAAAGCGATACCGAGCAAACTCCCTATCAGACACAACAGCACAGATTCAGTGAGGAACTGCAAACGGATGTCAAGACTCTTTGCGCCGACAGCTTTCCGCAACCCTATTTCAGGGATCCGTTCTGTCACCGAGACAAGCATAATATTGAGGATACCGATACCGGCGACAATCAAGGCGACGGACGCAATAACGACGAGCACCATCTCCATAATAAAGATAATCCTTCTTCCGCCTTCGATTCCTTTTTTTGCGTTCCACGTTCGGAAAAACGTATCGTCGTCCCCGTGATTGCGCATGATAACGGTTTTCACTTCTTTGAGTGCCTGTTCTACTAAATCGATACTCTTGGCACGCGCCATGATAGCACCGACCCGATTACGTCCCCCAAAACGGGTCTGAGCAGTGGTAATCGGAATAAAAATCATGTTGTCATCGCTTCTGCCCTGCTCTAATCCATCACCGCGGCTCTCCATAATGCCAATGACGGTAAAGCGTCTGTTGTTAATACCGACCTCCTCGCCAATGGGGTTCTGTCCTTTAAATTGCTCTTTCCAGACCTTTGCGCCGATGACGCACACCTTATTCCAGAAATCCATATCGGTATCGGCAATGAACCTGCCGTATTCCGTCTGCCAGCGTCGGACGGCTTGGTACTCATTCGTTGTCGCGCGGAGGTAGGTTTGACGGTGCTTTCCCTCGACTTCAAAGTCTATGGGATGACTTCTCTCCACGGTGGCGACTTCAACGGAGGGGCATTCTGTCAGAATGTCGTGCAGATCTCGCATTTCCAGATAATGCGGACTGTTGTTACGTTGCCAACGGTTGTTCTTTTCGATATACCCAGGGCGGTAAACGCCGAACATACTGGGTCCACCGATGTTCTCAATTTGTGCCATCATGAGCTTTTCGGCACCCGCGCCGAAAGACATCATCGCGATGACACCCGCAATACCGATCGTAATCCCTAAAAGCGTGAGGATCGTGCGGAGTTTACTCCCGCGAAGCACAGAAAATGCCGAGATGAGATTCTCTAATATTTGCATGTTTATCTTCTCTATGTATGGCGGATGGCATCAATGGGAGCCATTTTAGCGGCTTGGCTGGCAGGATAATAGCCGAAGAAGATGCCTACCGCAGCACCTGCCCCCACGGAGATGAAAACGGCTTCTGGGGTCAGGACGGAGGGCCACGCCATTTCTTGTAAAAACTTACCGACTATCCATGAAAAACCTTGCCCCACGATAGCACCGAACGCGATACCGAGTAGACTCCCGATCAGACACAATAACACAGATTCAGTGAGGAACTGTAAACGGATGTCAAAACTCTTTGCACCGACGGCTTTTCGCAATCCGATTTCGGGGATCCGTTCCGTCACCGAGACGAGCATGATGTTCAGGATGCCGATACCGGCGACGATCAAAGATACAGACGCGATAACGACAAGCACCGTCTCTATGATAAAGATCATCCTTTTCGCATGTGCGATACCCTTTTTCGCCGACCACGTTCGGAAGAAAGTATCATCGCCACCGTGGTTACGCATGATGATGGTCTTTACCTCTTTGAGTGCCTGCTCTACGAGGTGTGGACTCTTGGCACGCACCATGATATGCCCAACGTGATCGTGTCCCCAAAACCGTTTCTGTGCGGTTGTAATCGGAATGAAGAGCATGTTGTCGTCGCTTCTGCCGCGCTCCAGTCCGTCTCCGCGGCTCTCCATGATCCCGATAACAGTGAAACGTTTATTATTCCCGTGATTGTTGATTATCACTTCCTTACCGATTGGGTTCTGTCCATTGAATTGCTCTTGCCAGATTTTTGAGCCGATGACGCAGACTTTTGTCCAGGTGTCCATATCGGTATCAGCGAGGAATCTGCCGTGTTCTGTGCGCCACTCGCGAACGGCTTGGTATTCATTTGTCGTCGCGCGAAGATACGTCTGTTGAATCTTCCATCGACACCGAGACTGATGTAGTAACTCCCTCGACGGTGGCTACCTCAACAGACGGGCATTCTGCTAAGACATCATGGAGGTCTTGCATCTCTAAGTGATGTGGGCTGTTGTTGCGTTGCCAACGTCCGTTTCTTGCGGATTTTTCCGGGTCGGTAAACGCCAAACATATTGGGTTCCACCGATCTGGTTAACCTCCGCCATGAGGAGTTTCTCGGCACCCGCACCAAAGGACATCATCGCGATGACCCCTGCTATGCCGATCGTTATGCCTAAGAGTGTAAGGATCGTGCGGAGTTACTTCTGCGAAGCACTGAAAACGCTGAGATAAGATTTTCGAGGATTGTTCATTTTTTATTCTGCTGGGTATAGTGTTTGTTCAGGACTGGGGTATAGGGGAAACCACCAAAACTTTTTGATTGCATCAATTCCCAAGATATGCTAAATTTTTAATATAAAAACTGGCAGAGACCTCGCGAACCCATACTATTTTTTGATGTTAAGTATATCACAAAACGTTTAGAGGTGCAAATCACTTTTTTAATTATGGACATCTGAGCACCGCAACCCACTCGTAATGAAATTATGTTCTCCTTAAATGACATAATTTGTCTTTGCTTTACTGATGGAGGGCGGGTCAGGGTATCCATTCATTAAAAAATTAGGAGCGAATAGTTGTGCAGACGGCCCCTTTTGACGCGGGAAGCATACTATCGTGGCGCGAGTTGCAGGACGCAACGGTGCATCGAGCAGAATTAACCCATTTGGTGCGGAGCGGGGAACGCGCATGGGTTTCACTACCATCTGCGCTGTTGGAAACACGGTACCAACTGAGCGCTGTGGAGCAATCCTTCAGTGAAGTGGAAAGCGCGACAGTGATTCAGGCGAAACTTCATCAGGCGCATATCCAGAATAGCACTGAATTTGCTCAGCATCACCTAATCGCGCAACCGCAAGCGGGATGCCCCCTGCTATAATATCAGCGAGTATGTCCAGCGATGCATAGCCGGTGATCTCCCGGTCGCGGAACGGCTCCGCGGACGGACGGTCATACATCTTTACCAAACGGCAGCAGCAACGGAAGACCTCTGAACAGCAGCGGGGTTTCGGGGTTCGTGAAACGCGTGCTGGTCAATTATATAAAGACTTATGGCAAAAAACACCTTATCGGTTTCACCTGTGAACCGCCGAAGTTTTTGTCCTTAGTCAGCGTGCTGGAACCGGCATGACCCTCAGTCCCGTGGAGCCCTACACTTTTAGAAACGGCTGAGGGAGGCGCTTGCAACGTATCTGCCCTTAGTTTTTCTATGAAACATATAACTCTGCGGCAGTCAGGAACACATTTTGGAACGAATTGACGACGCGATTCGCAACCTGCTTTCTTAAAGGGGTGCGAGATTTCTGCCCATCAGGAAAGACTACGGTTTGCCTTTAAGTCTCCCCGCAAGTGCAAGGGCATTGGAGTTTGAGTTAGGGGCACTGTTATCAGAGGTGGACTGCCCTATCCTAAACGCCACCGAAATAGATACACCGAAGCGATTCGTCATTGCGAAATGGGTTTGTAGCGATACACAGCACGCCGGTATTTCACGGAAGGTATCCCAGAAAACGGATAGCCGGACTGTGCTTGAAGACGCGAGTCTCGGTTTTAATCTCTGGATAAATAAGGATCAGACGGCAGTCCCTGAATCCGTTACGCTAACGCAAAAATTGTCACGCGGTTATCCAAAGAGACCCGCTCCTGATGGTCGCACCGACACAGAGTCTCTGGACGAAAACCTGATGAGAAGCAGTGGAATGGATTGACGAAAGCGTGGGGATGGTTGTGTCAGAGCGTGTGGGAATTGGGTTACGACTTCAGGATTGTCCTCGGAGCAGGAACTGGGTTCAGCAGAAATTGTGAGGACCGACAGCACAGGAAAACGGGGCAATCGGAGGAGTGGACTGAGTTTCCCGAAAGACCCCAGCAGACAGCAAGCCGATTTATAACGTTATTCTGCTCCCGAGTTGCATTTCGCTTCAAGAAAAGGACTGTCAAGCGTCTGAGGGCATTCACGAAAGCGAAGGGGAGATTGATAGCAGATGAACCGATTCCGTATTTACTCAACGGTCCGGATTGGGCTTGAACCCTATCCACTGGAACACCTTATCTACGGACGGCGAACGACGCTTCTACGGGGTCCGCAAAACGAGAAACTCGAGAAACTCGAAAAAAGTCTCCGAAAATGGGTGAAGTGTCCCGTATCGGTATACCTAAAACCCCGGTAATGAAGAGACGCATCTCGTTCAGGTACACCACAGAGCAACGGAAAGATTTGAGACATTTTATATTTTCAACAGAGGTGCTGAACCGATTGACGCTTTGATTGAGATATACCGTCAGGTATCCCATGTTACGGAATGGGATCTGTTTAAGGGAACGGAAGAGACTGTTGATTTTTGGCACGCGAATGGAAGGACATACCTCAATAGCACGTTTACAGATAAACAGGGACGGCTTTTTGAAGTTTCTTTAATTACCATTTAACTTATGAATCAAAGGAGTTATTATGACCGGTGAGATCTTTTAGTCGAATGTTTGAAAGAAACAGGGTGTGAGTGTTATTTTCGGTTTGCCGGGTAACCATTTAGACACTGTTTATGAATCCCTATACAACAACCAGGACAGCATCGCTCACTATGTCACACGGCACGAAGGCGGTGCGGCATTTATGGCGGATGGTTACGCTCGCGCAACAGGCGATGTTGGTGTCTGTATGACCGTCCCGGGTCCTGGTTCAAATAACGCCTCTATCGGTATCGGTGAAGCGAATACAGCGTCTTCGCCGGTGCTTTGGATTACTGGGCAGAACCCCTCCTATTTAGCACAACGGGGATCCGAAGAAGAGTTTCCACGGGTTGGATCAAAAAGCTGCCTTCAGCACCCGATGACGAAACACCTGGAAATTGTGCATCGGGTAGACCAGATTCCGGGTGCCATTAATCGGAGTTTCAGTGCGCTCCGTTCCGGTAGACTGGACCTGTGCTGATCGAGTTTGGCGAAAGATGCCTTGGATGCCGAAGCCGACTTCCAATCCCGCCATGGAACAACGGTATTCAGACGACCGCAAGTCCACAGGACGTAGATGCGGCACTATCGTTGTTGAGCACTTCAGAGCGTCCATTGATTGTTGCGGGCGGTGGTATTAATCATACACGTGGGACCGCAGAAATCCTTGAATTCGCAGAACTGCTGGACGCGCCCATCGTGATGACAGGCTTTGGAAAAGGTTCAGTGCCTGAAGATTCACCCTATTCGATCGGGGTTTTCCGAGATGGCGTTTCCCAAGTAGCGATGGAAGCCTCTGACCTCATCGTTGCTGTCGGCACTCGGTTTAACTACCGTGATACCGGCAACTGGAGCCTCAAGATTCCGCAACCCCTTTGTTGCATATCGAAGCCGATTCAGAGGAAATTCACAAGGAATATCCTGCGACTGTCGGCATCGGTGCGAATCCGAAATTGGTTTTGCGTCAATTGAACGCCGCGCCTACGCGACGAGAAACCGAAAGGGCGGTTGGGGTGAAGGATTGCGCGAATTACGGAGACGCTGGACAGCAACCGAACGGCCCTCGGATCCTCCAAGAGATGCGCGACGTGATGCCCTCGTGACGCGAATCTTGTCGGTTGACGTTAATGTTACGGGTTATGGCGCGCTGCCACATTTCCCCGTGTTATTATCCGGGGAGTTACATCTTCTCCGGCGTATCCGTTGCAATGGGAATCGGATTGACAGGTGCCATCGGAGCACAAGTTGCCTATCCAGAGCGGAAAGTCGTCGCATTGAGCGGAGACGGTGGATTCTTAATGACGTGCCCAGACCTCGCGACCGCGGTGCTGTATAACCTACCGGTTGTCACATCTTGTGATGAACGATGACCAGTATACCCTCAATTGAACGCGGGCAGCTCCGTCGCTTCGGCAAACGGATTGGTGTTGAACTTAGCAACCCGGACTTCGTGCAGTTCGCAGAGTCGTTCGGTGCGGTTGGGTTACGCGTCGAAGATCCAAATGATTTTAAAGCCGACCGTTTGAAAAGGCACTCGCTTTGGATAAACCGGTTCTCCTCGAAGTTGTTAAATAAAGGAGTTGAATATGCCTAAAAAGATCGGGGTCCTGACGGGTGGCGGTGATACAAGTGCTCTTAACGCCACCCTTAAGGGCATTGCATTGAAAGCCGAGGAACTCGGTTTTGAACTCGTCGGATTTATGGAAGGCTGGCGTGGCGTTTTGAAGGGTGGACGCTACTTTACGCTAACGCCTGATCTGATTGACGAAAACCGAGGCGGGACACTTTTTAAAGAGTTCACGCACAAACCTGATTAAAGATAATAAATTAGATGAAGCCGTCAGTAATCTGAAAAAACTGGACATTAGTGGGCTGATCCCGATCGGTGGTGATGATACGTTGACGGTCGGGAACCGCTTTGTCGGACCAATTCACGACTACTTTCGTCACGAAAACCATTGATAATGATGTGGGTATCAATCCACCCGAAGGGGATGCCGTTGATTACTCTAAGATGGTGAACTATTTCTGTCCCGGCTTCCCTTCATCTGCGAACAGCGTCATCAATTAACGTCCAAGATTTGCGGACAACGACTTACTCCCACGATCGTGTGATTGTTGTTGAGCGATGGGGAGAGATGCGGGGTGGTTGACCTTATCTGCCGCTTATGGACTCGCCGATCTTATCGTTGTTCCAGAAGTGCCGTATCAACCGGAGAGATTGGCGGAAGCGATTCGTGAAAAACATGCAACACAAGGGAACGTCATCGTCGTTGTATCTGAGGGTATCCGAAATGACGATGGGGAACTGATGATTACTTCACAAGCGGAACTCGATGCTTTTGGGCATACGAAACCCGGAGGGTGTTCAGAAATTATCGTTGAGCCGAGATGATCGACTACATGCGGAGGTTTTTCCGCCGGCTGCGGGATGAGACGCCAGGGTTAGAGTTGCAGATCACCGAGCCAGAGCCGCAGGCATACTTCGGATTGGACACGCCGGCGGATGAACCTATAGTGCGAGCCGCGACACAGGCAGTCAGGTCGATCGATGAGGACGGAGAGCCCCAGGGGGTGCCCTATGGCTCTCACGCGATTTTTCTTTCGGGGAGGGCTCACATTCCTTGCGTGGTGATGGGGCCGGGCTGTATTGACGACGCGCACACGGCGACCGAGTCGGTGTCGCTTGCCGAAGTCACTCGAGCGCCATCGCTTTACACACAGACAGTGTTGAACTACGGCGATATCCTGGCATCCAATTCCTGAGATCGATGGAGCCGGGCGCGTCTCGACCCTCTAACGTCTGCTGGCGTCGCGAACGGAGCCGAACGGTGCTCGGATCAAGATTCAACACCAACGCGATCTAGACAAACGGCATTCGCTGAAGACAGTGATCTTCGACTCGCCCATAGGGAGGCGCACGCCCCGGGGCTACATTTCGTTCAGCCACAACATGCCAGTTGGACGGGACGATTAGGGTTGCGGCCGTGTCGAAAAACCCTGCCGGCCCCATACTCGTACCGAGGACGACTCAAGGGGCAGTAACAAAGGGCGTGCGCCGCAAACGAGACTCCAAGAGATGCTCGAGGAATCTGTATTCGAAGCAAGTCGCGAGAGGATTGACGAATGTTTGACGTAACCATACAGGGCGGACGATTGGTGGACCCGAGCCAAGGCATCGACGGGAACTACGACCTGGGTATATCTGACGGTAGGATCACGGCGATAGAGCCGACGATCGAAGCAAAGAGCGCGGCACGTTCGATCGACGCAACCGGCAAGATCGTCACGCCGGGCCTGGTCGATCTCCACACTCACGTCTATTGGGGAGCGACCATCTGGGGAATAGACGTCAACCAGATCGCGCCGGTCACCGGCACCACGACGTTCATCGACGCCGGCACAGCCGGCGCGTACTCGTTTCCGGGGCTTCGCAAGTTCATAATCGAGCCGGCCGCGCCGCGAGTGTTGGCCTACCTCAACATATCCAGCATCGGCCTCACTCACTTCACCTACGAAGTCTCGAATCTAAGCTACGTCGATCCTGACGTGGCGTTAGAAGCGGCCAATAACAATCGTGAATACATAGTCGGCATCAAGGCACGGATCGATGAACTCACGACCGGGGAGCACGGAGTGGTGCCATTGCGGAGAGCAGTGGAAGCGGCTGAGGCGCTCAAGCTGCCAGTGATGGTCCACATAGGCCGGCGGCCACCGGAGTTGAGCGAGATTATGAGCCTGATGCGGCCAGGCGACGTTTTGACCCATTGCTACACGGGAGGACCTGGAAAGAACCAACTGGTTGACGACAATGGCAAAGTTCACGATTTCGTTAGCGAGGCGATTAGGGATGGGATCGTGCTGGACATTGGACATGGATGGGGTAGCTTCAGCTACGAGACGGCCGAAAGACTGCTCGACCAGGGCGTAGTGCCTGATGCTATAAGCACCGATGTGCATCAGTTCAGCGTGGCCGGTCCCATGAGGGACATGCCGACGACGATGTCCAAGTTCCTGAATCTGGGATTATCCCTGCCGGACGTGGTCGAAAAGACTACGGTCAGTCCCGCACGCGCGATTGGCCGCGACATCGGTACGCTGAAGTTGGGCCAGCCGGCCGACGTGGCCGCATTTGAGCTGCGGGAGGGGGAATTCGAGTTCGGCGACGCGACCGGCGCGCGCCGCAAGGGCCGGCTGAAGCTCGAGAGTGCCTGGACGATGGTGGCCGGTGAAATACTGCCGGAGCCGACAGCAGATGAAGTGGATGAGCAGGAGAGTCGGGTCATGGCTGAGTACCTTCGAGAGCGGCTTACCACCGGCGAACTGCTGCGTTGGGGTTCGCCGGCCACGACGACTAGTCGTCGGTGACGCGCGGCCGGCGGCCGACCTTGCGGGCGAGAACGAACGCTCCGAATAGCAAGGCCACCGAGACCGCGACGCCGGCAGCTGGAATGTAATCAGGCACTTCGATGTCTCGGCCGGGGCTGGCGCCGGGACCGTAGCCTGGGCCGGCACCAAGGACTTCCGGCTTTTCTTCCGAACCAATTTGGCGAGTGCCGGCACAGATGTGGGTCGTCAGCGGCCCCCCTTCCGCAACTAGATAGAACAAATACCGGTTGCCGACCTTGAATGGGACATCTATGGACGTTCTCTGTTCGGCTCCGGAGGCGATCCTGAAGCGAACGTCGCGTTGAGATCGTCCTTTGTAGATCCAGTCGATTTCGACGCTGACCATTGTGCCTTGATTTGCCTGGTCTTCGAGCGATACGACAGTGCCGGTGGCGATAACGCGTGCTTCAGCGGCCTGCTGCTCAGGAGTCGTCGCGGCACAGCTGGCCTCAACCGTTCCACCGAAGGCGAGGGCGAGAACGATGGACGCGACCGCGGCGGGAAATAGCCTGGTCTTAGGGAGGGCAAGATATTTGAATAGCCAAGTTATCATTGACTGATTTCCTAATCTGATTGCTAGGCGCCCGGATTGATCTCAAGTGGAAGCGGCGAGAGGATCGACCCAGATACTACGATCGGCCGGCTCTCCTAAGACGCCTAGACGCGCGCGGTGTCTGTCGAGCGGCGACGAAATCTTCCGATCAGATACAAGTCTACATCACACGTGTTCGGGAACAGGACGAAACGGTTTGAAATGGACATCCGGCGCGACCAACACCTACAATCGCGTGAGTGAACGGCAACCAAGCTGTTTCAACTCAGACGGGGGAAGAACGTAGCGTGGCAAGCGTGGGAATCATCGCCAACCCCTATTCCGGCAAAGACATCCGCCGGCTCGTCGCCCACGGCGAGGTTTCTGATAACCACAGCAAGCTAAACATCATTCGGCGAATACTGATCGGCGTAGAGAGCGTGGGGGTGGACCGGGTGCTCTATATGCCGGACCCATATAACCTGGTTCGAAGCGCCAGCGACGGCATCGATCTGTCGTATGAGCTGCGCCCTCTCGAAATGCGTTTCGAAGCGGGCGGGAACGACTCCATAAGGGCTGGCGCTTTGATGCGCGAGGCCGAGGTAGGGTGCGTCATTACGCTGGGTGGCGACGGCACGAATCGGGTGGTTGCAAAGGGATGGCCCGACGCACCATTGATGCCGGTGTCTACCGGAACGAACAACGTCTTTCCGGTGACGATCGAGGGAACGTTGGCCGGCATGGCGGCCGCGCTCGTGGCCGGCGGGCAAGTACGCAGAGACGTTGCGATGCGCCGGTCCAAACGGCTTGAGGTCGCGATAGATGGCGAAGCCACGGACATTGCACTGGTCGACGTTGCTGTGTCCGCGGAACGAATGATTGCCGCCAGAGCTATCTGGAGGCCGACCAGCATCAAGGAGCTGATCCTGACCTGTGCCGCGCCCGGATCGTTGGGCCTTTCCTCGATCGGCGCGCACCTGGATCCAATAGGCCGGCAAGAGCCGGTGGGTGTACATTTGAAGCTGGCAGACGACGGCATCCGGCCGGCCGCTACCGTCTTGGCTCCGATTGGACCTGGGCTTGTGGAGTCGGTGTCCATCGCAGGACACCAACGGCTCGAGATAGGCGAAACGGTGCGTCTGGGCCCTACGCGCGGGACTCTAGCCTACGACGGCGAGAGGGAGCAGATGATATCGCCGGCACACGCCGTCGACGTTACCCTAACTCTGGCCGGCCCGTACGTTGTCGACGCCACGGCCACGTTGGGTGCGGCGGCAGAGGCCGGGGTGTTTGTCCGGCCGGGGTGACGGGCATCGGGGCGGCGAAAGGTGCACATGTGCGCCGAGCACGGAATCATCCGAGACTGGCATCAATTGGCGCAGGCTTGCAGCGCGCTATGAGCGCGGCCGGCAGGTCGCGGCCCTCGGGACGGCGATCGGCCAGCGCGCCCTCAGCTCTTGGTTCGCTAAGCCGGTCCAGCGTCAATCCTGCCTCAGATAGGGTGTTGACGTAGGTGCTAAGGGTACGGTGATGGGCTCCGACCTTGCCACGGACGCCGTGCACATTGTCCGAACGCCAGTATCCCTCGACGAAGTACTCGCCAACTTCACGTGCGGTCGCACCTTCCTCATTGATGGTCCATCTGGAGACCGGTGTTTGGAAGCATGGATGGGTGATCGAAAAGACAAACCACCCATCGGGACGCAGAGCGCGCCGCACAGCGCGAAGAGTTTGGGATAAATCTGGAATATCCATCAGCGCGAAATTGCAGACGACACCATCGAAAGAGGCATCGCCAAACCGATCGAGCGTGCGGGCGTCGTCCAAAACGTACTCTATGCCGGCGGTGTTGGAGACATCATGCCGCCGGGCATACTCCAACATGTTCGAGGAAACATCCACGCCTACGACCGTGGCACCGCGACGGGCCAATTCGCGTGCAACTTCGCCCTGGCCGCAGCCAAGATCGCAAATTCGTTTACCTCCCACGGAGCCGATCAGCTCGAAAAGACTGGGAAGCGCCAGATCGTGCAGTAGCGATCCCGACCGCATCACCTGGTCGTACCAATCCGCAATCTCGTCATAGCGGACGATGGGTTCATTCTCCATTTGGCACCTCTCAACACAAGGAGTTCCATCTCCAGGCACGCCGGAGGAGTACCTATTCATCTTTGAGTACAGCTTCGTGTAGGGTAGGGACTCGAACCTATAAACCGAGCGCTGGACCCTGAAGGCAACGGCCGATAACCGCTAGCCTATTCTTGATCGAGGCATTGAGAGCGTCAACTCAATTGCCGCAACTCTTGCTTGGCAACGCATCGCGGGGGAATAATCAAATACTGGGAAATGTCGCAATCATTGAGGGTCGGGATTAAGGGCTGAAGACGGACCTGGGCGGAGTCCCCGTAGAGCCCCGCCGACCTTTTGCCAAGGAGATGTATGCGATGAGAGATGAAATCGGACATGTAGTACCTCACGATACCGGCGAACCCACCGAAGACGCGAAGCGGACAGGCGACGGGGGTCAACTGATAATCTACGGCAGTGCGCACTGCGGAGACTGCCACCGCTCGAAGCGGTTCCTGGATAGCCACGACATCCCATACGACTGGGTTGAAATCGACAACGATCCGGCGAGCATCGCGCTGGTGGAACGAATAAACAATGGGTATCAAAGCGTGCCAACGATGGTCTTTCCGGATGGCTCGACCCTTACGGAGCCGTCCAACCGGCAGCTCGCGGATAAGCTCGGTTTGAACGCCGGCTGAGCGGCGCGCCGGACTCAGGCGAGGCCGGATTGTTCCAGCTTGAAGTCCGCGATGAGCTCGGCTGCGCCGTCGGTGGCTACGGCCTGTGGCAGCCACTGGTTCTCGAGGTAGTCAAGCTCGAGCGACAATCGCGGCTGGTCTCGGTGGAAGAAGAATCGCTTGACTATCGCGAGTCGGCCGTTCTCGATCGCATCCTCGAAAGAGCTTAGCTCGCAATGCAGGTGGCGGAGTTGCCGGCGGAAGCGCTCGATCCGGCTCAAGATGACCTCGCGGCCCCAATCCGTGGTCATGCGACCGACGAAATCATTCTGTTTGCCATTGATCCAGTTGGGAACGCTCTCTCGCAAATAAGGCGCTAAGAACGTCTCGAGGTTTTGGGCCAGGTAATCTGAGAAACATTGCCCGGCCTGGGCGTACTCTTGGTCGAGTCGGTGGGCAGTGATCTGGATGTTGCGGTAGAAGGCTGGGAGGCCAACGTTTGCGTCGATGGTGTCGGCGTCGTAGAGCAGCTTTCCTTCCAGGCTCGAACGGTCCGGATCCACTTTGAGGTGGGTCTCGATGATCTCGCGGACGTGGGCCAGGAACGGTTCGTCGAATCCGTGCGGTTCTAGCAGCGCTGTCGCGACGACCGCGCCGGATATGCTGTGAACTGTGCCTCGGAGACCGCGCTCGTCATAGATGCGCGAGACAAGGTTCTGCCTCGCCGGCATCAGCGTTTTGTTGCGCCAGAAGCCGTTCTCGTCAAGAATCCTCTTTCCGTCCTTCATCACGATCTCCCCATCGTAGGACTTGGTGATATCGTGAAGCAGTGCGGCATAGTTCAAGGGAAGCGCGGCGCCGGCTCGTTTGCCCATCTCAAGCGCCAGAGCGCGGACTCGCTGCACGTGGTCGTAGGTGTAGTCTCGCCAGGAGAAGCCCACCCAGTCCTCATCCCAGCAGTAGTAGGTGTCATGCAACAGGTCGGCCAGATCGGCCAAGAGCGCCTGATGGTCGATACTGTCGGTGTTAACTGCCAAGATCTGAGTCCTTCAATTGCGGTACCAATGAGTTCGCAGCGTTTGCGGTTTGTTTCACGGGAACCCCAGTCGACGTTCTTTGAGACTGATGTAACTATTACGGCCAATGATGATGTGGTCGAGAAGTTTAACATCCAGCAGATCGCCGGCACGCCGGATATCTTCGGTGGTGCGAATGTCGTCCTCGGAGGGGGTCGGATCGCCGCTGGGGTGATTGTGGACGGCAATGATCGAGGCCGCATTTTGTAGAACGGCCGGCTTGAAGACCTCGGCGATGCGAATCGGCGAGGAGTTGAGGCTACCGGAATAAAGCGTCTCCTGGCTATGCACGCGATTCTTCATGTCCATTATGAGGACCCGAAACTGCTCCTGGGTCAGGGTTGACATCGACCATCTCAAGAGGCGATTCACGTCGGCGGCGGAGTGAATGGTTGGCAATGCCGGTGAGTCCGTCTCGACGTTGAGCCGGGCGGCGAGCTCCAGAGCAGCTTTCAGCGTCGCGACCTTGGCGAATCCGAGACCCTTGCGCTTCCGCAACTCAGCTACGGACATGCGAGCAAGGCCGAAGAGCCCCCCGAACTCCTGCAGGAGATGCTGGGCGAGATCCAGGACCGGCTCGCCACGGGTGCCGGTGGATAGCAGAATGGCCAGAAGCTCAGGAGTAGAGAGCTTGTCGGCGCCGTGCTGTGCCAGTCGCTCGCGCGGTCGATCGGCGGCCGGCAGGTCCTTGACGGACGGAGAGTACTCTGGCGGGCCGGATGACTCTTGCTCGACGGATACGAGAGCCTCACGCAGAGAGGACGGGTCGCGCCTGTTGTTGCGCCGGATTATGTTAGGCCTCCTTGTCGGAAGGAATCGAAGACCGCAGCAGGACGGTTCTTGAGCCGGCTCTCACCCAACCAGGGCAGTTGCTTGGAGATTTTGTTTTGCAATTTTAACTTTTTTGGAGGTGGTTCTGTTCGACTTGAATCGACATTGAGATCTGGAGTTGCGAAGAAAACTACGAACATTTGTCCGAAATGATACCACAAGAGGAATGGCAGCGCACGAGCGAACCGCCGCCGGCTTGGGTTGCCGAAGCTGGAGGCAGTGGCGTGGTCAGAATGCGCTGATGAGTTGGTGGGCAGATTATGGCAAGTCGTCAGCCAAGTTTGCGGTTGAACGGTCCAGGCCATAGTAGGCCCCGCAAGCACACCCTGGGATAGGTAGAGATATACTATTCGGGGATCTCGGAGGGAGAGCCTTTCGACCATTTTGCCCTGGCGAGGAGCGAATTGAGGCTAACCTGCGGCTTTATCCTGGGTCTAGTTGTGGGGGTCGTTGCAATCTTGGTAGCACTGCTGTTACGAGACCCTCCTGAGACGCGAGTCGTGGCCGAGGCAATCCCGGGCGAGCCGGACATAACACTTTTCATCAACGAGGATTACCTGACGGAAGAGGTCGCCAATCAGCTTGAGCGACTACGCAACGTTGGCGTCGTACAGATAGAGAACTTGCGTATCGACGCCCAAGAACAGAATATCGTCGAAATATCCGGCGACGCAATCGTAACCTCCAGGATTACGGTGCCTTTTCAAATAACAGTGCGCCCGTACGCGGAAAACGGTCTTCTACGCGTCGAAGTGGTCGAGACGAACCTGGGATCGTTGTTGCTGCCGGAAGGGGTTACCGACTTGGGCGACGAGGTGATTAATCCACAGCTGGACATAGCGCTCGCGCAGCTCCCGCTCAGATTACTCGGAATCCAGGCGGACGGGGAGGGCATATACTTGGACCTCGAACTGGACCTAGAGACCCTCATGTTCAGGTACAGGTTGTGAAAGGGATACGATGCGCATCGGGCCCGGGAAGGAGGCTTTGAGTTGCTCAGTATCGCGAACGGAATAAGCGTGAACTACAACACCACTGGAGAAGGCACTCCGGTGGTGTTGATCCACGGACTCGCAATGGATCTCACGTTCTGGGAGAACCAGGTGGCCCCGCTGGCGGCACAGTTCGAGGTGATCCGATGCGACGCGAGAGGACACGGAGGATCGGAAAAGGCGGAGCCGCCATATTCTCTCGAGCTAATGGCGGATGACCTCTATCACTTCCTGCATTCGATCGGAGTCGGGGCCGCACACGTGGTGGGACTGTCTATGGGTGGAATGATCGCGCAGACACATGCGCTCTCACATCCAAACGAGGTCCTCAGCCTGACGCTCGCGTCAACGACGAGTGAGTATCCGCCGGAAGGTCGAAAGGGGTTCCGAGAACGCGCTGATACGGCCCGCGAATCGGGCATGGATGCTCTATTAGATGCAACGTTGGGCCGCTGGTTCACCGATGAGTATCGTCAGACGAATCCTCCGGATCTGTGGAAGGTGCGCCGAGTCGTCTCAGGGACAGATCCAGAGTGTTTCGCGGGCGCGGCGTTGGCGGTGTCTGAGGTGGACACGACGGCTCGGTTGAATCAAATTGGCGCTCCAACGCTCGTCATTGCCGCGGAACATGATCTGGCAACGCCTGTCGCGGCGGCGAGGCGAATTCACGGGCAAATTGCTGGGTCCAGGCTAGAGGTCATTGCCGGCGCATCTCACTGCTGCAATATCGAGCGGCCGGAGGAGTTCAACAGGTTGCTACTTGATTTTCTGGGTGACGTGTCGCCAGCAGAGGGCGATAGTGGGCAGTAGTTAATCGGGCGCCGGCGTGGACCAGGCGGTAACGGCGGGTCATGCGATTTCTCTAAAAAGGTGCCAGTTCGCGGACAGGAGAAGCGGGGGACGAGCCCCTCGCCTCGCGTAGTCTTCGACCACGCTACATTCCCCTCACCCGCCCCACCGGGATGCTTCCGTGCATGGATTGTTCAGGCCGGTGAGGGTTTGCCGATTCCCCACCCCCAAGGACGATTCGCGAATCGCACTTACGATCGCGGTAGTGTTTGTTGAGGAGCCAGTTGATGCGAGTGGGGTTCCCGGCTACCCCGTTCCTCTCGTCATGGTTGACGCTTCCGGATCGAGATACGGGGAATGCGATGTTGGCAATGTCAAGGTGGACGGCATGAGTGAAAAGAGAAGGCACGTCTAAGACGAAGCTTCCTTGGGCGCGCCTGTGGGCTGCGCGACGAGCTGATCAGTTGTCTCGCCGAGCTCCAACAACGGGCAATCGAGGAGCCTGCCCTGCTCGCAATAGCTCCGGAAAAGCCATTGAAGACCCTGTCGGCGCCGGGCTCCGGAGGCGAGCTTGGCCAGATTTGGGTGATTCACCAGTTGAATCGCAGACCTGGTCGCGACGTTCCAAGAGGGGGCCGGTAGACGCCCAAACGCGGTCAAGGCGTTCGACGTGAGTGTAATCTGATTGGACATCGACCCCAGGGCATAAACGAACGGCAAGGCGACGTTCGCGACAATCTCGATGGCGCGGCTGCGCCCGACCAACGCGGTCGGGCCATTGTGTAAGGGCCGGCCGAAATCCGAGTGCCACGCCCAATAGCTATCGATATCTTGAATCACTAGCGTGGACAACAGCTCTGGCAGGTCGAACGGCTCATACGCGACCGTTCGCATCCAGGCATCTATGATGTTGTCCAATCCGGGCGCGACCAAGCGAGCGGCCGCGCCAAGCCGGCGGAGCGGAGAGTTGCCAGGCCGGACGGAGAATCTCCAATCGTGGGCCGCAAGAGTGGGATGTCGTGCCGGACCGGAGGACATCTGCCAGGCCGATTCGAGCTCGGCGGTATAGTCATCGGTTTGCCAGTCACTCTCGGCCAACGGGCGCTGAGATGGCAAGAGGCCGGCGGTGCCGATCAGAAGGCCTTCGATGGTCGATGGGCCGGAACGGAAGGCCCATTGCAAGAGCTCGAGGGGCAGGCTGGCCGCGAGCCGGCGGAGAGGCTTCCGATTCTGGCTATAGCCCAGCGCGTCAAACAACGCACCCACGAGCGTCGCTTCCGGCCCGAGGAGGCTCATCTGGGTCTGCAATTTGCCGGCCTTGACCAGGAACCACTCGTCGCCAAGCCGCTCGAGCGCGCCACGTAACGCATCAGATGGCAGACTGGCGGCGAGGGTGTGACAATCAGAAGTCTCGGAGGCCGGTGAATCGGGGATGATTGGACGAATCGACGACAGTTCCAGCGTCTCGACTGGCCGGCCGTTGGCGCGCATGACCGGCAGGCCGAGATCGTCCCGATAGACCACGTGGAGGATGACGCTGTCGTATGCGGGATCGTTGTGGTGTCCGTGCCCATACCAATCGGAGGCGCGTACGTGGATCTCGATGTCGCCGGTTGAGAGTTTCCCGGTCGGGGATGCTGTGACGGCGTCGCGAAAATCTGGGCCGGAATCAGGGGACCAACGGCCTTGGAACACGATCTCCAGCGATTGGCCGCCGGTAGTTTTGAGCCGGTCCGATATCCAAGTTCGACCGCGCCAAAAGTCGACGACCGATCTTTCTTGGGGCTCGCCAGGCGGTTGAGTCCTTGCCGGAGGGCTGTCCTTGAGCACTCCGAGTGCCTATAGGGTGCGCCGGCGGGCTTCGGGAGACAACCAGGCAAATGGATCTTGGTTATCGGCGGGCGCCCTGTACTCGAGACCAACGAACCCGTGGTAGCCGGCCTCCTCGATCGCTTTCAGCACGTTTGGGAAGTTGATCTCGCCGTCCCGCGGGGGCAGCCGGCCGGGCACATCGGCAAGTTGGATATGGCCGATTTTGTCGAGGTTATTGCGGACGGTGTTTATCAGATTACCTTCCATCAGTTGCATGTGATAGAGGTCGTACTGAAACTTGACGTTTGGGCTATCGACAGCGTCGACGATTTCGAATCCATCCTTCGAATTGGTTACAAAATAGCCCGGATTGTCGAAGTGATTGAGGGCCTCGATCAGGATGGTAATGCCTTCGGATTCAGCCAACGCGGAAGCCTGACGGAGCCTCGATACCATCGAATCGACTTGCCGTTGGCGCTCTACGCCGGGCAGCCTCAGGCCGCAAAGGGTATTGATCAGGCGAGCGCCGGTTACGCGAGCGATTTCGACCGCCTCGTCCAGACGGGCAAAGAAAGCGTCCCCGGTGTCAGGATTGCTGAGATGGCCGCGCGGGTTTTCGGCATCTACTTCCGCGTCGAGGAGCACCATGGTGAGTCCGAACTCGTCCTTGAGCCGTACAAGCTGCTGGAGATCGATGCGCTGGGGAAAGAGCCACTCGAAGTATTTGAAGCCGGCGTCGCGGACCCGTCGGAGCCGTTCGTCGATGGGTAAATCGGGCATCAGGTAGGAGACGTTCACGCTGTATGCGATCAAGGGTTAGCCTCTGTTCGATTTGAATTCGGGCTGGTGGCGTGATGGGAAGCTCGCTCGCAAGGGCCGCAACAAATATATCGCACATTTGGTCGATTTATCAAATGGCGATTTCGCTGGAGTTAAGGCTGGGGTGTTGTAGGCAAGGGCATTTTCGTACCAGTCGCTCGTGCCCGCTTGTGCCGGCACACCAAGGGTTGAAAAGGAGGAGTCGTGGGTTGGTACAGCGACTTGGCACGGCAGATTTCGCCACGACCCGACCCGGGCGGGGGACGAGCCCCTCGCCTCGCGTAGTCTTCGACCGCGCTACATTCTCCCATCCCTATCCCTCCTGGATTCCGGCTGCCGCCGTCACACCAAGAAATGAAAACCTGGAGTTGCGATTTTATGCGGCGAATTCGCACGCGAGATTTTGCCATGCCCAGGCCCAACCCCAGCGGGGGACAAGCCCCTCGCCTCGCGTAGTCTTCGACCGCGCTACATTTTTCCCATCCTCACCCCTCCCCAGATTCCGGCCTGCGCCGGAATGACCGATCGGAGGCCGGATTGGCGGCGGGAACCGAGAAGACTGGACCAGAGATTACGAGAATGGTTAATCATCGCAACGAATTGCGAGGTAAGCTTGGGAAGGATCAGGGTGAGGTGCTGACGCTTTGGGTTGCCCGGGCCGGCTGGCCAAGTCCTACCGGTGGTCGGGCTGACGGGGCAGATGGGTCGCTTTGCGGCCTAGCGCCGGGCCTTCTTCACTAGTGGGCAAAAGACGTCCATGCCTTCGCGGAGGTCCTCTACGGACATATAGCTGGTGGCCAGCCGGAGGAAGTTGCTCCCCTGTCGACCGTCTGGAAAGAACGGAGAGCCAGGGATATAGTTCACGTTTTCTTCGAACGCCAACTGAGCCAGTTTGTCCGGGTCCACGCCTTCGGGCAGCTCGACCCAAATGAAGAAACCGCCTTCGGGCCGGCTCCAACGCGCCTCACCCTTCAGATGGTAATCCAAACCATCCAAGACCGCGTCTCTCTTTGCTCGGTACACGTCGATCAAGAGCCGGATGTGATCATCCATGTGCTGGCTCAGGTACTCATAGACGAGATAGTTTATGTAGTAGTTTGTGCCGCCGGTATTGAACGAGCTGACGTGTGAGAGGATTTCCGGATCGGCGATCAGGTAGCCGCACCGAAGCCCGGCGGCCAGTATCTTCGAGAATGTGCTGCATCGAGCGACGAGCTCACCGTTGTCCAGGCCGATCAGAGACCTGACTGGATCGCCCTCGAAGCGCAGCTCACCGTACGCGTCGTCTTCGAGGACCAGAGTCTCGTACTGATTGGCTAAAGCGATAAGCTCTTGACGTCGATTGAGCGGAAGGGTTGGGCCGGCTGGATTCTGGAAGTTGACGATTGTATATATGAACTTGGCCCGCTCGCCTTTTCTTGCCAACCCGGCGAGCGCGTCGGCCAACGCGTTAATGTCCATTCCCTGGTCATCGACGGGAACTCCGATGATCCGCGCTCGATGCCTATCGAACGTTCGCAACGAACCCATAAACGTCGGCGCTTCGACGATGATCGAGTCGCCGACGTCCAAGAAGGTATCGGCAAACAAGGAAATGGCGTTGGATGCGCCATGGGTTATGAGCACATTCTCACGCCGGATCTGGATGTCTTCGTGGTGGTCTAGCTTATCGACGACGAGGTCTCGGAGCTTATCGTAGCCGTAGACCGTACCATAATTGAGCGCCTCGGCACCATCGCGCTGGAGCATGGTGGCAGTGGCCTTGGCAAGCTCCTCGTAGGGGAAGGATCCCGGATCGGGTCTTCCGCCACCGTAATCGAAACTTCGCTTTGTGGAGCAACTTTCGCGGGCTCGGTAGGCGACGGCGGGCGCCTCGTATTGGGCGCGTTTGCTCAGCAGCGATTCAAAGACAGGACTCTGCTTGGCAATGGTCATTCAAAGCACCTCGCCTGCAGTATAACTGGGCATTGTTGGCTAGGAAGTGAGATCTTTGTCGAAAAACAAGGAATCCTCGGGCAAGTGTCTGAATCCTCTTAAACGGTCCGGCCACTAGAGCGGAACTGAAGATTGGCGAAGCAAAACGCACCGCGATGAGGGTCATCGAACCTCACGGCCACTGGGCGCCAGGGATACCGAGGCGACGATTCTGTCGTGCACATCCTCTGGCGTACCGACTCCATCAACCTCGTTTATCAAGCCACGCTCACTATAGTATTCTAGCAATTGCTTCGTCGCACGGTGATAGCTATGAATGCGCCGGCGAATCGCCTGTTCGCTGTCGTCGGTGCGGCCTCGGGCAAGCATGCGTTGGACGACGACCTCCTCGGGAGCCTTGAGATAAATCACTCTACCAATCTGCCGATTCATCGAGTCAAGCATCTTTTCGAGAGCCTCGTTTTGGCGGATGGTACGAGGGAATCCATCGAACAAGAGGGGCGTTTCGGGTGGCAATGACCCGACTTGCTCACGCACAAAAGTGATGATCACGTCGTCGGGGACCAAATTGCCGGCGTCCATGTGGGCCTTGGCAATCTTGCCCAAGGAAGTGTCGAGCTCAATTTGCTTTCGCAATAACTCGCCGGTGCTCATTTTGTGGTAGCTGAATCGTTTGGTGAGGAGATCGCCCTGAGTGCCCTTGCCACCACCCGGCAAGCCAAAAATTACCAGGTCCAAACATGCCCCCCTAGCCAGTCGGCGAGTCAGAACTCCCGCACATTGCGAACCGACCAACCGCGCGCACGCCGTCGCACACGTATTTTAACGGCAGGGGCATACAACTAGCAAAGCGACGCATTGCTGGAATGGTGCCGTTTCACCTCTAAGTCCACACGACGTCTAGTCGGCCTCTGAGGGCAAAGGCACACAGAATAAAGCAATTAGGTTAGTATGCCTGGCCATTTTCAACGCCAAGAATCTGTTTTGCAAAATGAACATGCCAGGTGCACGGCTTCGGTATCAATTGCCACCGAAAAGGAAGTCTAGAGAGATTGGCGCTCCCAGGAGTCCAGCGGCGGCCAGGAGAAGCGCTGCGATCACAATCACCGCAAAATAAAACCCTATGCCGGCTAAGACAAACCCACAACCGAAACGGAAGCCATCGGCTACCGAGAGATGGAGTCCCGGTTCGAATTCGTCAACGGCCGGCTTTTCTTCGGTTACCAGCGGTTGGCCAATAGGCTGATGGACCCTTGTTCCGAATTCGTCAACGGCCGGTCTTTCTACAGTTACCGGGGGTGGTTCAATATCGCGATGAACTGTTGATTCGAATTCATCTACGGCAGGCTTGTCTTGGGTTGCCGGCGGTGGTTCGATACTGCGACGAACTCTTGGTTCGAATTCATCGTCGGCCGGCTTGTCTTCATTTACCGGGCGTTGTTCCATAGCGCGCGGATTATACCATGCGAGTCAGTCAGAGCCGCGTCAGATGGTGGTTCACCGTACACGGGATTTGCGACCGTTTCGATCGACCATTCCGGCTTGCGCCGGCACACCAAGGTATGAAAATCGCGGCACCGGTTCGCGTGTCTTTTCTACGGTGGCTCGGGACTGGAGTTGGTTGCCGGTCTGCCGGGAGCGGGGGACGAGTCCCTCGCCTCGCGTAGTCTTCGACCGCGCTACATTTCCCATCTCCGCCCCTCCGGATTCCGGCTTGCGCCGGCACACCAAGATATGAAAAATAGCGCGCTGGTTGGCCGGTCTTCTCTACGGGGACTCGGAACTCGGCACGGCTAATGACCCGCCTGCGGCTGGGGACAAGCCCCAGCCCTACAATACAATGTCCTCTTCCGGCTGGAAACGAAGTCCCAGTTAGAGGAAGTTAGCTAGTCCGGCCATTTTCGTACCAATCACCCATGCCGGCAGGGGCCGGCACTCCAAGGTATGAAAAGCCGGGCCAATGGTTGGTGAGTCGTATCTGCGTTGGCGCGGGATGAGGGTTGGTTACCGGACTGCCTAGAGCGGGGGACAAGTCCCCGCGCTACACTCTGCTTTTCCGCCTAGAAACGAACACGAGTCAAGGGAAATTGGCTAGAAATCCATTTTCGTACCAATCACCCATCCCGGCTTGCGCCGGCACACCAAGATATGAAAAATGGCGCGCTGGTTGGCCGGTCTTCTCTACGGGGGCTCGGAACTCGGCACGGCTAATGACCCGCCTGCGGCTGGGGACAAGCCCCAGCCCTACAATGTCCTCTTCCGGCTGGAGACGAAGTCCCAGTTAGAGGAAGTTAGCTAGTCCGGCCATTTTCCTACCAATGACGAATTCCGGATGGGCATGACCAAGTAGCCGATCAGTACCCGTCGCTATTTCCTCAGCATCGAGGCGGTAAAGCCGGGAACTCTGGCGATGTCCTTGCGAGCCTTCTCGACTTCCAAGACATTTCGCGCCTCGGCGGCGACCCTGGTGGCTATCGAGTCGGGGATGAGCACGACTCCGTTCTCGTCTCCGTGAATCAGGTCGCCCGGGCGGACGTACATCCCATCGATGGTCACGGGCACGTTTATCTCGTGGAACTGGTGGGAACCGTGTGAAACCACGACTCCGCCGGCGAAGTACTGCATACCGATCTCTTTAACTTCGGAAATGTCTCGAACGCCGCCATCGGTGACGAGCGCGATTGCGCCAAGGGCGGTGCCGGTCGTGGCCATAACGTCTCCACAGAAGCAGGAGTGGCTGCGAGCCGATGCGGGTCCGACGTCCTGGATAACTATCACGACGGGCTTGGGTGAGGCCTCCACAGCCTCCCACAAACGGTGTTGGCCGTAGTGATCTCGGGACTCGCGAGAGACCGTGCTATCGGCGGTGGCGGTTACGGCGTATCCAAGGGTCACGCCCATCTCTGGAAAAAAGCACGTTACGTCGCGGCCGACGAACCCGGTGGTGTCATCACGCACCTTGAAGGGCTCGATGGCGTTGGCTATGGTCGCGCTGTCGATTGCGGCTAGCTCGTCGTATTGCTGCTTGGTGAGGACTACTGGCATGTTCACTAAACTCCAATCATTGAATGACCAGATGATGTTGCGGGTACAGGAAGGATGGAAGTCGGCGATGCTCTACTCAGGCGAAGTATGGGCATACTGGGAGACCATGCACTCGATCAGAGCGGCCCGGCCCTGGCTGTTCTGCTCGGTTGCGCGCTGGATCGCCGGCTTGATCTCGCTCGGCTCCTCGACTCGCTCGCTGTAGGCACCGAGGCTCTCGGCCAGCTTCGCGTAGTCGCCGGAGAGCTTGCCGATTCCGTACTCCTTCATCGCGACGGGCAGGTACCGGTTGTAGCCGGTCATGATGCTGTTATTGAGGACAACGATCGTAATCGGTATCTGCTCTCGGACCGCGGTCTCGATTTCCATGCCGCACATGCCGATCGCGGCGTCTCCCTGGAGGGCGACGACCTGCTTGTCGGGCGCGGCGAGCCTGGCCCCCATGCCCATTCCGATCGAGGTGCCGAGCTGGGTGGTCTTGCCCCAACCGAGGTATGTGTTCGGCTCCACGGACTGCCAGAAGGGTACCATCTGGTCGCGGGGATAGCCGGCTTCGTGGGTGGCAATCGTCTGCCGGCGGTCGACCGCGTGCATGGTTTCCCAGATGACCCTGTAGGGATTGATGGGCTTCTCTTCGGAGGTCAGGGCCGGCATCCACTTGGCCATCCAACTATCCTTGATGCCCTTCAACTCGTCCGCGACGGCGCCGTTCCGGCTGAGCGATTGCCCTGCGGTCTGCCGATGGATCTCGTCGATGATTGCGCGCAGGGCGAGCTTAGCATCCGCGATCAGGGGGTACTCGGTGGGATACTCTTTGTTGATGTCGCCCTCGGTCAGGGTTATGTGCACCATGACTTTTCCGGGCGGGAATGGCATCGCATAGGGAGCCAGGGTAAAGCTACAGCCAACTCCGAGGATCAGGTCGGCCTTGTGCCGGAAATGATCGGCCATGTCGGAGTAGGACCGGCCGGCGCCTCCGCAGGAGAGTGGATGATCGTCGGGGAACGCTCCCTTGCCAGGCATCGTAGAGGCAACCGGCGCCTGGAGCAGCTCCGCGAGCTCGCGGAGCTCTGCGGTGGCTTCGGCGTACATCACGCCCTGGCCGGCGGAGATCAGTACGTTCTCGGCGTCCAATATCGCCCGGGCGGCGGCCTCGACCACGGCCGGATCGGGCGCCAACCTGGTTGTCACGACTGGCTGATAGGACAGATACGATTCGTCGAAGTCTCCCTGGGAGATATCGATCGGCACCTCGAGGAGGACCGGCGCCGGCCGGCCGTTTCGGACCTGGCTTATGGCCCTTCGCATCATTGCCGGGATGCGCTCGGGTGTGGGAATGCGATTGACCCACTTGGTGATGTGCTTGTAGTTGAACGTGGCGTCGAAGTTGGGGGCTATGATCGCCTCTTCGCGCTCTACGCCGCCGGGGAGGAAGAGTATGGGAACGGAGTCCGCGTAGGCCTGGGCGATGCCGCCGAAGGAGTTTTCGCTGCCGGGGCTGTGCTGGACGGCACAGACTGCGAGCTTACGTCGGTTGGAGGTCCGGGCGTAGCCGTCGGCCATGTTGACGACGGTGCGCTCGGTGCGGGCGAGGACGGGCCGGATTCCGATTTTAGCGCATGCTTCGATGAGGGGATTGGAGGGGTAGCAGAACAGATACTCAACGCCTTCCTGCTTGAGAATGCTGGCAACCGCGTCTGCGCCGTTCATAAGGGGACCTCCGATTCGACTTTGTTTCGAGTGTGGGGTTCAGGGCTATGATACCGGCAATCGGAGCCGGGCGGCAATACGGCCGGCCGGGCCGGAGGTGGCGGATGGCGCGGTCGCGAAGATACGGTTAGGGGATTTGCGGCGGCGCGCGCCCGTTGAGACGGCGAATTGACAGATTACCGATTTAGGCCATATGATGTTGAGCGTACCCCTCCCCCAGTGGGGTGGGAAGGAGAGCTGGTATATGAATGACGAGGCGCGCCGGCGGGTGCTGAACCGGCTCAAGAGCATCGAGGGCCACGTGCGCGGGGTCCAGAAGATGGTCGAGGATGACCGGTACTGCATCGACATCATCCGGCAGACAGACGCGATCCGGGCGGCGATCGACCGGGTGAACGGGGCGATCTTGGACAATCACCTGCAGACCTGCGTGACGACCGCGATTCGGGGAGAAGACCCGGCCCAGCGTGAGCGGGTGATATCTGAGCTGCTGGCGGTCTTCGAGGCAAAGGACCGCTCGGTACGGGTTGACGACCAGGGTTGACGACAATTGTCCCAATGAGGCTGCCATGAGCACTGCGATGACAGAACAAAAGAACACGGAAATGGTGACCCTTGCCGTCGAGGGTATGAGTTGCGCGGCATGTGTCAGGCGAGTGGAGAAGGCTCTGGCCGGCGTGGATGGCGTCCGGGAGGCGTCGGTGAACCTGGCGACGGAAAAGGCGACGATGGTGTTCGACCCGGCGCATGCGGGAGTCGGCACGATGAAGCAGGCGGTCGAAGCGGCCGGCTACGAGCTTGTCGAGCCGGAGGACAGAACGGAAAGCGACGAGGCTGGAACCGCCACTGAGCCGGTGCGGCGCGACGTGGCTACAACGCAGCGGCTCAGGACGAAGGCGATGTTCGCGGTTCCGCTTGCCGGAGTGATCCTGTTGCTGAGCCTTGCCGGAGCGATTCCGGCGATCGGCGACATCCCCGGCCGAGGATATCTGATCTGGATGCTGGCTACGCCGGTCCAGTTCTGGGCCGGCTGGCAGTTCTACGCCAGCGCCTGGTCGGCGATACGCCACCTCAACGCGAATATGCACACGCTTATCGCCGTCGGCACCAGCGCGGCTTACATCTACAGCGTGGGCGTACTGCTATTCCCCGGCTTCTTCGACGCGGTGGGAGGAGGGAACCTGTACTTCAAAACCGCGGCGGTCATCATCGCGCTGATACTGGTCGGCCGGTACCTTGAGGCCCGGGCCCGCAGCCAGACCTCGGCCGCGATTCAGCGATTGGTCGGGTTGCAACCGCGGACCGCTCGCGTCATTCGGGCAGGCCGGGAGGTGGATATTCCGGTTGGCGAGGTCGCGGCCGGCGAGCTTGTCCTGGTGCGCCCCGGCGAACGAGTTCCAGTGGATGGTGAGGTGATCGAGGGGGGTTCCGCGGTCGACGAGTCGATGATAACCGGCGAGAGCATGCCGGTGGACAAGGCTCCAGGTTCCCAGGTAATCGGCGCCACGATCAACACGGCCGGCTCTTTCAAGTTTAGCGCGACGCGAGTCGGCAGTGAAACGGTGCTGGCCGGGATCATCCGGCTGGTGGAGGAGGCGCAGGGATCGAAGGCGCCGGTGCAGAGGTTGGCCGACCTGATCGCCAGCTACTTCGTTCCGGCCGTATTCGCGGTCGCAGCGGCGACGTTCGTATTGTGGCTGTTGTTTGGACCGGAGCCGTCGTTCGACATCGCGCTGCTCAACTTTATCGCGGTACTGATTATCGCCTGCCCCTGCGCGCTGGGCCTGGCGACACCGACCGCGATAATGGTTGGCACCGGAAAAGGGGCCGAGGCCGGTATTCTGATCCGCAACGCCGAGGCGTTGGAGAATGCCCATCGGCTGGACACCGTGGTGATGGACAAGACAGGCACTCTGACCGAGGGCAAACCGACCCTGAAGGGGCTGGTCACGACGAACCGCGAATCGGCGGACGAAGTCCTTCGGCTGGCGGCTTCGGCGGAGCGCGGATCGGAGCATCCGCTGGGCCAAGCGGTCGTCGATGCTGCAAGAGAGCGCGGTCTGGCGTTGGCGGAGCCGGCGGGTTTCCAGGCGCTGCCGGGGCAGGGCGTTTCGGCGATGGTGGAAGGTAAGCGAGTGCTGCTGGGAAACACTGGATTGATGGCCGAGCAGGGTGTGGACACCCTGCCCTTAGCGACAGAAGCGGGCAAGTTGGCGGGGGTCGGCCTGACGGCGATATTCGTCGCGGTGGACGGGAAGCTGGCCGGCTTTGTCGGGTTGGGCGATAGTATGAAGAAGGGGGCCGAGGAGGCCATCGCCAGACTCAGCCGGATGGGATTGCAGGTAGTGATGCTAACCGGCGACAGTCGCCGAGTGGCGAAAACGATCGGCCTCGAACTGCGAGTAGACAAGGTTATAGGCGAAGTTATGCCGGACCAGAAGGCGAACGAGGTGAAGCGGCTGCAGGCCGAGGGACATCGCGTAGGGATGGTAGGGGACGGAATCAACGACGCCCCGGCGTTGGCGCAGGCCGACGTTGGCATCGCGATGGGGTCCGGAACCGACGTAGCGATCGAGACTGCTGACGTGACGCTAATGAGCGGCGACCCGCGAGGGGTAAGCGCGGCGATTGAGCTGTCGAAGCGGACGATGCGCACGATCAAGCAGAACCTGTTCTGGGCTTTCGCCTACAACGTGGCACTGATCCCGGTTGCGGCCGGCGTGCTTTATGCGGTTTTCGGTCAGTCCGGAGTGCCGGTCTGGTTGCAGCCGGCATTGGGCGACAGCGGCTTCTTGAATCCGATGCTGGCGGCTCTGGCGATGGCGGCCAGTTCGGTTACGGTTGTTTCTAACTCATTGCGACTTCGCCGGCTGAAGCTGAGGTCCTGACGGTCAAGTCTGGCGGGCGACTCAAAATACAAAAGGAGAAGAGAAAGATGGAGACACTGGAATTAAAGGCACGGGGCATATCTTGCGGACACTGTGTCAGCACCATACGAGAGGCGGTCACGAGCCTGGACGGCGTCGAGTTCGTCGATGGGAACATTTTGTCCCGGTCGGTGAAGTTACGGCACGACCCGGGGCGGACCAGCAAGTCCGAAATCGAGAAGGCGATGGCCGGAGCCGGTTATCCTGTAACAGAATAAGGCCTTTGCGTCGGTCTGCAATCTCCGGGCACGAGGCTTCTGAATTCGGGGCGCTCAACGTGGAACGCGTTGCCGGTAGCTGAGAACGTCCCGTTCGAATCTCGTGATATCAGATGGGATTTGATTGGTGAATGAAATGGTTCCGCCCGGACGAGGGGTGTGACGTCGCTGAGAGTCGGAGCGCGTGAGGATTGCGAAACGAGTTCACGGCAGTCTTAGAGAGAGAGGACGACTGGAAAATACTTACTGTCCTGAGATTCCTGGAGCTAACAGTCAGGGGACTAGTTTGGATGGAGCGCGTGATGATCTGGCGGAGGCAATCGCCCTTATACTCGAGGACCGGCGTGAGGATGGACTTAGAGGCGTGCTGCTGCAGGAGTATTGATCTGAGCGCAGGCGCTTATCTTATGAGTGCGAACAGTTCTTCGATCGGGTAAGAAAGGCCGGGCAAAAGGCGCGACTCCAAGACATCGCTCTCGTAGAGCGTTCCGACGAGGCGCAGAGACGCCTGCTGCCGGCGATACACCTCCACGAAACGCTGCTGCCAGTCGATGATCCAGTACTCGCGGACCCCTCGGACGGAGTATAGCTTCAGCTTGGCTTCTCGGTCTCGCTGCTCGTTCCTCAATCCGGGAGAGAGCACTTCCACCACGAGGTCCGGCGCCCCGTGCAGGTGACCGTCGGCCCCCAATACGGCACTGAGGCGCTCCTTACTTACCCAGACAACGTCCGGAGCAACGTCTCCGTCGTCCGAGAAAATCACTCCCGGCGCAATGTTGGCCTGTCCTGCCTGGGTCTCATTGCTCCACCGCTGAAGGAGAGAGAACACCTGCCCACAGACGAACTGATGGTGCCAGCCGGGCTGTTTGGAGACGTGCAACTTTCCGTCGATTATCTCGTATCGCCTGCCGTCGTCCGGGAGTAACTCAAGGTCGGACGAGGTCCAACTTGTGGTTTGCCTCATTTGGTGCTCCCTGATCTCAAAACGCCCTAGGCCAATTAGACCCAACCCTGCTTGAAAGGCATCGACGCCCAGTATTCGCTCATCTAGATTGCAGGTTCTACAGAGATAATAGCGTGGTTGACGGAAATCAAAGCGCCGTAGTGATTCGGTCACGCAGTAGATGGTCCACGAGCGCTGAGATGGAGGTTGCGACCAAGTCTGGATGGAAACCGGGCCGGGCAAGGTCTTGGGGCCTGAACTTGCCGGTTTGTACGAGCGCGCCGGCCAGGCCGGCCTGCTGGGCACCGTCGACGTCGGATACAGCGTCGTCGCCGACCATGAGCACGCGGTGAGCCGGCACGCCGAGGCCGGATACGGCCTGCGCGAAGAAGTCGGGAGAGGGCTTACCGAAGAGCCTGGCGCGCGTGCCGGTGGCGAACTCCAAGGCCGTCACGTAGGCGCCGGCGTCGAGCCACAGGTCAACGCCGACGCGCCAGTACGGGTTTCGGTGAATCGCGAGCAACTCGGCGCCGGCCAGGAGTAGCTGGAAGGCGCGGTTCATGGCATCGTAGGTGAAGTTCTCCTCTGCCCCGCCGACTACGACCGCGGCCGGCTGGTCCGAGTCGAGCGAAATACCGGCGAAGTCTTCGGCGACGTCGCCCTTGGCGATCAGGAAACAGGACGGATCATCGCGCTTGCGCAGATACTCGGCGACGGCTGCCGGTGCGCTGAGAATCGTCGATTCTTCAAGATCAAATCCCATTGACTGCAACTCGGAGCATAGAGACCGGCGGCTCTTGGTGCTGGTGTTGGTGACGAATCGCAGCGGGAGACCACTGTGGCGGAGGCGCCGGACGGCTTCGACGGCGCCCGGGATGGGGTGCCGACCTTGCCGGATGACTCCATCGATGTCCAGGAGGAGGGCGGAGAATCGCGATGTGTACGCCGGCATGGCGGTATTGTACCGGCGCCGGTGTGTTGGCGCAGCGGATGGGGCCGGCTGGGCCGGCGGTGGAGACGGGCTCGATGGTTTATCGGGACGCGGGCGCCGGTCCACGTCGGCGCACTAGGGTATGAAAATCGGCGCGATTGTTGGCGGGTGTCCGATACAGTGGCTCGGAACCAGGGTTCGTTGACGGCCTGCCGGGAGCGGGGGACAAGCCCCTCGCCTCGCGTAGTCTTCGACCGCGCTACATTTCCCGTCCCCGCCCCTCTGGATTCGCGGGAATCACCATGGCCTTGTGAAGCCCGCATAAGAGAATGAAAATGGTGGGACTCCAGTTAGAAGAAGTTAGGGAATCCATTCTATTTTCATAGCAATCGCTCATCCCGGCTTGCGCCGGCACACCAAGGTATGAAAAAAAATCAAGGTGCTGGTTGGCCGGACTTCTCTACGGGGGCTCGGAACTAGGCTCGGCTAATGACCCGCCTGCGGCTGGGGACAAGCCCCAGCCCTACAATGTCCTCTTCTGGCCGGAAACGAAGTCCCAGTTAGAGGAAGTTAGCTAATCCGGCCATTTTCGTACCAATGACGATTGCGAGGATTGGTGGTTTTCGAACTCACGTTGCAAGGCAGGTGACGTCATTTTCGTACCAATCGCTCATCCCGGCTTGCGCCGGCACACCAAGGTATGAAAACACGAAGTCCCCGTTTTGTGCGGCGAATTCGCGCGGGCGATTCTGCCATGCCCAGGCCCCACCCCAGCGGGGGACAAGCCCCCGCGCTACATTTTCCCCTCCCCGCCCCTCCTGGATTCCAGCTTTCGCTGGAATGACGAATTCGGCGCTGGGTCCGACGGGTCCATCCATTTTCGTACCGATGACGAAGTGGGGGCCGGAATGACGATAGTTGTTGGCGGATACCATCAATCTCGTACAAATGACGAGATTCGAGGGCATGGTCCGCGCGCGTTTGAACGGGCGCTTTCGCGATTCTATATTTCGCTCACCCACCACTCGGATGCCAGTGACAGACCCATCGCTGCGAGCATCTCGCGCTTATGTACGTCGTGGCCGCCGGTTACTACCACGATCTGGGCAGCGTTGCGGGCACGCGCTTCAACTATCGCTCGATCCAGAAGAGCACGACCGACGCTATTCCACTCACTGGGGTGGTCCACGACGAAGTCGTCAATGTCGCAAGTGAGACCGCCGGGATCGTAGACTGGAGGGGCGCTGAGTAATCTGGCAATGACAAAGCCGCGAATCGTCCCGTCTTGCTCGTAAACAAGTGGGATTGTGTCATCAAGCGTCAGGAGATGCTCGAAATATGGCTTTTGGGCTGACTCGGAGCCTCGGGCCTTGCGCCAGAACATAGGTTGGTGTTTCTCGTAGTCGGTCCGTTTCTGCTCGGAGAGTTCAACCATCCGAGGAACGTCAGCTACTTGAGCGTTACGAATTGTCCCGTCCATCCGAAAACACCCCCCTTGTATGACGTGGCATAACGAGCCGGCCCGCGAAAGTATACTGGCCGCGTAGCGCGTCGTTAACCTACCGTGCAAGCTACCTAGCCGAACCGCCAGCAGATATGATAAGTGGGAGTCCAATTCCCAGCGACACGGCGCAATCCTGTAACGCCGCCGCCCCCGGTGCTAAGGAGGAACATACACCATGATTGACAAAGAGCTTGCTTTCGCGCCAGCGACTGAGCTTCTGAAACTGATCGCAGAGAAACAGGTCTCGCCGGTGGAGTTGACCGACTTGTATTTCAGGCGGATCGATGAGCTGAATCCGAAGCTGAACGCGTTCCTGTTGCTGACGCGCGATGAGGCGATGGAGTCGGCGAGGGCCGCTGAGGCAGCGGTCGGGCGCGGTGACAGGCTGGGGCCTCTGCACGGTCTGCCGATCTCGATCAAGGACACGGAGCCCACGAAAGGATACAGGACCACGGTAGGCTCGCTCGTTTTCAAGGACCGCATACCTGACGAGGACGCGGCAGTGGTGGAGCGAGTCAGAGGGGCCGGCGCGATCATGCTGGGCAAGACGAACGTTCCGGAGTTCGGCCTCGTGGGCGCCTGCGAGAACCGGCTGGGCGAACCTGGTCGGAATCCGTGGGACTTGAAGCGTACGCCGGGAGGATCCAGCGGCGGAGCGGCGGCCGGAGTCGCGGCCGGCCTGAGCCCGATAGCGACTGGAAGCGATGGGGGCGGATCGATCCGTATCCCGGCTAACTTCTGCGGGCTCTACGGCATCAAGCCTAACCAGGGACGGGTCTCGAGTTACCGGGGCGCAACGGGCGCGCCGATGCCCAATATTTTCGCTCAGGCGGGTTCTCTGAGCCGGACGGTCGGAGATGCGGCGCTGTTGCTGCAGGTAATGGCAGGGTACGACAGGAGGGACCCGATCTCTCTGAGAGAGGCTCCACCGGACTTTGTCGCAGCGGTTGGGAAGGGAATCGGCGGCTTGCGGGTGGCATGGAGTCCGGACTTTGGATTCGCGGAGGTTGAGCCGGACGTATCGGACGTAACGTCGAAGGCAGCGCTGGTATTCGAGGACTTGGGATGCCACCTGGAGGATGCGAATCTCTCGATAGACCCACCCTACGACACGTTCGGACCCATCTTGACGACAAACACGTTCGCAACCAATGGCGTCTACCTGGAGACCCACGGCGATAAGCTTACCGAGTATGCGAGGCTTTTTCTCGAAATGGGAGCTAGGGTGACCGCGACTGAATATGCCCATACGCTGGGGCACATCGACCTTCTGCGGGCCAAGATGGCCGACCTGTTCGAAGAGTACGACCTCCTGCTGTCTCCAACCGCCTGTTTCCCAGCTTTTAAGAATGGGGAGTATCCGGGCCGAAGGCCTAGCAAATCAGTCTTCCCCGACCAGTACTGGAACGGCGCGTTCACGCTGCCGATCAACGTGATCGGGCATCCGGCGGCGACTGTGCCGGCCGGATTGTCAGCTGACGGGCTGCCGATAGGGCTTCACATCGTCGGGAGGAAGGGAGACGAGGAGACCGTGTTGGCTGCGTCTGGCGCATTCGAGGAGGCGAGGCCCTGGATTAGACGGAGGCCGCCGGTTTCCTGATAGTAGTACGACGAGTGTGGGTCTTGGGGCAGTTCAGGCGCACCCTCGACGTCGCGCGTCATCGTTTCGGCACCGGCCGGACGTGCCGGCTTTCACCGGCACACCAAGGTATGAAATTGGGCGCGTTGGTTGGCGGTCTTCTGTACGGTACCTCGGGACCGCGGTTGGTTGCCGGACTGCCGGGAGCGGGGGACAAGCCCCCCACCTCGCGTAGTCTTCGACCGCGCTACATTTTCCCATCCACTCCCCTCCCTGGATTCCGGCCTTTGCCGGAATCACCATGGCCTTGTGAAGCCCGCATGAGAGGATGAAAATGGGACGCGTGATTCCGCTGGTTGTATGTCGGGTTTGCCCCACCCCGGCCCCAGCGGGGGACAAGCCCCCGCGCTACATTAATTCGTTCCGCGATCGACCATTGGTCTACAATCCTGCATGTTTCGCCGGCTTCGAGGGGAATTGAGGGCGCATCCGGGATCCGAGTCCGGGACATGGTTTCGTACATGTGATGATAGAACCTTTGCTGTTTCCGATGCTCGTAGTTGGATATGCGATTGGATCCGTACCAGTCGCGCGGATATTGATCCGGACTTGGGCCGGCATCGACATCCGAGAGTTTGGCACGGGAAATCCTGGGGCGGCTAACGTCTACCGGAACGTGGGTTTGGCGCCGGCTGCTCTCGTCGCAATACTCAACTTGCTGCAGGGGTTTCTGCCTGTAGTTTTAGCTCGGGCGGCTGGTCTGGACGAATTGGCGGCGGCGCTGGTCGGACTTGCGGCTATGGCCGGCTACGGCTGGCCGGCGACCCAACGGTTTCGCGGCGGCCGAGGGGTAGCGGTAACGATCGGGGTGTTGAGCGCGTTCGCGGTCGGGCCGGCGGTAGTGTTGATTGGAATGTTCCTAACCTGTATCCCGTTCAGGAAGACTTCGATAGCCACGCTAGTTGGGTTCATAGCTCTTCCTATCTACTTCATCTGGGCGGGCTCTCCCCCGCACGTTGTCGCTCTGACAGGGGTGGCCTTGATCTACATCGTCACGCGACGGCTTTGGGGCATTTGGGAATATGCTGACGGCAGAGGCGGTTTGGCGGGAATCATCCTTCGGCGAGTGATTCTGGACGCCTCGCCCGGTCAACGTCTCGTAGGAGCGCGGGTAGAGCCAGCCGGCGAAGGAACAGGCCGTGAGTCCATTTAGCTATTTCGACCACACCGCGGACGTGGGCGTGGAAGCGTCGGCCGACTCATTGGAGGAGGTTTTCGCGGAGTCGGGCCGGGCGCTGTTCAACCTGATCGTTGATTTGGACCGACTCGACTCTATCGAAACCGAGACCGTAGAGATTGATGGGACAGACGAAGTTTCGCTGCTCATTGACTGGCTCAATGAACTGATCTTTCTCTTCGACGCTCGGGGATGGTTGTTTCGGGAGTTCCGGGTTGACGTCGCCGGCAGGTCGGACGCTTCGGGGTTGCGATTGACTGCCGAGTGCCGAGGTGAACGCGAATCCGGCCGGCCGCTGGAGATGGCGTTGAAGTCGGCCGCCTACCACGAAGCCAGCATCTACCACGATGGGACTTGGCGGGCCCGGTTTATACTTGACGTGTGAGGGATGGACCTCCGTCGGGGGAACGATGAGCCTAAAGCAGCTAGATGAGTATCGATGGCAGGTGCCGGTTGGTACGGTGCCGGGGATGCGTGTTCCCGGTCTGGTGTTCGCGGACGCGGCGTTGATGGATTCGATCAGGTCGGACCGGTCGCTCGAACAGGTCGCGAATGTCGCGACGTTGCCCGGAATACTTGGATCTTCGATTGCGATGCCGGACATTCACTGGGGATACGGTTTCCCTGTCGGTGGTGTGGCGGCGACCGACGGGCAGGACGGCGTGATATCGCCCGGCGGAATTGGTTTCGACATCAACTGCGGCGTGCGCTTGTTATCGACGCCGCTCGTAGCAAGCGATCTTAAGGGGAAGGCAGCCGGTCTTGCCGACGCGCTCTACCGCGACATCCCCGCCGGGGTCGGAAGAGGAGGTCGACTCAATCTGCGGGCCAAGGAACTTTCCAAGGTTATGGAGCAGGGCGCCGGTTGGGCGGTGGAGGCCGGCTACGGGAGACCGTCCGATCTGCGCCGGCTGGAGTCCGGCGGACGTTTGCCGGGTGCGGATCCAGACCACGTCAGCTCACGTGCGAGAGAGAGAGGTTCTCGGCAACTGGGCACGCTTGGATCTGGCAACCACTTTCTTGAGGTTCAGAAGGTGGACGAGATCTACGATCAGGACGCCGCCGAACGGCTTGGAATCGGCGAGGTGGGCCAGATCGCGATCTTGATTCACACCGGGTCCCGGGGCTTCGGACACCAAGTATGCCAGGACTACCTAAAGGTGATGAATGGTGCGATAAGTCGATACGGGATCAATCTGCCGGACCGCCAGTTGGCCTGCGCGCCGATCAAGTCGCCAGAGGCGCAACGATATCTGGGGGCGATGGCGGCGGCGGCGAACTTCGCGTTTGCGAATCGACAGTGTCTGACACAGTGGGTGAGAGACACATTCACCGCCAGGTTCGGCAAGCGCGTCGGCGAGGGCATTGCGGTGGTCTACGACGTGGCACACAACATCGCAAAGATCGAGACTCACCAGATCGACGGAATTTCGCGCGAGGTGTGTGTTCATCGGAAGGGCGCGACACGGGCATTTCCGCCGGGGCATCCGGAGTTGCCGGAGGAGTACCGGGAGGTTGGACAGCCGGTACTGGTGCCGGGTGACATGGGCCGCTACTCGTACGTCGCGGTGGGTTCGCCCGGCGCTATGGAGCTGTCATTTGGGTCCAGTTGCCACGGCGCCGGCCGGATCAGGAGCCGGAAGGCCGCCAAGAAGCTTTTGGGCAAGGTCGATCTGACGAAGCGGCTCGAGGCCGAGAACATCTATGTGCGGGCACGTGCACGGGGTCTGCTGGCTGAAGAAGCGCCGGAAGCGTATAAGGACGTTGCCCAGGTAATGAGGGTGGTTGACGGGGCCGGACTATGCCGGAACGTGGTTCGACTGCGGCCGGTGGTGGTGATCAAGGGATAGCCGAACGGTTATCAAGAATCGCGCCGCGATTCTGAGCCAAGATAAATGCGCGGAAGGCGCTCGGACAGGCCGGTGAACACCTCGTACACGATGGTGTCGGACCAAACGGCAACCTCCTCGGCGGAGATTTCTTCGCTCCCCTGCAGGCCTATCAGGACAACCTCATCGTCTACCTCTGCTCCAATACCGTTAGCGTTCACGGTGACGTAGCCCATCGAGACGCGGCCAACCAACGGGGCCCTCCGGCCCCTGATGAGAACACGCCCCCGGCCGGTGACGGCACGTCTCACTCCTTCGGCATAGCCGATCGGCGCCAGAGCGATGTCAGTCGGCCGAGTGGTGGTGAAGACGTGGCCGTATCCTACGCCAGAGCCGGCCGGCAGCTTGCGTACACGGGCAATGCGGGACTTCAGAGTCAGGGCCGGGCGAAGTGGTGCCCTCTGGTTGCAAGACTCTCCCGGGTAGTGACCGAGCAACGCCAGGCCGCACCGGACCATATCGAAGTGAGCCTGTGGCAACGCCAGTGTTGCGGCGGAATTCGCCATGTGTACGCAAGGGAACTCAAAACCCGAAGCCCTTAGTGCGTCCAGGAGGGCCGTGAACCGTTGCAATTGTTGGTGGGCAGTCGATTTGTCCGGAGAATCGGCGGTGGCGAAATGGGAGTAAATACCTTCAAATCGCAGGTTGCTCGAAGTGCCAAGCGATCTGAGGAGAGGCTCCACCTCGCCGGGCAACAGGCCGAATCTGCCCATGCCTGAATCGACCTTGATGTGAACCGGAATTTGGGTTTGCCTGCGCCGGCAGAGCCGATCCAGCGCGTGAGCCAAGCCGGCTGATGCGACCGTGGGCACGACCCGAAGGTCGAGAACGCGCTCGGCCTCGGAGTTGGGTATATAGCCGAGAACGAGAATCGGTGCCTCGATGCCCGCTTGCCGGAGTTCGGCCGCCTCGTCCAGATTCGCGACGCCCAGCCGGGTGGCGCCGGCGGAGAGCACGGTTCGCGAGATTGGGACCGCGCCGAGGCCATATGCGTTTGCCTTCACGACGGCCAATAGCTCGACGTTGGGCGAGAGGGTCGAGTGAATCGTCCGGACGTTGTGAGCGACAGCGCCGAGGTCGATTTCGGCCCAGCACAGGTGGGAAGACGTGACCGTTCGGTGGAGATCCGGACCAGCGTTGCGATCAGAATTGAGACTAGTCGACAATTCATCCATGATTATACCGCCGGGCGCCATGATGGACCGATGCGTTCTGGTTTATGGTGAATTCGTTAATAACCGTCGGATTGCAAGGGTCACTCAATTGGGATGAAATGGGTGGCGCACGGGTGGATACTACTAAGGCCAGCAGGCCTCATGGTCCTGCCTGGAGACAAGCCCCAGCCCTACACTCCTGTTCCTCCACGGTCTGCTGTCAACTCACGGTGCGCTAATGTGAGTATACCCAAGAGGCGTTAGCCGAACGTCGTTGCATGTGGGTCCGTATGATGCGTTGGACTCTTGTGGCACCACCGGATTCTCAGGGGAAGTCCGTTCACCCTCACTGTACGACTGGGCACATGGGTATCGGATGGTAGGAGACACGAACAACCGGGTGCATCGGGCCAGATTTTGCCCTGGGCGGGTTTGAAACCCGCCGCTACATTTGGACAGGGCCGACGATGGCTACATATGTTACGATTCCAGACATCAGGAGTCGAGAATGCAGCTGGCGACAGCGGACTTCGTGCCGGCGAACGAAGCGCTTGGAGACAGGGTGGAACTCAGGCGTCGAGCGGCCGAAGATGGGTTCTTGTTCTTCCGCGGCTTGATAGATGTCGAGAGTATCAGGTGCCTCCGGGAGCAAGTGGCCCTCATTTGCGAACGCCACGGCTGGATCAAGGCCGGAACTAGTCCTTCGCATTGCATCGCGGAGCCGTCAAAGGCTTGTGCCGAGCCGGAGCCAGACTTTTACGTAATCTACAGAGACATATACAAGCTGGAATCGTTTCACGCGTTGGCGCAGTCGACTGAGATCATGGGCGTTATGACCGACTTGGTTGGAGACCCGGTCCTGGTCCATCCGACGAACATTGCAAGGGTAGTTTTTCCCGCCGAATCGGTGGCCGCCACTCCGTCCCACCAGGACTTCATCCACATTCAGGGAGCTCCTGAGACGTTCACCTGCTGGATACCCCTTGGGGATTGCCCGCGCGAACTTGGAGGATTGGTGGCGCTGAGGGGTTCTCACAAGGCCGGCATATACGATCACCACGTTACCAGGGGGGCCGGGTTCCTGGGAGTGCCGGACGACGATCTGACCGGCGATTGGTTGAGCGTCGACTATGAGATTGGCGACGCGTTGGTATTCCACAGCCATGCTGTGCATCGGGCATTGCCGAACACAACCGACCGGCTCCGGCTGTCGGTCGACTATCGTTACCAGAGCGCACGGGAGCCCATCGTTGGCGCGTTCCTGGACCCGCACGTGGCGAACATGACCTGGGAGGAGGTATATGCCGGCTGGGAGTCGAGCGACCTACAGTACTACTGGAGGAACTTCGACCTCGAAACCGTGGTCCGCGACTCGCGCTTCTATGACAAGCGGGACGCCGAGGCTCTGGAACTGGCGCGTCAGGGTAACGAAGTAGCTCGTCCAGTCCTGATGAGGATGATCGAACGAGAACCCGATCCAGCCAAACGGCAGGTCTTCGAGGAGGCGCTTGCCGCACTGAACCACTCGATCGCGGCCAAGACCGGACACACTTAGCTCCCGAGTGGACAGCTTCTTTACATAGTCGAATTTGTAATAATAATGTCGGGAAGGGTCGTTCCTGCGGAGAGACCAATCAAACGAACCAGGAGGTAGAGTTCGGTGGCAGTCAAGCTGAATGAGTACGCAGTGTCGAACGACGTCTTGCACGACGCGAGTGCGCTGCGCGAGCGGATGGATGAAGACGGGTACCTATTCTTCCGCGGTCTGGTGGATCCACTATCGAATTTGGAAGCGCGTAAGGACGTATTAGATGTCCTGCAAAAGGCCGGATGGCTCAAAGACGGCGCGGAGTTAATCGACGGGGTAGCGAACGGCGAGCGCGTGTACGTTGAGCCGGAGCCTGCCTTTCTCGAGGTTTACAAAGAGGTCCAGAAGGTGGAGAGTTTTCACCGGTTGGCACACTCACGGGCGATCATGGACCTCATGGAGAAGCTCGTGGGCGAGGAGGTACTCCCCCATCCGGCCAAGATAGCCCGGCTGATGTTCCCGCAGAACAATCAACATTCGACCCCGCCGCATCAAGACTTTGTCCATATCCAGGGCACGACAGAGACATACACTTGTTGGATTCCCTTGGGAAGCTGCCCCAGAGAGTTGGGCGGACTTAGCGTTTTGCCACGATCCCACAAGAAGGGTGTTCACAAGTATCACCTCGAACTGGGCGCCGGCGGAATGGGCGTCGACGATGAGTATCTGGAAGGAGAGTGGCTTACCACCGACTACCTGGCCGGCGACGCGCTCATTCTTCACAGCCTGACTTTGCACCAGTCGGTGGCGAATACGACGTCGGACAGAATGCGAATTTCAGCCGATTATCGCTACCAGGGTGTAAGCGAGCCGATGCTGGATACGTTCCTGATGCCGCACTATTCGACGTCTTGGGACGACATCTACCCTGGATGGGAGTCGACCGAATTTCAGTATTACTGGCAAAAGCAAGACGTCAGGTTCGGCGAGCGGGACTGGTCCTACTACGACAAGAGAGACGCGGAGGCTATAGATCTCGCGCTAAAGGGCGACGAGACGGCGAGGCCGGCATTGAATCGGATATTCGTTCGCGATACGAGGCCCGAAAAGAGGAAGGCCGCCGAAGAGGCGCTGAGGGTCTTGGACGCCATTTCTGAAGGCAGGGGGTAGCCGCGAACATTGGACGAGGGGGGCCGGCGCCCGAAACAAACACCAGGGGACTCTGGTCGCACTATATGGAGAGGTAGAGCAATATGGCCGTTGACGTGACAGAATACGTAGTTTCGAACGAAGTCTTGGACGATAGCGAAGAACTGCAGCGAAGGATGGATAGGAGCGGCTATCTCTTCTTTCGCGGTTTGCTAGATCCCGGCCAAGTCCGGGGTCTGCGCCGCGACGTTCTCGAGGTCTGTCAGAGGGGCGGGTGGCTGAAGGAAGGCTCACCCCTGGAGGACGGAATAGCGAACGGAGAGCGCATCTATCTGGAGCCGGAGCCAGACTATCTTGAGGTCTACGACGAAGTCCAGAGGCTGGAGAGCTTCCATGGGTTGGCCCACGCGCCGGCGATCCTGGACGTCATGGAGAAGCTGGTGGGCGAGGAGGTACTGCCCCACGCTACGAAGATCGCCAGGCTGATGTTCCCTCAGAGCAATCAGTACGCGACCCCGCCACACCAGGACTTCGTCCATATTCAGGGATCGACCGAGACCTACTCCTGCTGGATACCCCTCGGCGACTGTCCGGGAGAACTCGGCGGGTTGAGCGTATTGGCCGGCTCGCACCAGCAGGGTCTTTTCGAGTATCACCTCGAACTGGGCGCCGGCGGCATGGGTGTAGACGCCGATTATCTGAATGGCGAGTGGCTAACTACCGACTACATGGCCGGCGACGCGTTGATCTTTCACAGTATGACGGTACACAAGTCATTGCCGAATACGACCCTCGACCGCATGCGTTTCTCGGTCGACTATCGTTACCAGGCAGCGAGCCAGCCCATAGTTGAAGCCTACCTGGGTCCCCATAACGTCAAGACATCCTGGGAAGAAATCTACAGCGGTTGGAAGTCGGAAGACCTCAAGTACTATTGGAAGAAGTTCGACGTGAACATCGGTGAGCGGGATTGGTCCTACTACGACAAGCGCGACGCTGAAGCAATTGAATTGGCTAGAAAGGGCGATCCCAAAGCGCGTTCGGCATTGATGCGGATCATTTCCCGCGACACGAGACCAGGGAAAAAGGAGGCAGCCGAAGAGGCTTTGCGATTGTTGGCAGCGGTCTCCGATAGCGACGGGTAACGGTTGGAAGGACTCTCCATCCTTGGTCTTGAGCTAGCACGGCGACCGTCGGACGCCAGAGCCGGACACTAAGAGAGGATTACGGACCATGGCTGTGCAAGTGAACGAGTTTGTAGCATCGAACGACGCGCTGGACGATGGCCAGGAACTGCGGCAACGAATAGCCAGGGACGGCCACCTATTCTTCCGAGGACTGCTCGACGCAAGCCAGATTTGGTCCCTTCGAAACCAAGTATTCGAGAAATGCGCCGAAGCCGGCTGGCTTAAGGCCGGCACGCACTCAAACGACGGGATTGCCAATGGCGAGCGGATCTACTTGGACCCCGAACCAGAGTACCTGAACGTTTACGGCGAAATCCAGAAGCTGGAGCGCTTCCACGGGCTGGCCCATTCGCCGGCCATCATGCGGGTGATGGGAGCCCTTTTGGACGACCAAGTCCTGCCTCACGCAAACAAAATCGCTCGCATCATGTTCCCACAGAACAATCAATTCAAAACGCCGCCGCATCAGGACTTCGTCCACATTCAGGGTACTACCGAGACCTACTCCTGCTGGGTTCCTCTGGGAGAGTGTCCCAGGGACCTGGGAGGACTCGCGGTAAAGCCTCGATCTCATCTTGAGGGCGTACGCGAATACCACCTGGCGCTTGGAGCCGGGGGTATGGGGGTGGACTCTCGGGACCTGGAGGGCGAATGGCTGACAACGGACTACGAACCGGGCGATGCGCTGGTTTTCCATAGCCTGACGATCCACCAAGCAATGCCGAATCTGACTGATGATCGAATTCGCATTTCCGCCGACTACCGCTATCAGAACCCAAGCCAGCCGATTCTCGACTTTTGCCTGAAACCACACAACTACAGCGGAGAGTGGACCGAGATCTATGAGGGCTGGGACTCGCGAGAGTTGCAGTACTATTGGAAAGACTTCGATTTGAACATCGCCGACCGGGACTGGTCCTATTACCAAAACCGTGATGCCGAAGCTATGCAGTTGGCAGCGCGCGGCGACGAGAAAGCCCGATCCGGATTGATGTGGATCATAGCGCGGGACCCAGACCCCAAGAAACGTAAAGCCGCGGAAGAGGCATTGAGCAAGTTGGACGCCCGCTAGGAGTCCGTCCAAGTACCCGTTGGTTTCAGGCACGGATTCGCGATACGAGGCGAAGGCGCCAGCATAACCTATTGGCAGGCCAGCGGGGGTTTGCCGCGCGAGCCAGGGTGCCGGCCAAAGTGTTTAGGAGGACGAATTGCCCGCGCTGGACCAAGCGAGCTTGGATCAATTCCGTCATGAGGGATACACGGTTGCCGAGGATTTACTCGACGAAGAACTCGATATCCAACCGCTTGTGAATGAGTACACGGCGCTACTTGACGCGCTAGCCAGCCGATGGCGCGCGCAAGGAGTTTTGGCCTCAAGCTACGCTGACCTGCCATTTGGCCAACGCCTAACCCGAGTCCTTCACGAGGTGGGCGAGAGTTGGATCCAGAACTTTGAGATCACACTCCCGTTCAGGGGACTCCGCCGCGACACACCAATACATCTTGGTCCGGCGGTATTCAACTTGATGCGGAGTCCCAGGCTTCTAGATGCGGTGGAGTCATTGATAGGCCCCGAGATCTACTGTCATCCGGCGCATCACTGCCGCATCAAGCTTCCAGTGGAGTCGCTTAGTGAAGGAATCAGCGACCTGACAGGCACCGTAATGTGCCACCAAGATCAGTCGGGTACGCTACCGGAAGCCGATCACTCGAACATAATTACAGCCTGGTTGGCGATCACTGATGCAACTGTTGACAATGGCTGCCTCATACTAAGTCCGGGTAGTCACCTGGCCGGCCTGCAGCCACATGTCGTCAAAATCAAGCGCGGCAAGCACGCGGGGACGGCAGTTGCCGATGAGGTGATCAAAGAAGAGAATCTGATTCCTCTGCCGGTGAAAAGGGGCAGCGTGATTTTCTTTACGGCCCGAACAATCCACGGTTCGTTACCCAATGAGACGGAGGATGAGATTCGCTGGAGTCTTGACTTGCGCTATCTGCCGGTTGGGCTGCCCACGGGCAGACCCATATATCCGGGGTTCGTGGCTCGGAGCCGCGAGCAGCCCAACAGAGAACTGCGCGATCATAAATCCTGGGCGGACATGTGGCTGAGAGCGAGAGCAGAGGTCGCGGCGGGGGAGCCTCCAGAGTTCTTCCGATATGGAGGTCAGGCTGTACTGTCCACTGACTAGCAAACCCGCGGTGATATAATGCGACGCGGTTACCCTGCACCCCAATGTACTTTCCCGCGCCCTTGCTTTCCCACAGGGATCCATGGAGCATCGCGAACCAGGAGAAGAATCGATTGAAGCTAGGAGTCATAGCACCAAACTTGATGGAGTTTGAATTCGAAGAGGGCTTGCGGCATGCCAGCGAAATGGGTTTCCAGGCCGTCGAGGTTGGCGGCCTTGGGCTTTGGCCGAGAAAGTTTTGCGATCCTGAACGGCTCCTCGCGAACAAAGATGAGATTCCCCGTTGGCTTGACACCTACGCAAAGTACGGCCTGGAAATCAGCGCGCTCGGCGGCCACGGCGCGCCGCTCATGCCGGACAAGAAGATCGCCGATGAGTACTCGCGTGAGTTCCGGCTAGCGTGCGAACTGGCCGAGCTCGCCGGTATCAGGAGGATGACTCTGCTAGCGGGATTGCCGGAGGGAGCCGAGGGCGACAAGGCGCCGAACTGGGTGACGTTTGCCGAGTGGCCGTTCTTGCGGGATACGTTGGAGTGGCAATGGGATAATCGGTTGATCCCGTACTGGCGAGAACACGGAAAGATAGCTTCTGATCACGGTGTGACGTTGTGCTTCGAGATGCACGGCGGCGACATGATCCACAACCCGGTAACGTTGAAGCGGCTGAGAGAGGAAATCGGCCCGGTAGTGGCTTGCAACTTCGACTTCTCCCATATGTGGTATCAGGGTATCGACCTGGTCGAGGCACTGCACTTCCTGGGCCCATTAGTCCAACATGTGCACGCGAAGGACGTGATTTTCCATCGACACAACGCCCGAATTCGCGGTGCGATGGACGCTGGCAGCACCGAAGAACCCTATACACGCGCCTGGACCTATACGCTCACTGGCTGGGGTCACAACGAAGCAGAATGGCGTGAACTGATCACTACATTGCGATTCATCGGCTACGACGACGTGCTCTCGCTTGAAATGGAGTGCGAGTACATAGATGTAGCGGAGGGTCTGCAGAAGTCCGTCGACTTCCTCAAACCGATCGTACTCGAGCGTCCGCCGGGGGCGAAGTGGTGGGAGCTTGCCGGAATGGAACGGGCCGGCGGGCTGGCCTACGGCGACGACGTGGGCTGATTGTGCCGATCAACCTAGAATGGGTGGGTCTGGCATGCTTCCGCCTGTGGGAGGATGGAGGCCCCGCAATCGCGATGGACCCATACAATCCGGCGGTCGTCGCGGAAGCGGTCGGTATCGATGAGTCGGTATTTGACGTCCGCCTCCAAGCGGAGACGGTGATAGTCAGCTCCCTTACCGACCGGGCACACGCACACTACGAGCTTGTAGACGGCGATCCCAGGGTGATCAATGCACTGGACGTGGCGATGGGGAACGCAGACGCCAGCATTAGCGGTGAGCCACTGATTGCGGTCCAGGCCGCCGAAGCACCGCATCATCCGGACGGGCCGGATGACAACGCGATGTACGCATTCAAGGCCGGCGGTCTGTGGATAATGCATATGGGCGACCTTGGGTACGGAGTGGGCGCGGACGAGCTAGCACCCTTTGCGGATCACTGCGACGTGCTGTTGGCATTGACCGGCGAGCACCTGACCCTCAGGTTGGAAGAGCTGGACCCGATGATCGAGATTCTGGCGCCGAAGTGGATCGTGCCGATGCACTACAGATTGCCTCCGCTCACCGCCGGAATGACCCCTGTGGATGCTTTTCTTGAAATGCGGTCCAAGGATCCCGTTTTCTTGGCACGCCACCATACGGCCAGGTTTCCCATGCCAACACAGGAACCTGATGATCCAACGATCGTTGTGCTTGAACCATCCGGATATGAGACTGAGTAGACGGGAATCACCATGGCCTTGCCAAAGCCGCATAAGAAGATGAAAAGGGGACCCGGGATTCCGTTGATTGTATGTCGGGTTTGCCCCACCCCGACCCCAGCGGGGGACAAGCCCCCGCGCTACATTACCCATCCCTGCCCCTCTGGATTCCGGCCTTCGCCGGCATGACGAATGGGGGGCCGGATTGACGATGGGATGCCGCGAATCACGAATGAGAGGCCGCCGAAGGGGTCTGTTTTCATAGCAATGACGATTGCGGGGACTGATGGTAGCGATTGTGTGCGAACACGCGCCCATCGTGAGGTATGAAAATGTCCGTCCATCTTGAGTGGGTGGGAATGGCCTGCTTCCGCCTGTGGCGAGATGGAGGCGACGCGATTGCGATGGACCCCTACACGCCGTCGGCGATTGGGCTTGTCGATGACGGTAATCGTATCCAAGCCGAGACAGTCATTGTGAGCTCGCTCACGGACATCGCCCACGCAAACGTCGGACTTATCGAAGGCGAACCAAGGGTGATTAACGCGCTCGATGTCGCCACGGGCATCAGTGAGGTCGAGATCAACGGTGAACCGCTTAGGGCAGTCGCCGCAAGGGAAGCGCCTGACCACCCCGATGGCGCCGACGACAACGCTCTGTACGCGTTCCAAGCCGGCGGGCTGTGGTTCGTTCACATGGGCGATTTGGGATATGGGCTAAACGAAGAACAACTGGCGCCATTCGTGGGACGCTGTGACGTGCTGCTGGCGCTGACCGGCGAGGGACTGACCCTAAAGCTGCACGAGCTCGATCCGATGATCGATATCCTGAAGCCGACCTGGATCGTACCCATGCACTACGGACTGGCTCCGGTGATCGGGTTGAGGCGGCGGATGTCGACGCTGGACGTTTTCCTCGACCGCCGGCGCGACGACGCAGTCTTATACGCACGCAGTAGTTCCGTAACGTTCCCTCTGCCCAAGTCTGAACTGGGTCGTCCGACCATCGTTGTGCTGGAGCCTGCCGGCTACGAGCCGATCTGAGCCGGCCGTTTTCAGGGTCTTTTGAGCCTGCGTGTAGGACCGCCACAGAGCCATCACCCAGTCATACACCGCAAACAACGGTTAATTCGCGAGGCAATCCACAAGATACAGGTGACGAGACAGTCTGGTCTAACGGGTGTCGCGCCATTTTCGCACCAAGGTTTGACCGCCCGACTTTTGTTTTGCAAAAAGTGCTTTTTCTCCGGGTAGGCCGGGGTTGATCAGCGGCGGCCGGTCGCTTTGCTTTGCGAGATTAGCATTCCTCGCCTGAGCGCTCAGTGTTTCTTGAAAAACCGCACATTTGTACTACCAGTTTACATTGCTGCAAGTGAAGATTCAAGGCGTTTACGATGCCTCACTTGCGGCCACCCCAGGGGCCCTGAATCATCATCGACGATAGTTTCCTGGCCCGACCGGGAGGCGTAGGGATCGCGAGGTGGTTCAAGGGGTGGGGGGCGAGCTCGCCGGCGGTGGTCATCACGTAAATCTCGAAGTTTTCCACCGTCGCGATTGGAGTGGAACGCGATGCGCCGGCCGTCGGGCGACCAGGGTGGGGAATGAGTCGTTGAGGAACGAGTCGCGAGTGCGATTGTAGGTGAGCCGCGTCACGCCGGAGCCGTCGGCGTTCATCACGTAGGTCTCAGGATTTCCGTCGTGCCTGGAGGTGAATGCGATTCGCCGTTCCGTCTGGCGACCAAGCCGGGGTCGCACCATAGTTGTCGGTGAGGCGGGATACCTTAGAGCCGTCGACGCTTATCACGTAGATGTCGAGTCTCTCGCGCGCCCTCCGGAGTGCAAACGCGATGCGGCGGCCATCGGGCGACCAAGCGGGGGGTCAAGTCGGCTACGGAGTTGTTGGTGAGGCGTGAGACGCCGGAGCCGTCGGCGTTCATCCACGTAGATCTCGCGGTTGCCGTCGCGGGTGGAGTCAAATGTGATGCGCTGGCCATCGGGCGACCAGGAAGGATACCCGTCGTCAGCGGGGTTGTGGGTCAGGCGGGTGACGCCGGAGCCGTCGGCGTTCATCACGTAGATCTCACGGTTTCCATCGTGGTAGGAGTCGAACGCGATGCGCCGGCTGTCGGGCGACCAAGCCGGGTTACCACCGCCGTTGCCGGTGAGGCGGGTGACGCCGGAGCCATCGGCGTTCATCACGTAGACCTCAAATATCCCATCGCGGTTGGAGTCGAACGCGATGTGCCGGCCATCCGGCGACCAAGCAGGGGACGCATCGAAAGCTGCGCTGTGGGTGAGGCGAGTCGCCGGCGTCGGAGTCGGCGCCACAACCGCTGGCCGGTCGACCACGTTCAGACCCTCCGGTGGCGCCAGGCCGGCCTGTTTGAGCAGGTCGCCGGCCAGCACTCCTATCACCGTACCAGGGGCCGGGCTGCCGGGAATTTCCTCGACCCAGAACTGGAACGCCACGCGCTGGAACCGCTGGCTGATGAACGGGCCGAACCTCTCCGGCCTCGACATCGGGAGTCCGTACAGCTCGATCGAGCGATTCACGTTCCAACCCGAGATCGCGTCCGGATTCGGATTGGCGAGATACTTGGCTTTGATCTGCTCGTTGGTCAACCAGGAGAGGCGGGCCTCCTTTGCCTTGTTCCAATCGCCGCCGGCTCCGTCATCCTTGATCGGCAGGGGAATTCCCTTCTCCCGCAGGAGCCAGTCGTCCAGGCCGGCTTGCTCGAGCATCTGGAATATGTTGCCGAGGTAGGCGGCATTTGCCTCCGGTCTCCACTGGAGCAGAGCTCTCTGCGTCACCTGGTAGGTGAATCCATCTCCCAGGGTGAAGCGGTAGGAGGCCGGATGGCCCAGCGTATCCACTCCCCCCAATCGCTCATACTCATCGGCGAATCGGATTCCGTCTTCGTTCGTGACCTCATAGTCGAAGATGACTGCCGGCTGACCGCTGCTAAACGCTGATGAGACCATCAACAAGGCAGTAAGACTCGCCAGAATGGCAATTAATAACCAGCGACCTGCCTTCATTAGCGCACCACTCCGCCGGTCAAATTCCGACGATTACATAACATTTCAGATTCGATTGTAACGAATTTGCTCCGCCGGGGCGGGTGTTGTCGTCGGCTCGGATCGAGGCGGAAATTGACCGCGCCTGTCTCATCTTCTTTCATTTGCGTATTTCGCTCGTCCAGTGACAAGGACCGGGGTTACGGTCGTGGCGGCTCGCCGGCGGTGTTCATCACGTATATCTCAGGGTTCCCGTCGCGTTCGGAGAAGAACGCAATGCGCCGGCCATCCGGCGACCAGGCGGGGGAGAAATCGTCAACGTCGTTGTAGGTGAGACGGGATTGGCCGGATCCGTCGGCGTTCATCAGGTAGATCTCCCATCGCCCATCGCGCTTGGATTGGAACGCGATCCGCCGGCCGTCCGGCGACCAAGCGGGGGAACTATCGTCGCGTCTTTGTAGGTGAGGCGGGTGACGCCGGTACCGTCGGCGTTCATCACGTAGACCTCATCGTTTCCATCCCGTTCGGAAACGAACGCGATCCGCCGGCCGTCCGGCGACCAGGCCGGACCACCATCGTTTGCATCGTTGTAGGTGAGGCGGATGACGCCGGAGGCGTCCATCACGTATATCTCCCATTTCCCGTCGCGTCCGCTGCCGAACGCGATGCGCCGGCCGTCCGGTGACCAGTCGGGGAACCCGTCGCCAGCGTTGTTGTAGGTCAGCCGGGTGACGACGGAGGCCATCGGCGTTCATCACATAGATATCCCAATTCCCGTCGCGGTAGGAGTGGAACGCGATCCGCCGACCGTCGGGCGACCAGGCGGGAAAACTATCGAAGTCGTCCTTGTAGGTGAGGCGGGTGACGCCGGAGCCGTCCGCGTTCATCAGGTAGATCTCAGTATTCCCGTCGCGAAGGGAGCTGAATGCGATGCGCCGGCCGTCCGGCGACCAGGCGGGGGCCGAATCAAAAGCGTCGTGGAAGGTGAGGCGAATGGCCGGCGCCGGAGTCGGCGCCACCACCACGGGCCGGTCGGCCACGTTCAGGCCTTCTGGCGGCACCAGGCCGGCCTCTTTGAGCAGATCGCCTGCCAGCACTCCTATCACCGTACCAGGGGCCGGGCTGCCGGGAATCTCCTCGACCCAGAGCTGGAACGCTGCGCGCTGGAACCGCTGGCTGATGAATGGGCCGAATCTCTCCGGCCTCGACATCGGGAGTCCGTATAGCTCGATGGAGCGATTCACGTTCCAGCCCGAGATCGCGTCCGGGTTCGGATTGGCGAGATACTTGGCTTTGATCTGCTCGTTGGTTAGCCAGGACAGGCGGGCCTCCTTCGCCTTGTTCCAGTCCCCGCCGGCTCCATCATCCTTGATCGGCAAAGGAATTCCCTTCTCCTGCAGGAGCCACTCGTCGAGGCCGGCTTGCTCGAGCATCTGAAAAATGTTGCCCAGGTAGGCGGCATCTGCCTCTGGCCTCCACTGGAGCAGCGCTCTCTGGGTCACCTGGTAGGTGAATCCGTCTCCCAGAGTGAAGCGGTAGGAGGCCGGATGCCCAGAGTGTCCACTCCGCCCAATCGCTCATACTCATCGGCGAATTGGATCCCGCCAGCGTTGGTCACCTCATAGTCGAAGATGACGGCGGGCTGCCCCCGGCCTGATGCTGACGAGACAATCAACATGGCTGAAAGACTCGGCAGAATAGTCAATAACAACCAACGACTTGCCTTCATTAGCACACCGCTCGTCGATCAAATCCCACGATCAAGAATCATTCCCAATGGCAGCGTACCCGGATCCGCTGGCTAGCGCGGAGCCTTGTCCTCCGCGTGGTTCGAGGCGGGCATTGACCGCGCCAGTCTCATCTTCTTCCATTTGCGTATTCCGCTCCTCCGGGGACAAGGGCCGGGGCTATGGTTGCGGCGGCTCGCCGGCGGTGTTCATCACGTAGATCTCACGGTTTCCGTCGCGCCTAGAGTGGAACGCGATGTGCAGGCCATCGGGAGACCAGGCGGGAGAGAAATTGCCGGCTTGGTTGTATGTAAGGCGGGTAACGCCGGAGCCGTCGGCGTTGATTGCGTAGATCTCCATGTTCCCATCGCGATTGGAGTGGAACGCAATGCGCCGGCCATCCGGCGACCAAGAGGGGAACAAATCTGTGCCGCCGTTGTGAGTGAGGCGGGTGACGCCAGAGCCGTCGGCGTTCATAACGTAAATGTCGCGGTTCTCGCGAGGGCCGGAAGCGAACGCGATGCGCCGGCCGTCGGGAGACCAGGCGGGGGTGACATCATCAATCACATTACGTGTAAGACGGGTGACGCCTGAGCCATCGGCGTTCATAACTATGAGTTCAACGTTTCCATCAAGGTGGGATTGGAACAAGATGTGCCCGCCATCGGGCGACCAAGCGGGGCGGCCTTCGCCAGCGACATCGTATGTTAGGCGGGAGACGTCCGAGCCGTCGGCGTTCATGACGTAGATCTCATTGCTCAAGGTGCTCCGGGAGCCAAACGCAATGCGCCTGCCATCGGGCGACCAAGCCGGGAACGAGTCGTGTGCGTCAGTCTGGGCGAGGCGGACAACGCCGGAACCGTCGGTGTTCATCACATAGATCTGAATGTTCCCGTCGCGGTCGGAAGAGAACGCGATGCTACGGGCATCGGGTGACCAAGCCGGCGATGCATCGATCGCGTCGTTGTAGGTTAGACGAGTGGCCGGCGCCTGCTCCACATCCACTACTGCCCCGTCAACGTCGTCGGCTGTGGGGCCAATGGCCTGTTCCGGCGCCACTCCTGCACCACCATCGGCCACGTTCAGACCTTCTGGCGGCACCAGGCCGGCCTCTTTGAGCAAGTCGCCCGCCAGCACTCCTATCACTGTCCCTGGGGCTGGGCTTCCTGGAACCTCTTCAACCCAGAACTGGAACGCTACGCGCTGGAACCGCTGGCTGATGAATGGTCCGAATCTCTCCGGCTTCGACATCGGCAGTCCGTACAGTTCGATCGAGCGATTCACGCTCCAGCCCGAGATCGCGTCTGGGTTCGGATTAGCGAGATATTTGGCTTTGATCTGCTCGTTGGTCAACCAGGAGAGGCGGGCCTCCTTGGCCTTGTTCCAGTCCCCGCCGGCTCCGTCATCCTTGATCGGCAGGGGGATTCCCTTCTCCCGAAGGAGCCATTCGTCAAGGCCGGCCTGCTCAAGCATCTGGAATATGTTGCCCAGGTAGGCGGCATTTGCCTCTGGTCTCCACTGGAGCAGCGCTCTCTGCGTCACCTGGTAGGTGAAACCATCGCCCAGAGTGAAGCGGTAGGAGGCCGGATGGCCCAGGGTGTCCACTCCGCCCAATCGCTCATACTCGTCGGCGAATCGGATTCCGTCTTCGTTCGTGACCTCATAGTCGAAGATGACGGCCGTCCGTCCTGCGCCGAATGCTGACGAGACAATTGACATGGCAGTAAGGCTCGTCAGAATAGCCATCAACAACCAACGGCTTGGCTTCATGAACACACCACCTTGTCTAACAATTGCCATTATTCATAAAGATATACGCGACATAATTGTGAATCCGGTCGCAAGCCAGGGGTCTCGATTCTCTAGCATCCGTCGTCACCCTGACGTTGGCGGGTCTTCTTTACGGTGGCTCGGCACTAGGTTGGGTTGCCGGACTACATGGGGTGGAGGACAAGCCCCTCGCCTCGCGTAGTCTTCGACCGCGCTACATTTCCCCCTCCCCACCCCTGGGCTTCGGCCCCGTATCGGGTAAGGGGCAGGCTCTGCGCGAGAATGGCGAAGGGGGCCGGCGGATGGGCTCAGGGGTGCGGCGCGGATTAGGGGGGCTCGCCGGCCGTGTTCATCACGTAGATGTCCATTCTCCCGTCGCGATTGGAGTGGAACGCGATGTGCCGGCCGTCGGGCGACCAAGCGGGGAATAAGTCACGAGCACCGTTGTAGGTGAGGCGGTTGACGCCGGAGCCGTCGGCGTTCATCACGTAGATCTCAAGGTTGCCGTCGCGCTCGGAGGCGAAGGTGATGCGCCGGCCGTCGGGCGACCAAGCGGGGGTCACATCGTCAACATCGTTGTTGGTGAGGCGGGTGAAGCCGGAGGCGTCCACCACGTAGATCTCAGTGGTTCCCGCCGCTGCCGGAGACGAAGGCGATGCGCCGGCCGTCCGGCGACCAAGCGGGGCTGAAGTCGTCAGCGCCGTGGACAGTGAGGCGGGTGAGCCCGGAACCGTCGGCGTTCACCCCGTAGATGTCAAGGTTTCCGTCGCGGTTGGAGTCGAACACGATGCTGCGGCCATCGGGCGACCACTCTGGGTGCCAGTCGCGTGCATCGTTGTTAGTGAGTCGGGTGACGCCGGAGCCGTCGGCGTTCATAACGTAGACCTCCCAATTCCCGTCGCGTGTGGAGTGAAACGCGATGCGCCGGCCGTCGGGCGACCAGGCGGGTGACGAATCGATAGCATCGTTGACGGTGAGGCGCGTAACGCCGAAGCCGTCGGCGTTCATGACGTAGATCTCACGGTTCCCGTCGCGGTCGGAGGCGAACGCGATCCGCCGGCCATCGGGCGACCAGTCGGGGCCTGAATCGAAAGCGTCGTGGAAGGTGAGGCGAGTTGCCGGCTGCGGAGTAGGCGCCACTGCCAATACGCCGCCGTCGGCCACGTTCAGACCTTCTGGCGGCAACAGGCCGGCCTCTTTGAGCAGGTCGCCGGCCAGCACTCCTATCACCGTGCCTGCCGCCGGGCTGCCGGGAACTTCTTCGACCCAGAACTGGAACGCCACTCGCTGGAAACGCTGGCTGATGAACGGTCCGAATCTCTCCGGCCTCGACATCGGTAGTCCGTACAGTTCGATCGAGCGATTCACGTTCCAGCCCGAGATCGCGTCCGGGTTCGGATTGGCGAGATACTTGGCTTTGATCTGCTCGTTGGTTAGCCAGGACAGGCGGGCCTCCTTCGCCTTGTTCCAGTCCCCGCCGGCTCCATCATCCTTGATCGGCAAAGGAATTCCCTTCTCCTGCAGGAGCCACTCGTCGAGGCCGGCTTGCTCGAGCATCTGAAAAATGTTGCCCAGGTAGGCGGCATCTGCCTCTGGCCTCCACTGGAGCAGCGCTCTCTGGGTCACCTGGTAGGTGAATCCGTCTCCCAGAGTGAAGCGGTAGGAGGCCGGATGGCCCAGAGTGTCCACTCCGCCCAATCGCTCATACTCGTCGGCGAATCGGATTCCGTCTTCGTTCGTGACCTCATAGTCGAAGATGACGGCCGTCCGTCCTGCGCCAAATGCTGACGAGACAATTGACATGGCAGAAAGGCTGGCCAGAACGGTCATCAAGAACCAAGGAATCGCCTTCATGAACGCAACACTCTGTAGATTAATCGCCATCATTCAATGGATGTACCGGACATAATTGTAACTGAATCCGGTCGGAATCGCGGGTCTTGATTCTCTAGACTCCGTTGTCACCCCAACGTTGGAGGTGGTACTGCCTTTCTCCCTCCCCTCCTGGATCCCGGCCTGCGCCGGAACGACGTTTTGGGGGCCGGATTGACGATGGGATTCCGCGAATCACGAACGAGAGGCCGCCGAAGAGGTCTATTTTCATACCAATCGCTCATCCCGGCAGGGGCCGGCACACTAAGGAACTAAAATCAGGGGGCTGGTTGGCCGGACTTCTCTACGGGGGCTCGGAACTAGGCTCGGCTACTGACCTGCCTGCGGCTGGGGACAAGCCCCAGCCCTACAATGTCCTCTTCCGGCTGGAAACGAAATCTCAGTTAGAGGAAGTTAGCTAGTCCGGTCATTTTCGTACCGATGAATTCGGCGCCACCGAGCAACTGCCCGGCCCGCCCAATGACGAGCGACACCTTCCTCACCCATACCCCGAATTTGGTCTCATTTGTGAGGCACTTACAACATACGAATGACGATGTGAGGGGCCGGAACGACGAAAGTCGCCGCGAGTATTGTGCCGGAGGTTTGTTAAGACGTGCGTGCCCCATCGGGGTGCCAGTCTGCCTCTTGCCGGGGTCACTTGCGCCGGCTGTCGTTTCTACGGAGGCTTGTCTGGTAGCCGACTCTCTATTCGGCGCCGCCTGTTACGTCGATCACCTGTGGCACTACCACATCTTGAGGCACGTAGGTCGTGTAGAGTCCGATGATCTCTTCGGTAGTGCCTCCTTCAAGGTTGCGGCCCCAAGCGGTTCCGGAAGCGCCGGTGCAAGATGCCAGCGCATTCATCTCAAAGGGGATGATTTCGGCTTCGGCCAACGTGGGAAACAGGCCGGCGACCCGGAGGCGCACTTCTCGGGGGGGTTGAACTGTGGCCCTGCCAAGCGAAGAGTGCGTCAACGCCTTCGTAGTCGAACCGAATCTCTGACAAATCGATGCCTTGCATCTCGAACCGGGCCGCAAGCGTATTGGCGGTTAGCTGGGCGCGCTCGAGGGCGCCTCCGCCACCGTACATCACCCTGCCGACGCCCATGTAGCCCTCCTTGACACCAAGACAAACTTTGACGGTAGGTGGTTTGGGATGGCCGGTGGTGCCGGTAACACTTACCTCGTTCGGGCCGATGTCGGTGATTTCGGTGGTGGAAAAATCTACAGTTACATCGGTATGCTTATAGTCCGCCGGATCGCCAATTTCGTACAGGAGTTGCTCGATCACGGTGAGTCGATTGACTATTCCGCCAGTGCCGGGAAGTTTCGTTATGGTCGCGTCCCCATTCGGCTCAACGATCGCGATGGGAAACCCAACCTTGTGCAAGTCGTGAACGACTTTATACGGCGGATCGGCGAAATACCCGCCAGTCAGTTGAGCGGCACACTCAAGAAGATGGCCGATGCCCTGCCCCTTGGCCAAGAGATCCCAGCGGTCGCTGGGCCAATCGAACTCGTAGACGAGCGGCGCCAGGTATTGGGTAGAGTCGCCTACTCTGCCGGACACCACAATATCGGCACCCATTCGCAGTGCCTTTACTATCCCCTGTCCGCTGATGTAGGCGTAGGCCGCCAACAATCGGTCACCGAGAGACGAGGCAGGTTCACCTGTCTCCGAGACAATGGGGTCGAGCATTCTGACCTGATCGATCATGTAATCGCCGGCGACGGCCGCTACTCTCAATTCAGGAAATCCCAATTCCCGACAGATCTCGGCTGTGCGCATGCCGGCGCCGCGTGGATCCGCCGCGCCCATATTGGTGATGATTTTGGTACCTGTATTCGCGCACGCCGGAATGGTCTTGCGCATACGGTGCTCTTGAAAGGGATCCCAGGCTATGCCCCCTCTTGACTTGGAGACTTCGTTGTCAAGAATGGCCTTCTCCGAGAGGCAGTCGAAAACGAGGTAATCAATTTCTCCACTTTCCGCCAAGGCGATTGCCGGAGCCAGGAGATCCCTGCCATGGGCAGAGCCTCCTCCTAATCGAACGACTTCTTTGCTGGGCATAGCACTGCTCTCTGCGTCTACGAGTAAGTTGGATCAGTTGGGCGTGGCGACATCTCGCTGGTCGAGGGCGTCGGGAGGCGAATCGATTTCCATGTCCAGAAGAATTGAGCTGAAACTCTTGCCATGTCCGTCGACCATCAACGATTTTGATGCCCCGCCGGCCAGACCGCCTTCGACAAGGAAGTTAAGGGCGCCTATTCTAGGTAGCTCATACCTGCTGACTTTGCCTGGAGCTGCCGGCCCCAGATAGTCCTGGACGACCTGCTCAGTGACACGGGCTCTTATCCATTGAAAGTGCCGTGGGCGATAGACGGCTATACCGATATTGACATCGCTGCCCTTATCGCCGGACCGGCCGAAGCAGATCTCGCGCAATCGAATTCTCTTGGTCAAATCACAGTTCCCTTGACGATTTCTGGTCCAAAGCTCTCGGCCGGCAGGGCTGAGTCGGCAATGGGGTTCGAGTCTCTGCCGCGCGCCAGTTGTGGACTAAAGCCCTGTCCTGGTACGCCTGATCCCTGGGTCTCGTCTATGGCCGTCGTCGGATCATCATTGCACGGAGCCGAGGTTACCAAGGTTTCAGCCCCACACGCAAGCTCATGCATAGGGTCGGGACACCGGGCGAACACTCCGCGCGAAGGTGCAGGTCTCCAAGCTGGGTAATGGGCATAGTGCCACAATACCATCCCCGCCCTTCTGGATTCCGGCCTGCGCCGGAATGGCGAACGAGGGGCGGATCGGCGGGAGCGGTGGTACGCGGGCACTCTCGGGGCCACGTCAGATCATTTTATTGGCAATCGCGCGTGCCGGCAGTCGCCGGCACGCCAGGGTATGCGAATTTCAGCACCGGTTGGCGGAACTTCACTTAAGTGACTCGGGACTAGGGTTGGTCCACGGTCTGCCGGGAGCGGGGGACAAGCCCATCTGCTCCAACTAATTGGGTTTCAGTGTGTTTGCGGTGCGTCTGGAGCATTTGCGGTTAGCGTATCGAGGGGTGCGAATGAGGGCCAATGTATATCTCACCTTCCTCACGTCCGACAATGTGGCGCAATTGGGGGCGCATGAGGTAAACCAACTAGAAAATCCAGAGACGTAGCAGCGATAAACCTCCCACCCACCAACGAAACGCGCCGGCGACGAACACCGGCCGGCCAACACAACGCCTGCATCTCACGAACCGCCGGCCGCCCCAGGCGGGGGACAAGCCCCCGCCCTACATTGGCCCCCTTCCTCATGGCCGACCGTAAGAATTAGTTGGAGCGAATGGGGACAAGCCCCCGCGCTACATTTCCCCTCCCTACCCCTCTGGATTTCGGCGTTGCGTTCGAGTAGTTACCTTCATTTTCGTACCAATCGCTCATCCCGGCTTGCGCCGGCACACCAAGGTATGAAAATCGGGGCACCGGTTGACGAGTCTTCTCTAAGATGGCTCGGGATCAGGGTTGGTTGCCGGACCACCGGGAGCGGGGGACAAGCCCCCACCCCTCTGGACTCCGGCTTTCGCCGGAGTGACCGTTGGGAGGCCAAGTAGACGAGTGCGGGAGCGGTCGAATGCGGGCACTCTCGGGCCGCGTAACGTCATTTTCGTACCAATGACCACGGCCTTGCGAAGGACGCAAGACGTAAAGACGGCGGTGGGACGCCGGAGTTTCTCCACGGCATTCAGCTTTGGGAGCAGCGATTCAGGGTATGGGTAAGCTCAAGATTCGCGGTGCTATACTCAGAATAGGTCCGAATCTCGAGGAATGACGTATTGGCATTTGCGCGACTGCTCCGACTCATAGGCGGATTGATCATTCTGGCATCGGTGCTGTTGGCAGCAGGTGAATTCGGCCTCGATCAGTTCACACCCAGCGCTCCGATAAACGTTCAAGAGCTGCGCACGATCCCGTTTACGGATCTCAATCCTTATGGTGCGAACTTCTTTCTTCATATGGAAGTGGAGAAGTGGAAGGTCGACAAGACAATTCAGATGGCAAAGGAAGCCAACATCAAGTGGATGAAGCAGCACTTTCCGTGGGAGGAAATTCAGCTCAGCCAGGGGCCTGATGGATACTGGGATCCGCGTCTAAACAGGAGCACTTGGGAGAAGTTCGACTACATAGTAGATAGTGCCCATGAGCACGGTATTGAAATCATCGCTCGCTTGGACCGACCGCCAAGCTGGACACGCGAAGACAACCGCCGTCCCGAAGCCCCACCGGACGATTTCGAGACTTATGGCCAGTTCGTTTACGACTTCGTCACACGTTACAAAGGCAAGATAGGCTATCTTCAGATCTGGAATGAGCCGAACATTTATCCCGAATGGGGGGAGCAATCACCCAATCCAGCTGGCTATGTTGAACTCCTCAGCGTTGCCTCTCGACGAGCGCGAGAGGTTGACGAGAATATTGTTATCCTGAGCGCGCCATTGGCGCAGACCCTCGAAATGTCTGACCGCAACATGTCGGACACAGCTTTTCTTGACCAAATGTACCAACTTGGCGCTAACGAGTACTTTGACGTACTGTTCGCCAACGCGTACGGGTTTGCCTTTCCTCCTGAAGATCCACCTGACCCAGAACGCTTGAACTTCCAGAGGGTATTACTGCTGCGAGAAATAATGGACAAGTACGGCGACGACGACAGGCCGATATGGTTCAATGAGTTCGGTTGGAATGCGGCGCCGGCGGATTTCCCAGCCGACAAGCTGATTTGGGCGCGGGTCGATGAAGTAACGCAGGCGGAATACACCGTCAGGGCGATAGAGATGGCGCGCGAGGAATGGCCGTGGGCCGGCGTCTTCGCAGTCTGGTATTTTCGCCAGGCCGGCACGATATTGTCAGACCGGCCCGAATACTATTTTCGCGCTGTAGACGTTGGCTTCACGCCTCGCCCGCTTTACAGCAGGATGAGCGAGGCAGCCAACTCGTTGCGCGACGCGGGCCCCGGAGAGTATGGTCCCGCCGGGCCGGCGGTCAGCTACTCGGCAGGCTGGAGGAATAGCCAAAGCCCGCTTGTCGAGGGGCAGCGTATCATGACCGCCGATCAAGCCGGGGAATCGGCAACACTCTCCTTCCAGGGAGGAGGAATCCACTTACGAGCGATCAGCGAACCGGGAGCTGGCCGATTGTACGTCACCATCGACGGTCAAGAATCAGATCTATTGCCCCGCGACCGCGAAGGCCGATCCCTGATTGAGCTTGGCAAGTCCTCACAGCGCGAGGTCGTTGAGATTCATGTAGCCGCCGGGTTGGCTCCGGGCGCGCACGTACTGAGGTTATCCACAGCAGACAACGGTCCGCCAGTGGCGCTGACGGGATTTACAATCACTCCACCTACCGAACGAAATCTCTTAGGATACGAGCCTTCAATCATCGGAGTGTTGGCCGGTGTCATCATATTCGCTTCCGCGACCCTGGTGCGACGGTTCGGCGGAGATTCTCGCTAGTTGTTGGCACTCGTTGAGCGGTACTTGAACCTGAGCACTTCGCTGCCAAGGCTTTGCTGCGCATGTTGAAATCTGCGATTCTGCGTCTGCGAACTGAAAGGGCCCTGATTGGCTGGCCAATCGCTGTAGTCGCCCTCGGGGTTTCGTTCCTGCCAGCACCCTTTGGTGCGATCGCAGCTCCATTACTGGCAATTGGTGCGTTTATTCATCCGGTTGCCGGATTGTCGTCACTCTTGGTTCTGCTGCCGTTCGCAACGGTGCCGATCGGGATTGAAAGCTTCCAGATACAGCTCGCCGAACTCTCGATGCTGTCGGTAATTCTGGGCGTCGGTATCGGTCTGGCTTTCCGACGAACGAAGGTAGCCAAGTACGAGCCGAATTTGCTCGATTGGGCGGGTGTATTGCTGCTCGTAGGAACAAGCATCTCCTTTGTTGCGGTGGAATCATTTGATACGGCGCTACGAGCCTGGCGGTGGACAGTCTTTGAACCGCTCGTAATATACGCAATTGCACGTATGTCTATCAAGACGCGGGGCCATGTCCGGATCCTGTTGTGGTCCCTGGTACTTGGTGGCGTGATTGTGTCCGTCTTCGGGTTGGTCCACTACCTACTGAATATCAACATCATTACGGCCGACGACGTGCGCCGCATACGGGTCTTCTACGGTTCGCCCAACAATTTGGCCCTGATACTTGGCCGGGCCATACCGGTCGCGCTGGCTTTGGCACTTGTCTACAGGCGAACAGTCGCGACCTGGGTTGGCGTGGCGGTGATGATCCTCTCGATGGCATTGACTTTTTCCGTAGGTGGCTGGATAGCGACCGCAGTCGCCGTTGTCGCCGTGTTCTGGCTATCGGCTCGGAGGAGATTGGCGGTCGCCCTGGTAGCTGGAGCGGTGGTGCTGGCAGCGTTGTTACTGGTTGCCGGCCCTGGCCAGCGCGTCTCCAGCCACTTCTCGTTGGCGGAGGGAACGACAGGGTTGCGAATATCTCTCTGGCGGTCGTCAATCGCGATGGGACTGGATCATCCCATCATTGGGGTTGGGCCAGACAATTTCATCCATCACTACAATGAAACCTACAGGTTGCCGGAGGGTTGGCGGGAGCCATTCCTCTCTCACCCGCACAACTTGGTCTTGGATTTCTGGTTGAACGCCGGCCTCCTCGGCATCGCGAGTTTGGGCATGATCGTCGTCGGTTGGACTCGATATCTTGCGCCGCGGCTAAGTGCGGCTTCAGGCAACCATCGAACCTATGCTGCCGGCATAGCCGCGGCCGGACTTTATACTGTCTGTCATGGGCTCATCGATAACTCGTATTTCTTGATCGATCTCGCACTGTGGACCTGGATATTGTCTGCTATATTGAGCGCGCCGGCGAGCGAGGACTTAAGGTGAAGATCCTAGTCACTGGGGGCGCCGGATTTCTTGGCTCCCATCTTTGCGCCCGCCTGTTGGAGCGCGGCCACGAGGTTATCATCCTCGACAATTTCCTAACAGGCGATAAGCGCAACTTGCCGGACCCAAATGGGGGCGGCTCATATCGCCTGGTAGAATCCGACGTCACCGAGCCGTTCGACATTCGCGTCGACGCGATCTTCCATCTGGCAAGCCCCGCCAGTCCTGCGGGATACGTGGAACATCCACTGGAAACGGCTCTCGCCAACTCGGTTGGAACTTACAATGCGTTGACCGTAGCAGAGAAGTACCGCGCGAAGTTTCTGATGGCGTCGACCTCGGAAGTTTACGGCGATCCCCTAGAGCACCCCCAACGGGAGGAATACTGGGGGAATGCGAACCCGGTTGGAATGCGGAGTTGCTATGAAGAGGGTAAGCGCTTCGCCGAGACCCTTACGACTGTATTCGAAAGGTCTCACGGTCTTGACGCGCGCATCGTCCGGATATTCAACTGCTACGGGCCACACTCTGATCCGAACGATGGCCGTATGGTGCCAAATTTCGTGAAGCAGGCCTTGGAGGGCGATCCAATAACCGTATACGGTTCGGGAGAGCACACACGTAGCCTCTGTTACGTTAGCGACTTGGTTGAAGGACTACTCAAGGCGATGTTCACCGAAGGGACCAGAGGACGAATCTACAATCTAGGCAGCCAGGACGAGCACAAGGTCATTGAATACGCTTCGACAATCAGACGCCTCGCCGGCTCCAAATCACCAATCTTGCATGTTGATCCGAAATTCGACGACGATCCCAAGCGGAGACGGCCGGACATCTCTCGTGCGAGGCTGGAGTTGGGCTGGGCCCCTGTCGTAGAAATGGAAGAAGGTTTGCGCAATACAATCGAATGGTTCCGTGCGCTGATGTCAAATGAAAATCGCTAGCTTCGCAGGGAGTCGGGACATTCGCCGACTCGACTTTGTGGCCGCCATTATTGCGAGCGTGGCCACCGTCGCACTCCTGTTAACTCCAATCTTGATCGCCGCCGGCGTGGTCGGGGCAGCGATCGTCACATTATCGATCATGCGGCACCCCATGGTTGGGCTAGCGCTGACAATCCTGCTGCTGCCTTTTGGATTGGTAGCCTCCAGGTTAGGTGGCATCGGCGGGGTTTCGCCGGCGGAAATGGTCCTTATTCTAACGATTGTCGTGTTGACGGCCAGGGCCGTCGCCGATCAAGAGAGGCGCCTAAGAGTGCCACTTATAGTCGTCGGTCCCTCTCTCTTAATCTTCGTGATGCTGGCATCCGCCAGCCAAGCAGCCTCCACGGATCTTGCAGCCAAAGAAGTTGCCCGATGGCTGGAAGTTGTCGTTGCTTTGATTGCTGCGCGAACCATCCTCGACGGTGACAGGTCCTTGCGGACTCTCCTGTTGGCACAGGCGGTCGTGATATCGATCGAGGTCTTGTTGGGGCTATACCAATTCCTGTTCCAGGTTGGACCTCCCAGCTTTGTAATAGGCTCATTCTTGCGCGCCTACGGAACGTTTGGTCAGCCGAATCCATACGCGGGCTATCTGGTAGTTGCCGGCCTCCCGTTGGCCTTTTGGAGCGCAGGGCAGTTGGTTCGGTGGATTTCTGGCAAGGTGAAACCTACGACGTCGGAGCTCTTCATCATGGGGGCAAGCGGCGCTGCCGGCATCGGACTCTTGCTGAGCCTGAGCCGGGGCGCATGGTTGGGAGTTGCGGTTGGAACCGCAGTTGGCATTATCATTCTTCAACGCCGATTCGGAAATGTAGTCCGCTTAGGGTTTGGGATCGGCGGCCTAGTCGGCCTGAGCGCGGCATTGGGTTTGATCCCGGAATACGTGACCCAACGCTTGCAACCTGCTCTGGCGTACTTCCGTTGGTTCGACCCGGCGGAAGTTGTGCCCAATGCCGTAAACTGGTCAATTGTCGAACGAATGGCGCACTGGGATGCCGCGCGACGCATGTTCCTCGACAGTCCCATCCTGGGTGTTGGGCCGGGGTCGTACGTCATCGAATACGAGCACTATGCGATCTTGCCTTGGTGGACAGATCCGCTTGGCCACGCGCACAACATGTACCTCCACATGTTGGCGGAAACCGGAATGATAGGATTATTCGTCTACGTAGCGATGATTATTTCTTGGATTACATTTTCGGTGGCAGTGGTAAGATCCGATGCCAACGACCCCTGGCTATTTTTGAAGGCCGGCGTCCTGGCGACTATCGTGGCAATCTCAGTCCATAGCGTGTTCGACAATTTGTTCGTTCAAGGATTGAACATCCAGCTAGCGATCTGGCTCGGCGTCGCTGCTGCCCTTTATACCGCAAGGAATCGTCGCGCTCCAACCACCACTCAGCCGCAGGTAGGATTTGAGCACTAACGGCGACGATCGGCCGGCTGTCCGGGCAACGGAGACTAGGTCGCTTCAGTCGGACACGGAGTCGGATATCTCGCCGATCCGTCGGTTCGGAAACCTTCGGACTCTCATATCATTTGCCATAGCGATAATGCTGTTGGCGTTTCTGATAACCCGAACCGATATCGATTTGGGCCGAACACTGCGGGAAATCAACTCGGCCAATCTCTGGTATCTATTGGCCGGCCTTGCCGTCTATTACACGACATTCCCACTGCGCGCCCTGCGCTGGCAGTTGCTTCTGACGAACGTCGGATTCAGACGCGACGAGATCCTGGGAACTTTCGACCTAGGCAGAATCGTATTCATCTCATGGTTTGCCAACTGCCTCGTCCCAGCCAAGCTGGGGGACGTATACCGGGCGTATTTGATGAGAAGGTCCACCGGCATATCGCTGACGAAAGCGGGTGGAACAATTGCCGCCGAGAGAATCATAGATTTCGGCGCGGTAATTGCGCTGATAGCAATCACGGCGCTTATCAGCTTCCGCGGAAGGTTACCCCCTGAAGTAGAGGCGCTAGTCATGACTGGCGCGATCCTAGTATTAGTTGCGGTACTAGGATTGATCGTGATGAATCGCTGGCAAGTGTTAGTGACTTCTCTGTTACCCGTTCGGTTCAAGGGCATATACGACCGATTCCGTGAAGGCGCCATCGGGTCGTTCGGAAACAACAATATGCTGTTTCTACTCACGCTCTCGGTTTGGATCACCGAACCCGCCAGACTGTTCTTCGTTACGCGATCCATTGGCTTCTCCCTCAGCGAGTCGCTGCCTCTGGAGATCGCAATGATCTGCTTCTTGGCCCTGGGAGCGGCCCTGCTAACGGCGCCGCCGGGCACGCCGGGCGGTTTCGGATACGTAGAGGCGGGATTATACGCGGCGCTCTTGCTTTTGGGGGCGGAACCTGAGCTCGCGCTCACCATTACCGCACTGGACCGGGCGATAAGTTGGATCAGCATAGTAGTGTTTGGTGCGATCATCTATGCGTTCTACCGATACAAGTAGGGCTAGGTCGCTGGACAATACACGTCCGAGTACGACTGGTGCGGCCTGTCGATCACGGCGTCCGCAGGTAGCTGAACGATAGGCGCCAACATTTATACTTTTAAGAGACACGCTGCCCTAATCTCGTAGTGTCGTGTCAACAACAATTTAGATGGGGGCGTTAATTGCGAGTTGGAATCGACTATTCGCCGGCGGTAAACCAACAGGCCGGTATTGGCCGATACACTCGTTCCATAGTTTCAGAGTTGGCCGAGTTGGATCAAGAGAATGAATACTTTCTTTTTTATCCATCGCGCAAACTCAATCAAGAAGTGTTCGCCCCTCCCAAGGCGCCAAATTTCCAGCGCGTGGAAATCCCTGTCTCGGATCAATCGTTGACTGCTCTTTGGTTTCGGCTTGGAGTTCCCCTGCCCGTGGACCTATTCACCGGAAGAGTCGATGTCTGTCACTTCCCAGATTTTACGCTGCCGCCCATCCGCAGTGGAAAGACTGTGTTGACCGTGCACGACCTTTCATTCCTCGTCCATCCAGAGTACGCTGAGAGGGGATTGCGCCAGTATCTTGAGCGGGTCGTCCCGCCATCGGTGGCCGGCGCATCTTTGGTGCTGGCAGATTCTGAGAGTACCAGCAACGATCTGATGGTATTGCTCGATGTGCCGCCGGAGCGCGTGGAGGTGTTGCTGCCGGGGGTGGAGCCCAGATTCGCGCCGGTGGTCGACGAGGCAGTATTGGAAAGGACCAGGCGAAAATATCACATCTCGTTTCCATTCATCTTGACGGTCAGCACGATCGAGCCGCGTAAGAACCTAATTGGGCTCTTGAAGGCCTTTTCCAGTTTCAAGAGGATGTCTGAGTCGCCGCATAAGCTAGTGATCGGTGGCGGTAAGGGATGGCTCTACCAAGAAGTTTTTGCGACCGCCAAGGCGATCGACGTGGCCGACGACATTGTGTTCCTGGGTTACGTCGCAGATGAAGACCTTCCAGCCCTATATACAATGTCCGATCTGTTTGCTTGGCTTTCCTTCTACGAGGGTTTTGGTCTGCCCGTGCTTGAAGCTATGGCTTGCGGCACTCCGGTGGTGGGGTCTGACAGAGCATCCATACCGGAGGTTATCGGCGACGCCGGCCTGCTGGTACCCCCGACCGAGATCGCTGCCATCGCCCACGCATTCGACTCTATCCTCGGTGATGAGGCGTTGGCAGAGGACTTGGCGGACAGAGGCCGAAAACAGGCTGGTCACTTCAGTTGGAGATCTTCGGCCAAACAGCTACTGTCCATCTACCAACGCTTGGCATCTGACAGCTAAAGGAATGTCAAGATCAAATCTATCGAACAAATACCTGGGTGGTCGGTTCGCCAAGCCAGTCCAGCTTCGTTCCTCTTGGATGCCTCAATTTGGAGGTATGCCTACGTTGGAGACCGCACCCGGGTACCTCCCTGCGAGACGCAACTAGATCGATGAAAACGCGGGCGATCAGGATTGCACTCAACAGCTACTTTGTGGGCATCTCTCACACCGGCACGGGTCGCTACGCGCGTCATCTCCTGTCGGGACTGGAGAACCATCGCGAAATCGATGTAACGCTGTTGCCGGCGCCGCTGCACACACGAAATAGGAGCAAGACTGGGCATGCCACGGAGCTGATTGCGAAGCTGTTCAATGAGCAATTCGGTGACTTGGTCCGCGCCAGAAGATTGGGAGTCGACCTAGTGCACTTCCCTTATTTCGCGGGGCCGGCCATCCCGTTGGCTCCATTCATCAGCACGATCCACGATCTGGTCCCATTGAAGTGGCCTGAGTATGCCCCTACCCCCTTTGCCAAGGCCTACTTTTTGCTGACCAAGCTGGGAGCTCGCAATGCCAAGCGCATTATCACCGATTCAGAGTATTCTGCAGGTGAGATCACGTCGACGCTCGGGATACCCGACGAGAAAGTAACTGTTGTCCCCTTGGCTGCCGATCCATTGTTCTTCACAGCAATCTCTGAGGAAGAAAAGTCCATCATCTTGAATCGCTTCGACCTGAATGGAGGCGGCTATTTCTTTTATGCCGGCGGTTTTGATAAGCGAAAGAACTTGGGGCGTCTAGTTGTAGCGTACGCGCTGCTGGCAACTCGGCGAGAGGGGTCAATTCCTCTCGTATTGGCGGGACATGTGCCTTCACCCAATCGCACCGTCGCTGACGTGCAAGCGATCGTGAAGAGGTGTGGGGTAGATGGGCGAGTGCGGTTCGTGGGAACGGTATCGGATCAAGAGCTTTGCATTCTCTACAATCAAGCGAGGGCGGTGATGTGGCCCTCGCTGTACGAGGGATTTGGTCTTCCTCCGTTGGAGGCTATGGCTGCGGGCGCAGCGGTGGCTGTGGCAAACGAATCGTCTTCGCCAGAGGTAACGGGTGACGCGGCCCTGCTGTTCGATCCCAACGACCCGTTGCCTATGTCGTTTGCGTTGGAGCGACTGCAAGAAGACGACGACCTAGTGAAGGAGTTGCGGGTCTCAGGTCGTGAACGCGCCGGCGAATTCAGTTGGCAACGAACCCTCGATGGAACGCACGCAGTATATCGAGAGGCGTTGGACTGATCATTATTGATTAAAACTCTCATCGTATCCAAAGCGCTCGTACGAGCCGCATACCAGCGGAAGCTGCTCGACCTCGAGGCCCTGGGCTGTGAAGTTCGTGCATGTGTGGCTAGAAGCTGGATTGAGGAAGGGCAGGAACATGCCCTGGAGATATCGCCCACGGCCCGCCATTTGATTCGCCCTCTCCAAGTCAGATTCAACGGACGATTCCACTTGCATCACTACCCGGGGCTCGCTAAAGAGATTGAACAATTCGGACCAGACGTCGTGTTCATCGATGAGGAGCCGTACAATCTGGCGACGTTCCTGGCAACACGACAGGCAGCAAAATTCAACATTCCCGCAGTATTCTTTACCTGGCAGAATCTGAATCGCGAGCTTCCACTGCCGTTTAGGCTGATGCAAGGATATGTGTTCAATCGCTGCCAAGTAGCGATCGCTGGAACCACCACCGCTGAACGTGTATTGCGCGCGCGCGGGTTCCGGGGATCCATTGTCGTAACACCGCAATTCGGCGTGGACACTGAGGCGTTTGCTCCCATCAATCGTCCCGATAACCGGCCGTTCACCGTTGGTTACATCGGCCGGCTAGTTCAATCAAAGGGAGTTGACCTGCTAATTGACGCCATGGCTGGGGTCGAGAGCGAGAGTTGGCGTCTATTGATCGCAGGATACGGGCCTATCAGGGAGATTCTCGTCCAATCTGCAGCAAACGCAGGTCTCGGCGAGCGATGCCAATTCGAATCCTCCGTGCGGTCTACAGATGTGCCGGAATGGCTGAGTCAACTTGATGTCGCGGTACTGCCGTCGGTAACCGCGCCTCGTTGGAAAGAACAATTTGGACGCACGTTGGTCGAGGCCATGGCGTGCGGCGTCGCGGTGGTTGGCAGTGATAGTGGAGAGATACCTTCGGTGGTGGGCGATGCTGGAATGATTTTTCCGGAGGGGGATGTCGGAGCTCTTCACAATTGTCTGAAGAAGCTGGCCGACGAGCCGGAGCTTCGGCGTGATCTCGCCAAGCGCGGACGCCAGAGAGTGATCGATCATTTCAGCAACCTGCAAATCGCCCGGCAAACATATCGTGCGTTGAAGATGGTGCTAGGGTGACTTTCGATGCCGCTCCAAAAATGAGCAGGTGCCGCTGAATCTGAACACACACTTGATTCCCTCGCTTGACCGACCTACGTGCCTACCCTAAGATTTTTCCTATGAAGTCGCCAACAGTCCTCTTCTCCCGCAGCGAAAAGCGATTTGATCTGAGGTTAGTTGTCGTGCCCAGAAAGGGCACAACTCAATGGTTAGAGTAGCCCACATCCTTGGGCATCGAATAAGGCAAGCTCCAGTGCTCAACCAACGGCGCGGCTGATCAGTGTTTCCTTGGATTTAGATACCGTGCGCGTTGGGATGAACGCCGGACTACTTAACTACGACCCAAACTACCGCGGCGCAGGGATCAACAACTACATCCAAAACTTGCTCGTGAACGTAGAAATGCCGCGCGGGCTCGAACTACATGTGTTCAGCGCAGAACGGCAAGCGAGAGAGGGCGGCAAGAACGGGCAAAGAGTATGGCATTCGGCAGGCGCGGCGCTAAAACGCCCTCTGGCACGCGTGATCTGGGAGCAGACAGTCCTGCCGGCTTGGTGCCGGGCCCTAAACATAAGGGCGCTACATTCGCCTGCTTACGTGTGTCCATTGGTGATGTCGGCATTGTCTTTCGTGACAGTCCACGACCTTAGCTTCGAGTTGTTACCCAGACTGTTCAATCGGATGAACTCCCTCTATCTACGCACATTCACCAGGGCGGCATTAAAGCGGGCAGGCCTAATCGTTGCTGTCTCAGAGAGTGCCAAGCGGGATATAGTGAGCATATATGGCATACCTGAGGAGCGCATTCAGGTCATTTACAACGGCCTTGACCGCAGGTTCCGGCCTCTGTCACCAGCGATAGTTCAGGAGTTCAAGTCGGGCAAGGGTTTGCCCGATGCATTCTACTACTACCATGGGACGCTCGAACCACGAAAGAACGTCGCCGGACTAATGCGGGCGTACGCCAACTTACCCGTGAGCCTTCGCGAAAGGATGCCTCTGATAATAAGCGGGGCGCTGGGATGGATGTATGAACCCGTTTTGAAGCTGGCTCAGTCGTTGGCCTGTGATATCCGTTTTGTAGGATACGTCGATGATGAGGAACTACCGCTGTGGTACAATTCGGCTAGCGTGTTCGTTTTTCCTTCGTTATACGAAGGATTCGGCCTGCCGCCGCTGGAAGCAATGGCGTGCGGACTCCCCACAATTGTGTCCAACCGTGGCTCATTGCCCGAAATCGTAGCCGATGGCGCCGTGATCGCCGATCCCTCGAACACGGAGTTATTGGCAGACGAAATGGCACAGCTCACTGAATACCAAAACATGCGCGAAATCCGCGAACGAGGACTTAGGCGAGCGGCAGCATTTGACTGGCGCCGGACCGCTCGACAGGTAGAAAGGGTCTATGCGGACTTTGCCAAAATCTCCTGATTCTCCGTCAAATCGCGAAGACAGTCAGCAGGCAGATCGAGCCTCGAGCAATCGATCCAACTCTGACAGGCGGCCTGTGTTCCTGCTTGTCATCGTCGATGGGATTCTCGTCAATCTGGCCTTCGTCCTGGCGTGGTTCATACGCTACGAGCTACAAATTGGCCGCGAGGTTGCGGAACAAGACTACTTGCCTCTGGGTAGCTACGCTGGAATTCAACTAACATTCGCCGGTCTGATGCTGGTTACTTTCTGGTTGAAGGGATTATACAGACCTCGGAGGCGGATAAGCTGGGCTGACGAATTCACGATATTCGCGACGGGATCTCTCATCAGCGTCGCGATCTTGATCGTCGGTGTATTCTATTTCCGTCCCTTTGGCTACTCTCGCCTTACGTTCATTTACGCCTTCGTCCTGTGCTTCGTATTCCTAACCGTTAGCCGGATTGTGGTTTCATTGATCCGCGACCACCGCCGGCGACGCGGTCTAGGTTTACGACGAGTGCTGGTGGTCGGCGGCAGCAACTTGGGTCGCACGATAATTCAAAACATCGTTGCTCAGCCCGAGCTTGGGTACAATATTGTTGGATTTGTCGATGACAATCCCAGAGAGAAGATAGGCAGGATACCCTATCTCGGCTCCGCGGAACAGACCCCGACTCTCGTAGAAAGCCACAAAGTGGCGGAGGTCATCATCGCGCTGCCCTCCGCATCCCGCAATCAGGCAACCGATCTATTGATGGCAGTAGAACGCCAAAATGTCACTCTCCGAATAGTGCCCGACTTTTATGACTTGAGCCTGAATCAGCTCGACATCGAGAGCATCAATGGAATACCGCTTGTTCGGATGCGGGAAGCCCGTCTGCCGGGCCACATGTTCGTACTGAAACGGGTTTTGGACATTGTAGGGGCTTCGGTTGCGCTGATTCTAATGGCGCCGGTCGCGTTGATTATCGCCGTAGCTATCAAGGTCGACTCGCCAGGTCCTATTTTCGTGCGACAACGCCGAGTCGGTCGGCAGGGTCGACTATTCGACTTTTACAAGTTCCGCTCGATGACAGTTGATGCCGAGAAGCGTTTGCCAGAGCTGATGGCACGCAATGAAACAGATGGCCCCTTCTTCAAAATCAAAGACGATCCTCGAATAACCAGAGTGGGACGGGCAATTCGCCGCTTGAGTTTGGACGAAGTTCCACAGTTTTACAACGTACTCCGTGGCGACATGAGCCTAGTTGGCCCGCGCCCTGCCCTTCCAAGAGAAGTCGAGCTCTATCAGGATTGGCATCTTCGACGGCTTTCGGTCCCTCCTGGGATAACTGGCCTATGGCAGGTCTCGGGGAGAAGCGATCTGCCGTTTGATGAGATGGCTCTGCTTGACATTTGGTACGTAGAGAACTGGTCACTCGGCCTTGAGGTCACTATCATACTTCGAACTGTCCCGGCAGTTCTGTTCGGTTACGGCGCTTACTGAAGATTCGAGGTTTATGGAATTGCTATTGCGTAGCTATGCCGACATCGTCCTGTCAAGAATATGGGTAGTCCTATTTGTCGTGGTAGTGGGAGTATTGGCGAGCGTGCTCAGCGTTATGTTGCTTACGCCTGATCCAACCCCTTATGCGGCGACGTTCAAGCTGGCTGTGCGACCAAAGGCCGAGCCCATCAGCGAACGGTACTACACCTACGATGAATACTATGCCTACGTTGCATCTGAGTATTTGAACGACGATGTAATCGACTTCATAGCCTCTACTACGTTTGTTGCGAGGACAAAAGATTTGCTTAGGAGCAGAGAACAGGAAGTAGTGGACGGTTCCTTCCGCGCCAGGAAGGCTCATCGAGTGATGACTGTCACCGCCACTTCGGCAACACGTCATGGCGCGTTGAGCTTAGCATCGGCCGCCAGGGACTTGCTATCCAATCCTGACAGCGAAGAGAGTATTTTCTCGCTCATTAGCAGACAGAGCCCAAGGGTCACCGTTCTTCAAGACCCGATTATCGAGTCCGGCCCTGGCGAAACCCAAATAGTCGCTGAGCTCGGCCTCCGATTGCTCGTCGTTTTGGTCCTCGCAATTGGCCTGCCGTTTCTGATCTACGAGGTGGACGATAGCGTTCGGACCACTTCGGAGGCGCGGCATTTGCTGGGTAAGATACCAGTCCTGACAGAAGTACCTCGTCCGGCGCGCTGGGGTGGGTAGGGTAACAACGGCTGGCAAATACGGGCAATAACCCATTAGATGGGCGTGGGGAAACGAATCAGGCAAAGGCATAGATTTTGCTAACGTTGCCGACCGACCTAGTCAGGCGAGGTCGATGGTATACTCCCTGATCTTGGCCAACTCACCGGGCAAAACGTTCGCCGGCTCGGCCAGGTGCTGATGATTCGCTTTTTCCCATTCCACAACTGCGTATCCGTCGAACCCTCGCATCGCGAGAGCTCTGAGTGCCTCTCTTACGGGAACATCCCCTTCGCCGAGCCTAACGTGTTTCCATTCACCATCCTCGTCCCTGCGTGCGTCTTTCACATGCAGGTACCCCAGCCGACCAACCAGGTGTTGCCACACCACGGGTACCGGTAGTCCCATTCGGGTTGGATGTAGCAAATCCCACAGCGCAACGACTCGTGGTGAGTCAATCATCTCTAGAAGACGTGCGAGCTTATGGGAATCGGAAAACTGACCGTAAGTTTCCAACGCAATTTTGACTCCGATCTTCGTCCCCACATCCTGGAGACACGCCAAATCCTCTTTGATAACGTCGACGCCGCCCTGTTCAGTTGGGGAGCTATGGGGCGCACCGCCGAATACCCTGACGAATTCGGCTCCGACCTCACCCGCCAACTCGATAATGGACCGAGCTTCCGAGAGGGCCTTGGTCCGGCCGGTGATCCCGCACTCTCCCAACACGAGGTGAGGAGCTATGGCGAAGGCGCGGCATCCGGACGATTCGGACAAGTCTCGAATCCGTCTCTGGTTCTCCTTCAAGAGTCGCGGTGTGACCCACTGGCCGTCGATGAGTGCAATCTCCAGGCCGGCGTATCTGTACTCGGCGCCATTCTCGAATGCCTCCTCCAAACTCCAGTCGGGACAAGCAATTGTCGAGTAGGCGATCTTCACAGGACCAGGTTCTCCAACTGCTTATATTGGAAGGATTGGCAGCGGATGTGTATCCTAAAACCACCCGGCAAGATCGGCGAGTTCCGTGTCTTGACGACTACAATTCTCGCTGAATTATCGATGGGACTTGTCGGGGTAACCATGGGAACAAAGGTGGCTTGGTCCACCTTGCCTGCCCGTCGTAGGCTATCCATGGGCCACTCTCGCAGGAATCGACGCAATGCTTACACACCTGATAGAGGTTTCTCGCGCTTGGTACCTAGCTTACAAGATTGGACCTGGTTTCGTTCAGACTGGCAACAGGGACAGCTGCTCCAGGTAATGTAATTGAGTCTTGTTGAATCGGCCTCACGTTCCCACTGATGAAGAGACCTCAACGCATCGCCAGGCTCCTGCGCGACGAGCTAAAGACCTGTCCACCCCAACACCGGATGCCGGTGATCGTCACATTGGCACCCGAACCCAAGTCAGTCGGTGACCTGAGGCACCTTGCCGCTGAGTTGCCGTTCAAGCGCACCTTTCAGACTTTACCAGCGGCCTCCTTACAGGCGAGCCCGTCTGAGGTCCGGCGTTTGGCTACCGACGGGCGTATTGGCAGAGTGTGGCTGGATCTTCCCTGCCACATCTGGATAGACCGCTCGAGTAAAGCGGTGAACGCACCTTTCGCTTGGCGGTCCGGATGGACGGGTCGAGGAGTGTTGGTTGGAGTAATCGACACGGGCGTTGACGAGAATCACCCGGATCTGGCCGGCAGAATTATCGCGCAAAGAGATTTCATCGGTGAGGGCACTGGCGACTTTCACGGTCACGGGACACACGTCGCCGGCATTATTGCCGGCAGTGGTGTCGCGTCGGGAGGAAAGTATAAGGGAATAGCGTACGAGGCGAATTTGCTGATAGCGAAGGCGCTCGGTACGGACGGGGTGGGCCTCACAAGTCAGATCATGGCGGCGATGGAGTGGCTAGTGAGTCAGGGGGCGCGAATCATAAACCTGTCGCTTGGCCTCGAAGGCCCAACGGACGGAACCGACCCCCTGTCACTGGCGATTGACGCCGCATACGCGTTCGGCTGTCTCGTCATCGTAGCAGCGGGCAACAGTGGACCGAAGCCAGGGTCACTAGGCGTGCCGGCCGGCGCCCGTCGGGCGGTAGCGGTAGGTGCAACCGATCGGCAAGGACAAGTTTACAATCTGTCCTCGCGCGGGCCGACTGCGGACGGACGCACCAAACCGGATCTCGCTGCCCCAGGAACAGGGATAATATCCTGCTGCTCCGCTCACTCGCCGGATCCGGTCATCGATCGACATTACACGGCGTTGACAGGGACGAGTATGGCTGCGCCACACGTAGCAGGCGCGGCAGCCCTGGTTCTTGAGGCTCACCCAAACATGTCGGTTGATGAGTTGGCCAATGCGGTGCTGAACGCGGCACCATTGGAGACTTCAAATCCGAATGCGGTTGGAAGGGGACTCTTGATGATCGACCAAGCGATGACGGGCGAACCGAGCTCTGAGTTTCCGCCGGTCGAAAGAGATGGCTGCCTCGCAAGCCTGGTACCCGGACTCAATAGGATACGCCGGTCAAGTCGGAATTGACCCCCACCCGGGAGTCAAGATGCTTGGATTGGGGACCTTCACTGAGAGGAGAGTTCGGCCTCTATTCGGAACGTCTTACCTTCCTGCACAGCCTCGAACTGCAGTGAGTTTGCGCTACTGAACGCCAGCTTCTCGCCGCGAGCGAAATCATCATACTTCTTGCCTTCCGCTTTGTTAATGACGACGAACCATTTAGAATCGCGGAACGCCCAGTAGGCGAAGTTCTTGCCATCGGGGCTGAATACGAACCGACCCTCACCAATCATGGTGTATCCTTCCCCCTCCTGGCCGTCGACCACCGCGAACCCCTTACCATCACGAGAGGCTATGTAGCCCAATCGAGACCCATCCGCGCTGAATAACATCGATTTTTCTACTGTCAGATCGTACTCCGGCTCCTCTACTCCATCGACTACAACAAACTGCTTCTCACCCCGCTTTGCGGCGTATGCCAGCCGGCGTCCATCAGGGCTGAAGATCAATCCGGAGACCTCATCGTACTCCTTGCCCTCTCCCTTGTCGGAAACGACAATCTTCTTTTCGCCATTCAAGACTACGTAAGCGTGCCGGAGACCATTTGGACTGAACACTGGAAGGGTCTCGGCAATGTAGAGATACTCTTGGCCCAGGACGCCATCGACCGCAACACACCACTTCCCGTTTTGCTCGACCACGCACGCAACGCGCCGGCTGTCCGAGCTGAACGCGGTGCCCTCTCCAATTCCGTCCCATTCGCCGACCTCGTTCTCATCGACGACGAATATCCAACGGTCTCCACGCATCGCGGCGTAGGCGATTCGCCGGCCGTCTGGGCTGAACACGGGGTCACCATCGGCAATGTAATCAAACTCCTGACCTTCGACCTCGTCGACAACGACCATCCACTTTTCACCTCGTCTCGCCTGATAGGCCATTCGCGCACCGTCGGGACTGAATGCCAGAGACCCTCTCCCGATCCCGTCGTACTCTTTGCCCCTGATTCCATCCACCATCACCAACCACCTGTCGTCGCGGTTTGTGACGCATGCGACTCGCTTCTTGTCGTGGCTGGTAATAACGGTGCCTTCAACTATTTCACCGAATGTGACCATCTACGGGTACCTCTCTCGCTGGTTTATAGAAGTAGATTCGCAATTGTCCAGATTTGGGTATAACTCGTCCAGTCATGCCACCGGATTGGAAGGGCGGATCCACCATTCGAGAGCTGAGTCTGGGTCATTGCTTGCCGCTATCGGTTGAACACTTACTTTCGAGTAATTGGCCCAACTCTTCCTTGGACCGCAGTCCGAGCGATAGCAACAGCTTCGAAGTAGTCACATACTCAGGTGGCCCTCCAGGCTCATCGCGCACCCCAATCTCCTCGATCAAATCTGATGCCAAGAGCGCGTATATCGCTCTTGAACAGTTGACGCCGCGAAGGCGTTCCACCTCGGCGCGGGTGGCCGGCTGAAGATAGCTTATCGCGGCCAGCGTTTCCAGCAACGGCCGGCTCAGACGACTGGTGGGTCCTATTTCCTTCATTTGCTGCAAATGCTCAGCCAGGTCCGCCGCAGTGACCAGTTCAATGCCGTCGTCGCCGCGAAACAGGTTAATTCCGCGGTCATTGAGCTGCCTTTCGAGTAAATCGACCGCTTGTCGGGCCTCGTCCACGTCACATCGCGCCAAGTCGGCTAGCTTTCCTATCGGCAGCGGTTCTTCCGATAGGAAGAGAAGCGCTTCAATCACGCGAGTACGCTGTCCGATCGCTTCACCCATATCAAGTCCGGTGGGACTTGATGCGGAACCCTGGATATAGATCGATTCGTCAGTCATCTCTGAGCAGTTACGGCAATAGCCTCAGTTGCCCTTCGTTCCTCGGCGCGCAGAAGACCGTACTCAAGGCTATCGGCCAACGCCAGCCAACTCGCCTCGATGATGTTCTCCGAGCTGCCGACGGTGCTCCAGGTCCCGTGACCGTCCGTAGATTCGATGGAGACACGTACAGCAGCAGCCGTCGCAGCGTCACCATCGATCACCCTAACCTTGTAGTCGGAAAGTTGGACGTCTTCGAGTTCGGGAAAGAAGTTTAGCAATGCCTTTCTGATAGCCGCATCGAGAGCGTTTACCGGTCCATTGCCTTCGGCGACAGTGTGTAATACTTCGGTACCAATCTTGACCTTCACGGTGGCCTCGGCGAGCAAGTCTAAGCCGGTCCTCTTCTCGACCAACACAAGGAGGTCCGATAGCTCGAACGGGGGCGCGTAGCCCGGTTGGGTCCTCCTGACCAGCAACTCGAACGACGCTTCGGCGCCTTCGAACTGGTAGCCCTCGTGTTCCAAGCGCTTGATCGTATCAACCATATTTCGAACTTCGCCGGCCCTGGACTGCATCTCTACGCCAAACTGCTGCGCGGTGTAGAGGACGTTACTGCGACCACTTAGCTCGGAGATGAGTATCCGCCGGCGATTACCGACTGTCTCGGGCGGCAAGTGCTCGAACGACTCGTTGGCTTTCAAGACGGCGTTCACGTGCATACCAGCCTTGTGCGCAAAGGAACTGGCGCCAACGTAGGGCAACTTGATGTCGTGGGAAAGATTCGCCACCTCGGCGACGTACCGGGAGAGCTCGGTCAAGCGTTTCAGGTTCTCCTCTTCCACGCATCGATACCCCATCTTGACCTGCAAGTTTGGAATGATCGAGCAGAGGTTGGCATTGCCGGTACGCTCGCCGTAGCCGTTTATCGTTCCCTGCACGTGACGGGCGCCGGCGGAGACTGCCGCCAGGGTATTGGCAACAGCAAGTTCCGAGTCGTTATGGGTATGGATTCCGATATTGTCCCCGACTTCCTGGACGATTCGCTTCACGATAGACCCGACCTCGTCGGTCAACGAGCCGCCATTGGTATCGCACAGGACTAACCATTCCGCGCCGGCGTCTTTGGCGGCCCTGAGGGTCGCGATCGCGTACTCTGGATGGTCTTTGAAGCCATCGAAGAAGTGTTCGGCGTCGTAGATTACCTCACGTCCCTGGCGCCGGAAGAACTCGACCGAGTCTCCGATCATGCGCAGGTTTTCCTCCGGAGTGGTGCGCAATACCCGGTCGACGTGCAGTCTCCAACTCTTGCCGAAAAGGGCGACTGTATCTGTACCGGCCTCCAGTATGGAGTTCAAAGTAGCATCGGGTGTTGGGCTGTCCGGCCGGCGGGTACTGCCAAATGCCGTTAGCTTGGCGCGAGACAGCCGCAAACCACGGGCCCGCTCGAAGAATTGAGAGTCTTTTGGGTTGGAACCTGGCCATCCGCCTTCGATGTAAGAAATCCCCATCTCATCGAGGCGAAGTGCGATCTTGACTTTGTCTTCGACCGAGAGCGATACACCTTCGCCCTGGGTTCCATCTCGTAACGTGGTGTCGTAGATTTGTACGCTATCCATCACCGTTTCTCCTGGACCGCCTGTATCACGGCCGCACTCTCATACTATGCGATGAGATCTGTGGGCGTAATGCAATATCAACAATGGAAAAAGCTTGGCGTCTGCCAGTTCGCGAGCCCGCGTCGATCAATCCATCAGGTTGTCGTTACAGGCTAGCCGGCAGCACCATCCACGGGCGTAATAGCACCGGCGATCAGGTCACCCATTTCGCGGGTGCCGATCTGCCGACAACCTTCCCCCATTATGTCGTAGGTGCGGTGGCCGCCGGAAACGACATTGACGACGGCCTGCTCAACTGCCTTGGCCTCGTCGTCGAGACCCAGAGTCAGTTGGAGCAGCATAGCGGCGCTGAGAATCATTGCGATAGGATTTACCAGGTCCCGGCCGGCGCGGCGCGGCGCCGAGCCGTGAATGGGCTCGTACATGCCGTATTTGCCGTCACCGAGGCTCGCCGATGGCAGCATGCCCATAGATCCGGCGAGCATTGAAGCCTCATCGGTGATGATGTCGCCAAACGTGTTTTCAGTGACGATGACATCGAAGTAGCTAGGGTCTCTGATCAACCTCATCGCGGCGGCGTCGACCAACATGTCTTCAAACTCGACGTCGGGATAGTCCGCCGCGACTTCGTTGGCGACTTCTCGCCAGAGGCGCGATGTGGACAGCACGTTGGCCTTGTCGACTGAAGTCACCTTGTGCCGGCGTTGACGAGATAGCTCGCAGGCGACGCGAACAACCCTGGCGACTTCCGTTTCGTCGTAGGCCATCGTGTCGACCGCGGACCGCAGGCCGTCAGCTTCGTAGCGCTCGCTGGGTTGTCCGAAATAGAGGCCGCCGGTCAGCTCACGTACTACGACCATGTCCACGTTCTCGAGGACCTGCTCGCGGATCGTGGATACGCCGGCCAGCCCTGGAAAAATCTGGATGGGCCGCAAGTTTGCGAACAGCCCCAGACCCTTGCGTAGTGCCAGGAGTCCCTGCTCGGGCCGGACCTTCGCGCGCGGATCGTCCCACTTGGGGCCGCCTATTGCGCCTAATAGCAGCGCGTCGCACTCCTGCGCCATGTCGTAGGTCTCGTCGGTGAGAGGCACTCCGTGTGCGTCAATTGACACTCCGCCGACCAACCCTTCCCTGTAGTCGAACTCGTGGCCGAACTGAGAGGCGACCGCATCGAGCACCTTGATCGCCTCGTCGTTGACATCGGGACCAATACCGTCGCCGGCGAGAACCGCTATCTTTGCTTGCAATTGAACATCCTAGTAACAGATTGAGGGTGTGTATTGCTAAACATAGCAGGGATGAGGGTACGGTCACAACCTGACATTTGTCCGTTTGTTTTGCATTCTCTACTTTTCTCGAAGGGGATCGGCTGGAACCGGCGGGTGCCGGCGTGGATTCACCTGGAGTTTTGTTTTGTATTTTTCGTATTTGGTTGGTGTGCCCATTACGGGCCGGAGGTCAGTCATTTCGTTTAGAAGCGAACATATGTATCAATTATATCAGTTTGAGCGGGTGGTTTTCGGGCGGTGGTGCCAGAATGCCGGATATGGAGGCCGGCGGTGGATTGTCGCACCCACCTGCTCCAACTAATTCGGCGGGCGAGGGCAAGAATCACGATTGTATGACCTGATCACACGCTCCTGGGGAGCCAGTTGCACGTCCTGGAGTGGCGAGATTTCGACAAAACTCCAGTCTCGAGGGTCTTTGGGGACGCAATTCGAGTCTTGAAATCGCCCAGATTTGCTCCGGAATTGGAATAAGTTGGAACAGATGTTGCCGCATCCGCTCCAACTAATTGGGTTTCAGGGTGTTTGCGGTGCGCTTGGAGCATTTGCGGTTAGCGTATTGAGGGGTGCGAATGAGGGCCAATGTATTTCTCTCCTTACTCACGTCCGACCATGCGACGTAATTGGGGGGCGCATGAGGTAAACCAACTAGGAAATCCAGAGGCGTAGCAGCGATAAACTTCCCACCCACCAACGAAACGCGCCGGCGACGAACACCGGCCGGCCAACACAACGCCTGCATCTCACGAACCGCCGGCCGCCCCAGGCGGGGGACAAGCCCCCGCCCTACATTGGCCCCTTCCTCATGGCCGGCCGTACGAATTAGTTGGAGCGAATGGGCTAGCGTGTCGTAGAAACCGGCGTGCCAACTCGGCACGCCAAATTACGACTCAGGCCCTTCACACCATGGTGTGCCGGCTCCGACCAGCGTGAGCGATCTGAACGAAAGAATGTCCCGGACCCCTGATCCGGGAAAAACGCCGAAGCCGGCCGGCCCGCCAGATCGACCTGCAAGTCCTTGTATCTGCCACCCACCGCCGACTGAGATTCCAAAATTGCGATTCAACCCGCTGGATCGCTTCGTCTGGGCTACAATGGCTGTCAACGTCTAGCTCACGACCGAAACCACCTTCTGGGTAGAGACACTGAGGCCATCGCTGAACGAAAAGGCCCCGTAAAGCTGAGAGGAGCAACGAGTGACTGACTATCGACCGCTTGATCTGTCGGCCCTTTGCAATTCCGGAGTAGAAGTACTAGTAGAACATATTGCTGCTGGATTCGTTGCGCTACCACGCGACTTGAACCAACCCTCTGCCTATAAACCCCCAGACTCGCAACGCACACCCAGAATAGGCGATCAGGAGTTCCAAGGGCTTCCGTTCAGTATTGGTGGGGGTGGAGCGACCGAACACTCCTGCTACGTATTGCTGGGCGCCGGCTCGGACACCGAAAGAGCTGAACTACGGATAGATAGCAAGGCACGACACATCATATTTGTCCACCGGCTTCTCGATTCGGACATTGAAAACGGAGGCCCAGTTGGCGTTCACGTGGCCGACTACGTTGTCCACCTTGAAGGTGGCGAGTCAGTCACCACGCCGATTCGAGAACGATTCGAGATTTCTATTGTTCCTCCAGCTTGGGGCGGCCTTCCCTTTCGCACGGTGTCGGATGAGAAAAACTCTCTGCCGCCCCGCTACGTGGGAGCCTGGGAACAGGTCGGCCGGCGACAGACCGAAGCCCTCCGAGGCACCGCGTCCGATTACTTTCTTTGGGCGTGGGTCAATCCCCATCCCGACAGGACGATCGAGACGGTCGAATTCGTCCCCAAGGGACCAAGATTCATCATCGCGGGGATCACTCTGGGCTTGGTGGATGAGCATCCCTTTGTTCGTACCGGTGCCCGTGCTGTGAAAATCGTAATGCCTGATTCTTCCGACGCATCCAAGCCCTTCGCCACAGAGGTTGAAGTAGACAGAGGCCACGCGACCTTCCCCTATCCGTTACCTGCGATGCCCGCTGAAAAATTTCTCGACGACGACTTCAAGGGTTGGGGAGAGGAGCGGAACACCACTAGCTCCCAGGCTTACGTCGAGGTAGCGGCCACTCCTTCGGCCACCGTTACAGTAAAGCAAGATGGCCAGACGCTTGGCAGCGCGCGATGGGGCGATGTCGAAGAAAAGAAGGTGGTTCAGCCAAACTCAAAGCTAAGGCTCGAACTGATCGACCGCGGTCGAAATTGGGTTCACACGACCGTACTTGACGAGGAAACAGGGAGACCCGTGCCCTGTCGAATACACTTTCGATCGATAGACGGTGTTCCTTTTCAACCCCACGGCCACCACTCTCATGTGAATTCCGACATGGGTACCTGGCACGTCGATGTCGGTGGAGACCTCAGGTTGGGCCAGGCCACATATGCGTACATCGACGGGCGGTGCCAGGGATGGCTGCCGCGGGGAGACGTCATTGTTGACGTTGCACGCGGTTTCGAGTATGAGCCTCTGCGAGCGCGCGTCAATATCAAGCCTGGTCAACGAGAGCTGACTCTAAAGATCCGGCGTTGGCGTGACATGAATCGGGAGCGTTGGTTCAGCGGCGATTCCCATGTTCATTTCCTCTCTACACAGGGAAGTCACGCCGAGTCGCAAGGTGAAGACCTTAACGTCGTCAACCTTTTGCAGTCACAGTGGGGCAGCCTGTTCACCAACGTTGAGGAGTTCGTTGGCGGACCCAGCGTATCGCCCGACGGCCGCAATATCGTCTATGTTTCCCAGGAAAATCGGCAACATTTCCTTGGACACCTGATTCTCCTGGGCCTGAAGGACCCGATAATGCCCTGGTGCAGCGATGGTCCCGACGAAGCGGAGTTGGGCGGCACGCTCGAGGTCACGATGGCAGATTGGGCGGACCAAACCCACGCTCAGGGCGGGACGGTAATCATCCCTCATCTTCCCAATCCCAATGGCGAGCCGGCCGCGTTGATCGCCACCGGGCGGGCAGATGCGGTCGAGATGCTGCGTCACACTCGCTACAACCATATGGAGTACTACCGTTATCTAAATGGTGGTTACCGGTTGCCGCTGGTTGGCGGCACCGACAAGATGTCAAGCGAAGTTCCAGTGGGCTTGTACAGGACTTACGTTCAGATTCCGTCCGACGAAGAGTTCACCTATGACAGTTGGTGCCGGAATCTTGCCAAGGGTCGTACATTCCTCAGCGGGGGCCCATTGATCAGCCTCTCGGTCGAGGGATACGCCATTGGCGATACGATCACGATGCCTGGAAATGGTGGTCGATTGAGCGTAGAAGCCTCGGCCGAGTCAATCTTTCCGGTCCATCGGTTGGAGATAGTCCAACAGGGACATGTGGTTGCGTCTACCGAGGATTCAAAGGGGTCCCGGTCGCTGAGGCTCCGCGCGAACGTAAACGTATCCGGCGATACGTGGTTGGCCGCTCGAGTTAGCGGGCCAGATTACATGCAGCCTACGCGCCACCACGATGTATGGACTCGAGGCGTTTTCGCACATACCAGCCCGGTTTACGTAGCTTGCGGTGACGAATGGCGACCGTTCGACATGGATACCGCGCAATACATGCTGACCCTGGTAGACGGCACTCTGACGTACATACGCGAAGGCAGTGGCCAACACAGCCATGGATCGGTGACCCACCACCACGGCGAGCACGATCATCTCGCGTACTTGGAACGACCGTTCCTAGAGGCGCGAGATGAGATTATGCGAAGGATCTCTGAGCATTCCCACTAAATAGGCTTCCTGGGTGATGGCGATCCGCGCAAATCTCGTCCCAATCAGTCCTCAGCACGGTCCGTCGCCAGCGTAAATCGGAACGTACACCCTCCGCCGGAAGTCTCGTCCACCGTAAGCGTACCTCCGTGGCGCTCGACGATTTGCTTGCTGAAGTAAAGGCCTAGCCCCAGCCCTGAGTGTCCCTTGTGCAGGACCTTTCGACCCTGGTAAAAGCGTTCAAATATGTGTTCCGATTCCTCAGGGTCCAGCCCTGTCCCCCGGTCTATCACGCTTACCTCGACCATCGGCTCGTCAGATTCCATCAAACTCCTGACTTTCGTGTGGATGCCCGACACGGCCGGCGAGAACTTAACTGCGTTGTCCAATAGATTGCTGAGTACATCTTCGATCCGTTGCCGGTCAGCGAAGATAACGAGTGAGTTTGGCCCGTCCACAGTAAACTCGCGATCGCTGGTTCGCATCCGCCACTCATCGATCGTGCCCTTGACCAGCTTGGCCACATCAAACCGGTTGAACTCCAAACTGAGGCGCCCGTCCTCGATTCTGCGCAAGTCGAGAAGCCCGTCGATTAGCTTTACCATGCGCTCCGCCTGGTAGTTCATGCGGTCCAAGATCGACAAGACCTGGTCATCGCGGCTCTTTTCAGCCCGCTGCATCAGTACTTCGGTGTACGCCGTCAACACGGCAACAGGCGTCTTCAACTCGTGCGAGGCGATTCCCAAGAACTCCTGCCGCGCCTCTTGCTGCGCTTCGATCGTTCGCACCCGTGACTCCTGTTCGGCCAACTCGGCATTCTTTATCAGAAGTCCAACGCGGGCCGCTACCAGGGTCAACATTGCCATGTCATCGGCGGTGAAGTAGTGCGACACCTGGCTGGCTATGTGTATGACCCCTCGCCTCTCGCCATCAACCACGATCGGTACGCCCAAGATCGAGTTGACACCCATCTTCTTGAAGCCTTCTTCCACGTCTTCCCGCTCGTGCGCCTTGTCGATCAATACTGGCTCGCCGCGCTTAAACACGTCCGCAATCGCACCGGCCGGCTCGATCGGAAGCCGGTCGAGCCCGACGCGGCGTTCTGCACTCGCCATCGTTTCGCCTGCAAGGCCCACTGATACGAGTTGATCGTGAGCTTCGTCAAACAGCATGATGTCCGTCTTGTTGACTACCAGCTCTTTGTTAATGATGCTCGCCAGTTGCTGCAGATACTCCTCCATCGAACTGACCGGCACCGAAGTCAGCTGCAGCAGCAGGTCGGTATGCCTTGCCTGTCGCCGCTCGTCCATTAACAATCGATCGTATTCCAGCCCAACTCTGATCAGCCTGGCCAGGGCAACGAACCACCGTATCGCTGCTGATCCAAAGCCGCGCTCGGAGTTTCGAACCACCACGAGAACGCGGGCTCCGTGCCCCCAAGTTATGGGCGTGGCAAAGCAGGTCTGCGCCGGCATATCCGGGCGTGCCAACCTGGGACGCTGGATTGGTTGTCGCGTTGCGACCGCGGAGCGTGCAATCGAAGCCACGTCCCAATCGACGATCTTGTCCTCTTGGGCCGGGTCGGAGGTCGGTAGTCTGTAGACTTCTGTTCGGTCGTCGCTAACAATTAGTACCGTGGCTTCTGCCGGAGCAAAGAGTCTGCGGATTGTCGCCAGTGCCAACCCGATTATGACGTGGGGTGGCTGGGCAGATGCGAGCGAGCTCGCAATCGCCTCAAACGAATCAAGCGTAGCGGTGCCGTCGTCGTCCCGACTTCCCGAGGCGGCGGGTATCTCAGTGGATTGAAGCGGTAGCTGGCTTCCCCTTACGGTAATCGACGAATCGATATCCAAGTCCTCGCTCCGTCAGAATATAGTTCGGCTTCGAAGGATCAGATTCAATCTTTTGCCGAAGATAGTTGATATACAAGCGCACGTAGTGGGTCTCTTCACGATATTCGTATCCCCATACCTTCGCGAGCAAGTTCTCATAGGTCAGGACCCTGCCGGGATTGCTGATCAGGTGATAAAGAAGACGGTGTTCGGTAGGGGTTAGCCGGAGCACCTGTTGGTCGACACTAACTTTGTTTTGCGAAAAGTCGATGCTAAGGCGTTCGTCGATATCGATTTCGGTCTTCGGAACAGAAGCCGGCATTTCCGACCGTCTCAACACTGCTTGGATTCTACCGAGCAACTCTCGTTGGCTGAATGGCTTCGTCACATAGTCGTCCGCGCCTAGCCGAAGCCCGCGTACCTTCATATCCTCTTCGTTACGAACGGTCAACAGGATAACCGGAGTGTTCGTGACTTCGCGGATCATCTTTAGCGCGCTAAGCCCATCCAACTCAGGCATCATTACGTCTAGTACGACGAGATCGGGCAGTTTCGAACGGACAACTTCGACGGCTTGCCGCCCATTGAAGGCGCTATATACCGTGAATCCTTCCATCTCGAGATATAGCCGAACAGCGTGGACGATATCCGGCGCGTCGTCGACTACGAGAATTCTTCGTTCCACGTGGTTGCTCTCAGATGCTGGCCAACCTGAGACCTTTGTCCCTGGCACTATTCGCCAAGCTACCGCCCGCGGTCAATTGCGTTGCCCGCATGTCCGTTCACTGCCGGGCAGACATGTTTTCCCGACTCGTCCAAGCGAGTTCCGCACACCGGGCAGTTCGGCCGGCCGGCAGCTACTATTCCCATGACCTCGTGGCTCAAATCGCGCAGTTGCGAACGCGTAGCCCTGCAACTGAGCGTTGCGTCCGACGAGGGATCTGTATCAGCATCGTAGGCCATCAGTACGAATAGCTTGCGCTCCTCCTCGTAACCGATTGCCAAACGCGCCACCTGAAATTCTCTATCTGCGCCAGCGGTATGGGACTGTTCTGGAAGATTCTGCTGAATTTGCGTCGAATGAGACCAAATCGCCGGCAGTTGTCCCAACAATTGGTCGATAGTCATTCCCAGTGCCTGCAACTGCTCCTTAACTAACCACAGAGCCGCTCGGGCTTGTGAATTTGCCAAGACCAACCTGAAACGCCGCCGGCCCGTCGGACCCACAGCCTCCGCTCTGAGGACGTCGATCAAGTCCAGATCGCGAGGTCCAGAAGACATGTGAACTCCTCGGAGGCTGCATCAGGGCGGAATGTCAGGGTTGGCCTACGCCAACTATGCAGCCGCGAACGTTCGAAACGGGATGAGTGTCTGAAGTGCTAGGAAACTCTTACCTTTCCCAATTGGGAGTCAAATCCTGAGCATCAGGCTATCGGGCCTGTGCGAGGCAAGACAGCCTGCAAGTTAGTTGCTATTCTAACGCATGTTGTGTCGTGCGCCGTCATTCTTCGCTGGAGAAATTCTGGTTCGACGTCCAGGGTGGAATTGGTTCCTTGCCACCTAATTCCTTGGCCCGCCAAGGCACTAGAGTTCCGCTCGTTGCCGATAAGTCCTACTCAACTCCAAAAAACCTGTTCCCGTATGAACAACTTGTAATGCGACTTAAAGTTCGAAGGTACATAGAATCAGCCCTATTCGGCTAGAATCGTCCGAAGAGAAATTCGAGGGAACTACTTGTGGAAACCGAGCTGAACGAACTCAATAACCGTCTATTCGAAGTCGATGATCTCAACTCCGCCGCCGCACTGCTTCATTGGGATCAAACAACCTACATGCCTCCGGGCGGAGCCCCGGCCCGCGCGCGCCAGATCGCTACTCTCAGCCGGCTGGCGCACGAGAAGTTCATCGATCCGGCCATCGGCAAACTGCTCGAGGCGCTGGGACCATATGGTGAGAGTCTTCCTTACGAATCGGACGAAGCGGGTCTGATTCGCACAGCCTCGCGAAAGTATCAGCGCGCGGCAAAGGTGCCCCCGTCTTTTGCTGCTGAGCTCTCAGAGCACTCATCAGCATCTTTCGATAACTGGACCAAAGCTCGCCCTGCCAACGACTTCGCTGCCACCCAGCCCTACCTGGAAAGGACACTTGAGCTCAGCCGGCGGTTCGCAGAGTTCTTTCCCGGGTCGGAACACATCGCGGATCCCCTGATCGATTTCGCCGATCACGGTATGAAGGCTTCAACCGTCAGTGGTCTCTTCCAGAAACTGCGCACCGAAGTGGTTCCTATCGTCAGAGCGATCAGCTGCCAGCCAACCGCTGATGATTCTTGTCTCCGTCAGAGATTCCCTGAAGCGGATCAACTCAAATTCGGCGCTGAGGTGATCAAGCGATTCGGTTACCAGTTCGAGCGGGGAAGACAGGACAAGACACATCATCCGTTTATGACCAAGTTTTCGATTGGCGACGTCCGTATCACCACACGAGTGAACGAACACGACCTCGGCGAGGCATTATTCAGTACTTTGCACGAGGCCGGGCACGGGTTGTATGAACAGAGCATCCCTACACGCTTCGAGAGGTCTGTTCTTGCCGATGGCGCGTCGGCCGGCATGCACGAGAGTCAGTCGCGCCTCTGGGAGAACCTGGTCGGGCGTAGTTGGGGATTCTGGAAGCACTATTTTCCAAGACTTCAGGCAGCCTTTCCCCGTCAGTTCGAAGAAGTGTCCCTTGAGACCTTTTATCGCGCCATCAATAAAGTCGAGCCCTCATTAATTCGCACGGACGCGGACGAAGTGACCTACAACCTCCACGTCATGATTCGATTCGACCTCGAACTGGCTTTACTTGAAGGCAGCCTGGCGGTGCGCGACCTCCCGGAGGCGTGGGCGGAGCGTTATCGGACAGATCTAGGGGTTGTGCCGCCGGACCACCGCGACGGCGTGTTACAGGACGTCCATTGGTTCGCTGGGCCCATTGGCGGAGCGTTCCAAGGCTACACACTGGGCAATGTCATTGGCGCTCAGCTCTACGGCGCGGCTCTCGAGGCGCTTCCCGAGATTCCTCGTGACATCGAGAGCGGAGACTTTGCAAAGCTGTATGGATGGCTCAATGAAAACATTTACCAGCACGGAGACAAGTTCACCACGGTTGAGCTCATAGAATCGTCCACCGGCGAAGCATTGAGCATTGAACCCCACGTGCAGTACTTGCTTTCCAAATTTGGAGGGCTATACGACCTGTAGACAACGTTTCCGATACTTTCCGTCGACGGCCGGCCCAATTTGAGACGCGCCGCCGGTCGGCCGGCTCGTGCGATTGACGCCAATAGGCTTGTGTCTCCCCATTTCCGCCGGCTGAGAACACGAGCGAACGATTAAGCCGCGTTAGTTCACGGGCATTGAGGAGAAATAATACACCCCAATCTGAACAGTTACTCCGGCCTCGCCGCATTTGACTAAAGGCGATGTAAGTGTGATACTTAGGTTCACGGTGCATTGCGTGGAGGCGTGGTGTAGTGGCCTAACATGCAGCCCTGTCAAGGCTGAGATCGCGGGTTCGAATCCCGTCGCTTCCGCCCCTTTTGACTCCTGTTTTGGCTCACGGACAGGAGTCAAGCTGTGCTTCGTGACGTTGCCGTTGCGACTGATTCTCAAGCCGGATCATCCTTCGTCTACTCGTTACGCCAACTGATTTCTTCTACCAACTCGACACCCTCCGGCTATCTATTCCCAGAAGTTGCGCAATGGAGCCAAGCCGATTTTCTGTTCCCGGACTTGCCATACCTCCCGTGTCCTGCAAACCGTCCCTCGAGAATCATCGAACCTGTAGGCGGACCCCGATGCCAGATTCGCGGGTGAAATGAGTGTGCCTCTGGCTCCGTTGCGCCTAACCGACCCATCCCCACCCGTGAGCGCATCAACCCGCGCGTTCAGCTTTCTTGTCCTGATATCAACGCTATTCCTGATTGGCTGCGCAACGATGGTGGCTCCCGAGATCTATAGTGACGATCTGAGCCTGCCGTTGGAGGTGAGCGAAGGAGACACGGTCGAGTTTTGGCTCCAGGACGTAAGAGGCGATCTCGTCGCTCTCGAGTTCGCTATGTGGGCGACAACCGACGAGTCTCGAAAACCGGGTCCTTTTCGAGTGGAGATTCGTGACTCCGACACGCGGGATCAAATCGCCAGCCTCAGCTTGGAACGGACTTCGATTGCACCCTCTCAGCGCGTTCGCATCGACTTCTCCCCTTCTCAAAATAATCGTCGTACTCTCGCGGTCCGCCTTTCCGGGCTAGCCAGCGACCTGTCGGTCTGGTGGACGACTAACTCAAGCATCCCTTCCATAACTGCCCGCGTGGGGGAGCAAAGTCTGGAAGGAGTTCCAGCATTGACCGGGTACTATCGACTTACGCCAGGTGACATTGTCCGGGACATCGCTACCGGTTCGGCTTGGCGTACAAGTGGAGTCGCTTCGATCTTACTCTTGTTGGCCGCCGGCGGATATTTCATTGGCAGGTTCCTTTATAGGCCTGGTGAAGACGAGCCCTACGCACAACGGTACGCAGTTGGAATCTGCCTGGTGATGCCAGTTGGGGCCGTGATTCTGCTATGGCTCTCTCTGATCGATATCTCGGTACCCAAAGTCGCTATTTACCTGGTAATGGTTCTGGCGCTGCTTGCGCTTATTCAGGAGCTGTTGACCGGGAGACAAGCCTCAATATCCGGTGAAAATCTCGCGATTGCCGGCACGCTTGCAGCTATATTCGCCACCACTTTATTGACGAGACTGGCCATCATCCGCGATTTCGACTTGCCTCTTTGGGGCGATGGCGTTCACCACTCGCTGATAGTGCAACAGATGCTGGAGCGATTGAGCGTGCCCGATAGCTACGGCGCATTGGTAGGTCACCAGGCCTTCACCTACCACTTCGGCTTTCACCTGTTGGTATCCGCGGCCGGCGATGTGGCAGGCCTGCGGCCCGAACAGGCAGTTTTGCTTGGAGGCCAAGTAGTGGGGGCCTTGATCGCGCTGGGCGCATTCGCCCTGACCACCCAGCTTACGAATCGTCCCTTGGCCGGGTTGTTCGCCGCATTGATAGTAGCCGTTTGGACGATCATGCCGGCCTACTACGTCACTTGGGCCAGGTACACGCATATTGCCGGTTTGGTTGCCCTTTGCGGCGTAGTATCAGTGATCATTCCCGCCGTTCGAGTCGCGAGGCCCCGGCACCTAATTGTCGCGGCAGTATCTGCGGCCGGTCTGCTGATTGTGCATCCCAGGGCGGTTGTTCTGGCCGGGGCCCTTCTGATTCCGGTAGTCATATTGTTGGTCGCGGAGCGTTGTTCGGACTGGAAGAAGCGGGTCTTTGCCATTCTCGTCACCGCCGGAATGGCAGTGGCATTTTCAACGCCGTGGTTGATCAGGCTGATCAGCGAACACGGTGGACTCACGCTTGTCAGCGCAGCTGCGGAGACAGAGGGGTTTCCGCTGGGACTCGCCTGGACCGACCAGGATCGGCCCATCTACGCTTTGGCCGCGTTAGCTGTGGTCGTCGCGGTAAAATCTGCGCCGGCACTGGCGTTAGCGATTGCTGGATGGTTGGCCCTCTCGTACTTGGCCGCGAATCCCTACCTTCTCCGACTGCCGTTCCATCTTTGGACCCATAACGGGGCCATAGCAATCTCCGCGTTTCTGCCCGCAGCCATCGCTGCCGGCTGGGGATTCTCGCAGGTCGCTAAGTTAGGAGAGAGACTCTGGCGCTTCTCAGGGTGGGTATTGTTGGTGGCGGCCGGGGTCGCAAGCCTTACGCGCGTGCCGGCACAGATGGAGCTAGTAAACCCAGTTACCATTTTGGTCCGTCCTGGAGATGCGCGGGCTCTACAATGGGCGGCCGAGAATTCCGACCCACAGGATGTCTTCCTAATCTCCGGGTTCCGGTGGCAAAACGACGTGTACATGGGCAGTGATGCCGGATATTGGTTGCCCGTAACCTCAAATAGGGCCACAACTCTGCCACCACTCATCTACGATCTAAAGACCCGAACTGAAAGGGAAAGAATCCGCGAGCTAGCGATGCAAGTTGAGCAGGCGGGCAAGGATGCGGATCAACTCTATGAAGTGGCGCTCAATACAGGGGCGAAGTATGTGTTTGTCGCAAGCAGACCAGGGCCAATAAGCGCAAGCGCGCTGCGAGAAAGCGCGAGATTTGAGCTTGTATTTGATTCAGGGAGAGCGAAAATATTCTTGGTTAAGGGCTAGTCAACCTATTCCGGAGGTAAGAGATGCACTTCGACGCCTATTACTCCCTCTCCCGGATCACTGCCCAGTTTGATAAAGCCGGCTTTGCTGAGATCAACAACAAGTGGATACTTGAATCCGCCGGTGTCGCGCACTACTCCGATGATTTCACCCTGGTTGTCTAGACGGCGCACGAGCAGCCGGCTACCTAGCGGGTAGGCATTACAGGCGATGGTAGTAGGATCGTTTTCGTCAAAGATGAGACCACTCGCCATTACCCTTCCGTGGAACCACCCTCCGTACCACGTCGCCTTTCCCTTCATGCTATACCCGGCGTTTGGATCCCATAGGCCATCGGGAGGATTCTCCGGCCAAGTTGTGATAAACGCCAATTCCGCGTCCTCTGCCAATTCCACGGCCTCTTTGAACAGATCGCCTGCGTTTGCGAGGGTAACATCCCCAGCGTTCGCCCACGGTGTGTCGACCTTCCACTCCTGTATGACCACACGCTGTAATCGGACTGCATAGTGATTCCCATGATCGTGAATCCTCGACGTGGGCAAGCCGAAAGTGTTTATCGGGTCATCTGTTGAATGGTACAGATCCCGGATAGCTGGGCGCTCCTCCAACAGCGCCAATCGGTCGCGGACTATCGCGTCCCAATCTTTCCCGTCATCGAACTCAGGCTCGAGCGGTTTCGGCGTCGCGTGAAACGCCAGAAGCCAGTCATCCAGTCCTAGCTTCGATAGATCGTCGAGGATATTGGCTCGAACCACTCGACCCTGCTCCGGGCGCCACTGGAGCATTGCCTTTTGTGTGAGCTGGGCCAAAAAGCCGCCCCACATGAAACGTCGAGAAACAGGGTAGCCGAGCTTATCTACACCACCTAAACTTTGAAATCCGCTCCAAAACAGAGCTTCATCGTCGTTGACTGAGTAGCCCTTGGGGCTAGCACCGAGTGGAAACCCGTTTGCCTGGGTAAAGAAATGCCCGCTTTCAGTGGGCCAACTCAACTGCTTACTTTGCGTATTGGTCTCCGACGCCAGCACGGGTCCGATTGACAGGAGACCGATCAGGGTCGCGGCAACCACGATTCTAAGTGTCCTCATTGCCATCCCTCGTTAATAGTCCGTTTACTGGGCTTGCGTGGGCGAACCATGCCCTCAATTTCAGCTTGCCAGTGAAGATGGCACGATGTCAACACTCGTGCTACGTAAAACCTCACCGTTTTACGTTATTTAAATTTCCATGAATCTCTTCTCTAATGCCCAACTTCGAAAATGGGATTGAGGTCCCCGCAACTCATCTTTCGAGAATGAATATAGATCGCTAGAATGGAAAGAAGTGCCATTGGAGCAAGACTCTGCCGAGGAACATCACCAGCCATATTGCGACCACTGCCGCAATTATCACCCACCAACCCCTACTGAGAGTCATACTTCGATCTCCTTTATGGTCGTCAATCGGATTCTGTTGTCATTCTGTGGGCAGCTCCCCAAATGCGTTGAGTTGACCCAGCAGTCCGATCTCTGCGAGAACTGCCAGTACGAGCCCCGCCAATACAACCGCCCCCGCGATAAATATGTAATCTCGTTGGCCGAACCCTGTCTGATGGTAGTAGGTGCGAACATCGCCGGCGGCGAAGCCTCGTGAGTCCATCGCCAACGCCACCCTCCCCGCTTTCCGAAGCGTGATGGCAAGAAGCGGCACACTATAGCTGCGAAGCGTCCTAAGAAAAGCGGCAATTCCCTTAGACTCGTCGAATCCTCGTACCTTGTGGGCGGCTTTAATATTTGCCAGTTCGGTCTGCAACATGGGCACAAACCGATACGCCGCCAAAATGCCGTAACCAAATCGGAAGCTGACTCGAAGTTGCTGCACCAGACTCTGGATAAACTCCGTCGGATCGGTTGTAAGCACGAACATCATCGATGAAATGAATATTGCGATGAGGCGCAACGTGATTGTAAGTCCATAACCGATTGCTTCGTACGTAATTGACACTGGACCCGCTTGTAAGGCCAACTGACTCTCACTAAGCGCGGACGCGTCAAAGAACAGTGCCGTGCTCCAGAACGTGCCGAAGCTTACTACCAACAAGGGAATGGAGATATACCCAATCGTCTTGAATGGGACTCCCCCAAGAATGCGCAGCGCAATCAAAGCGGCGATCGCGAAAACGGCGGGTGTGATCGGGTCTACTATCATTGAAAGCAAAACAACGTAGAGCAAGTTGATCGCCAGCTTGCTCAACGGGTTCAGCCGATGCAGAAAGGTTTCGCCTTGCCGGTACCAGAATATCCGCATCTCGTTTACACCCTTGGCGGCGACAAGGCCGGCGCCGGCGTTGACCGCCTCGCTTGCTTGAGTTCAAACCTGGACAGGAAATCTTCGATCGTCGCCACATGACTACTTTGACCGTCGCCGTTCAAGCGCCGGGCCAGCGCAACTAGTGGCGGTGGGCTCAATGAGCAACGGTCCATAAGTTGGTCGTCGTCGAACAGCCCCGCCGAAGATCCCTGAAAGACAACCTGCCCGTCCGCCATCGCGCCCACTTGGCCGGCATGTTGTGCGACTATTCTCAAGTCGTGGCTGATTACGATGATGGTGCGGCCTGCCCTGTTCAGACCCACGAGTTTACCCATCAATAGATCGGAGTTTCGTCGGTCCTGTCCAAAAGTTGGCTCATCGAGAATCAGTATTTGCTGACCCAGTATTAACTCGGTGGCCACGCTCAGGCGTCGCTTTTCGCCGTGGCTTAACGTGAAAGGGTGGGCGCGGGCAAGATTCAAGAGACCGAACTCCTCCAGCATCGCCTCCACTCGCTGACGAACTTCGGCCTCCGGTAGCTTCCGCAATCGCAATCCGAGGGCTAGTTCGTCCAAAACGGTCGAGGTCAAGAACTGGTGCTCGGGATTCTGGAATACATGGCCGATTCTGCTGGTGACTTCCCCGGGTGACAGAGCCGTTACTCTAGTGCCGAATAGCCGCATTTTGTCGCCGGTCGGCAGAATGCCAACAATGTGCCGAGCTAGCGTCGTCTTTCCGCATCCGTTGGGACCGACGAGTGCGAAAAACTCTCTCGTGTCGACTTCGAGGCTAGCGTGGTGCAATGCCGGCACGCCATTCGGGTACTGATAGCTGAGGTCGGACACGGAAACTGCCGGTCGGCTTGTCACAGGCGTGGAACGGGCCTTGATGGGTCCTTGGTCCGTTGAGGTTGTCTTTGGTGTCAGAACAGACTCAAGCACGGTAGCTGCTTCGTTGATCGTTAACGGGAGGCCGGCAAACTGACACATTCCCGACGACTCCATCCGGCGGACTAGCTCTGTAACCTGGGGCAGCCAGACCCCGTGCTCGGTAATCCAATCGCCCCATTTACGAAAGACCTCAATGGGCGGTCCAAAGGCGATCTGATTGCCGTTTCCGTCGATCAAGAGCACCTTGTCAACCAGGTCCATCGCTTCGTCCAAGCGGTGCTCTACTAGTACGATGTTGTACCGGCCGGTGCGGTGGAGTCGCCTGATTGAATCTAACACCTCACGGCAGCCCGCTGGATCCAGGTTGGAAGTCGGCTCGTCGAACACCAAGACTTGCGGCTCCATTGCCAAAACGCAGGCCAGCGCAAGCCTCTGTTGCTGGCCGCCCGAAAGCTCTTGGACCTTTCGGTGCCGGCAGTCCTCTAGTCCGACCCTCTCAAGCGCAAGGTCAATGCGAGTATCCATCTCTGTCCGCGGAGTCGCGAGATTCTCCAAGCCGAAAGCGACCTCATCACGGACTTTCAACATGCAGAACTGGGTTTCAGGTTCCTGAAAGACGAGTCCCACCCGTGAGGTGAGGTGGCCCATCGGGACGTATCTGGTATCTAGACCGCCCACTTGGACACTACCGGTCAGTTCACCGTCGATCAGGTTTGGTATCGCACCGTTCATACAGAGCGCGAGGGTACTCTTACCCGAGCCGCTCGGTCCAAGAACGAGAAGGGATTCGTGGTCCTCCAGCTCGAAAGATATGTCCCTGAGAGCCGGTAGCTTTCGGCTTCGGTACCTGAAACCGAGCCCTTCGACCTTGATCATGGACGATTAGACCTCGGCTTGCCGCTCCCGCGAGATTGCGAACCCGTCCAATACGCCGGTCGGGACCAACGCATCCCCAATCAGTTTGGCCGGTATTCCAGCCAACACGGCGCCAGAGATAATGCGGACGACGATAAGCAGCACGATCACGTTCAAGTGGAACGCACCGTAACCACTTACCCAGAAGCTATAGAGCATGCCGAATAGATGCGCGACGACCCCGGCTGCGCACAGCGTGATAATGCTGAACGACCGATATCGGGTTGCGGCAAACACCGCCTCGGCGCCCGCCCCTTGGAGCAGCCCGAGGATGATTGGAACCAACGCCCCCCAGGGTGTGAGCGGTATCTCGGTAATCGCGGCAATCATCTCGCCGGCTAGTGCAGCGCCTGGCTTGCGAATTATGTAGGCAACTAAGACCCCCCCGATCATCCAGAAACCGTTGAGAAAGTCGCCCATATACAGCCCGATCACAGGTATGCCTTGTCCCACGTTCCAGATCCAAGTCCAGCCGACCCAGAGTATTCCGATCGCTATTGCCAGCGTGGCAGTTACAACGATGTCACGGGTGTTCCACTCCTGCGTCAATCGGTGCTTGGCGTACACTTTTCCCGCCACCACCAACGCTCCTGCTATCGAAAGATATATGAGTACTTCGACTGGGGTTTCGCTGCCCCCAAAAATCGTGCCGGCGATCTCCTGCTTGTAGGCAAACAGAAGTACCGGCACAACGAATGGAAGCAGGAGCAACAACACCAACCAGCGTCCTCCGTCAGGCCTCTCTATAGCCGACTCGCCTTCACTTGCCAAACGTCCATCGCTCATCAAAGAAACTCCCATAATTCACGAAGCATGCGTGAGGTCTTCACTGGGAGGATGCAGCTGGAGGATGATGGAATTTTGGGCCGCTAAAAACCGAATGGCCACCGCTCGCATTGAACTGCTCGGCGATGGCCCTTAATGAATACTCCCGTTTCCCTTCGCTCGTACTAACGAGATCAGGTTCAATGAGTTGGTGGGCTTAACCCCGCCTCTCAGCTACTTGCTCCCCCACGGGTTTCGCAGGATATTCAATTGTTGCCGCCAATTATCTTATTGTATGTCCCGATCGTCAATGTTTGTATGTAGCGCGAGGGCCTTTCTCGGCTCTAATGTCTAGGACTTCTAGAATGTTTTCCCAGGCCGACAAGCAGTTGGTCGAAATAATTGGCCCGACACGGCACTCTCGACAGTCCGCGAACCCGCATGTCGTCATTGGTGCGAAAATGGCCGGCCAGCTAACTTCTTCTAACCTGAACTCCTTTCAAGACGGAAAAGAGGGATGTAGCGCGGTCGAAAACTACGCAAGGCGAGGGGCTTGTCCCCCGCTCCCGGCAGACCGGTAACCAACCCTGGTCTCAAACCACCGTATAAGGGACCAGCCAACCGTTGCTCCGATTTTCATGTCTTGGTGTGCCGGCCCCTGCCGGCATGAGCGCTTGGTACGAAGAAATGCCCTGTACGTCATGCTAGAGAGTAACGCTGTGGGCAGGGTGGGCAGTCCCGCGGAGCGGCCCGCGGTACCACGAGGGGCAAAGCAGCCTTGCCGTTCCGCTTGTTAGGCTACGCCAAGCCATCCTCTTGGACAATCCTGGCCTTGAGCTTCCTTAGTAGGAGAGTTATTATTATAGTACAAATGTCCGCCAGCACAGTGAATCAATCGGAACACATTTACGAGCAATGAAGAACCGCGAAATTGCCCCGGGCAGCCGGCCGTCGCACCCTGTCCATTCAGAAAGGAGTACCCTTTTTACAAAACAAAATGCCGGCGTCCAGCCGTCACGCCGAACCCGTATGCGAGAAACTACTTTTTGCAAAACAACCTGCCGGCGGTCAGCGGTCACTTTGTGTTCACCCGAGAAAACTTAGTTTTTTGCAAAACAAACGCCTGCGACAATAAACCCGGCCTAGTGTCAGATGCCTGGTCTAACCGGTGTCCGCGGCCCCGAATCAATTCAAGTATGAATGCGTGCCCACTACCGGCGGATAAGCGACGGGCAGGGTGCCAGACGGCTCGCGGATGAAAGAGTGGTAAACAGGTTCGAAGCGCCTGCCGCCGTCGAACCCACCCAGCAATCGAGGTCTACTTGAATCTCGGCATTACTTTGTCGGCAAACAACCGCATCGACCGCATGACCTTGTCGTGAGGTAGTCCGCCGCAGTTCATCCAGCACATGATGAAATTGCCACCCACCGTTTCCTGCCACTCTGTGATCTGGTCCGCCACCCGTTCCGGCGAGCCAAGAATCACCACGTTGTTGTCGAGGTACCAGTTGTAGGGCTTGCCGTCGTAAGGAGCCGGAATGTTGATCCCGAACATCCGGCGGTTCGCGAGCTGTTCGTAGAACCAGGTAACGCCACGCTCGTTGTCTCTAATAGCCTCCTCATCGGTCGGAGCTACATAGATTTGCTTCTGGACTGGAGACCGGCTCATGGTTTGCTCAATGTGCCCCGCCGAGAATCCCTCACCTTCCATGATGACACGCATCCGATCACGGAGTTCTCGTACCTCGGAATTGGGCCTGCCGGTAGAGAACATTACTCCCCAACCCTTCTTGACCGCCCAGGTGTACGTCATCTGAGAGACACCAGGTTGATTACCAGAACTCGCTATCAAGAGTGGTGGATGCGGCTGTTGTGTCGGCTGAGGCAGAACCTGCACTTCGGGAATCTTGTAGTGATTCCCCTGGTAAGAGAAACTCTCCTCGGTCCAAGCCTTAAGAATTATCTCTATTGATTCCTCCATCCGCTCGCGATTCTCTTCAATGTTTTCGTTGAATGCGGCGAATTCTATCGGCGTGTAGCCTCGACCAATCCCAAAGTCGAGACGTCCGCCGCTCAACACGTCTAAGGTCGCGTACTCCTCCGCTAATCGAATTGGATGACTCAGCGGAAGCACGCTGACCGCGGATCCCAGGCGAATACGCTTGGTACGCGCCGCGACGGCGGACAGGACCACAGAGAGCGCGCCGGCGGTCGCGTAGCGTCCGATGTGGTGCTCCGCAGCCCAGATTGAGTCAAACCCAAAGTCTTCCGACGCAACAAACTGCTCGACCGTGTTCCGGTGGACGGCAGCGTCGGTCGTCCAAGAAGGCACGTCGTGTACCGAGAATAGTCCAAATCGCATCGTTGTCTTTACCTCGGAATGCTCAGCTACGGTACGCAGGATTCACGATGTTAAGCGGTTGCTCGCCTGTGAGCGCCCGGCGAGCCTCCCACGCGGTCATCTCTTGTAAATCTGCCACGGCAGTGTAGTAGGAGGCATGGGGAGACTGCACCACGTTGTCCAATTGGATCAATGGGTCGTTCGGATCCGGTGGCTCACTTCGTCGAACATCAAGACCAGCGCCGGCAATCTGTCCGCTGGTCAGGGCGGCGTACAGTGCCTCTTCGTCGATTAGTTCGCCTCTCGACGTGTTGATCAGGTACGCAGTGCTCTTCATCCGGCTCAGCGAGTCGGAGTTAATGATATTTCGCGTGCTGTCGAAAAGAGGGCAGTGCAGATCAACGACATCGGCCACTTCCAAGAGGGCGTCGAGTTCGAGCATTCTCACGCCTACCTCCGCGCCCTGTTCAGCAGTCACGTACGGGTCGTGGGCCACTACCTCCATGCCAAATCCTTTCGCCCGAGGAACTAGCTCTCGTCCGATTTTTCCCATCCCGACTATCCCGAAGACTTTTCCGACCAGGCTTTGCATCCCCGGCCCGGATGACCGCTCCCATCGACCGTCTCGAATCCCCCGGTCGTTATATGCGACTTTTCGAGCGAGCGCGAGCAGGAGCGCCATTGCTTGCTCGGCTACGTCAGGCAGGCAGTATGCAGGAACGTTCGTGACCGGGATGCCCTGACTGGTCGCGAATTCGACGTCAATATTGTCGACTCCGATCCCCGATCGAGCGATTATTCTTAGGTCTGGCATCGCCGCCTCAATCACCTTGCGCGTGGTGGGCGCCCAATTCGAGATTATGGCGGCTGAGCCCCTCGCATACTCCACCAGTGTTTCCTCGCTGGCGTCGGGTGCGAGAACGAATTCCGCCCCAATTTCCCCCATTACTCGCCTCTCGACGTCGGTGCCCGGACCGACTTCGTCAGTCATCATTACTTTAAGCCCCATTTTTCCCTCCAATCGTCGCCACGAACTGCGTTCACTTCCCCTGAGCTGCCTTGTCGAGCCGGCAGATGTACCGCAAAGCAGTTGAGAACGGCTATTTTAGGCGCCCGTCACGCCATGCCTGTATGTAGTTCACACAATAGTCGTCCCGTCCTTCCAACATGTCGCGGGCAAGCTGGACAGGTTCCGACTCGACGTCAAGCTCAAACACCCTTCTCATATCACTCTGCACCGGATCGATTATTCCGCTGTCGATGCCCGCCTCGAGCCCGAGATAAATGAACGTGTCATTTATCAGCTTTCGGCTGGGAAGGCCGAACGACACGTTGCTGAGTCCCCCGGTAATGTGCACATCCGCTCCGTAGGACGAGCGCAACTCACGAACTGCATCCAGATAGTGCAGCCCGAACTGAGGGGAGACCGAAATCGGAAAGACCAGCGCGTCAATGTGGGTATCTTGAAGGGGGATGTCCGCCGATTGAACCGCTTCCATGAGGCGATTGACGTTCTCCACCCGCTCCTCGTCATCCTGGGGCATGCCCGATGCGCCGGCAGCCGTCACGATCACTTTGGCGTCGAATTGCTTCACCATCTCAATCGTCTCAAGACGCTCAAGCGCGAGCGAGTTAAGTAGCGGTCGACCTGCCCGCCGATCGTAAACTGAAAGGCCGGCTTCAATGATATCCGCATTTGACGAGTCCACGCTTGGCGGCAGCGGGGAAACCTCCTGTACGGTCTTCACAAGCCACTCCATCGCCCTCTTTTGCACCTCAATCTTGGGTGACACCTCATCTACGTTCAGATCGAGATAGTGTGCGCCTTTGGGGACCTGGCGATGGACGCCGTGGTGGATGTACGCTCTGCCTTCGTCCTGCTCGGCAGGGTCGTCGCCAATCCCTTTCAGGATAGCAATCATGAAGTGCTTAATCTGCCCTTGCTCGTACGGTTGAGTGCGTTTGTAGCTTTCTGGGACTTTCAGATAATTGGTCTTACCAGACCCGTCCTTGTAGACCACTGCCTCAGTGTCATCGTCGAGGACCGTTACTCGCCGGCCCTTGCGCAGAAGCACTCTGGTGGCGTGGATATTCTCACCAATTATCGTGAACTGTTCGGGCGAATTAATCGCTCTGACCATCTACAATTAGTCCTTTCGGTGTCGTTTCTGATCTAGCATTTTCTACGGTCGCATCTCCAACTATTGTTGTTTCTTGGGAACTCCGCGTTGATGATCGCGACCAAGGAACGTGTTGCCCCACGCCGAGGTCCCGATCAACCGGCCGTCCTTCATCACCACTGGCCTCCGCAACATAGATTCCTCCTCGCCGTATGCCTTCAATCGGTAATATGCCCGAGACCAGATGCATTCTTTCTCGCCGATTTCGCACGTTCCCTGGTGCGTCCCGCCGCATGGCCCGTTGCGCTGGTTCTTGACGCATTGCGACTCTGGGCAAAGATATGCAATATCCGGTAGTGAGCAATCCCCACAATCGCGGCAGTCGAACATCGGGATTTTTGCTGCCTGCTCCAAAGTGTGAAAGAGCTTCTTTGTACCGCTACTTGATCGATCCAGTTTCTTGTACGCTAGCGTACCGACTTTGAATAGCGGCGTACTTGGATCGAACACCGCATCGTGCGTTAGTCGAGCGAACTTATAGTCCAAAGGAAGGTTGCGTCGGGCTTTGGCCAACGCGGCCGGCGATTTTGACGCTATATACTCGCGATTGACCTCCGTCGTGCTGAGGCCACTTTCGTCGTCGCGTTCGAAATAGTGAAACTCGTTGGGTTGCGGGTATATGATCTCGCTCGCGAACTGTTTCCAGTCGTCCTGCGCAAACGTGCTCTCGATCTCCAGAATAGTTCGAACATCCTCGAACTTGAAACGCCCGGCGATTTGCACTCCCCGGTAACCCAATCCCTTCAGGATGGCGATCTGCTTCGCTGCAAACTCGTGGAAGAATCTCTTGCCCTTGTCTTTGGACTTCGCTTGGGCGTTGGCAACGCCAAGCAGCTCATCAGACACGATTACTCCCGGGATTATGCCCCGATTAAAGAATCGAGCAACCGGAGCGCTCAGAGTGTAGACGTAACCCAACAGCGGGACTCCAAGATCCTTGTGGGCCACAAACTTGACCAGTTCATCTGACTTGCGCGAGTCGAATCCGATCTGCGTGACCGCGTACTTGGCGCCAGTCTCGACCTTCATCGCGAGCTTCAGATACTGGGGAATGAGCTCGCCCTCCTTCTGCTTGAACGGAGAAACCACCGCCCCGGGGTAGAATTGTGTCTTCTTCAACTCGGTTGTGGAGCCCGGCTTGAATCCGTCAATCTTAAGTCCTGAATTGAACTGCCGTATAAGCTCAAGCAGGCCGACCGAGTCTGTGTCAAAGACCGGTAGTGCCTGTCCTCCGAATCCTTCTACTGGATAGTCACCGGTGAGAGCCAGGATGTTTCGGAAGCCCAAACTGGCCAGCGTCCAGAGCCTGCTCTCTAGTCCGTTTCGATTGAAGTCCTTGCACGACAGGTGAATATTGACCTCTTGCCCACGATCCAGGAGTTCGGCACCAAGAACCTCGGGGCTTATGTGTGGGTGTCCGCCAGGGTTGTCCGTGATGGCAAGAACGTCTACTCGATCAAAATCTGCAAGCTGCCTTGCCAGGTCGGCAGTACGTTGCCACCGTCGTTCGATCATCAACCCGCGGCTGGTTTCAATTTCTACCGCGATCACGAAACGGTTGGTTTTTGACAGGAGATACTCGAAACGAGTTTCGTCCGTGGTGGTGGCTGTGCTTGCCTCAGGCGGATCCATGTGCGGTAGGTCCTATTCCAAACGAAATTTGCGCCAGCGACATTCTACCCAATATATTCCTATGTTTCGACGTGACGCGCCGTACGGACGACCGTGTCAACTCCGGCGAGAGTTTATCTTGAAGGGAATCAAGTCTTGGGGTGGACTGCGTTGGTCTCTTGCACCGTCCTACGTTCCGGGCCCCCCGCGGGACGGTTGCTAAAGCCATTAGCGACATTACAGTAGTACTCTCCAGCTTAGTGGCGTCAACTCCGACCCGCGAGGAAGAAGAGCTGAACGAGACCCCTCAGCAGCGGGTGGGCGTTGACCGGAATCAGAAGTCGTTCAGGAATCTGCGCCTCGTGCGGCTTGTCTTTGGACCCTCTTCCGGACCAACCATCTGCGCCAACCCCAGATGAGCAACAGCATGGCTGTCAAACCCGAGATACCAGCGCCGGCGAGCAGGCTGATCGGCAAATAGAGAAGCGTAAACTCGTGTTCGCCGGCAGGCAAATACAACGCCTGAGCCGTGTAGTTCGCCCTGAAGATCGTGGTTGGCTCTCCGTCGAGAGTCGCCTGCCATCCCGGGTGGAAGTTCTCGGCAATCACGAGCAGGCCAGGTTGGTCGGACTTGGTCTTGATGATCTTGCGAATCGGACCTAGCGAAACGAGCTCAGTTTGTGGACGATGACCAGGAACTACCGAATCTAGGCCAGCGAGTCGTTCTTCCAAGATTACATAGTCTCCAGGATGGAACTCAGTTTCACCCATCAACTCTATTACTTCCGTTTCGTTTGATGCGACGCGGTAATCTCTTACGGCCCATACTAGCGGAAGATTGTCTATGATCCAGCGAAGACTTGCGCGTCCCGAGGTGAAGGCCGGCTCCGTTCCGCCGAGCTCCATTCCTGGCGACAAGTGATACTTTACGTTCATCGACTGCCAATATTTCCAGCCGATTTCGTGGATCCGTAGGACGGTATGATTTCGCCTAAGTTGAATCGGTGAATCTCCCGAAAGCGTGGGGATTCGAAAGATTGCTCCGTAATTTGGTGGGAAAAAAGTGTCTGGTTCGCTGAACACCCGATAAGGTTCTGGAAAGTCGGATAGGAAATCGGCAACAGCGCTGAACTCGCCAATCACATCGCGCTTTTCACGAGTCAAATTGTTTCCGTAGTTGACGCGCACGAGGTCCGACAACAGTATCGCTACCAAAACGAAGGAGGCCGCAACTTTGGCTGCTGGCCAGCGACGCGTAGTGAGGGGAGTCCATGCAACAAATGTGGCCGTAACCACCACGATTGCCAGGTCAACTCCAGTATTTCCCAAATCTCCGATGGAAGTTCGTTCGGTCACATACGGGAGCACTAGCCAAGCTGCTAATACTGACGCGAGTACTAGAGCTGGTCCTATCAACTTTCGAGTGATTGGCTCGTCCCTATCCGCCATCAATACCAGCCACCAAGCGACCAAGGCCGCCGCTGCAAAGGCGGCAAGAACCATGACTCTTTCCTGATGTTGAAACAAAGCAAATCCAGGTAGAACGGCGTGTAGAATCGGGAACAAAGGCTGGCTTCCGCCAAGCGACAACGTAAGTGCAGTTACTAGGACAATTATCCAGAACCAAGGAGGCCTACGCGCACTGACGACGGACGCTACTGCCAAGATCGCCGGAGCTCCCAAGTAGAGCGCCTTTTCACCGCGCCACGTCGGCGTCAATATTCCTAATAAGGAAGACAACCGATAACCTTGGGCTGAAGCTCCGTAGCTCAACTCGCTCCTGCTCGACAGCCCAACAAACTCCAACGTAGGGAGTAGTTGAATAGCGGAGAGACAAATCGACGTTGCACTAAATGTCGCCAAGAACAGGCACTTACGGATTAGCCTGACCTCAGCCTTACAGAGTCGCCAGATCGCATAGGCGAATGCCATGTACACGATAAACATGAGGGTCTGCGGGTGGCCGGCCAGATAGGCGATCGCGACCGGTACGGACGCCAATGCAGCCCAGAACGCGTTCGCGCCTCGCCTGATTGCCAACTCTATCCCGAGCAGCACCGCTGGCAGCCAGATCGCTGTTTCCAAGATAGCGAGCTGCTGCGCTGGGTATGACGTGAGGTAGCCGCTCAACCCAAAGCAAATTGCGCCCCCGACCGATGGAATGTGCCGGCCGGTGACAACCAAGAAGAAGGTGTAGCTGAAGATCAATGCCAGCAGGTAATGTATTGCAAGCTCGAACTCCAATGCCTCGATCGGGAGTCCCCCGGAGCCGAGAATCGCAGCCGTGAGCAATGCCGGCGGGTAGAATACGGCAGTTTGCGGGTCGGCTTGGAATGGATGGCCGCCGAAAATGTAGGGATTCCACAGTGGTGGGCGCAGCCGATGTATTTGGTCGGCTGTAAAATAACGGTACGCGTAGAATTGGTTGGTAAAATCCCCTTCGGCGATGTGCATTCGCTGATCAGGAAATGGGGTTATCAGGGGCCAAGTGAACACTGTCCACGCGGCGAGCAGAACAGCAAGCGATACTAATGAAGCTCGGCTGCCCAGACGAATCAACATCGTAATGAATCATAACCAACACAATTGCCGTCTTCAATCGACATCGCCAGCGCCCTCGAAACTCACAAAAATCGCTGGGCAACGCGCCAGCACGGAGTAACCACTTGAAGGTCGTTTTCCCAATGGCCGGTGTCGGCAAACGGTTAAGACCCCATACTCTTACGAGACCAAAACCCTTGATCAGCCTGGCCGGCAGACCGATCCTGGCGCACATTCTGGACTACATGGCTGGACTCGACGTTGAAGAGTACGTGTTCATAGTCGGCTATCTTGGTGGCCAGATTGAGGAGTTCGTCAAGACCAACTACCGATTCAAGTCAACGTTTATCGAGCAGCGCGAACCTTTGGGACAGGCACACGCCCTACATCTCGCGCGTGCCGTTATCGATCAATCCTTCATGATTGTCTTTGCGGATACAATCTTTGAGGCTGATCTATCCGGGCTTGCTAGTCCTGAAAGAGACGGTCTGATCTATGTGCACCAAGTGGAAGATCCATCGCGCTTTGGTGTAGTGACGCTCAAGAACGGTTTGGTCGAGCGGTTCGTTGAGAAACCCAAGAATCCAATAAGCAACTTGGCAATTACGGGAATCTACCATATCGCAGACTGGCGACAATTCCTGACGGCAAATAGAGAATTGATCGATCGCAGCATCAATGTCGGCGAGGAGTATTGGCTCGCTGAAACCCTACAGCTAATGGTTGACGCAGGATCACGGATTCGAGTGCGAGACATGCCGGTTTGGGCTGACTGCGGCACCGCAGGTTCAATTCTCGAGACGCATCGATACCTACTGAGCCGTTGTGGAGGAAGCACGGAACGGGCGTTGATCGAAGACTCCACGATCGTTTCGCCTTGCTTCATAGGACCAGGCGCCAAGATAGTTAGATCAGTCATAGGGCCCAATGTCACGGTAGGCGCCGACACGGAGATACAAGACACGGTCCTGAGTGATTCCATAATTGGATCCGGTGCTAACGTCAGAGAAGCCGTGGTGGCCGGATCTTTGGTTGGAGACAGGGTCTCGTTGACAGGCAACTTCAGTGGTCTGAACGTCGGCGATGACTCGGTGGTGAGATAAGACTACAGTGGAATACGAAACCGTAATCGGCTTGGAAGTTCACGCACAGCTATTGACACAGTCCAAGATGTTTTGCGCGTGCCCGGCCGACTATGCGACTGCCCCTCCGAATACTCGAGTCTGTCCCGTGTGTCTTGGGCTGCCGGGCGCTCTGCCGGTGGCTGGTCTCAGTGCAATCGAATCCACAATTGCGACCGGACTTGCGCTCAATTGCCAAATAGCCGAGCAGACGCGGTTCGACCGGAAGAACTACTTTTATCCTGACCTAATGAAGGGCTATCAGATTTCTCAATTTCAGATGCCGATTGCCCACGGCGGATGGCTAGATCTCCGCGAGGGCAATCGAGTTGGAATCATCAGGGTTCATCTTGAGGAGGATACCGCCAAGCTCTACCACCGAAGCGATTTGGCGACGGGTCAAAGCTATAGTCTGGTCGATGTCAACAGGGCAGGGGTTCCATTGATGGAGATTGTCAGCGATCCAGATTTGCGGTCACCCGAAGAGGCTCGGCAATACCTTACCAACCTGCGATCCATTCTTCAGTTCCTGGGAGTAAGCTCGGGAAATATGGAAGAAGGGGCCTTCCGCTGCGATGCCAATGTTTCAATCAGGCCGGTGGGTGCGCAGGAATTCGGCGTGAAGGTTGAAATCAAGAATATGAACTCCTTCCGTGCAGTTTATCGGGCATTGGGATATGAAGTTGACCGCCAACGCAACGTGCTCGAGGCTGGAGGTAAGATTGAGCAAGAAACCAGAGGCTGGGATGACTCGGATGGTCGAACGAAGGGCCAACGTTCCAAGGAGTTTGCTCATGACTATCGTTATTTTCCCGAGCCAGATCTACCGCCGATCGAGATCAAGCACGAGTGGGTGGATCGCATTCGGACGGATTTGCCCGAGTTACCCAACCAACGCCGCTCCCGCCTGGTCGCACAATACGGGCTTAGCGATTACGATGCCGGACTGTTGACCAACTCACGTCCTGTGGCCGACTTCTACGAAGACACGGTTTCACTGGGAGCGAACCCAAAGTCAGTCGCAAACTGGATGTCCGGGGAACTCTTCCGACTTCTGAATTCCTCGGGGATCGATATCTCGCAAGCAACAACCTCGCCGAGCGATCTAGCGGCAATTATCGAGTTGACCGCGTCAGGCAAGATCAGTCAACAGGCGGCTAAGTCCGTATTGGAACAGAATTTCCGGGATGGGCGTGATCCGAATAAGCTAGTTGAACAGTTGGGTCTGGTGCAGGTCAGCGATGAGGCGGCACTTGGATCGGTAATCGATGAGGTTGTGACCTCCAATCCCAAGAGCGTTGCCGATTACCGGGCCGGCAAGAGGAAGGCCCTAGGGTTTCTCGTCGGCCAGGTGATGAAAGCGACCCGTGGGAAAGCCAATCCCAAGGTGGTCAATGGACTTCTAAGAGAGCGTCTGGATGGTTCCGATATCTCCTAGGTGGGCAGTATTGTTCAGGTCGAGCACGGTTGTTGAATCCCCTTTTACTGCGAGAGTGGTGACTGAACAATTGCCAAGCATGTACTTGTGCCAAGACTGAGGCCGGCCCTCGAGCAACTGGGCAACATAGCTAGACAGGACGCCGCCGTGCGAGACGACAAGCAGATCCTTTCCCGGCCCTACCGAAGGTAGTTGGGCGAACGCTTGCCTAACTCGCGCGAAGAATTGGCGTCGTGTCTCTCCGCCGGGCCAACCGAAGTCCAAGTTCTCGAAGTCTTGATTGCGTTCCCAGGTTTCAGGATATCTCTCGGCAGCCTCCGCCGGAGTGAGATTCTCCAGGTCGCCGAGATCCACCTCTCTCATGAGATGATTAGCTACCGGCGTCATACCGTATGGCTTCGCGAGGTAGTGAGCCGTATCCAATGCCCTCTTCATAGTGCTCGCGACGATGATCTCAGGTCTCGCATGCTTTGCTAGCCATCTTGCGGTCGCTTTGGCCTGCTGGTGACCTCGCTCCGTCATTGGCGTATCCGCGTCGCCGAATCGCATCTCGGCGTTGCTTTCAGATTCGCCGTGACGGACCAGGATCAGGCGCATTCGAGAGTCTCCTTTGTGCAGTTGTCCGGGTTCCGCACTTCCAACCTGTTGTAGGGCAAACCGGAGTGGAGAATGACTCCGCCGGCGAAGAGCGGTTACCGATTTCTCGGTCAGATTCTAGGCGATGGCGACAAACTCCGGAATGATTGCAGGGCACCTAATCTGTCTCGCATTGGTTAAAGATGCAGCGAATTCACTCAGGCCGAAGGTCGTAGATTCGGACGCCGTCTTGCTCGTAGACCAACTTGACAGGCCGAGCGGGACTGATTTGTTTCCACCTATTGGCAACTCCAACAAACAAGTACTCGAAGCCGTGTTCGATCCATCGATCCGGATCCAGAGCTCGCGAAGAATCATGGTCCGTGCTCATGAGTTCGATCCACTCCGATTGAATAGGGGACAGGCGCTCGGTCAAGTAGACAACTGGCGGTAGCTGGGTGCCAATGCCCATGAGCGGAAGCCACCAGCCGGCGTCGGTGCCTACGATAGTTGAGCCTCGATCCGAAATCTCACTCATCGCCAACACCTTGTCACCTTCATCGATGTTTTCTTTCAACCATTCCACGGCTTTGAGGTCTGAATCGTACATTAATCGGTAACGATGATCCGGCGCCACTGCTTGATTGGTGGAAAGCGCGACGGTAAAGCATAGAATAATCGCAACCATGGTGGGAAGAACTGATGGCCGCAATACGAGAGCCGGCGACTCTCTTTCGGCGGCTAATGGGCGGCCCCAATTGGCTCGCCGACTACCTAGAGGAATATTCTGGCCGGCTGTTGCCCGTGAAATCAAGACGAATACGACCTCGCCAATCCATGCAAACGTTACTGCGGCAAGAGGGATCAGGATCACATAGGCGGACGATTGCAAGTAGAACGGTTCAATCGATAATCCAACCGGTAGAATCGGGAATTCGACAGACGCGAATACCCAACAGAATCCGATCCACAACAGCATCACGAGTGCTCGCGAAAAATGCGAAATACTTAGGATGATCCCTCCTATCACGGCTGCTCCGAGTGCCCACACCGGAGTGAAGAAAATCGATTCCCCCATCACTTCATGAGCCGTTGACCATCCGGAGGGCTCGGGAAGCATCGCATTCAGCGCCTGTGGATTAATGAAGAGTCTGATCAGCCAGGGTAGGGACAAGACGGCGGAAAGTCCCGTGGCTGACAGCAACCGGACCGCGGATCGGCGTTGGGTCAGGATCACAAGAATCAATGCGAACACCCAGATCGCGCCAAGAACAGCCGCTTGCAAATCGCTCACTAAGATGCCTAAAAGCAGAAGTGAGAATACAGGCACCTGACGCCACGACAGATCATTTGATAAAGCCTCGACCGAGAAAGCCACCAGTAGGGCCAAGATGATTAGCGAGAATATCTGAGAGTATTGGCCCCAATCCAGCAGCGTCGAAGGGAACGGCATGAGGAACCCAGTCAACAACGCTGCGCACGGGCCGGCGAGGGGCCTGTCGCAGAGTCTCTCTGCCAAGTATGCGCTGCTCATCGCGGTAAGTCCGAGCAACACGAACCCGAACGTGACGACAGCCGACTGTGGAGACATATCCAGAGCGCGCGCAAGATCGCCAGCCCAATTGTGAAAACCGAATTCGAGAGTGAATGAATCGAGTAGGGCGAATGGATGCCAGGAACTTGGAAGGTGGGCGTCGCGCCTGAACAACTCAGTTGCGATTGCGTGCTGAACGGAGTCTCCCGCGAACGGAAATTGTTGCCGACCGTACAAGGCCAGCCGCGTTGCTGCAGTCGCGAAAGCAACGACCATTGTTAAGAGCGACCACCAGGATACATCAGCCGCTTCCCTAATAGTCCGGAGAAGAGCTAGCGCCACACCCAGGATGAGGAGAATAAGGCCGAACAACAAATAGTCTGCGGAGATTCGCGCAGGCGAAGTGAGGCCCCAGATCAAGAGAGTTGCGGATAGTGCCAACGACATTCCCAAGACCAACGGCATATCGTTCAGGACGCTCGCCCTTTGGCGAAACAATGACCAAAGGATGAGTCCAGGTCCCAATAGTCCGGCCAGGATTCCAATATGCCCAGGAAGCACTGGCACAAGTCCGCCACCACTCCTGACTAGCATTTGGCCAACGGGTAGGTATGAATACGTCGAGAAAACAAGCGATTCCGAAGGTCTGGGGTTTCCGTTGATGGCAGCCAACCCTTCCGGGTAAGCGTTTGTCGTTGAAGTCGATAATGTGACTGAGTTGTTGGAATCAGCGTCCGGAGACCACGCGCTAAGTACGAACTTCCGGCCGCCCGACTCGGGCAGAGCATCAAATGTCCATCGAAAATATGTGTTGTCAACGAGCTCCGCCGTTTCCACCGATACCACGCGGTAGCTGTCCTCGTCTCGCGGATCGGAATATAGCTCCAGGATTAGAGTCGAGTCACCTCCTCCAGGACGAGCGCCGATGACTACGTCAATACGAGCAAGGTTGTCTAGATTCGACCGGAATTCTTGGGTGAAGATCTGTCCCTGTACCAAGGGGCCCACATTTGCGTCTACTTGGGTTTGATGCAGGTCTCGCCGGTAGGGACTGTAGATCAGCCAGACTACCGCAATAAGAGCGACAACGGCCACCAGCCAAGGGAGGACTCGTTTGAGAAGCGCTCGTCGGAATCGCAATACCGTCCGCACTTTGGAACTGTCCCCGGCGCGTTTTACAACCCGAGTAGTTTGCGATTCTGTGCTTTAAGACTCTTAGGGCAGCCGGTCGGGGGCCTGAGGTTCAATCTAGAAGTCGGGAGCGAACTCTGCAGATTTCCATTCCAGAGTTCGCTCCTATCGTGGCCGTACCTCCGCTGACGGCCAACCGATGGCGCGACGGGCGGGTGTACCCAGAACCGAATTGTAACCTATGATATACCTGCCCGCACTCGCAGGCAGGGGTCAGCAATCGGCGTCGGATCAATAGTGAGCTTGCTAACTCATTTCGAGCCCCCACGAGCTAGCAGGCGGTAGGAAGCTGAACATGACTCGAATTCTCGCGCTAGCGTTGCTTGTTTTTGTATCGTTTTCGGCTGGTGTCATTGCCTCGCCAATTGTCACCGGAACGGTTCAGGCTGCTCAGAGAGGAGAGTCTCCGCCGGAGTTCGAACTCTTCTGGGAGACTTGGGACATAGTCCACGATAACTTTGTGTTTCGTGAAGCGCTTGATCCCACTGCGCTGACCTACGGGGCAATTCGAGGGTTGCTGGAGGCGCTTGGCGACGAAGGGCATACTCGTTTCTTGACCCCAGAGGAGCTTGAAATACAACTCGAAAGGCATCGAGGGAGCATACATGGAATTGGGATCCAAGTCCGATTCATGGACAATCGCCCAGTAGTATTGAAGCCGCTCGCCGGATCGCCGGCTGAACGGGCGGGCATCCGCCGCGGCGACGTCATACTGGAGGTTGATGGACAAGACACGTATGGATGGGACGCGCAACGTTTTGGTGAACGAGTTCACGGCCCCGTTGGCGCGCCGTTGACCCTAACTGTTGTCCATCCAGGAGAGGTCAAGCCCGTCAGAATTGTGATAATTCGAGCTCTGATCGAGTTAACTTCGGTCAGTTGGACAATGATCCCTGACACCGAGATTGGTTGGATACGGTTGGACAGTTTCGCCCGAGGCGCCGGGAACGACATCAGTAGCGCTGCCGGTAAGCTCCGTAATGCCGGCGCTACTTCGATCATATTGGACCTGAGGAGTAATCCAGGTGGTCTGCTGGCCGAAGCAATAAGAATTTCCGGCCATTTTCTTGGCGATGCAGTCGTTCTTCAACAAGAGGACCGGTTTGGAACGCGGACGCCGTTGAAGACTGAAGTGCCAGGAGTATTCAAAGACTTGCCCCTAGCAGTGTTGGTTAACGGACACAGCGCGAGCGCTTCGGAGGTCTTGGCAGGGGCCATTCAGGACAACCAGCGCGGCGAGATCATTGGTGAGACTACCACGGGCACAGGCACCATCTTGAGTCTCTTCGAACTGGAAGATAAGTCCGGTGTCTTGCTTGGGACCACGCAGTGGCTGACGCCTAACGGCCGCTCCGCACGGAGTGTCGGAATCACACCGGATCTGAGGGTGACGAATGACTCAGATTACGCTTGGTTGACGCCAGACGAGATTGGCTCATCCACGGTAGCTGACTTGCTGAATGGCGAAGACGTTCAACTGGCCACCGCCATTAGACATCTGTTTGTCGCTACGAACAAATTGCCCGAACTCGACCGATTCGATATTCCGGCGCCGCCCTATTTCGGTTACCGGTAAGAACTGCGATGCTTATGCCGAGCTATCATTCGTGAGTGGCTTGGCTCTGAGTTCTCAGATGACGATTTTTGAGATTGGCAGTTCTAGAATGTCCTCGGCGCCGCGTTTCTTGAGCTCAGGAATCAACATGTTGATCTCTGACCGAACCACGACAGTTTCCACAGCATAGAAGTCGCTGCCAAAGAGTCGGGACACTGTCGGGGCCTTCATTGCAGGCAAAACCTCCACTACATCCCCGAGTCTTGCTTCGCTCACATTCAGTTTGATCAAGACTTTTCCTCGAGCCGCGAGGGCGCCGGTGAGCAGCGTGGTAATTTCCTCGATCTGCTGCCTCTTGGTTTGATCGGCCCACGATTCTTTGTTTGCAATGAGCGTAGTTGCCGAATCAAATACTGTGTCGATTATCCGCATCCCGTTTCGCCTTAATGTCTGGCCGGTTTCCGTAAGCTCAACAACCGCGTCGGCGATCTGTGGCACTTTGGCTTCGGTCGCACCGTAGGACAGAAAGACCTGTGCCGGTACGCCCATCTTGCGAAAGAAGCCCTCAGTTATTCTCGGATACTCTGTGGACACGCGAAGACCCGGTGGGATTTGATCCACACTGCTAATGCCACTCTCCTGGCTAACCGCGAGCACCAACTTGACCGGGGCGCCTGCACCCGACTTGTTATATTCAAGCGGCATTACATCGACAACTTCAGCCCCGGACTCGGCGACCCAATCTTGGCCGGTGATGCCCAGGTCAAAATAGCTCTGCTGAACGTAAAGTGCAATCTCCTGGGGGCGAAGAAACTTCACGTTTCCTATTCTGAGATCGTTGATCTTTGCGTTGTAATCGCGACTACTAGCACGAACTATTTGAAGATCGGCATCGTCGAATAGTCTGAGAGTTTCCTGTTCTAGGCTGCCTTTTGGCAGGACAATGTCAATCAATCTTTATCTCGCGGAAAAAGCATGAAGTAGAGCCAGTGTGGCACGTTGGGCCGTTTGGTTTTGCCTGAATGAGGAGAGTATCTTCGTCGCAATCTACCCACACTTTCCTCAGCTCAAGTGTGTCCCCGGACGTTTCTCCTTTCGTCCAGAGAGTTCGGCGGGTGCGACTCCAGAAAGTCACAAGTCCGGAGGCTCGTGTCTTTTCCCAAGCTGCCTGGTTCATGAACCCCACCATCAGAACCTGGCCATCGATTGAGCTCTGTACTACTGCAGGGATCAATCCATCCAGCTTGGAGAAATCGAGTATTAGTTCGTCTATCTGAATCATTATTGCTCTGGGGCTCCTCACTTACAAGGACAGCCGACACATCGATCGATGGTGGCTTCGCCTGTTAGAGAACGGTTGCGTCTTCGAGTACGAGACATTGTGTCGCGCTTGCAGCAAGCAACAAGTGCTTTTGGGCGTTTGGGTAACTTCGACTGCCAGAACCCGATTCGAAGGACCGTCGATCACTTCGACTGAAAGGTCTGCAATCTAGCTGCTAGCAGCGGGTCCGGATTGTGCCTTTTCAGGTTGCTCCACCGGCTGATCTTCCTCGGAGGGCTGCTCCTCGGTAGGGATTCTATCCTCGACGCCCTTGCGCACTTCCTCGACTACTCGCCTTGCCTCGCCGGCAAGAGCGTTCAAGCGGACCTGAATCTCGGCCAGACGCTGATCCAAATGCTGGTTTCCCTTTGACTTCTGATACCAGGCCGTTAACCATGCACCGAGAGCAAACCCGATCACAAACTGTAACATTAGGAGTTCACCTTTTCCATTCGAATTCTAGATTCCCATAGTCTTGACGAGATCATTGACAGCTTCCGCGGAGCGACGCAGGGAACTCATTTCGCTATCATCGAGTTCAATCTCGATCACTTGCTCGACGCCATTCGCGCCTAGCTTCACTGGGACGCCTACATACAAGCCGTCGATGCCATATTCGCCTTCCAACAGCGCGGCCGCCGGCAAGATGCGCTTCTTATTCAAGAGTATAGCATCAACCATTTCGGCAATGGCGGCCGACGGTGCATAGAAGGCGCTGCCGGTCTTTAGGAAACGTACGATCTCCTCGCCTCCGCGCCTGGTGCGCTCAATAATCGCGTCCAATCGATGTTGATCCATCAGCTGCGTAACCGGCACGCCGGCAACAGTCGTATACCGGGGCAAAGGCACCATCGTGTCGCCGTGCCCACCGAGTACCAAGGCATGTACATCCTGTACCGATACATCCAGTTCTTTGGCAATGAACGTGCGATAACGAGCAGTGTCGAGGACGCCGGCCATTCCGAATACCCGATGTTTGGGGAATCCGCTGACCGTGTAAGCAAGCTGTACCATCGCGTCGAGCGGATTGGATACCACCATGAGCAAGCAATTGGGTGAGTGTGCGACCACCTGTTCAGTGACAGATTGGACAATCCGCATGTTCGTAAGCAAGAGGTCGTCGCGCGACATCCCAGGCTTGCGAGGAACGCCGGAGGTAATTATTACCAGGTCAGAGTTGGACGTCTCTGCGTACCCATTCGAGCCGGTGAGATTCGAGTCGTAGCCTACTACAGGGCCGGCCTCCAACATGTCCAAGCCCTTTCCTTGGGGAAGCCCATCGACGATGTCGACCAACACAATGTCGCAGTAATCGCGCTCGGCCAGCCGCTGAGCGGTAGTCGCCCCTACGTTGCCAGCACCAATAATCGCTACTTTTTTTCTCATCAATAGCACCTCAGAGAATATTTCAGTGTAACTAGTTCAGATTTGTCTAACGTCCGACCTGACGACCAGCATAGTCAATGCAAGTACGACTGAGATCGATCCACCGATCACAAACGCTGCCGGAGTGCCGAAACTGTCAGCGACCGCGGCAAGAGGGATTGCACCTATCGGCATCACGCCCCAGGTGACCAGATAGACGCTCATGACCCGCCCCAAGAGTTCGTTCGGAACAGTCTCCTGAATAATAGACTGATTTAGAATCATAACGATAGAGAAGCAAGCAGTCAGGCCCCCAAGTACCAACATGGCAGGAGCCATGGTCCTGATCGTGGACGCGGCCACCAGCAAGACGCCTGCAGCGATCACTGCGCCCAGCACTATCAGCCCGCGAGCTGGCAAGCGGCCGGCCATCGCCAATCCCACCGATCCCATCAATGCTCCCACACTCGCCGCGGACATCAAGAGGCCCAGCCCACTCGCGTCCTGACCCAGAGTGTCGCGGGCGTATGCTGGCAGTAGGGTCATGTAGATGGGCATAACAAATACTGACGATATGGTGGCAATGATCAGCGCGGTAAACACCGGCCCGGTCCGTCGGCAGTAGCGCAACCCTTCGATTAGGGCTTGGAGTTGAGACCCCCGCTGTTCGGCGGGCTTGTGCGGGCCGATCTTGATCGCCATCACGTTTCCGATCGACCACAGATACCCGAGAGCCTGAAGTAGAAAGCAGCCCGCCGCTCCGACAGCGTTGATTAGGAAGCCGGCCAATGCTGGGCCGATTATCCTGGACGTATTCAATCCCATCGAGTGCATTGCGACCGCATTTGCCACCAACTCGCGCCCGACCAGAATCGGGACCAATGCCTGCCTGGCCGGTACGTTGAACGCCATAATGCTGCCCATCAGCAGGGAAGCGGCCATCAAGTGCCAGACCGTGGCCAGCTTCAGGTGGATCAAAACTGCCAAAACAACCGAGAACACAAACAGTGTCGATTGGCTCACGATCAGCACTCTTATTCGGGATAGCCGATCTGCTATGACTCCACCAAAGGGCGATACGATGACCATCGGGACGGCGAAGCAGAAGGTGTTCAGTCCAAGGAAAAAAGGTGATCCCGACAGGTCAAGGATCAACCAACCCATTGCTACTTGCTGCATAGCGAAACCTATGTGGATCACGAAGGTCCCACGGAATAGCAGCTGGTAGTTCCTGACTGTTAGTGCCGCGAACGCCGTATTCCACCTGTTTATCATTCTGCGGTTTGGGGCCGGTGTAGGGTCGCGTGGAATACGGCGATGAGAGGTATCGGGCAACGCCTTGGATTTTGATTGCGAGCTAATGGTTAAGGGTACCTTTGGGATGGCGTTCGGGCGGGCCGCGGCCTAGTCTCTGGAAGCATACACATTATATGGGTCGAGCGCCCAACTGATGTTGGAGATCGCGAGAGTCGTTCCGTCGGATAAAGGCGCGTGGTCTAATGGCGGAGCCGAATAGGTCAGATGTCGGGCTCTGGAATCTGATCGGCCGACGAACCGAATCAGACGAGGTCAGAACAGGCCTACCACCCGACCGTTCTCATCTATGTCCACGTTCTCGGCAGCCGGCGCGGAGGGCAGCCCGGGCATCGTCCTCATACCACCGGCTATCGGGTAGACAAAACCAGCGCCCACGGATGCGCGAACCTCGCGTATCGGCAACTCGAACCCGGAAGGCGCACCCTTTATCTTCGGATCGGCGGTGAAGCTGAGATGTGTTTTTGCGACGCAAATCGGCAGGTCGCCGAAGCCATCGCGCTCGAACATCCGGATCTGACGGTTGGCTTGCTGGGAGTAGGTGACGCTCCCGGCTCCGTACATCTCGGTCGCAATCGCTTCGATCTTCTTCTTGATCGGCCACTTGAGAGGATAGAGGAACTCGAAGTCGTTCGGCAGGTCGCAGGCGTCGACGACCATCTCCGCGACCTCGGCGGCTCCGCGTCCACCTTCGGCCCAATGCCGGGCGACGGCAGCGCCGACTGCGCCGGCTTCTACTGCTATCCGCTTCACGGCGTCCAATTCCTTCTCGGTGTCGTCGGCGAAGTGATTTAGCGCGACAACTGGATTGATGCCAGACTTACGGAGGTTCTGAATGTGCCGGATCATGTTGGCGGAGCCCTGCTCCACGTCGGCGACATTCTCCTCTAGCAGCGCGGGATCGAGCGGCCGGCCGGGCACGATGCGATACTTGCCGGTGTGTGCTTTCAGGGCACGAGTGGTCACGACAACGAGCGCCGCGTTTGGCCTGAGGCCGGAGTAGCGGCACTTGATGTTGAAGAACTTCTCGGCACCGATGTCTGCGCCGAAGCCGGCTTCGGTGAAGAGATAGTCAGTGCACTTTATGGCGATAAGGTCCGCCAACACGGAGGAGTTGCCGTGAGCGATGTTGGCGAAAGGACCGCAGTGCACGAGCGCGGGAGTGTTCTCCAGCGTCTGCATGAGGTTCGGCTTGATGGCGTCGCGTAGCAAGACCGTCGCGGCGCCGGCTGACTTCAAGTCCTCCGCGGTTACTGGCTTCCTGCTCTGATCGTAAGCGACGACTATTCTGCCCAACCGCTCGCGCAGGTCTTGGAGGGAGGTCGTCAGGGCGAGACAGGCCATCATTTCGGACGCGACCGCGATATCGAAGCCGGTTTGGCGGGGCACGCCGTCCTGCTTGGCGCCGAGGCCCACTATCACGTTGCGGAGCGCACGGTCGTTGAGGTCGACTACTCGCTGCCACATGATCTGGTGGGGAACGATGTTGAGACTGTTGCCCTGGTGGAGGTGATTGTCAATCATCGCGGCCTGGAGATTGTGAGCGGCGGTGATGGCATGGATGTCGCCGGTCAGGTGGAGATTGAAGCTCTCCATTGGAACGATTTGGGAGTAGCCGCCGCCGGCCGCGCCGCCCTTGATACCGAATGTGGGTCCCTGGGAGGGTTGCCTCATTGTCACGATAGACCGCTTGCCGATGTGCTTCATCGCCTGGCCAATCCCGACGGTCATGGTCGACTTACCCTCGCCCAACGGGGTCGGAGTGATGGCGGTCACAACAACGTACTTGGCGTTTGGGCGCGACTGCAGTCGTTCAAGACTTTCGAGCGATACTTTGGCTATGTGTTTGCCGTAGTGCTCCAGGTCGCGATCGGGGTCCAAGCCCATCTGCTCGGCTATTTGGTCGATGTGAAGCAGGTCGGCTGATTGGGCGATTTCCAGGTCGGATTTCATCAAATTTCCAAGTTCGACAGACTTCGGTCGCAGGTTAGGGCCGAGGGATTGGAATCGGCCGGCAGCGAACGATGCGAACGCGTCATTCTACCAACATACAGCGCGCTGCTGCCATGGTAGGTCGGTTCGCAAGAATGTTGTCCCCGCGACTTGGGGCGCTTTGGTACGGTCGTTTGTTTTGCAAAAAACATACCTTTTGCGGGTGGGCCAGTGCGGCCTGCGGGAGTCTGGCGAGGTATTTCGCGTCTGCACGGGGCGCAGTCCCGGAAGGGGTCCCCATGTCCGGAGTGCGCCTGCAACGAAGTTTGTTTTGCAAAAAACGTGTGTGTCGCAAGGGGCCCAGCACGGACTGGAAGAGCCCAAACGGGCATCTCTTTGGCGCGTCGGGAGTGGGTTCGGCGTTGCCCTCTGAGCGAGGTATGAGAAATGGAACATGCGTTCCTTATTATACCACTGACGGAGCTTCTATGCACTTGCCGGCGGCATCAGGCGAGGATGACTCAAGCCCTCAGCGGGGGCTCCGCATCGATGTCGGTGAACGATACGTAGGCGGTGGCGTCGAGGCCTCCGCAGCACTGCCCGACGTGGCAATCGCCCTGCACGCTCAGCAGCATGAATGCCTCGGTTCGGGTGATCGCGAAGCGCTCGGTGAGCAACTCTATCATCGCGTCGCAGGCCATGTTGACGGCCTGCTGAAGGGTTGGCCCAAAGCCGACAGTATGGACCTCGCTGCCCGTCTCTATCCAGGGTCGACCGCGTGAATCGCCCGGAGCAAGCGTTATGGTTGTGGTTACATCGGCTTCAATCTCGACGCCGTTGCCGGTCACCTCGCCGTCGCCCATGCTGGCGTGGACGTCGCCGAGAGCGAACAGGGCTCCATCGACGTTTACCGGCAGGTGGACTATGGAGCCAGGCCGGACAATGTTGCAGTCAAGGTTAGAGCCCTGAGGCCCGGGGTGAGCTGTGTAGACAAAGCCGTCGGCCGGAGCGGTGCCTATGGTGCCGACCATGGGCCGGGCCGGCAGCCGGACATTCCCCGGCAGGTGAAGCTCGCCATCCTCGACCTTGACAATGTAAGCGACCGGTCCCTCAATGCCCTGGGCTACGACTTGGCTACCAGGTCGCGCGCCGACGTATCCCTGGCCGGCCAACTCTATGCTCTCGATGGCGACAATGAGCTCGTCACCGGGTTTGGCGCCACGGACGAAAACGGGGCCGGCGGCAGGGTTCACCTTGTTCGCATCTCGGACTTGCAAGTATGTCGGGAGGTCTTCCGCCTTGCGGATTCTGCCGGTGGAGGCATCGAGGGTCTCGAACACGACCCGGTCGCCGGGGTCGATGCTCAGTACGGGGGAAGCGCCGGCTGAGAACTCGTATATGTACTGGTCGCGGCGAACACGATGCATGTCTGATTCCTCCTTAGCGCGGCTGCGGGTTACGGGGAGCATGATACCGCCGGCGGGAGGTGGTTGTGGTGCGGTAGCTTTTTGAGAGTCGCAACCGTGGGGGCTGTTTACGACTTCCTAGGACAGCAGAATTGACCAGGATGCAAGTTGGAATGCGCGGCAATTTGACAGCACATTTGATCCATATTATCCTATGCACGCTACCCCCCCTATCCCTTCGGTGGTAGGGCGCAAGGCTGCCGCGAGGCAGCCTTAGCTTTTTTAGGATTACGAGACCATTCGTGCCAATGTCTATGTTGATGGCTTCAATCTTTACTATCGAGCCTTGAGAAACAGCCAACACCGTTGGCTAGACCTTGGGAAACTAGCACGGCGTTTGGTGTCCCAAGTACGACATCCACCGTATCCGATACTTCACCACACGCGTTTCTAATCTGCCGAGTGATCCTACCCAGGCTCAAAGACAGCAGGCGTATATTCGCGCCCTCAAAACCATTCCTAACCTGAGTATTCACTATGGTCATTTCATAGAAGATAGGGAGGAGAAGGGGTCTGACGTCAATCTTGCGACGCATTTGTTGCTAGACGGCTTTGACAATGAGTATGAGATGGCAGTCGTAATTACAAATGATTCCGATCTAAGGCTTCCGATTGAAAAGGTGCGCACGAGGCTGGGCAAGGTGATAGGGGTTTATGATCCAAGCCGAAAACGAAGTTTCGAATTGAATAAGGCCGCTACTTGGTATAGGAGACTGCGTCAAGGGGCACTGAGGGCGAGCCTATTCCCGTCGACGCTTTCGGATCGGCAAGGCACGATCACCAAGCCGGCCGGTTGGTAAGAGGCGGGGCTTGGGTCTTTCACTCGCGGCTTATGCTTAGCGCTCGCGGCCTTCGCGGATAATCGCGACGATCTCATCGGTGGTGACGCCGAGGTCGACACCCTCGACGTCGAGTGGGGAGACGCCGGAACGCTCCGGCTGTAGGAGGAACGTCCGGCCGTCCCTACGGCGAATCCTGGCGGCACCGTCACGTTGGGCGATGTCCAAAATGGAGGCGAGATTCTGCCTGGGTTCCGAGTAAGTGCAGACCCTCATCACTTGATCTCCAGGTTCTCGACTCCGACGAGTGGAACCGGGGCGAAATTCTGAGGTATGGTAAAAGTTGTGAATTGAGCATCCAGCTAAGTCGTCTCCGTTCTGACGTTCCTCCTCCAAGTTTGGTAGCGGCGGCCGTATTCTATTCGCTGACATCACATCCTAAGCCTAGTGAAGTCGATAGGATCGTGCAGGCCTTGATTTGTACGATAGTGGGATGGGCGGTAACTGAAGGGCTTTCGCTGAACGTAGCATAGCTTGGCGGAGAAGAGTTGTGGTCAGAGAGTTGGGACGTAATCGCGACGGTAGTCATTGCAGTGATAGTTGCACTCGTCGCGGTCTGGGTCACCAATTCCGACAGAGTGCACGCGCTTTGTCGATGGCTGGGTTTAATAGAAGAGACCTCATACCCACCAGAGCGGTACGCAGCATTCGCGCGCAATCTTGATCGCTACGTTGTGTAGCACCTGATAAGGTGAGCGCCGACTCTGCGGCTAGCCGGAGGAAAGGCCTAGTAGCCAAGATCAGGGGCACTTCAAGATTGCGGAAATAGAATGGCTGGTTGACGATGAGCGGGGCGTTGCCTTCCAGGGCTCATCGTCCATTGCCCTCCCTCATTGGATTCTCCCTCCCGACGTTGGGTTCATCCGGATTCGATGGGCGAATCAGCCGCGCGATTGAGCGAATCGGCGACTTGTCGTGAAGCCATGATCATTTGCGAATGGCGGTAATCGTAATGTCTCGGCAAGAACGCAAACGCATCAGTACCGAGAAAGAATCGGTCGTAACTTCAGCGAGCAACTGAGCGCATCGGGTTTCTAGCAACCAATTTTCAGACGAATGGCGCGGACAGGGTCCTACGATTTGTCCTTTCGCACATGGGGTACTATGTGCACATTAGAGAGCACTCGCAATGGAATAGACGGACTAGGCGGAGCTTCTCCGCATTGTGCCGAACTTCGGCAGATGACAACTCGCAGTGCCCTAGTTGGGACAGAGGCTTTCGGCTTGACTGTTTCAATGTGCTATATGTGTGTTCGAAAGGCATTTGCTAATGAGCGACGTAACAAAAACAACACAAGCTGCCGAGATCGAATGGAAATACGCGATATCGGCAAGCGTCGCGGCAACAATTGCCGCAGTCGGATTGATGCAACTGGCCCGATCCATCTATCAGATTCGGACTTTACCGGAGCGCGTGATGGAGTGGATCCTGGTCTTTGTGCCCCTGGACCTATTCGAGCAGGGGTTGGTCGCATTCGGATCTGCAGCCAAGGTCCTGGCGCTTGGCGGGGCAATCGCGTTCTTGGCCGCCGCATTGTTGGCGGTGGGCGCCGGCGCTATGCGAAGCGGGCCGATCGCGATAGGAGCGGCGACAGTGGGGCTGTGGCTCTTCGCGATGGGCGTCGTGATGCCGGTCACCGGCGCCGGCTTCTTTGCTTCATCGCTGCTCAGGGACGTCACGCTGACGAACCTGAGCTATCTAAGCGTAGCGTTCACCTATGGCACGGTCCTACTCTTGTCCCGGCTATCGCTGCAGAATCGCGCGATGTCGGAGGTGCGCGAGGTTGACAGACCGGCATTGTCCCAAGGTACTACGCTGACGCGGTATTCCTTCATAGTGGGACTTCTCGGGATGGTGGCGAGCTACGGATTCACCATCGGGTTCGGCCGGCAGGCCGGCGCGGTCGAGAGCTCGTTGCCATTGGCGGACCTCAGCGACCTAGAGCTACCGACGCCGTTGCCAGTTCCGACTGAACGACCGACAGCGACGGCTGAATCGATATCTACCCAGCCCCCGACGGCCACTATCGAATCAATTCCGCCTACTGCAACAGAAGCGGTCGTCGCTTCAGAGCCTAGTCCCACCGCCGCTGCGCAGCCAACCGATGTGCCAACGAGCACGTCCACTCCGCGAATTGATCCTACCTACACGGCAACCGCGCGTCCTTCGGCAACGCCCACGCAGGTTCCGCCGACGCCAACTATAACGGCGACGCCGGTGAGGCGCACAGGCGCATTCAGAGCTGCGGTCGACACACCGACTGCGACAAAGACTCCCGACCAGCCCAGCCCGACGCCTGCCCCGCCCACATCCACTTCTACGGCGGTTCCGCCGACAGCAACGTCGACCGAGGTCCCGCCAACCGCGACATCAACGCCGGAGGAGCCGACCGCTACCGCCACTGACGTACCGCCCACGGCGACGCCGGAGCCGCCCCCACCGACCCCGACGCAGGCACCGGCAGTAGTGGAAATACCGCCGGCGCCGGGGCCGAAGCGACAGCTATCCCGGGACAAAGACGGTTCGCTAACGGCATCCGGGAGGGCACCGGGACAGTTGGCTCCACTAATCACGGCGATTCCAAACTTCTACATAACGACCAAGAACGCGGGGGGCGACCCGATTCTCGATCCGTCGCAGTGGCGACTGATCCTGGACGGTGAGGTTGGACGCCCGGTGCAGCTCAATCTGGACATTCTCTACAGACTGCCGTCGATCCGGTTCACCAAAACGCTGGAGTGCATCTCCAACTGGGTAAACCAGTGCGAAAGGAGCCAGGGAGGGCCGGCGTTCGGCTGCGACCTGATCAGCACGGCAGTTTGGAAGGGCGTGCGTCTCAGTGACGTGTTCGCGCTTGCCGGCGGAGTAAAAGCAAATGCGCGCTCTATCGCGGTGATTGGCGCGGACGAGTTCAGCTCATCCATTCCGCCGGATCCTCAGACATTGGCGAGCACGCTGCTAGTTTATGAAATGAATGACCAGGTACTTCCACTGGAGCATGGGTATCCCGCTCGTCTGCTGATTCCCAATCGGTACGGCATGAAGAGTCCGAAGTGGGTGATCGCGATGCGGCCTTTGAACGACGTACACGTCGACTGGTACGGTGAGCGCGGTTGGAACCTGAACGCGTTCGTCCAGACTATCACGAGAATTGACGTTCCGATACACGGACAGATTCTGGAGCCCGGCGAGCATGCCATCGCCGGCATCGCCTACGCCGGGACGCGGGGGGTCTCGCAAGTCGAGTTCAGCGCGGACGGCGGCGCGACGTGGCAGCGAGCCAGCTTCGTGGAGTCGCCGATTCCGGGCGATGTGTGGGTTCGCTGGCAAGGATCCTTCTCGCTGAGCGCCAACAGTTCGGCGGTGTTGATGGCGCGATCTATAGACGCGAATGGGGTTCGGCAGAGAGAGGATTACACCATCACTCAGCCGGACGGAGGAACCGGTATCCACTCGATCGAGGTCAGAGCCGGCTAGGCGGCCACATTCGGCCAAACCCTGCGAAGGTCTCGTAGAAGGATTGCAATGGAGCGAGTGGTTGGGCGCCGCCCTGCCGGGAGCGGGTGACTAGCCCCTCGCCTCGGGTAGTCTTCGACCGCGCTACATTTCCCATCCCCACCGCTCGTGGATTCCAGCTTTCGCTGGATTGACGATAGTGGGTGGCGGGACCTTCATTTTCGTACCAATCGCTCATGCCGCCTTGCGCCGGCACACCAAGGGATGAATACCCGGAGTTGCCGTTTCATGCGACGAATTCGCACAGGGGATTCTGCCATGCCCAGGCCCCACCCCAGCGGGGGACAAGCCCCCGCGCTACATTTTTCCCTCCCCGCCCCTCCTAGATTCCGGCCTCCGCCGGAATGACCATTCTGGAGTGCAGGAACAGTCATTTTCGTACCAATGACCGGTTCGGACGCTTGGGGGAGTCTTGTTGTTACATGGCTCAGAGCTTCTGGCTGGCGACCAACTCCTCGATAGCGGCGTGCAAAGTGCGGGTCGTGTCGCGGCATTCGGGCAACTCTTGAGCGAGTCGGGTTTCGCCGACTCGGCGGTAGATGTCAGCGGCGCCGATATGAAAGCCGGACGGCAGACCTAAGTGTGCCAATGTCGCGGCAATCTCCTCCATTTCGCTCACCCATCTCCGCGACTTCGGGGGCATTCCCGGGATGCTCTTTTGCAGCCAGTTGAAGACCGGGGTCTGGCTGCCGGACAACTCGTCGCGGAGGGGTCCGGAAAGATCGAGCTTGGCTGCCGCGACCATGATCGCGGTGCCGAGCGCACTCAACCCCTTGGTCAAGGCGGCGTAGCACATCTTCATTCCGGACGCCTGTCCGATCTCAGTTCCGATGGGACGTATGTCGAGCCCGCTCTCTCTCAGGGTCAGAAGGCGATCCAAGTGCGGCCCGGAGGCGTACAAACGGGGCTGATAAGTGTCGGTCGGGGGGCCGCCGATTATGCCAACATCCGCCATGAGGCCGCCGGCTTCGGTTATCGTGCTCTCGATTCCGCGGACAGTCTGAGGCGCGATAGCATTGCAATCGACGAAGAGCAGCGGTTTATCGCGACGTGAGAGCCGGCCGGCGACGTCGGCGGCTACAACCGGGGCGTCAATCGACGGCATTATCGAGAGGATGGCGTGCGCCTGATCCACCAGATCATCCAGATTACCGACGTCCTCAATGCCGGCGGCCACGCTGAGGCCGGCGGTGCGCCGGCTGCGACCGGCCAAGCTGGTGATGACGCGGTAGCCGTGATTGACGAGGACACGCCCAATAGCGTGACCCATTTCGCCAGGACTGAGGATTGCGACCGTTTCTGACATCATAAATCTCTCCTACCGAGGACTAGGCAACCGCCGATAATGGCTGCGGCGAGGTACAGGCCGGCATAGACGAGCATCCACTCGCTCGCCGGCTGGGTCCCGGAAAAGGGTCCGCCAAAATTGATAGGGGTAAGGAATCGGGGTTGTAGAAAGCTCGAAGCCGACCTCCAGACCACGTCCGTGGGTAGTATCGCTCCCGAAACTAGACCTATCAACTTCATCGTTTCATTCTCGAATCGCGCCCCCAACTGTTCGACCATACCACCCATCATAGCAATTACATAGAGTGTTAAGACGACCACACCGTTGGCCAATGGCTGCAGGAACGTGCTGCCAAAGATCGCGAGGCTCAGCAACACGAGAACCTGAAAGGTGATCGAAGCGATCCCCAGAGCCGGCTGAGGAGGTAGGTAGCCGGCTCGCAAGTAGACGACCAGTATCATCGCGCCAGTCGTGACGGACGCATGGATGGCGAGCATCACGCCGATACCCAGCCATTTTCCAACGACGATTTCCCAACGCGCCAGGGGCTTCGGCACGATTACTTGCAGGGTACCAGCTTCGATTTCGGACGCTATCGTGCCCACGGAGACGAAGATTGCCAACAGGCCGCTCAGGAAGCTGCCGAGCCACAGGCCCAACAACAACAACTGGGCCACTATGGCCGAGCGCATCGAGGGCAGCGCACGCGGGGAGTTATCAAACTCCGCCACGAAGAAGTGAATGCCTATCCCGAACAGGACTACTAGCAGAACTGTGAGTCCTATCGCCGCCGGAACTACCCGCTTGCGCACCGCCTCGCGAAAAGTGAACACGGCGAGAGTCCTAACCTGAAGGCTGCGAATCATTGGGGTCGCCCCTCCTCCCTACTCTCAACCAAGCTGACGAACAAATCTTCAAGATTGGAGTGCTTCTGGGCAAGGCCTACCAGGTCCACGCCGGCCTCGACCACGGTACGGGCGACCCAAGGAATCTCTTGGCGGTCAGCGACCTTTACGATGATGGTCGAGTCCTGCTTGGACAAGACCTCGATCCGAACAGACAACATGGCCTCAAGCTCGGAGGTCGGTTGCCCTTCTCCGATCCGTATCTCCCACAACTGGTCGCCGGCGAGGAGATCGGAGAGTTTTCCCTGGGCAACCACCTTACCCCGGTCGAGTATCGCGACACGATCGCACATGAGCTCAACTTCGCCGAGGATGTGCGAGTTGACGAACACCGTCGTGCCGGCGTTTCGGAGGTTGATTATCAGTTCGCGGAAGTCTTTCCTGCCAATTGGGTCAAGTCCGGACGTGGGTTCGTCGAGGAAGACGACCTTGGGCTCATTAAGGAGGGCGACCGCCAACCCGATGCGTTGGATCATGCCCTTGGAAAAAGTGCGAAGACGGTCGCCGGCACGATGGGCGAGACCGACGAAATCCAGGGTTCGAGCAACCCTGTCGCGCCGGCGCGCCGGCGTCATGGCATATAGGCGTCCGTGAAAGTCGAGGAGTTCTTCGGCCGTAAGCCAGTCATGGTAGCGGCAGTGTTCGGGCAGAAACCCGATGTCGGCCTTCATTTCGAGGCTGTCGATTGGTTGGCCAAGTATCCAGGCCTTGCCGGCGGTGGGCGTCACCAAGCCAAGCAGCATTTTCAGCGATGTGGTCTTGCCGGCGCCATTCGGCCCGAGGAAGCCGAACGACTCGCCTTTGGCAACCTGCAGCGAAAGGTCTTGGACTACCAGGCTATCCCCGAACCGCTTTGACAAACGATCGGCTTTGATCGCCGGCAACGCGATTGGGACGCCATTGGCATCGTTGGCGGAGGAAGTCATGCCGGCCAGTTTAGCGCTTTAATTGACGGAGCTTGCCATCCGGACCAGGTCATCAGACGAGATACTGCCGCTGGTATAGATGCCGAACAGGTACTCGTGGCGAGACCAGACCAACAGTTTCTTGTCGTCATCTGGCATGCTGATCATTACGCCCTGATTGCCGGAGACATCGACCTCGACGGCGTCCGCGTCCTTCGGCGTCGGGACCGGGATTGTATTTCGCCAGTCGGAGATCGCCTCCAGTTGGCGTGCAAGGGGCTCGAGGTCTGCCGGCATCGCGGCCAGTAGCGCGAGTCGTACAGCCTCCACGTTGACCTCGCCGGGGATGGTCAGAGTGGGTATCCTCATCTGTGCGAGAACGAAGTCAGGGTCTTCCTTGTCCGAGCCATAGGCAAGGACCACCTTGGCCGGTGAATCAAGGAGCAGGACTGCCCCATCCAATTCCGGCGGAAGGGCAAGCGGTCCGATGCCAACTTCTTGCGAGACCGACTCGATCTCGTCCAGGTCGACGGTGTGCTCAACGGACGACGCTTCGACTATCGCCACGCCGGCAACCTGGTCAGAAAGCGAGTCCGGTGTCCAGGTAGCCTGGTGGATGTGATCGTTGAACTCCTGCCAGGCCTCGTCGAGGGAGTAGTACTCTCTGACCTCGGGTTTTTCTACATCGTCAGGCTTACCAGATGGGTCCTTTTCGGGCTCCAACGCGGCGAATCCGAGCATGATCTGCGCTGTCGGACCATCGACTGGCAACGACTCAGGATCGAACTCGATGAGTTCGAACTTGGCCGGACGGAGCACCTCGGGCTCATCTTGGGCCAGGCTTCTGAGGGGCATGAACGCCAGTATCAGCGCCATTAGCAAGAGGACTATCGCTAAGGCAATGGGGCCGGCCTTGGGGGCTCTTTTGAGGGCAAGCAAACTCAGCACGCTTTGCTCCTTTTGCGGCGCACCGCATTCGCCTTGAGCAGAGTAACGAAGCTGCGGATGTATCTCGCTATTACATTGAGAGTACCACCAGTGACATCCACGAGCAAGCTGTGTTTAGTTGAACAATACGAGAACTGCTCAGGTCCCGGCAGATCCTCGCGGAGCGGACCAAGCGAGGGACGGAAACCTTTTGTTATTATGGCGCGGTGCATCCGCACACCAACAACGCGACTTGAGAGAGGAGACTTCGTGCCGATAAAGACCGGGGAAGAGCTGGACAAACTAACCAGAGAGGTGCTGCTCGCGGCCGGCGCTAGCGAGAGCAATGCCGGCCGCGTCGCCGAGGCGTTGGTGTCCTCGCACCTGGCCGGCCACGATTCACATGGGGTCCAACATCTTCCCAGGTACGTCGAGAACATCAGGGCTGGGCAACTGCAGCCGGAGGCGAACCCGGAGGTCGTGACGGAGACGTCCTGCTCGGCCCTGGTGCGAGGAAACTGGACATTCGGACACGTGTCGGCCGAGTTTGCGATGCGTTTGGCACTGGAAAAGTCAGCGGTCGAAAACGTATCGATAGTCACGTTGGTGGAAGTGAACCATATTGGCCGACTAGGCGAGTACGGCGAGATGGCGGCGGCGAGCGATCAGGTTGGTTTAGTCGTGGCGGGGGGCGCCGGCGCGATCCAACCTGCGGCTGTGCCTTATGGCGGGAGTCGTCCGGTCTTACACACCAACCCCATCGCGATGGGATTCCCGGCCGGCGAGTCTCCGATGATCGTGGATTTCGCGACTACTGCAACATCAGGCAGCAAGGTTCTAATAGCCGCAGCGAAGAGCGAGCCTGTTCCCCCGGATTGCATAGTGGACCAGAACGGCAACCCGACGACCGACCCAACGGCCATAATGAAGGGCGGGTCTCACCTGCCGTTCGGGGGCCACAAGGGGTTCGGGATCATGTTGGCGGTGGAATTACTGGGCAGAGTCCTGGCCGGCGCGGATACCTATGCAATTCCGGGGCGATCCGAAGACGTATCGTTGCATCGCGGGGTGACGATGATCGCGATCAACCCGGCCGGCTTTCAGCCACTGGAGGAGTATATGGCCTCAGCGGGCGAAATGATGGACAGGGTGCGGGCGGTACCGCCGGCGACAGGGGTGGACAGGGTGCTTGCTCCGGGAGACCCGGAGCAGTTGGCAAGGCGGGACCGTCTCGCGAACAGTATATCAATACCGGAGGCGACGTGGGCCCGGTTGATGGATTTGGCCCACTCTCTAGGGTTGGATGCTTCGTTATAGGGAGTTAGCGGCCAGTGGATTGCCGCTTTACCGCCTCCCAGGGCGATTGAATTGTTTCGAGGTCGTACAGTCCGATTCGGGCCGTCCTACTCTGCCCACAGTATTACTGTTGAGCATGACATACTGGGTAGTCTCACGAGGGAGTGAATGGGCCGGCGGATTGTTTACCGTGCATGACCTGACTGATATAATCAGGCGAAACTGAATAGGAAACGCACGCTCTTATCGAGAGGGGCAGAGGGACCGGCCCTAAGAAGCCCAGGCAACCAGCCTTACACCTTTTTGGGTGAGCATTGGTGCCAATTCCGACAGCGTGATTCTAACGCTGACAGATGAGAGGATAGTCGGACGACTTCTCTCGTGCGAGGGAAGTATTTTTTTGCCCGTAGGGCCTTGGAGAGCTGAGGAGATTGTCGATCCTGGTTGTCGGCTCGGTTGCATTGGACAGTGTGTCCACGCCCTGTGGCCGTGCGGATGAAGTTGCGGGCGGCTCAGCGGTATATTTTTCGATAGCCGCATCGATTCTGTCCGACGTGCGGCTCGTAGGAGTGGTGGGTGCGGATTTCCCAACAGAGTACATAAACCTGCTTCGGCAGCGATCAATCGATCTGAGAGGATTGGAGGTTGCCGAAGGCGAGACGTTTCGCTGGCAGGGGTACTATGGCGAGGACCTGAACGTTGCCCAGACAATCGAAACTAAGCTGAACGTATTCGGCGAGTTCCGACCGGAGATTCCGGCAGAGTTCTCGAAATCGGAATATGTGTTCTTGGCCAACATCGATCCGGCGCTGCAATCGCGGGTAATGGAACAGGTCGAGCGTCCTGTTTTTTCGGCGATGGATACGATGAACTTCTGGCTGGATCAGCGGCGCGACGAGGTAGCACGGGTAATGAGGTTGGTTGACGGCGTCATCATCAACGAAGAGGAGCTGAGGCAGTTTGCAGGCGTTCGAACTCTGTCTTCGGCCGCTAGCTCAGTCTTGGAATTGGGGCCCAAGGTAGTTGTCGTGAAGAAGGGCGAATACGGATGCGCGCTGTACGGCGAGGACTTCTACTTCGCGACGCCGGCCTTTCCCACCGAAGAAGTTGCGGATCCAACCGGTGCCGGCGATAGCTTCGCCGGCGGGTTCATAGGGTATCTGTCAGCGGTGGGCGCAATCGACAACGAGAGTATGACGAGGGCGGCGGTTTTCGGGGGCTTGCTGGCTTCATTCACGGTCGAGAGCTTCAGCATCGAGGAGCTCGCCAGGGTATCGATAGGCGACCTTCAAGAGCGATTCGACGAGTTTGTGCGCTATACCAGCTTCGACTCATCTGCGCTCGAAATCACGGTTGGCAAACCGCTCAGTTCAGTGGAAGCCCCCGGAACGGCGGCGATTTGAATTCACAGTACCGAGATAGAATTAGCCAAGGAGCTAAGGATGGCAACTAGCGCTCTGCCCAGTCACGCGATAAAGGATCTGGCGTTGGCAGACAAGGGCTGCCTCAGGATAGAGTGGGCCGAGCAGGAGATGCCGGTCCTGCGTGAGATCAGCCGGCGGTTCGAAAAGGAGCAGCCGCTCGCCGGGGTGAGAGTTGCCGGCTGCCTTCACGTGACGACGGAAACGGCGAATCTGGCGATCACGATGAAGGCCGGCGGGGCCGAAGTGGCTCTCTGCGCGTCGAACCCGCTGTCGACCCAGGACGACGTCGCAGCGGCCCTGGTCAAGGATCACGGGATCCAGGTATTCGCCCTGAGGGGTGAGGATACCGAGACCTACTACGACCATATCGAGTCAGCGCTCGACATCCGGCCGCACATTACGCTGGACGACGGCGCCGACCTTGTCACCCGACTGCACACGGGTCGGACGGAGTTGCTGGGCGACGTAATCGGAGGAGCCGAGGAAACGACGACGGGCGTGGTGAGGTTGCGCGCGATGGCGGCGGAAGGGGTACTGAGATATCCGGTTATCTCGGTCAACGATGCGAACACCAAGCACCTGTTCGACAACCGTTACGGCAGTGGTCAAAGCACTATCGATGGCATAATCAGAGCGACCAACGTTTTGTTGGCCGGGAAGAAGACGGTTGTAATTGGATACGGATGGTGCGGCCGAGGCGTGGCCGCGCGGGCCAAGGGGATGGGCTCGGATGTCATCGTTTGCGAGGTGGACCCGATCCGGGCGCTCGAGGCGGTAATGGATGGATTCCGGGTAATGTCGATGAACGAGGCGGCCGAGATCGGCGATATCTTCGTGACGGTGACCGGCGGCCTGAACGCGATCGACCGTGAGCACATCGTCAGGATGAAAGACGGTGCGATCGTGGCGAACTCGGGACACTTCAACGACGAGATCAATATCTCGGCTCTCGAGGACATGGCCGTCACCCGCAAGCAGGTACGTGAGAATGTCACCCGATTCGAGTTTGGCGACGGTCGGAGAATCAACCTGCTGGCGGAGGGCCGGCTGGTAAATCTCGGGGCTGCGGAGGGTCACCCAGCCGCGGTGATGGACATGAGCTTTGCCAACCAGGCGCTTTCGGTGGAGTACCTGGTGAAGAATGGGCAGAGTCTGAGCGCCAAGGTGCACGCGGTGCCGGAGGAGATTGACCGGGAGATAGCGCGAATAAAGTTGCGTTCGATGGGCGTAGCGATTGACACTTTGACAGACGCTCAGATGACTTATGTCAGATCCTGGCAGAGCGGGACCTAGATGGGGCCGGCGTAATGAGTACAGGTCGGGAGTAGCGGTAATGAGCAATCTCAGTTTCATGAAATCGCCGAGTATGCTCTTCACGTCCGAGTCGGTGACCGAAGGACATCCGGACAAGCTTTGCGACCAGATCTCGGATGGCGTGTTGGACGCGATACTGGCCCAAGACCCCCAGGCAAGGGTGGCCTGTGAAACGGCAACAACCACCGGCCTGGTGATCGTTATGGGCGAGATCACGGCCGATTGCCAGATTGAAGTGCCGGCGATAGTGCGCGACATCATACGGGGCGTCGGTTACACGGATTCGAGCTTTGGACTCGACTGCAACTCGGTCGGCACAATCGTATCGCTGCAGGGACAATCACCGGATATCGACCTGGGAGTTTCGTCGGCGCACGAGAAATCGGTGGATCGGAGTAAGGACAGATTCGACGAGCTAGGGGCCGGCGACCAGGGGATGATGATCGGTTTTGCCTGCGACGAGAGTGAAGAGCTAATGCCATTGCCGATCGTGTTGGCTCATCAGATCTGCCGCGAGTTGGCGAATGCCCGTAAGACCGGAGCCCTGGAGTATCTGAGGCCGGATGGAAAGGCGCAGGTCACGGTGGAGTACCGTTATGGACAGCCGGCTCGCATCGATGCGGTGCTGGTTTCCGCTCAGCATGATTCGGAAATCGGGCAGGAACAGATCAAGCGAGACGTAATCGACCAGATCGTCAGGAAGGTTGTGCGAAACGGGCTTCTCGACGAGAACACGCGCTTCCTGGTCAACCCGACAGGAAGGTTCGTCGTCGGTGGGCCGATGGGGGACACCGGACTGACGGGACGCAAGATAATCGTCGATACCTACGGAGGCATGGCACGCCACGGCGGGGGCGCATTTTCGGGCAAGGACCCAACCAAGGTGGACCGAAGCAGTTCCTATGCGGCACGGCAGGTGGCGAAGAATATAGTCGCGGCCGGACTGGCCAGAAGAGTCGAGGTGCAACTGGCGTACGCGATCGGGGTGGCAAAGCCGATCTCAACCATGGTCGAGACTTTTGGAACTGCGGTGGTGCCAGAGGAACGAATTGTCGAACTTATCGAGCGCCATTTCGATCTGCGGCCGGCCGCGATTATCGAGAATCTGAACCTGAGAAGACCAATATACCAAGCAACCGCTTCCTACGGTCATTTCGGACGGAGCGATATAGACGCGCCCTGGGAGCTAACGGACAAGGCCGAGTTGCTGCGATCCGAGTCCGGGCTTTGAGCACGCGTCGCAACGACCATTTCGCTCTCGACGCGACGGGCAGGCGCCGCTTTTGAGCGGCGCGATTGGCTTGGCACCGGCCTCTGGGGTCGTGCGCTGAGGATTCCAAATCACCGAAGGTGACTCTGAATCAGCATACCTCCTTCCCGACTTGAACTTCGGACTTGCTCTTGACATCGTCAGATAGCATAGCCGGGGGTGAACAGCCTCCAGGATCGACCTCGATTAGGAGCTCGTAATGAAAGTAGTAATTACCGGCGTCACCGGGTTCGCCGGAAGTCACTTGGCCGAATACGCGATAGCGCTAGACGGTGTGGAGGTATTCGGCACATACCGCTGGCGCAGCCGGATGGACCACCTTCAGGACCTGAATCGGGCCGGCAAGCTCAACTACATTTCCGAGGGCGTCGGTCATTCATTGGACACGCACTCGCTGGGCAAATCCATAGCCGGCAAGGCCCGGGCAGACGCGTTGAATCTGGTGCCGGCCGATCTGAACGACCCCAACTCGATAGCACGAGTGATAGGGGCTATTCGGCCGGACAGGGTGTTTCACCTGGCTGCACACAGCTTTGTGCCGACATCGTGGACGGCGCCGGAGGAGACGTTGCGGGTCAACGTGATTGGACAGACACACCTGTTGGAAGCGGTAGTGCAGGCAGGTCTGGACGCCAGGATTCAAGTGGCCGGCTCATCGGAGCAGTACGGGCTGGTTCATGAACACGAAGCACCGATCAAGGAAACGAATCCTCTTCGTCCGTTGAGTCCGTATGCCGTAAGCAAAGTGGCGCAAGAGGTTATGGCCATCCAGTACCACAGGACGTATGGTCTGCATACGGTTGTTACGCGGGCTTTCAATCACTCGGGGCCGCGTCGGGGAGAGTTCTTCGCAACCTCGACATTCGCGAAGCAGATAGTCGAGATCGAGAAAGGACTGCGGGCGCCGGTAGTCAACGTCGGCGACCTGACCAGTAAGCGCGATTGGAGCGACGTACGCGACGTTGTTCGGGCGTACTGGCTGGCGCTGGAGGCCGGCGTGCCCGGGGAAGTGTACAACGTCGGGTCGGGTACGGCGCGCAGTCTTCAAGAGATGCTTGACATCCTGCTGTCCCTGAGCGGGTGCGAGGTGACGGTCGAGCCGGACCCTTCCCGGATGCGTCCGTCGGACGTGAAGCTGCTTCACTGCGACTACGGCAAGTTCAACCAAGCTACAGGCTGGAAGCCGATGATTCCTTTTGAGCAAACGATGGACGATCTTTTGAACTACTGGCGCAACACCATCACGTGATGTCCTCGTTGAGCGAGCCTCAAGACCATCCGATCAGATTCGGGACCGACGGTTGGCGCGGCGTGATCGCGGCCGATTACACCTTCGCAAATGTGCGGAGATGCGCGCAGGCCACGGCCAGGCTTGTGAGAGAAGCAGGTGGTCAGCGGAGGGGCGTAGTGGTTGGCTACGACACGCGTTTTGGCTCCGAGCACTTCGCTGCCGCGGTTGCTGAGGTCCTGGCGGGCAATAACATCAAGGTGCATTTGTGCGAGCGCGCGGTGCCCACGCCGGTGGTGTCGTTCGGGATCCTGGAGAAGGCGGCGCAATATGGCGTCATTATTACCGCGAGCCACAACCCGGCCGTTTGGAACGGCTACAAGCTGCGCTCGGACTATGGTGGCGCGGCCGGGCCGGAGGTGGTTGAGCGTCTCGAGGGCTACATTGGGGAGTCGAGTCGGCCGGGGGAGGAAGGGGCGTCGCGGATTTCAACGGTGCCGCTGGAAGAGGCGATTGGAACCGGGCTGATCGAGTACTATGATCCGGCTCCGGGTTACCGGAGAAAGATCGCCGGCTTGGTGGACTTGGAACGTATCAGGGAAAGCGGTCTCAAGGTGATCTTCGACCCGATGTACGGAGCGGGAATCTGCTGGCTTCCGGAGCTGATCGGAGGAGGCGACACCGAGGTTATCGAGATTAACGGGGAACGCAATCCATTCTTCGGCGGGGTCAATCCGGAGCCGATCGCCCGCAACTTGGGCAAGCTGCAAGAGGAAGTCAGACGACAACGCGCTTACATTGGAATTGCCACGGATGGCGACGCCGACCGACTCGGAGTTTGCGACGAAAACGGGGAATTTGTCGACCAGTTGAGAGTCTACAGCCTGTTGATGCTCTACATGCTTGAAGCGCGAGAACAGCGAGGTCCGATTGTCAAGACGCTCTCGACCAGCTCGATGCTAGATCGGCTGGGGGCGCTGTACGACGTTCCGGTGCATGAAACGGGAGTTGGGTTCAAGTTTGTCGCGCCGAAGATGCTGGAGACGGATGCGATGATCGGAGGCGAAGAGAGCGGGGGATATGCGTTCAGGGGACATCTGCCGGAGCGAGACGGGATTCTGGCCGGGCTCTTCGTCATCGACCTGTGCGTGAGGCTACAGCTAAAACCGTCGGGATTAATCGAGTATTTGTTCAACAAAGTGGGGCCTCACTATTACGATAGGATTGACAGCCATTTCGACGCCGGGCGTCGCGACGAGATCATCTCGAAGCTAAAGGATGAGCCGGCCGAAATGGTGTCCGGCCGGCGAGTGGTACGTTTTCAAACTGACGACGGTTTCAAGTTCCACCTGGAAGACGGAAGCTGGCTACTCATACGGTTTAGCGGAACCGAGCCAATCATAAGGATCTACAGCGAGTCTTCTGGCCCGGAGCAGGTCAAGGAGATCCTCGAGGCAGGCCGGCAGATGGTGGACCTGCGGGACTAAGGGATGGACACGAAACTCCGAGAGCAAGGGCCGCAGTTCAAGTCGTTTGACTACGAGCAGGTCAAGTATTGGGTGGCGTTTCGGCGCATTGCCGGCGTCGGGCACGTGAGGATGGGCCAGATACACGCTCATTTTGGCGACGTTGGTCTGGCCTGGCGCGCGACATCAGAAGAGCTAGCAGCGGCTGGGCTGTCCTCGCGAATGATCGACAGAATCGTGGAGCAGCGGCCGGGCATAAATCCAGACCTTGAACTGAAGACGATCCTCAAGGCCGGATTCGACGTGATCGTGCGGCACGACAGTCGATATCCAGTCAGATTGAAGGAGGTTGGCAATCCTCCGTCGGTATTGTTCGTAAGGGGTTCGCTGAAACCGGAGGACGGCCTGGCGGTCGCGGTCGTCGGGACGCGCAAGATGACCACATACGGTCGCCACACCACAAACAAGATCGTTCGGGATCTGGCGTCGGCCGGCGTCACGATCGTGAGTGGATTGGCGCGAGGCGTCGACACACATGCCCACAGGGCGGCACTGGAGGGCGGCACTCGAACCATCGCGGTAATGGGAAGCGGCCCGGACATCATTTACCCGCCAGAGAATCGGGGCTTGGCGGAGCGTATCGCAGAGAACGGCGCATTGGTAACGGACTTTCCGGTTGGCACTCAGCCGGAGGCGGGCAACTTCCCAGCCCGGAACGAGATAATCGCCGGCATCACGCTTGGAACTCTAGTAATTGAGGCGGACAGGCGATCGGGAGCGCTGATCACCGCGAAGTCAGCCCTGCACATGGACCGAGAAGTGTTTGCGGTACCTGGTGACATATCGTCGCCGGGCAGCGCCGGATGCAACTGGCTGATCCAGCAGCAGGGAGCGAAGCTTGTGACGTCCGCTCAAGATATTATGGACGAGTTGAACATCGAGCGAACTAGAAGGCAGACAAGTATTCGCCGGGCGTTGCCTTTGAGCGAAGAAGCAACAAGAATACTCGACGCATTGTCCGAGGCACCGGTGCACGTCGACGATCTTTGCCAAACGCTCGGCGTGCCGGTGGCGCAACTCAGCAGCCAACTGATGGTGTTGAAACTAGAAGGGCTTGTGGAAGACATAGGTGGGATGGTCTACGAAAAGATCTGAGAAGATTCGTACCGTCCGCTTGCAAGAGTATCGAATCAATCCCATGTGCATCGGTCGTGATAGTATCGGTTTGCGACTGGACCGGGAGAAGCTAAGAGGACCATATTGGCAGCAGGGAACTCAAGAAACGTAGTAATAGTCGAATCACCGACCAAGGCGAGGACGGTGGGCAGGTTCCTGAGTAGGAGCTACAAGGTAGTTGCCTCGATGGGGCATATCAGGGACTTGCCGGAGAAACGACTGGGCGTTGACGTAGAGCAAGACTTCACTCCACAATACGTGATTCCGCAGAAGAAGCAAGAGACCGTCCGCGGCCTGAAGAGGGACGTCAAGGGCGCGAAGGCAGTCTACCTGGCAACCGACCCCGACCGCGAAGGAGAGGCCATTTCCTGGCACCTGATCAAGGCGTTGGGACTCGAGAACGGCAGCCAAGTCCGGCGGGTGGTGTTTCACGAGATCACCAAGAGCGCGATCAAGGCGGCATTTGAGCATCCACGAGAGCTCAATGGCAAGATGATAGACGCTCAGCAGGCCCGGCGAATATTAGACCGGCTGGTGGGATACAAGCTAAGTCCGCTGCTGCGACGCAAGATCCGGCGGAAGGGATTGTCCGCCGGCCGGGTGCAGTCGGTCGCGGTCAGAATGGTGGTGGACCGCGAGCGTGAGATAGAGGCATTCGATGTCACTGAGTATTGGACTATCGACGCCGAATTCGCAAAGAAGAATGGGTCTGGAGCGGACATGGCAACCGTGGCCGCGAGACTTGTGTCGGTTAACGGCAAGAAAGCACAGCTAAACAACGCAGCCGAAGCCGAGAAGGTCGTGCAACAGATGCGGGAGTCCGCCTTTCAGGTGGGAGAGGTGGCGGTGAGAGAGACTCGCCGATCGCCGGCGCCGCCATTCATCACTAGCACTCTACAGCAAGAAGCGGCTCGAAAACTTCGATTCAGCGCTCGAAGGACGATGAGGACTGCACAGCAACTCTATGAAGGCATCAAGCTAAAGGGCGAGGGGGACGTCGGACTCATCACGTATATGCGAACTGACTCGATCAACATAGCAGAGTCCGCCGTAGCCGAGATACGCGGCTACATCAAGGGGAAATTCGGACAAGCATTTCTGCCGGACGCGCCTCGGCGCTATAGCAAGAAATCCAAACTAGCCCAAGAAGCGCACGAGGCGATTCGGCCGACATCGGTGAATCGCGAGCCTGACGGCATCAAGGCTATGTTGACACGAGATCAGTACAGGCTATATCGACTGATCTGGCGGCGAACGGTCGCGAGTCAGATGCAGTCCGCCCTGATTGAGAACACGACTGTCAAGATCCTTGGCGACAACCCGGCAGGGGATCGTGTCGAGTTGAGGGCGAAGGGAAGTGTCATAAAGTTTCCCGGTTTCATAAATCTCTATACCGAGGGCCGGGACGACGCGGATGATCAGGACGAGAGCGCAAAGTCAGTGCCGGACCTTTCGACGAAGGATGAACTCGACCTGTTGGAGATCAAGCCCGAACAACGGTTCACCCAACCCCCGCCACGGCACACTGAGGCGACATTGGTCAAGACGCTGGAGGAGAACGGAATAGGGCGCCCAAGCACCTACGCTCCGACAATGAGCACGATCCTGGACAGGGACTACGTCGAGCTTCGAGACCGCAGATTCCATCCAACGCAACTCGGCATAATCGTGACGGATCTGCTCGTAGAGCATTTTTCCAACATAGTTGACGTCGAGTTCACGGCCGGTATGGAGGCAAAATTGGACCAGGTAGCCAGCGACGCGGTCGACTGGCTGCAAATACTGCACTCGTTCTATGGTCCCTTCTCTTCGACTCTTCAGGCCGCCGAACAATCGATTGCCAGAGTTGAAATTGCGCCTGAGATGGCCGGTGAGGACTGCGAGGAGTGCGGTAAGCCGATGCTGATCAAGCATGGACGATTCGGCAAGTTCCTGGCGTGCAGCGGTTTTCCAGAGTGCAGGAACTCCCGCTCGATAGTGGTAAAGACCGGCGTTGTATGTCCCAAGTGCAAGACGGGCGACATATTGGAGCGAAGAACTCGCAAGCGCAAGCTATTCTTCGGATGCTCGGAGTATCCGAGCTGCGATTTCGCACTTTGGAACCGCCCGATCGCGCAACCGTGCCCTGACTGTGGCAACCTGCTGGTTGAGAGCGGCCGAGATCGTTACAAATGTCAAGAATGCGGCCGGACACACAAACTGGAAAGCAAGGGCGAGCCGGTCGCGACCGGATAACAACCCTATACACTCAATCGGACAAAGCGGACAGGTGGACTACGCGCGTCGGGTTTCCTTACTGCAAGAACAGGTCAGGCGTCGAGACGTGGACGCCTTGATAGTGTCGGGAGTCGGAAATCGAGTCTATTTGAGCGGTTTTGGGACGGCCGATCCCGCTTCTGCCGGCACAAACGAGCTGATCCTGATCAGCCCAGATCGATGCGCGTTCATTACGAGTCACCTGTATTTCGAAGCGGCAAAGAGCCAAATCAAACATATGGAGGTGGTTCTTGCTCCGGTACGCTCGCTGGAGATTCTGACCGAACTGATTACAGAGTGGGGCGTGAAGGACGCCGGCTTCGAGTCGGCCAACATGACCGTGGGTCAGCTAAACGCGCTGAGCGAAGCCGGCACCGGGACCAGGTTCACTCCGTTGGATGGAGTCGTCGAGGCGCTGCGCGAGGTCAAGGATGAGAACGAGATTGCCCGAATCGGCGCGGCAGTCGAGTTGACGGATCAGGCCTTCGATTACGTGAAGGACATCTTGCGACCGGGACTTACCGAGAGGGAGTTGGCCTGGCAGATCGAGCGTTACCTGCGGGAGAACGGAGCGGAGGGGATGGCATTTCCGCCGGCGGTGGCGTCCGGCCCGAATAGCGCTGTCCCGCATCACGAACCGAGTGACCGGCGGATCGGCGCGGGCGAGCCGATCTGGCTAGATTTCGGCGCCCGCCTGGAGGGATACTGCGCCGACCTCACTCGGACCGTATGCCTGGGAGATCCGCCCGAGCGTTTGACGGAAACCGTTGAGCTGGTTCGTAAGGCGTTGGAAGAGGCGGAGGCCAAGGTCATGCCCGGCATCGATGGCAAGCAGGCCGACGCGATCGCCCGAGACATGTTTACCGAGGCGGGATGTGGTGATGCATTCATCCATAGCTTGGGACACGGCTTGGGGTTAGACATTCACGAGGCGCCGCGCCTTTCAAGACTCTACAAGGACGAGTTGAAAGTGGGGGCGACGATCACCATCGAGCCGGGTATCTATTTTCCAGGATGGGGTGGTGTACGCATCGAGGATACCGTACATGTTGTGAGGAGTGGCGTCGAGATCCTGACCACCGCGCCAAAAGATTGGATATTAGATTGAGCGAACGTTTGATCCAAAACATATAACCGACGATGCTTGCAGATGAAGACTAACAGCTTATGAAGAATGGGAGTGGATAGTGATCGACGTAGGACAGCTTAGAAGGGGAATCACTATCAATCTGGACGGCGAACTGCTGAGCGTCGTCGAGTTCGAGCATATCAAGATGGGCCGAGGCGGTGCGCTCGCGCGGTTGCGACTAAGGAATGTACGATCCGGCGCCATTTTCGAGCGGACATTCTCTGCGAGTGAAAAATTTCAGAGGGTCTTCGTGGAGCAACGAAAGTCTCAGTTCCTCTACCGAGACGACAACCTGTATATGTTCATGGACAGTCAGTCATTCGACGAGTACGTGATGTCCAGCGACCAGCTAGGCGACTCGATCACATACCTCAAAGACGGGTTGGAGGTCGAACTGCGATTGCATGACGGCAACGCGATAGGCATCGAGATGCCAATCAGCGTCGAGTTCGAGGTCGTAGAGACGGACCCAGGATTCAGGGGGAACACAGCGGCGAGCACAAGCAAGCCGGCAGTCCTAGAGAACGGCTTGAAGATCAACGTCCCGCTCTTTGTCAACATCGGCGACATAGTGCTCGTCGACACCCGGAAGGGCGAATACATGGAGCGGGTGACCTAACCCGTGATGGAACACTCCGCTCTTTACGGCAGTCGAGCAGTGCACCCATGCTGAACTTGCTAACGGTTGGCGAGGTTTGCGCCACGGTCAGGGAACTGGTCGAAAGCAATCCCTTTCTGGCAAACATCTGGGTAAGCGGTGAGGTCAGCAACTTCCGGATGTCACCGTCAGGGCACGCCTACTTGACGCTTCGAGACGCCGACGACCAGATCGCCTGCGTGCAGTTCCGGAGCCGGATGCGCGGAGCCAGCTATCTGCCCATGAATGGCGAAGCGATTTTGGCTCACGGGTCAGTTGGTGTCTACACGGCGCGCAGCCAATATCAGCTAATTGTCGATACGATCCAGCCGGCCGGATCCGGCGAGTTACAGATGCGTTTCGAGATGTTGAGGGCGCAACTGGAGCTGGAGGGCCTGTTTGACGAGAGTCGCAAGCGGTCACTTCCAAGCTTTCCGCAGCGGATCGGAATTGCGACATCGCCAACTGGCGCCGCCCTGCAGGACGTGCTCAAGGTGCTGGGCAAGCGCTATCCACTCGCGGAGGTGGTAGTCAGCCCATGCCTGGTGCAGGGCTCGGAGGCGCCAGGCCAGATCGGTAACGCACTGATAAGGCTGAACGAGGAAGAACCTCGACCGGATGTAATACTGCTTGTCAGGGGAGGCGGCTCAGCGGAAGACTTGGACTGCTTCAACGACGAATCGGTAGCACGAGCCATCTTTGGCTCAAGAATTCCGATCGTAAGCGGCATCGGTCACGAGATCGACACAACAATTGCCGATCTTGTTGCTGACCATAGAGCGCCGACGCCTTCGGCCGCCGCCGAAATTGTGGCGCCGGACTCAAGCGAACTGCGCGCCTCGGTCGCCAATCTTCGCGCTGGCGTGGCGCACTACTTCATGGAGGGTTTGAGCGAGGATAGAGCGATGCTGCGAGATCTTTCGCACAGGCTCCAGCTACAGGCGCCGGCAAGGCAGGTAGAGGTCTTGAGGCAGCGCACCGATGAACTGCTCGATCGAGCGGGCCGGGCGATTGCCCACGCGTTATCCATTGAACGCCAGCAGATGTCGACACTTGCTGAGCGACTCAACGCGCTGAACCCTTCAAGTGTATTGGAGCGAGGGTACTCCTATTGCTGGAACGAGGCCACCGGACGACTCGTAAGCCGGGCGGATCAGGTATCGGTCGGGGATGATCTCGCAGTGCGATTCTCGGCCGGCGAGGTCAAGGCAAGGGCCCAGAAGGTGATGGTTACCAATGAGTGATGACCTGGCAACGCAGAGTAACGACGACAGCTTTGAAACGATGCTCGAGAGGTTGCAAGACACGGTCACCGAACTGGAGGCCGGTGGGATCGAGCTTGAGAGATCCATAGAGCTCTACAAGCTGGGCATGGAGTTGGCGAAGCGCTGCGAGAAGCTACTCTCAGAGGCGGAACTGACGGTGAAGACGATTTCGGAATCTTCGGCGACTGAAGACGGCGAGGATTTCAGCCAATAATCCTACGGAGAACCGACACCCAGTGCGGTGGCCGGAACGAATCCCAGATTCTCGAGCGGCCACCAAGAGAGCCAGGCTTTACCGACTACGAAACTCTCCGGCACGAGACCCCAGACGTGAGAGTCGGAGCTGTTGTTGCGGTTGTCGCCCAGGACATAGAAAAAACCGTCAGGAACTTCTCGAGGCGGCGACTCGTACCTGGGCTCATCGAACAGGTAGTCTTCCTCCAAGGGTGATCCGTTGAGGATGACTCCACCATCGACCACCTCTACTGTGTCGCCGGGAATGCCGATGACGCGCTTGATGTAGGCCTTATCAGGGTCTCGCGGATATTGGAAGACGATTACGTCGCCACGCTGCGGGGGCGCAAATAGGTAATGGGTACCGCCATCGCCGGACGACACATTTCCACCGGGAATGACGGAATTGAGAAGGTCCCGGTCTATTCTCCAATAACCGATCTTGTTTATGAGAATGAACTGCCCGTTGGTCAGGGTGGGTTCCATGCTGCCACCCTCGACCCGGAAATTCTCCGCGGAGGCGCGCACGAGAAGGAAGATAACAATCGTAAGGATGATAGTTTCGGCGATGTCGCGCCATTTGAGCCGCATGATTGAGAAGTCTTTCCGAGGCCGATAGAGGTTAGAGTCCTTGAGTGTCCTACTTCGGAAATTATAGCCTATGTATTCACAGGTCCATTTGATTTGTGGTACAACTGGAGCAGGTCGTTAATCGACCTGAATTGACGTATTCGCAGGCACCCCGCTAGATCTGGCGTCCAGGGACCTTTTTGGGCGCTTATACATTAATCAGCGGCGGGCACAAAATCAGGATTAGGATGGCTGGCGCCCAATGGAAGAGGATCTCCCCCGTTTTCATACAGACGTAGAGTGGTACGAGCGGAACGACCGCTCGTTTACCGCGTTCGCTCAGACCAGGATGTGCAGCTCGTGCCAGAATAAGATCGGCACCGACACCCAAGAGCGCGTCCCGACATTCGATGGCAAGACAGGGCAGGTCGTATACGAGCTTCGCACGGTCAAATTCGGGCAGAATCCGATGCATTCGATTCGCGCCTGCTGCTCGAAGGAACGAGACTACATTACGGTGGAGACTCCAACGGCCGAAGTGATATTTCGTGCCTTCTTGGCGAGCAACAACCAGCCCAGCGATGTGGAAACGATACGGGATATGCTCTCGACCTACATCCCATTGAGTGAGCGGCCCCACGGCTATGACGCTGCTGTGATCGAGCGGATTCTCCGCAACGACGAGTACTACGGCTTCAGTGAGTTTGGACAGCTCGAGGAGTTGCCCGCCAGCCGGTAGTCGCTGAGCCCCAACTCCAGGTACACAACGCTTTCGATAGAGGCTGCATCTCGGCCGAAACGCGGGAGACGATTTTGAGCAATCGGGTAGAAGTGGTTGAAGGAGACATCACCAAACGCAGAGTCGACGCGATCGTCAATGCGGCAAATGCCTCGTTGCTAGGCGGCGGCGGAGTCGATGGCGCAATTCATCGAGCGGCCGGACAGGAACTGCTGGCGGAGACTCGGCGGCTCGGTGGTTGTCCGGTGGGACAGGCCCGCATCACCAACGGGTACGGGCTGCCGGCCCGCTGGGTGATTCACACGGTCGGACCGGTATGGCGCGGCGGCACGGAGGGGGAGGACGACGCGCTGGCGCGTTGCTACCGCAACAGTCTGGCGCTGGTGGAGCCATATGGCTTGAGTTCGATCGCTTTCCCTTCGATAAGCACCGGCGCATATGGGTTTCCGCTCGAACGAGCGACGCGGATCGCGCTGTTGGAGGTTGCCAGGTTCCTGGCGACCAACACGACGCTGGACAAGGTCGAATTTATTTGCTTCGGTATCGAAGCGTATGGTTTCTACAAATCGGTGAAGCAGGAAATCTTCGGCGATTAGGGAACCGAACGAAGCGTCCTACGTATCGCTGTCGCCGGATGCCGCCCGCGCACCAAGGTATTAAAACTGAGGGGGCCATGTTTCTTCTGATGGGTCAGTAGCGGGATGCCGGCGATGCGGCGGGTTGTTTCGGCGAAGTATTGGACTTCTTCGGGCTTGAGGCGCCGGCCTAGGACGTTGCGCTCGCGGTAGGAGAGCCACTTCTTGAGGACCTGGTAGCCGCCTAGCTTGTAGGTCCAGACGCCGGCGGGGACGTTGCACCAGTAGGCGCGGTTGTTGAGGTGGATGTCGTAGGTGGTCTGGCCCAGGGTGGCGATGGCGTCGCCGAGGGCGGCGCGTTCCTCTGGGGTGTAGGCGCGCTGGACGACGCGGCCCTGGCCGGGCATTACGGCGTCGCCGGCGCCGAAGTGGCCCCAGCCGGCGGTGAGGGCGAATTCGTCGCCGGACATGTTGCTTCCGTCGGTGGTGAACGGACGGCGGGCGGCAGGGTTTCGTTACGCTCGGTAGTGTTACAATCTTGGCGTAGGAGAATGGAATGGACGTCAGGGACGCAACTCGAAAGGCGAAGGAGTATCTTGTCGATCTCTTCGATGGCGAAGAGATCAAGCACGTCGGTCTCGAAGAGGTCGTTTTTGACGAAACGGCAAACTGTTGGGGGATAACTATAGGCTTCTCCCGGCCGTGGGATCGGAATGCGCATCCAACTGCGTTAGCCGTCGCATTCGGAGATCGGCGTCTAGCGCGCTCCTACAAGGTTATTCGAGTCAACGCCGATGATGGCAGGGTGGTATCTTTGACAGATCGTGTCCTCCCCGACCAGAGATAGGCAAATACCGCCGGGCGGAGTGTTCATCGACGCGAACCTATTGGTGTTGCTCGTGGTGGGGAGCGTGGATCGAGGCCTGATCGCCAAGCATCGCCGGCTGAAAAGCTTCATGGCCGAAGATTACGATCTATTGCTCGACATGATCAGGCCGGTCACTCGGGTGTACGTCACCCCGAACACTCTGACCGAAACGTCGAACCTCATTGCTCATCATGGCGAGCCAGAGCGCACCGTGTTAATGGACCAGCTGCGGATGGTCATCCATGAGAGCGAGGAAGTCGTGGTTGCCAGCGCCGACGCATCGTCTAACGACATGTTTCACCGGCTCGGACTCACCGACGCAGCGCTACTCGAGCTCATAACTGCGGAAACCCCTTTGATCACTGCGGACCTCGACCTTTACCTAGCGGCTTTGGAGAAAGGGGAGTACACCGCAGTGAACTTTACGCACCGCAGGGACCTTTGACCGGCCGTCCGACAGGCTCATTCCGATCACCTGCTGTCTCGTCTATATTCATCGGGGCTTCATTGCAGAGGACATCCGGCGCCTCCCCTTTCTGGTTTGCAGCTTCCGCTGGAAAGACGAGGTTTGGCGCGCCAGTTGGCCGCCGGCCAGATTAGCGAGTTGACGCTGCGGACTGCGCCACGTCCCACCCCGACCCCAGCGGGGGACAAGCCCCCGCGCTACATTACCCACCCCCACCCCTCTGGATTCCGGCTTTCGCCGGAGTATCTGTGTTGGATGTAAAGGGTTTTCAGGTGCCCGGGGCGTATTCCTCCGTCCAAGGTGTGCCCCGTTGTGCTACCGAGTGCAGCTGCAACAGCAGCTTGCGCATCACCGCCACCAATGCCACCTTCCCCGGCTTCCCCCGCTTGCGCAGCTGCTGGTGAAACCTCCCCAGGCTGCTGTCCCGCCGCCTTACTGCACTCATCGCTGCCATGTACAACGCCCGTCTCACCGCCCCTCGCCCTCCCTGGATCGCTCTATATCCCCTCTGCCGGCCGCTGTCCCGCGACCAGGGCGCAAGTCCCACCAGTGACGTCACTCTCCTGCCTTCCCCTTGACCCAATTCCGGCAATTCAGCCACCAGCGTCGCCGCCGTCAGTTGCCCGACTCCACGCACACTCTGGTACAGCTTCGCCCGCTCCGACAAGGCACTGCTGCTTTTCAATGCCCTCTCGTACTCCCTGTCCATCCGCTTTATTGCCTTGTCCAGATACTCTATGTGCTCTTCGATACTCTCTCGTACCCCTGGGCTCACCGGCTTGTCCAGCCGATTCAGTTCCTGGACCTTCTGGCTCACCAACTGTCGCCGGCGCCTCAGTTTCTCCCGTATTTCCTCCCTTTCCGGGCTATCCTCTATCTCCCCTTCCTCCCTTTCGCTGAATACCTCGCCGTACCTCCTCAGCACCTTCGCGTCCACTCCGTCCGTCTTGGCCTGTTTGCCCCACGCTCGTGCCAATCCCCGCACCTTGTTCGGGTGCACCCGTCGCGTCTTTATCCCTTTCTCTCTCAGCCTTCGTCCCACCTCCAGCTCGTACCCGCCGGTGGGCTCGTACACCGCCTGGTTAACTCCATGGCGTGCCAGCCATTTCACCAGCGCCCCGATCCCCTTCTCGTTGTTGAAAAATCGTCGCGCAGGGCCGGCCTCCACCCACACTTCCAGTCCGGCTTTACTCACATCGATGCCGGCTACCCTTTTGTTGTGTTGCTCTTCCATTGAGTTGTCCCTTTCCTCTATGATTGAACTTGCCGGCCTCCACACTTGCAAATGCGGGCCATTACGCCCCGGTATCTGTTCGGAGGATCCGGTATTGAGGTGAGGGGTGTCCTACTCCGGCCCGGCGCCACCGTGCAACTGCCCGGCCCGCCAAATGACTAGCGACACCTCCCTCACCCATACCCCACAATTTGGCCCCATTTGTGAGGCATTCTCAACATACAAATGACAATTCGGGGCCGGATCTGCGCCGGCCGGCCCGCGGCTGGGGACAAGCCCCAGCCCTACATTTTTCGGTGGGTCAGGCGGAGGATGCCGGCGATGCGGCGGGCTGTTTCGGCGAAGTATTGGACTTCGTCGGGCTTGAGGGGCCGGCGGAGGATGGTGCGCTCGCGGTAGGAGAGCCACTTCTTGAGGACCTGGTAGCCGCCTAGCTTGTAGGTCCAGACGCCGGCGGGGACGTTGCGCCAGTAGGCGCGGTTGTTTAGGTGGATGTCGTAGGTGGTCTGGCCGAGGGTGGCGATGGTGTCGTCGAGGGCGTCGCGTTCATTTGGCGTGTAGGCGCGCTGGACTACGCGGCCCTGGCCGGGCATCACGGCGTCGCCGGAGCCGAAATGGCCCCAGCCGGCGGTCAGGGCGAAGTCGTCGCCGGCCATGTTACTTCCGTCGGTGGTGGACGGGACGGCGATGGCGACGACTTCGGGGCGCAATTGGCCCTGGGTGACGCCGGGTACGGGTGTGTCGGGGGTCGAGTAGCTGCGCCAGCTTGCGGCCGCGCGCGGCTGACTCGGCGAGGGCGTCGGCAGCGCCGGCTTCGTCACTGTTGGGCCAGCCGGGTAGGGGTATGCGCGGCCACTCCATGCGCAGCGCGCCGGAGTTGCCTCGGCGGTAGGCAGGATCATGGAGGGTGGCGAGGACGTGGTGGAACAAGTCGTCAACGCCGGCACCCAGAAGTTCTAGGTATCTTTGCGCGGCAGGCGTAAGATTGGGCCGGCGCAGCAACTCGTTCTCGCGGAGGCTTGGGATGTAGTCTTGGAGCCACATGGAGAAAAAGGAAGTCGCATTGCCGATGAGGTCATGGCAACCGATATGCTCAGTTGGGCAGGCGCGCGGCTCGGATTCTCCTTTCTGAGGTCTCTTGTTTAAGGAGATCCACTTGTTCCCCGCGAAAACATGTGGTTTATAGTCGGCACGTTTTTCGTCGAGTAGCTTGGTCTGCGCTTCCCAATATAGCCAACGGTTATCGAAGGGGCGGTAGGCGTGACGGATGAAGCCGGATTGTATTGGCCCACCCCGGGAGAGCAGTGCGTCACGCACACGGCGGGCATCGAACCGGGCCGTGGCGTTCATCACGCCCGGATAGCGTTGGGCGACCTCCGCGTGGCTAAGGTCTGGGTTGAAGTAGTCGGCCAGGCGAGCTTTGAGTCGGTCGAGATCGATATCAACAAGAAATGCGTCACGGCTGGTCTTGACGCCGGGGAATGAAACCGGAAGCAAATGGGGCAAGGCAGGCCATTCGAACCAGTCCGGGCTTACCGCCATCGGCTTGAAAGGCACGCCAAGTTGCAGATTTGGGGACAATTGGGAGTAACCGGAATCGATGCAGGGAGCATCGAGACTCTCCAGCAACGCACGCCGCCTCTCGTCGGCTCGCGCTTGCTGAAAATCGCGGTATTGGACCTGACTATCCGACGACGCGACGCCACCCGGTAATTTCGATAACATCGTGATCGCGGTACCGACCTTTATGCCCGGTGACTGCCCTCGGATTGCAAAGACCGTCTCGCTTGTTCGTCCGTCGGGCGCGTATTCGGAGATGATGCGGTCGCCATGGAGATTGTCGATCCTGATCGCGTCGAAGGCCTCCAGATAACGCTCGCGCATGCCGGTGAAGGACAGCCCGTCAAGCCAGGAGTAGTTAGAGATGAAACAGACGACGCCCCGGCCGGTCTTCTCGGCAATGCGGCGTTCGGCCATGCGAAAGAAGCGGACGTAGAGATCGTTTAGCCCCTGGCCTTCGGGCCGGCGCACGCGTTTAGTGGTGCGGTAGGCTTGGGACAGTTCGCGTTCCTCGTCTACGGCCATGCCGGCGAAGCCGTTGTAGGGCGGGTTGCCGATGATGACGAGGATGGGCGTGTCCTGCTTGACCTGGCCGGCGCGTTCGCGCTCCTCCTCCAGTTCGGGGAACGGCAGAGGCTTCTGCACCCTTGGCTCCCAGCCGGTGAGGGCGTTGGTGAGGAAGACGCCGGCGCGCTCGTCGCCGTCGTCGGCCAGGGGAGCATCGAGCGCCTGCATGGTGAGGCCAACCTGCAGGTGGGCGATGACGAATGGCGCCGGCATTATCTCGAAGCCGAACACGCGCTCAGTCGCGGCGCGCTTGACCCTCGCGCCGGTTAATGCGCCCAGGCCCTGTCCCCTCAAGTTTTCGGCGATCCGGCGGAGGACCTCGGCAAGGTAGGCGCCGGTGCCGCAGCAGGGGTCGAGGACGTAGACGTTGTCGGCGGCGAGTCCATCAGGGATGCCGAGGTCGTCCTTGAGGGCCCGGTCGACGCGGGCGACCATGTAGCGCACGACCTCGTTGGGCGTGTACCAGACGCCTAGCTGCTTGCGGAGCCGGGGGTCGAAGGCCTCGAGGAACGGCTCATAGAAGTAGGGCACCGCCTCGCTGCCGGAGCCGGAGGGAGAGAGGCTGGCGTCGAAGCGGGTGAAGAATGCCTCCTGGTCGACGCGATCGAGGGCGGTGGCGGTCCAGTTGAGGACCTCCACGAGACCTAGGGGCCGCAGCCGGCCGGGGTCGGATAGCTGCTGGAAAAGCGCTCGGAGGACCGGGGCGCGCAGGTGCCAGACAGCCTCGTGCCAGTTGAACGGACGAGTCGGGGGTGGCGCGCGCACAGGCGCATCTTCGAGTTGTCTTGCCCAAAGGACCCAGGCGGAGAATACGCCGTAGAAGAGGGTCTGGACGAGGGTGGAGCGGAAGAAGGCGGCGCCGCGCTCTCCTTCGAAGCGGACTCCGAGCGCTTCCTCCAGAGCGGCGCGGACGGCGGCCAGAGCCGGCGAGTCGCCGGCGGCCTCGACCCGGGCAAGGCCGTCGCGGGCATAGGAGGCGAGGAGCCAGGCAAGGTCCTTGGGTTCAGAGAGGGTGGCGCTGTGGGACAGGGCTCGGCAGAGATACTCGCCCAAGCCGGCGCCGTGCCGGCGGGCAAAGGCGCGGGGCCTTTCAAGCAGACGGTCGAACGCTTCGGCGCTCTCGGCCAGCCGGAAGGTCTCGAGTTTAGTCGGCCGGCCGGACTTATCCGCTCCGAGCAGGACGAAGTCGCGGGTGTTGGTTACGAGTACGAGGCGATAGCGTTGCCAGTAGCGGCTGACCTGGTCGCCATCGGCGGTGAGCCAGGCGTCGTCGCCGGCGGACTTGACTTCGACGACGCCGCGCTCGGGTGTCTGGCCTTCGCGGGGCCGGCGGCGTTGGACCTGCCTGGCGGAGTAGAGGCCGAAGTCGGGATGGCCGGCGCCCTGGTCGGCGAGCTCTCCGACGCAGAAGACTTTGGGTTTCAGGGTTGCGCTGATGGCGTTGAGGAGGTTGGCGAGGGGGCCGTAGCTGGAGCGCTCGTCGGTCGCACCGCCGGAGGCGCGGACACGTTGGAGGTCGGTGAGGTAGTTTTCGACGGCGGTTGTTAGTTTGGTCATTGGGGTCAAGTTTACCGGCAAGGGGTTGGTTGTTGGAAAGGTTTGTTTGCGGGTTGGTGCCGGCCGGGGGGTTCGCCGCATCCCGCCCAGGGTTTCCACAAGGGCATCTGCTCCAACTAATTGGGTTTCAGGGTGTTTGCGGTGCGCCTGGAGCATTTGCGGTTAGCGTATCGAGGGGTGCAAATGAGGACCAATGTATATCCCACCTTCCTCACGTCCGACAATGTGGCGCAATTGGGGGCGCATGAGGTAAACCAACTAGAAAATCCAGAGACGTAGCAGCGATAAACTTCCCACCCACCAACGAAACGCGCCGGCGACGAACACCGGCCGGCCAACACAACGCCTGCATCTCACGAACCGCCGGCCGCCCCAGGCGGGGGACAAGCCCCCGCCCTACATTGGCCCCTTCCTCATGGCCGACCGCACGAATTAGTTGGAGCGAATGCCACAAGGGACACCCCTACGGTGGTTTTGGCGGGTTGTGGGAGGCCGCCGGGGGTTTGCCATGCGGACCGTGGTTCGGTTGTATCGCGGTTGGCATTTGTCCGCGGGGTGTTGGTGCCCGGATTCCCGCCCCGTATCGCGGTACGGGGCATGCATTAGAGCGCGGGAATCACCATGGCCTTGCGAAGCCCGCATAAGAGAATGAAAATGGTGGGACGCCAGTTAGAAGAAGTTAGGGAATCCATTCTATTTTCATACCAATGACGAATTGGGAGGCCGGCGTGGGTTTGCCGCGCCCCGCCCCTGAGCTGGGGACAAGCCCCTCGCCTCGCGTAGTCTTCGACCGCGCCACATTTTCCCCTTCCCCACCCCTGGACTCCGGCCTTCGCCGGAATCACCATGGCCTTGTGAAGCCCGCATGAGAGGATGAAAATGGGACGCGTGATTCCGTTGATTGTATGTCGGGTTTGCCCCACCCCGGCCCCAGCGGGGGACAAGCCCCCGCGCTACATTTCCCCCCTCTGGATTCCGGCCTTCGCCGGAATGACAAGTGAGGGCCGTAACGGCGAATTGGGCAGCGGGTTCAGACGCCGGCTGTGCGGACTAGCTCCTGCTGCTCGGGGGAGTTCTCGCGCTCTTCGTTGGACGCTATGAGCTTGTTCAGGGCGTTCATGTAGGCCCGGGCGCTGGCTACTATGATGTCGGTGTTGGCTGCCCGGCCGCCGAATACGCGTCCTTCGCTCTTTATGCGGATGGTTACCTCGCCAAGCGCGTCGATGCCGGCGGTGACGGACTGCACTGAGAACTCGATGAGCCTGTTCGGGACCCTGATCACTCGATTGATCGCCTCGTAGACGGCATCAACGGGACCGGTGCCGGTCGCGGAGTCGGTCAGGGTTTCGCCATCCGGTCCAATCAGTCTGACGGTCGCGGTGGGGATGCTGTGGTCGCCACAGCTCACCTGGACGTGACCAAGGCGATATACCTCGACCGGGCCTCTGACTTCGTCGGCAACGAGCGCCTCTATGTCACGGTCGGAGACGTCTTTCTTCTTATCGGCCAGGTTCTTGAAACGCTCGAACGACTGGTTCAGGTCCTGGTCCGTGAGACGGTAGCCCAGCTCTTCGAGCCGCTGGCGGAAGGCGCGCCGGCCGGACAGCTTGCCAAGGACCAGCCTGTTTTCGCTGAGGCCCACGGTAGTGGCGTCGATTATCTCGAAGGTTTCCCGCTCTTTGATGACACCGTCCTGATGGATGCCGGACTCGTGAGCGAACGCATTGGCACCCACGATGGCCTTATTCGCCTGAACCAACATCCCGGTGTAGGTGCTGACCATGCGACTGGTCTTGAACAGCTCGTTGCTGTTGATCCTGGTGTCGATCCCGAATACGTCGGCGCGGGTGCGGAGCGCCATTACGACTTCCTCCAGCGAGCAGTTGCCGGCTCGCTCGCCGATGCCGTTCATGGTGCACTCTATCTGCCGAGCGCCGGCACGGACGGCGGCCAGGCTGTTGGCTACGGCCATACCCAGGTCGTCGTGGCAATGGACCGATATGACGGTATCATCGGCGCCGGGTACCTGCTCGAGAATTGAAGTAATGAGCTTCGCGTACTCGTCCGGCACGGTATAGCCGACGGTGTCGGGGATATTGATGGTGGTCGCGCCGGCCTCTATCGCAATCGCGAGCATCTCGCAGAGATAGTCGACGTCGGACCTGGTCGCGTCCATTGGCGAGAACTCGACGTCCGACACGGACGCCTTTGCGCGCCGGACCATCTGGCCGGCCATTTTCAGGACGTCCTCGCGGCTCTTCCGAATCTGGTGGGTGAGGTGTATGTCCGACGAAGAGACGAATACGTGTATTCGTCCGTGCTCAGCGTCGAGAACAGCCTCGGCGGCGCGGTCCACGTCGGCCGGCAGGGCCCGGGCGAGTCCGCATACGGTCACTCCATCGACCTCACGGGCGATGCGCTGCACGGCTTCAAAGTCGCCCTTCGAGGTGATGGGAAACCCCGCTTCTATGATGTCGACACCGAGGCGGGCAAGCTGGTGAGCTATATCGACCTTCTCCTGGACGTTAAGGGAGGCGCCGGGCGACTGCTCGCCATCTCTCAGCGTGGTGTCGAAGATTAGTACTCGATCCAACATGACGCACTCCTTATTTCAGACCCTCTCGCCCAAGCAATATGGAAGCGGGCGCGAATGATAAGTATTCTCCTGGTTGTTAGCGATTGTCGCGATTAGTGTTTCAGCCAGGGCATCATCGCCCTGAGGCCTTTGCCTACCTCTTCAAGCTGCCCTTCGGCCTCCTTGTTGCGCATGGCGAGGAAGCTGGGCCGGCCGGCCAAGTTTTCGTTGATCCAGTTCTTGGCGAACACGCCGGTTTGGATATCGGAGAGTACCTGGCGCATGTTCTCGCGGACGTGCTCGTCGATCACCTGAGGGCCGCCGGTGTAGTCACCGTACTCGGCGGTATCGCTGACCGAGTAGCGCATGTAGGCGAACCCGCCCTGATAGATGAGGTCGACGATGAGCTTCAACTCGTGGAGACACTCGAAGTAGGCCAACTCCGGCGGGTAGCCGGCTTCGACCAGGGTCTCGAATCCGGCCTTGACGAGCGCGGTAACGCCACCGCAAAGCACCGTCTGCTCACCGAACAGGTCGGTCTCCGTCTCATTCTTGAAGGAGGTCTCGATAACGCCGGCGCTGGTTGCGCCGAGGCCGCGGGCGTAGGCAAGGCCGTTCTGCTGGGCACGGCCGGAGACGTTCTGGAACACGGCGAGCAACGCCGGCGTTCCGACGCCCTGGGTGAACATCTCGCGAACAATGTGCCCTGGACCCTTGGGAGCGACCATACTCACATCGATGCCCGGAGGCGGCACGATCTGGTTGTAGTGAATGTTGAAGCCGTGGGCGAACATCAGAGTCTTACCGTCGCTCAACTCCGGGAGGATGCTCTGCTCGTAGAGATCCTTCTGGACCTGGTCCGGCACCAATACCATGATCATGTCGGCGGCCCTGGTGGCGTCCGAGGTGGTGGCTACTTGCAGGCCATCGGCTTCGGCCTTTTCCCAAGACCTGCTGCCGGTGTAGAGCCCAACGATCACGTCCAGACCACTGTCCTTCAGGTTTAGCGCATGGGCGTGCCCCTGGCTGCCGTACCCAATGACCGCGATTGTCTTGCCTTCAAGCAATCCCAGATCGGCATCGGCGTCGTAATAGATCTTCAACGAGTGTTTCTCCTAGTCAGATTAATTGCTTACTGGAGCGACCGCGCGCAGGTTACCCCGCTGGCGCCCTTCGCCGCTGGAGGCGCCCGACGCGCTATTAGAACCAACGGCACTACGGATCATGGCAACCAGGCCGGTTCTGACCATCTCTCGAATGCCATAGGCACGCAGGAGATTCTGCATTGTCTCGATCTTCTCAGGGGGCCCGGTGACCTCCACCATCATCGAGTCCGGCGAGACATCGACTATCTTGGCCCGGTAGATCGAGACCAGCTGCATCACCTCAGATCGAGTCGAAGCTGTCGCGGCAACCTTGATCAGCGCCAGCTCTCGATCAACCTTCCTTTCGCCGCTGATGTCGCTGCACTTCAGGACCTCGATTATCTTGTAAAGCTGCTTTATGACCTGCTCGACGATCGTTTCATCATCGCCGTCTACGACGATAGTCATCCTGGAAATCCCTGGATTCTCGGTGGGTCCTACGGAAAGGCTGTTGATGTTGAACCCACGTCTACGCAACACGCTGACAACCCGGTTCATGACACCAGGTTGATCTTCCATCATCGCGACAACCGTTCTGCTCATTTCGTTGACACCTCTTTGTTCGTTGTTGCGTTCATCAGCCGGCGGCCTCGGTCATGATGTCTGACAGCTCACCGCCCGGCGGTATCATCGGGAACACGCTCTCTTCAACCGCCACCTGGAAATCGATGATGAAGGGTCCGTCATGCTCAATTGCCTGGCGGATGGCAGGCTCCACTTCCTCCTTGGTCGTGACGCGAACTGAAGCGATTCCATAGGCCTCACCCAGCTTGACGAAGTCCGGTTGGCCCATCAGGGAGTGGGAGTAGCGCTTCTCGTAGAAGAACTCCTGCCACTGGCGGACCATGCCGAGGGCGAAGTTATTGATAATTGCAATCTTGACTGGCAGCTTCTCTTGGACGATAGTGCCCAACTCCTGCATGGTGATCTGGATGCTGCCGTCGCCGATTACGCACCATACCGCCTCATTTGGCCGGCCGATCTGAATTCCCATCGAGGCCGGCAGGCTGTAACCCATTGAGCCCAGGCCGCCGGAGCTGATGAAGCTGTTTCGCTTGTCAAACCACCAGAGTTGGCCGACCCACATCTGGTGCTGGCCTACGTCCGCGGTTACGATCGCGTCGCCGCCGGTGACCTGATACAGGCGTTGAATCACGTACTGTGGCAGTAGCTCCTCGGCCTCTCGAACCTCGGTCATCGGGATCTCTCGCCGCCACTCGCATAGCTGATCCACCCAGAAGGAATGGTCGCCGGGCTCGACTTCTTTGTTGAGTACGGATAGTACGTTCCTGACGTCGCCGACGATGGGAACCGTTACTTGGACGTTCTTGCCTATCTCGGCCGGATCGATCTCAATATGAATGATCTTCGCGTTGGGCGCGAACCCGCTGACCTTGCCGGTTACACGGTCGTCGAACCGCATTCCGATGCCGATCAGCAAGTCGCATTCGACGACGGCCCGATTGGCATAGGCGCTGCCGTGCATACCGAGCATTCCGAAATTCAACTCGTGCGATTCTGGGATGCTGGAGATCCCATGAATTGTCGTGACGATCGGTATATTGGTGGTCTCGACCAGCTCCTTGAGCTCGTCGTACGCCTGCGCGATTATGGTGCCGTGCCCGGCTACGATCAGGGGCCTGGTGGCCTCCTTGATGAGTCGAGCCGCCTGTCTTATCTGCTTTATGTTGCCGAACATCGTGGGCTTGTAACCAGGAAGGCGCATCTCGTCGTCCCACTTGAACTCGGCCTCTTGCTGCTGCACGTCACGTGGGATATCAACGAGGACAGGGCCTGGCCGGCCGGTGCCGGCTATGTAAAAGGCCTCGCGGAGTATTCGGGGCAGGTCTGCCGCATCCGTCACCATATAGCTGTGCTTGGTAATCGGGAGCGCGATGCCGGTTGTGTCGACTTCCTGGAACGCATCACGCCCGATCATCGGGATCGCGACCTGGCCGGTGAGCGCGACGATAGGAACGGAGTCCAGGTTCGCGTCAGCGATGCCGGTAATCATGTTCGTGGCGCCGGGGCCGGAGGTGCCGAGGCAAACGCCGACGCGGCCGGTCGCACGGGCGTAGCCGCTTGCGGCGAAGGCGGCACCCTGCTCGTGTCGAACGAGGACGTGGTGGAGTTCCTCGAACTCCGGAATCGCGTGGTAGAGGGGCAACACCGCTCCACCCGGATAGCCGAATATTACGTCTACACCCAGGCGGAGGAGACTCTCGCAAATGATTCGTGAGCCGGTCAGCACCTGTGGTCGTTGCTTCGGCTTTCGCGAAACGTCAGCGCGTTGCTGTATTGGTTGTATTGCCATTCTGTTCCTCCTGCGATCGAGTGCATTAAGAAAGCCCGTCCGGCTAGGGACGGGCTCAAGGATCTCCCGCGGTACCACCCTAGTTGGCAACGTTGGACTGTGGTGCTCCGCCGACAAAAAAATCTCGCCCCTTTGAGGACGAGACTGGAAAGCCCGCGGTACCACCTCATTTGGCAGTCCACACTGCCCACTCGGCGCGCTATAACGGGCGAACCCGGCTGAGGCCTACTGGGAACGTTACTGTTCGGCCCGGCTGCTCTGGGGCGAGTTCGAGGAGGCGGCATGCCAGCTCGCACCAAGTGCTGGCTCTCTGAATGACCGCTGGCCTCTACTACTCCCCTTCACGGCATCAGTTTATGAATTGGGTAACTTCTACCATGAACATGGTTTCAAGTCAATGCGAATGCGTTGGGTGGGGCCATTAGGTGAGTGTACAGCGATTCCGCCCAGGGCGATTCGCGAATCGCCGCTACGATGGTGTTCGTGCTAATCGCTCATGCCGGCAGGGGCCGGCGCACCAAGGTATGAAAACCCGGAGTTGCGATTTTATGCGGCGGATTCGCACGTGGGATTCTGCCATTCCCAACCCCGACCGCGGCGGGGGACAAGCCCCCGCCCTACATTTCCCGTCCCCGCGCCCCTACGATTATGTTCGTACCAATGACTGTGGCTAATTGAACTGTTCCAGAGTCGTTTGCGCGTGGATTTGATATGCTCCACCGGCGAACTGGGTTGTCGGGAGCGCAGATACAGGCCCACAACGGGAGGGAGCGATTTGACCCGCGCTTTGATCTTGAAGGACTATACACAGTTCGGCGGTACGAATCCCTACACTGCTGCGATGTGCAATGTAGCGGCCCAAATGGGAGTGATCGCTCCGCACACGAACAAGCCGTTCAGCGAGGCGATGATGTTGGGGATCGGGGGCGGCGTAGGCGCCGGCTATATGATGATCGACTACAAGGTCATCAGCGCGATGGTGATGATCGGGACCCGGCATCTCTGGCACAGCGACAACGTAGAGTTCATGCGCCGAATCTGCACAAGGATAGGTCTTGCGCCGGTTTTCAAGGAGACAGCCGGCAAGAGGGCCGCACAATCAAATCTCCGGAGACCTATCGAAGAGGGTCGGCCGGCCCTGGCGTGGATTGACCTGGCGAGCATTTCGTACTCCTCGCTACCCGAGGAGTACAAGCGGTCTTTCTACCACCTGGTCGTGGTCGTGGGACTCGACGACGACAACGACCTCGCCTACCTGGACGACCGAGCGCCGGCTCCTATGGCGGTGAGCCAATCCGAGCTCACTGAGGCAAGGGCCGCGATCAGAAATTACAAGAACAGAGTAATGACCGCCGAGCGCGGCGACGAGCCAATCGACCTGGAGTCGGCGGTGGAGAACGGGATACGCGATTGCCACGAAGGACTGCTGAACCCTCGAATCAAGACATTCGGGCTTGAGTCGCTGACGCAATGGGCCAAGCTCGTCGCCGATCCCAAGGGCAAACGCGGGTGGCCCAAGACGTTCGAGGATCCGGCGGAACTCTACTCGACGCTGACTTGGGTTCACCACTGGATAGAGACCGGCGGAACGGGCGGAGGGGCGTTGCGGGGTCTGTACGCCGACTTCCTGGATGAAGCGGCGATAGTTCTGGCTGAACCAGAATTGGGCGCAGTATCGAACAGCTACCGCGAAGCGAGCCGGCTGTGGACGGCGCTGGCGGATGCGGCTCTGCCGGACTCGGTCCCACTATTCGGAGAGACACGGCACCTCAGCTTGAGTAAGAGGGACTTGTTCCAGAGCCAAGGAGCGGCCGGCCTGTCGCAGATCGAAGAGATTAACCAGAGGCTGTTGGCGATCGAGAGCGAGATCGCCGGATCGCCTCAACTGAACGCCTTGGAGACGACCGGCTTGTTGACCGATCTGCGCGACCACATATTGGGCGTCCATGAGGCGGAGAAGGAGGCGGCCCAAAGACTGCGGGATTTGATACCGTAGCGTAAGAGTGATCTCGAGCGGCCGGGCACCTCGTGATCTGCGAATGAGGCGTCTGCTATTATTCTGGCCCGGATCCTCGGTTGGGCGTTCCTTTTGACGACTAGTCGACCATTTACGTTGGCTATAATGAAAGTCTGTGGGCGACAAACCCGCTTGGGGTCCGGCTGTCCCTAAGATCGCCGGCGAGGACCCTGGACTGATTTGAGCGATTGCAATAAGGAGAGTACGAAGATGGCAACTGGATACGATCCGGTGACGATCGAACCACGCTGGCAAGATCAGTGGGCCGCCGACGAACTCTACCTCACCGACAACGAAGACGATCGTCCAAAGTGGTACTTCCTGGACATGTTTCCCTACACCTCCGGGGACCTGCACATCGGCCACTGGTACGCGTACGGGCCGGCTGACGTGATGGCGCGTTACAAGAGAATGAAGGGCTTCAACGTCATGCGCCCGATCGGCTTCGACTCGTTCGGGTTGCCGGCGGAAAACGCGGCGATCAAGGGCGGCGAACATCCGGCGATATGGACCATACGCAACATGGACCGTATGCGCCTGCAGTTGAAATCGATGGGCGGCTCATTCGATTGGAGCCGCGATCTGGCGACCTGTCTGCCGAGCTACTATCGGTGGACGCAGTGGATCTTTCTCAAGCTGTACGAGGCCGGGCTCGCCTACAAGGCGATGGCGCCGGCGAACTGGTGTCCTTCCTGCCAGACGGTCCTGGCGAATGAGCAGGTTATCGACGGCGGATGCGAGCGTTGCGAGGCCGTCGTAACCAAGAAGGACCTGGAGCAGTGGTTCTACCGAATTACCAAGTACGCGGAGGAGCTACTCGATCATAGCGAACTTGAGTGGCCGGAGAGGGCGGTTACCGACCAGCGCAATTGGATCGGCAAGAGCATCGGCGTGGAGTTGGAGTTCCGCAGCGAGGCGGACGATCCGATGCCGGTGTTTACGACCAGGCCGGACACGACGTATGGCGTGACGTTCATGGTGCTGGCGCCGGAGCACCCGCTGGTGGCCAAGCTGACTACGCCGGACAGGAAGGCGGAAGTCGATGCCTACATCGAGGCATCTCGACTCCGGACCGAGATCGAGCGCCTGGCGGTCGACCGGGAGAAGACAGGGGTGTTTATAGGCGCACACGCGGTGAATCCGCTGAGCAACGAGCGGGTACCGATATGGGTGGCCGACTATGTCCTGTACACGTACGGCACCGGTATGGTGATGGGCGTGCCTGCCCATGATCAGCGCGACTTCGAGTTTGCCGAGAAGTTTGGAATACCGGTGAAGGTTGTGATCGAGCCGCCGGACTGGGACGAGGAACCACTCACTGAGGGCTTTCTCGGTATTGGCCGGATGATCAACTCCGGCCCATTCGACGGCGTGAGGTCGGACGAGGGTATAGAGCGTGTAGCCGATTACGCCGAATCCAACGGGCTGGGCCGGCGGTCGGTCAACTACAGGCTGCGAGATTGGCTGGTCTCGCGACAGCGGTACTGGGGAGCGCCAATTCCGATCGTATATTGCCCGGGCTGCGGGACGGTGCCGGTGCCGGAAGACCAGTTGCCGGTCATGCTGCCGAAGAACACGGAAGTCCGGCCGACTGGGGAGTCGCCGTTGAAGTTGGCGCGGCTGTGGCTGCACACCGAGTGTCCGAAATGTGGGGGCGCAGGCACCAGAGAGACCGATACTATGGACTCGTTCGTCGACTCGGCCTGGTATTTCTTCCGCTTCGCGAGTCCGAACTACTCCCGGGGAGTCTTCGATTCGGAGCAACTGGACAAGTGGCTGCCGGTAGACCAATACGTCGGCGGCATCGAACACGCTACCAAGCACCTACTCTATGCGCGGTTCATCACGAAAGCGCTTCGCGATATCGGCCTGTTCGACTTTGGCGAACCGTTCCTGCGACTCTTCTGCCAGGGCGTGTTGCTGTCGCAAGGTCAAAAGATGTCCAAGTCTCGGGGCAATGTTGTCAATCCTGATGATTTCGTACAGAGACTAGGCGCCGACACGTTTCGGGCCTATCTGATGTTCGTGGGGCCGTGGGAAGAGGGCGGGGACTGGAATGACCAGGGCATCAACGGCGTGTATCGGTTCCTGAACAGGGTGTGGAACCTGGTGCAGACGTATGCCGCGAACCCGCCGGCGGAAGGCGAACAGTCGGCGGAGCGCGAATTGCGACGCACTACCCACAAGACGATCGAGCGGGTAACCAGGGATCTCGAAGGCTTCCGATTCAACACTATGCTGGCGGCACTTATGGAGTGCTGCAATGCGTTGGTGCAGGCGCAAGAGGCCGGCGACGTAGGCCGAGAAGTTTGGGATGAAGCGATTCAGACCCTGTTGCTGCTGCTGGCGCCGATCGCACCGCACATAGCGGAGGAGCTGTGGTTCCAACTGGACAAACCGTATAGCATCCACGAGCAGTCCTGGCCGGAGCACGATCCGGCGTTGGCGGCAGATGAGGTGGTGACGGTCGTCGTCCAGGTAAACGGTAGAGTTCGAGAGCGGCTCCGGGTGCCGGTGGGAACCGACCAGACTGCGGCGTATTCGGCGGCAACCGCCAGTCAGAGGGTACAGAAGTACCTGGCCGGCAAGCAGCTGAGGAGGGTGGTCTACAGGCAGGACCGGCTGTTGAACATTGTGGCGGGATAGGCGAGTAGTTTGGGGTTAGCGGCCGGCGTATCGGCAGGCCGGTGTCTGCCACGCCCAACCCAGGCCCCAGCGGGGGGCAAGCCCCTCGCTTCGCGTAGTCTTCGACCGCGCTACATTTCCTCCTTCCCGTCCCAGGGCTCGGGCGCGTTCCGCTGTCGGAACAGATGGTAGAGCACGATGGAGCCAGCGACGGCCGCGTTCAGTGAGGCGATGCGGCCGGCCATCGGGACTCGCACCAGGAAATCGCATTCGCGAGACACCACGGGAGAGAGGCCTTTGCCTTCGGAGCCTATGACCACGACGACCCTCCCGGCATAGTCGACGCGATCGTAGACTTGTTCGCCTGCTTCGCTCAGGCCGACGACCCAATAGCCAGAGTCCTTTAGTTGTCTCAGGCTGCGGGCCAGGTTGGTGACCCTGGCCACCTTCAGGTGCTCGATGGCGCCGGCGGAGGCACGCACTGCGCCGGGAGTGACAGCCACGTTTCTGTGCTTGGGAATGACGACGCCGTCGACTCCAATCGCCTCGGCGGTTCGGGTGAGGCTGCCGAAGTTTTGTGGATCCTGGATCGAATCTAACGCCAGTAGGATCGAGGACTTGCCCTGGCCGGCCGGCACGATCTCAAAGAGATCACTGAAGGGAAACTCATCCAGAACGGCGACGACGCCCTGATGATTGCTGCCGCCGGCGAGACGATTGAGCACGTGCTTGGGGACCTGCTCGACTTCGGTCAGGAGTTTGCGGGCCTCGACGATGAGTTGACGCAGATCGTCATTACTATTCGCTGCCAGCGAGACATAGAGCCAGTCAATTGAGCGTCCGGCCCGCATCGCTTCGGCGACTGGCCGGCGGCCAAATATGACACGCTTCGAGGGCGGGATTCCGATGGGGCTCGAGCCGCCCCTTTGATCGTTCGGAGCGTCGGCGGTCTTCGTCGAAGGTTGGCGGCGACGTTGAGGCGGGTTAGGTGCCATTTAGCGAGCGCAAGGTTGGCCGGAGCCTCGGTCCGTATTTCCGGCGCGACGTGTCGTCACTCACCTAGCGGGCTCCGCAACCCTCAACCCGGACGCCAGGTCGATCCGTCTGGTCGATCCTCTACGACGACGTTGAGCTCGCTTAGCTGATCGCGGATTCGGTCGGAAAGTTGCCACATCTTCGCCTGCCTCAGCTCTGTACGAACCGATACCAACAGGTCGACGAATGGACGGGCTTCGAGGTCGGTCGACTCCTGTTGTAGCCTGAGACCCAGGACGCTGGCCAACTCGCGCAGCTCGTTTTGCACCGGGAGAAGGGCGCCGGGGCCGACGCCATCGGCGCGTGCCCGGTTTATCTCTCGGGCCAACTCGAACAGCTGGGCCAGCGCGGCAGAGGTATTGAGATCTTCGTCCATCGCTTCGGTGAACCGTCGACGGGCATTGCCGGCAGCCTCAGCCAGCTTTTCGGGTACCTGTTCGACGTCGGCGCTATCGCCTATCAAGGCCTGGAGGAGGCGATGTATGCCGCGTTCCGCAGCCTGCATACTCTCGGCGGAGTAGACCATCGGACTGCGATAGTGGGAAGTTAGGACGGCAAGCCGGATCGCGTCGGCCGAGTATTCCTGCAAGGCCTCTCGAATAGTCACGAAATTTCCGAGTGACTTCGACATCTTGGTCTCGCCCATCTGGACCATGCCGTTGTGTACCCAGATGCGGGCAAATGGGACCTCGCCGGTATGGGATTCGGACTGGGCGATCTCATTCTCGTGATGGGGAAAGATCAGGTCCTGTCCGCCTCCGTGAATATCGATCTGTGGGCCAAGGTGACGGAGGACGATCGCAGAGCACTCTATGTGCCAGCCGGGCCGGCCATGTCCCCATGGACTCTCCCAGGAGGGCTCGCCTGGTTTAGCCGCCTTCCAGAGAGCGAAGTCTGTAGCGTTTTCCTTGCGGTCATCGACTTCGATTCGGGCGCCGGCCATCAACTCTTCGGTTGTGTGCCTCGACAGCTTGCCGTAATCGGGATCACTTCCCACCCGGAAATAGACGTCGCCACCGACCTCGTAGGCGAACCCCTTTTCGATCAGATCGGAGATGATCTCGATGATCTGGCCGATTTCCTCGGTCGCGCGCACGTATCGGGTTGCCCTGAGGACGTTGAGGCGCTCAAGGTCGGCCAAGTATTCGCCGGCGTACCGTTCGGCGAGTTCGGCAGGAGGGATTCCGAGACGGCTGGAGCGTTCGATGATCTTGTCGTCGACATCGGTGAAATTCTGCAGATGAAAGACCAGATGTCCCCGGAACTCAAGGTAACGGCGTAAAACGTCGAAAACAATCGCGCTCATCGCGTGGCCGACGTGAGATTGCTCGTATGGCGTGGTACCGCACAGATACATTTTGATCGTCGAGCCGGTGGGTTGTAGCTCTTCCACCTGCCGGGAGAGCGTGCTGTATAGTCGCATCTATCCGCTATGTAGAGCGCGATCTGGCGGTCGCGGCCGACCGCGGCCGGGCGCGGGCTTGTCTCAGTGCGACGGTGGAATTGCGCAACTCTGCTTCCAGTTCCTTGAGTCGCTCATCGAGCTCGGCGACCTTTTGATAAAGATTGGAGATCATATCCGCTTCCGGGTCGGGCAAGTACTCCACTCGGCGGGACGAGCCATCGGGCACGCGGAAGGTGACTACCTTGGCCGGCACGCCTACGGCGGTTGAGTTTGGCGGCACGTCGTTGAGTACCACCGCGCCGGCGCCGATCTTTGAGTTCTCCCCTACGGTGATGGCACCCAAAATCTTTGCTCCTACACCGATCATCACGTTGTCGCCAATCGTGGGATGGCGCTTGCCACGCTCCTTGCCGGTGCCGCCCAGAGTTACGCCTTGATACATGGTCACGTTGTCGCCGATCTCACTCGTCTCGCCTACGACCACACCCATACCGTGATCTATGAACAGGCCTCTACCTATCGTCGCTCCCGGATGTATTTCGATGCCAGTCAACATACGGGAGACCTGAGAGATCAATCTGGGCAGGATTGGAACTCCAATCCCGTATAGGTAGTGTGATAGGCGGTGTACCAGAAGCGCATGGAGGCCGGGATAGGTGAGGATGACTTCGATGGGATTGGTGGCAGCCGGATCGCGATCCAATGCTGCCCGCAAATCGTCACCAAGTGACATCCTAAACCACCTCCTTGTCAACAGTCATATCGGAAGAGTATTGCCGCCGAACGGGGCGCTGGGCAGACAGGCGCCCCTAGCTACAAGAGCAGTTGGCAACAATAGTTGGGCGGTCGAGCCCTGTGGTTAGGATCAAACTCGGTTCCTGATTCTTGTAGACTCAATGATTCTCGGTAATTCTACGACATGGGATTCAAGCAATCTAGCATTGGCCTGATTCGAAATGTGTTAGGGTTCGCCGCGTCTCAGTCGATCGTGAGTCTTGGAGGCAACGGGGCCAATCAACAGAAATCGGGGCGTCGGTTGTCGGGTCCCCTCTACTGTGGCCCGAAACTAGGGTTGGTTGCCGGACTGCCGGTAGCGGGGGACAAGCCGCGGCACTACGTTTCCCATCCCGCCCCTCCTGGATTCCGGCCTTCGCCGGAATGACGATTGTGGGTGGCCGGAACGGCCATTTTCGTACCAATCGCTCATGCCGGCAGGGGCCAGCACACCAAGGTATGAAAAATCAGGGTGCTGGTTGGCCGGATTTCTCTACGGGGACTCGGAACTAGGCTCGGCTACTGACCTGCCTGCGGCTGGGGACAAGCCCCAGCCCTACAATGTCCTCTTCCGGCTGGAAACGAAGTCCCAGTTAGAGGAAGTGAGCAAGTCCGGCCATTTTCGTACCCATGCCACTATAGAGGCCGCGTAGCGTCATCCTGGATCGGAGTCGGAACATGCTTTCGCACCCTTGTCTATGGGTTCTAGTTGGCTCCTGACGATGGCGAAGGTTTGTTCGCTGGGTCCGCCGATGGCGTGCCGTTGGAAAGGGACAGGCCCCGGCGCAACAAGGATCTCGCGAAAGTAATGTCAGGTCCCTAGAGCGAGGTCGCTATTGGGCCAAGTGGTGGCTTAGCCCTACCTCCTGGGCATACTTGAGGATCGACCCGTAGGAGGAAGCCGGCAAGCTTACACCCTCCTTCTCTGCCCTTGCGAACCTGTCCGATTCGATCTCGCCCGGCGCGTAGATTCTGGATGCGCCGGCCGCTAGCGGCGAACCGTGGACCTCGTCGATGAGGCGGTCGACACTGGCTTTGAACTCATCGATTGGCATGAACATGGCTGGGTTCAACGCCAAGAAGAAATGGCCGCGCTCGCCGGGGTTGCTTATGTCGCCCCTGGACCACTCGCGGCTTTGTCCCAGGCCGAATCTCGCGCCGGTGAGGACCGCCGAGAGAGTCTCCATAATCATTGTCAATCCGTAGCCCTTGTACTCGCCTATCGGTACAAGGAGTCCGTCCTTGGCCTTTTCCGGGTCCTGGGTGGGCACACCGTCCAAATCGAGAACCCATCCGGGAGGTATCGGCAAGCCCTCGGGCAACGGTAAACCCAACCTTGCCGCCGGCAAACTACGCTCATTGCGATGTCAAGGACGATTGGCGAACGCTCACCGGCCGGCACTGCGACAGACAGCGGATTGTTTCCGAAATTGGGACGAGTACCGCCCCACGGAGCGATCAAGTTGCCCCCGTTGGTGGTGCATAGTCCCGATCAGATCTTGATCGAGCGCCATCATCGCGTAGTAGGCACCCATGCCGTAGTGGTTGGAGTTACGGACGCCAACGGTGGCGACGCCGGTTTTGGGCGGCCTTCCTCTACGCACAGCGACCATCGCCCTGACGCCGGAGATCTGGCCCTGGGCATTTTGGGCATCCAGCAGCGCAAAGGAGGGGGCCATCGGTAACAATCGTGGGTTCCGCCTTCGGGTCAGTGCCGCCGGCCAGCATCTTCTGGCAGTAGCCGGATATGGAAGAAACACCGTGGGTGTGGACACCGCGCATGTCGGCAGATACCTGAACGTCGGCGATAGTGGCGGCATCTCGCTCGCTCACTTCCCACCTGTGTCAACGCGGTGATGGCATACTGTCCTCAACGAATCGGCCGGAATCAGATGTGCATCAGTCATCGTAAGGAATCACTCCCATATTGATCTTTGTCGTAATCGCGAATTTCGCCCCAGGGTTCCGCCAAAAACCCTTTGCATAGTGGTCAAGCGAACCTACTCCCGAGACAGGGGATTCATAGGACAAACTTTCGACTTCCCACCGATCCGGCGACAAAACGTCTAGGCAGACTGGGGCCTATCTCCTGCCCCAAGGGCCCAGTGGCGAATGAGTGGTTGGGACCTCGGTCCAGAAGTCCTCGGGAATCACCTCGCGGGCCGCCAGAATGTTCTGACGGGCCCTGCTCAGGCGTACGGGCGCCCGACTATGGTGGTGTGGACCTGGGGGTGCCGGACCGGGTACTGGACTGCCGCCGCCGCCAAGCTGATCCCGTATTGCGCACAAAGGTCCTGAATCTTCTGGGTGTTGGCAAGAGACTCAGGCGAGAACTCGCGATCTCGGTGGACAACGTTGGGTCGAACTCCCAAGGCAAGGAATCCCTTCTCCAGAGCTTTCGGCCGTCGCGATGCCCATGTTGAAGCGTTTCGGCGGCCGGGGGAAAACTCGCTTCAAACCGTATTGATTCATCAGGCTGTAGGCTTCCGGCACCAGCGCGCAGTCGAACTCGCCGGTCTCGATGAACACCTCGTTGATCCTGGGGTCGTTGATTCCCACGCCGATGTTGTCGACTACGCCTTGCTCTTTGAGCTTTCGCAGGGCGGCCAGGGTGCCCGGGCTCACCCGGTTCACGACCCATGACCCGGTCGAAGTCGTCCAGAGTTTGGATCATGCACGTACAGAGTCGGGAAGTGGGAACGTTCGAGGTGTTCGATGCTCCATTCCACCGAGCGCATGGTCTGATCGTAGGAGAAATCGAACTCAGGAACCGGATGTCCTACCTTGGTGGTTACCGTGACTCCCTTGGCCAGGTCCGGCCGTTCGCTGAGCGCTCGGGCGATTATCTCTTCACTCTTGCCGTTCTGATAGCCGGGCGCCGTATCGATCAGAGTAGTGCCGGCTTCGAGTGCGGTCCAAAATGGTGCGCATGCCGACTTCAATGTCAAGCGGCCGGTCCTTGGACCAGCCGACACGACCTCCGCCGATCGCTACTATGGAGACCTCGAGGCCGGTCTTACCCATGACCTTCGTCCTCATCGGCGGCAGGTCGACTCGATCGTCCATTCTCACGCGCTCCGTTGTGATTGATTCGAAGATTTCCCGCGCGTACGCAGATTCAACAGATACATCCAACCAATGCCAAGAGGTTCAGTCCAATTCGGCCAGAAGGGACTTTACGTAGGCAACACTGGCGCCGTCCTGGGTTAGCTCGTCAGCGGCCCGCCCTTCTATCGCGATGCATCCCTGGAATCCCGCGTCCGCGACGGCACTGATCGCAAATCGGTAGTCAATGTCGCCGGCGACCAACGGCGCCGCGATGAATATTGATTTGCCAAGGTCGGGAATGTTGATGCGTATTAGATTCTTGCAATGCCAGTACTTCAGGCGTGGCGCCAGGGCTACAATGCATTCTTCGGGGGTCTCTTCCGGGGTGTCGTAGGCCCATACTACGTTTCCCAAATCGGCATTCGCGCCCACGTTTGGCCGGTCGATCAGGTCCAATAGGTGATTCATCGACCAGCTATTGTCGGCGACGGAGTGCTGGGCCATTTCAATCGCGACCTCGAGACCGTGATCGGCGGCGATGTCTCCTATCTCCGCCATCGCGTTCGCGTTACGCTCGAAGTCCGCGGCTGAAGCAGTACGGCTGCCCCACTGCGACGTCTGCTCGCCGTGGCCGGCGCCGGGCGACTTCTGGTCCACCTGGGTGCCGACTGTTGTCGCCATTATCGGGGCACCGATGAGATGCGCGTAACGTATGCCGTCGAGCTGAAGCTGGCGGTTGCGCTCGGCGTGTTGCGACTTGACGAAACCGGCGCCGGTGACACGCGAGGCTGTACGGCCGGCTATGCAGGTAAGGCCGGCATCCTCCAACTCGCTGCGCAAGTCCTTGATCTCCTGCTCACTGCCGCCAGGCTCATCGGCGGATGAAGCGGTAATCTCGATCCCTTCAAAGCCCAGCGAACGGACCTTGGCCAACCACTTGCCTCGCACCTCCTTTGGCGGTATTCCCTTGTTTCCCCAGCCGGATGTCGGGTAATAGGACCCTCGGCGCGGCGCGTAACCGATTTGCATGGCTCCTCCTCGAAGATAAGAATGCTTGCGACAGGCGTCAGTCGAAGCGGAACACGACCTTGCCGGAAGCTGCGTTGCCGGCCAGATCGAATCCCATAGGCGCCTCGTCGATTGAAAGCTGGTGCGTCACCACGTCTCGGATCGGCGCCTTCTTCCTAGTCACGAAGTCGGTGATCTCGTCCCAAGCGGAAAACGGCCAGAGGTTCGATCCGATCAGTTGTATCTGCTTGCCCATCAGGTGAGTGACGTTCAATTTCGGCTCGCCGGCCCCACCGCCAATTATCGCTACCCGGGCGTGCATATCAGCTACTTCAGGGATCAAAGCGTGGACATTCGACGATCCGGAAGCCTCTGCCCACCTGGTGGGACCATTAGGCCAGATCTCGTGCACCTGCTCGGCAAGAGGCGCGGCCATCGGGTCGATGACCGCATCGGCCCCTAACTTTGCCGCTAGATTCCGCCTCGCTTCGACCGGGTCAACACCTATAACTTCCAGAGACATTGTTTTCGCGAGGACGACGGCCAGCAAGCCAACCGGACCCAGACCGGTGACTATAAGCTTGTCGCTCGGTCGTGTGTCAATGTTGCGCAGTCCATAGTAGGCGGTGCCGGTTTGGCAGGCCAGAAGGGCACCCTCGACGGCGTCGAAATTATCTGGCACCGGCAACAGGTCTGGGGCGTCGGCCACCATATACTCTTCGTCCGCGCCGTCCGGATTGAAACCGTAGGCCCGGCGTCCGGCCATGTCCCGATTAATGCAGAGGTTGCGGAATCCGGTGAGGCAGTAGTGGCACTTCTTGCATGCGCACCGGTGATACACAACTACGCGATCGCCGACACGCCAGTCGGTGACGCCCGGTCCCAACTCGACAATATCGCCGCAGGGCTCGTGGCCCGGCACGTACTTGAGTGCGGCCGGCTCGGGCGTCGGGGACCGGTAGTTGCCGAGGTCGCTGCCGCAAATGCCGGCGGCAGCCATCTTCAAAAGCACCTGGCCGCTCTCAGGACTTGGTATGGGTCGGTCCTCGACGGATACCTTGCGATTACCGTGCAGTCTCGCAGCCCGCATAGTCTTGGTAGGCATGTTCAATTTTCCTCGTTGATCACGGTGTTCGTCAGCGTGGCGGCCAAGGCGCCGCGGAAATCTCGTTAGGGTGGTCGTTGCTAAACCAGATTCGACCGTCGTCGCTGTGCGTCATTCCGTGGGGCTCTATTCCTTCGACTTCGATCTGCTCCAACAGCTCGCCGGTGCGCTTGTTGTAGACGAATACCGCGCTGAGGCCAGTATCGTTGCAGGCCAAGCGGTCGCCATCGACGAAAATGCCGTGCAAGCGCAGTCCTGGAAAGCTAATCGTCTGACGTATCTCGGCGGTATCGGGATCGATACGATGAAGGGCCTTCATACCCGGCCTCGAAACCCACAGGCTGTCCTCGTCCCATTCTAGTCCATGGACGCCGCCGGCATCTGCGTCGACCAGCGTCAAGAACTTCGTGCAATGACCGGTGTCAGGGTCGAACTTGAAGACCAGACCCGGCAGGCTGTTGTGGGATACCCAAACGGCGCCACCGCCGACGGCTATACCGCTAACTTTCTCCGCCGGCGTGCTGAAGCTGGTCAGCACTTCTCCGGTGTCAATTCGCAGCTTGTACACGCGGCTATTGTCAATG
>CAXXUG010000020.1:0-524178 GCA_963664835.2 Chloroflexota bacterium | reverse complement strand
CCTGAGCGAACATCTTCGTCGGTCTCGTGTCGGCGTCGACAATGACCGGGATCTTCGCGCCGGCAGCGACTTCAGGATAGTCGCGCACTCCCGACCAGTTGCCAAACCCATCGCAGACGAGATCCGACTCGCCCTCGAGCTGCCAGCAGTACCTATGCGGGGCCCCAAGAGTTAGCCCACCCTCGTGCTCCAGCGACATCACCGGCAAAGGCGGCACAGGCCACTCGTCCGGCCATTCCACCACCTCGACCACCGTCGCCGTAGGCCGCACAACCCCGCCGGCCTCGCAAGCAACCACCAACCCCAGCAGGGCGACGACCAAGAGGCCGGCTTGGAGCCTACCTATCAAGGATGCACCGTGTTCTGAAGTTGGCCTTGGACTTGAGATGCTGCGGGTGGATTCTTCGTACTAACCGGTTCAGTCGGTCTCCAGGGGCCGGATACCGGCCGCCCTGCATTATGTCGATTCGGCCAGCCAATGGCCGCCGGCCCGCGTGCTGGGGTGACTGAGCCCAAGCCTAAGTCGTGTCGGTGCCAAGGCTTATTTTGAGACGGCGCCATACGTTTCGCCGTTAGCGGCACAGTGCTCACGTACCACATCCACCCATCGATCGTACCAGTACCAAGTCTTAACTACCCGAAACCCTTACCCACGTTTCTAGCATTCAACCGTTGCCACAACCGTGTGTGGTGATGCACTTTGAACTGAGGATACCCTTCTTCGTGCATCAAGTTAACGATCTGCCCCACTAGATGCTTGGGCCGTTCTACCTCCTTCAGGTAGTTTTGTTGGTATTCCTTGCCAATCGAAGTCGCGAATTCCGAATCACCCCTCACAAACTCGATTACCCGTTCGGCCTGCGCCTTTTTGCTCGTCACCAATGGAACAAATAAATACCGACGGCGGAAGTAGGGTGAACGGATCGCCTCCTCGGATAACTCTGCTTCAAATTCCTCAAGGTACTTGGCTACGTTGGACGGCAGGGGCTCGACAACGTCGTCGGGAGTGGCCGCCACAGAAAGGTCACGAAATTGCAGAGTAAATGCAGTGGCATCACCGAGTGAGTAGCGGGAACCAAATAGTTCACAGATATAGCGCTCATAGTTTAGGCAGCAAGCGAAATAGCGCGCGGAGAAACGTCTGTCTGAACCAGCGGACCGGTGGTGCTCAATCTCATTCCTCAGTCCGATGAGGAAATATAGATTGCTCTTGGTAGGTCCGTCTAGAGGGCAGTCTCGGTCGTTAAGGCAACGTCTAAGCTCCCAATACTTGAACGCCCCTGATTTGGTCCGGCAGAATCTCCGTCTCTTCGGGCCCTAAGCATAATATCGATACTCCACACCTTCCCGCCTGTAATAGGCGTGGAGCATATATGTCCAAGCAATAACCATTAAAACGATGAAAGTCTCGGCTTTGAACGTAGTAAGAGGATTATTGAATGTTTGAACGGCACTGAGGGCCGCCTCTCGGGACTTAAGTAGCAACTCTCTCTTAATCGAAGGGCCTCTTCTCCTAATCATTGTCCCTCTGCGTCTCTATCCGCTTGGCCCTGGCTCGCCACCGCCCCAGACGCGGGCGATGGTGGATTGGATGTTTTTCTCGAAGCGCCGGATCAACTGCCGGCTCCCGGACTTGCCGATCACTATGACGCCATTTGCCGGGCCTGCCGGACCATCGCCATCGCCGCAGGAATATGCTCGCTTCCCGCGACATCGATGTATACGCCACAATCACGATGAACCACGTTTGGCAGGAACTTCAACATTGTCACGTCGCTCGCTATCCCTTCGGGATCGTAGACTTCATGAAAATCGACTGGGATGAGAACTCTAACGTACCAAGACATCGACAACAATTCCGCGAAGAAATTTGCCGATCCATCGTAGTAACAAACGGATTTTCTTTCCACCACATCGACAGATTCACCCAAGTCGCGTATCGAATCACGAATCTCTTGCAACAACAATCTGACGGAGGGCCGCATCTTCAAACTATCCACATTCCTCTTGGCGGACTGGGCTCGCAACTCGCGTAACTTGTCTGCTGCCACCATTGTTGCGTCTGCCCCGTGACTAGGCCAAATCTCAAGCGCGCGTTGTGCTAATATCCGTCCCCTGTCTTGCATCTCCGTCTGCGTCCACTTTGATTGCTCTTTAACGTAATGGTTCAATCGTATGGCGCTTTGCGCAAATCCTCCCTTAACGTCCTTCTTTTCATGGAACGGTCGGTTCGAGTACGTACTGTTATACGCAGTGAGAGTCAAATTCCCTAGTCTATTTACCCAAGTCCGGTGGACATCCTCGCAGTCGTCACCGAGCATATGCCGCCATTCCGGCACTCCCTCGATCCACTGCGGCATGATGTGTTCGATCGAATACTCGGTCGTTGGGCTCGGTTCTGCGTATCCGGCGTTTTCAAGCTGCGATAGGATATGCCAACAGATTCGAAGGTCGTATAGATCTCGCTCCTGGAGCGCCGTCACAAAGTCTTGATCGGTTGGGAATTCGTAATTCTGGCGGGCCAGTGCGACCTGAAACGATGTGAAAGGCTGCTGTTCGTCTATCGCGTGCGTAACTCTTGCAAAAACGGACCAGTAATTTCGTGTCTGCAATCGAAGGACGGATCTTCGTACAAGGAAGCTCTCGATCAAATTCAAAGCTTTGACGAAATCCTCTTGTGAAAGAGTCTTTAGTTCGTAACATTCGTAGAGTCGCATGACCAGAGTCGCATGTGCGACGCCCAACCGTCTAACCAGACCCATCGCATCTCTGATTGACTTAGTCTCGATTCCGTCGGGTTGCAAACACGAGGAATAAAACCCCGCTGCTCGAACTATGTCTTTCAGGCGATTCGGCAACGATTCCGCGGTTTCCAACTCCCAAAAATTCTTGAATTCCGAGTAGATTCGATCCGCACGGATTTGGGTCGCGTATCTTCGCTTAAACGCGACGTAGTCGCGGAGGAACACGTCTGGGCTGCTACCGGCGTCGCGGAAATGGGTCTCGACTTCGTTCCAATATTCCTCATACATCCGAGTCTGTTCAGCTTCAGGCAAACCCATTAGCAGGTAGTTACGTATCAGGTCACTCTCGGTAAGGTCAACGCCGGTGGAGTTCAAGCTCTCGAAAACCAACTGCGGGTTGTCGAGATGTTGCTCGAGCTTCACGTCAACAACATGGAGACGCCCAATGCCTCTATAGATCTCGCCAATATCGCCTTGTGGGGACTTGAGTTGTTCCCTGAAAAACTCGTATGCGTCGACGACCGAGTCCGATTTGTTTGACACCTTGCCTAGGTCACGGCCGTCCAACAACGCACGTAGTGTTTCATCATCGTTGCGTCTCAAAGCCAACCTATAGTTCCGGTTTCCTTTTTCGAGTTGGTTCTTCAAGAAATACCTGTCGATCTGCTCTTGTGTTGGTTCCTCTCCAGCCCATCCGATCTCGCCGATATGGTCGCGTAACGCAACCAGCAACAGCGTCAAGGTTGTAAGTCGTTGCTGGCCGTCGATTACCAACCATTGACTGAACGCGGCACTTGCATTCCCCTCCGCATAGACGAACGATCCCATGAAATGTCCGCCCTCCCGACCCTTGCCGGCTCGCCACACATCGCCCCAAAGCTGTTCGCATTGCTCTGCCGTCCAACTGTAATCCCGTTGGAAAACCGGAATCACGAACTGTTTATTTCCTTGAACCACTTCGGTTAGCTTAATATTACGAGCTTGCATAGTCTCTCTCCTCCCAAGTGAATAATAGTTACCACACGGACCAAGGAATCATAACGCCTGTTTGCCTCACACTAGGACTGGCACCCTGATCCCGCGAGAGTTGAAACATCGTACTAGGGCTCGTCCCGAGGTCATTGCGGTAACGGCGCCGACGGACACGCCGGAGCGTACGAGTTGGCTTCTTATCCCTCTCATTCACAATCAGACTTCCCAAAGTTAGCAATCAGCGATCCAAATTCCGCAATCCAAAATCAAAAATCGGAATCCCCTATCTTCCACACACCCCTCTCCCGGAAAGCTCGGATAGTCTGACGACGGGCCGCGTTCGTCACCGCCGGCGCGGAGAGCCCCCTCCGTTTGACATACTCCGACAACCTCACGACCGGCTCGCCTCTCATGTACGTCACTCTCTTGTGCAGGGACTCCACCAAAGCCAGCGAAAGGATCCTCTCCATCCCTCTCGTCCTTCTCAGGTCCTCATACTCCCTGAACGCCCGATAGTACGTCTCCTTCTCCGAGTCGCGGATGATGACGCGCGGCAGACCGAGTTTGAGTAGTTGAAAATTGATCAGGACGCGTCCTATCCGGCCATTGCCGTCGCAAAAGGGATGGATGACCTCGAAATCCAGGTGGAATCGGGCAATCTTGTCCAAGAAGTAAGAGTCGAGGTCACTCGAATACTCCACCAGGATGTTGCCCATCATGCGCTCCACCTGCTCCGGCGCCGGCGCAATGTGAGTCCCGACCCGCACGTACTCGCCCCGCCGGCGGAACCGGCCGGCTATCGCGTCATCGATGCCGCCCATTAGCATCTGATGAAACAGCAGTATCAGGTCGTTGCTCAGCTCGCTGTCTTTGACCCTGTTGCGCTCGTATTCCATGACGCGGGCGAGATTCTTCGCCTCGAAGACTTCCCGCACGGACACATTCCTGGACAGCATCTGCTCCAGCAGGATTCTCTCCGTCTCCTCCAAGGTAAGAGTCGAGTTCTCGATGGCGTTCGAGTTGTAAACACTCTCGGGAATTTCCACCTCATCAATCATTGAAAGCAGCGATTCCTTACTAGGTCGCAAGATATCGTACTCGCGCTTCAATGCCTGGATGCGCCCCTTTATCGGTTGCGAAATCGCCATCTCTCTACCGTCATCTATTCACTGTAATAGATCGTTTAAGAGTGAATGGTGTGCCCAAATCAGTACTCATTCACGCCTTTTCCAATCCAAAATCATAAATCAGCAATCCTCAATCTTCAATTGCCCGCTGTCGCTCCATGTAGAATAGAGTGCAGACCGCCCTAACGCCCATCGCTAGGCACGTACGAACCGGAGGTCGCCATGTCCAAAATGCTCGCCGCCATCTACAACGGCAACGCGTTCGATATCAAGTCAATCGACCGTCAGGAACCCGGCCCCGGAGACGCGCTCATCAAGGTCAGGTCCGAGGGCATCTGTGGCTCCGACCTCAACCAATACCGCAAACAGACCGAGGCCGACACACACCCCGCCGGCCACGAGACCGCCGGCGAAATCGTCGAGGTAGGCGAGGGAGTCAGTCCCAAGAGGATCGGACAGAGGGTCGCCGTCGAGATAATTGGCCACGGTACAGCTTGCCTGAACTGCTTTTTCTGCCGGCAGGGCCAGTACCGGTGCTGCACCAACCGGGGCGACTATGCCGGCGGAGGCTTCGCCGAGTACGTCACCCGAAAAGCCGTCGGCTGCTACCCCCTCGACGATTCGCTGACATGGGAGGAAGGCGCCCTCGTTGAGCCCCTCGCCGTATCGATCCAGGCGTTGCGCCGGGGCCCGCTAATGCCCGGCGAAACCGTATTGGTGCTCGGCGCCGGCAATATCGGTCTCACCGCGATCGCCGCCGCCAGGGCCCTGGGAGCCGGCAAGATCATCGTTACCGCGAGGCACGCTCAACAAGCCGAGCTTGCCATGGCATTCGGCGCCGACTTCGTCGTGGACCCGGACGACCCCGGCGCCAAATCGGCCGTCGAAGACCTGACCGCCGGCCTCGGAGCCGACATCTCCGTCGAGACCGTAGGGGGACTCGATAATGACGCGACGCTCGTTCAGGCCATCGACCTGACCCGCGTCCAAGGACGAGTCGTCATCCTCGGTGCTTTCCACCAACCGACCCTGGCCGATTGGATGAACCTCCACCTCAAGGAGCAGTCGCTAATCTTCTCCGTCTGCTACGGGCTGATGGACGGCCGGCACGACTTCGAGATGGCCGTCGATCTAATGGCGTCAGGCCGGATCGACATCAAGCAGATGGTGACGCACAAATTCCCGCTCGAGGAAATGCCCCAAGCCATGGCCACCGCCTACGACAAGTCCACCGGCTCGGTCAAAGTACAGCTGCACATGTGACCCAAGTCTTTCAGTTCAAACGCCAGGACTGCGCGCTCGCTGCCAAACACCCGCCCAATCCCAAATCCACAATCAGCAATCCTCAATCCCCAATTCTCTACCCCCTTGCCTCCCTCTCCACCGTCTCGGCGATCCAGGCGTTCAGACTCTTTCCCTCGGTGCGCGCCGCCACCGTCGCCGCCCGGTGCACCGCCGGCGAAACCCTCAGCGGAATCTTGCCAGAGAACGGCCGGTCCGGCGCCTGTCCCCGCTCGGCGCACATTGCCAGGTAGTCGTCCACCGAGAAGCGGAACTCCTTGTTTAGCTCTTCGACCGAAGTACCCTCGAAGAAGATCACGTCGCGAGTGCCCACTATCTCCCCGTGGAAGACACCCGCCTCGTGATCGTAGCTAACCGCGGCATGGTACCCCTTGTACTCCATCACGGTTCTATCCCAGCCTCCTTCAGAAACCTCCTCATCGACTCCACGGCGCCTTTCCTGGCCGTTGGTTGAGGATGCGGTCGATGAGCGTGGGCTCGGACACCGTTCAACTCGATTCCAATCCTCGAGCCGGCCCGCTCCTCAATGGAAGCGCCGCAAGCTAGAAGCAGCGACTCAATATCCGCCCAGCGTATTCCCGACTGGGCGGGGCGTTTGAAGATCGCCGCCAAAGTGCTACGGTGTTTCTTCCTCACACCATGATAATATCATAATATGATATCGCGCAGCCCCGTTATTGGGAACGGCGGCAGTCAACTTCACTGATTTCGTCGCCGATCCACCGACTCTCACCAACCCAAAAACTGCCTACCCTCTGCTCAACATCAGGGGAGTTGCCCAAGACCCCGCGCCGGAGTTCGAATCTATAGCTAGTGTCGTTGTCGACCTCCTAACACACGTGGGTTTCCTCAACTTTGCTTTACTCTTAGCATCTACGCAGTTCTGTTGGTGCCCAGGAATTTATCCCCGTTGAAGTGGATCAGGTGGTCTGGAATCTCCGCAAGCCATACCTCGGTCTCCCACGCGATTTTGTCCGCATGGCGCTTGAACTGCCGGAAGTCGGGGAAGGCGCTGACATACAATCGGGTAGCAGTGCAGTCCTTGAGTGTGACCTCCAGTTCCTCCACCCGCTTGGGAGTGACGGGTCCGTGAGATGTAACCGCCTCAACCAGAAACAGCCAGTTGCGATCCTCGTCATAGAGGACCACGTCGGGCAGCTTGTCATGTTCGGTAATCGGAACGCTAAGCTCTGCCAGTCTTTGAATGTCCACGTGGAGGAGCTTGTTGGCAGCGTCTCCGAGGTATAGCAGGACCGCTCCCGGTGCGAACTTCGGACCGAAATCCGTCACTACTTGAGCCTGCAATCTGTTGTGCCCACCGGGGGACAGTCGAATCTCCTCTCCCGACAACGTGCGGATGGGTATCTCACGGATCCGCCGACGCCGTTGGTATATCTCCAAGAGAGCGGGGTGATTGGAGCGGAATTCGCAAACCCCAGAATCCCAACCGCCGGCCCCGTAGAGCAGGAGAGTTTTAAGTGCCTCGTCGGTGAGACGGTAATGTGTTCTGGGGCTGTTAGTGGGAAGGTTGGGCTCGTCAGGATTGCGGTCCACCACCCGCGCCTGCTCCAACTGGTGGATCACCTGTCGCCGTACCACCTCCCGTGTATTCTCAGCATACTCCCTCCCGTACGTATCCCTCATAAAGCCGAGCATCTCGTGGATAGTGCGGGATGGCTTGGCAGCCTGGTCCCATGTGTCATCCTCGGACAGCCCTGTAAGGGCAAGGAGGGTTAAACAGGAGATTTCATTACGCTGCGCCGGAGGTAGCCCCAGTTGCTCCAAGATGGCCCGCGCTTCTTCAAGCTTGCTCATCTCGCCGCCAACTCCAACCCCAAGCGAAGTTCTAGGGAAAGATTAAGAGTCCTAGCGACAAGGCCGTCGAGGCGGCGCAGGTCAATTCCGGAAGTAGGTAGCACCTGAATCTCCGCGCCAATTGAGCGAATGTCCCGCTCTCCCGGAAGGGGCATGGCTCGAAGTTCGGTAGCGCTGACCTGGGTATTGCCGTTAGAGATTCGGAAGTAGCGATCCAAGAACGTCGAATTGAGGAGTGCTGAAAGGCCGTAGGCCAACTCTTCATCCAACCCTCTTGTTACTCCTCGAATGTAGTTCAAATGGTTCTCCAATCCCAGCACGTCCACACTCAGAGCCCCCATTGTTAGGGGCGCCGCCACCAGACGGCGTCTCTCTTCCTTCGCGCTGAAGCGACGGAGAAGGACGTAGGTTGCATCTGGTACCAGCAACTTCATTGACCCTCGTTCCACCCTAATCCATTGAGGCTTGTTAACTGTGGGCGAGGGCCACGCCGTTCGCATTGGGCGAACGTGCTGCATCCACAGCAACGGGGCCGTGAAGTTCCCAAGTGCGTTATGGGCCAGATATTGGGTAGCCCTAAAGGGCACAACTGGGCCCGTGGAGACTTCCAGGCCGAGGGAGTGAAGCGTATTGGGCCATTTGCGCATGGCATCTACCAGATGTAGATCCTCGGAACTCAGGGGAATGGACAGTTCTATGTTCTCACTACCCAGGTCTAGAACCGAGTCGACGTCCACGACAAGGCGCTTGCGGTCAGCGAGGTCGTGAGCACCCTTACTGTGGGACACGTTAACCTGACCACCATCTAGTGCACGGGGATCTGCACCTCTTTGGGCAGCGATTATTAGATTCTCTTGGAGAACAGTCTGGTTCTTGAACACATCCTTTCTTGACTCGAAGAGGTGGATCGCCTTGGGAATCATGCGTTGGAAGAAGACCTCACGGAATCTCCTGAAGTACGGCCCCGATGCAAAGCTCCTAGGTGCAATAAAAACTAGCGTCCCGTTTATCGAGAGCAACTCGGCCGAGATCGCCATGAACATGGCATAAATGTTGGGTTGTCCACGCACAACGGAGGCCCCTGCGACGGCTCTGGGATCTTCCTTCCTCATCTTGAAGTATGGTGGATTGGAGATAACTAGGTCGTACTGGGTCTTCTTCCCTTCTCGGTTGTCCCATTGTTCATTTGCCTTCGACGTTGCTTCCAGAGCCACGGCGCTGTCCAGCACGAAGTCACTGTGTCTCACTTCAAATGTCAATGCGATCCCACGCTGAGCAAGCCAGTCCCGCGAAAACCTGAGCACCAATCGCGACAGGCTCGCCAGCAACAAGTCGGTCTCAAATGCAACAACGTGCAGCGTCTCGACGGCTGTGCTTCGGGCGGCCGCTTCGCAGACGGCGGCGAACAGGCTACCCGTCCGCTCCCAGGGTCCAACACCCGAATGTGTGGTTTCGAATAGGCGAAATAGTCAGCCATGAATCTTGCGATGGAGACAGGCGTCAGATAGTGTGCACCATTCTTTCGGTGGTTGTGTTTGTGGCGCGAAAGGTACCCCTCTCCTAGGGTCTCAGCGTACTCCAGTGGCGTTAAGTTTTCTGTGGGCACCGGTGGCAACCCAAGCGTGACTGCGAGCTGAGCGATGGTTTTGCTCACTTCACTCGCACTCATGTCTGTGGATTCAATCGATTTCGTTTTTCAGGGTCGTGTCGCCAACGCTCGCGGGCAGACGCGTCCAATCAAAGCCTCTACTGTAACTGTCGTAGTTTGCGGCCCCAGGCATCCTGGGTCTTGGCAAATTCCAACGGCTTGAGGAATGACGCCGCTTCCGGGATGATGAATTCCTTCAGGCACATCGTAGCTCAATCCTGTAGACTGCCTACCTAGTGTACTACATCACCCGCGCCACCTCTCCTTCGGACCTTTGAGTGTCGCCGGTCGGCATCCGGTAACCTTCGCTAGGCTCCGCGATGATGTATGTGGACGCGAGGATATTCAAATCCCTCACCCTTGCAATGTAAACGCATTGCTCTCCCTCCGGCCAACCCCGACCGACGTCCCGCTGCGCACCAGTTGGCTTCCGATCGCCCACCCCGCCATAGTATTGGGCAGAGCATCCACCAGCTTCATCACACGCAACCCAAACCGCTTAGTCCGCGCCTTCAACTCAACCTCACTCACAACTCACAACCCCCAATCCCAAATCCACAATCAGAAATCCACATTTCATCCCGGCTTCCACTTCCGATACGTCGCCACCCGCCATACCCACTCCGCCGGCCCGTACCTGAACCGACTCAGCCACGCCCCCGACCACCACATCTGCAACGCCCACACCGCGAAAACAAACACCAGGACCAGACTGCGGTTCACGAAGTCGACCTCGCCCAGCAAGACGGCCAACACAAGCAAGCCCAGCACCGTCTGCGTCAAGTAGTTAGTCAGCGCCATCCGCCCGACCGCGCGCAGACGCTCTTTCAGCCGGCTGTCCGCCCGGCTGTTCCAGAGGATGATCAGACTCATATATCCAAGCGCGGCCGGGATCGTGCCAAGCGTGTTCGGAATCTGGCCGACGAACGCGACCTCCCGCGAGAAATCGTTGACAGCGGTAAAGACTACGCCGGCGGCGGCCAAGGGCAGACCGATCGCGAGGCCGACAATTACCGTCCGGCGATACGCACTCGCCGGCAGGTCGCCACTGATGAAGCCCGTGCGATACAGGCCGGCGCCGACCAGAATCAACCCCAGTGCCCGCAGGAAGAAGCCCAGCAAGAATGGAAGCCCTGCGATCTCCTCGTTGGAGTATTCGCCCGGCGTCCAGAGACCTGAGAGAGATTCGCCGGTCGTGTTGGCGATATTTTGCGTGAGCAGCGTAGTGCCAACCGATAGCGCGAACACGACGGCTCCAAGCGAGATGAGAGTCCAATTCGGCAGCTTTCGCAGGACGATCAGGAAGAGCGATGAGAACGCGTAGACCATCAGCACGTCGCCACTCCACACCAGGAAGTGGACGACGCCAATGATCAGCAGCAGCGAGTTTCGCCACAAGTTCAGCGCGACTGCCCGTCGGCCTCTCTTGCTCGCACGGTCGATGAAGAGAATCATCCCCGCGCCAAACAGCAGCGAAAACAAGGCCATAAACTTCTGGTCGACGAAGACCTCGCCCAAGATGCCCACTGCCCAGTCGAGCCACGTCTCAGAACCGCCCGCGCTCAGGTTGAAGTAAGGCGCGCTTCCGAACCTGAAATGGACCGCGTTCATCAGCAGAATGCCCAGCACAGCGACCCCGCGTATCAGGTCGAGGCTGGTTATCCGCGCGTCTACGCGAACCGGGCCGGAATTGGCCGCCTCATAAGACGCCGTCCTTATGTCGATCTCCCTAACGGAATTGCCAGAATTATCGGACCAAAGCCCCCAATCCTCAATCCGCAATCAGCAATCGCCAATTAACCGGCCATCTCGTCCAACGCCCGCCGGACCTCCTCGTAATCCGGCTCCTCGCCCGGAGACGGCGCAAGCCATCTGTAACGCACTACCCCGTCCTTGTCCACGACGAACACCGCCCGATTGGCCGCGACGTAGCCCTGCAACCCTCCCAGGTCCGGCAACGCAACGTCGAAACTGTTCACCACGTCGCGGTTGAAGTCGCTCAATACAGGAAAGTTCAGATTGTTGGCGTCGGCCCAGGCCTTTTGCGCAAATGGAGGGTCGACGCTTATCCCCAGAACCTGGGCGTTCAACGACTCGAACTCGCCGGCTTGGTCTCTCAGAGTGCACATCTCCGTCGTGCAGACGTCTGTGAACGCGCCCGGATAGAAAGCCAGGACCACGTTCTTACCTCTGAAATCCGCCAGACACCGCTCGTTGCGGTCCTGGTCGTACAAGCTGAATCCAGGGGCCTCTTGTCCGATTTCAACTGCCATGATCTACCATCCTTATTTGAGCGTGTAGGAGGCGCGTCGCCGGCCGGGATTCCAGCCGCAACCCAGAAGAGGGCCGCGATTATCGTACCACACCCCTGCCATCACAAAGCCTCACCTGCACGAGATCGCAGGTCCACAGCCGGCCCTTCCACATGACATCCCACGGAGGTGCAGGATAGCTTCGACGCAGTCCCAATCAACAGGCAAGGATGACAGAATCGCACCAATCTGGGGAAAACTACGAGGTTAACGCCGGGACGTGTACCCTTGAGGGCGTTGCCAGCCGGCCGCCGCCCTCAGGCCAAAGATGGTGGAGGCGAGGGGATTCGAACCCCTGACCCCTGCGATGCGAACGCAGTGCTCTCCCGCTGAGCTACGCCCCCAAGCGGCAAGAGGAATTATATAGGTTCGCGCCAGCCGCGCCAGCAAACCGGCAGATTGCCCAGGGCTTTTCAGTTCTCAAATTCTTAGGACTTCTACAGTATGTTCCTAGGCCGACAAGCGGTTGGTCGAAACAATCAACCCGCCAAGGCCATTTCCATGGTCCGCGAACCGCATTTCTTCGTTACTTTGAAAATAGACTCGGGCAACGATGCTCGAAATCACTTTCCGCGACCCTGCGCTCCCAATCGTCACTCCGGCGAAAGCCGGAGTCCAGAGGGGAGGGGGGAAGGCAAGACCACCGCCAAACTTTGGGTGACAACGGATGTTAGAGAATAAAAAACCCCGCCGGTTTGCCTAGAGACTCACCTCTCCACCACCACGCCAAGTTCGAACGGAGAGTGCGGAGCCCGCCCCACAATGATACAATCTAAAACACATGTTCCTCTATGTTAATCAATGGCGTTGATATGAGTTGCCGGCCGGCAACCGAGGACCGAAAAACCAACTATGTTTTTGCAAAACAAATCTTTGCAAAAGCCCGCGACCGAGCCGGCCGCCCGCCAAAGTCCGGCCTTCCGGCACGCTTACGACTCGTAGAGGACTGAAAAACAAGTATGTTTTTTGCAAAACAAAAGTGAAGACAGGCCCCGGCCGGCCTCCCGGCGCCTACTCGATCTCCGGCCAGTCCACCATCTGGACTTTGAGCCTCGCTCCGTCTTCCGCCACCGACAGCGCCTCCGGCACTATCGCCAGGCCGTTCGCATAGGCCATCGACGTTAGGACCCCCGAACCCTGAGCGCCGGCTGAGTAGGCGTGCATCTCGCCATCCTCCTCCACAACCCTGACCCGGGCGAAACAGCGTCGATTGTCGCCATTGGTGACCCGACCATGGAAGATAGCCTCGATCTCCGGCTTGCGCAGCCGGCGTCGCCCCAGCATCTTCAGCATAGCCGGCCGTACGAACTGCTCGAACGCGACTATCGAGGCGACCGGGTTGCCCGGCAGCCCGACGTGGGGCACTCCGCTAATCACTCCGAATGCCATAGGCCGGCCGGGCTTGATCGCCACCTGCCAGAACTCTACCGCTCCCTCGCCGGCCAGCACGTCCTTCACCACGTCATAGTCGCCCTTCGAGACGCCGGCCGAGGTGAGCAGTAGATCGGTCTCCAACCCGGCTCGCACCCTCGCGCGAATGTCCTCCAACTCATCGAGCGCTATTCCCAGCACGACCGGCTCCCCGCCGTACTTCCGTACCAGCGCGGATAGCGAGTAGGTGTTCGAGTCATAGATCTTGCCAGGAACTATCGGCTCACCCGGCTCCAGCAGCTCGTTCCCGGTCGATAGAATCGCCACCCGCGGCCGGCGATGGACCTTGACTGAAGCCAGACCCACCGACGCGATCACCCCGATCTCGGCCGGCCGGAGCTCGATCCCCTTGGAAAAGACGACCCGACCCTCGCGGATATCCTCGCCGGCCCGACGGATGTTAGCGCCGGCCGCAGGAGGATCGTAAATGGAGATCGTGTCCAACACCGCGACCCGCTGAGCGCCGTCCAGCTCACTGGTCGCTTCGAACGGAACGACTGTGTCGGCGCCCGGGGGCACCGGCGCGCCGGTCATAACCCGTATCGCTGTTCCGGGCTCCACCGCCTGTTTGGGAGTTACACCAGCAGGCAGCTCACCGATGATCTGCAGCCGGGAAGGGTTGGCGGCAGTCGCCGCGTCAATGTCAGGCGCCTGGACGGCATACCCGTCCATCGCGACGTTGTCGTGGGGCGGAATATTGAAAGTGGAGACGATATCCTCGGCCAAAGTGAGGCCCAGGACATCAATGATCGGTCGCTCTTCAGCCGGAAGACGTTCGACCTGGTCGAGGATTCGGGCCAGCGCCTCGTCTACGTTTAACACGGGACGCTACTGGTTACAGGGCGACATAGGAGCGGCGCGGCGCAGCAAGGAACTGCCAGGCGGCTAGGCGTTGTCGCTTGACTCCTTGGCCGGCTTGGCCGGAGCGGCTTCCGCGCTCGCCTCTTCCTCGTCCTCGTCCGGGGCCCGGACCGAGGTTCGGAACTCCTTGATGCTCTTGCCCAGCGCGCTGCCCATATCGGACATCTTGCCGGCGCCAAAGATAATAACGACCAAGGCAAGAATGATTACTAGCTCTATCGGCCCAAGGCCAGTCACGATTAGCGGATTCATCCTATTCAACCTACCTCAAGATCGAGTGCCGCTTTTTCTATTCGCGGCTGCCGCAGAACGAACTCGATACTAAGAATCTACCTGATCGGATCCTCTCTTGAATTGGAGTTTACCACAAATCCATCATTACGAAAGAGGGATGCCCGCCGGCGCCGGTCTAACCTCAGCGTGACGACTGGCTATTCAGGCCCTTCGCCAGCATCAGCAAGCGCTGGTGAGGCCTCCGGCGCCAGGATATTCCAAACGAGCGGATTCGGCTCGAGCCTGGCAGCCTCGAACGGCACCAGTCCCGCCTGCTTCAAGTAGTCTCCTCCCAGGATTCCTACCACAGACCCTTTACTCGGCATACCGGGCACGTCTTCAACCCATAGCTGCAATGAGATGCGCTGAAATCGTTGGACAATGAACGGCCCGGCCTTGACCGGCTCTGAAGCCGGCAGACCGTAAAGCTGAATCGAGAGATCTTCGCTCCAGTTTTCAAACTGCTCTTTATTCGGATTGGAAAGGAAGTGCTGTTTGATTTCGGGCTGAGACAACCACGAGAGGCGTATTCGGCGGGCGGCGCTCCAATCGCCATTTGATCCGTCGTGCTGGACCGCAGGCGGTACTCCAGCAAACTGCAGCACCGACTCCTTACCATTGTCTGTGATCATATCGAACGTGTTGGCTAGATGGGCGATGCCCAACTCCGGCCTCCACTGCAGCATCCCACGCTGGAACGCCTGGTACATAAAGCCATCGAAGCCGCGGAAGCTTCTGCTTACCGGATAGCCCAGCGTGTGGACGCCCCCAAGCCTCAGGAACTCAGACCAGAACTGGGGACCGTCCGGCTCGTCGACGACGGAGTATCCGTTGCCGGTCTCACGTCCGGTCTGGGTGAAGAACAGGCCATTCGGCAGCGCGATCTCAGCCGGCCCCTGATAGTCGAGAACGTCCCAAACCTTAGGGTCCTCATGTCCAAGCCGCCAGCCGGCTACGCCGCCCATGTTGTATTTGCGCGCTATTTCAGTCTTGGCGGCAACGCTTCGGGCATCTTCGTACCATACCTCATGGTGCCGACCGTTTTCCTCGTAAAGCAATCTGGGCGACTGAACGGACTCGTCGTATTCGATGCGAGCGCCCGGTATCTTGGCCAACTCCATGACCTCGGTGTGGGTCCAAGGGACTGCCTCTTCGCCGGTGCCAACCGCCCAATCGTAGGCCCAGAATCCAAGTCCGAGCAGCACTTTTTCGCTGGGGATTTGGCTCACCGAGAATGCCGCCACGTCTTCTACCCACTCGATCGGCGAGGTAGAGCTGGGTATGCTACTGATGGACGAACGGTATCCGTAGGTCATAATGACAACGTAGTGGGTCACCCGGCCCAAGGCCGCGTAGTCGTAGGGCCCATGCCAGCCGGTGCGAATATCACTTGCCTTCGCGCCGACCGCTATCGTCACGAGCTTGCCATTGGGGGATAGCCTGTGCCATAGCTCGGCCATAAAGGACGTCAGGTTGTCTCTGTCCGAAGCTGAGATGCCTTCGAAGTCGACGTGAATTCCATCGTAGTCGTAGCGATCAACCAGCGCTACCAGGTCGTTGACGACCTTGTCCCGCATTGGGCCTGGGTGCAGCACCATATGGAAGTGTGAATACTTCGACTTGTTGACGACCATGGGAATCAACAGAGCGCCGTTGGCGCGGGCCAATTCGGCGATCTCCCGATTATGTCCGCCGATCAAGTCTCCCCGGCTAGTGACGCCGTAGGTGCCAGGCGAAACGACGTCTAGACGTTCGCCGAAGTTGCGCAACGACTCGGTCGACCGCTGGTCATAGGTGACAACGTAGCCCCAGCGCACGAAGAGGTGCTCGCCGGCGGCGGATGCGGATCCGGCCGGAATCGCGCTCACGAATAGGATGCCAAGGAGGATTGCTCGCAACCACAACATAATCATTCCTCAAGAAAAACGGGTGACACAAATATTTTAGGACGTAAGTCAATAGGCTAATGGCGTTATATGCTAGGGTGCGGGATTCGTACGTTTGCGCTAATTTGGGCGGATGGGGACGGGGGCCGGCGTTGCGCGCGGCCCCGTGCCCGCCGCCTCGCGATGATTTGTCCGTCCGTCTGCGGCATCTTGGGCGGCGGTCAATGTAGGGCGCGGGGCTTGTCCCCCGCCTGGGGTGGGGTGCGGCTGGGTACGACCCAACGGCCATCGCGATTTGTGCCGGAGCCGGATTGTTGGACCGGCGACCCTCGCACGCCCGGCGGTTGGGGACTAGCCCCAACCCTACAGGGTCATCCCGGCCGGTATCGTTCTTGCCCGTCGTATTGTCGTTCGTTCGCGGTATTTCGGGCGGTTGGGGACGAGCCCCAACCCTACAGCGGTCATTGAGGACGGGGGCCGGCGTTGCGCGGGAAACCATGCCTGCCAATAGGCTCGTTCGTTCGCGGTATTTTCGGCGGCGGTCGATGTAGGGCGCGGGGCTTGTCCCCCGCCAGGGGTGGCCGGCGGCAGGGCGCGATCCTACAACCATCGCGATTTGTGCCGGGGCCGGTTGTTGGGCCGGCGCCCCTCCCACGCCCCCCGGCGGCTGGGGACAAGCCCCAGCCCTACAGTCGAAGACTACGCGAGGCGAGCGGTTTCTCCCACTGCCGGCCGGCGACCTGCCGCCTCCCCTCGCCTCGGACGATTCGCGAATCGCCCCTACGCCGGAATTTTTTCCCATCGCCGGCGCCCCTCCCACGCCCCGGCGGTTGGGGACGAGCCCCAACCCTACAGGGGCCCTCTCACCTGCCACATTACTCTGCTAGGTTCGCCTTGGGGGAGGAGGATATGGCTCCGGCGTTGGGGTTGGAGTCGGCGTGGGCGTAGGGGTTGGCGTGGGCGTCGGAGTCGCTGTAGGCGTAGGGGTCGGCGTGGGCCGCTCTGCCGGCGCCAGGGCTTCCGGCGGTATGAGCTCGGCCTCCTTCAACAGATCGCCGCCCAGCACTCTCACTACCGTACCAGAAGCCGGCATTCCTCTCACGTCCTCGACCCACAACTGGAACGCGACCCGCTGGAAGCGCTGGCTTATGAATGGCCCATGCTTTTCCGGGTAGGACATAGGCAGTCCATACAGTTCGATGGCTCGGGTCTCATCCCAAGATTCGATACTACCTGGATTGGGATTAGCCAGGTATTTCGCCTTGATCTCTTTGTTCGTCAGCCAAGAGAACCTCGTCTCCTTCGCCTTTACCCAGTCGCCCCCTGAACCGTCGTTCTTGATGGGTAGGGGGATGCCCTTGTCTCTGAGCAGCCATCCGTCAAGGCCGGCCTGCTCGAGCAGCTCGAACGTGTTGCCCAGGAATGCCCTACCGACCTCCGGCCTCCATTGCAGCAGCGCGCCCTGGGTCAACTGGTAGGTGAACCCATCTCTTAGCCGAAAACGATAGGACGCCGGATGTCCGAGGGTATCGACTCCGCCAAGCCGCTCGAACTCCGTGGCAAAGCTGATACCACTCTCGTCGGTCACCTCATAGTCGTAGATGGCGGCTGAATAGGGCCCAACTAAACGTTGGCCGGATGCGGATGAGAATATCAATACGCCGGCAACGCTCGCCAGAATAGCCATTGCCAGCCACCGGCCTTTACTCATTAGCGAACCTCACAGCAATGGTCATGTCGAATAGATCGCGCGGCAGAGCCGGACGGCGCATAGAGTTCGTCGTCAATGCAGTTCATAAGTCTATTCTAAGCCGGCGGTCAACAGTGCCCATCCGTTACGGGCGCCGGCGTTTTCCCATTGGAAGGTCGGGGCCGGGAATGGCGGCGGTGGGATTGGTCAGTCGGCCGGGCCGGCGCCGGTCTGTGGCATCCCCTCGCCTCGGACGATTCGCGATTCGCCCCTACGCCGGGGTTTTTTCCATCGCCGGAGGTCCTCCCCCAACCCTACAGGACTATGCCGGAGGTCATTCCGCCCTCGATGGCCGGATTGTCGGGCGCGGGGAGGGGGGAAATGTAGGGCGGGGGCTTGTCCCCCGCCTGGGGCGGCCGGCGGCAGGGAGCGTCCCTACGGCCATCGCGATTTGCGCCGGAGCCGGATTGTAGGACCATCCCGGCCGGCCGGCGACGACCCGCCGCATCCCCTCGCCTCGGACGATTCCCGAATCCCCCCTACGCCGGGGTTTTTCCATCGCCGGCGACCCTCCCACGCCCGGCGGTTGGGGACGAGCCCCAACCCTACATCGGTCATCGGGAACGGGGGCCGGCGTTGCGAGAGGCCCCATGCCGGCCGCGAGGTCCATTCGTTTGCGGTATCTCGGACGGTTCGCGAATCGCCCCTACGCCGGGGGTTTTTTCCATCGCCGGCGACCCTCCCACGCCCCGGCGGTTGGGGACGAGCCCCAACCCTACATCGGTCATTGGGAACGGGGGCCGGCGTTGCGCGGAACCCCCATGCCCGCCGCGAGGTCCATTCGTTTGCGGTATCTCGGGCGAATCGCGAATCGTCCCTACGCCGGGGGTTTCCCCTTCGCCGGCGCCCCCTCCCCCGCCCCGGCGGTTGGGGACGAGCCCCAACCCTACAGGACTATGCCGGAGGTCATTCCGCCCTCGATGGCCGGATTGTCGGGCGCGGGGAGGGGGGAAATGTAGGGCGCGGGGCTTGTCCCCCGCCAGGGGCGGCCGGCGGCAGGGCGCGATCCTACGGCCATCGCGATTTTTGCCGGAGCCGGATTGTAGGACCATCCCGGCCGGCCGGCGACGACCTGCCGCATTCCCTCGCCTCGGACGATTCGCGATTCGCACCTACGCCGGGGTTTTTCCATCGCCGGAGGTCCTCCCCCACCCCGGCGGTTGGGGACGACCTGCGGCATCCCCCCACCTCGGACGATTCGCGATTCGCACCTACGCCGGGGGTTTTCCCTTCGCCGGCTCCCCTACACCGCCCCGGCGGTTGGGGACAAGCCCCAACCCTACATCGGTCATTGGGGACGTGGGCCGGCGTTGCGCGGAACCCCCATGCCCGCCGCCAGGTTCATTCGTTTGTGGGATCTCGGACGGTTCGCGAATCGCCCCTGCGCCGGGGGTTTTTCCATCGCCGGCGATCCTCCCACGCCCCGGCGGTTGGGGACGAGCCCCAACCCTACAACGGTCATTGGGGACGGGGGCCGGCGACGACCCGCCGCATTCCCTCGCCTCGGACGATTCGCGATTCGCCCCTACGCCGGGGGTTTTCCCATCGCCGGCGCACCTCCCCCACCCCGGCGGTTGGGGACGAGCCCCAACCCTACAACGGTCATTGGGGACGGGGGCCGGCGACGACCTGCCGCATCCCCTCGCCTCGGGCGATTCGCGAATCGCCCCTACGCCGGGGTTTTTCCCATCGCCGGAGGTCCTCCCCCCACCGGCGGCTGGGGACAAGCCCCAGCCCTACAGCGGTTCGGCCGGTATCGTTCTTGCCCTTCGTATTGTCGTTCGTTTGCGGTATCTTGGGCGGTTGGGGACGAGCCCCAACCCTACAGTCGAAGACTCCGCGAGGCGAGAGGCGAGCCGTCTTTGGACAGCAAAACGCCCTACCTTCTTACGGGTAGGGCGTTTCGCCTTAGGCTCGTCGTCGAGCGAGTGCGGAGGCTGGCTCCGCCTTCACTCAGTCGCTAGTTAGTCGTATACGTGACAGTGTACGTCTTCGTAGTACTCCCGTCTTCCGCCGTCACCAACACGATTATGGTGCCCGATCCGGATGCAATCGGGATCGATACACTATCGTCATCGTCGTCGTCGCTGATAGCGGTACTGTTATGGGTGAAGGAGGTCACGCTCGCGTTCGAGTCGCTCTTCTCCACCGTCAGTGTGGCGGCGCCAGCGGGCCCGCTAGCTGTGTAGTCAATGGTGCCGCTGGAGAAACTCGGACTCAGCGTGAAGCCGCTCAGCGTCAGGCTCGACAGATTGGCGTTCGCAGCCGCCGCAAGCTTCGTCACCGTGACCGTGTAGGTCTTAGTCACAGTCGTGTCTTGCGCCGTCACCACGAGCGTTATGACGTTGGAACCCTGGCCCAGAGTCGCAGTTGGGCTACTCCAACTGCCGGCTCCGGTGACAGTGATTACCGGACCTGTCGCGTCGGTGTAGTTCTTCACCGCCGTCACGTCCGTACTGGCCACGCTGTTTGCCACAGTCGCGGTGTACGTCGTATGACTGGGGCTGAACGCCGGCGACAGCGCCACGTCGCCGCTCTCGGTGCCGCCCAGGCTCAGACTCGACAGCGTCGCGTCTGTGTTGCCCGTGGTACCCAGCCGCGTCACCGTGATCGTGTAGGTCCGCTTCGTCTTCCCGTCCGCCGCCGTCACCTCGACCGTTACGGTGTTGGAACCCGGTGACACCGCCAGACCCTGTCCGTCGGTATCCGTAGCTCCGTTTATCTTGTAGACCAACGTCACCTCACTGACGTTGTTGTTCTTATCCGCATCCACATCCACCGTCGTCACGCTGTTTGCCACGGTGGCGGTGTAGGCGTAGGTGCCTCTCTTGAACTCTGGCGACACCGTCACGTCGTCGCCCAGGTCCAGATTAGACAACGTCGCGTCCGTAGACGGCGTCACGCTCCCACGCGTCACCCTCAACAGGTAGGTCTTAGTCGTAGTCGTGTCTGACGCCGTCACCTCCACAGTGATGACGGTAACCGTTCCAGCATCGCCCAGAGCCACCGGACTGTCCGGTGAGATGTCAACAGTAGCGCCGGTGGCGTTCGCCGGCGCAGTTACGGTCAAATTCTCCACGCTGCTGGCCACGCTGGCCGTGTAAGACGTGTGCCCGGAGCTGAACGCCGGCGACAGCGTGCCTGCGCTCAGGGTCAGCGACGCCAAGCTGGCGTCGGTGTTGCCCGAAGAACTCAACCGCGTCACTGTGATCGTGTAGGTCTGCTTCGTCTTGCCGTCAGACGCCGTGACTATGACCTCGATCTTGTTGCCCGAACCCGGCGACAGAGACATATTAGCCGCGGCATGCGAGCTGTCGTTCAACTCGTAGGCCACCGTCGCTGCGGGAGTGGCGCCTGATTGGGTCGCCGTCGCAGCCACAGTCGTACTGCTCACGCTGCTGGCCGCAACGCCGGTGTAGCTGTGGCGGTCCCAGGAGAACGCCGGCGACAGCGCGATGTTGTTGTTCAGGCTCAGAGCTGACAACGAGGCGTCGGTAGTCGCCTGGCCTCGCGTCACTCTGACGGTGTAGGTCACCTTCTTCTCGTCTTCGCCGGTCACCTCGATCGTGATCACGCTGACTGCATTAGCAGCCAGAGCCAGACCGGTACCGTCATCGTCCACTGTCCCACCGAGTTTGATCACCGGGTCGTCCGCGGCGTCATCGGCCTTGGTAGCCGTCACATCCGTAGTAGCCGTGCCGCTTGCCGCGGTTCCGGTGTAAGACGTGTGCGTGGGGCTGAACGCCGGCGACAGTGTTACGCCAGTCAGGCTCAGCGCGGACAGCCTGGAGCCTTCCGGCACCGCCGGAGCGGCCGGCTGCGATGGCGCTGGCGATGATTGCGATGGAGCAGGCGCTGGCGCGGGCGCCGGCTGCGGCGCTGTCACGACCGTCGGCCGCTCAGCTACGTTCAGGCCTTCCGCCGGCACCAGTCCCGCCTCTTTCAGCAGGTCGCCCGCCAAGACACCTATTACCGTTCCTGGCGCCGGGCTGCCGGGTATTTCGTCAACCCACAACTGGAACGCCACTCGCTGGAAGCGCTGGCTTATGAACGGCCCGTGCTTCTCCGGCATGGACATCGGCAGTCCATACAGGTTGATCGCGCTGTCCTCGTTCCAATCCGATATTGCGCTTGGATTCGGGTTCGCGAAATACTTCGCCTTGATCTGTTCGTTCGTCAACCACGAAAGCCTCGTTGCCTTCGCTTTGTTCCAATCGCCGTTGGATCCATCATCCTTGATCGGCAGAGGTATTCCCTTCGCTTGCAGCAGCCAGTCGTCCAGGCCCGCCTTCTCCAACATCTCGAAGATGTTCCCGAGATAAGCGCTCCCTACCTCCGGCCTCCACTGCAACAGAGCTCTCTGCGTCACCTGGTAGGTGAACCCTCCCTGCATGTAGCGGTACGAGGCAGGGTATCCCAGCGTATCCACTCCGCCCAATCGCTCGTACTCGTCGGCGAACAGGATCCCGCCGTCGTTCGTCACTTCATAATCGAAGATGACGGCCGACTGTCCTCGGCCAAATGCTGACGAGACCATCATCATCGCAGCAAAACTCGCCACAATGGCCAATAACAACCAACGACCTGCCTTCATTAGTGCACCTCTCTGTCGATCAAACCCATTGATCTATTTTTCGTTCCGACGGCATTGTAAACCAATCATTTCCCCAGTTCAACCGTAAAGGACCTATGAACCTTATAAATAATTACCTCAACTACTACACGTTTCTGAATATTCTCCGAGGGGAATTGTAACCCAACCCACATACCAATTCAAACACCAAAAATTGCAATCGGAACGTATTCGCGGGGTCGTTGTGCCACCTCCCCACCCTTGGATTCCGGCTTCCGCCGGAATGACGAACGGGGGGCCGGAATGACGAACGGGGGGCCGAATTGACGATGGGATGCCGCAAATCACGAACGAGAGGACGCCGAAGCGGTCTATTTTCATAGTAGTGACGAAGTGCCGGGCCGGCCCCTCTCCCAAGGTCACTCCGGCGAAGAGCCTGCCCCGTATCCGCCTCAGGCGGACCGGAGTCCAGAACCCCTCGGCGTTTGCGTCGGACTACCTCGTCGTACAGGTTGCGCCACGTCGCGGAGCCGGCCTTTCGCTTGCTTCATGACCGTCTTGCGCGGCGAGAGCGCCAGACCTCCCCACCGCCCCTCTGGATTCCGGCTTCCGCCGGAATGACGAACGGGGGGCCGAATTGACGATGGGATGCCGCAAATCACGAACGAGAGGACGCCGAAGCGGTCTATTTTCATAGTAGTGACGAAGTGCCGGGCCGGCCCCTCTCCCAAGGTCACTCCGGCGAAGAGCCTGCCCCGTATCCGCCTCAGGCGGACCGGAGTCCAAACCCCTCGGCGTTTGCGTCGGACTACCTCGTCGTACAGGTCGCGCCACATCGCGGAGCCGGCCTTTCGCTTGCTTCATGACCGTCTTGCGCGGCGAGAGCGCCAGACCTCCCCACCGCCCCTCTGGATTCCGGCTTCCGCCGGAATGACGTTGGCGTGTGGTTTCCGACCCCGTATACGGCCGATCGTCACTCCGGCCCCGTACTCCGATACGGGGCCGGAGTCCAGACCCCTCGGCGTTTGGCTCAGACCACCTCGTCGTACAGGTCACGCCAGTTTGCGTTCGTCCTCTCGATTAGGCGAACCTTCCAGGCCCTCTTCCATTCCTTCAGAGCCTTTTCTCTACTGATCGCGCTCTCCATCGTTTCGTGAGTCTCGTACCAAACTAGGGTGTGTACTCCATAGCGTTTCGTGAACCCCTCTACGAAGTCATTTTTGTGCTGCCAGACGCGTTGGACAAGGTTCGAGGTAACTCCTATGTAGAGTGTGCCGTTGCGTTTGCTGGCAAGGACGTAGACGTAGGCTTGTTTCATCGTATGATTCTACTCGTCACGGGGCCGGAGTCCAAGCCCCTCGGCGTTTGCGTCGGACTACCTCGTCGTACAGGTTGCGCCACATCGCGGAGCCGGCCTTTCGCTTGCTTCATGACCGTCTTGCGCGGCGAGAGCGCCAGATCTCCCCACCGCCCCTCTGGATTCCGGCTTCCGCCGGAATGACGAACGGGGGGCCGAATTGACGATGGGATGCCGCAAATCACGAACGAGAGGACGCCGAAGCGGTCTATTTTCATAGTAGTGACGAAGTGCCGGGCCGGCCCCTCTCCCAAGGTCACTCCGGCGAAGAGCCTGCCCCGTACTCCGATACGGGGCCGGAGTCCAGGCCCCTCGGCGTTTGCGTAGGACTACCTCGTCGTACAGGTCGCGCCACATCGCGGAGCCGGCCTTTCGCTTGCTTCATGACCGTCTTGCGCGGCGAGAGCGCCAGACCTCCCCACCGCCCCCCTGGATTCCGGCTTCCGCCGGAATGACGAACGGGGGGCCGGAATGACGTTGGCGTGTGGTTTCCGACCCCGTATACGGCCGATCGTCACTCCGGCCCCGTACTCCGATACGGGGCTGGAACCACCATGGCCTTATGAAGCCCGCATAAGAGAATGAAAATGTCGGGATGCCGGGCGAGCAAAGTGCGCGAGCGAGCCGCTCCCCAAGCTGGGAACATGACACAGCGCCGCATCCCCTCGCCTCGGGCGATTCGCGGTTCGCACCTACGCCGGGGGTTTTCCCATCGCCGGCGCCCCCTCCCACGCCCCGGCGGTTGGGGACAAGCCCCAACCCTACAGGACTATGCCGGAGGTCATTCCGCCCTCGGTGGCCGGATTGTCGGGCGCGGGGAGGGGGGAAATGTAGGGCGCGGGGCTTGTCCCCCGCCTGGGGTGGCCGGCGGCGGGGAGCGACCCTACGGACATCGCGATTTGTGCCGGAGCCGGATTGTAAGACCATCCCGCCCCGCACGGGGTTCCTCCCGGCCGGCGACGTTCCGCCGCATCCCCTCGCCTCGGATGATTCCCGATTCGACCCTACGCCGAGGTTTTTTCCATCGCCGGCGACCCTCCCCCCACCGGCGGTTGGGGACAAGCCCCAACCCTACAGGGATTCGGCCGATATCGTTCATGCCCGTCGTGTTGTCGTTCGTTTGCGGTATCTTGGCCGGCCGGCGACGGCCTGCCGCATCCCCTCGCCTCGGACGATTCGCGATTCGACCCTACGCCGGGGGTTTTTCCATCGCCGGAGATCCTCCCCCCACCGGCGGTTGGGGACAAGCCCCAACCCTACAGGGGTTCGGCCGATATCGTTCATGCCCGTCGTATTGTCGTTCGTTTGCGGTTTTTTGGGCGGTTGGGGCGGCCGGCCGGCGACGCTCCGCCGCATCCCCTCATCTCGGATGATTCGCGATTTGCCCCTACGCCGGGGGTTTTTTCCCATCGCCGGAGGTCCTCCCCCCACCGGCGGTTGGGGACGAGCCCCAACCCTACAGCGGTCATTGGGGACGGGGCCGGCGTTGCGCGGAACCCCCATGCCCGCCGCGAGGTCCATTCGTTTGCGGTATTTTCGGACGGTTCGCGAATCGCCCCTACGCCGGGGTTTTTCCCATTGCCGGCGCCCTTCCCCGCCCCGGCGGTTGGGGACAAGCCCCAACCCTACAACGGTCATTGGGGACGGGGGCCAGCGACGTTCCGCCGCATTCCCTCGCCTCGGGCGATTCGCGAATCGCCTCTACGCCGGGGTTTTTCCCATTGCCGACGCCCCCTCCCCCGCCCCGGCGGTTGGGGACGAGCCCCAACCCTACAGGACTATGCCGGAGGTCATTCCGCCCTCGATGGCCGGATTCTCGGACGGGGGGAGGGGGGAAATGTAGGGCGCGGGGCTTGTCCCCCGCCAGGGGTGGGGTGCGGTTGGGTGCGATCCTACGGTGATCGGGATTTGTGCCGGAGCCGGATTGTAGGGCCGGCGACCCTACCCCGCCCCGGCGGTTGGGGACGAGCCCCAACCCTACAGTCGTAAGACTCCGCGAGGCGAGGGGCGAGGGGTCTTTGGACAGCAAAACGCCCTACCTTCTTACGGGTAGGGCGTTTCGTCTTAGGCTCGTTGTCGAGCGAGTGCGGAGGCTGACCTCCGCCTTCACTCAGTCGCTAGTTAGCCGTATACGTGACAGTGTACGTCTTCGTAGTACTCCCGTCTTCCGCCGTCACCAACACGACTATGGTGCCCGATCCGGATACCGTCGTGATCGATACACTATCGTCATTGTCGTCGTCGCTGACAGGGGTAGTGTTATGGGTGAAGGAGGTCACGGTCGCGTTCGAGTCGCTCTTCTCCACCGTCAGTGTGGCGGCGCCAGCGGTCCCGCTAGCTGTGTAGTCAATGGTGCCGCTGGAGAAACTCGGACTCAGCGTGAAGCCGCTCAGCGTCAGGCTCGACAGATTGGCGTTCGTAGCCGCCGCAAGCTTCGTCACCGTGACCGTGTAGGTCTTCGTAATAGTCGTGTCTTGCGCCGTCACCACGAGCGTTATGACGTTGGAACCCTGGCCCAGAGTCGCAGTTGGGCTACTCCAACTGCCGGCTCCGGTGACAGTGATTACCGGACCTGTCGCGTCGGTGTAGTTCTTCACCGCCGTCACGTCCGTACTGGCCACGCTGTTTGCCACAGTCGCGGTGTACGTCGTATGACTGGGGCTGAACGCCGGCGACAGCGCCACGTCGCCGCTCTCGGTGCCGCCCAGGCTCAGACTCGACAGCGTCGCGTCTGTGTTGCCCGTGGTACCCAGCCGCGTCACCGTGATCGTGTAGGTCCGCTTCGTCTTCCCGTCCGCCGCCGTCACCTCGACCGTTACGGTGTTGGAACCCGGTGACACCGCCAGACCCTGTCCGTCGGTATCCGTAGCTCCGTTTATCTTGTAGACCAACGTCACCTCACTGACGTTGTTGTTCTTATCCGCATCCACATCCACCGTCGTCACGCTGTTTGCCACGGTGGCGGTGTAGGCGTAGGTGCCTCTCTTGAACTCTGGCGACACCGTCACGTCGTCGCCCAGGTCCAGATTAGACAACGTCGCGTCCGTAGACGGCGTCACGCTCCCACGCGTCACCCTCAACAGGTAGGTCTTAGTCGTAGTCGTGTCTGACGCCGTCACCTCCACAGTGATGACGGTAACCGTTCCAGCATCGCCCAGAGCCACCGGACTGTCCGGTGAGATGTCAACAGTAGCGCCGGTGGCGTTCGCCGGCGCAGTTACGGTCAAATTCTCCACGCTGCTGGCCACGCTGGCCGTGTAAGACGTGTGCCCGGAGCTGAACGCCGGCGACAGCGTGCCTGCGCTCAGGGTCAGCGACGCCAAGCTGGCGTCGGTGTTGCCCGAAGAACTCAACCGCGTCACTGTGATCGTGTAGGTCTGCTTCGTCTTGCCGTCAGACGCCGTGACTATGACCTCGATCTTGTTGCCCGAACCCGGCGACAGAGACATATTAGCCGCGGCATGCGAGCTGTCGTTCAACTCGTAGGCCACCGTCGCTGCGGGAGTGGCGCCTGATTGGGTCGCCGTCGCAGCCACAGTCGTACTGCTCACGCTGCTGGCCGCAACGCCGGTGTAGCTGTGGCGGTCCCAGGAGAACGCCGGCGACAGCGCGATGTTGTTGTTCAGGCTCAGAGCTGACAACGAGGCGTCGGTAGTCGCCTGGCCTCGCGTCACTCTGACGGTGTAGGTCACCTTCTTCTCGTCTTCGCCGGTCACCTCGATCGTGATCACGCTGACTGCATTAGCAGCCAGAGCCAGACCGGTACCGTCATCGTCCACTGTCCCACCGAGTTTGATCACCGGGTCGTCCGCGGCGTCATCGGCCTTGGTAGCCGTCACATCCGTAGTAGCCGTGCCGCTTGCCGCGGTTCCGGTGTAAGACGTGTGCGTGGGGCTGAACGCCGGCGACAGTGTTACGCCAGTCAGGCTCAGCGCGGACAGCCTGGAGCCTTCCGGCACCGCCGGAGCGGCCGGCTGCGATGGCGCTGGCGATGATTGCGATGGAGCAGGCGCTGGCGCGGGCGCCGGCTGCGGCGCTGTCACGACCGTCGGCCGCTCAGCTACGTTCAGGCCTTCCGCCGGCACCAGTCCCGCCTCTTTCAGCAGGTCTCCCGCCAAGACGCCTATTACCGTTCCTGGCGCTGGGCTGCCGGGTATTTCGTCAACCCACAACTGGAACGCCACTCGCTGGAAGCGCTGGCTTATGAATGGACCGTGCTTCTCCGGCATGGACATCGGTAGTCCATACAACTCGATCGACCGATCCTCGTTCCAATCCGATATCGCCGATGGATTCGGGTTCGCCAGATACTTCGCCTTGATCTGCTCGTTCGTCAGCCAGGAGAGCCTGGTTGCCTTCGCTTTGTTCCAATCTCCCCCGGATCCGTCATCCTTGATCGGCAGAGGTATTCCCTTTGCCTGCAGCAGCCACTGGTCGTGGCCCGCTTTCTCCAACATCTCGAAGATGTTGCCCAGGTACGCGCTCCCTACTTCCGGTCTCCATTGCAGTAGCGCTCTCTGCGTCACCTGGTAGGTGAACCCACCTTGCATGTAGCGGTACGAGGCAGGGTATCCCAGCGTATCCACTCCGCCCAATCGCTCGTACTCGTCGGCGAACAGGATTCCGCCGTCGTTCGTCACCTCGTAATCGAAGATGACGGCCGACTGTCCTCGGCCAAATGCTGACGAAACCATCATCATGGCAGCAAAACTCGCCACAATGGCCAATAACAACCAACGACCTGCCTTCATTAGTGCACCTCTCTGTCGATCAAACCCATTGATCTATTTTTCGTTCCGACCGCATTGTAAACCAATCATCTCCCCAGTTCAACCGCAAGAAACCTATAAATCTTATAAATCATTCCCCTCTACGCACATGATTTCCGACGGAATTGTAACCCAACTCCAGATACCAGTACAAACACCAAAAAACTGCGACCGGAACGCAGTTTCGCGCAAAACGCTTTAATCGACGGGATTGTATCTCAATCCACCGGCCAATACATAATCGATCAAGAATCCGCATTGACCGCTTGAGCGCGGCAACCGGCAGCTACGGGCCGTCATCCTCGGCCGCAATCGAGCTACCAGATGTAGTGGCTATGGGAAAGCCGGACACAATTTGTAGGGATGATGGATCGACCACAAACTGCGCGAACGCGGGCGACATATCCTCAGAATCCGATACGTCGCGGGTCCATGATACACGCGCAATCCCTCCGATTGCGCGGTGAATGAATTGTAATGCAATCGACCGGCGAGTACAACGCCGGGTGTTTATGGCGAATGCACAATTCTTATGGGATTCTTAGGGCCGTCTGCCACAAGGCGCGCAATCGAGTCTCGGACGGCTTCCGGGGGAAATGTAGTGCGGTCGAAGTCAATGTAGGGCGGGGGCTTGTCCCCCGCCAGGGGTGGGGGCCGGCGGGGAGCGATCCTACGACCATCGCGATTTTTGCCGGAGCCGGATTGTTGGGCCGGCGCTCCTCCCCCCACCGGCGGTTGGGGACGAGCCCCAACCCTACAGGACTATGCCGGAGGTCATTCCGCCCTCGATGGCCGGATTGTCGGGCGCGGGGCGGGGGGAAATGTAGGGCGCGGGGCTTGTCCCCCGCCTGGGGCGGCCGGCGGCGGGGAGCGATCCTACGGCCATCGCGATTTGCGCCGGAGCCGGATTGTAGGACCATCCCACCCGGCACGGGGTTCCTCCCGGCCGGCCGGCGACGACCCGCCGCATCCCCCCACCTCGGGCGATTCGCGAATCGCCCCTACGCCGGGGGTTTTCCCATCGCCGACGCTCCTCCCACGCCCCGGCGGTTGGGGACGGGGCCGGCGTTTGCGCGTGGACCCATTCCCGTCGCTAGGTTCGTTCGTTCGCGGTATCTCGAGCGGCTGGGGACAAGCCCCAGCCCTACAGCGGTTTCTCCAACCCGCCGGCGGCCGTAGGCGGGGGGCGACCCTCCGGCCATCGCGATTTGTGCCGGAGCCGGATTGTGGGGCCGTCGAAGACTACGCGAGGCGAGCGGTCATTGGGGACGAGGGCCGGATCTACGGGGTTCCTCTTTACTAATGTGGTACGTCAAGGTACGGTTCCGTGTGGCGAGCGTCAAGCGCACTACGCACGACAATGTAGAGCAGAGCCTTGTCCCGTGCACTGTGGATAGGCGCAACCTGGAGCGCCGATTGCAGGAGGTCAACGATCGCGGAGCGGAACTCTTTCCTTTCGAGCCGCAAACGAATTCGACTGGATGCCGGCGAATACAGCCAAGCTGGCGCCATATGCTCGATAACGATCGCGGTTAAGGATCGCCAGCCGGTCTTTGGCAATTCGCAGATCGCCTTGGCTGCTGTGGATGTTCTGCGTTTGCTTTCCGGCAGGTCCGGCGTAAGAGTCTACGGCTACTGCGTAATGCCCGACCACGTCCATTTGATCATCGAGCCTTCCGCCACCTGCGACATTGTCACCTTCGTGGGTCGATTCAAGAATCTGACCTTGCGCCGAGCCTGGTCGCATGGTGTCGAAGGCAGTTTCTGGCAATCGAGCTTCTGGGACCACTTCTTGCGCCGGCAGGAAGCGCTGGAGGACGTGGTCATGTACGTTTTGAATAACCCGACGAGAAGGGGATTGGTTGAGAATTGGCGAGAATATCCGTATTCGGGTTCGTTTGCGTTGGAGTTGTGAGCGGGGTTCCTCCCGGCCGGCCGGCGATGACCTGCCGCATTCCCTCGCCTCGGACGATTCGCGAATCGCCCCTACGCCGGGGTTTTTTCCCATCGCCGGCGCACCCTCCCCCACCCCGGGCGGTTGGGGACAAGCCCCAACCCTACATTGTCCTTCGTCTGCGGTAGCGGCTGGGGACGGGGCCGGCCGGCGACGCTCTGCCGCATCCCCTCGCCTCGGACGATTCGCGAATCGCCCCCTACGCCGGGGGTTTTCCCATCGCCGGCGACCCCTCCCCCGCCCCGGCGGTTGGGGACGAGCCCCAACCCTACAGGGGTCATTGGGGCCGGGGCCGGCGTTGCGCGGGAAACCATGCCCGCCACTAGGTTCATTCGTTCTCGGCATTTTGGGCGGCGGTCAATGTAGGGCGGGGGCTTGTCCCCCGCCAGGGGTGGCCGGCGGCGGGGGCCGACCCTACGGCCATCGCTATTTGTGCCGAAGGCGGATTGTAGGACCATCCCGGCCGGCCGGCGACGACCTGCCGCATCCCCTCATCTCGGACGATTCGCGATTCGCCCCTTCGCCGGGGTTTTTCCATCGCCGACGCCCCCTCCCCCGCCCCGGCGGTTGGGGACAAGCCCCAACCCTACAACGGTCATTGGGGACGGGGTTTGCGCGAGGCCCCATGCCCACCACCAGATTCGTTCGTATGCGGTATCTCGGGCGGCGGTCAATGTAGGGCGGGGGCTTGTCCCCGCCTGGGGCGGCCGGCGGCGGGGCGCGATCCTACGGCCATCGCTATTTGTGCCGAAGGCGGATCGTAGGACCATCCCGGCCGGCCGGCGACGACCTGCCGCATCCCCTCATCTCGGACGATTCGCGATTCGCCCCTTCGCCGGCGCCCCCTCCCACGCCCCGGCGGTTGGGGACGAGCCCCAACCCTACATTGTCCTTCGTCTGCGGTATCTAGGGCAGTTCAGTCTGACTTGCGCCAGAGCCGCCATCCTGTGGTAGCCAGAACGAGAGGGATTAGAACGGCGACGACCATCCAGATGACGTTTGAGTGGACGCTGACCGATTCGCCTTCCTCCAGGGCAAGCAGGTGGATCCAGTTGCGGAAGAACCAGATGGCCAGGGCGGCGTTGGCATAGAAGAGCGCGTATGCGCCGAGCCGCGACACAGTGACCGCCTGTTGGCCGAACTGCGCGCGCATGTGGGCGAAATTTACCGCTAGGGCGATGAGTATGCCGGCGGCGGAGATGACGTTGAAGACGGACCAGATGGGCCCGGCGTCGTAGAGGGTGTCGAATATGAAGTGGGTGATGTACAACGCCGAGTATGCGAGCATCAGCCCGCCGGTTATCCGCATGATCATGGCCATGACAATCCCCCACAGAGTTGTCGTCTTGCTGTTGCGTACGCACTATGTTATGCGATGGCACACGGTGCTGATAGGAATAGGAGGCGATGCTCGCAGTAGTGATGCTACGGGCCGTCTATCGGCGCATGAACGGCCCTAGGGAGCAAGAGATGGGGAATCAAAATCTGTTACGGGACTCGGCGGCCCATTCACAAGATTCGACAGCCATTCCTGTCGCTCTCGCTGCTCCCGTTCCAGCTTGACAATGTTCTGATATGCCTCTCGCCAATCAGTCGGTCGCTGATCGTATCCCCTAGCCTGCCAATAGGCATCGTTGTTTGGGTTCGATTCATTGGATCGTTGGTCTAGTAATTGCTTATCCATTCTCAACTCTTTGTGCTGTGTTTGTGTTGCCCCTTAATGGACGCGGGTAGACTGACTCAGTTTGAATGGCGACGCGATTTGTCGATCAATCGCTGCAACCCGGCAAGGCCAAGATTAGTTTGAGTAGGACCGGCAATAAATTCGAGAACCTTCCCGGGAATGGGTTTATTATTCTCCTTAATGACAGCGCGGCGCGGCTTGCCGTTGGAATTGTTGATCAACAACGCGCCTCGATCATTCTCACGTAATCGAGTATAACCGGCTCGGTCTATGAGGGCCCGAATAAGCTCCCTCCCAGTTACGCGCGGATTCGACATTTAGGCAGGTAATGTCCATAAGGTCGATACTGACGGAAGTCGCATCGTGCTTTCGTCTTCCCTATCGATGCGATGCAAGACAATACCATGTTCTTTGAAGAATTCGTCGCGATCTCCTTCCTCATCTAGGCTCTGCAAAAATAGGTCAATTGCCTCTTCTAAGTCCTTTTGGCACTGCGCCAAGTGGTCATCCTGCATTGCAAGTCCTAGTTCCGGACATATGGCGATCCACTGGTCATCCTCGTATGCAAACTCAATGCTTAGACTGATATAACCCTGCATCTGTGTCGGCTCATGCATGGGTGCGCTCCTTGTGTGAAGGACTAATTCTGTGTGAGTGATTTCGAATTCTATGGCATTTGCAAGTTCTGTCAATAAAGTGCCGCAAATTGGCTCATTTGCGACTTTAACAATAATAGTTCCCCTCGAAACCACCTTCTGCGACCCGGCGGTCTCGACCGCGATTCCGGCGAAGGCCGGAATCCAGAGGGGCGGGATGGGAAATGTACCGCAATTGACCTAGACCGGTTATTCAGGCGACCCGTCCCGGAACTGAGTCCGAGGAATGCTCCCCTTGGACGGCCGGTAGAGCTTCTCCATGTCGCGCAGTGTCGAGTAGGCCGGCCGGCCGGACAGGTCTCGGTTCACGATGGAAAAATAACGCATAGGCTCGTGTTCCGGGTACCAGGGGGCGGCGCTAAAGTCGAGATTGAACAGGACCATCACGCCCATCCAGGGCCAGTTTCTGCGAGCGTAGGCGTAGGCAGCCTCAAGGTACTGGGCTTGGCGAGCCTGGGACACTACCTGCCATGCCAATCCGGACCACGAGTGGTGGGCGAGATATTCCCCGCGGTCGAGCTCGGCCGGATCGATCGGCCAACCGAACTCGGTAGCCCAGATCGGCGAGTCGTCGCCAAACTCGAGCATTATCGCCCGTTGCTCTTCCGGCCGGAGAAAGTCGGTGACCCCATCCTCGCGCTCCAACCCGGGCGGCAGACCGAACGCGTAGGGATGGGAGCCGAGGACGTCGAAGTATCCCTTGGCGCCGGCCAGGTACATGCGGCGGATGAACTCGAGGTCGTTCATCGCGGTCGCGCCACCGTCGCCGGCGGTGGTCGCCATGCCGGCGCTGATGACGAGGGCGTCTGGATCGGCCGACTTGATCGCCGGATATACCGCTTTCAGCATCGCGGCATACAGCTCGGGGTCGGGCGGCTGTCCTCCCCACTCGCTGCTGAGGTTAGGTTCGTTGTAAATCTCGTAGGCCACTACCCAACCGCGAAGGTACCGGGCGAGGCCGGCCATGAAGTCGGCAAAATCGCTGAGGTTATCGGGAGGCCGGTTGCCGGAGCCGGGCGCGGCCCAGTCCGGCGGTGTGTCGACGCGGACGATGAGCTTCAGGCCGGAGCGTCGGGCATTGGTGGCTAGGTTGAAGGCGTCGCCCTTGAATGGAGAGTAGTGCCACTGGTATCGGCCCTTGTCGGGCTCCGAATTCGCCCAGGACAGGTACGCCTTGACGTGAGTAAAGCCGGCGCCCTTTATTAGATGCATATGCTCGGCAACCGCGACGTGCATTCCGTATCCGACCTGGAACGGGTCCGTGTGTCTCGGAGGCGGCGCGCCGATCAGATGCACGGTTCTCGCGGATCCGATGAAGATAATCCACAGGACTAATATCCCCAGGAATAGACCGGACCGAGAGATTCGCACTGCGGGCACCCTACGACGCGTCTGGCTTACGTTCGGCTAGGGATTTTACAGGCAAAAATCAAAGGAGGCCGGCATAAAACCGGCCCCTTTGAATCAGAGGAGAGGATTGAAGCAATCCGACGAACCGCCGTAGGATTCTTTCAAGCCTGACGGGTCAACGGAGTGCTAAGAGGGGGGACTTAGCCGGCGCGGTGACTTTGTCCCCCACATCAATGGTGGTAATTCACCATACAGAATGATAGCGTCTGATCCGGATTTTCGCAGTAGGGCAGCATCCCGATATTTCTGTAGGGTAAAACCCTACGAGAGGCTCGGCGCCGGACCTATGGGGGCATTTTACCCACCACGAGGTTCATTTGTTTGTGTTTCGCCGGCAGTCAATGTAGCGCGGTCGAAGACTACGCGAGGCGAGCGGCTTGTCCTCCGCTCGGTCCCAAGCGCGTTTTGACCAGTGCCCGTCGTATCATCATTCGTTTGCGGTATTTTGGGAGACAGGGCAGGCTTTCGTGACAATACAGAGTTGGGGTTCGTCCCAGCTGGCACGCAATGCCGTCCTTATCCAAGTGTCTACAATTGCTAGAATAGCGTAGCGCTCATGGAGCGTATGCGAACCGACAAAACGCCACATCGGAACGGATGACGCCACATGGGTACCAAACTGGAAGACCTCTTCAAGACTCTTCGCCGAGGACGCGCGCCATCGCTTGGCTTCGCACACAGCGAAGCTGCCGATGGCGAGAGGATGATAGTCGGGACGGTATGCGATTCGGCGGTTCCCTCAGCGATATCTTCGGCTGTTTCGGCCGGCGCCAAGATCGTGCTTGTACCAGGCGACTCAAGTACGCATTCGCGTGGCAATGGCAAACTGGTCAAGGTGGCGGGATCGGCGTTGGTTGGGGTGATTGAACCGGATCTTGGCGATGATCCAGGCGCTGCGCTGGCCGGACTGAGCAAGCTTGGTGTGGGATTTGTGGTCGTGGACCCGGATCGAACGCCGGCCCGTGTCTTGACTGGAGAAGGCCCTGAAATAGTGGTGCGGCAAGTGTTGGGCCTTGCGCAACCGCCGCCGGCTCGCCTGACGCCGGATCTCGAAGTCGGCGGCGCGGCGATCAGCGTGCTGAAGCAGCCCGACGGTGATCCTTCGCTGACGATGACCGACCTGGCGCTGCTGAAGCAGTTTTGCGCGAGCAGCCGCCGGCCGACCATCTTCATGGCCCACGCCGGCGTGGGGCCGGAGGACGCTCAGATACTGTATGACCACGGAGTGGAGTGCGTTGCGGTGGAGGCCGGCGCGACAGAAGCCTGGGTCGATGCGGTGAGGGCGATAGGTCCGAGGACGGCAAGGCGAGAGAGCGAAGAGATGGTCCCATTCCTGCCGAAGATCGACGGCTCTGAGGATGAAGACTAGCGCCCCGGGTTGCGTTGGGGATTAGCGGAGGCGGGTTACAGGACCAGCCCGTGCATCAGCGCCATCAGGGCAATCACGATTGACGTCGCAATGATGAGACCGAAGATGAACGCGCCGGTGAAGAGCCGGCTATCGAACTTCAAATGCATGTAGAACATGGCGACCAACACGAACTTCAGGGCCGATAGGATCAGAAAGACCGGGACGAGGATCGGCCGCAGCGAGTCGACGTAGAAAACGGCAACCTCGATGGCGGTGATGACCGCCAAAATGGCGCCAATTTCAACGTATTTCTTCGGTGTTGGGTGTTCCTCTTCCACTGTGTGAGGCGCGTGACTCATCTCTTCGATCCTCTATCACTCCACTTGAATGACATTTCTTAAATCGCGCCAATGAGATAGACGACAGTGAATATGACAATCCATACCACGTCGACGAAGTGCCAATAGAGGCCGGCGATCTCTACGTTCAGGGCGTCCTTTGGCCGGAGCTTGCCGCGAGCCGAATGGACCACAAGCGACAGTAGCCAGATGACGCCGATGGTCACGTGGGCCCCGTGGAAGCCGGTCAGGGTGAAAAATGCTGAGCCGAACGCGCTGGTGTTGGGATTCAAGCCTTCCCGGAAGAAGGTTGTGAACTCGTAGGCCTGTCCGCCCAGGAATGTCATGCCCAGGAAGGCGGTGGCAAAGAGCCATATCCGCAAGTTTCGCTCGTCGCCCCGCTGTAGTGCGGCAAGGGCCAACACCATCATCAAGCTGCTCATCAGCAGGACGAAGGTACTAACCGACGTGTAAGGAATGTCGAATATTTGGCGCGGCGTAGGACCCCCGAGGGTCGAGTCTTTGTTGATCAGGTAGTTGGATATGAGGGTGCCGAAGAAGAGGCACTCGGAAGCGAGGAAGGTCCACATTAGGAGCTTCCGATGGTTTAACCCGGTGCTGGTATCTTCGGCTGGAACCGAGTGGGCCTGGTCCAATGTGGTTGCTCTCCTGGTTAGCTCGGAAATCTAGCCGGCCGGCTCGAAGGTCCAGCCATAGATCCCAACGAACATCACTACAACGCCCAAGACGCTCACGACCGGGAATGGCGGGATCATCAGGCCGGCGGCAAGCAGCAGGATGCCGACGGCAACAATTACCGGGAAGTAGGAGGGGTTGGGCATGTGGATGTGCTCAGCGTGCTCATCCCCATGGCCATGATCTTCAGTGGCCCCACCGTGAACCGGCTCGTGTATACCCACGCCCCCGTACTTCTGGTCCCAGAATGGGCGGCGGCTGGCAACTACTGGAATCTGGGCGAAGTTGTAGGCCGGCGGCGGCGAGGGTATCGACCATTCGAGAGTCGGGGCGTCCCAGGGATCGTCGCCGGATATCTCGCCCTGGCGCATCGTGCGAATCCAGTTCCAAATCATTACGAGCATGGATACCGCGATGAGGAACGCGCCGATGGTCGAGACCATGTTGTACGCATCGAACCCGTAGCCGCTCGAGTAGGTATACACGCGTCGAGGCATGCCAAACATGCCGGCGAAGTGCATCGGGAAGAAAGTGATATTGAAGCCGGCCATCATCAGCCAGAAGTGGAGCTTTCCGAGTCCTTCGTCCAGGATCCGTCCGGTCATCTTCGGGAACCAGTAGTAGAAGCCGGCGGCGAGTCCGAATATCGATCCGCCAAAGAGCACGTAGTGGAAGTGCGCGACAATGAAATAGGTGTCCGTCTGCTGTAGATCGGCCGGCGGGGAAGCGTGCATGACTCCACTGAGGCCGCCGATGATGAACATCGCTATGAACCCAACCGAGAAAAGGAAAGGCGTGGTGGGTCGGATGGCGCCGGCCCAGATAGTGCCGATCCAGTTAAGGATTTTCACGCCCGTCGGGATTGCGATCAGCATTGTCGCGATGCTGAAGAACGCGTCGGCGATGGGCCCCATTCCGACCGAGAACATATGGTGGGCCCAGACGCCGAATGACATGACCGCGATCGCAACGCCGGAGTAAACCACGAATGGATAGCCGAACAGCGGCTTCCTTGAGAACGTCGGCACGACCTCGGAGACTATACCCATGGCCGGCAGGATCAGGATATAGACCTCGGGATGACCGAACACCCAGAACAGATGCTGCCACCACCTTGGATCGGCGCCGGCCTGGGTGATAAAGAAGTTCATACCAAAGAAGCGGTCGAACAGGAGCAGCGTGAGCGCGACGGTGATAACAGGGAAGGCCAGCACCATTAGAATCGAGGTAACCAATGTCATCCAGGCGAAGAGGGGCAATCTCATCAACGACATTCCAGGAGCCCGCATGTTGATGATGGTGACCAGGAAGTTAAACGCGGCGGCCAAGGAGGCGATTCCCAGGATCTGAAGGCTAAGGAGCCAGAAATCGACGTTTAATCCCGGAGAAAACTCGGGCGAGGTCAGATTGGCGTAGCCAAACCAGCCGGCGTTTGGCGCAGCATTAAAAAGGAAGCTGGCATGCAGCAGGATTCCGCCGGAGAGAAAGACCCAGAAGCTGAAGGCGTTCAGGCGCGGGAAGGCAACATCTCGGGCGCCTATCATCAGGGGAATGACGTAGTTGAAGAATGCTGCACTGAAGGGCATTACCCCGAGAAAGATCATGGCGGTGCCATGCATCGTGAAGAGCTGGTTGAATGTCTCGGCGCTCACGATCTGGGCCTCAGGAGTGGCGAGCTGGAGCCGCATTATGAGTGCTTCGACTCCGGCTATGAGGAAGAACACTAAGGCACTGACGCCGTAGAGGATTCCTATTCTCTTGTGATCGACAGTAGTTATCCAACTCCAAACGCCGGAGTATGCGGCGGGCTGGGCAGCTACTTGGGTCGCAGTCGCCATTTGTGAGCCTCCGGGCTGATCCTACAGGCTAGCTCGTAATGAGCAAGCAGATTGTCAAGAACTATTAATGATTCGATGCGCAGGCATCGTTGGGAACCAACGCAGTCGACCGAGGCACCATGGTTAGCCTCCATCATTTGCGACCTCCGCAACTTCAGGTCTCCTGCAACGATCAGACTTATTCACGACCAAATTTGATCGAGATCGCTTCGATCCCGTCAACGCAAGTATACCCAAACCAGCAGCTATTCAATCAGTCTCTCGGGCGCACAACTCAATTGAGGCTGCGCAGATAGGCGGCCAATGCCTCGACTTCAGAGTCGATCAGACCGAGATTTGGCATTTTCGATCCGGGCTTCAGAGCCGGCGGGTCCCGCAGCCAGTCTTCCAAAACGTTTGGCTCTGCATTGTTGAGAATCCCGGACGCCAACGTCGTCCGGCTTGCAAAGTGGGTCAAGTCCGGGCCTAGCTCGCCCTGGTGCTCGGTTCCCGCAATTGAGTGGCAAACGCCACAACCTCTCAGGGCGAAGATTTCCGCTCCGGCCATCTCCTGCGATTCGGCACTCGCCGGTTGCTTCTGGCTCTCAACCCATGCATCGAACTCTTCCGGGGAGACTACGAATAACCGCAAGTGCATGTTGGCGTGACTCTCGCCGCAGAACTCAGCGCACTGTCCCAGGTACTCGCCCGTGTTTCGGGGAGTGAACCAAAGGTTGTTCACGGTATTGGGCACGACGTCGCGCTTACCGCCCATTCTGGGAACCCAGAAGCTGTGGATGACGTCTTCCGATTCCAGGCTAATCGCGACCTGCCGGCCAACCGGGACAACGAACTCATTTGCGGTGACAATGCCCAAGTCGGGATACTCGAACTCCCACCACCATTGGTGGCCTACGACCGTCACGTGAAGCGCATCCGGCTTGGGCGCCGCCGCCACCTTAAAGATCGTGGACACGGTCGGCACCGCGATTATCGCCAGGATGATAACCGGCGCAATCGTCCAAGCAACCTCGAGACGGGTATTTCCGTGAACCTGCCGGGGTAGTCCCTGGCCTGGCCTCTCACGGAATCGAAGGACGGCATAGATCAGCGCACCCTCGACAACGACGAACACAACCGCAGCCATCCAGAATATGAGGTCGAACAGTACCTGCAGATCGTCCGCAAACTCGGACTCGGGCGCCAGGGCGGACTGTGGATAGAAATCGGTCGTGACGGCCACCGATGGCAAGCAACCGACCACAAGCAGTGGCACAAGGCAAAGGGCAACAAGCGCTACCGCCATACCGCGATGGCGCGGTTCAAGCATCTTCAAGCGAACAGTTCACCAACTCTATAACGGGACGCAGCAAGCAAACTCGGGCTGTTCATCGGTTGCAGAAACCAACGCCGAGAATGAATCATGGGAGGGCCGGAAACACCGACCGGATTCGGCCTGGCCATCAGCACCTAGAACTCCAATTATCGCCAAAGGATCAGCATCCGCGCCAGGCTGCTGGGAGAATAACACAATTCGGGATGACAGGCTTGGAAATTACCAAAGCTAGCTAATCGAGTCAAGTTAAGGCCACTTGGGTGTACCGCGCTTTTACCCTTGCTCCTCGGAGTTTGCCGGCCTATCGGCGAGCATCGCGGCGATTGCCATGACGATTGCCGCGAGAATGATAGCAACCGCCGGCGCGAGTATCTTGCCGGAGGCCGTCAGCAGCACGCCCATTGCCGCGATCACGACAACCATTACCGCGAGGATTCCCAGCGGAATTGCCAGAGCCGGCAGTATTCTGGCCAAGAACGCAATAAGGGACGCGAATTCGGCGCGACGAGCGAAATCGAGCGATCTTGCCGGCGAATCGGCCAGCATCGCGGCGATTGCCATTACGATGGCTGCGAGCACGATCGCTACGGCCGGCGCCAGAATCTTGCCCGACGCCGTGAGCAGTACAGCCATTACGGCGATTACGACTACCATCAGGCCAAGGATCCCCAATGGAATCCCCAACGCCAACATGAACCTGGACAATCATTCGCTCCCGAGTTCGCTGCTAAACACAAATGCGGGGGAATTTAGCGCGCGCCAAAACGGACGGCGTGTCCCCCTTCGTTTTGACAATGCCTACCATTATAGCTTCAACGCCTCGAGTATGAATTGTATAAAATTCGTTGCAGACAGCCTGAATTGAACTTTTCCATCGATGAAACGCCTAGGCGTCGCCAATTCCCCTGCACGATTCGGTTCCACTCATCCACCCTGCGAGGGTATCCCCGGGGGACTGCTGTACTTCGCCAAATCGAGTATACTGGGGTAGCGTGGTGAGCGTAGCCAAGTGGCCTAAGGCGCCAGGTTGTGGCCCTGGAGATCGCGGGTTCGAATCCCGTCGTTCACCCCAAGGGGCCTGCCGCCAATGACGGCAGGCCCCTTGCGCGGTTCGTGCCACTGTAGTTTGCCGGAGTGGAGCCTTTTTCTCGCAGCCCGCAAGGGCACCCAACAGACCGTTGAGTCGACGCATGTCGGTCCCCAGATGTCAGCAAAACCTGATTGTCTGCTGTGCGACTCGGTTTAGCTTAAACAAACTCTCTCGCGGGGCGTAGTTCGACAACCGGTCGGTGAGAAAGTACCTCTCCGAGACGCGGTTAAGTCTCTTGGGCCGTTTGACATCTCTCCGCCCACTCGACGACTACTTCGGCGATCTTGATTGCTTTCCTGTATTCATCGACGGTGACCGGTCTCGTTGTTCCAGGATAGCGTCCGATCACCGCATACACGGTTAATTCCTCGGCGATGCGGACCGATCTTGGGATAGGTTCTCCTGATTCTTCAAGCAACGTCAGTAGTCGAGACAGATCGTGAACGTACGGATAACTAACATTGCGCATAATCAACACTGACTTGATTGCCTTTTCGGCGGATTGCTGAGCCTCAAAGCACAGGTCTTCGAGATAGATGGCCGGCAACCGATTTCTAGCCAGCGCAAGATTGCTTCGAGCGCGGTTCAGCCATTCTCTTGGGTGATCAGCCGGAAAACGCTTAACCGGACTCATATACCACGGTTCCATCTCGCAGGGCTGGTTTGATGACTAGAGCGTGGCTCTCTTTGAACCGCTCTACATCTCCAGGCGAGACTACGATTGCATCAACCGCGGCACCGACGCCATGAAGAGTTCTATATATGCGCGCCATCAGTTCAAGCGCGTCAGCTCCGTCCTTGATGACGAGTAAGTCGACGTCACTGTTTAATCCCATATCACCCTGTGCCGCGGATCCGAAGAGAATGATCTTCTCCGGCTCAGCGACCTCCACAATGCGCCGGATGATGTCATCCAATGTCTCTTGGTCAAGCATTCTTCAATCCGAGTGCCTACGGTATGCAATCAGTCGGGACAAGTCATTTCGAAACTGGATGCCCCTCAACCACCGATCGGGGATGGGAAGCATCACGTCGGCCACGCACTTACGGCATTCGGGGGTCATTAGTGATCCGGCTCGATGACCGTAATCTTTTGATTGACCCGCACGCTCGTCATTTCTTGAACGATGCCGCTGGGCCACCTGACGGTCAATCGATCCGCGTGACTTGCTCTTTCAAGTCCGAAGTGGGCAACAAGGCTATTCTGTGACAGGAAGCTGGTTCCGCTCTGTATCTCCCTGATCTGCCGACGACCGCCGGAGTCGAGCGTCAGCCGGGCGCCGATGCCGTCGCGATTGCTCTTGGTGCCGGCCAAATGTACCTGTAGCCAGGAGTTGCCGTTGCCGGGATTGCGGAGCAAGACCGGCCGTTGGTCCATGTTGGCAATGAGCAAATCCAAGAAACCATCTCCATCGTAGTCCGCAACCGCCAATCCGCGACCGCATCCGGTGTGATCGGTGTGAGTGGCGCTGGAGATGTCCTCGAATGTGCCATTGCCACGGTTTCTGAATAGAGCGTTGGGTTGATCGGGAGGATATTCGCCATTGCCCATGCGTTTGGGATAGAGGGTGCCGGCCACAAAGTAGAGGTCGAGGAATCCGTTGTTGTCGAAATCCAGAAAGGCGGTTCCCCACCCCACTGAATCTTTGCCCTCTACGAGGCCACGAGTTACACCGGCCCGGTTGTTGGTTTCAACAAACTTACCGTTGCCTCTATTGCGATACAGCACGTTGTCGCCCATGTTGGTGACGAACATGTCGAGGCGTCCATCTCCATCGTAGTCGCCGACAGCGAGGCCCATCCCATGAAATGCGGCGCCGACACCCGCTTGCTCGGTGACATCCGCGAATAGCCACCCGCCGTCGCCAGAGCGGCCAACGTTTCTATAGAGAATATTAGGTTGAACGAACTGGCCAAAGTCGTTTACGACATAGAGGTCGGGCAGGCCATCGTCATCGTAGTCGAAGAATCCCAAGGCAAGTCCAGCGCCATGAACTCCGGCTGTCTGAAGGTAATCGGTGGCATCCCGGAACTTGCCACCTCCCATATTCTGAAAGAGCCGATGAGTGCGAGACAGGGGCGTGTAGACTCCCTTCAACTGACTGACAGTAGTGTGAAATGCCAGCGTGTCGTCATCAGGCATTTCGTCGAGCCAATAGGTCACGTAGAGATCGAGTAGGCCGTCACCGTCAAAGTCAACCCAAGCAGCGGACGTGGGATGTCCCTGATAGCCCACCAGGCGAGCCTGCTCGCTCACGTCGGTGAATGTACCGTTTCCCTCGTTGTGGTAGAGCTTGAGACCGGTCATCGTGGTTACCAGCAAGTCACAATTTCCGTCGTTGTCGTAATCCGCGCAAGCGACGCCCACGGACATTGCGTCTGGATCAGCGACCCCCACCTCCTCGGCGATGTCCGTGAACGTGCCATCGCCATTGTTGCGATAAAGCGCGTTTGGCCCGTTCGCGTTTGTGAAGAATATGTCCGGCATGCCGTTGCCATTGAAGTCGAAAAATGCTGCGCCGGCCTGTATAGCGTCAAGCCTTTCGTGCGATCTATGCATAAAGTCGATTCCGGACTGCACCGTCACGTCCACAAAAATCGGCAGGGGGACTTGAGGAGGCCGCAAAACGACCGCGATGCGAGCGGTTCCTATGACCGCCGCCGCTCCTGCAACGCCGGTCAACAGCGTCCGGCGCGAGACGGTGAGGGCGCCTTCCGGCCGCGGTCGGCCGACAGGCCGGCCTGTCAAATCATTCCAAGCAGCTCTTAGACCCTCTCCTGTGCCCCTATGGAAGCCGCCAAACCAAAAGGCGGCTACAACCGGCAGAAAGGTGAGAGTGCTAGCCAGGAAATGAAGCAGTATGGGATCGACAGCATTGCCCAAGATGCCTGGTGTGTCTTCTAGGCCGGACTGTATGAACTGCCACAATCTGAAAAAGTGCTCGATCGCGTGATACCCCTGGATTATGAGTGCTATTGTGATGAGCCACCACGCGGACATTCCCCGCGTCCAATAGTTCGGTCTATGAGCGCCGCTCAACCGGTACACGAGCAGCAAGAACCATAAGATTGCGACACTGTAGGCGAGGTGAAGGGGTTCGAGATCGAAATATTGGCCAATCAGTCCCTTTGCCTCGGGCGCGGAGAGCAGGAAACGCTGGAAGACGCGCATGGCGCTGTCGAGTTGCTGCCAACACAGAATTGCCAGCAGCACAACGAAAGTCAGCGCAAGCGCTGGATTTGGAGCCTGATCAGAGAACTCGTTGGGCCTCGCGTTGTCCCGCAAATCGACCTCACTTTGGCGGATGCTGCCCTTGCATAATGATCATACTCCGTTTCGCTGTCCCTCCAAAGGGGCCGGTGAGTTTGACAACCCACCGGTACCTGTGGCCGCGCACTGATCAAACTCAATGGCGGGTGGCCAACGAGTACGCTAGAAGCTCGTTAAAACCTACGCGTTACAAACGTTCACCAACATCGGATCCATAGCTCGACCGTTAGGCCAATGCTATACTCCGCCGGCGTGTGGATCTGGCGTTTGCCTCCTCCAAGGTTCATATCGTTACCTGTCATATCCTTCGTAACCCTTGCTGAAAGTGTCGGTAGGAAAGGCCAAAAAACATAAACTCGCTATTGTGGCGCGGACGCCCCGAGGGACCATTCGACCAAGTTTTGGGAGTAGCCAAGACCAACGGCGTCGCCGGAGGGATAGGTCGATGATGAGAAGCATCGAAGAGATAGTTCGGCGGACGAGCGAGTGGCCAAGGGGCACAACCGCCAATGTCTGAGTGGCCAAATCAAACGCACAAGTCTGCTCCGGGAAGCCAACTGGGCGGGTTTACCACTACCCCGCTCAATAGCGGATTACGCAAGGCTCGGAGCTTTGAGAATTGGCCAACGTTTGCCAATCAGCAGCCCCAACCTCAACTGCCCAAACGCAAAGACAACCCGCTCGTCGTGGTTGGAGAGCTCCTGCTAGGCGCCGTAATCGGGTTGGTGTTGGTTGGCGTAGGGGATGAGACTTCTATACCGCTGATCAACGAAATCAGTGAGGAGTTGGGGTCGGCAATTGGCTCCGACTTGGAATCCACTGCGTTGTACGTAATTGTCGAGTTGCTTGAGGCTCTTCTTCTTTGAGCAGCTTGGATTACGGATCTCAAAGAATAGACCAGGATTGATGCGGCCTTAGAAATCCCGTACGCTGACGGCCTCCCTCAATGACATAAAATCAATGGCAGCCCACCTCGACGTACGGCCAATCGCCCTATCGACTCGATTGGCGCCCCAATTCAGCAATATCTGCGGGGTCCAAAGGGATCCGCCACCATGGGCTTAGCCCTCGCAACCTTCCCTAGCTTTCGCCATGCAGTCATACCAACCGACGGCAGGCTCCGATTGGCGCGAGATTCACCCATACGCGGCAGGTATCCCTGAATCCGAACCCCTGCCATCGGCCACCAACGTCGCATTTTGGGTGCACATGGATGTAAACTGCAATTGAGGATTAGCAGCGCGAACTTAGCGCAGTTGGGCATTTGAACTGAGGGAAATCCAGGTGACCGCGGAACCGAATCCATACAAAGTGCTGCAGGTCGATCCATCGGCCGACCCCGAGGTAATCGAGGCCGCCTACCATGCCCTGACGAGAAAATGGCGCCCAAAGATGTATGTCTCGCCGGAAGCTGCGGAGCGGATCAAGCAACTGAACGCCGCATACGAGGTACTGCGAACGGCGACCGAAGAGGCGGAAGGCACGCGAACCAATCCTCCCGCGATCGATCACACGCCGCCAGCGGAACACGAGACGGCCAGGATTATACGAGCGTTCATCTCGTCGCCAGAAGATGTACGGAATGAACGGGAGTTGATTGAGAACCTTATTCGCGAGCTGAACACGATTTGGATCAAGGAGAACGGTAGATACATAGACCTGGTCAAATGGGAGAGCCTGCCGTACTCCTCAGGTATAAGCATCGATCAAACCACCGAGCTGGCAATCGACCAGCTGACTGACGATGACTACGACTTGTTCATAGGGCTCTTGTGGCGAAGATTCGGTGCGCGCGTCCCGCGGATTGGCGCCGGCACCGCAGACGAGTTCGAGCAGGCTTACGAGCGTTCCTACTATGGCGAACGTCCAGCAATGTTCTACTTCAAAACGGCGCCGATTCCTCCAGAACTGCTGAACTCTAAAGAAGTTGCCGAGGTAAGGAAGTTTCGCGACCGGCTGAGCAAACCTCGAGTCTCACAAGCTCTTAGGCAGGTCCTAGAGTTCTTGGGACGATATGGATTCCTGGGCGATGCGGATCAGGTTTCCGCGACCCGCGAAGACAGGTCACGCCCGTCTTTCTACTGGGATTTCGACGATCCCGGTGAGCTCGTTTCGATTGCCCGAGAGCAATTGAATCGTCAGGTGCAGGAATGGGAGACTGTCGGCGTTGTAGACAGGGCAAGGAGGATTGTTCTGGAATCATATGGGTTTCCTGGGGTGTCTGGCCAAGCGTGAAACAGTTGGGGGCAAATCAAGCGGGTTGCCGACACCGAGTCGAGATAAGATGTCGAGAGCGCCAGTGCGCAGATGCATCGCGCGCCTCTGGACGCGGACCGTGCTATAATGCCGGGCGCTAATCGCAACTTACAAAGCTTGCCGATGCGCGGCCAGTTCGTGAGAAGGTGATCGAATGCCCAACACTGACGAGTCAGTCCCTGGATATCGGCCCGACACGACCATTTCCGCCCCGAAGCCGACCGAGCTCAGATCTTATACTCCATTACAGGTGCACTTTGTGACCCTGTTGAACGATCTCTTGGAGAAGCGCGAAGCTCTGGCCGACAGCATCGAAGCCGGCGACTGGCGTCTTCTCTTGATCGACAAGACGATCTATTCGACCTACCAAGACTGTCGCAACTTGGGGCTAGGGGACGATGCGAGACAGTTGTTCTCAAAGGTGAGGTCAAGCGGCGGCAGTAGCTAGCCGTCGGCAAGCCCTTCTTACGCTTCGCGAATTCCCTACACCTGTCTATAGTTCGCCTCGACAGTCGATCACGCCGACCTCGAGGTTGACTCTTGCCCATATACGAATATCGGTGCCAGGAATGCCGGCAGCTCAACCAAGTCTTCGTTCGGTCTTCGTCGGCGACGGTCGCACCTAAGTGCGCCCGATGCGGGTCGGAGAGGCTGGATAAGGCGGTCTCAAGATTCTCGGTAGTGCAATCGGACGAAGCGCGACTCGAACGGATGGCCGATCCGAGCTTCCTTGGCGACGTGGACGAAAACGACCCCAGGAGCGTCGCCAAGTGGGCACGCCGGTTGGGCAGCGAGATGGGAGAGGATCTAGGACCTGAGTTCGACGAAGTGATCGATCAGGTGGAGTCCGGCCAAATGGACGAAACGCCCGGGATGGATGAAGAAGCGGGATCGGGCGACGGACTGGGCGATCTGGGTGTCACTCCCTGATGGAACGGGCGCGGCAGCCGGCGGCTTGTAATGTCCTGCTCGACGGTCATTTGATCGAACTCCTCGGGTCCCCCACCCACCGATTCCGAGCCTGCGAACACATCCTGTTCGCCACTAACTGCATTCACGGTCCTACGGACGGCTAGGATGCAAATCACCAAGACACTGTATGTTACCGACAGGGACGAATGGCGCGCGTGGCTCGAGGAACACTACGCCGACAAAACAGACATTTGGTTGATCTATTACAAGAAACAGTCGGGCAAACCGCGAATCCCCTACAACGACGCTGTGGAGGAGGCCTTATGTTTCGGGTGGATCGATAGCACCGTCAAGGGGATCGACGAGAATAGATTCGCCCAAAGATTCTCCCCTCGCAAAAAGGGCAGCAACTGGTCTGAAATGAACAAAGAGAGGGTGCGGAGGCTCATAAGAGAAGGCCGAATGACGCCGGCTGGTCTGTCAAAGCTTGAAGGAAACCCCGACCCATCGAAGCTGGCCGGGTACGGAGACGATTTTCAAATCCCGCCCGACATTCTTGAAGAGCTAAAGCGGGACACGAAAACGTGGGAAGTGTTCGAAGGGTTTCCAGAAGGTTACAAGAGGATCCGCATTGGCTTCATCGAGATGGGAAGGAGCAGGCCGGAGGTCTTCCAGCAAAGGCTGCGCTATTTCATAAAGATGACGAGCCAGGGCAAGAAGTACGGAATGGTGCAATGATCTGCCTCTCCACTTGGCCGGAGTTTGGCGCATCGGCTGCCAACCGCGCTGGCGAGGCCTATTGAAAAACCCCACGACCGATTTTCAGCTCACATAAGCCCCTCAAGAACAGCTACTAACGTCCTTGGCAGATCTCACGTAAGCGCAAAGAATGACCCCTCTTCCCGCCGATAGAAGGTGAGTATCTCACTGTAGCGATCGCGCAGGATTGACTCGATCTCAGATGTTGGGCAATTCCCTCGCCGAACCCAGACTACTTTCGGTGGGTGTCCAAACGCGAAGCTAAGCTGCCGAAAGTCGGCGTCCTTCGAGGTGATCACAAAGTCATGCTCTTTGGCGTAAGCCCAGACCGCGAAGTCAGCGGCGGAAGCGAGCCCCTCGTCCCTGACGTGTTTAGATTCTGGATATAGGTCCCGCAACCTGTCCTTGAGCCGCGGAGACAAGTTTTGGTCGAACAGCAGCCTCATGCAGGGGGCAGCGACACCAAACGGCGCTCTCGTTCAGCGGCAAACGCCAGGCACGCCCGAATATCTTCTTGGGTCAGATCAGGGAAATCAGCGAGGATTTCGTCGTCGGACATGCCCGAAGCAAGATACTCTAAGATGTCGTAGACGGTGATGCGTAGGCCGCGAATGCAGGGCTTTCCTTCGCGCTTTCCTGGCTCGACTGTGATGATCTTCGTGTAATCAAGAGGCATGTTTAACCCCAATCATTTGGTGAGCTTATCGTACCACGTCAAAGGCCAGCGACCTCGAGCCGGCGCTCATTCAAAGGCAACGGTTCGCACACCCATAGTATCTCCTGGCCCACCGGCAGATCAGTCTACTCGCGGAGAATTCCGGAGAACGGACTTTCCCTCAAACGCCGCGCCATTACACCCGATCACGCCGCCCGCGAACGCTACAACTAACTTGCCTGGAATCCGTTCCCAAGAGCTGGGTTGAACATTGGCACGGCCATCGCGTAGGGCCTTGTGCGACTTCCAATTCGTTCCGCTCGGTCAGAGAGAAGCCGCCACTTGTCCATAATGATATATTTGATCCTCCAGTGAAAGAGAGTTTCAGAATGGCCAAAGCGACCAATACATCACCCAGAGTGCCGATTCCGAAAGAGGCAGTTGCCGATTTCTGCCAAAGGCATCACAATTCGGAGGTTCGCCTTCTATGGATCCATCTTGCGAACAGGTTTCGGTCCTAATAGTGATATCGACGTCTTGGTCGAGTTCGAGCCGGACCAAGTTCCAGGCCTCCTTACAGTTGCCCGGATTGAGCGGGAACTTTCAGAAGTGCTTGGCGGCTACAAGGTCGACCTGAGAACACCGCAGGAGTTGAGTCGATACTTCAGGGATGAGGTAGTCAAAAGATCTTTCATCGCATATGAGCAATCCTGATCCTGATACGGTACGACTGCGACACATGCGTGACGCTGCGCCGGCCAATTCGGGACGCTAGTATTTCTCTGACATAGCCGGCGGTTACGGACACCCACGCTGGTTTGACAGGGGTCCTAGGGCTTCACTATAGTTGCCCCGGTCTTAAGTCAGAGTACCTGCCGCGCGCGTTCAATGTCGTGCTGCCAAAAGTGGCGCCGGTCCGACGAACTCCCGCCGCAATTAAGGGTGGCCTCCCAACACATGATTGAGAGCTATCTGCCGGTTCTAGTATTACTGGTGGTTGCGCTGGCCGTTGGGCTGGCGATACTGGGCATCTCCACTTTCTTGGGCCCACATCCGGGCCGGCCACGTGAAACTGTTCCCTACGAGAGTGGAATCAGGCCGCTGATGTCCGCGCGCCGGCGGTTCCCAGTCAAATTCTACCTAGTGGCTATGCTCTTCATCATCTTCGATATCGAGATCGTGTTCTTCTTTCCTTGGGCCGTGATCTTCCGCGAACTGCAGGTCTTTGGCCTGATTGAAATGCTTACATTCGTAGCAGTCTTGTTGGTAGGCTACGTTTATATAGTGAAAAAGGGAGTTCTCGATTGGGACTAGCCGAGAGGGCTGAAGCGGCGCGCAAGGATGGCAGCCTCGGCGTAATCTTAAGCCGGCTGGCCAATTGGGGACAGAAGTCATCATTCTGGCCGATGTCGTTTGGCTTGGCCTGCTGCGCCATCGAGATGATGGCGACAAGCGCCTCGCGATACGACGTGAGTAGGTTTGGCGCCGAGCTATTTCGGGCCTCGCCGCGCCAATCAGACCTGATGATCGTCAGTGGCAGAGTCGCGCAGAAAATGGCGCCGGTCGTGCAGCACTTGTACGACCAGATGCCCAGTCCCAAATGGGTAATAGCGATGGGCGATTGCGCGTCGTGCGGTGGAGTGTTCAACAACTACGCGATTGTCCAGGGTGTAGATAGACTGATCCCGGTCGACGTATACGTGCCTGGCTGTCCGCCCAGGCCGGAGGCGCTGCTCGACGGAATCATCGCTCTGCAAAAGAAAGTCGAGCGAGGTGAGGGGTAGGCTTGAGCCAAGAAACCACCTCACTTCAGTCGCCGACTGAACCCAGCCACCCGGTTGTAGATCGGCTGCGCGTCGCCTTGAACGATACCGCCATACAGGCGATCGTCAGACTGGGGCAGGCATCGATCACGATAGATCGGGACCTGATCCCAGCGGCAACCGCAACCCTGCGCGACGATCCCGAGTTGAAATACAACCGGCTTTCAGACATAAGCGCCATCGACAACCTGGAGCGTAGGGCCACGCCAAGGTTCGAGGTGGTCTACCACCTGTACTCATACCTGCGAAGCGACTGGGTGCGGCTCAGAGTGCCAGTCGATGAGCGTGACGCGGAGGTGCCCTCGATCGCTTCGGAGTGGCCGGCGGCCAACTGGTTCGAGCGCGAAGTGTACGACATGTTCGGCATTCATTTCGCCGGCCATCCGCAGTTGACTCGCATCCTCATGCCGGTTGACTGGGAAGGCCATCCGCTGCGCAAAGACTACCCAATATACGGCGAGGACGTCGAGTTCACCGTTAACCAGGGCAAGGTAAAGAAGAAAGACTTGGGATATGGTTAGCGAGCTGCAATCCACCGGCCAAGAACAGAATATGATCCTCAATATGGGTCCGCAGCACCCCAGCACGCATGGGGTGCTCAGGCTCGTGCTCGAGTTGGACGGTGAGATCGTTGTTCGGTGCGATCCGGTCATCGGCTATCTGCATACCGGGTTCGAAAAAACCTACGAGCAGAAGAACTACCTCCAAGGGGTGACACTCACCGACAGGATGGACTACCTGTCGCCTCTTTCGAACAATCTCTGCTATTCGCTGGCGGTCGAAAGGCTGCTCGACGTCGAAGTGCCCCCTCGGGCGGTGGTTGCCCGCGTGCTCCTTGCCGAATTGACGAGGATCGGCAGCCACCTGGTATGGCTCGGGACCGGAGCCATCGAATTGGGCGCGATGAGCGTGTTCCTCTACTGTTTCCGCGAACGCGAGATGTTGATGGACATCTTCGAGTCATGCTCCGGTCAGCGCATGATGACCAGCTACATCCGGCCCGGCGGGCTAGCAGCCGACCTACCGGCTGGATTCGAGGAGATGGTCAGCGAATTCTTGACTGTCTTCCCAGCAAGACAGAATGAGTACGAGGACTTGATTCTCGAAAACAGGATTTTCAAGGACCGTACGATTGACATTGGCAAGCTGACAGCCGATCAGTGTATTGCCTACGGCGTGACCGGACCTAACCTGCGTGCGTCCGGCGTCGAATCCGATTTGAGAAAGTCGAATCCCTATTGCGACTATGAGGCCTACGATTTCGAAGTACCTGTGACTAACAAAGGCGATGTCTACGATCGCTTCCTGGTACGTTTGGCTGAAATGCGGGAGAGCGTAAAGATCTGTTGGCAGGCATTGGAACGTCTGCCCGAAGGGCCTTTTACGACCGCCGACCGCAAAGTGGCCTTTCCACCCAGGGAGGAGCTTGGTACCAGCATGGAAGCGGTGATCCATCACTTCAAGCTGGCAACCGAGGGATACCGCGTGCCGGCCGGTGAGTATTACCAGTGCATCGAATCACCGAGGGGCGAGTTGGGCATGTACATTGTCGCCGATGGATCGAGCCACCCTTACAGATTGAGAGTGCGGGCTCCATCGTTTGCGAACCTTCAGATACTGGGGCCGGCGTCTGAAGGGGCTCTCGTTGCGGACCTGGTCGCGATTATTGGCAGTCTCGATCCTGTGATGGGAGAGGTTGACCGCTGAATTCATACCGGCACAACCGTTCATAGGAGCACATGGTGCTTTCGGACCAGACCAGAACCGCGATCGCTCAGGCGCTGGACACCTACCCCCAGCGCCGCACTGCAGTACTCGACGCCTTGCGGCTGGCCCAAAACGAAACGGGTTATCTCGGCCAGGAGACCCTGTTCGAGGTCGCCGAGATTATGGACCTGGATCCCAACGCGCTATTCACCCTGGTGACCTTCTATGACCTGCTTCACGACAAGCCGGTAGGCAGATACGACATAATGGCCTGCAAGAATATCTCTTGCTTTCTTCGCGGATCCGACGAGCTTATCGCCCACGTCTCGAGAAAACTGGGCATCGGGTTGGGGGAGACCACGCCGGACGGCGCATTTACCCTGAGAACAATGGAGTGTCTCGCGTCGTGCGACACGGCGCCGGTGATGCTGATAAACGAGACCTATTATGAGAATCTGACGATCGAGAAGGTCGATCGAATCTTGGACGGATTGTCCGAGACGCATCGCAAGGAAGCCTGTTCTCAGCCGGCGGCCGGCTGAGAGTGTATTCATCGGCAGGTAGGCCGTCCGAAGCCAGAGGTTAAATGTACGAACCGGTAATACTGCGCAATGTTGGGGTTCAAGACTCCTGGGACATCGGCGTATACATGGAACGGGGAGGCTATCGGCACGCGCCGAAGGCTCTTCGAGAGTACGACCCCGACGGGCTGATCGACCTGGTCAAACAGTCTGGACTGCGTGGGCGCGGCGGCGCCGGCTTTCCCACCGGCATAAAGTGGGGCTTCGTGCCAAGGGATCCCACGTTGACCAAGTATCTCGTCATCAATGCGGACGAGAGTGAACCGGGCACTTTCAGCAACCGCGCGATCCTGGAGAACGACCCTCATCAGATGATCGAGGGCATAATCATCGGGTCTTACGCGATAGGGGCGAAAACGGCGTTCATCTACTGCAGGGGTGAGTTCGCACTAGGTGCGGAGAGAACCATCGCCGCCCTCGAACAGGCGAAGGAGCGCGGCTTCGTAGGCAAGAGAATATTCGGCTCGGACTATGACCTTGAGATTTACCTGGTAAGAGGGGCCGGAGCGTATATCTGTGGTGAAGAAACGGCGTTGCTCGAATCGCTGGAGGGCAATCGACCGATGCCCAGAACACGGCCGCCGTTTCCCGCAGTGGAGGGCCTCTACTCGAAACCGACGGTGGTCAACAACGTGGAAACGCTCTGCAATCTGCCCCATATAGTCGAACGCGGGGTTGAATGGTACACGAGCATCGGCAAACCGCCGCGAAATACCGGTCCGAAGGTCTTTTGCGTGAGCGGGCTGGTTCGCGAGCCCGGCAACAAGGAACTGCCCTTGGGAGTGCCATTGCGCGAGTTGATCTACGAGCACTCCGGCGGCATGATCGACGATCGGCCGGTCAAAGCGGTCATTCCTGGAGGCGCGTCCGCTCAGATGATCGGCGCCGACCAATTGGATATACATATGGACTTCGACTCGCTGGCGGCCGTGGGCAGCATGTTGGGCTCAGGCGGCGTGATTGTAATGAACGATCGGGTCTCCATCCCGCACGCGGTACTGCGAATAGCGGAGTTCTTCAGCCACGAGTCGTGCGGAAAGTGCACTCCCTGCCGGGAGGGTACGTCGTGGTTCATGTTGATTCTGCGGCGGATTTGCAACGGCGAGGGACGGACCGAGGACCTTGATTTGCTTCTCGACCTTTGCGGCAAGATCGCCGGCGGCCGGACCGTTTGCGCGCTGGGAGACGCCTCGGCAAATCCGGTGCTCAGCAGCATAAAGCTATTCCGTGACGAATATGAATACCTTATCAAGCACGGAACCTGTCCGACCCAGAATTAGGACGAGATTTGGAAGATAGGATGGACCTAGTCAACGTCACAATCGACGACCAACCGGTATCGGTGCCCAAGGGCACCCTGATTGTGGAAGCGGCGAAACAGGTGGGCGTCGATATACCTGTCTTCTGCTACCACCCGAAGATGAAGCCGGTGGGCGCTTGTCGGATGTGCTTCGTCGAGATCGAGAAGATGCCTCGTCCGCAGACAGCCTGCACCACACCGGTCGGAGAGGGGATGGTCGTCAGGACGACAACGCCGACTGTCAAGGAGGCGCAGGAGAGCGTCCTCGAGTTCCTTCTCATAAATCATCCGTTGGATTGCCCGATCTGTGACAAGGGGGGCGAGTGTCCCTTGCAGGACAATACGTTCGCCTATGGACCGGGAGCGAGCCGCTACACCGAGGTGAAGCGGCGCTACGAGAAACCGATCTCTATCAGCAAATACATCAAGCTGGACCGCGAGCGCTGCATCATGTGCTATCGGTGCACGCGCTTTGCCAGCGAGATCGCCGGCGACGAGGCGCTGACAGTGCTGGACCGCGGGTCGCACAGCGAGATCGGTCTCGCGCCGGGACGCACTTTCGATTCCCCCTTCTCCGGCAATACTATCGAGCTGTGTCCGGTTGGCGCATTGACATCGGACCTGTACCGATTCCGGGCTCGACCGTGGGACATCAAGGATCATCCGACGGTCTGTACCGAGTGCCCGGTCGGCTGCAACGTTACGCTGACCGTGCGCGACAACTCGATTATGCGCAGCCTTGCTCGCGAGAACACCCCAGTCGACGATGGCTGGCTTTGCGATCACGGCCGCTTCACCTACCGATACGTTTCCAGCGACGAGCGTTTAACGCAGCCGATGATTCGCCGCGACGGAACGCTGGAGGCGGTCGATTGGGATGAGGCGATCGCCTATGCCGGCTCTAAGTTGCAGGAGGTGATTCACCGCCACGGGCCGAGCAGCGCGGCCGGCCTGATTTCCGAGCGCCAGTCCAACGAGGATATGTACCTGTTCCAGAAGCTGTTCAGGGCGGTAATTGGGAATAACAACGTGGATTCGAGCCTGGAGAGGCACGCGCAGCCGGCCGCCGGGCGCCTACGATGCGGCTTGGACCTCGATAGCGGGCCTGGAAAAGGCCGGCGTGATAGTCGTCTTGAACGCGAACCCGATAGAGGACCAGCCAATCATCGACCTGCGATTGAAGAAGGCAGCTGCGCTTGGCAGCAAGCTTATAGTGATCAGCCGGGACAAGATCGACCTCGTTCGCCACGCCGCGCTCTGGCTGCGACCAAAGGAAGGCTCGGAATCAGACTTGATTGCCGGCGTGTTATCACAGATTTTGGAGGACGGAAACGAGAACGCTGATTTCATTGCTCAGCGCACCGCCGGGCTTGACAAGGTTCGCGACGAACTGACGTCAACGTCGCCGGAAACGGCCGCCGAGCAGACCGGCCTCGACGTAGAAGAGTTGAAGGCAGCGGCCGATCTCATTGCCCAAGCGGAGGCAACCACGTTTGTCTATCCGCGTGAGCTTTGGACCGACGTGGACAGCGAAGCAATTTTGGCCAGACTGGCTTGCCTGGCACTGGCGACCGGCAACGCCGGCAAACCAGGCTCCGGGCTATTTCCCCTGCCAGCGCGAGCAAACGCGCAGGGCGCGATCGACCTGGGAGTGCGGCCAAACATCCTGCCGGGTCAGAGACCGATTTCCGATCAGAACGCGCGAGAAAAATTGGCCGACCTATGGGAGTCTACTGGACCCGGGGAGGCCGGCATAGCCGGCTTTGACCTTTGCGCCGCTGCCGAGGCCGGCGAGATCAAGGCATTGGTCGTAGTCAATGGCGAAAAAAGAAACGACATCTCCGGCGCCGCGGGCCTGGGAGATTCGCAAGAGTTGAACAAGATCCGGCAGCATCTCGACTTGCTAATCGTCCAGGACATTTTTCTGAGCGATGCGGCCAACCAGGCCGACGTTGTCCTGCCGGGTTGCGCATTCGCGGAGATGGACGGCACACTGACGAACCTGGAAAGAAGGGTCCAGCGGCTGAGGCCGGCGGTGATCGGCCCGGAACAGGCACGACCTGCCTGGCAGTTCATACGCGATCTCGCCAACGAGCTGGGAGGTGCGCTTGACGTCTCGTCGCCTGCCGACGTTTTGGCCGAGATCGCTCTGGCGGCGCCAATCTACGCCGGCATTACCTATGCGGTAGTTGGCGACAAGGGCATACAGTGGCCCCGCCGGCAAAGCGACGGCAAGGGAAGTGAGCTGATCCACGGGCCGGAGTCTGGTCATGTCTGGGACTTCGCCCACATCGTCCGCCCAAGTGCGCCGGCAAGCCCGGGCGAGCGCGGCGCATGAGCGAGGTACTCATAGCGCTCATCAAGAGCGCAGTAATAGTTTTCGCTCTTCTGACCGGCTTCGCCTACGCGACGCTGCTCGAACGCAGGCTGGTAGGCCGGCTGCAGGTCCGCATCGGTCCCAACAGGACCGGCCCACTGGGACTGCTCCAGCCTCTCGCCGATGGCATCAAGCTGGCTTTCAAGGAGGACGTGGCGCCAAGGGGAGCCGACCGGTTGATGTTTACCGTGGCGCCCCTGATTTCGACGACGGCGGCGCTGATCGCGTTTGCGGTCATTCCGATTGGCCCAAACGTAAACCTGTTTGGTCTGCCGGTGGACCTGGTTCTCGCCGACTTGAACGTGGGCATCCTGTACTTCCTGGCGGTGTCCTCAATGGGCGTATACGGGATCGTGCTGGCCGGCTGGGCGTCGAACAGCAAGTACTCTCTGCTGGGTGGCGTGCGTGCATCGGCGCAGATGATCAGCTACGAGTTGGCGCTAGGCCTATCGCTGATAGGTGTAGTTATGATCGCCGGCTCGCTCAAGCTGTCCGATATCGTCGAGTACCAGCAGTTCACCCCTATGGTGGTGTTGCAGCCACTCGGATTCATCATATTCACGATCGCCGCATATGCCGAAACGAACCGCGCCCCGTTCGACATGGCCGAGGCGGAGCAAGAGCTGACCGCCGGCTATCACACCGAGTACAGCGGAATGAAGTTCGCGATGTTCTTCTTGGCCGAGTACATAGGAATGATCACGATCAGCTCTATTGCAACGACGATGTTCCTGGGCGGTTATCATGGGCCGGTGGCGTCAGGGCCGTGGTGGTTCGTGCTGAAGGTCTTCGCGCTCATGTGCGGATATATTTGGACGCGGGGCGACCGTACCAAGGCTGCGATACGACCGTCTGATGAAGTTCGGTTGGCAGATTCTGCTGCCTCTGGCCCTGCTAAACGTAGGCCTCACCGCGGTCGGCATTGTGATCCTCGGTTGACGCGGGCTTAGGGAGGATTCTGTGGCTACCAACGTTCTTGGCGACCTGGCAGCGCTGGCGAAGGGGTTCTTTACAACCTCGAAGCACGCCTTCCGCAAGCCGGTGACCGTCCAATACCCGGAAACCAAGCTTAAGAGCATGCCGCGATTCAAGGGCCGCCACGTACTGAAGCGATACGAGGATGGCTTGGAAAGGTGCATCGGTTGTTCGCTCTGCGCCGGTGTGTGCCCTGCGGATGCGATCTACGTAGGGGCGGCCGAGAATACCGACGAGGCGCGTTATTCGCCCGGCGAGCGGTACGCAGAGCAGTACGAGATCAACATGATCCGGTGCATCTTCTGCGGTATGTGCGAAGAGGTTTGCCCGACCGAGGCGATCATACTGGGTCACGAATACGAGCTGTCGGGCTATAAGCGCGAGGACTTTATCTATACGAAGGAGCGGTTGTTGGAGCCGCTACCGGTTGTCCAACCGCAAGGAGTGAAGCCGATAGATCAGCCAAGATCGGGCGGCGACGCAAGTCCTGCGAACGAGCATTGAGTATCTCTTCGCGAAGTTCGAAGGAATCCGCGAAGACTCGAACTAGAGTAAGAAAGAGGTCCGCTTGGAGCTAGGCGTTCTCCTGTTCTTCGGCCTGCTCACCGTGATTGTGATCGGCGCCGCTTTGATGGTGATTCTGGCGACCAAGCCGGTCCATAGCGCCATCTATCTGGTGCTCAACCTGCTGGGCGTCGCGGTACTCTATCTAACGCTAAACGCGGAGTTCCTGACCGCGGTGCAGGTGCTGATCTACGCCGGAGCCATCATGGTCCTGTTCCTCTTCGTGATCACTCTCTTGAATCCGGCCGAGGGCGAAGCGCCCGATCCGATCAAAAACCAGGCGATAGTCGGTTTGATCTTGGCGTTCGTGCTCCTTGGGCAAGTCGCCATTCTATTGCTGGCCGGCGTGCTCGAATCGCAATTGGCGGAGTATCCACCGCCCGGACCGACTTGGGGAGACAACGTCCAGGCGGTTGGCACTGTACTCTTCACGACCTACCTGCTGCCGTTCGAGGTGGTGTCGATCCTGCTGCTGGCCGCAATTGTCGGCGCGACCGTGATAAGCCGGCCTGGCTCTCGGGGGACACAGTGATCGCGCCTCTGTCGTACTACCTCCTGTTGAGCGCAGTGATTTTCACTATTGGCGTTCTCGGAGTGGTGATTCGCAAGAATCCGCTTGTGATGTTCATGTCGATCGAGCTGATGCTTAACGCGGGCGGGCTGCTATTCGCGGCATTTACCCGCTACTTCAACGTGGTCGACGGCCAGGTGTTTGTTTTCTTCATACTCACGATTGCCGCGGCGGAGGTCGTAGTGGGGCTTGCTATCATCGTTGCGATCTATCGATCGAGAGCCTCCATAGATATCGACGAAATCAACACGCTCAAGGGCTGATGACTTTTGCTGTTTGACTCTCTGTGGCTGGCATTGGCTTTTCCGGCCCTGGGATTCCTATACTGCGCCATCTTCGGCGCGCTGCTTCCCCGGCGTTGGGCCGGATACGTTGGGTCCGGCGTCATTGGAATCTCGTTTGTCGTAGTCCTGGCCCGTCTCGTCTCGCTGCTTGGTCAACCGGAGTCGTCTCGCGTAGAGACTGACACCCTTTACACCTGGTTCGCAGGCGGGGGCCTGTCGGTTCCGATGGGTCTGCTGATAGACCCTCTGTCGCTCCACATGGGATTGGTCGTCACCGGCGTCGGGTTCGTGATTCACGTCTACTCGACCGGCTATATGAGCGACGATGACGGCTACATCCGGTTCTTCGCCTATATGAACCTTTTCATCCTCGCGATGTTGGTGTTGGTGCTAGCCGATAACTTCGTGATGCTACTGATTGGTTGGGGTGGTGTCGGCCTGTGCTCGTACCTGCTGATCGCGTTCTGGTTCCAACGGCGAGAAGCGGCCGACGCCGGCATCAAGGCGTTCGTAGTCAACACGATAGGCGACGTGGGAATAATGCTGGCCACGTTCTTGATGATCGTGAACCTTGGAGCGATCGAATACGCGAAGGTATTTGAGTCAGCGTCGAACCGGCCGGTCGGCGACGGAATGATCACGGCGATAACGTTGCTGTTGCTGCTCGGCGCGGCGGCAAAGTCGGCACAGCTTCCGTTATACGTGTGGCTGCCGGATGCAATGGAGGGCCCGACGCCGGTCAGCGCACTGATCCACGCGGCGACGATGGTCACGGCCGGCGTGTATCTGATTGCCCGCAGCCACCCATTGTTCGAGCTGGCGCCTGTGACGATGGCGGTAGTTGTTGCCATTGGTGCATTGACCGCACTATTCGCCGCTACCATCGGCTCGGTAAAGACCAACATCAAACGAGTCTTGGCCTATTCCACCGTCAGCCAACTCGGGTATATGACGCTGGCGTTGGGAGTTGGCGCCTTCGGAGCGGCCCTGTTCCACTTGGTAACGCACGCCTTCTTCAAGGCACTGCTCTTTTTGGCGGCCGGCGCGGTCATACACGCTCTAGCCGGAGAGGAAGAGATGGACCGCATGGGCGGTCTGCGCTCACGCCTGCCGCTGGTCTACTGGACATTTTTGATTGGGTCGCTCGCGCTGATCGGATTCCCGTTGTTCTCCGGCTTCTTCAGCAAAGACGAGATCATCGCCGCGGCGTTTCTCGGTGAGAGTGGGGGTTGGGCGCTGGGATTGATAGCGATACTGACCAGCGCGATAACTGGATATTACGTGTTCCGCGCATTCTTCCTGACTTTTCACGGAGAATCCCGCGTACCCGACGACGTGGCTGCACACTTACACAGACCAGGGTTGAACATTTACGTTCCGTTGATCGTGCTGGCGACATTCTCGGCGATCGCAGGGTTCATTCAGATTCCCGGAGCGACGAACGCGTTTGAGTCATTCTTGCATCCCACGTTTGTCGAAGCCCACCAGCCGGAGATTGGGGTGGGAGGATATTGGCTGATCGCGGCGGTCTCGGCGGTGGCGGGCATCGCCGGCCTGGCGTTAGCCTACTCGAGCTTCGGTAGATCGCGGCCGGTGTCTGCAGAGTTCTCGTCCGAGGGCTGGCTGCGGAGACTGCTCCAAAACGACTACTACATCGAGCACCTCTACAGACTGGTATTCGTCCGGCCGGCGTACTGGCTGGCAAACTTGATCTCGATAGTAGCCGATCCGGTTGTCATTGACGGGATAGTGCGAGGTTTCGACATCTACACACGAGCCGGCGCGCGAGTCCTAGGAGTATTCCAAACCGGCTACGCCCGGACCTACCTGGTCGTCATGGTGGCCGGAGCCGTGTTGGTCGTGGCGTATGCGCTGGCCGTGGGGATCTAACCGTTGAGCAGCGAATTGAGCTTTCCGGTATTAAGCTGGCTGATTTTTCTGCCGGTGGTCGGCGCGCTGATCTGCCTCGCCATCCCCAGGACAAACGTCGGAACCCTGCGCGGCATCTCTATCGCGTTCGCCCTGGTCAACTTGGCGTTGGCAGCATTCGTATTTGCCCTGTTCGACACCAACGAGAGCGGTTTCCAGTACGTTGAGGAGTTGGGCTGGCTTTCTCGCTTCGGCATTAGTTACAGCCTGGGTATCGATGGCATTAGCCTGGCAATGATACTGCTCACAGCCACACTCACACTGATATCCTTGCTTGCCTCATCCATCACGGATGGCAAGCGCGCGTGGGAAATAACGGTTTTCACACTCTTCCTATCGGGTGCCGTTATCGGATCGTTCGCCGCTCGCGACCTGATTCTGTTCTTCATATTCTGGGAATTCATGTTGGTCCCTATGTACATCCTGGTCGCCACGGCCGGCGGACCTGACCGGGCGGCCGCGGCGATGAAGTTCTTTATCTATACGGCGGTGGGCAGTCTTCTGATGCTGGTTGCGATACTTTCGCTCCATTTCATCGCCGCCGATTTGACCAACCAACCGACCTTCGAGCTGGAACGGCTTATGAGTGCGGATTTGCCGGCTGGCACCGAGCAGTGGCTGTTCTTGGGATTCGCGTTGGCGTTCGCCATCAAGACGCCGATCTTCCCCTTGCACACCTGGCTGCCGAACCTGTACCGGCAATCGCCGGCGGCGACTCTGGTTGTCGCAACCATGCTGGCAAAGGTGGGAGCATATGGATTCATTCGGATCGCGATTCCGCTATTCCCCGACTCGGCCGCGACCTACGGCCCGTGGTTGGCTGGACTAGGGATTGTGGGGATAATCTACGGCGGTCTTGCCGCCTTCGCCCAGCGAGACATGATCAACGTTCTCGCTTACTCGAGCATCGCCCACTTGGGATTCATCGTGTTGGGAATCTTCGCCGACCAGGAGAGGGCGCTGCTGGGAGCGGTTGTCCAAATGGTCAACCACGGTATCAGCGCCGGGATGCTCTTCGTACTGGCAGCCATGATTCACGCCCGGACCGGCAGCTACGAGTTGTCCTCGCTCGGCGGACTTGCGGCGCGTTGGCCGGCGATGGCGGCATTCACGACCCTCGCAATCTTCTCAGCGGCCGGACTGCCGGGCCTGAACGGTTTCGTTGGCGAGTTCCTACTGCTATCCGGCCTATACGAGACGCGACCTGTCGAGGCCATCATCGCCCTTGGAGGCATCGTCATCGGCGTGATCTATCTTTTGCGCCTGGTCGGGAGAGTCTTGCACGGGCCGGCGAGCCAGCATCCGACCACCGGCTCGGGTGACGTTCGGCCATTGGAGGCCGTTACCCTGGTTCCTTTGCTAATACTGATCGTAGCGATCGGGTTGTATCCGCGGCCATTGCTGAGCGTAGTAGAGCCGGCGACGAGCGCCGCAGTCACCACGTCCGTCGAATTCACGCATACCCAGTCGGGCAATGCTGGCGGTCCTTTCCTGCCGGCGTCGAGCGAGGAAGCTAGGGCACAGCCGTGACGTCCATAATAACGCCAGAAATCGATCTGAAGCTGCTGTTCCCGCTGATATCGGTGGCCCTGACCGCGGTGGTAGTCCTGATGGCCGGATTGTTCGTCAAGAGGGCAGGCGGGCCCACCCTGGCCGGCATAAGCCTGTTCGGAATCGTGGTTGCCCTGTTCTTCACCCTGCGACTGTGGGACTACAACCAGTACGGATTCGCCGGCATGATTGTGGTCGACAATCTCTTCGTGTTCTTCGCGACCGCATCGCTGGTAGTCGCCGGCCTTACGATCCTGCTCTCGACCAGCCAGCTGTCGAACCTGATCCGCGACCCATCTGAGTTTTACGCCCTTCTGCTGTTCTGCACAGCCGGAATGCTGGTGCTGAGCGCCAGCAGCGATCTCTTGTTGCTGATAATCGGTATAGAGATACTGTCAATCGGCCTATACGTGCTGACAGCCTTTGCCCGGCCGCGTCTGTCGTCGGAAGAAGCGGCCATGAAGTACTTTCTGCTTGGCGCCTTCTCCCTGGGATTCTTGGTGTATGGCTCGGGACTGGTCTTCGGCGCCACCAGGTCCACCCTGTTTCAGGGCATCGCGACCGGCATCGGGCTCGCGCCTGGCGATTCCGGCATCTCGACCCAAGCGATTCTGGTAACTGGTCTGGGGTTGCTGCTGGTTGGACTCGCGTTCAAGCTCTCGTTGGTGCCTTTCCATATGTGGACGCCCGACGTCTATGAGGGCGCTCCAACCTCAGTGACGGCATTCATGTCGGTGGGCACCAAGGTGGCCGTATTCATCGCGCTGTGGCGGCTGCTCAACGAGGCGATGGCAGGGCTGCGTGACGAGTGGGGATTGATCCTCAGTTTGATCGCCATCCTGACAATGGTCGTCGGAAACGTTGCCGCGCTGCTCCAGACCAACCTCAAGCGGCTGCTGGCTTACTCGAGCATCGCCCAGGCAGGCTACATCCTTGTAGCGATTGTCGCTTCGAGCCGTGCCGACCCTGGCGGTGTGCTGTTCAGCCTGGAAGGCGTAATGTACTACGTGATGGCCTATGCCTTCATGAACCTGGGAGCTTTCGCGGTGATAATCGTGATTGCGAAGGACGACCAACACGTCGGATTCGACGACTTGAACGGACTCTGGCAAAGATCGCCGGCGCTGGCCTTGGCGATGCTCGTCTTCATGCTGTCTCTGGCCGGCATTCCTCCGACCGCCGGCTTCCTCGCAAAGCTGTACGTATTCAGCGCAGCCATCCAGGCCGGCTTCCTTGAGCTCGCGATCGTTGGCGTACTGACCAGCGTCGTTGCGGCCTACTACTACCTGCGAGTGATACTGGCGATGTACAGTCAGCCGGCGGCTGAGGCGGTGAGCCGGCGAATTAGCATACCAGCCGGCATAATAATTACCGTGGCCGTGGTTGCGACAATCCAGCTTGGACTGTTCCCTATGATTCCAACCGGCGCCGCCGCGTTTGGCGGCGTGGCTACTCCCTAGTCCTGGACACGTCAATTGATTTGTAAGAGGTAGATCGTTCTCATCAGTCCTGAACTTACCGTCCTGATCCCCACCTACAACGAGAGCGTCACGATCACCGAGATTATCCGGCGCGTAGCTCGTTCGCCGATAGACAAAGAGATTATCGTCGTCAACGACTGCTCCACCGACGACACCAGCGAAAAGCTGTCTCACATCAAGTTAGATTATCTTCGGGTGATCGACCACGAGACCAACATGGGAAAAGGGGCGGCGATTCGGACGGGCGTGCAGGCAGCGACCGGCCGATTCACTATCATCCAGGACGCTGACCTGGAGTACGATCCGCAAGAGTACCAGTCGTTGCTTGCGCCCTTGCGCGACGGCAGGACGCGGGTTGTCTATGGATCGCGCTTTCTCGGTCGCCTCCGGAACATGTCACTGGTGCAGTTGATCGGCAACAAGCTTCTGACGGCGACCACGAATCTGCTCTACGGCGCTTCTCTCACTGACATGGAGACCTGCTACAAGGTGATTCCCACACAGCTACTGAGAGATTTGAACTTGCGCTCCAATCACTTTGAGATCGAGCCGGAGATCACGGCCAAACTGCTGCGAAGGGGCATCGACATCCTGGAGCTACCGATTTCCTATGTTGGGCGTGACACAGACGAAGGCAAGAAGATCGACTGGCGGGACGGTATTCCGGCGCTGTGGAGCCTGATCAAGTACCGGTTCGTCGACTGAAAACAGGTCCTTAATCCACCGCGAGCATAACCGCGCGCTCCACTCGGTCCGCCATCGCCTCCGGCCCGAACTCCCTCCAGGCATAATCGGCGGCGTCTTCTGCCAACCGCTTTCGTAGATTACTGTCTTCGGCCAGTTTGAGAATTCCCTGCGCGAGCGAGCCTGGATCGCCTCGCCGGCAAAACAGGGCATGGGTACCGTCGGTGAAGACCGCGCGGGTTGCCGGCGAATCCCCGACTATGGGCGGTCGGCCCACGGCCATGGACTGGTAGGTCTTGCCTGTGACTACCCGGCCAGCCTTGCCGGTCGTGCCGAACGGGCCCGCCAAACAGATGTCCGCCTGGCCGATCCTTTGGGCGAGCGCGGACGGCGCCATCCAAGGACGAAACTCAAGGTTTGTGAGCCGAGCTTCTCGTACGCTCTTCTCGCAGGCTCGTCGCTGTGGCCCATCGCCGATTATGTCGAATACAATGTCGCGGTTATCGCGCAAAATGGCCGCCGCTTTAACCACCACGTCGACGCCGTGCAGCGGCATGAACGAGCAATAGTAGAGGACGCGCAACGGCATCGAATTCTCCGGCTGCGATTGACGCTCGAACAGTTGGTCATCGAAGCCTACCGGGATGGCTGCAATCCTGCTGGCGGCGACGCCGTAGAGTTGATGGTAGAGCCGCGAGTGCTCGCTCGTGTCCGTCAGCAAGAGCGCCGACCGCCGAGCGGCAAGCGACTCCAGCACGCGGACAGCGGAACCAAGCGGCGAAGACGGCGGCGCCAGCCGGCGGTCCAGGCAAATCGTGTCGAACAGCGAGACGAAGCAGTCTGTTATGACTGGCGCCGATCCGAGAGCGGTGAGGGCCAATCCGAGCGGCTGGCCGAGAAAACCTGCCACGGCAACGTCGTACGCCGGCTTACGAAACGCCAGCTTGCCAGCGATTTCCACCAACCGCCTGACGTAGCTGTGAGCGTGGCTGGTCACTTCAGTGACTTCGAAGCGATCAAGCAACGCCCGCCGGAGAACGGCGTTTCGAACGTAGGTAGGCTCGCGGCCGCAGGTGAAAAGCACCCTCGGCTGGTCACGCCTCTGGGACATTGGGCAGGTCCTGGTGATATGTTAGCCTACGCGGTTACCGAGCAGATTTGAGTATATCCGGCGGTTGCCAACGCCACCAATGGACATCGAGCGCATTGGTACGAAAATGACGTCACCCGCTTTGCAACGTGAATTCGAAAACCACCACTCCTCACAATCGTCATTGCTATGAAAATAGAATGGATTCCCTAACTTCTTCTAACTGGAGTCCCACCATTTTCGTTCTCTTATGCGGGCTTCACAAGGCCATGGTGATTCCCGCGAAGGCGGGAATCCAGAGGGGAGGGGAGGGGAAAATGTAGTGCGGGGGCTTGTCCCCCGCTGGGGTGGGGACTGGGCATGGCAGAATCCCCCACGCGAATTAGCCGCACAAAACCGGGACACCGTGTTTTGATACCTTGGTGTGCCGGCGCAAGCCGGGATGAGCGATTGGTACGAAAATGATGTCACCCGCCTTGTTGATGGCCAGCATAAACGTCCTCACTAACTGGCCAGCAAGAATGTCACATTATGGAGAATGTGACATTGAACCAGAGAGAGCAGGCAAGGCTTCAGGTACTCAACAGCTTATTGGCAGAGCATATGACTCTGGACCAAGCGGCGACTCTGATGGGAGTGAGCACGCGCCACACCAGGCGCATCCTGGCGGCGTACAGGGAGGAGGGCGCAGCCGCACTCGCTCACGGACATCGTGGACGCCGAGCACCCAACCTGACATCGGAGGCGTCAAGGGCGGAGGTACTGCGCCTTGCTCAGACCCGGTACCCGAAGACGAACCACACTCACCTGAGCGAGTTACTCAGGGAGCGCGAAGGCATAGATATAGGCAGAACTACGCTGCGGCGCATACTGGTTGGAGCCGGCCTGAAGAGCCCGCGCCGGCGCCGGCCACCGCGACACCGTGTCCGCCGGCAGCGGATGCCGCGCAAGGGCATGCTGATACAGATCGACGGCAGCCATCACCGATGGTTGGGAGAGGATGGTTCGGCCTTCGCGCTGCTGCTGGCGGTGGACGACGCCACGGGCATCGTGGTTAATGCCCTGTTCTGCGAGCAGGAGAACACCCGCGATTACTTCCGCCTGATGAGGGGTCTGATACAGCGCTACGGAATACCCATTGCCCTCTACACCGACCGACACTCCGTCTTCAAGAATGTGTCCGGGGCCGGGCTCGTCGGTGCACCGACGCAGTTCAGCCGCGCGATGGACGAGTTGGGAATACAGATGGTGTTCGCGCTGTCACCTCAGGCGAAGGGCAGAGTGGAGCGGACTGCCGGAACCCTCCAGGACAGGCTGGTGGCAGAGCTTCGGCTTGCAGGCGCAACCACCATCGAGGAGGCCAACGTCGTGCTGAAGGACTTCCTTGTCCGCTTCAACGCTCGCTTCGGAGTGCCGGCGCAGCACCCTGAGGCTGCCTACCGCCCGTTGGGATCGGGAGTGTGCATCGATACGGTGCTCTGCTTCAAACACAACCGCAGAGTGGCCAGGGACAACACGGTGAAGTATCGCTGGCGCACGCTTCAGCTGCTGCCAGGTATGGAACGACCCAGCTACGCCGGAACGGTGGTTGAGGTCTTGGAAGGCTTGGATGGCCAACTGGCTGTCCGTTACCAGGGAGCGATAATCCCTAGCCAGGAGGCGCCACCCCGCCCAGGCATACTCAGAAGATTCAACGGCTCTTCCTCACACGAGCTACCCCCATATCGCGGCCTCAACGGACTGGGCAGGCGCTGGGAGGCGACCCTGGCAGGACTCGACGCCGGGATCGACACGGTAGAAGCAAACGGTGCAATCAGAGTCCGCAAAGCCGTTGCCATGCGACATAGGAAGCCCACCCCACTCCAGAAAGCAAGGTGGAACGCTGTGCAGAAGGCGAAGCGCGGGGGATTGTCGATTCGAGCTGTCGCCAGGGAAGTGGGCATCCACCGGGACACGGCGAAGAAGTACATGGAGGCTGAGAGTCCGCCCATGAAGCGCTCCGCGTTGAAGAGGGGATGATCTGATACCATCACTAGCAGTACGGGTGACATTTATGCTGGCCACTTGGGCGGACATTTTCGCTGGCCATCGACAACCCGCCTTGCAACGTGAATTCGAAAGCCACCAATCCGCACATCCGTCATTCCCGCAAGAAGCGTACCCTGTATCCGCCTGTGGCGGACGGGAATCCAGAGGGGAGGGGACGGAAAATGTAGCGCGGGGGCTTGTCCCCCGCTGGGGTGGGGACTGGGCATGGCAGAATCCCCCACGCGAATTAGCCGCACAAAACCGGGACTCCGTGTTTTCATGCCTTGGTGTGCCGGCGCAAGTCGGGATGGGTGATTTGTATGAAACGCGACTACGGGCGACTTCGCCGGCAAGGTCAGTGGCCGTCTCGAAGGAAGGGCGAACTACAGTGATGGACAAGCCTGCGCAGCCGGATGAACGTCCGCCGATCATCAACATCGCCGGCGAAAAGGTCGCCCTGGGGCCGCTCCGAAAAGATCTTTCGCCCTTACACAATGCGTGGTCCAACGACTTCGAGGTCCAAAGATTCTTCGAAAACATGCGACCGATGACTTCGGAGGCTCAGGAGAAGTGGTACGCGCGCGCCAGCAAGAAAGAGACCGAGGCGACCTTCACTGTCTACGAAAGGAAGCGGTTTCGTCCTATCGGCATCGCCGGCTTGAGCGGCATCGACCAGGCGAACCGTAACGCAGAGTTCTTCATTATGATCGGCGAAAAGGAGAGTTGGGGTCAGGGTTACGGCACCGAGGTAGCCCGGTTGGTATTGGACTACGGCTTTACTTGCCTGAGTCTGCACAACATATGGTTGTGGGTAAGCTCCGCGAATGAAAGGGGTCTAAGAGCCTACCGGCGGGCCGGCTTCCGAATGGCCGGCCGCCTCCGACAGAGCAGCCGTGTTGCCGGCCGAGCGTGCGACGACGTCTTGATGGACTGCTTGGCGAATGAGTTCGAAGGGGGCGCCCTGAGCCACCTCCTGCCGGAGCCTTCCGAGGTGACGGAATGACGGACAAGAACGAGCCGGCGCGGCCGGACGGTCAACAGCCGATCATCAACATTGTCGGCGAAAAGGTCGCCCTTGGGCCGCTCGGCCGCGATCTGGTGCCCTTGCACCAGGGATGGTCGAACGACCTCGAAGTCACCCGCTTTCTGGGAGGCATGCGGCCGGTGACCCTGGAAGCTGACGAAGAAGCTTATACGAGGGTTAGCAAGGATAAGAACCACGCGGATTTCGCCATATACGAGAAACCACAGTTGCGCCCAATTGGCACCACCAGTCTGGGCAACATCGACAACGCCCATCGGATCGCCGAGTTTGGCATCAACATTGGTGACAAAGAGAGTTGGGGCAAGGGCTACGGCACAGAGGTCGCTCGGCTGATGCTCGACTATGGCTTCACCTGTCTGGGTCTGCACAATATCTATCTTTGGGTATTCGCCGCGAACGAACGGGGCATCCGCGCCTACCGGCGGGCCGGCTTTCGAATGGCCGGCCGCCTACGCGAAAGCCTGCGCCTCGGAGGCCAAGCCTGCGACAACTTATTGATGGACTGCCTTGCGACCGAATTCGAGGGAGGAGCGCTTAGCTACCTACTGCCGGAGCCTACCGAGGTAAACGAGTGACAGAAAAAGACCCACCAACTCGGCCGGACGGCCTACAGCCAATCATCAACATTGTTGGCGAGAAGGTATCGCTTGGGCCGATCCGGCGCGATTTGATCCCTCTATTTCAGAAGTGATCGAACGACTTCGAAGTCGTGCGCTTTCTGGGAACCATGAGGCCGTTAACCTTGGAGTCCGAGGAAGATCAGTATTCACGCGTTAGCAAGGCTGAGAATCAATCGTTCTTTACTATCTACGAGAAGAAGGAACTGCGCCCAATCGGCGCCACAGGCTTAGGCGACATCGACCATGCCAATCGCAACGCCGAGTTCTACATCATGATTGGCGACAAGGAGAGTTGGGGTCGGGGTTACGGCACAGAGGTAGCCCGGTTGGTATTGGACTACGGCTTCACTTGTCTGAGTCTGCACAACATATGGTTGTGGGTGAATTCCGCGAATGAAAGGGGTCTAAGGGCCTACCGGCGGGCCGGCTTCCGGATGGCCGGCCGCGTCCGACAGAGCAGCCGGGTTGCCGGCCGAGCCTGCGACGACGTCTTGATGGACTGCTTGGCAAGTGAGTTCGAAGGAGGCGCTCTGAGCCACCTACTGCCCGATCGTTCCGAGGTGAAGGAATGACGGACAAGAACGCGCCGGCTCGGCAGGACGGTCAGCAGCCGATCATTAATATCGTCGGCGAAAGGGTCGCCCTGGGACCGCTACGCCGCGATCTATTGCCCCTGTACCAGACATGGTCCAACGACTTTGAGGTCACCCGGTTTCTGGACCACATTCGACCAGTGTCCTTCGAAGCCGAGCAGGACTGGTACGGGCGCGTTATCAAGAAAAAGGATGAGTCGCCCTTCACGATCTACGAGAAACCGCGGTTACGCCCAATACGCCCAATTGGAATTGCCGGCCTGGACGAAATCGACGACGCCAATCGCAACGCCGAGTTCTACATCATGATTGGTGACAAGGAGAGCTGGGGTAAGGGCTACGGCACCGAGGTCGCTCGGTTAATGCTCGACTATGGATTCACATGCCTGGGCCTCCGCAACATAAACCTATGGGCAAATGCCGCGAACGAACGCGGCATCAGAGCCTACCGGCGGGCCGGGTTCCGCGTCGCGGGACAATTGCGCCAATTCAAGCGGCTGGGAGGCCAGGCATATGACTACATTTTGATGGACTGCCTGGCTACGGAGTTTCAAGGCGGCACACTTAACTACCTGCTGCCGGAACCTTCGGAGGAGAATGAATGACCAATACGGACGAACCACCTCAAACGGGCGGTCAAGAGCCAATCATAAACTTCGCCGGCGAGAGGGTGGCACTGGGACCGCTCCGGCGGGACCTGCTGCCGCTTTTTCTAAGGTGGATCAACGATCTCGAGGTCCTTCGGTTCTTGGGACCCAGCATGCGCCCGATGTCCCTCGAGGCCGAGGAAGAGTGGTACGCACAAGCCAGCAAAGCTGAGAATCAAGCCAGCTTTACTATCTACGAGAAAGCGCGGTTGCGGCCGATTGGCAACACCAACCTGGGCAAGATCAACCATACGCATCGCACCGCCGAGTTCGGAATCATGATTGGTGACAAGGAGAGTTGGGGTAAGGGCTACGGCACCGAGGTCACTCGCTTGATGCTCGACTATGGTTTCACCTGTCTGGGTCTGCACAACATCAGTCTTTGGGTGCACGCGGCGAATGAACCCGGCATACGAGCCTATCAGCGGGCCGGCTTCCGAATGGCCGGCCGCCTACGCCAGAACCTGCGTCTTGGTGGGCGAGCGTACGACGACATATTGATGGACTGCCTTGCGACCGAGTTCCAAGGCGGCGCGTTGAGCCACCTCCTGCCGGAGTCATTCGAGGTGAACGATTGACAGATAAAGACGTGCCCGCCCAGCCGGAAGTCCAGCGACTAGTCATCAACATCGCCGGCGAAAAAGTGGCACTGGGGCCGGTGCGGCGCGATCTTGCTCACCTGTTCCAAACCTGGTCAAACGACTTCGAAGTCAGGCGATTCGAGGGGCCAATGCTGCCCAGATCGCTGGAGTCGATCGAAGACCTATACCCGCGCATCAGCAAGGATGAGAATCAAGCCTTCTTTATTGTCTATGAAAAGACACAGTTGCGGCCAATTGGCAACGCCGGCCTGGCGAGCATAGACCACGCCAATCGTACGGCCGAGTACTTCATTATGATTGGCGACAAGCAGAGTTGGGGCAAGGGCTATGGCACCGAGGTCACCCGCCTTGTGCTTGACTACGGTTTTACCTGCCTGGGAATGCACAACATCTATCTCTGGGTATTCGCCAACAACCAACGCGCCATAAGAGCCTACCGGCGGGCCGGCTTTCGCATGGCCGGCCGGCAACGACAAGCTAAGCGGCGAGGTGGCCGGCCCTACGATCTCATATTGATGGACTGCCTGGCTACGGAGTTTCGAGGCGGCACGCTCAACTACCTGCTGCCGGAACCCTAGGAGGAGAGTGAATGACCAAAACGGACCAACCACCACAGACGGACGCCCAACAGCCGATCATCAACATCGCCGGCGAGAAGGTGGCGCTGGGACCGCTCCGGCGGGACCTGCTGCCGCTCTATCTCAAGTGGATCAACGATTTCGAGGTCCTTAGGTTCTTGGCAGCCAGCATGCGCCCGATGTCCCTCGAGGCCGAGGAAGAGTGGTACTCGCAAGCCAGCAAAGCTGAGAATCAAGCCGGCTTTACTATCTACGAAAAAGCGCGGTTGCGGCCAATTGGCAACACTACTCTGGGCAAGATCAACCATGTGCATCGCACCGCCGAGTTCGCAATCATGATTGGTGATAATGAGAGCTGGGGTAGGGGCTACGGCACAGAGGTCACTCGTTTGATGCTCGACTATGGCTTCACCTGTCTGGGTCTGCACAATATCTATCTTTGGGTATACGCCATGAACGAACGGGGCATCCGCGCCTACCAGCGGGCCGGCTTCCAAATTGCCGGCCGTCTGAGACAGAGCCTCCGTCTTGGAGGTCAAGCCTACGACAACCTATTGATGGAGTGCCTGGCTACAGAGTTCGAGGGCAGTACGTTGAGCCACCTCCTGCCGGAATTGTCTGAGGCGAAAGAATGACGATCGAATCCAAGACCGCCGGTCCGGATGGCCAGGAGCCGATCATCAATATCGTCGGTGAAAAGGTGGCCCTGGGTCCTGATCGGAGTGATCTGGTCCCTCTGTACCACAGGTGGTCGAACGACTTCGAAGTGGTCCACCTTATGGGAACCCCATACCCTTCTACCTTGGAGTCCGAAGAGGCCCTGCACACACGAGTCAGCAAGGACCAAGAAATCGCGAGCTTTACCATCTATACCAAGGCGCAGTTGCGGCCGATCGGCTCGGCCGGCCTGGTAGACATCAACCATTCCAATCGCACCGCCGAGTTCTACATCATGATTGGTGATAAGACGAGCTGGGGCAAGGGTTACGGCACCGAGGTGGCTCGGCTTATGATCGAGTACGGATTCACCTGTCTAGGCCTGCACAACGTCTTCCTCCGGGTGAATACCGCAAACGAACGCGGCATCCGCGCCTACCGGCGGGCCGGCTTTCGAGTAGCCGGCCGCCTACGCAAGAGCGTACGCTTGGGGGGACGGGCCTGTGACTATGACTCAATCCTCATGGATTGTCTCGCCACCGAGTTCCAGGGCGCGGCGCTGAGGCACCTCCGGCCAAAAGCATCCGAGGCAAACGAATGACAGACACGAGCGAGCCGGCCGGCCAACAGCCGATCATCAACATCGCCGGCGATAAGGTGGCTCTGGGACCTCTCCGACGCGACCTGGCGCCTTTATTCGAGAGGTGGTTCAACGACTTCGAGGCAATACGCTATTACGGAGGTATGCAACCGACAGGCCGCGAAAAAGTCGAAGAATGGTACGAAAGCGTAATCAAGAACGACGGCTCCGTATATTTCACGATCTATGAGATGGCCAGCCTGCGTCCTGTCGGCGACACCGGATTGTTCGACATCAGCCAGGTTCACCGCACGGCCGAATTCGACATCTTTATCGGCGATAAGGAGAGTTGGGGCAAGGGCTATGGTACCGAGGTCGCCCGGCTGATGCTCGACTACGGCTTCACCTGTCTGGGACTGCACAACGTCTTTCTGAAGGTACACTCCGCGAACGTAGGAGGCATCAAAGCCTATCAGCGGGCCGGCTTTCGAATGGCCGGCCGTTGGCGGCAGACCAGGTGGCGGGGAGGCAAGGGTTACGACCTTCTACTGATGGACTGCCTCGCGACCGAGTTCCGGGATAGCAGGCTGAGCCACCTCCTGCCCGAGGAGCCGAAGCCTCTCGCCGAGCTTCCATAGATCCATGGCGAACCACCCACGTGTCGCGGTCATCGTCGTAGACTGGAACCGGCCTGCGGAGACGACTGCGTGTTTGCGATCACTGCGGGAAAGCCACTACCAAGATCTGGTTGTCGTCCTGGTCGACAACGGCTCAGACCGCTCGAGTGAGTCCGAATACCGCGACATTCTGCCCGGGCTCATTTACCGCCGGCTCGAACGCAACCGAGGATTCGCCGCCGGCTGCAACGCCGGCCTGGCCGTCGCGCGGGAGTTGGCGGCTGACTACGCGCTCCTGTTGAACAACGATGCAGAGGTCGCGCCGGACGCGATAGGACGCCTGGTCAACTGCGCGGACGAGAACCTCAGATTCTGCGCGCTGACAGCGGCAGTTTATTCCCACGACGACAGGCGAAGCCTGTGGCACGCCGGCGCGCGCACTCTGGTCGTTTGGCCGTTCGCCCGCCGAATCAGGGAGGAACAGCTGAAGGGGCAGGAGCCGGTGCCGGTAGATTTCGCCACCGGTTGCGCACTGCTGTTGCGTATGGCTGCGTTAAACGTTGTTGGCGAGTTGGACGAGCGATTCTTCATGTTCAGCGAGGACAACGACCTTTGCATGCGGATGCGCGGCGCCGGCTTCCGGATCGGCGCCGTGCCATCGGCGGTCGTATGGCACCGAGTTGCGAGCTCAGCTGGCGCGAACAGTCCAACTCGAGCCTGGCTGCGGTCCCGCAGCCGGCTACTGTACTTCCGGAAGCATGCCCGGGGACTGTATTGGTTGACGGCGGCCGCTGCAACGTTCCTCTACCTGGGGCGAGGCGTCCTGGCCGGCGCGCTGCGCGGCCGCTGGGACGTAGTCGAGTCGCTCGTCGCCGGATCACTCGGGACCTGCCGTCCGTCCGCCGCATTGCATCGCCGACAAAACCGGCAGGACGCGACCACCTCGTGATCGAGTTTCGAACCGAGCGCGACCCCTCCGATGCGAGCCCGATGGAAACCTATGACCGCCTCCACGCCGATGGCAAACTGGGACAGTTGGACTCGTATTACCTGTGGGCGCTGCGGATGCTGAGGGTTCAACCCGGGAGTTCGCTGCTGGACGTCTCCTGTGGGACCGGCGGAGTGGTCGACCTCGCGATGGAGCGTGGAATCGCGGCCTTCGGCATCGACATTTCTTATGAGGCCGTCCGAACCGGCTCGTCGCGAACAAGCAGCCGATTCGTCCAGGGCGATGGACAGCGGCTTCCCTTCCCCGACGAGTCGTTCGACTATGTATTGAACCTGGGGAGTGTCGAACACTACGAGCAGCCGGCTCTGGGCATCGCCGAGATGGCAAGGGTCGTGCGGCGGGATGGTCTGGTCGGCATCCTATTGCCGAACGCTTACTCTTTGCTGCATACGCTCCACGTATGGCGCAATGGCACCCCGTTCGATGACGGTCAACCCATCCAACGCTACGCGACGAGACGCGAGTGGATAAAGTTGATCGAGGCGAACGATCTCATGATAGTTGCGACGGTGAGACACAACCTGCCAATTCCGAGCAATGCCCGAGAGAGGCGATGGTTCTTGAGCCGGCCCCTGAAGCTGATACGTCTGCTGGTAGCCGACGCACTGCCGCTCGATCTAGCGGACTCGTTCCTGTTCCTAGCAGTCAAGGCCGACCCTGGCAAGCAAACGGGCCATTTGCCAGGATAGTCAGAGCCTTCTAGGGGTTGTGATAGAGTCTATTGGCGCTGATTCAGTTGAGTCGTATCGCCTGCACTTCGGCCCTCGCGGAGTTCAAATGCAACAACCGAGAATGTACCAAGAGAAATCTGAGACGGTGCGACAAGCATAGTGCGCGCACCAGTTCCGGCCGGCTTGGCGATAACCGTGGCGGCAGTTTTCGTCTTGGCGGTGGCATTCTTGGTCGGAGGTCCCTTTTCACAGGAAACCGCATCCGCTGCAAGGGTCGCAAACTTTGGCGGCGTATGGACGACTGGATGGCAGGTGCAAAACCTCGACGATTCGAAGACAGCGACCATTACCGCCACCTACTACGACGCCAACGGGACCGTCGTGCTCACGGATTCGAGGCAGGTCGGACCGTTGGCCGGCCATACCTTTTTCCCCATGCCGGTGGCCAGCGGATTCAACGGGTCGGTGGTGGTCCAATCCGATACCGAGATCGCGGCGGTGGCTAACCTTTGGCGCCAGCAACCTTCCGAAATGGCGGGCAGCTACTCGGCCATATCAGCGATCAGCGAGACAGTCTACGTTCCGTTGCTTCAGCGAAACAACGGCGGCACGCAGAGCGAGCTGTACATACAGAACGCCTCCTCGGTTCCGGTGACAGTTACGGTGGCGTTCAAGCCCTCTGGACTTCCAGGCAGGTCGACCAGAGAACTCACAACTGCCCCTCAGACCATTCAACCGGGTGCCTCGTACAGAATCGACCAGACAACCCAGACCGCCCTGGACGGACCGGACGAGGGTGGAAACGAGAGTGATCGCTGGGTGGGGTCAGCGACCATCACATCGGTTGGTGGACCGGTGGGGGCGATCGTCAATCAGTCCGATGGCGAAGGATTGATGAGCTACTCGGGATTTCACGAAGGGGGCCCAATCCTTTACGCGCCCTTGGTCCAGGATCTGAATGGAGCCGAGCAGTGGATCACCGGCATCCAACTGCAAAATATCGGAGACACCGAGAGCACGGTCACGGCGACGGTCGACGGGATTGCCCTTGAGTTTGGCGCTGAGGCCACCTGTGTGAACCCAAACAATGCAAATGAGCTGCTCATCCCTGCCGGCTCTCCCTGCACGATCTTCCCTTTGAAGTTCAACCGAGAGGAAGTTGCCAATCCAACTCGTTTCAAGTATGGAGGAGCTATATTTCAAGGCACCAGCGGTTCACAACTGGTTGGCATAGTGAACCAGATAAACACCCTGGGCACCGCGCAGCAGGCCGCGTACGGGATGTTCACCTCGGCCGGCGGGAATCGGATCTTCCTTCCACTGTTGCAGCATAACAACCCCAACGACCAGGGATATGTGTCTGGCATCGCGGTGATGAATACGGGCTCTAATCAGGCCACTATCACACTCTCGGATCCGGATGGCGAGGTGAGTTCGGTCTGCCATTACGCCGACCAACGTCCAGGAGAAGAGATGACGATTCAGCCGGGCGAGAGTTGTATTATCTACCCGATCCTGCAAGGGACGCGGCTCACGGAAGACAACTACACCAGGGCGGGACGGATAGAGGCTCCTGCCGGAGCCACCTTGCAGGTCATCGTCAACCAGATCGATTTGACCGAGCCCGCCGGCGACACTTTTATGACCTACGAAGGCTTCACCCGGAGGGCACCCGACGGTTCCTAGATAGAAGCTCGGAGAATCTCTCGCACCTGTTCCAACTTATTCCAATTCCGGAGCAAATCTAGGCGATTTCCGGCAGTCCATGCCTCACGACTGCCGTAGAGGCGGGTTTCAAACCCGCCTCTACCAACGCCAAAATGCCGTGCACATGATTGGGCATGATTACCCAAACATCCAAGCACGCGTCCATCTGTTCCGACTTATTTCGATTCCGGAGCATATCTGGGCGATTTCAGGACTCGGATTGCCTCCCCGAAGAGCCCCGAAACTAGAGTCTTGTCGAAATCTCGCCACTCCAGGACGTGCAACTGGCTCTCAGGAGTGTGTGATGAGGTCACACAATCGTGATTCTTGCCCTAGACGGCCGAATTAGTCGGAGCAGATGGCATCTTTCGGCGCTCGAGTACCTACTCTCCTCAACTTTGACGCAACCAGGGCGCGGCCGTTTAGGTGACGATCCTACTCGTCAAGTGCACTACTTTCCCTTCGAAACTTGCCCAATAGGACGATAGGCCGTAATCTGACCGGTAGTGATCAGGATGATTGAACGCCGTGAGGATCGACGCATGCGGTCTGTTTCCACCAACTCGAAGCATCTCCACCTCGTAGATTGAGTCGGCGAGCGCCCAGTGACAACGATTATGCCGGCTGACATCGCGTCGAAATCCTCCTCCGACCCGAGCGTCGATGGACAGCGCAGTAACCGCCCTCGGCTTGTCGTCCAGATACCGGCCAAGGACGAAGCGCAGCACATTGGCTCCGTGATCAGGGAGATTCCCCGCCGGATCGCGGGCATTGCCGAGATAGTCGTCATCGTCGTCGACGACGGCTCGATCGATGACACCGCGGCAATTGCCAGGCGAGCCGGGGCCGACTACGTTCTTCATCACGCCAGCAACCGTGGGCTAGCGGCCGCATACCGGACCGGACTGGACGCGGCGCTCAGGATCGGCGCCGATATCGTCGTAAACCTGGACGCGGACGGCCAATACGACCCGAGGGAGATTCCAAGTCTGATTCAACCCATCCTAGCCGGCAAGAGCGACGTGGTGGTGGGCGATCGCAAGCCACAGAACGTACAACATTTTTCTACGATGAAGAGGCGGCTGCAGGCGATTGGGAGTTGGACTGTACGACGAATTTCCGGCGCAAAGGTGCCGGATGCCGCGAGCGGCTTTCGAGCCCTGTCGCGCGAGGCGGCTCTGCGAACCAATGTCCTGACGGACTATACCTACACGCTAGAGACGATCATCCAGGCTGGCGCCGAGCGAACGGCGATTTCCTCGGTCACGGTATCAACCCGACCGACGGAGAGAAAATCGCGACTCGTGCGCGGGATTTGGAGCTACGTCCAGCTATCGATACTCACGCTGCTCCGGACCTACGCGATGTACAGTCCATTGAAAGTCTTCATCACCGCCGGAGCCCTGATAGGCCTCGTCGGACTGCTTGGTATTCTCCGGTTTCTCTATTTTGCTGCGACCGGCGACAGCGCCGGGCACATCCAGTCGCTGGTCATATCCGGCGCCTTACTGGTGCTTGGCTTTCAGGTTGGGATGATTGGGCTGCTGGCCGACCTGATTGCGGCAAACCGGAGGTTGCTTCAGGACGTACTCTACCGCCTTCGTCGAATTGAGGGAGGCGACGCCGGCCCTCAGCCGAGAACCGACCCCGAAGCCGCCGGCGCCGATCGGAATCCGCCGCCGGATCGGTGAAACTATTTGAATCAGGGAGGCAAACTTGCTCGATCTAATCGCAATCAAAGAGGCAATTCCTCATCGTTACCCATTCCTGATGATCGATCGAGTCATCGAAAGGTCAGAGGACGGCAAGAGGGCGGTGGCCATCAAGACCGTATCGGGCAATGAGCCATTCTTTCAGGGACACTTCCCCTACTATCCAATTATGCCGGGCGTGCTGATCGTAGAAGCGCTGGCTCAAGCCGGCGGAGCGGGACTGTTGCACCAATCGGGCACCGACAAGCTGGCCGTTCTGGCCGGGCTCGACGGTTTTCGATTTAGACGGCCGGTTGTGCCTGGGGACGTTCTGCGGCTCGAGGTCGAGCTTGTGAGGCTACGGGGACCAGTGGGCCGCATTCACGGCAGGGCACTCGTGGAAGGCGAGCTGGTCACCGAGGGGCAGATCACCTTCGCGCTGACAGATGCGCCATCGTAAACGCTTGGCGCCCATACGCTGAAATGCCCTTGGGATCGGCGGCGAAGCCAATAGGCTCGGCAATTGCCCGCTTCTTGGCCACACTATTTCGGCGACCATTGCCGATGAGCGGTTTCAGACCTCGTAAAATCCTGTTGCTGCGTTGTTGCTGCCTGGGCGATACCCTGATGACGACGCCTGCGCTCCGAGCGATATCTGAACATTGGCCGTCGGCCGAGATTCACTACTTCATCGGAGAATGGAGCCGGCCGGCTATCGAAAACAACCCACGAGTGGCCCGAGTATTGCCGGCGGGAGACGTCGGTTCGGGCAGATACTCGATAGGCGACTACCTTGGCACGATAACGAGGATACGGGCGCAGAGCTACGACGCGGCGTTCGTATTCGAGCGCTCCCTGTGGCTGAACCTGTTGCCGACGCTGGCAGGCATCCCCCGGCGTTTCGGCATCGATAGCCAGGGACGGGGATTCAGTCTGTCCGCCGGCGTCGAGCCCCTGCAGGACGAGCACGAAAGAGACCTGTTTATCCGGGTCGTGGGTTCGGCCGGACTTAACGGCGAACACATTTTGCCAGAGTTCTTTCCAACCGAAGGAGGAATCACGCGTTCCCATGATCTGCTGCGCGAACGAGGACTTGAATCAGACAGATTGGTCGTGTTGCACCCCGGCGGCGGGGCCAACCCTGGCACGGAGCTGACGCGGAAGCGCTGGCCGGCTGAACGATACGCCGGCTTGGCCGGGCGACTTTTCGAAGCCGGCTTGCAGATCGCTCTGGTAGGCACGCCGGCCGAGCGGGAGCTGAACGAGCGGATCCGCACGATTGCCGGTGGGGCGAACATCGAGCTGCTCGGGGACCTCAGTTTCGACGAGGTGGGCGCATTGCTCTCTCGAAGTGCCCTGTTCATAGGCAATGACTCCGGCACCGCCCACCTTGCCGCAGCTGTCGGGTGCAAGACGCTGGTACTGTTCGGGCCGACGAGTCCGCACACTTACGGCCCGCCGCCGCAGGTAGGTCGCTATCTCTGGTCACGGCCACACTGCAGCCCCTGTTTCCACGACGGTGTGATCGAACGCTGCCACGAGTTTGTCTGCATGCCGGCGATGACCATCAAGGAGGTTCTCGCCGCCGCAACTGAGTTGTTGGAGAGTGACCGTCCGTCGCCGGCAACAGACGCTCCCATTGAGGCCTCATAATGTCCTCGGATTTCACCGGACCGAACTAGTGATCTGGCCGCAGGCTCCAAGGCTCTCCTACAGTCGCGATCTACTACTCGGCCTGTTGCCAATCCGGTCGCGGTCCGTCCCGCCGGATCGGCCCGATCGACTGCTGATCCTCCAACCGGACCCTCTGGGCGATCTGCTCTTCGTCACGCCGGGCGCTTCGCCTGACTGCGCCGGGAGCTCGCTTCCGCACGAATCGAGATCGTCGTCGGCCCCTGGAATCGGAGGGTCATTGCCGGCAACGAGAATATCGACGCATCGTTCGAGTTCGAGTTTCCCTGGTTCGACCGAAGAGGCCGGCAGCTTCTTTCCGAACGCCTCATCAAGTTGGCGAAGTTGGCCCTGTTGATACGATCCCGGCGACCCGACGCCGTTCTGATATTTCGCCCGGATTTCTGGTGGGGCGCGCTTGCCGCAAGATTGGCCGGCACCAGGACCAATTGTGGGACACAGCGAACGACAGACCCAGGGAATCCTGACGCACCGCCTGGGCAGGCAACCGGCCTCCCGACACATCGCCGATCTGAACTTGGCGCTCGCGGGCATTCTTAGCGGACGCCGAGCCTCGATGTAGGGCTACAGCTCGATTTCCGGATTGCCGATGAAGACCGGCTTGATGCCAAACGTCTCCTCGCCGAGGGGCGGCGCCGGCGAAGGAACTTCTTGTGGTCCACGTGGGGGCCGGCTCAAAGGTCAAGCGGTGGCCCCGAAAAACACTTTGCAGCGGTGGCCGACGAAATAGCCAGACAACACAAAGAAGTTCAAGTGGTACTGACGGCCGGCTCCACCGAGACCGAGATTGCCGAGAGGGTATCCTCACTGATGAACCAGCCGGCGTTGAACCTGGCAGGCGCGACCCTCGCTCGGCTCACTCGCCGCCCTGCTAGAGATGGCGACAGCGGTGATCGGGCCGCCGACAGCGGGCCCCTCAATCTGGCGGTCGCGGGTCGGAACACCGACGGTGCACCTCTTCGGGCCGGCTTCAATCGAGCGGTACGGTCCGTACGGCGATCCGAGCCGGCATATCGTTGTTGGCTCGGATCTGCCCTGCTCACCGTTGCGGCCGGCTAGGACTTCTCGGACGAAGCCTTGGCCGCGCACGATTGCGTCCGGTTGATATCCCCGGAGCGAGTGATAGCCGCCGCAAGCGATCTGCTCGAGAGCAGATTCGGCCCGGCCACTCAGGAAGGACCTGGCGAAGTCGTGAATCGTTTGCTGGTGGTGAAGCTTGGAGATATCGGCGACGCGATTCTCGCTACGCCGGCACTTCGCGCGCTCAGCGCAACCTGGCCGGAAGCGGAGATCGACGTGCTCTGCTCAGCGACTGGGGCAAGCGCGCTCGAAGGGGCTTCCCGAGACTGCACGAAATGATCGTGGTGAATAAACAAACCCTGGACCGGCCGACTGGACTATTGGACCCTCGCGTCGCGTTGGCGGCGCTGAAGCAGGCCGGCCGGCTGCGCTCCCGGCGCTATGACATGACGCTGATCTTCCATCACCTGTTTACAAGGTGGGGCTCCCTCAAGTATGAGTGGTTGGCCAGAGCGACGGGTGCCGGCCGGACCGCGGGACTGGGTCCTGGCCCGGGTTGGGTTCCTGACCGATCGCGTGAAAGACGAAGGATTCGGCGGCCGGCACGAGTCAGAATACTGGCTCGAGGTGGCCCGGGCTGTGGGCGCCGAAGCTGGTCCGACACTTCGCGCTGAGATTCACGTCAGCGACAAAGATCGAGCCGAGGCGGACCGACTCTTACCCACCAACGACGAGACTCCGCGTGTAGCCTTACATCCCGGCTCCGGCGACCTACCAGCCACGCCAGGCGCTGGCCCTGGCAAGGGTTCGCCGAGGACAGCCGGCGAGCTTTCAGCAGACCCACGCGGTGCAGTTGGTACTGGTTGGTTCAAAGGCGGAGGCCGGACTGAACCGGCAGCTTAAGGAGGCTGTCAAAGCTCCGATCATCGATCTGACCGGCAAGGACAACCGTCAAGACGCTGGCCGCCTGCCTCGAAAGTATGCGCGCTATTCATCGGAAACGACAGCGGCGTGGCGCACCTCGCATCCGCAGTTGGGACTACAGTCGCTGACTATATTCGGTCCCTCGAAACGCCGCCGCGTGGTCGCCCATCGGCAGCGTGCGTTGGCAACCGGGACAGGAGCCGCCGGCGGTCGAGGAATATAGAGGCGTTTACCTGGAGATGGGACTTCCCTGTCAGCCCTGCCTGTACCGTCGCTACTCCGTCGGCAGCAGGATTGGATGCCCTAGCCGGCAGTGCCTCACAATGATTAAGCCCATCGGAAGTAGCGAGGGGTGGCCCGGCACTTGCTCCGCCAGGACGGGCCGGGACGTTAGCCTAGCGCGAACGTCAGGGCGACCATAACACAGGATGATAATGGCGGACGTGATCCCGATGAACTTTACGTCGCGAATGACGTATGAGTAGTCGGCGGTGGCGAGCGTAGAGGCCTTTGCGGTGGGCCGGCCAATCCTCGGTCGCGGCGGCGGCCCGGCGCTCGTGGAGGTGGAGGCGGCGCAACCGGGCGGGCCCGAGGCGGGGGAGGCACTCCGACACTCTCCGCCTCAGCAGACGGCTGTTCTGTCTGCCGAGGGATGTTCGGCGTCCGCCGGCGCGAACGTCTACCGCGTCCTGCCCTTCCGTAGTTGCGTTTGACCTTTGATTTTTTCGGCAAATCAACTCTCTCGAAACTGAGTATCTAGCCCTGATTATAGGCTGCCGACGCGCCCCGGACAAATCGGAGGCTCGCATCGTTGCTCACTATGCCGTGATTACAGCTGGTTCATGCGCGAGAATTTCGCCGTGCATCTCGCATACGACAATGGGAGGCCAGTTGAGAATCTGTTTTGCATTTTTGCCTTTTTTGCATCCTGCCATTGCGTATCTTTGTGCTACGGGAATGGCCGCCGAGTACCCGCCCGTTCCACGCAAAATACAGGGCGATTGCGACCTCAGCATCTATGGCCTCAACTGGTTGGACGTTTTGTTTTGCAGTTTTGATGTCCAGTTGCCGGACTGCGCTGGCGGGCGGCAATAATCTGCGCCTTGATCCGAGCGAACAAGGGGGTAATAGCACATATGTACCATTACCATACCAGGGCCGCCGCGATTCCGCACCCGCCATTGGATGTGGGCCAACGGCATTGGGATCTCGAGCGAGGTCGGACTGGTCGCCGACCCACCCGGACAGCTAACCCTAGAGTTTTCGCGCCACTATCGTCATCACGGGACCGATGCCGGCCCTCTCCAAAAGTCGGGATATAGGCCAAATCGCGAGCCGCCACAGGGGCAGGCCGGCCAGCACCAACAGCGTTCGGCGCATTGGCTCCGGCACTTGTAGATCGTGTAACAGTGCCTGAACGGACAATAGCCGGACGTGGTATGAGCCACTGATGTATTTCCGCTCGACCATTTCGAAGCCGGCGCGTTGGAGAGCGTGCCTTATAGTCTCCGGCCCAAATAGAACCAGGTGACGTGGTATCTCCAAACCGTGCCACCACCCGGCAAAAAGCCTGCTGTCTAATGACCCCAGATCTGGAGTAGATAGGACCAAGCGGCCCGACGGTTTTAGAATCCGGCGAATCTCGCGCAGGGTGCTGACCGGGTCGGGCAAATGCTCGACCACGTCCCAAAGCGTCACCAGGTCAAATGACTCCGCCTCGAAACCGCAGCGGTCCAGCGGACACGCACGAACGGCCAGGCCGGCCCCAATCGCGATCCCAGCGGCGTTACCGTTGACCTCCTGGCCGGTGACATTCCAACCACGGTCTCGCAACTCAAGCAGGAACTCGCCGGTCCCACAGCCGACGTCGAGCGCGTTGCCCCCGCGATTCGCGTGCCGCTCCACGAATCGTGCTCTCTTGGACATCCCGTAACCGACGTCGATGCGTTGGAGCAGGCCAAGACGCCCGCGCACAACCTGGTGAGGCCCATAGTCCGGCGGATACAGGTTGCCAATTTCGTCTTCCGTCGGACGGGGGCACAGGTAGACAAGCCGGCAATCTCGGCAGCGCACCAACTGGAACTGCCCGGGAGTGCCGTGCGCCCGGTCGCGCCCGGCTCGGTAGAACTCGGATCGATCCTGGCCACACAACGGGCAGACGCATCGCTCCATCTAAGCGTCCTTCACGGCCTGCAGCACACACTCCAACCGCTGGACCGGACCGTCCCAGGTAAATCCGCGCGCGGTTTCCCGGCCGGCCCGGGCAATGCGGGCCAAGGTGTCGGAGTCCTCGATTAGCTCCATGATACCGTTCGCCAGCGCGTTCGGATCGCCGGGCGGAGTCATCACGCAGTTCTCCATGTGGCGAGCATAGTCACGCACCCCACCGGAATCGGTCAGCAACACAGGCGCGCCGCATGCCATGGCCTCCAACGGCGGCAACCCGAAGCCCTCTGCCAAAGATGACGAGACGAAGAGGGTGCTGCCAGCGATGTTTTGTGCCAACTCGGCGCGGTCAATCACCGGCTGCCATTCCAGCCACCTCGGGATCCAGGCCGGCCTGTCGAAAGACGATAGTACCGTCGCCCGCATATGCGGCAGCCGATTCCTGGCAATGTCGAAAGCGGCTACAAGGTCCTCCAATCCCTTCCAGGGACGGGGATCGCAGATTGAAGTTACAACTGGCATGTTATGTCGAGGTGGTTGCCACACTTGTCGGAAGAAAAGCTGAGGATTACTGATACCTTCGCCCACGAGGGTCGCCTGGACTCCGCTGGTCCGCGAGATATTGTTAACCATCCACTCTGAGACGGTGACGACTTGATCGAAACGAGGCGGCGCCGATCCCAAGAGCCAGCGAAACAGCCGGCGATCGGCGAACTGCTCCGGGAAATCCTGGTGAAGCCAAGCGGCTTTTCCGCGCGCCAACAGCCGGCTGGCGATCAGAGCCGGCAAGACCGTCGGAGTATAGGTAGCGACGATGACATCGGACACCGGCACAGCCAGCGCCAACCGGAGTCCCGCCAGCGCGTTGGTGGTGGACAGGTAACGACCGCCGGCGGACCCGACACGAAAGAATCTCACATCCTCGTGCAGCTCTCGACTCATGGTGCGGCCAGGGACGTTCAGTCCAACGATTGCAACCTGGTGACCGCGGCCGGCCAGCCGGTTCGCAAACTCGACCACAACCCGCGTTCCGCCGGAGGGCGACAACCCGGGCGTAACGAAAGTCACGCGCATGGGTCGGCAGAGGTCATAGGCAAGGAGGCAGTTATTGCCGGCAGGTTCATCAACTCAGAACTGTAATTCAAATCTACGGCTGCGACAACGCCACTTTCAGAGCCCACGATCCTGGTGTACGCGGTGACGGACGGGGTCAGTGTGAACCAACCTGTTAGAATCTTCCCGGGAACGTTAACAGCGTTAGATTCAGGAACGGTAGAGACCGGCGCTTCCAACAAACTCGCACTCGTGGTGATGTCGAATGGCGATTCAAGATACGGTTGGCTCCTTGGCGGGAACTTTTGCCTTCAGGGATGAGCAAGCCGTCTCGCACTATCTGGACAAGCATCCTTTCCTGGTTCCCCTGCTCAGGGAAGTGGACGCCAAGATTCGACAGTACTTTGACGTCCATTCTCCGGTGATTTTGGAGGTGGTCAAAGAGTTCGAGTCTGGGTCGGACGAGGATGACGAGCTGTTTGCGATGATTCCAACCACTCTCCCCCCTGAGAGTGCTATAGAACTGCTCTGGCGTCTGGATGAGGACTGGTGGTTGGAGGCTTCCGGTCGTGGGCGACATCGGATGAATATCGGCATTGAGTATATTTGATGTTCGATTGGGCGGACTATCTCACCTTGGCCCAAGAACTAGTCACTCGTCGAGACGATGAGGCGGCGCTCAGGTCAGCGGTGAGCAGGGCCTACTACGCTGCCTTTTGCCAAGCGCGCAACCTCCTGAGTAGGGATGGAGTCAACACCGATGATATGCGCAGCCACGTTGCATTATGGACCAGATATCGGGTTCATTCAGATCCATCGTATCAACTGATCGGTAGACAGGGGGATTACATACGCAGACACAGAAGCGAGGCGGATTACCGAGATGAGTTCCAAGAACTAGCCCCGGCGGCACAAGAGACAGTCCTCATAGCAGCACGCCTGCTTGAATCACTGCGAAACCTGGAAACTTGAAACGATTGACGGCGCATCTGCAATACCAACCCTACACTCCGAGGAGGTCCATAAATGTCGACTTACCGAGCATTTTAAGGCAAGAAGCGAAATGCTAGACGATGATTGACACTCTCGAAACGTTTAGGCGGCTGGTGGATTCCGATCTGACCGAAAAGCAAGCTGAGGCCGTGGTTTCAGCAATCAACTCTACCAGCGACAAGGTAGCCACCAGGGATGATCTAGCAAGGCTGGAAGAAAGATTTGACGCCCAGCTTGCATTGCTCGAAGCCAGACTGACAAGAACGCTTGTAGGAACTCAAATTGCCGTTGTCGCCCTAGCGGTCGCCATAATCAAGCTGTTCTAAGCAGTTCCAATCCCACGCTCCCGAGGAGGGTGACAAATGCGGCAAAACGATGCATTCATCGTCTCGGCGGTAAGGACGCCGATAGGAAAGTTCATCGGCGCGCTGGCAAGCAAGAGCGCGACCGAGCTTGGATCCCACGCCATTGGCGAGGCATTGTCCCGGGCCGGCGCGCCGGCCGAGCACGTCGACGAGGTCTACTTTGGCAACGTCGTGTCGGCCGGCCTGGGCCAGGCGCCGGCCCGTCAGGCCGCACTGGGCGCCGGCATGCCGACGTCGATTCCCTGCACGACTATCAACAAGGTCTGCGGCTCAGGACTGAAGGCGATAATGCTCGCGGCCCAGGCCATACGGGCCGGCGATGGCGACCTGTTCGTAGCCGGCGGCATGGAGAGCATGACAAATGCTCCTTACTTGATGACCAATGCGCGGACCGGCTACCGATTGGGTCACGGCGAGTTGCTGGACAGCAACATCTCGGACGGCCTCTGGTGCGCGACGGAGAACGAGCACATGGGGATGCTGGCCGAGTTCATCGCGAGTAAGCACGATATCGACCGTCAGTCCCAGGACGAATGGGCGTTGGTCAGCCATAAGCGTGCAGTCGAGGCCACGGAGAGCGGGGCGTTCCGAGAGGAAATCGCTCCGGTAACGATCAAGGACCGGAAGGGCAGCGAGACCGTCGTCGCGGATGACGAGGGGCCTCGACCAACCTCGAGCATAGAGGCACTGAGCAGGCTGCGGCCGGCTTTCACCAAGAATGGCACGGTCACCGCCGGAAATGCGCCGGGATTGAGCGACGGCGCCGCGGCGGTGATCGTCGCATCGTCAGGGGCGATAGATAGATTTGGGCTTAAGCCGGTTGCCCGCATCAACAGCTACGCGAATGCCGCGACGGAGCCCAAGCTCATATTCGAAGCGCCTGTGTTGGCGATGCGCAAGCTGGTAGAGAAGCAGCGAGCCAGCCTCGGTTCGTTCGACCTCATAGAGGTAAACGAGGCGTTCGCCGCTCAATTCCTGGCAAACGGACGCGCACTCGACTTGGACTACGGCCGCGTAAACGTCAATGGCGGGGCGGTTGCGTTGGGCCATCCTGTTGGCGCCACTGGCGCGCGGATGGTGGTGACGCTGATCAACGCGTTGAAGAACCGTGACCGGGAGATGGGCATGGCTGCGTTGTGTCTCGGCGGCGGTGGAGCGGTCGCTATGAGCCTTGAGCTGACCGGCTGAGTGCCGGCCGCCGTGTCAAAAGCTCCCTTTCGGTGTTACCTGTTGATGAGGGCGTTGCTTGCTCATGGCCGATGACTTGATTGGGATAGTGGGCGCCGGCACGATGGGCCGAGGAATCGCCCAGGTATTCGCCCAGGCACGCTACCGGGTCGGGCTCTACGACTCGGCGCCAGGGCAAGTTGAGCGGGCGGCGAAATCGATAAGGGACTCGCTAGGGCGGATGGACAGGGCGGGCAAGCTGAAGGAGCCCGTGGAAGCGATTGAAGCCCGGATCGAAGGGGTTGACGACATAGGAGCGTTGTCGAACGCTTCGCTCGTGATAGAAGCGATAAACGAGGTCAAAGAGTTGAAGCAGGGCATTTTCGGCCAACTTGACCAGTTGGTCGACGAAAGGGCGATGTTGGCATCCAACACCTCTTCCGTATCCATCACTGCCCTGGCCGGCTCCACCAACCGTCCCGATCGGGTCGTAGGAATACACTTCATGAACCCAGCGCCTATTATGCCGCTGGTGGAGATCGTGCAAGGCGAGCTCACCAGCGCCGTGACGATGGAAAGGGCAGGCCAGGTAGTCGAGTCGCTTGGGAAGACGCCGGTCATAGCGGCGGACCGCCCCGGCTTCATCGTTAACAGGCTGCTGGCCCCGATGCTAAACGAGGCCGCATTCGCGCTGATGGAGGGAGTGGGCTCCCGCGAGGACATCGACAGGGCGATGAAGCTTGGTACAAGGCATCCCATGGGGCCGTTGGAGCTTGCCGACCTCATCGGACTCGACGTCTTGCTCGCATTGATGGAAGTCTTGCACCAGGAATTTGGAGACTCGAAATACCGGCCCTGCCCTCTCCTGCGACGTATGGTGGAGAGCGGCAAACTTGGCCGGAAGTCCGGCGCGGGATTCTACGAGTACTCCTGAACAGCCCGGAGAGCGTTTACAACTATCCGATTCTGTGGAAGGTAAATGTGACAGACACTAGAAGCGCCGACACCAACAATCACGCCACAACAACGGCCGCGCGCATTGAGCAGCTACGACAGCTACGAGAGCTCTCGAGCCTGGGCGGCGGGCTGGCCCGAATAGAACAGCAGCATGATCGAGGGAAGCTGACTGCGCGGGAGAGGATCAATCTCCTGCTTGACCAGGGCAGCTTCAATGAGATCGACGCGTTGGTATCGCATCACGCCAGCGATTTTGGACTCGCCGACCAGAAGATACTGGGAGACGGCGTCATCACCGGCTTTGGCAAGATCGACGGCCGTCACGTCTACGTTTATGCCCAGGATTTCACCGTTTTCGGAGGGTCGCTGGCGGAGTCTCACGCCGCCAAGATCTGCAAGATCATGGATATGGCGATGGAGAACGGCGCCCCGGTCATCGGTCTCTGCGACTCCGGCGGGGCCCGTATTCAGGAGGGAGTCGTAAGCCTGGGCGGATACGCGGACCTCTTCCTTCGCAACACCCTGGCATCCGGCGTGGTCCCGCAGATCTCGGCGATTATGGGACCCTGCGCCGGCGGCGCCGTGTACTCGCCGGCGATAACCGACTTCATCCTCATGGTCAAAGACACCAGCAACATGTTCATCACCGGACCGAACGTTATCAAGGCGGTGACCCACGAAGACGTGACGTTCGAGCAACTCGGCGGAGCTAATACCCACACCTCGATCAGCGGAGTTGCCCATTTCGCCGGCGAAAACGAGGAGGAGTGCCTGTATCTCATCCGCCGGCTGGTCAGCTTCATCCCTTCGAACAACATGGAGGATCCGCCCCTGGTCCACTCCAAGGACGAGCCCGACCGGACGGAAGACGAGTTGAACTCGATTATCCCGGACAATCCGAATCAACCCTACGATATGAAGAGGGTGATCGAGCTGATCGTCGACCAGGGCGATTTCTTCGAGGTCGCGGCCAATTTCGCCCAGAACATTATCATCGGCTTCGCACGATTCGCCGGCCGCAGCGTTGGAATAGTCGCGCAACAGCCGGGAGTTCTGGCCGGCGCCCTCGACATCAGCGCCTCGGTGAAGGCTGCCCGCTTTGTCCGGTTCTGCGACTGTTTCAACATCCCGATCATCACTTTGCAGGATGTGCCCGGATTCCTGCCCGGCGTTACCCAGGAACACGGAGGCATCATTATTCACGGAGCAAAGCTGCTCTACGCCTACTGCGAATCAACCGTTCCCAAAGTGACGGTGATCACACGCAAGTCTTACGGCGGCGCGTACTGCGTGATGAGCAGCAAGCACATACGCGGGGACATCAACTACGCCTGGCCGACGGCCGAGATTGCGGTGATGGGCCCCGAAGGTGCGGTGAATATCATCCACCGGCGCGAGTTGGCCAACTCGCCCGACCAGGAAGCGACACGACGCAAGCTGGTCGAGGAATACCGATTCAAACTGGCGAACCCGTACGTGGCGGCAGCGCGAGGATACATAGACGACGTGATCGAACCGCGCGAGACCAGACCAAAGATCATCGCCGCACTGGACATGCTCGAAAACAAGAGACAGAGCAACCCGCCGAAAAAGCACGGCAACATCCCCCTCTAGCCGGGCGATTTGAAGCATGAGTGCCAAAGAAAACTCGAAGCTCACCTCCTTCCGAAAAATCATGGTGGCGAATCGCGGCGAGATCGCCGTCCGCATCTTGCGCGCGTGCGGGGAGCTGGGAATCACAACCGTGGCCGTCTACTCGGATGCCGATCGCAAGGCTCTGCACGTGCGATACGCCGACGAGTCATACCCCCTCGGGGCTGCGCCGGCCAGGGACAGCTACTTGAACATCCCCAAGCTGATCGAGGTTGCGCGCCGGGCCGGCGCTGAGGCTATTCACCCCGGCTACGGGTTTCTTGCCGAGAACGCCGAGTTTGCCCGGGCCTGCCAGGAAGCCGGAATCGTCTTCATCGGCCCGTCGCCGGAAGCGATTCAGGTCATGGGTGACAAGATCCTCTCCCGCCAAACGGTCAAGGCGGCCGGCGTACCGGTCGTGCCGGGAAGCGACGGTCCAATCGCAGACGAGCAGGAGGCCGTCGAGCTTGGAGACGAGATCGGCTATCCGTTGGTGGTGAAGGCGACCGCAGGGGGCGGCGGTAAGGGCATGCGCATCGTTAACCGTCCTGATGAGTTGCATTCGGCATTGCACCAAGCGGCCAGCGAGGCGAGCGCAGCCTTCGGCGATTCCAAGATATACATAGAGAAATACCTGGAAAACGTGCGCCACGTCGAGATACAGGTGCTGGCCGATCGTCGCGGAAACATGGTGCATCTGGGCGAGCGCGAGTGCTCTATCCAACGCCGACACCAGAAGGTGATCGAGGAGGCCCCCTCGCCGGCGATGAACGAGCGCCTGCGCAAGAAGATGGGTGAGGTCGCGATCGAAGCGGCCAAGTCAGTGAACTACGAAAGCGCCGGCACGGTCGAGTTCCTGTTGGACAAAGACAAGAACTTCTACTTCATCGAGATGAACACACGTATACAGGTCGAGCACGCGGTGACCGAGATGGTGACGGGTGTCGACCTGGTGATCGAGCAGATCAGGATCGCGGCAGGGCGCCGGCTGCGATACCGCCAGCGCGACATCCACATAAATGGCTGGGCGATTGAGTGCCGGATCTCGGCGGAAGACCCGTTCAACGATTTCCTGCCGTCGACCGGCGTCATCACCAATGTGTACGAGCCCAGCGGTCCGGGGATACGACTCGACAGCGCCGCCTTCGCCGGCGAGGAGATTCAGATCTACTACGACCCACTGATAGCAAAGCTGATTGCCTGGGGCGAAACCAGGGGCCAGGCTGTCCTGCGAATGCGCCGCGCCTTGAGAGAGTTCAAGCTGCTGGGCATCAAGACTACCCTGCCGTTCCACCAGCGCCTGATGGACTCGCCCACCTACATCGCCGGGCGATTTGACACCAAGTTCCTGGAGAGTCACGTGCCGGAACAGGGAGTCGATAACTTAGATCTGAGGCGGGTGTCGGTTATTGCCGCCGCGGCCATCGCCCATAGAGTGAACTCCGCTCCGGAAGGCGAAGACCAGGCCGCACCGGCGGTCGAAACGAGCTCTTGGCGAAGAGCCGGCCGGCGTTGGGCGATGCGCGGGACTATGGCCGATTGACCTGGGCCCGCAATTGAAATACTACGTCACCATCGGCGAGGAAACGACAGAGCTAGAGGTCATTGAACGCAGCGGTAAGCTGGTCATAACCATTGCCGGCCACGAGCTTGTCGTTGACGTACAGGAAATCAACCCTCCGTCGCTCTACTCCCTGTTGCTGGACAACCGCTCGTACGAGCTCTTTGTCGATGTGGAGGGCGAGGACTACAACGTTCTGGTCGGGGACGAACTCTACCAACTTCAGGTGCAGGACGAGTGGTCGCGCCGGTTGGCGGGCATCCAGGCCCTCGCACAATCCGATGAGGGAGAACTGGAGATCACGGCGCCGATGCCTGGGATAGTGGTCTCGGTAGAGGTAGAGGCGGGCGCGGAGGTGCAGAAGGATCAAGGGCTGGTGATTCTGAGCGCCATGAAGATGGAGAACGAGATCAGGGCGCCGCGTGCCGGCACCGTAAAGTCCGTGGAAGTTGGGCAGAACCAGACCGTCCAACAGGGACAGACGCTGGTCGTGTTGGAGTAACGGAGATTGGCAGGAACAACCAGAGCGTACCTGTGAGTAACGAATCGGAAGCTTTTCAACGCTGGTCGCGGGAGACCTACGAGCCGGCCGCGGGGAGACAGCCGGAGCGCAAATCCCGGTTCTTGACCGGCAGCGGGACACCGGTCGACGCGATATATGGGCCTGACGAAGGCCGAGCCGGCGAGCCCGAGTTCCCCGGCGAGTACCCCTTCACCCGCGGCATCTATCCGACGATGTACCGGGGCCGGCTATGGACGATGCGTCAGTACGCCGGCTATGCCACCGCCGGCGAGTCGAACGAGAGATACCGCTATTTGCTGTCGAGGGGACAGACCGGCCTCTCGGTCGCATTCGACCTGTTGACCCAGATGGGCTACGACGCCGATCACGAGTTGGCCGAGGGCGAGGTTGGCCGGGTCGGCGTCTCGATCTCGTCGTCGCAAGACATGGCCGAGCTGTTCGACCAGATTCCAGTCGACCGTGTCAGCACTTCGATGACGATAAACTCGACGGCGGCGATCTTGTTGGCGCTGTACGTAGCCCACGCGAAGGCGACCGGCGTCCGGCCGGAGCGTCTTCGCGGGACAGTCCAAAACGACATCCTGAAGGAGTACATCGCTCGCGGCACCTACATATACCCGCCGAGTGCATCGATGCGCCTGGTGGTCGACCTGATCGAGTACTGCCGGTGGGAGCTTCCGAGATGGAATCCAATCTCGATCAGCGGTTACCACATCCGAGAGGCCGGAGCGACAGCCGCCCAGGAGCTGGCGTTCACTCTGGCGAATGGCATCGCCTATACGGAGGCCGCACTCAGCCGGGGACTGGGAATTGACGAGTTCGCCTCGCGCCTCAGCTTCTTCTTCAACGTGCACAACGATTTCTTCGAAGAGATAGCCAAGTTTCGGGCCGCCCGCCGGCTTTGGGCGCGGATAATGAGGGACCGCTTCAAGGCCCAGGATTCCGGCTCAATGAGACTGCGCTTCCACGCCCAGACGGCCGGCTCGTCTCTGACTGCGCAGCAACCGAGCAACAACATCGTTCGAACAACTATCCAGGCGATGGCAGCCGTGTTGGGTGGGGCTCAATCGCTGCACACGAACGCGCTCGACGAGGCGCTGGCTCTTCCAACCGCCGAGTCGGCCGAGTTGGCCCTGCGCACCCAGCAGATCATCGCCTACGAAAGCGGGCTGACGAACGTGATCGATGCGGCCGGCGGATCCTACTTCCTGGAGACGTTGACGGACCGCTTGGAGGAGGAGGCGACAGATTATCTAGAGCGTGTCGACGACATCGGCGGGGCTGTACAGGCGGTCGAAGCCGGCTACTTCCAGAGAGAGATCAGCGACAGCGCCTACGTCCAACAGCTGCGAACGGAAAGTGAAGAGCAGATTATCGTCGGCGTCAACGACTTCATCGACGATGCGCAGGAACAGCCGACTCCCAACCTGCTGAGTATCGACGACGATCTTCACGAGCGCCAACTGGAGAAGATCCGGGATTGGCGCAGGGGACGCGAGTCATCCCGCGCAGAGGCGGCGCTTTCGCGGCTGGCGGAGGCGGCAGCCGGCTCGGCCAACCTGATGCCTCTCATACTTGATGCGGTCGAGTCCAGCTGCACGCTGGGCGAAATCTCCAACGCGATGCGTGATGTCTTCGGCGAGCATCGGGGCGCTAACATAGTCTAGGCCCGCGTCCGGCTGCCCCTAACGCAGGACGAACCCGATGTCATCCAACGAGGGATTCACCGCGACCCCTTCGATGCTGTACCCATTCAACACCGTTCCTCCAATGACTGCATGTACAGGTGACAAAACAGGCAGCGAGTCCACTACCTTCACCTGCCCAAGCTCCAGGGTCACAGGAACGTATCTATCCTCGTCTTCTTGGAACCGCTCGTAGGTGACCGAGGTCGGCCGGCCGTCGGCCGGATCGAACTCCAGCGCGACCAAATCCCCATCCTCGGAAACGAGGACGGCCGAGTGATCGGTCTCGTCTCTCACTTCGACCTTCAGGCCAACCAGGGGAAACAATAGAGCGATGGACTCGGCCCACAGCCGGCGACGCAACGACTCGGTCATTCTCGCGTCGCTCAGAAGCTCTCGGGTGCCGACCTTCTGGTAGCCTACCTCACCATCAAATGCTTGGGTGACCGAGCCGACAAGCATCCGAAGGAAGGTAACCGCGGAGTCCCAGCGCGCCCGGTCCGCGAACTCGCCCACCCGTCGGTCCGGGAAATCGTAGGTGACCGCGACCCGCAAGCTGAGCCCGGTGGTGATGAATCCGAAGGTTACTCTCGTCCGGCCGGTGCCTGAGATCTGTAGGGTCTCCGGCATGGGCACGCGGTCGCCAAAGACGGCCTCCAGCGCACGAGCGATTACCGGCGGAGTTTCAGCCGGCAGGTCGGCCAAACGGCATGTAGGTATGCGATTGTTCACGATGGCGATCCCATTGTTTATGTCAACGGTCGGCGTTCTGCTGATATCAGCAACTAGTCGAGTATTATAGGCCGGCTTTCGAAATGCGTAGGAATACTAGCCCGGTAGCGTGTGCTTCGTGCCCCCTGAGAGCCCCGCCGCTGGGGGCGAGTCCCGGCACTACGTTCTCCCCTCCGGCTAGGACGAGCCCCGGCGTTCTTGAACGGTCGTCTTCGGTCTCTCCTGCTGCCTGCCGATCGACAGGAGGCCGGCGATGGTCAGGCCCAGTCCCACGAGGACAAGCAGAGTAATCGGCTCCGCAAATATCAGAATCCCGGCCAGTGCGGACAGAGCGATCTGGGTGGCGTTGATCCCGTTGGCCTTCGCGACGGAGATGTACTGCAGGGCTCTGCTGATCGTGGTCAACGCGACCGCGTTGGCGACGCCGGCGGCAAGCATCGCCAAAACGGTAACTGGTGGCGTCGCCAGCGCGCCTTCCAAGCCAACGCGGAGAAAAGCGATGACGCCAGTCGAAATCATGCCGGTCAGGGTGATGATCGACAGCGCCTGCTCGGTCGTCAGCCGATTGACCACCCAGCGGCGGTAGATCGCGGTGCCCACTCCGTAGGAAGCGCCCGCGCTCATCGCCGTCACTACCGCGACAGCGACAAGAATCGGTGAGATCTCCGGGAGGCTGTTCGTCGCGCCGGCGGCCAGAAATACGAGGGAGGCGATGAGCAGTGTAACGCCAACCGCGACCGCCCTGGTGATCGGCTCACGCAGGATCAGCAGACCGGCGAACGCGGCGCTCCAGAGCATCGTGCTGTGGGAGATGGGAACGGTCAACACCAGCCCGCTGAGGGTAAGCGAGACCTGAAAGGCGGCGTTGCCGGTCACGTTATAGATGACGCCGATCCCAACCAGCACCAGCCAGAACTGGCGTGGCGGGACCAGTTCGCCGACGCTCCGGCCGTGTAGATCGAATGGCCGGATCACCATGAACCAGCAGTAGAAGGTGACCGGCAACGTGCGCATGAATGCGGCGAAAAAGGGGTCGACGTCGAGCACTACGGATTTCAGAAACACGTTCATCGTGGCGTAGGAGAGGGCGGAGACGCCGGCCCAGAGCATGCCCCGGCGGTTTGCCTGCACCACGCTCACGAGGATCTCAATTGGTGAAGGCCAGGGTTGCTAGCTGTTGGGAAACGCGGCGAGAATCCTGGCCATCAGCTTGGTTCCCCGTACGAACTCGGAGATGAGCATGTTCTCGTTCGGCGCGTGCGCCTGGGAGCCAAAATATCCGACGCCGGGAGTGATGATTGGGACCTTCAGAAACTCCGCGAACGGGTACATCGGGCCGGAGCCGCCGACTATGGGCTCGACCACGGGCTCGGCCTCATAGACCCGGCGGGCGGCATCAAGGGCCGATTGAACGAACGGATCGTCCGGGTCCACGCGGGCCGGATGCTCGTGGGCCAGGCACTCGACCTCGACGTCGCCGAAGCCCTCGGCGTCGAGGTGCCGGCGCACCTTGTCGGCGATATCGAGCGGGTCCTGCAGTGGCACCAGCCGGAAATCGACCTTGGCCGAGGCGGCGGCCGGCAGGACGGTCTTTGCCCCCTCCCCCTCGTAGCCGGTGGTTACGCCGGCGATGGTGCAGGTGGGATGAAAAACCGCCGCTTCCTTGAAGTCGAGGCCGGTCAAGTCGTTTACGAATCCCGCCAGCCCGTAGTCCTCCCGGTAGGAGTCTTCGTAGGAGGGCTGGGCGTCCAACATCTCCAAGTCTCGTTCCGTTGGCGGGACAACATCATCGTAGAAGCCAGGAATCCTGATTCTCTCATCCGGCCCCTTCAGCGAGGCCAGCGCCCAGGCCATCCGCCATGCCGCATTCGGAAAGATCGAGCCCCCGGTTCCGGAGTGGGCGTCCCTTGAGGCGGTCCGGACGCGCAGTTGCAGATAGCAGATTCCCCGCATTCCGAGAAAGAACTGAGGGCGACCGTCCGGATCGACGCCGCCGGACTCCCAGACGCAGGCGTCGGCGGCCAGCAGGTCCCGATTCGCTTCAACGAACGGCTCCATTCTCGGGCTGCCGATCTCCTCTTCCCCCTCCACCAGGAACTTGATGCGGGCCGGATCGCGGCCGGTCACCTGCTTGACAGCATCTACGGCGGCCAACCGAGAGACGATATGGCCCTTGTCGTCCGACACGCCCCGGGCGTACATCTTGCCGTCCCTGATGCTAGGCTCGAACGGAGGCGTATCCCAGAGGTCGAGAGGCTCCGGCGGCTGAACGTCATAGTGGTTGTAGAAGATGATCGTGCTGTCGGTGGCGCCGGCGGTCTCGGCGAAGACGACCGGATGCCCGCCGGCCAGGGGGATGATCCGGCTTTCGAACCCACGGGCGTCGAGCATCTGCTTGACGAACTCGGCCGTCTCTTGAATCCCGAGGTTCTGGGCCGAAACGCTCGGCTGGGCACAAAAGGCACTCAGTTCATCGAGATACCGTTCAAGGTTCTGCTCGATGTACTCATCCAACTGGTTGGCAGTCTGTTGATCGATCAACCTTACCCTCCGAACGGTCCGCGTATCTTCATGTCAAAGCTACCGCCGAACTCTCCATCTCCACACTTGTAGGTCCTGGACCAGCCACTCGGCCGGACAAGTGTTACTGTGACTCTAGCCGGCGGCCCAGGCAACCATCTCGCCGGCGTTGAGTCCCTTCAGTCCCAGGTGCTCCGCCCGGCGACCTGTCGCCCAGGCATCTTGGCCTGTGAGCGCGGAACACAGGGAAATGACCGCCCGGGTAGTTGGCGTCGGGACACCCAACTCCTCGGCGATCGAGGCCCAGCTTACGATGCCGTATGGCGCGTCCTCCAGCAGCCAGCGCGTATCCAGGGATCCGGGGGCGGGAAGCTGGGTCAACATCTCGCTGCCGGTGATCGTCGTTTCCAGGCCGCCGGCCGGCCCGAAGCCGGCGCTATGAAAGGCTTCCGCGACCGGCAGTATGTCCAGGCCGAGCGCGTCGCCAACCGCCAGGCGCTCCCGGTCCACCTGAAGAATGACCCTGGCGACACCGGGCGTGACGCCCTCCTTGTAGAAGTAGAAGTCGCCCTTCGAGTACTCGATCCGACCGGCGTTCATCAGGATGCCGGCCGGGTGCATGATCGGGTTCATGCTGCTGAAACCGCACTCGAGAACGCTGCGATAGGCGGTGATGCCGGGGAACAAAGGCGACAGCAACTCGTGGACCTGCGCGGTCAAGCTGGCCGGCCGGACGCCGACTCCCAGCCTGGGCACCACGCCCCAGATGTGGGCGGTGTCCGGCGCGATCTTCCGGCAGACGTAGGGAGAGGTGTCGACCTCGGCGAGGACCACCTCCTCGCGATTGCCCTTTTCCTCGAAGACCTGGGCGAACTCGAGGGTGCCGAGCGTGCCCGGCACAAGCACCAGGACCTGGCCGGCTTTCAGGTGCGGCGAGCAGGCCTCGGCGAACGGCCGGTGGGCATAGGCCGGCACCGAGAGCAGGACCACGTCGGCGCCATCGACTGCCGTGGCGATGTCGGTCGTCACATCCGCCAGCCGGGCCTCGCCGGTGTGTCCGACGCCGTTCAGGGCTATGGTCCGCGATTCTCGGACCGGCTCTATCGTTTCGCTCATCGCCGGCAGCTCGGCCAACCTCACGACATGGCCGGCCAGGGTTAAATCCGCGGCCAGGGCAAAGGCTGTGTTGCCCCCGCCGAGCACCGTCACTTTGCTGCTCATTGTTCCCCCTTCGTCTGGATGGGATATTCGACTATCTCGATCTTTGGCGCAAGGTCCCAATCGAACTGCTCGACTCCCGGCCGGCCTTCCGATGTCAGGTATCGCAAGACCCGCTCAGAGCTCCGGCGGAGTGCGTCCACCTGGACCCCCTGGCATCTCGCCGGATAGGCCGAGAGTAGATGGAGCCCCCGCTCCATCAGGTTTACCGCGCCTACCCAGTTGCCCCGGCGAAGGTGGTGGAGCGACACGCCGACCTGCAATATGCCCTGGTATAGCCACCGCTCCGGGCCGGAGCGCGCCATCCACAGCTCCTCGAGCGTTTCGTGGCACTCGAAGTACAGGCCGGCGTTGAACTCCTCTATGCCGGCGCGCAACTCGGGCGGCGCCTGCTCCAAGCAAGGTTCTTCCACCGAGGCAACGCTGGGCAGGGGCCGCCGGGGGCCCTTGGTTCCTCTTCTGCGTCGATCGACCAAAACCCTAACCGCCTGGAGCGGGAACCCGATAGCGGCCGAGAAACTCATCGCGCAACGCGTGCAGGTCTCCGCCGGCAAGTGCGTCCCTGATCCGCTTCATCAACCGCATGATAAACCGCAGGTTGTGAATCGAGGCGAGACGCATGCCAAGCAGCTCCCTGCTGATAAACAGGTGGCGCAGATAGGACCTGGTGAATCGGAGACACGTGTAGCAGTCGCAGTCGTCTTCGATCGGCCGGTCCTCCAACCGGAGCCGCTGTACTCGTAAGTTGAGCTTCCCATCGGCCGTGTAAACGGTTCCGTGGCGGGCCAACCTTGTGGGGGTCACGCAGTCGAAGAGGTCGAGACCTCGTTCTACTGCGGCAAACAGGTCCTCAGGGTGGCCGATGCCCAAGAGGTGGCGTGGCCGGGTCTCTCGCAACAGTGGGACCGTACAGTCCAGGACGCGCAACATGTCGTCCTTGGACCTGCCGAGCGAGCCGCCGACCGCGTAGCCGTCGAACGGTAGCTGGTCGATGAATCGGGCGCTCTCCTCGCGCAGGCCGCGATACTCTCCGCCCTGGACTATGCCGAACAGCCATTGGCCGCCGCCCTCGTTCGCCCGGAGGCATGCCTCGGCCCAGCGATGAGTCCGATGCAGGGCCGTCTTGGTGTATTCGAACGACGAGAGGGGCGAGGTGCACTCGTCGAACGCCAGGATTATGTCGGCGCCCAACGCCTGCTGAATCGCGATCGAGGTGGCCGGATCGAGCCGCAGCCGCCGGCCGTCGATGTGCGAGCTAAACCAGACACCGTCATCATCGATGACGCAAAGCGCTTTGCCCGGCCGGGGCTGCGGTCCGCCGTCCTGCCCAGGGAACATGCTCGCGATTTTGCCCACGCCGTGCTCCAGGCCGAAGCCGAGGCTGAATACCTGGAAACCTCCGCTATCGGTCAGACTGGGCCCGGTCCAGCCGGTGAATCGGTGCAAACCGCCCAACGCGCGGACCACCTCGTGGCCGGGACGTAGCCAGAGATGGTAGGTGTTCGCCAGGGTGATCTGGGCGCCCAACGCGCGGACTTCGTCCGGCGTGAGCGACTTCACGGATCCGGCGGTACCGACCGGGATAAAGGCCGGCGTGTCGACTACCCCGTGGGGCGTGGCCAACCTGCCGACTCGTGCCGCGGAATCCGGAGCGGTGGCGACTATCTCGAATCCGTAGCCTGACTTGTCAGACGCGGAGCTCAATAGAACACCGTCAACGTGCGGTGATATGGAGGAGCCTGGTGGTTGATCGTCTGGCTCTCCTCCCATAACAGCCAGTCCAGCTGGACAGCGCTGCGTTCGACGCCCAGTGCGAGCAGTTCGGCGCGCAGCAGCTCGACGGACCAAATGGTGGCGGCCCGTATCTCCACCTCCTGGGGGCTGCCGGCCGGCAACGGTACCCGGCCATCAACCATGCGAGCCAGATCCTGCGAATAACGCATGATCCCGAAATGACGCAATATTTGCGGGATCTTGTAGTCGGCGAACGTGGTGAGCGAGTCGATTCGCGCTAGGTTGCCGAGGCCGGTGCCGGCAAGCGCGCCGTAGAGGTCGGCGGCCAGAATCTGGGCCCGCTTCAGGAGCCATACTGGGGCGCCACCGTACACCGCGCAGTCCCGGTACGAAGGCAGGCAATCCCTGACCTCCTCGACCAGTCGGATCGCATCGCCGCCGGCCGATTCCACGATAGCGGCCAGATCGCCGTCGTAGCGGTCGAGCGCCAGCCGGCCAAGCTCCCGTAATCCGGCCGCGCGTTGGTCCATCAGTGCAAGTCGGTGCCGGCCGGCGAGTATCTCGGCCAGGTCGTCGGACGCGAGCTCGGCCAGGTAGCCGGCGTTCAGGATGGCCCGGCCGGCGAGGACTGCCGTCTTGAGCGAGGACGCGAGGGCCCAGTATCCGTTCAGCCTCTCGCCCTCGTAGTCGAATTCCCAGCGCGGCTCCGGCCAGAAGCAGTAGTTCAGCGTGTCGAGTACCAACACGAACGAGGCGACCGACCGCTCGTCGCCGGCGTAGTGGTAGTGGGTGTTCCAGGCCGGCGGCGCCGCGCCTGATCGGGCCAGACGGCCGGCGGTGGCTGAGACCGCGTCCATATCTATGCTGACGTCCTGCGCTGCGCGCACCACTGCCGCGGTCGAGCGCAAGACGTTCAGGGGATCATCTCGGCCGGTCAATTTGCCGGCCGAATCGGCAACGGACAAGGAGGCATCGATCATCTTCACCGGTCTAGAATATTACGGTTCAAGAATTTTGTCCCGAATATGCCGCGCCTGGCGGTCCTCGGAGGGCACGTTCGAAGTTCGCCGATTCGAAGGAGATAATCCAGAAAGTGTCGCAAACAGTCGAGCCGATTTTCTATCAAGAAGTAGGCGTCGGATCGCCACTACTGCTTATCCACGGGAGCTTCTCCAATGGGCCGGCCACCTGGGCCGGCCAGATCGACGAGCTCCGGCACCACCATCGCGTGATCGTAGTCGACCGGCGCGGATACGGCCGGAGTCCGGCCGAGCCGCGACCGTACACGGTAGCCGGCGACGCGGTCGACGTACTGGGAGCCGCCGACCGAGCCGGCGCGGCCGCGTTCCACCTCGTCGGCCATTCTTACGGCGGTCTAGTCGCACTGGAGATGGCCCGAATCGCGCCGCGCCGGATCAGATCGCTCCACATGATCGAGCCGCCATATCTCCTGTTGTTGCCGGACGACCCGGACGTGTCGCCCATGATAGACCGAGCCCGTGACATTCTTCTCAATGCGGCCGCTAACGGGCCGGAGAGGACGGCCGCGACATTCATGGAAATGATAATCGGACCAGATGCCCTGGCTAACCTCCGGGCAGGTCCGGCATGGCCGGGCATCGTACGTGAGGCCGGCCGAGCCGCCCACGAGCCGTACCCGGTCTCCTATCCGCCGGAGTATGTGGCCGAGCTGAGCGTCGATTACCCGGTCCGAGTCTATACCGGCGGTCGAAGCCATCCGGGCCTGCAAAAGGTGGCGCGCCGGCTGGCGGAGCTGATACCCGGGGCCGGCCTGGTTGAGGTGCCGGCGGCGACCCATGCGGTCCAGCAGTTCACCGAGCATTTTCATCCGGCCCTGCTAGCGGTCACCGCCGGCGGGGAAAACTCTAGTTGACAACGCTTCGACCAACATGAGGCGCCTGATCGCAAGGAAGAGCGACACAGAAACTCATGTGATGATAAATGGTAAGGGAGTTGACAATCACTTTGGCGAATGGAAGAGCGCGCACACTTTCGGACCTGCCGATTCCTCCTGGAGAGGTACTCGAGGAAGAGCTTGAAGCCCGCGGGATGACGCAAAAGGAGCTCGCGGTAAGGCTTGGAACGCCGGCGCATTCGATAAACGAGATTATCAAGGGCGAGAAATCTATCACGCCAGATACGGCAGTCATGCTTGAGAAGGCTTTAGGGATCCATGCGCAGTTCTGGACCAATCTTGAGATCGACTATCGCCTGACATTGGCGCGGAATAGTCAATTAGGAAGGATCGCTGGCAATGGGAATTGGCAGACCTACCACCGGAATGGGCCGGTGACCAAGCGCGGCCAACGGGGTACGCACCTATAAATCTCTCGCAAGAATCATGAGAACTCGTCCTGCAATAGACGGAAGGCGGATTGGACGTTGATGACAATATGAGAAATTGCATGGGCTATTCGAGCATCATAGTTCGTCTACTCAATACCGCCAATACGAAGCGAGCTCCCGTATGAACGCGGCACAACTAAATGAACGATTGGTGGCTACGCTCAAGACACAGGGAACGATTCGATCGAAGCAAGTAGAGGCGGCATTTGGTCGAGTGGAGAGGCACAGGTTCATCGAGACCGTTTATGAATTCGAGCCCTCGGGCACCTTGCAAGCAAGGTACTTTGATCCAGAAACTCCAACCGAAGAGCAACTTGGTACGATCTACCAGAACCGTGCTCTGGTGACTCGAGTTTCCAACAACAGACCCACCAGTTCGTCCTCGGAACCGGGTGTCGTCGCAGAGATGCTCGAGCTAATCGATGCCGGACCCGGCCTGAAGATCCTTGAAATCGGCGCCGGTACCGGCTACAACGCTGCCCTTTTGGCCGAGCTGGTGAAAGACCCGCGGCTCGTAGTGTCGATCGATGTACAGGAAGATGTCATCGCTCGGACTTCGCGACTCTTGGAAAACGCCGGATATGGAGAGGTGAAACTAATTGTCGGCGACGGCGCGGAGGGTGCTCCTGATGAAGCCCCTTTCGACCGAATCGTGGCGACGGTTGGCTGCCCTGACATCTCGCCGGCTTGGGGCGCTCAGCTTGGCCCCTCGGGGAACATGTTGATCCCCCTACAACATGCCGGGTGGTACCCGCTCACTCGAATATGGGTTGATGACGATGTTCTCATAGGTCGCGTTGTAGGGTGGTCCGGATTCATGCTCATCCAAGGTCTGCTGGCGACTGAAGGACTCTGGCCGTTTACACACGGCAGCGATTTGGCACCCAGCGAGCAATCTAAGGAACTACCTCTGTTCGAGGGGTTCACCGACGAGAAATGGTCCGTTGATTCGCCAATCGTAAACTTTTTCTATTTCGTCGGCCTTGAGGACCGTAGAGCATTCTGGACTCACAAGGTGCCAGGTTTTGGGTTAATGGACAAACGCCTCGGCACAGTGGCCTTGAACCTTAAGTCCAAATCCGTGTTTCTTGACGGGGACGAGCAACTCTATTCCCGGCTGAATCAAATCTTCGATAAATGGTGCTCACTTGGCCGGCCCAGCGCATCCGATTTCCGATTGGAGTTTGCTCCGGTTGGCGATCGGCCAATGGTGAGCGAAACAGCTTCACCTGTATGGGTGATCGAGAGGAAATTGTTCTCTCAAGTCGCGACCTTACACGAGACCTATCGGTAACGAGTCGGGGAACAGCGCCGGGATCAGACTCCTTAGCGAAGGTCCGAAGGGCCAAACGGCTCCTCCGCACTAGGAGGGCTTCGTGTGCCCTCTCACGAATCTCTCGAGAGAAGCGTGAGAAAGTGGGTCGAGTTGACTATCTTCGTTCCCAAATGCTCCCCAATTGGCAAGAGGTGTCTGCGGTCTCCGGTTACGAGGTAGTCCGCCGAGGCTTCCACCGCACACTCCAGAATACGATTATCAGCTTCGTTGTCTTTGATTACTGACGGACGTGCTTCGGGCTCAATGATCGTGGCAGAAGCACGCAAAGCTGTGATGGCACGAGCGACACTATGTCTGTCCCAACGAAACTTTCGCACCAAGACACCTTCGGTCTCCTGTAGAACGAAAGCAGACAAGTACAACCTGAATCTTCCACTTCGGGCTAGATTGAGAACGTGGCGTTCATTTCCTGGAAAGTTAAGGCCTGAGACGATGACGTTGGTGTCTAGAACAACCTTCACGCGCTATGTCAAACCACCTCGTCTCGGTACTCGCTCACCAACGACTCCACGTCTTCGGGGCCAATGCCCTGCTCGCGGGCCCGCCGTTCGCCGTACCGGAGCATTTGTCTCCACTCGCGATCCTCGATGTATTGGCGCAAGGCCTCGCGCAAGAGCTCGCTCTTAGTACGCCCCTCGCTCTTCGTGAGATGCGCGACCTGATCCGCCATCTCCGGCGGGAGGGAGAACGTGATTGTGTTGGTGTTTCTTGCCATGATCGCCCCTCGTGTTACTTACTATGTCTTACTCAGAAGTCTAACACACTTGGACTCATCATTTCCAAGCTCCTAAACACATGGCCTGGAAGACTCCGAAGATCTTACTAAAGTCTGCTGCAACTGCTTGCGCCGGCTCAAGTCAGCAGTCGTATTCATGTAGGATAGGGAACGAACGGCCGGCTCACCAAACCGGCCCTCGCTATGGCCCGAGATCAACTTGGAGCGGTGCAATGAATGGCAGACGCGTAGTTTTTGCCTCCCCGGGCTCGGTCGAAATCGAGACCTTTGACGTGCCGCGTCCAGGCCCCTTGGAAGTCCTGGTTGAAACAGAAGTCTCGTTGATAAGTCCTGGGACCGAGGGAGCGTCCCTACAGGCCTTGCCCAACACGGGAATCGAGTTTCCGCAGTATCCAGGCTACTGTAACGTCGGCAGAGTCCTGGAAGTCGGACGAGAGGTTGAAGGCATCGAGCCGGGAGACCGATTCACGTCTCACAGCGCTCACGCCAGCCACGTCCTGGTCCAGTCGTTGCCGGCGCATTCGGTCCGGCGCGGAACGCTCGACGGGATAGATCCAAGCTCGTCTAAACAAACGCTTCGACGCTGCGCGCTCGTGCCGGACGGTCTGGGCTCCGATACGGCTGCCTTTGCCAACCTGTGTGCCATTTCTCTCCAGGGCGTGCGCAAAGCAAGAATAGAGTTAGGCGAATCGGTCCTCGTCATCGGCCAAGGCCTGATCGGAAACCTGGCGGCGCAGTTCGCGAGGCTGGATGGAGGCTATCCGGTGATCGCGACCGACCTGAGCGAGCGCCGGCTGAGCATATCTCGCGCGGTGGGTACAGACCATACGATTCTTGCGGGCGGCGTTCGCGACGACCTGGTTGAGGCTGTCCAGAGTCTGACCGACGAAGACGGCGCCAGAGCGGTCATCGAGACGACAGGCGCTCCGGACCCGGTCATTACGGCATTCAGAGCAGCCGGATGGCATGGTCGGGTGGTACTTCTGGCAAGCACCCGGGGAGAGACCGAACGGGTGAACTTCTACGCTGACGTTCACAGGAAGGCGTTGACCATCCTCGGAGCGCACAACTCCGCCCGCCCGATCAGAGATGCGTCACCCGGCTTCTGGCCGCTGGAAGCCGACCTCAGACTCAGCCTCGACCTGATGGCCGCCGGCCGGCTTGCCATAGAGCCGCTGATTACTACGCGCTTGTCATTCGAAAAAGCGGCCGAGGCCTTTAGGTTCGTGACCGAGCAGCGACGGGATGCGCTTGGGATCCTTCTCGACTGGAATGAGGCCTGATCGCAACAGGTAGCCACTCGCGCGACCCCTACGCGTTCTCAGGCCTAGCGTGCCCATCACCCTGGGCGCCGGATGCTGACTACTCAAGCACTGATCGGGAAAGGGCGGCGTAGGCTGAGACCTTGACGCCAAACTTCGAGGCTTGCCCGAGATGAATGTCGACCGACGCGCCGGCCAAGGTGATCGCCTCGACGTAGCTCACACCGAGCCGGCGCTGCATCAGCGCCACCATCGACTGCGTCGCTTGTCGGATCGCGTCCTCCAGGCGGTCCTCGACCCCAATCGTCATCACTTTGTCTGCGGTCTCTAACCACGGTCTCTCCCAACCTGTCACAGGCCGGCGGTATACCCGGACTGTCACCGCGGCACCGATGTTGACGCCGGAGTGCACTTCGGCAAAACCCATGCTGGCGTGGACGTCGCCGATGGCCAGCAGGCCGCCGGCGACGAAGGCCGGCAGGTGCAGCGTCGCGCCCTCGGTGATGTCGTTGAAGTCAAGATTGCCGCCGTGGTAGCCGAGCTGAAGGCAGGGGATTTCGCCGGCGGCCGGCGCGACGCCGACGACGCCAACCATCGGGCGCAAGGGCAGACGCAGGCGGTCGTCGTACCAAAGTCCGCCATCGCGTACTCGGAACTCGGAGACGCGTGGCTTGATATTCGTGTCGCCCAATACGCCAATACCGGGCACCGCGGCTACGTAGCCAGTTGCGCCCAACTCGATCTTCTCGATGGTCACGTCGAGACCATCGCCGGGCGCGACGCCGCGAACGAAGATGGGGCCGGTTGCCGGATTACTGGGTCGTGTTTTGCGCTCACGCAGGTACTTATCGATCTCGAGATTGCGCTGGAACTGGCGATCGTAGGCGTCGCGGGTCTCGACGACGATCCTGTCGCCCGTCTCGACGACGATGGCCGGCGGATGTTCGGGCGAGAAGGAGTAGATTACCTTGTCGCTGGCAAGTCTGGCCGGTCTCGGCATCCATATCTCTCCCAGAGGGCGCATTCGCACGTTTGACGGGCGGAAACAGGGTGGCCTGAATATACTCAAACGGCACATCTGCTGACAACCGAATACTCGGCTCGTGGAGTCTTGAGCAGGACCCCTCAAAGACAACACTGGGCGAAAAATGTTTTTTGCGGAACCAAAAATCCGGCTGTAGAATCAAAATCAGTGGGCAGCAAGAATCGCCGAAAAAACTCATCTTAAGGAGAAGATTAGATGAAGCGAAGATTAGTGTTCGGCTTAGCTGCGCTGGTAGCGCTGCTGTCCATGGGAGTTATCTACGCCGCCTCGGGAGGCGCGGCCGACGAGGAGTTGATGGTCGAAATCTCGGTCACCAATCTGACCCGCGGACAGACATTCTCCCCGGTATTCGTCGTACGGCACGATCGAGACGCCGGGCCCCTCTACGAGCTGGGACAACCCCCCAGTGAAGCGCTGGCAAATCTGGCGGAGGACGGCGCCACGTCAGCTTTTGTTAGGGACTTGGACCCGGAAAACAACAGTAGCGTCAGCGAAGCCAGGGCCATCAGCGGACTCCTGGCGCCCGGCCAGACCGCAACCACCGAATTCAGCATCACTGACGGCAAGAAGCTGCTTTCGATCGCCAGCATGTTGGTCTCCACCAACGATGCTTTCATCGGCGCAAACGCGTTGGACCTCTCCAAGTCTCGCACGGTCTACCTCAACGTGTACGACGCGGGCAGCGAGGCCAACAGTGAGGACTGCGCATATGTTCCCGGCCCACCCTGCGGCGCCCACGGCGCCAGGGACACCGGCGACGCCGAGGGCTATGTCCATGTCCACGCCGGCATCCATGGAGGCGCCGGTCTGGATCCAGCACAGCACGATTGGCGCAATCCTGGCGCCAGGCTTGTAATCAAGACCTGGACGCTGACCCAATAGCCACATCTATCCGAGCGCAGTTGTCGGCTCGGTGACCCTGGACCGGTTCACCGAACCGACCTGACCCCTTCCAAAGCCGGCTCCGGCCGGCAGACCCACGGGCTCTCGCCTATAATCAGGCGAGGTACTCGTGGGTAACTGATTGCTAAAGAATGTTGCACTCAATCGCTTCGTCCGAAGACACTCTGCTGATTCGCCAAGCCGGCCCCGCCGCCTTGCCGAATGCGCTCACGGCGGCAGAGTCCGGCCGGCACATCGTGGCGGCTGGACCGCCGGCGACGGAGCCGGCGGATTTAGAGCGGCTCTACAACCTCTGCCAGCATAAGGGGGTCGCTCTCGTGTGCGGCGGGATTGCCCGCTTCGCCCGGCGGCACCGGCTCGTCCGAGAAGTGTTGTCCGAGGGCCGGATCGGCGAGCCAGTCTTCATCAGGTACACCGATCCCGGAGCTGACGCGACGAACGACTGGGACATCTGCGCGGCAGTCGACCTGGTCGGCTGGCTATTCGGGATGACCCCGGCAGCGGTCTACGCTCAGGGAGTCGGAAACGGGACGGACGAGCCGCCATCACACCTATCGATCAGCATCACCTATCCGAATGGCTCCACCGCGCTGGTCTCACTGGGCTCACCGGCCGGCGCTCCAAGTTCGCCATCACTGATGGTCTTGGGCCGGCGAGGCGCACTCTACGACAACCAGGCATCGACCAGTCAGATTGTTTTGGCCGCCGGGCAGGCAGTTCCGCTCACGGCGGAGGTAGACGATCCCTTCGACACCTGGCTTGAGCACGTGTCCGACTCGATCCGCTCCGGGGTCCTTGCCGGAGATTGGCCGGATGGCCGGCTCTCGCTTGAGCTACTCGACCTGGTCCGCGCGTCATTGGCCAGTGGATCCGTCCAGAGGAGAGATCCGTGAGCGCCCCCACCTACCGCGTAGCTCTCCTGAGCAACGCTATGCACCAGGACATGTACGCTCGCGCTTTCGGCCTGAACCCGCGCCTGGAGATCGCGATCGTAGCGGAAGAGCCGGGCCAGGAGGTCGTCATCGAGGAGCGCGGTCGCCGGCTGGCGAGGGACCTCGGAGTGCCCCACACGACCGATGTGGGGGCCCTCCTCGAACGGCCGGACATCGACGCGGTCAGCGTCTGCGCGGAGATCGAAAGGCGAGGCCGGCTCGCCGAGATGGTCGCGCGCAGCGGCAAGCATCTCTGGATGGACAAGCCACTCGCGCCAACGCTCGACCAATGCGACGCGATAGTCGCGGCGGCCGGCGAGAGCCAAATACGGAGCCTCGTTTTTAGCCACCTGGGAGCGGGCTACGTCCGGATCGCGCGCAGAGCTATCGATCAGGGCATGATCGGGGACCTGGTTGCACTGCACATCGACTTTCACTTCGCCAAGGGCGACCCGGACCTGGAAGCCGGCGCCGCGCCTGTCGATTTGAGTCCGCTCGACCGCTGGACCTATCGCAGCGACGACCTCTGGAGCGACCCCTCCGACTCTGGACACAACGTCACGATCAAGCGGGAGCTGTTCGAGCTAGGCGTGTATCCGGTGGGATTCGTCCGACACCTTGCCGGCCGCGAGATCCGTCGAGTTCAGGCGTCGGCCGGCAACTATTTCTTCCGTGCGCACGCAGAACATGGCGCGGAGGATTTCTCAACCCTATCGCTCACGATGGACGACTGCATTGCGACTATATCGGTGGGCCGGATCGGCCGGCACAGCCATGCGGGCTCCGGGTCACAGATCATCCACGCGGTCGGTACCGCCGGCACTCTCGTGGTTGACGCATCCCGCCAGGCAATGACTGTTTGCTCCAGCGACGACGGCTCGCCACAGATGCAATCCGTGGCTATGCACGATGTTGGCGGACAAGACGAAATCGTCGACCATTTCGTGCGTGTCCTGGACGGCGAAGAGGAGCCGTGGGCCGACGTCGTCGAGGGCCGGAAGCACGTGGAGGTGCTGCTGGCCGGCTACCAGTCGATCGCGGCCGGCCAGCCGGTGGATCTGCCGCTCTAGGGTGAGCCAACGCGACAGGACACGTGCGAAATCCGGGGCGGACCACTTGGAGAACCTCCAATCACTCTGCAACTACTGAAATAGCTTGAAAGGCAATCGGTCGCAGCAACACCTGATTGCGGAGGTTGCTAGAGGTTACGCTGGGTAGTCGAAGGGACCATAATGAGAGTGAATCATCGCAACGTTCTTGAGGAAGTCAGCCGGGCGTACAGGCAAGAGGTGATGACCAACGTGCACCGCTCAGCGTATGTCGAGGCGATGGTCTATCTGGCGCTTCAGGATTGCGGCTGGCGGCGCATGGAAGCGTGGGATTCATGGGACTGCGAAAGGGATGGCGTGGGGCTCGAAGTGAAGCAATCGGCGGCGGCTCAGAGTTGGACGTCGCAACGCAGAAGTCCGCCGCGCTTTGATATCGCCGCTCGCAAGTCGTATTGGGATGGCAACAAAGAAGTTAACCAACCGGGACGGCACGCGGTTATCTACGTGTTCGCTTGGCACGGAGAGCCAAGCGAGGCGGCCGACCAACGCGATCCTAACAGTTGGGAATTCTATGTGGTTCTGGAGAGCGAACTGCCGGATCAAAAGTCGATCGGCCTGACCCCGCTTCGCAGCCTTTCGACTCCGTGCCGTATCGACCACTTGGCTACACGAGTTACGCTCGTCCTAGCCAACCGCTAAATCGACCGCCCCGGTGTGGTCAAGCATAGAATTACGTATTCTTTGATCGTAGCGTAAGACGAGAACAATGAAGTTGACCGTGGACAAGGAAGCCGACGCCCTCTACCTGCGTCTCGATGACTCGACCATAGTCGAGTCCGAGGAGGTCTCGCCGGACGTGGTGCTCGATTACAACGAATCGAACGCGGTAGTGGGCGTGGAGATACTCCACCTTTCGAAACGCTCCTCCAAGCTGACCCTCTCTACGCTCCAGTTCGAGTCCGCCTGACGGGAGAAGGGTAGGGCACGACCTCCCACCATATCTCCGTGTCTGACTTGGTACGGATCACCTCGGGTTGAGGATTGTCGTCTACCTCCAGGCACATCGGTGATCCACTGAGCATCGACAATGTATGACATCAAGGTCTGGTAGCTGGCCTTGAACCTTCTTCGCGGGCGCGGTAGATATCGGCGACGATTGCATCGATATCCAGGTCTGCCCAGCTTCCAGCAGTTGCAGTGATGGCTTCTCGAACAAGTTCAGGGTTGTACCCATGGAAGATGTTTTCCGATTCTCCCTCTGCGCGGTCCAAGAAATAGAGTTCTCCATCGTTGTCAAGCAACACAGGGGTTTCGCCGATTTCTGCGAGCAATCGCTCGAACTCGCTTCCAGGTTCTACCCTTATCCTTCGCGGTTCTCGGGTCATCGTGTAAGCCCCTTCCTGAGGTCGCATTTGCTCGCAGGCACCACAATATAACTCAATGCCATATGTCAATCCATGATCCTCAAGCTCACCGGCACTGCCAGGTTTTCTCGCGCAAATCGCGAATGGTGGGTAACCTTCGCGGTCTATTGTGGCTCTTTTGTATATGAAGGCATTTGTTGTCGGGAACCACTGATGGGAGACCCCGTTGAGCGACGTTAGCGACCTCGTAAGCAGGGCACAAGCCGGCGATCTCGGTAGCTACGAGGAAATGGTAAGGCGGTTCCAGGCATCGGCGTTCAGCCGTGCGTTTTCCATAATCGGAGACAGCCAACTTGCGGAAGACGCCGTGCAGGACGCGTTTGTCGAAGCATTTCGTAGCCTTGGATCGCTGCTCGCGCCCGAAGCGTTTCCCAACTGGTTTCATCGGATTCTCCTCACTGCCTGTAATCGCATCACGCGCAAGAGAACTCTGCCGGCCTCCTCGTTGGCCGAGACCGAGACATCGGGGCAGTCCGACATCGACCCATCTGAACACGTCGAGCGTAAAGAACGGGACCGTATGGTGCACATCGCCATTCAATCTCTCTCTGACAACCTGAGGATGGCGACGGCGCTGTACTTCATCGGCGGTATGTCTCAGCGCGAGATTGGCGCCTTTCTCGGAATCTCAGAGTCGGCCGTGAAGGGACGACTGTTCAACGCGAGACGAAAACTTCGGGAGGAATTAAGGAACATGGCGAAATCGATATCGGACGAACGTATGCCAGCGGAGGAGGTCTCCGCGAGAGTCATCGCTGAGCTGATAAGCAGACCTCAACCTCTCCTGATCGAAGAGCACCCAATTCGTCAATTCGTCGACCAGATCAAGTCGGCCTTGCCTCGTTATGAGGTGATAGAGAGCCGCGAAGTGGAGGACAAGGCGATCTATCCGTCGATCCAGCAGTCGTATTTCGCTGGGTATGGTGTCGGCTATCATCTAGACGCCGAGAGCATGCTGCGGACACAAACTTCCGGCGCAACGTTGCGTGCAATCAAGGGCCGGCGACCGCCGGTCCGTTTGCTATGTGCTGGACGTGTCTACCGGCCAGTGGAAGAAGACGAGCACCACATGAAGGTCTTCCATCAACTAGACGCCATTTGTGTTGCGAAGTCCGCCTCGATGGCCGAGCTTCAGGCGACGCTGGACCGTCTGCTCTCGGCCGTGTTGGGCTCGATTGAGATCAGCTACCGTAAAGAAGATCTCGGGTTCGTCGATCACGGTATGCAAGTCTATTGCCCGTTTGGCGATGAATGGCACGGCGTAGCTGCCTGCGGGATGCTGAAGCCGGCAATGCTCCAGGAGGCCGGCCACGATCCAGGTCAAGTACAAGGATACGCATTTGGATTCGGCTTGGAGAGGTTGGCCCAGCTAAAGCTCGGACTGAAGAGCGTTCACGAACTGTGGCGCCGGCCATTCCTTCAACCCCAGCCTTGATAGTAGCGGGACTCTCGGGGCAATCGAGGGGGCCGATGGCCTAGCCGGCCAGGCCGGCCTTGATTTCCAGGACCATGCGCTGGGCTATCGAGACGGCGGCTATGTTCTGGAAGACGTTACTGTAGGGCTCGACTCGGTAGTCGCCGGCTCCACCGTCGCCGATGAACTCCGAGGCGAACCGAGCGACCGGGTGCTCAGGATGCTGAAGCTGGTAGGTGAATAGCTGGCGGTAGAACTCCTTCCAATGCCTGAGCTTCGACTCGTCCCAGGGCTCGTTCATTCCGCCGTTCTCTAGATCTGCCGTGTCCGGGTCGGTCTTCGGATCCGCGATCGGGTATTGGATACTGCCTTGACCTGGCGGCAGATCATTCGGCATCGCCGCCCGCAGGTGGCCACCCCAGACCATGCTCTTCTCGATGATGTTGCGACTGACGTAGTTATCGGGATCGAACGGGTCGAGGTTTAGTTCGCCGGCTGAGACCGACGGCCACTGGGGGAAGTGGCTGTTGCCGATCTGGTGGACATAGTGAGACAGGTCCGCGCAGACTCGGATGCCCAGCCGGCCATCGGTCCGCTCCTGGAGCATCTCGTGCGCAGCTATCATCCGGCGGGGGTCGTGGTTGTAACGCTCAACGTGGGTCTCGGTCAACAGGTCGATGCCGGCCTCATGGGCCATCTCCTCGACTCTCAGGTAGAACTCTGCGATGGCTTCGGTACTGGGGTCGCTACCGTCGCCGAATATCTGGAAGTTGATCCGGTCGACGGTGCCAGCACGCTTCGCGAGGTCGAGGTAGCCGGCCATCGCGACAAGCCCGTCCGGCTCTTCGTCATTGCCGCCGATCACGCACAGTCGAGTGAACTGCTTCAACGGGATACCGCTGTCGGCCGCGACTTCCGCGAACTCCTCGACCCGGCCCTCCGGCGGGACCGTCTCGATGAAGTCGATTCGTCCCTCTGAGTCGTACACCGACATAAGCTCATTGAGATGGCCGAACAGCGCCCGGCAATCGGCCTTGTATTGGCGCGACCCGACCTCCTCGACCGGCCGCCGGATCAGGTCAAGCGACCGAACGCCGGCGAGGGCGGTCCCGCCCAAGTCGCTGCAGAGACCAAACTCGATCTGTCCAAACTCTTGCGTCGGCACGAACCTACCCCCAAACGAATATCGAAATGATCGTTAATCGTATGAGCCGGAGGATTGGGGTGTCAATCGCCGGCTGGGCTCACCAGTTGGTGTGAGCGCCATCACGCCGGCGCAGATGTGGCTGTTCCCAGTATTCGAATCTGTGATTCTCGGCCGCCTCCTCGTTGAAGGTGACGCCCAATCCTGGTTCTTCGGGCAGGGGAAAGCACGTGCCGACAAGCCTTGGAAACTTGGGAAACAGGTCGCCGGGAATGTCGGCCTCGATCTCGTGCCTGTACTCCAGTTGGGCGAAGTTGTTCGTGGCAGCGCCAAAGTGGATACAGGCGGCAGTACAGACCGGGCCGAGCGGGTTGTGCGGCATCATGTCGATGTAGTGAGCCTCGCACCAGCCGGCGACCTTCCTCGCCTCGCTCAGTCCGCCTACGTTGCAAACATCGACGCGGGCAAAGTTCAGAATCCCGTCTTCGATGAAGGGCAAGAACTCCCATTTGCTCGAGAATTCCTCGCCAATCGCCAATGACATCGATGTCATTGAGCGCAGTTGCTTGTACGCCTTTGGGTTCTGGGAGCGTATCGGCTCCTCGAGGAACATGAGGTGGACGTCGGCTATCTTGTCGCAGAACAGCGCCGCCTCGGCGACGGAAAGCCGATGGTGGAAGTCAATCGAGAGGCCGATCCCTGGGCCAACCGCCTCGCGGATCTCGCGGAGCCAGTGGGCGGCCAGTTCTAGAGATTCCATCGGTTCATAGACCTCGGCGGGGTCATCGTCTGGCATCCCGACCATGAAGCGAATGTAGCGCCAACCCCTATCCGCGAACTCCTTGGCATTCTCTACGCACGAGGGCCCGGTCAACGGTTCGGAAGGCGTCGCAAAGCAGGGCACGAAGTCGCGGCAGGCGCCACCGAGTAGCTGATATACGGGCACGCCGAGGTGTTTGCCGAGAATGTCCCAAAGGGCGATGTCAATTGCCGAGATCACCGCGCCGAAGATTTTTCCGCCCTCGAAGTACTGGCTGCGATAGAGCACCTGCCAGATATGCTCTATCCGGCGCGGGTCCATCCCGATCAGGAAACGCCGATAGTGATCGAGCGCGCCTTGCATCGCCAATTCACGGCCAACAATGCCGGCCTCCCCGAGGCCATAAATCCCTTCGTCCGTTTCAACCTTGACGATGAGATTGTTGCGGGTTCCCACACGAACGGGAAAGCACTTGATCGCGGTTATTTTCAACGCGCGTACTCCGGGTAGGCTACGGGAGTGGGTCGGGAGAGATCAAAGGTCGACTGAGACGACAACGTACTGCCTCTCGACCGACACCGGATAGGTCTCGGCGACGTAGGGGCCCTTCTCCAATCCGGGGGCGGGAGGCTGCGGATCCTGGTCGAGCTGCGCACCGGCTTCTATCGTCACATCATAGCTTCTGACCCGCGTCCGGCCGGGGTCCCACCACGACTGGCCGGTCCTGATGTCATACTCCCAGCCGTGCCACGGACATCGCAACATCTCGCCCGGCCGGCTGTAGGAGTAGTCGCCGGGCGTAGTCGATTGCACAAGGCCGGCGAGCTTGCCGGCACAGAGCGGTCCGCCCTGGTGGGGACAGCGATTGCGCAAGGCGAAGAACTCGCCGTCAACGTTGAAGACGCCGATCGACCGGCCGGCGATTTCCACTATCTTGCGGCCCCCTGGAGGAATCTCCTCTACGGTGGCCACCACGGCCCGGGCCATCTAGCGAGACTCGACCGGTGCGGGGAATCCGAATAGAGCGCGTGCGTTTTCAGCCATGATCTGTCGCTCGAGTTCCGGCTCCAGCTTTGCCGGGATAGCTCGATCTGGCGCGTCGAAGTCCCAATGGGGGTAATCGGTCGCGAACATGATGCGGTCGTCCATGTCCATGTGAGCGAGAAGCTGGAGAAACTGATCGGGCTGCGGTGGTTCTTCCATTGGCTGAGTGGTCACCCAAAAGTGGTCCCTGATGTACTCTGAAGGCATCCGCCTAAGGTGGGGGACCTCAGACCGCAGCATTTTCCAACTTCGGTCGAGCCGCCACATCAAGGAGGCCAGCCAACCGAAGCCTCCCTCGATCAGGACCACCTTTAGCGTTGGGAAGCGATCGAACACCCCCTCGCAGACAAGGCTGATGACCTGGGCTTGAAAGGGAGTGGGCATTCCGGCGTGTTCCTCCAAGTAGAATGACCCCCAACCCGCGCCGGTTATCGGTACACCGCCGGCGCTGCCGAAATGGATGGCGATCGCAAGATCGTGCTCAACCGCCGCCTCATACAGTTTCCAGTACTTGCGCCTACCCAGTGGTTCCAAAGTATGGGCAAGAGTCAGGACCTGAGCGAACCCGGGATGATCGCCAATCCTGCGAATCTCGGCGGCGGCGAGCTCGCCATCCTCGTATGGGACGATCATCGATGCCCGCAAGCGCGGCTCCGGATCGGTCCACTCGGCAATCTGCCACTCATTCATCGCCTGAGCCCTGGCAGCGGCATACTCGAAGTTAGTCTGGCTGCCGAAGTTCAATGGGCTGAGTACGCCATACTCGATGTTCCAGGCATCGAGCAGCTGCTTCTGGAGGAACTCTAGGTCTGAGCCAGGCAGAGCCCCGGAGGGCGGCCAAGCATCCGCCCGGGCCGCGGAAGGGTTTGCCCTGGGATAGTGGGCGCCTGTGTAGTTGCGCTTGCCATATGTCTCGTGGTGCCGGCGCCAGCGCTCGGGGAAGTACGGAGTGAGGGCTTCTTCCGAAGGTGGGATGTTGTGGATGTCGCAATCGATCACTGCCAACTTGGTTGAGTCGCGCCTGGTCTTCTTCTCCAGAGCAACGGCCATCGATTCACCTCTACAGTCTTCGGGTTGCTGTAAGAATCTACGCCAAACCGCCCAATACTAGCTGAAGCCGAAGAAATCCCGGGCGTTCTCCGACATAATATTGCGCCTGAGCGATTCAGGCAATTCTTCCAACCAGGCCGTTTCCGGTTGGTCGGAGTGGTTGTGGGGATAGTCGGTAGAGAACATCAGCAGGTCATCAGAGCCCAGTTGATCTATCACCTGGGACAGGTGGCTCGGATCGGGTGGGGCGTCGACCGGCTGAGTGGTCAGACGCATGTGTTCGCGAATGTACTCGGAAGGCGGGCGCCGGACCCATGGGACCTCGCGTCGGAGGCCCTTCCACTCCTTGTCAAGGCGCCACATCAGCGCCGGCATCCAGGTGAAGCCACTCTCGACGAGGGTTACTTTCAGCGTTGGAAATAGGTCGAAAACCCCTTCCGCGATCATGCTGAGTACCTGTGACTGGAATACCTGGGCCATGCCGGCGTACTCCTCCAGATAGTAGGAAGGCCAGCCGGCTCCGGATGGAGGGTTGCCGGGGGAGCCGCCAAAATGAATGCTGACAACCAAGTCTTGACGGACCGCCGCTTCGTAGATGGGATGAAAGCGACGATTGCCGTAGGGAGCCTCGGAGCGCGCCGGCAGAAAGACTTGGACAAACCCTGGGCGGCTGCCCACACGATCGATCTCCTCCGCGGCGAGTGGGGGGATCTGGCTGGGCACTACGACCGACGCCCTTAATCTCGGCTCCTTATCGAGCCATTCCTCCGCCTGCCAATCGTTCAAGGCTCTTGACAGCGCCGCCGCTGTGTCGGGATTGCGTATGCTGTCCACAGCATAATCGCAACTCAATATTCCTAGCTCGACCGATAGCGGATCGAGCACCTGTTCTCTCATGAGCGCCAAGTCGGAGCCGGCGGGGCCACCGGATGAAGGCACCGCATCCGGGCGCGCAGTAGTCGGCGCCCCAGGCGGATAGGAAGTGTCCACAGGACCTTTGAAGTCAGAGTGGGCGACATACTCGCGCCAATGCTCGGAAAGATAGGGAATCAGGGCTTCGACCGATGATGGGTTGACGTGGATGTCGCAGTCGATGATCGAGCCAACGCCGTTTGGGAGGGCCATAGCTAATTTGCCCCCAGCTCAGTCTCGCTCGGCCAATGCCTCGTTTATCGACTGCTGCAACTGTTCCCAATCCGTCAAGTCACCGTAAAGGCTCGTGCCAATCTGCAAGACGGGTATGTTTTGAACGCCTATTCCGCGTCCTTCGACGAGGTCCCCTTGCACACGCGGCAGATAAGTGCCGCTCTCGAAACATCGGTCGAACAACGATGCGTCGAGTACAAGATTGTGAGCGTAGTCCATCAATATTTCGGGCGTAAACGCGCCTTGATCTACGCCGTCCTGGTTTTGGAACAAGACCTCTCGAAAGCTGACGAACTCGTTCTGGTCCCCGGCACATTCCGATGCGACTGCCGCGACCACAGACTCTACGCCCAGGACCGGGAAATGCCGATAGACCAGCCGAACCTTGCCCGTATTGACGTATCGTCGAATCAGGTCCTGCTCCAATCCCAGCGCCCATCGCGCGCAACCGGGACACTGGAAATCGTTCCAGACGAATACCGTTAGCTTGGCTTCCGAGTAACCGCGGACGTTGCCCTCGATTGGAGCTGGCGTCAACGAGTCCGTCAATTCCGGCTCGCCAAAAAAGCCGCATCCAACAACGAACACGGGTATCAGAACCAACAGCGTCCACAGCTTCCTATACCGGCTACCTGGGTTCTTTGATGGAACTTTCATGACACTTCCACAACTTTTGGATATTTTCACCAAATCGTAACTCGATTTTCGCCAAATGTCACACCTTCCGGCAGTACATTTATGTTCTTTACTGACGCAACGCGCCCCGGAGCAGTTTGCCGGCGGCATTGCGAGGCAGCGACCGGACGGACCTGACTTCTCGCGGCGTCTTGTATCGAGCCATGCGCGCGGAGCAGAACTCGATGACCTCGGATTCGTCGATCGATGAGCCGGCTCTGACCTGGACAAATGCAACCGGCACCTGTCCCCATCGTTCATCGTGCTCGCCGACCACTCCGGCGTCGACTATGTCGGGATGTTCGAGGAGGGTTCGTTCCACCTCGGCGGGATAGACGTTCTCTCCGCCGGTGATAATCAGGTCATGGTGCCGGGCGACGACGAACAGGTAGCCGTCGTCGTCCAAATAGCCAATGTCACCGGTGCGAAACGAGTTGCCTGAGCTTGTGGGAGCGAAATCGCCCGGCTGATTCACGTATCCGGCGGCGACGGTTGGACCCTCGACTATGATCTCTCCAATTTCGTCGGGGACGCATGGCCGGCCGTCTCGTTCGATGCGAATCTTAGCGTTAAGCAGTGGCTGTCCGGAAGAGCCGGGCTTGCGGAACGTGTCTTCGCGGGATAGTGCCGCTACAAGCGAGGAGGTTTCGGTCAGGCCGTAGGACTGGACGACCGGGATCCGACGGCGGGCGCAATCGGCGAGCAGCGTGGGCGGAGTGGGGCCACCTCCCAGCAACACGCAGCGCAGCGACTCAGGGTAGGGAGTTTCACCTCGTTGGTCCAGCATACGCCGCAACATGTTGGCGACGACTGAGACGAACGTCACACCATCCTCGTCAATCGCACGATTGACTCTCGCCGGATCGAACTCTGCATGAACCACCGCCGGGACGCCCCAGACTACGCTCCTGATGAGGATGGCGAGACCGCCAACGTGAAATAGGGGCAACACGGCCAACCACCGGTCGTCATCGTGAACCCTCAACTCGAGGCCGGCGCCGACAGCGCTCCACCAGTGATTGCCAAGAGTAAGCATCGCACCCTTGGGCCGGCCGGAAGTGCCGGAGGTGAATATGATGGAATGTACCGCCGACAAGTTCAGATCGGTGCCTTCAGTGGGTTCCGCCTCGTCGTGGTGTTCAGCCGTCACCAGTTCACTTACCGGCTGGATCCTCAACTCCGGGATGTCGATATCAATCCCGGCGGCGGTCGCGGCATGGGGTTCGTCGTAGATCAGAAGCGTCGCGTCAACCTTGGACAGCATTCTGCTCAATTCGGGGATCGCGAGACGGGTATTCAGAGGTACGAGTCTGGCCGGAATCCTCGCCGCCGCGTGAACGATGGCGGCGAACTCCGGCGTGTTGCCAAGGAGCAGTGCTACTGGCTGATTTGCCTCGACGCCGGAAGCTGCCAGTCGGGCGGCGGCAGTAGATGCCCAGCGGTCGAGCTCCGCGAATGTCAGCTGCGCGTGCTCGGATATGAGCGCCGGTTGTCGGGGACTCAGCCTGGCCCGATATGCCAACCAGTCCGCCATATGGGTTGGGATCAATTCATCTCACCATCGCGCTCTACAGCCGGATTGACGGTCGACCTTAGTAAGCAAGCCTTTCACCCGCTCTCCCGCAAATGCGTTGGACTGCCCGTACCGGTTTCACGAAATCCTGGATCCTCCTCAGATTACGAGGCTGGCGGCAAACAACACGCCGAAACTGAGATGGAGCATAGAGGTACGCCTCAGGACAGGGTTCAGAGACTTTCCCTCCTGGCCAAGAATAGCTCGTGACAGCCAAACAGCTAGCGGAAGGGTCAGCAAAGGCAACCATAACCAGTCTGAACCGGCGTCAAACCACGAGCGCGCTCCAACGAGCAGATACGCAGCAGCGACGAAAAGTAGGTACTGAACCCGCGTTGCCTCGCGACCAATAAGGACGGCGAGGGTGCGCTTACCGGCCGCGCGATCAGAGTCGATGTCTCGGAGATTGTTCACCACGAGGATCGCCGTCACCAGCAGCCCAACCGGGATTGCGGCTACTATCGCGTCTTCGGTGACGTGGCCGGCATGAAGGTAGAACGTGCCGACCACAGCGATCAGGCCGAAAAAGGTGAACGCCAGCAGGTCGCCGAGTCCATTGTAGCCTAGCGGCCAGGGGCCACCGGTGTAGAGGACGCCGGCGAGAATGGACAGCACACCTATCATCAGGATCGGCCAACCGCCGACCGCGATCAGGTATGCTCCCACAAGCGCAGACAGCCCAAATGCGATTATTGCGGCGGTCCGTACCGTGGTCGGTGCGATCAGTCCGCTCTGGCTGACCCGGACCGGGCCCATCCTTTCAGCGTTATCAGCGCCCTTGCGGAAGTCAAAATAGTCGTTGGCCAGATTGGTGCCAATCTGGATGAGCAAAGCGGCAATCAGCGCCGCCAAGAACGGCGCCAGCCGAAAGTGCCCTGAATTTGCTGCCACCGCGCTACCGACCAATACGGGCACGATGGCGGCGGAGAGGGTCGGCAGCCTGAAGGCCAGCAGCCAGGCCTTGAACCGACCGGGCCGGGAACGCGCCGCGAGAGGGACCGCTGCCGGCTTCATGGGAAACGAGGAAACTTTCCGAAGTCCGGCTTTCGCTTCTCGAGGAAGGCGTCGCGACCCTCCTTAGCTTCGTCGGTGAGGTAGTAGAGCAACGTAGCATCGCCGGCGAGCTGTTGAAGACCGGCCAAGCCGTCAGTATCGGAGTTGAACGCGGCTTTGAGGAAACGAATGGCCGTGGGACTCTTCTCCAATACCTCGCGGGCCCATTGGACCGACGTTTCCTCTAGCTGAGCCAACGGCACTACCGTGTTTACCAGGCCCATTTGGAGAGCGTCTTGGGCTGTATATTGGCGGCAGAGGTACCAGATCTCGCGGGCCTTCTTGTGGCCGACAATCCGGGCCATAAGCGTCGCGCCGTAGCCGGCGTCAAAGCTCCCCACCTTGGGTCCGGTCTGGCCAAAGATTGCGTTGTCGGCGGCGATTGTCAGGTCGCAGACCAGATGAAGGACGTGACCGCCGCCTATGGCGTAGCCGGCGACGACCGCGATCACGGGCTTGGGAAGGTATCGAATATCATGCTGCAGATCCAGCACGTTCAGCCTGGCGGTGCCCTTGGTGTCGACGTACCCGCCCTCTCCACGGACCCGCTGATCTCCACCGGAGCAGAATGCCTTTGGTCCACTGCCGGTAAGGAGCGCCACGCCTATCGTCGGATCGTTACGAACGTGGGCGAAGGCGTCGATCATCTCGGCTACGGTCTGGGGTCGAAAGGCATTGCGCAGTTCCGGCCGGTTGATCGTAATCCGGGCAATTCCTTCGCCCTCGGCATGCTCGTAGATGATGTCTTCATATTCGCGTACACGGTTCCAGTTAACAGTCATCGCGGTCCTTTCTTCGGAGCGGCGCGTTCTACCTTCAGCCTGAAATAGCCACCGTGACATGAGGTAGCTTTGTATGGCGCTATTGTCGCCAAGACGGAAGTTGGGGACAAGCCGCCGGCCTAGATTGCGGTCCCTGCGAGGAAGTCCAGGACCTCGCGGTCGAATGCCGCCGGCCGCTCCAGATGGACCGCGTGGCCGACATTGTCGAAGACTGCCAACCGTGCATTGGGCAGCAATTCCATCATCTCACGGGCCACGAGACAGTACTTGGCATCGAGCTCGCCGACGATAAGGAGCACAGGCAGGTCGATAGAGGGCAACCTGGGCCAGAGAGATTCCAAGCGGCCGGCGCCCATTCCGCGCAGGCTGTTGGCGAGGCCGACCGGGTTGCTCCGAAGCCGTTGCGCTCGCAGCGCGGCCCGGACCGCGGAGGGAAGTCTTCGCTGACTCTTGAATAGGGGAAGGCGCTCCCAACGGTCCACGAACGCGCGGGTGCCTTTGGTTTCGATGAGGTCGGCAAGGGCGTTATCGGCGACCGCCCTATTCTGTCGCTCGATTGGATCGGCGATGCCGGGGGAGCTGCTCTCAAGAATCAGCGACCTGATCCGGTCGGGAGCGGTCACTGCCAGGTGAAGGGCGACCCTTCCGCCAAGAGAGTAGCCCAACAGGTCGACGCGATCCATAGCCAGATGGTCCAGCACCGCAAGCAGGTGCTCGACGCAGGACTCGATGGAGTACCTTGCCTCATCTGCCGGCGCATCCGAATCGCCGTGTCCGATCAGGTCGACGGCGATCGTGTTCATGCGCCGCTTGTACCGGGCAACGTGCGGATCCCAAGTCGCAGAGCTACCGGTGAAACCGTGCAGCAAGAGGGTGGGGGGGCCGTCGCCGGCGGTTCTCACGCTGAGCTCAACGCCACGCAAAGGGACTCGTTGCTTCAAAGTGTCATCCCTGGTCAGGAACGTCGCGATTAGTGCCGCAAGTTCACTAGGCGATTGGGAGAGCCTTCTGGCGCGTCAATGCATCGTCGACGCTGCGCCATATGCTTCGGTGTAGCTCGACGTTTCGTTTGCGCTCTGTAGGCGCCTCGATTATTGACAGACCCTTTCGGCTGACGCCCGTCTTCACCGCCTTGATGAAATGCCCCCAACTCGCGACTGACTCGAAGGCGGCGCCGTACAGCTCAGCGACTGGACGAGGATCCAACCCGTGGGGGGTACCGAAGAGAGTCTCGAAATGCTCTTCTTGCTCGGTCTGGGGCAGGAACGAGAAAATGCCGCCGCCGTCGTTGTTCAACAGAATAATGGTCGCGTCCAGACTGTACTTCTTCGCGGCCAACAACCCATTGGAGTCATGGAAGAAGGATAGGTCTCCGACAACCAACACCAGAGGGCCGGCACCGACCGCGCAAACGCCCAGGGCGCTGGAGACGACACCATCGATACCGCCCGCGCCGCGATTGGCCAGGAAGCGCAGGTCGTGGCTGTTTGAAGGGAAGAATGAGTCCAAGTCGCGTACCGGCATGCTATTGCCGGCGAACAGAACGGCCCCATCGGGAAGGAGATCGGCGAGAAGGTGAAAGACCCTGCCCTCAAAGAGCTCCTTGATTTCGCCCAACTCGGCGGAGACAGTCTCGCGGGCGAGCCGGTCGGTTTCGCGCCACCGCTCGACCCAATCGGAGGCCGCTGGCTCGACAGGCGCGGAAACCGTTCGCAGGGCCGCGAATTGGTCGCAGAAGAGCCTGGGTTCCGACCTGACCTGGTCGGAGAGAAGCTGGCCGGGGTCGTGCCAGCCGGCGGCACCAACCGATATCTGACGGCAGGAACGGTGACGCTGAAGGTATTGGAGCAGCGGTTTCGATGTCGGTATTGGGCCGAAACGGAGCACCACGTCGGGGGATAGGCGCTCGACCATGGCGCTACTGCGGAGGAACGCATCGTAGCAGTCCAGCACAAGCGAGAGATCGCGGGGACCGCAGCGAACGCCGGAGAGGGGATCGGCCAGTATGGGGTAGCCGATCGCGCGGGCCAATCGGACGACGGAAACGGGAAACGCCGGGTCGTCCTGGGGACCACAGACGATCAGGCCGCGCGGCGAAGAGGCGATCAGTTCGTGAATTGCCTTCAGATTATCGGGGTCCGGCGACAGCGATGCCTTAACAACCGACGTGTAGGGACGATCATCCGGCCGCTCGTCCGGCGCCACGGGCTCGTAGCCGGCAATGGGCACGAGGGGCTCGCGGAAGGGCCAATTCAGGTGGACCGGCCCAGCCGGCGAGGCCAGGGCGGTTGCGGCGGCCCTGGCGCCGATCGCACGTACGTAGCGCACCAACTCATCGGATTCCTCCGGCTCCGGCAGGTCGACGAACCACTTGACGTGGCCGCCATATAGCCGGACCTGATCGATCGTCTGTGAGGCGCCGAAATCGCGCAGCTCGTGGGGTCGGTCGGCGGTGAGAACTATGAGCGGAACACTCGAGTAGTAGGCCTCGACGACCGCGGGCAAGAAATTGGCCGCGGCGGTGCCGGATGTGCACAGCAGTACGACGGGCTCGCGCAGCATCTTGGCAATCCCCAAGCCGAAGAACGCGGCCGATCGCTCGTCGATGTGCACCCACTGGCGGGCATCTTCCTGGCGAGCGATTGTCATGGCGAGAGGGGTCGAGCGCGAGCCGGGAGCGAGGCAGAAGTGGCGGACGCCGGAGCGAAGGAGTTCGTCGACGAAAGCCCGGCACTGCAGATAGGCGGCCCGCTGCACGGACGGGGAGTCGGTCACCCCGCCGCTCCATCGAGGGCCGAGAGGATTGGGCGGAGCTTCAAGACCGATTCGGCATACTCGTCGGCCGGGTCCGAGCCGGCGACGATTCCGCAGCCGGCGAAGGCGGACGCCTCCCGAGCGTCCAGAATCGCCGAGCGAATCGCTACCGCGAACTCGCCCTCGCTGCGAGAGTCGATCCAGCCGACCGGGCCGGCATACCATCCCCGGTCGAACGCCTCGAACTCACGGATGAGCCGCAACGCGGCATCGTTAGGATAGCCGGAGACGGCCGGAGTCGGATGGAGGCAATCGAGAAGATCGAAGATCGTGAGCCTGTCGGCCACGTGGCTAGCAATCGGCGTCTCGAGATGGTAGACGTTGGGCAGCTTCATCAGGGATGGGCGGCCTGTCTGCGGCAGCTCGACCGAGAGCCGGGTCAACCCTTCGCGTATCGCCCGCACGACGATGTCGTACTCGGCGAGGTCCTTGTCGCTGGCCAGGAGTCTCCGGCCGAGATGCTGGTCTTCCGATGGGGTCGAGCCCCGGGCAATCGAGCCGGCTAGGGAGGTGGTCGAAAATTGGCGGTCTCGAAGTCGAACCAGCCGCTCAGGAGACGCTCCCAAGAAGCTTTTCTCACCGCGAGCGACAGCAAATGTGAAGCACTCGGGATAGTCGGCACTGAGCCGGCGCAGCAGGCTGACCGGACTAAACGCGCGCCGTCCGCGAACTCGGCTCTCACGGGCCAGGACCACCTTTGACAGACCATCCTCGGACCGGACCATACGCTCAATCGTCTTGACCGCCTCCTGCCAGTCGGAAGCCGCCGGCAGATCCTCGAGTGACAGGACCTCGACAGCGTCGGCTGACATAGGGTTGTCGCCGGCATCCAGGAGCAGCGACGCGCCGTCGACCAAAGACGCGGTTTCAGCCCCGATGTCGGTGCCGGAGTCGACGAGGACGTTGAGGGTGAGCCAGGTCGCTCCATCCGAGGCGGATAGAAGGAACCTGGGGACGATGAGCAGGCCATCGGGGAAGCCGGCCCACCGCTCATCAGCCGCGCGCTGCGTATCGAAGGAGAAACCGCCCATTGCTATCAAGCCGGTCCCGACCGCGTCGGGTTGCGCCTCGATCAGCGCGTCGGCGCAGTAGCCACGCCAAGCGGTGGAACTCTCGGCGAATCTGTCGCTGCCGTGGGTGACGAGAGAACAGGCGGACCCGACGCCGGCCAGGGCGAATCCGTCGGCGGGACGGGACCAGTACACTCGGTCAGTCGCGAATGCGGCGCCGCGTTCGAAAAAGGAGAGGGGGGCCCGTGATGGGGCCCTAAAGACGGCGCTTACCAGGATTGGCCGATCGCGCCGGTCGGCGCGTTCACGGCCGGCTTCGAGCAAGGCTTGGACGCGGTGTATGTCGAGATCAATGCCTGTCTCGACGCCGATTGACTCTGGCAAGGCGGGTCTACGATTCAATCATTGGTGGGATTAGGGCCATCCTGAGTTGACCGAACGGTCGACGGCGTTCAGTGTAGCAGCCGTCCGTGAGCGTGGGCAAGCAGGAGGCGGCGGGGGCGACCCGGCTTTTGTTTTGCAAAAACAGTGTTTGATTTTCAATCCTGTCACTTCCGTGAGGGGCGAGACGCAGTCTTGAATCGACGCGGCGATCGGGCCGGCGCTGTTGACTGGCATTTGTTTTGCAATTTTTGCTTTTTATTTGGGGTCCAACTCCTCTGACACGGCTTCGCGTGGCTGGAGGCGAACATATGTACACTTATTATAGCATTGCGGGAGTTGCCCGGCGCTGGTTTGAAGGGGTCTTGCCGGGGTTGGCCCGCCTGCACCCCTGGGCGATTCGCGAATCGCCCAGGGGTCGGTGGTCGGACGGGGCCAAGCGCCGGCGCTGTCGGACTCGCCCTCAGGCCGGCCCTTTCCCAGGGAGAGAATCTGCCCAACCCACCGCCGGCCCTCCTGGAATTCGGATTTCGTCAGTGTGAGGGTTGGGAGCGCCGGATCGCGGGAATTGGCGTAGAGAGTTGTGACTTGGTATGGCGAGTTGGCAAGGGGGATTTTGCGACGCTGTACGACCGGGCACATGGGTAACACTTAGACCGAGCACATAGGTAACACTTTTGTAGGGGTATGCACAACTCGTTTCGCGTGATCATCCAAGAGCCCGATGATGAGAGGACCGAACTGGATGCTCCAATGCCGATCATCGCTGGGCCTCAGCCCTACTGGTGCAAGGACTGCCGGTCCTACTTCAGCGTCAAGGTCGGTACTGTAATGGAATCCAGCAAGCTACCTCTCCGCAAGTGGGTCTGGGCCATCTATTTGATGTCCACCAATCTGAAGGGCGTCAGCAGCATGAAGCTGCATCGCGAACTCGGTATCCGCCAGGCTACTGCTTGGATGATGGCGCAGAAGATTCGCGAGGGCTGGCTGGGTGGCAACGATCATCTGTCCGATACCGTCGAAGTCGATGAGACATACATTGGTGGCAAGGAAACCAACAAACACAAGTCCAAGCGCCTGAATTCAGGAGGAGGCCCTGTTGAAAAGACCCCGGTAGTTGGAGCGAAGCAGCGCGCGGGGGGGAAGTCCGAGCACAGCCAGTTCCAGATACCACCAAGGAGACTCTGCAAGCCTTCGTTGCCGACAATGTGGAAGCAAAGTCCAAGGTCTACACCGACGAGAACAACAGCTATCGCGGGCTAGTGGATATCGAACACGAGTCGGTGAGACACAGTGCGGGAGAGTACGTCCGAGATCAGGCCCATACGAACGGTATCGAGTCCTTCTGGGCACTTCTCAAGCGTGGCTATTACGGGATATACCACCAGATGAGCGTCAAGCACCTTAAGCGGTACGTGACCGAGGTCGCCGGCCGCCACAACGTCCGGGACAAAGACACGGCGATGCAGATGGCGCTACTGGCTAAGGGGATGGCCGGGAAGAAGCTGCGATATAAGGACTTGACTGCTTAGGAGGAGGGGATTACGTCACTCTCTAATCTCACGCGCCACGTGGAGATAGGCTTTCCTTCTCGGTCATTCATCGTAAGGCCTCTTTTGCTGTCACTAGAATGCTAGGGTCTACCTCAAACAAGATTTCAACCCGATTATCTTCATGTTCCTCTAAGTATCTCACAAGGCAATCCACGAGAGATTTTTCCACTGCTGACTGTGATACGGTTGGCCCCCACTTGTTATTCTCAATCCATTCACAATTGCAGTTGGGACATTGGATTCCAGTGCCGGTATAAATGCGTTTGCCTTCTCTATTGAAAGGATAGACAGCCTCGTAACCGCACTGTTGATTCTCTGGGCCGGGGCAACGCAAACGGATTGACTTAATGTCGGCCAAGGCTATTGTGGCTCTATTCTCGATTCCCACCAGTTACTCCGCGAAGGTCACCTATCTGCCCTTTGGAGGTGAACTAGGCTTGGGAGGGGGTGGGGGAGGAGCTGGGCGTGGTCGGTTTGACGGAGGGGGTGAACGGCCATCCTTGATTAGAGGTGTTCTTTCACTCAACGAGAACCTCCTGTGTACTGAACGTCAACTGAGTTTGTAAGATTTTGATTGCATCAGTTTCAGTGTCGAGCCGCAATTGCTCGTCATGGCGCGGGTCAGGATATTTGCTTGCGATGGAGTCAAGCCGTCGGGTCAGTCGGTCGATATTGCTTTGTGCCTCCGGCTGTTCGTCGAAGTACGGATCATTCCATAGTTCTTTAGACAGCGTAGAGATTTCTTGACATTGGTCATGGATGAGTGAGGCTGTACTTTGCTTTACTGCTAGATTCGAACGGGCGATGTAGATGATGGTTGCGCTGCCAAGGGTGAGGAATACCCCGGCGAGGAAAAGAGCGTGCTCGGTCCAAGGCAGGAAGGGCGTGGCGGCAGTGAGGACACCTGCAGCAACAGCGAATCCAATTGCTAAACGACTGTACCACGTCAAAGCGGACCCGCAATTTCTCGCGACGTGATAATAGTACAGGCTTAGGCGCTCAGCCTCGATGAGATGATACCAGAGTCGGTGGCGTATGTATTCGGCATGTGTCATTCGAGTCTCGCCGTCTCTTATCTTCTCCCATTAAGTCTGGCCCGCCTCTGCTTCTCCGCATATCGGAATATGGCCCGCGCCACTTCCTCGGGCGGAGCCGGGATAGGCTCTGCTTTTTGGTATTTCTTGGGACGCTCGCGAAACGCCTTTGTCTTACTCATGTCCCCTCATCCGGAGAAAGAAGTGGAGAATGATCATCTCGACCTGTCTATAGGCCGATTATGCGGGTCGGCGGCCCATTCACAAGATTCGACACCCATTCCTGCCGTTCTCGCTGCTCCCGTTCCAGCTTGACAATGATCTGATATGACTCGCGCCAATCAGTTGGTCGCTGGTCGTATCCCCTGGCCTGCCAATAGGCATCGTTGTTTGGGTTTGATTCATTGGATCGCCGATCTAGTAGTTGCTTATCCATTTTCCACCTTCTAGCGGGTGTCCTCCAACACACAAAGCCCCTTGGTGCCACTAGAGTAAAACGCGTTCAACCCTCGTTACCCGTTCCACTCTGCGAGGATACCTCGGAACAATTCCGGGCACCACTTGCCTGTCTATAGTCTACATACCCCACCTTGTTTAGTAAAATCCCCTTATCAAGATACGTGAATGAGCCCCTTTTACTGACATAATGTCCTCCTCTACCACGCACCGCCAACGCCTGTCAATTTGCAGAATCGGCGGCTCTGAGTTCCAATAAAGGAAGCCGGCCAAGACGAACCCAATCCGGGGACGATGGGACAACCAAACTTCGCAAATCGCACGATATGGACCGGGGACAATCTGGACATACTCCGGGGTCTCAACTCCGAGTGTGTCGATCTGATCTACCTTGACCCTCCGTTCAACTCCAACCAAGACTATTCAGCGCCAGTGGGTAGCAAGGCGGCAGGTGCTGCCTTCAAGGACACTTGGACACTCTCCGACCTAGACGTTGCATGGATGGGTCTGATTGCCGACGAACAACCGGCCATCTATCAGGTGCTACAAGCGGCTAGCCTCACCCACGGCAAGGGTATGCAGTCCTATCTCTGCATGATGGCTGTCCGCCTACTTGAGATGCGACGGGTATTGAAGTCTACAGGTTCGCTCTACCTTCACTGTGACCCTACAGCAAGCCACTATTTGAAGTTGCTAATGGACGCCGTATTCGGGGCAACCCAATTCCGAAATCACATAATCTGGAAGAGAACCTCAGGTCACAGCGACGCACAGCGATACGGCCATGTTCACGACGATCTGCTGTTCTATGTGAAAGGCTCTGATTATCAGTGGCACCGAGACTATCAGGATTATGACCCTGAATATGTTGAGCGCTATTATCGCTATAGGGATTCAGATGGCAGGCGATGGATGTCTGACAATCTCAGCGCTGCCGGATTGCAAGGTGGCGGCTACGATTACGAATGGAAGGGTGTCAGGCGGGTTTGGCGGGTCCCAGAGGCTACCATGGCGCGACTCGATGGGGAGGGCAGAATTTTCTACACCAAGAATGGTATGCCTCGCAGAAAACGCTATCTCGATGAAGCAAAGGGCTTGCCTGTACAGGATGTTTGGACTGACGTTCAGGCAGTTCGATCTTGGCACAAAGAGAAGATTGGATATCCGACACAGAAACCGCTTGCCCTAGTCGATAGAATCATCAAGGCAAGCTCAAATGAGGGCGACATCGTACTTGATCCGTTCTGTGGTTGCGCTACAGCCCTGATTGCTGCCGAGAAGTTGGAACGCCAATGGGTAGGTATCGACCTGTCGCCCAAAGCAATTGAACTGGTACACGACCGGCTGAAACGCGAGGTCAGCATTGGCCCGATCTACCACAGCATGGTCACTGCCAGAACGGACATCCCCAGACGCAATGACTTGGATAAACCCATCAACTACCGTCTGAATCGGCACGTCCTATTCGGCCAGCAGGAAGGGCGGTGCAATGGGTGCCGCACCGACTTTCCATTCAGGAACATGACCGTGGACCACGTGATACCACGATCTAGGGGTGGCACAGACCACTTGGAGAATCTTCAGCTACTCTGCAACTACTGCAACAGTCTGAAGGGCAACCGATCTCAGGAATATCTCATTGCCGAACTGGGACGCCGGTACACCGTATCCCGCTAGGAGCAACCATGCGAATATTCATCAGCCACAGTAGTTGCGACGAGGACGCGGTGCGACTGCTGATCAATCTTCTCTGTAACGCCTTGCAGAACCTGAATAAAGGGGACATTTTTTGTACCAGCGTTGAAGGCCATGGAATTCCCCCCGGCAACGATGCCGACGATGCAATTAGGAACGCCATCAAAGAAGCCGATTTATTGATAGGGCTAATCACCCCTAGCGCAATCACGTCCACATATGTGCTTTTCGAACTCGGAGGCCGATGGCTCATTAAAAAGCCAATGATTCCTTTACTCGCCCGTGGTGTAGAAATGCAACATCTTGATGGACCCCTTACGCGCATACAGGTCAAGAACTGCTCTCAAGAGGCCGAGGTCCGAGAGTTCATTGAACATGTCGCCAAGGCTCTATCGCTACCTATCGCGTCGTCGGCTTTCTATGTCCAAGACATCCAACAGTTTGTTCACGCCGCAAACGCAACCCAGCAAACGGAGGCATCTTCACCTTCCGCGTCATCGGCTGTCGGTGACCCAGACATCCATCAGTTTATTGAAGCTGCAAACGAGACCCAGCAAACGGAGGCACCCTCTTCACCCCATCCACCACAACGACATCCGGCCTACGAACTCGCGCCCCTAACAAAGCAACTTCTCATTGAGGCATCAACACCTGCAGGTCCAAATGCCGGCCAAATACGCGCCGGCAAAACCATCGCGCATACCATCATCACCACTGACACTAGTACACGGAATATCAGAAATGAAGATGATGAGGCTATCAGTCGCTTCGACAATGCCATCCAAGAACTTAGAACTAACGAACTAATCGTTAAATCGCCATCATTTATTTCTTTACGCGAAACCAACTACGCACTCACCCAGAAGGGATTCCAATTCGGACACATCCTGCGACAACCTATACAACCTATGCATGAAAATGAACGTGCAACTATGAGGCACTATTACATCAGTTTCAACCCAGGCCTAAACCCCGAAATTCATCGCGTGGACTGTCATCGCTTTGTCGCGACGAACCAGGAATACTTGGGTTATTTTTCTTCCCTTGCCCCAGCAGTTGAAGTAGCGAAGGAACGGCACCCTGATGCAGTCGGCTGTTCTATCTGCTCGCCGGAATGCCATACAAGCTGACTGGCATCCTTGTCCAGTTTGGCGTATAAGTCCCATTCCCATTTTTTGCCTTTCCGTTTTTGGGGTCCTACTCCTCTACGGCGGCCTGGTGTGATTGGAAGGGAACATGTGTACACTTATTGTAGCATCATGGGCGTGATCCGGCAGGGGTTGGAAGGGGTTTTGCCGGGGTTGTCCCCGGCTCCACCCCAGGGCGATTCGCGAATCGCCCCCACGGTGTCGGTGGTCGGACGGGGCGGTGCGCCGGCGCTACATTCTTTGGTTCCGCCCACGGCCATCGAGCTATAAATCGGCGCGTTTCTCCGGTCAAATGCCGGATTCATGGCTTGGCACGGCCGATTCTGCGACGCCCCGACACAACCCGACCCGAGCGGGGGCGAGCCCCTCGCCTCGGGTAGTCCTCGACCGCGCTACGTTTCCACCAGCCCCAGGGCGCCTACGAGGGACGCCCCCAACGGCATCAATGAATTGGTGACGGCGTCGTTGGCGGTGCGCAAGAACCTGCGCCCACCCGGGGCGAATCACGAATCGGCCCTACAGAGTCAGTGGGTGTTTGGCCATTTTATCGGGCGTTCGTTGTTCAAGAATGGCGGAGTGCGTAGCCGACTAGGTGGGCTTTCTGGCCACCAGGATGGAGATAGATCCGACCGCGAAGGGGCGTGACCGGACATCGACGAAGCCGGCGTCCTCGACGAGGCGGGCGAGTGAGTGGGCGGTGTGGAAGGCGCGGGCCGATTCGACGAGGTATCGATAGGCGTCGGCGTCGCCGGCGACGAGTCGGCCGGCCAGTGGGACCAGCAACCGGGTCAGGGCATCCGCCACGGCGGACAGCAGGCCGGGTCCGCGACTGACCAGCTCGAGGATGACGGTGGTCCCACCCGGCTTTAGGACGCGGTGAATCTCGGCCAATTCGTGCGCTGGGTCGGCTACGTTTCTAATGACGAATGCCTGGGCGACACAGTCGAATGTTCGGTCGGCGAATGGTTGATCGAGGGCATCGACGCATATGGGGCATACCAAGCCGCGATCGTCGACTCGACGGAGCTTCGACCGGGCGGCCCTCAGCATATCTATGGAGTAATCGGCGGCGATCACGCTGCCGGCCGGGCTATGGCGGGTGAACGCCAGGGCCAGGTCACCGGTGCCGGCGCCCAGGTCGAGAACCAGTCCGCCGGCTGGGACATCGGCGGACTGGGCGGCGATCCTGCGCCATCGCCGGTCCATTCCGAATGTAATGAGCCGGTTCATCAAGTCGTAGCGGGCGGCAATTCGGGAGAACATTTCGCGTACGGCGGCGGAGTGTCGCCGGGGTGAGGACCGATCAAACATCTGGGCGAGACCTGTTTGTGAGACGCGACTTCGTATATGGAGATCGTAAAGCCGAAGGCGATGATACGAAAAAGCGCTTGAAATGCAAATTGTGTTCCCGAGCGTAGGTGGTTTGTGGGCACGATCGGTACCGGGGAGGATGACGTGCGCCTGAATTCCAGCCGCGTATCGGCGTAGGGAAGGGTCTAGCCGACAGGCGAGTTGGGGGGCACAAGACATATGTAGAGATCTGCGGTAGACTTGCCTGCGAGACCAGATTGGGCGAGAGCCGTGATCAGACAGTCAGCGGGGCAGCACTCCTCCGAGATCGAGCCGAAGGTTCTGTACGGCCGGCGAGTGGTGTTGCGCGAGATGAGCCGGGCCGACGTCGACGAGATCGCGAAATGGCCGCCGTTCGCGGAGCCGGCGATGTCGTGGGCGAACCTGGACCTGGGACGACGGTCGGGGCGCGACTTCTACTACCACAACGGCCGGAGCAGCTACGACCGCCGGCGTTACGTCGTAATCGACGAAGAGGGAGAGACGGTCGGGACAATCGGCCTGCGCAGTCTCGACTTCCGCCGGGGCGAGGGAACGCTCGGCATCATCATTCGTTCGGACAGGGTCGGCCGCGGCCTGGGGACCGATTCGGTGCGTACGCTGGCGAGGTTTGGGTTCGATGAACTGGGCCTGGAGCGGATCGTGTTGGACGTAGCGGAGGACAACTTCAGGGCGATCCGTTGCTACGAGACCGTGGGCTTTCGGCTGGTCGGCCGGCACGTCGGTCCGCGGGCACAGGTCTTCCTGGACATGGAAATGGGCCGGGATGACCTTCAGCCGCATCGCAGCCGCGACTAGTCGGATATGGACCGGTGGACTCCTGATGAACATATGTACTATACTATCCGCGTGACAAGCTGGAAACAAACGGCAGATCAGAGCAAGGAGAAAACGTGGTGAAAACCGACCTGAGTCCGGACAAGGAACGCGCCTTGGATACGGTCATAAGCCAAATCGATCGTCAGTTTGGAAAAGGCTCGATAATGCGGCTGGGCGAAAGCGCTCCGCGCATGGTAGTCGGGGTGATTCCAACCGGCGCGATCACGGTGGACGTAGCGACCGGCATAGGCGGTATCCCGCGGGGCCGGATCACCGAGATCTTCGGACCAGAGTCGTCCGGCAAGACCACACTGGTGCAGCACGCGATCGCGGAGGCGCAGAGGCAAGGCGGTGTGGCCGCATTTATCGACGCGGAGCACGTGTTCGACTACGAGTACGCCAAGAAGTGCGGTGTACAGGTGGAGGAGCTGTATATATCGCAGCCGGATACGGGCGAGCAGGCGCTGGAGATCGCGGAGGCGCTGGTGCGCAGCGGCGCGCTGGACATCGTCGCGGTCGACTCGGTCGCTGCGCTGGTTCCCCGCAACGAGCTGGACGGCGAGATGGGAGACTCGCACGTCGGGCTGCAAGCTCGCCTGATGTCGCAGGCGCTGCGCAAGCTGACCGGGGCCATCAATCGCTCGAAGACGGCGATGATCTTTACCAACCAGCTGCGGGAGAAGATCGGCATTCAGTTCGGAAACCCGGAGACTACTCCGGGCGGGCGGGCGCTCAAGTTCTACTCGTCGGTGCGATTGGATATACGTCGAATCGAACAGATCAAGTACGGCGGCGAGTCGATCGGCAGCCGGGCGCGGGTGAAGGTGGTGAAGAACAAGGTTGCGCCTCCGTTCAGAGTGGCCGAGTTCGACATTCTGTTCAACGAGGGAATATCGAAAGAAGGCGGGTTGATCGACCTCGGCGTCGGGATGGGACTCGTGCGAAAGAGTGGCTCGTTCTTCTCCTACGGCGATATGAGGATGGGCCAGGGGCGTGAGAACGTGCGCCGATTCCTGAAAGAAAATAACGAGATCGCGGTGGAGATCTACGACAAGATACTGGAGTCGAGCGGCATAACGAGACCTTCCCCTGAGCCGGCAACGGTCAAGCCCAAGCCCAAGGCCAAGGCTTCGGCAAGAAGGTAGGCCGGATGGTCCGGCAGATCGCGGCGATTACGCCGGCCGGTCGCCGGCGGCGACTGCTGTCGATCGAGCTTGACGACGGGCGCAGGATAGTCCTGAGCGGCAAGACGGTCGATGAGGCCGGTCTGAGAGCCGGCGACGAGGTCGACGAATCCCTCCTGACGGAGTTGACCGAACGCGATGAGAGGTCGAGAGCGCTTGATCTATCGCTGCACAGTCTGGCCCAACGTCCGCGCAGTGAGGCCGAGATAAGGCGGCGGCTCGCGCAAAAGCAGATTTCCGAGAGCGCGACCGATGGCGCGGTTTCAAGGCTGAGGGAAGTGGGACTGCTCGACGACCGTCGATTCGCGGAACAGTGGGTCGAGGAGCGGCTCCGCCTGCGGCCGCGGGGCCGGCGGGTGCTGCGACTGGAGCTGCTTGCAAAGGGTGTAGCAAGCGAGTTGGTCGAAGAGGTCCTGGCGAGGGATCTGGCGGAGGAACGGCACGCGGCGGCGATCGCGGAAAAGGCTATGAGGCGTATGAAGTCGCTGGAACCGAGGTTGGCGCGACGCCGGCTGGCGGCTATGCTGGCGCGCCGGGGCTATGGCTACGAGGTGGCCGGGCCTGCCATTCGGCGGGCGATGGCCGGCGGTGACGAGGTGGGCAGCGGGTGAGACCCTTGCCGTCACGCCTCCCCTTCTGGATTCCGGCCTTCGCCAGAGTGACGTTTGGGAGCGCCTGGTGGCAGGAATTGGTGTCGAGAGTCGGTGCCTAGGAGTCTTTTTTCATAGCAATCGCTCATCCCGGCAGAGGCCGGCACACAAAGGAATGAAAATCAGGGTGCTAGTTGGCCGGACTTCTCTACGGAGGCTCGGAACTCGGCTCGGCTAATGACCCGCCTGCGGCTGGGGACAAGCCCCAGCCCTACAATGTCCTCTTCCGGCTGGAAACGAAGTCCCAGTTAAGAGGAAGTTAGCTAGTCCGGCCATTTTCGTACCAATCACCCATCCCGGCTTGCGCCGGCACACCAAGGTATGAAAATCTGCGCCGCCCGCACCCCACCCTGGATTCCGGCTTTCGCCGGAATGACGATCCGGGAGATTCGAGAACCTCCGAGGCACTATTGAAGCCGCGTAACGTCATTTTCGTACCAATGACGATACCTGGCCCCAAATGAACGGGATGGTTACCTCGGCGCCAAGGGATTCTCGGCGTCAGTTGGTGTTTTTGGCGTCAGGATGCGGTGCGGAGGGCGCGCCAGACTTCGCGCAAGCCGGGCCGCCGGCCGTATAGCAGCAGGAATGCTCGGAATATGCGTGACGATAGGAAAAGGGCTCCGGTGATGGAGAGCGCGAGTATGAGCAATGACAGGCCGAAGTCGGCCCATGGGACGGTCGACGCGGACAGCCTGAGCATGGCTGTGAGTGGAGCGGTGACGGGGATGAAGGTGAGAATCCGGGCGATAAGCCCATCGGGTTCGTTAATGATGACGACAAAGAGCATGTAGGGAATAACTCCGGGCACGATTACAATCGCCGACATCTGTCCGCCTTCTTGGGGCGTAGTCGCCATCGCGCCGATTGCGGCAAGCAGTGTGGCGAAGAATAGATATCCGAGAACGAAGAAAAGCAGGATCAAGACCATTACCGCGGGCTCGATGGCGAGTGCGTCTTCCGATGGCAGGGGAAGCAAGGAATTGCCGGCGAACATCAGGATCCGGACGATAACCAGCCAGATGAGGATCTGAAGCAGGCCGGCGGCACCCAATCCGAGCACTTTCCCGGTTATCAGAGTGAACGCGGAAACCGAGGACAGAAGGACCTCGACGGTGCGGGACTGCTTCTCTTCGGCGATGGCTTGGACGAGCAGGCCGGAGGTCATAAAGATGGACATCAGGAGCATGAGGCCAAAGACGTAAGGAACGAAGAACCTACCGAACTCGTCCCTCTCTTCCGAGGCGGCGTCGCCTTCAGCGGTCAGACGCGCTCGCTCTATCCGCAGCGGCGATTGTAGCCTGGCCGCTACCGCTTCGGGCAGATGGCCTTCAACGAGGGCCTGAACCAAGAGTATCTTCAACTCGGCGGACTCCGCCCCAACGTTGAAGATTTGGCTCTGGGAGGTCGAGTATTGCTGGACCAGACCGGTCTCGACGTAGTCGGCCGGTACAACGAAATAGGCCTCGATGTTGTCGTCAAGCAGAGCGGAACGCGCCGCATCCTCGGACGAATAGGGTACCAGCCGGCTGCCGGCCTGGGATTGAGTCGGCAGTTTTCCCCATCGATCGACATAGCCTAGGAAAGTCGGTTCTTCGTCCGAGCCGGCGCTAACCCTCGAGATGATCGCGCCGACCAAGATAATGGCGAGGATCATAATAGGAAATGCCACGGTCGAGATTTGGAAGCTGCGGCGCCGGAGGGTGGAGCGAAACTCGAACTGGAAGACGGCGAGGACCTTACTCATCCGGTGTCTTTCCGCCGGCTACTCGAATGAAGACTTCGTTCAGGGTGGGCGTCGAGAGCTCGAAATGGCGCAAGGTTCCGCCATGCACGAGGATTTCTTCGAGGGCCAGCTCAGGAGTGGCGTCGTCGGACAAGAAAACCTCAAAGTAGCCGTCGCGCAGCACCCACCGATCGACGGAGATCATTGAATCCAACGGACCGTCCCATCGGATGAACAGCGAGTTGTTTCGATAACGCTCCTTGATTTCGAACACGGAACCGTACAAGACTGCCTTGCCGTGGTTGATCATCAATACGCGGTCGCACAGCTCCTCGACGTTGTTCATAAGGTGGGTAGAAAAGATGATCGTGGCGCCCCGGCCTTCGAGATCGTAAAGCAGATCTTTGAGCCTCAATGTATTTACGGGATCAAGGCCGGAGAACGGTTCGTCCAATATGACCAGAGTGGGCTCGTGGATGATGGTGGCGCCAAATTGAATCAGTTGGCTCATCCCGCGGCTCAACTCCGAGATCTTCTTGTGGGCGTGCTCGGTCATCCCGAGCAAATCGAGGACCTCGCCGGCTCTTCTCTTGGCGTCGTGGCTCGAAAGTCCCTTCAATCGACCCAAATACTCCAGCACCTCCAATGCCTTCGCGTTGCCGATAGAGACCTCGCTCCTCCGGCAGGTAGCCGATTCGCTGCAGGGCTGAGGGCGTCCATGGGACCGCCGAAGACAGAGACTTCGCCGGCATCGGGTTGAATGATCTGGAGGGCCATGCGGATTGTGGTGGTCTTGCCGGCACCGTTGGGCCCTATCAGGCCGAAGATCTCGCCGGCCTTAACCGAGAACGACACGTCGTCTACGATTGGGGTCCCGTTGAAGGACTTGGAAAGATTGGTGACTTCCAGCTCGGCATCCACTGGCGGAGCAACTCCTCTAGTCAGAATCGTAGCACACGGGGAATAGAGTCACAGACGAGTCTGGATGCGCCCAATCTCATCGCCGGTGTAAGTGTTTTTATGTCGAGGATGCCCGGCGTTGATATGCGTTCCAGGCGGCGAAGTAGGTGTCGACCTCGTCGACGAAGCCGAGGTGCCTGGGTTGCCAACCCAACAGCCGGCCAGACTTGCGCGAGTCGATATTCTGGTCCAAGGCGAGACCCTCGGCAAGGCCTCCGATGATGCTTGAAGCCTCTTCTAGAGGAATGTAGTTGATTCGACCGGTGTAGGATGCGGCCCGGGCCGCGGCGTCGACCATCTCGCGCACGGTCGCGCGGGACCGGTCAACCAGATTCAAAACCTCGCCCGGCGAGACCGCTCTCGGCAGCTCGTAGATAGCCTTCGGCTAAATCCTCCACGTGGACCATCGCCATTCGATTGCTGCCGTCGCCCACGACCTCTATCAGCTTGTCGCCGCGGGCGCCGGCGAACCATTGGCCGGTCAAACCTCCCTGTCGGCCGTAGACGACGCCGGGATGGACAATTACTCCCTTTACTCCAGGGGTATTCAGCACCATTTTCTCGTGTGGAACCCGGTAGGCAGAGTACTTGATCGGGCTCATAGGCTCGGTTTTCGTCGACTAGCCGGTCCCCGGTGTGACCGTACATCCAGACTCCACTGGTATAGATCAGTGTCTTGGGGGTTGAAGCCGCCTTGGAGACCTTGAGCAGCGTCTCGACGGTCTTCTTGTCGAGCGCTTGCTTAGACTGTCTGTCGACGGCGGTGTGGACGAGGACGGAGCACTGCTCGGCGGCTCTCGAATAGCTCTGGGGACGTTCCATGTCGCCCAACACTGGCCGGATCTCGTTTTCGGCCAGGGCCCGCCGGCCTTGTCGCTGGTGCGGACCAGGCCCCAGACCTCGTGGCCGGCCCGCCGGAAGGCCAGCGCGACATTGAAGCCTATGTAGCCGGTGGCGCCGGTAGTGAATACTCTCATTGGTCGTCTAGTGTACCCAATTCCTGTGCCGGACTCTGTTCAGGCTCACCCCGTAAAGGAGTGAAGGGTATGCTTGCGTTCGCCGCATTTGGCTCGCCTGCCTGTTTTCGTACCAATCGCTCATGCCGCCTTTCGCCGGCACACCAAGATACGAAAATCGGGCCGGCGAACGGCGGGTCTTCTCTGCGGTGGCGCGGGATGAGGGTTGGTTGCCGGTGCGCCGGGAGCGGGGGACAAGCCCCCGCGCTACATTTCCCCCTCCCCACCCCTCTGGCCTCCGGCTTTCGCCGGAGTGACGAATTCGGCTTTGCGATGCAACGAGGAGATGCCATTTTCGTACTAAGGTCTTTCAAAACGCGGAGTACAAACACGTCAGGAACGCATGGTTCACAGCCAGCGCGTGATTACCACCTTGCGGTCGGTGAAGAAGTCGACCCCGTCGCGGCCCTGGCCATGATGGGACCCAAAGAAGGACGATCCCTGACCGCCGAATGGGAAGTAGGCCATAGGAGCGGCGACGCCGACGTTGATGCCGACGTTTTCCGACCGGCGCGCGATATCGGAATTCCCGGGCGAGCTTGCCGGACTCCGTGTAAATGGTCGCGGCATTGCCGAATCCGCTGCTGCGGATCACGTCGAGGGCTCCTTCCAGGTCGTCTGCCCTGATCACGCCGACAACCGGCCCGAAAATCTCTTCCGAGGCTATCTTCATTTCCGGCGTCACGTTGTCGAAGATTGTAGGTCCGACAAAGAACCCTTCTGGATTCGCGTCGCCCTCTACCTTGCGGCCATCGAGTAGCAGATTGGCGCCCTCGCTTTCGCCGATGTCAATGTAGCCGACGATTCGTTCCTTCGATTCCTTGGACACAACCGGCCCCCAGGTCCACTCCCGGCTCGGCGCCGTCACCGATCTTCATATTCTCGGCCGCCTCCTTGAGTCGCCGCTTGACCTCGTCATAGGCGTCGTCAACGGCGACTACCAGCGAGCCGGCCAAGCAGCGCTGGCCGGCTGACCCAAAGCATGATCCGAGCATATTTGGGATCGCCTCGTCATAGTTGGCGTCCGGCATCACTACCAGAACATTCTTGGCGCCACCCTGCGCCTGAACGCGTTTGCCATTTTCGGCCGCGCGCCGATATACGTACTTCGCGACCGGTGTGGAGCCGACAAACGATACGCCGACGATGTCCCTGTGGTCGAGAAGATTCTCGACGACATCCCGCGCGCCATTGACCAGATTTACCACGCCGGGAGGGAAGCCGGCCTCGTCTATCAACTCGAAGACGCGCTGCATCGTGTAGGGCACCTTCTCCGACGGCTTCATCACGAATGAATTGCCACAGGCCACCGCCATAGGCCAGAACCAAAACGGCACCATCGCCGGAAAATTGAATGGGCAAATGGCGGTAAATACACCGAGCGGTTGACGGATGACCTCCTCGTCGATCGCACGGGAGGCGCCATCTTCGAGGTTGTAGCCCATCATTAGCGAGGTGATGCCGGTCGCCACCTCTACGTTTTCGATCGCGCGTCGAACGGAACCGCGAGCGTCTTCAAGATTCTTGCCGTGCTCCCGCGTGATGGTGCGCGCAAGATTCTCGAAGTCATTTTCCATCAACTCCTTCATCCGGAAGAAGTAGCGGGCGCGGTCCAACGGCGGCGTGGCGCGCCAGTCGGGAAACGCCTCTTTGGCAGCGTGCACAGCCGCATCCACCTCGCCGGAGGTTGAAAACGGCACCCTTCCGATAGTGCTGCCATGAGCCGGATTGAACACGTCCCCCCATTCACTGGTGGTCGAGTCCACCCATTCGCCGGCGATATAGTTCCTGGCTACGATGCCCTGACCCTCGGCATCCTCAACGGTTGTCGATGTTGTTTCACTCACTTAGTCTTCCTCTAGTCATTGGCTGGTACGACTTCGGCAGTCGATTTACTGACAGATGCGCAACTGATTGTAACCTAACGGTTGCTTATGCCGTTTCCGCCGGCACAACAAGGTATGAAAATGGACGCGCTGGTTGGCGGCTCTTCTTTACGATGGATCGGAACAAGGGTTGGCTGCCGGACTGCCGGGAGTGGGGGACAAGCCCCCGCGCTACATTTCCGCTCCCCGCCCCTCCTGGACTCCAGCTTTCGCTGGAATGACGGTTGTAGGTGGCGGGAACGGTCATTTTCGTACGAAAGACGATGGGAGGGGCCGGGTACCCACCCCAGTTAAGGGAAGTTTGCTGAGAAGCCACTTTCGTACCAATGAATTCTGAGGAGAAACGAAGTTGAATCTACGAACACCGTTATGGGCATCACTCAGACGCGACGAGATTGCCGCCGCCAGCGACGCCGGCGCGGCTGTGTTGCTACCGGTTGGCTCGATCGAGCAGCACGGCACTCACCTGCCGGTGAACACCGACATAGCGATTGCCACCGCCGTTTGCGTCCGGGCATCCGAGATCAGCGAAACACCCTCGGCGTTGGTCGGGCCGGCGGTTTGGTCCGGATACTCGCCCCATCACATGAACTTGCCCGGCACTCTGACGCTGGACCTGAATTCGTTCCAAGCGTTGATCTACGAGGTGTGCACAGGGATATGGCATCATGGCTTTCGCAAAATTCTGATCGTCAACGGGCACGGGGGCAACGCGGGCCCGTTGGCCGGAACCGCGCAACGACTGACAAGCGCCGGCCATCCGGTAGTGTCCTGCAGCGTTGGTGGCTTGGTCGGCGACGAAATGGATACGATATTCCAGCGTCGAGTCAAGGGAGGGGGACACGCTTGCGAACTTGAAACATCGGTCATGCTGCATCTACATCCCGAGACGGTCGAAATGTCAAAGGCGGTGGACCACATGGACCTGAAGTCGCAAGAGCTGATAGAGGCCGGTGTCACGGTGCCGTCGGTCTTTGGGCCGGACGATCCGGGAGTGCGGGGCTTTCCGACACTCGCGACCGCAGAGAAGGGCCGGCGGTTCGTTGAGTTGGCGGCTGAGCGGTTGGCGCACATAGTCCAACTGCTGCACAGAGGCGGATGACGCGCTTGCATGACTCTGGGAGTGGGCCCAGTGCTGGCCGAAAAGAGAGGCTCGCTGGTGTTTCAGGTTTGACCAAGGTAGAGGCCGCCAATAGAATTGCCGCGACGTTTGCGGGAATCGAAAGCGCCCGCCGTGATCAGCAGAACCGGCACGTTCTTGCCTACTTGGCCGCGCCGGCAGGCATCGCAATCGAAGCGATGCCGCTAAACGACTAGGAAATAACCTTTGCGCCCGTACTTCAACTTAACTGAGATTTCGCCCTTTGGGAACTTGAATGAGCAACGTCCCTCCGTTCGCTCGTGTAACACCGGTGCGCAACTAGACTGGCGGATGGAGGCGTGACGCAGGTGCAACTGAGATCTACCCTTGGCAAACTGATAGTCGTATTCGCGATAGCGGCGATAGGGCTGGGCTGCGAGCAGTTGGTAGAAGAGATACCGACACCGACACCGATCCCGACTCCTCCAGAGTCAAACAGACCGACCCACGAGGTTACCTTGGGCTCTATCGTCCAGGAGGTCAGGGGACTCGGTCGGATCGCGTCCAGCCAGGAACAGGAACTCTACTTCAAACAAGGCGGCAGGCTGTTCAACATCCTGGTCGAACAGGGCCAATACGTTGAGCAGGGAGACGTACTCGCTGAGCTAGAGACCGGCGAGCTCAAGCATCAGATCGCCCAAGCCCGAATCTCGCTGGAGGTAGCGGAGCTGCGCTTGGAAAAGCTCAAGCTCGAGCAACTCAGATCAGAGGAAAACAGGCTGGTATCTCAGGAGCTTAGCAAACAGGCCGCAGCCGCGCAGCTTGCCAGCGCCGAGGCCGCCTACGCGAGTGCCCTGGCTAACCTCGACAAGTTGACGCTCGGAGGGGAGGCGACGGTCGCCGCGGCGCGCCAAGCCAGCATCGCGGCCGAAGCCGGTGTCAAGAACGCCGAAGACGCGATTACTATGCTCAAGAAGCTGCCCACCGACGAACAGCTGTCAGCGGCTGAACTGGCCGTCGAAAGATCGCGCAATGCCCTGTTTGTCGCTCAGATACAGGTGCAATCGGCAGAAAACGCGTTGGCGCGGCTGGACCGTCCTCCGACCGAAGAAGAGATAATCGCCGGTGATATCGAGCTCGGAAGCGCTATTGGGGCAGTGGCCGCAGCTGAGGCCAACGTCCGAGTTCGCGAAGAAGCGCTCCGAGTGCTTGAGAGTCTACCAACAGCAGAGCAGCTACTTGGCGCCGAGGTCGAAGTCCAGCGGGCACTTACGACCGTGGCGACGGCGCAAGCTAGCGTCGAGGCGGCCGAAGAAGCGCTCGCTCTATTGGAGGGGAAGCCAACCAGCGCAGATCTGAAGCCGGCCGAGATCGAAGTCCAAAGGGCGGAAGCCACTCTCTGGGCGCTCTATCTATTCCGCGATCGAGTATGCGCCAGAGATTCAACTACCAACGCATGTAACTCTGCAAACGCTGAGATCACCAGGGCAGAGTTGTCTCGCACCGTCGCGGTTGATCGACTGGAGAGGGTGAAGGCCGGAGCAACGACGGAAGAGGTTGCGGCGGCTACGCGGGCGCTTGAAGCAGCGCGCCGATCACTGGCTTTGGCGCAGATACAACAGCGGCAGGCTGAGTTCTCGATGACAAAGGTGAGAGCCGGAGCCGCGTCGGAAGAGATCGCGGCGGCGACCACCGAGTTGGAAATGGCGCGCCAGTCACTGGTGCTGGCACGGGTCCGCCACTCGAAGGTGGAGCTGTCAACCGAGAGGCTGACGGCCGGCGCGGCGCCGGAAGACGTGGCCGCGGGTATCGCCGCCTTGGAAATGGCCCGCGGTTCGCTGGCACTGGCGACAGCGGAGCACGCCGAGGCGGAGCTTTCGCTCGAACGGTTGATGGCTGGACCGACGCCGGAGGCCATAGCGGCGGCGGAACGGGCCTTATCGGTGGCGGTTGCCCAGCAAGAGGCGGCCCAGGCCCGATTAGCACAGATCCTGGAAGGGAAAGGCATCGAGATTGACGTCGAGGTCGCGGAGAAGCAAGTCGCAAGCGCCAAGGCGGCGCTGGACGCGACCAGAGCGAGCTATGAGCAGACCATCGCCTCGCTTGAGATGAGGGAGTCCAACGAACTGGACTTCGCTCTGCAAGAGAAGCAGATTGATCTGTCTCGGGCCAACCTGGAACATCTGGAAAATAGGCTCGCCCTTGCCCAGATCGAGGCGCCGTTCAGCGGCATAATAATTTCCAGGTCTGGGCGCGACGGCGACCTGATTCAGCCCTACAAGGCGATCGTGGGCATCTCGAATCCGGAGAGTCTAGTCGTGGCTGTAGATCTCGGGGGCTCGGACCTGGCCAAGCTCGAGCTGGGACAGCCGGCAAAGCTAGTCGTAACGGCACTGCCCACAGACGTGTTCGAGGGAGAAGTCATCAGCATTCCATCGCTCGGCGCGGTAGCGACTGCCGGCCAGGGGCCGGCATCGCGCACGGCGCGGATCACCTACAATGGGCCGGACACTGTCGAAGTCGGCGACCTCGTACGTGTGACGATAGAAGTTCAGAAGAAGGAAAATGTGGTCGTCGTGCCGAGTAGAGTCGTACGCTCGTTTGCCGGTCGGCGCTTCGTCAGGGTGGTATCAGATAGCGGCCGGCGGCAAGAGATAGACGTCAAGATCGGAATCGCCGACGACGAGTTTACCGAAATAGTCTCCGGGCTAACGCAAGGGCAGGTCGTAATCGAGCCCTAGCCGCCGGCCAAACACCTATGGCGAGGAGTGATTGCCGGGCCGGCGATCCTACTTCAGTTCATCCCGGACCGTTTGCTTGATCGAATCGTATTGGGGAAATCCCTCTTCCCTGAATGCCGAGAATGCCAGTATATCGTTGACGCGGACGTCGAAGACGCCATTGGCTCCCGGGATCAGAGTAATGCTTCGAATGTCTGGACCGAACTCAAGGAGCAGCTTTTCCGTCAGGCTCACGGCCTGAGGCTCGTAGCCTCACTCGCAGCAGTACTTGATGGTGATCGTGACTGGTTCTATCAATAGTCTTTCCGTTTCGCTCTTGAAGGTTGCGCTTCAAGGTTAGCCGAGGCGGACGGCGCGAGTCAATCCTGCGGGCCGGCCGGCTGGGACGGGTCACGGCTGCTGGAATAGAATCGTGATCAGGACCAACTGAGATTGCGGAGGTTCTGGTGGATGGCAGCCAGGTTTTCGGAGCCTACAGCCGCGACCCTGGAGAGAAACGGCTGGTCGGTGGTCGACCTGCCGGAGGGATTGACGCTCGAGACTCTTCGACGACAGGGGGCGCCGTTCCGAGGGAGTCGATACTTCGATAGATTCGCCGGCGAAGTGGCGGAAACGCCGACAACCGGGGGCCAGATCGCGGTGAACTGGGGGATCCTCGAGGGCACGCTGAACCGCATATACGAGGATTGCGAGGGCTTGCTTGCTGAGTTTGGCCGGACGTTGCCGGATGGCTGTGAGGCAACGATAGGAACGGCGGCCACGTATGTCTATCTGATTGGGCACTATCGGGCGGACAAGGGAGTGTTTCCCATTGCCGGCCGCTACACCTGGACGCGTGACCGATATCGCGACACTCACCTGGTGGCCGGCGTATTCGGCAGGGAGCGTCCGATAGTAGTGGCGCCGCTCTCGGAGAAGCAGGGGAAGGGCGTGGGCGTGATGCCGCTGATCGTGCCGGCGGTGTGAACCTGACCGCCGGGTCGCGTGATATTCCTGCCGGCGATCCGTCTTAGATGCTTACTCGCTAAAGATACACAGGTAACTAATATCCGCCTGTCTATTCTAGCCAGGCAATATCCGATGTATGAATTGGCGCATTATCGGGCGTGCGTGCTCAATGGCATCGTCTTCCATGAAGTTGTTGTAGAAATGAGCATGGAATTGCTCAGCGAGACTGTAGCCCGCAGTCAGCAATATCTCATTACGTTCGCCTGCTAGTCGGCGGATCGCTTCACGCCGGTGCTTACTCTTACCGTGATCCCAACCTCGTTCCTCCGCCACCGCCCTGACAGCGTAGGTTGCCGCACCCCATAGCTTCTCCGAAGCCTGCAAATCATCGCCTCTGGCGAACTCATCATCCGACTGTTGCAGGAAGACTTTGGCTTGTCTGGCATAATCTGTTGAGGTCATCGCACGTTCCAGCATCGCCATGCTTCGGGCTAAACTCTCATTTGTGGCAGGCGGTAGAGGGTCAAAGTATAGGCATCCGCCCATCGACCATCAAGGCTTAGGCATGCAGGCAGTTTAGCACCGCACACTGTGGTCACTTAGGCACATGGGTCCCTTTGAGGAGGAGGATGGCCGGCGAGTGATGGACGACATAGGATAAGAATAATCGGATCCTACGGAGCACATCCAGCATGATTGAGAGACACACCGAATCTCAGTCCAATAACGAGTCAGGACTCATTCGGTCCACGAGCTCACAATGAGACCGGACGTAAGAATCTGCTTTGTTGGTGACTCATTCGTTAATGGTACCGGTGACGAAGCGGCCCTCGGATGGGCCGGGCGTCTATGTGCTACCGCCAGTGCGAGTAACACACCTGTAACCTATTACAACCTTGGTATCCGTCGAGACACGAGCAAGGATATTCTGGTTCGCTGGGAGAACGAATGCGCCCTTCGATTGCCCGATTCCTGCGATGGTCGCGTAGTAATCTCGTGTGGCGTCAACGATACGGCCATCGAGGACGGGAAAGTTCGCGTCGACCCGATGGATTCTTGCGCCAACGTCCGGGCGATCCTACAAGGAGCCGGGCAATACACAGTGCTTATGGTTGGACCGCCGCCTGTACTTGACGACGAACACAATGAAAGAATTAAGGTTCTCTCGCTTGCATTTGGTCGCGAGACCCAGGAGCTTGGAGTCCCGTACATCGATCTCTTTTCTGCTCTTTGCTCGGATAACGCCTATAAACGGGAAGTGTCAATGAACGACGGCTCTCATCCAAGAAGTGAGGGTTATTCCAAGATGGCGCATGTTGTAGGTGCGTCGCCAAGTTGGTGGTTTCGTGCTCCCAACGACGCCATTGGTGAACGCGCAACCTCGGTCAAGAAGGAGATACATGCCATTCAAGATCGCTGATGGTCCGGATGCTGATTACCGGGAACTGGTCAGGACGGCTTACAACCGGTGTGCGACGGACTACGCGAGACAAAGGCGCACCACGGCTGAGCCGGAGCTGAAGTTGATAACTGGGTGTCTTACGCCTGGTTCAAAGATCCTTGACGTTGGATGTGGTGCCGGTATCCCGATCTCACGGCACCTTGCAGGAACGTTCGACCTCACTGGGATTGACATTTCCTCGAACATGATCGATCTAGCAAGGCAAAACGTTCTAACAGCCAGATTCGTCACCGGCGACGTAATGGCGACCGAATTCCCCGCATGTAGCTTCGATGCTGTTGTCAGCTTTTACGCCATCTTCCACATCCCAAGACAGGAGCATATGGATCTCTTCCGTCGATTCGCACAGTGGCTTCGGCCCAGTGGGTTACTTCTGGTTACGGTTGCCGGCAGGGATGACGGTCCTGGATATACTGAAGATGATTTCTTCGGTGAGACCATGTACTGGAGCAACTTTGGCCCCTCTACCTACAAGAGATTTCTTACCGATGTTGGGTTCCGGATTGAGCAAGAAGGTACCTTGGGAAGCGGATTTGGAGATGGTGACGCGCTGGAGGAGGCGCACCCGTTTTTCTTTGCCGTCAAAGGCGAGGGTTTATAGGCGAGCATTGTCAGAAAAGGCGCTGTGCCAACAGCGTGTCCCTGACTACGGTGTCGTCGCGACGGAGGACCGAGGGGCCCTGTCGCTGGAATTCCTGCCGGAGGTCGGTGGAAAGTATCGGGGGACGACCAGCACTAACTACTCTTCGAGACATGCTAGTGTGGCGAACGGTATTACCGTACACTGTACGACATGGTCGTTCGCTCTGTCCGCCACCGGGGATTGCGCCGGCTGATTGAGGAAGATAACTCCCGGCTCCTGCAGCGTGCCTTGGTTGAGCGAGTGCGGAAGATCTTGACTGTGCTGATCTTGGCTGAAGACTTGGACAGTTTTATTTCCAATGCCCCTCGTGGCTGGCGCGTTCACCGGCTCTCAGGTGGCCGGCAAGACGAACGGAGCGTTTCGGTGTCCGGCAATTGGCGGATCACGTTTGAAGAAGAGGCCGGCTACGTTTACCGCCTGAACCTGGAGGATTACCACTGATGGCTACCAACAGCATCAACGTGAATATGACTCCTTCACATCCGGGTGAGTTCATCCGCACGGAAGTCATCGAGGAGTTGGGGCTGACCGTGACAAGGGCGGCCGAAGTCTTGGGGGTTCGCCGGGCGACGCTTTCGGACCTGCTGAACGGCAACGCCGCGCTAACGCCGGAGATGGCGCTGCGCATCGAGAAGGCATTTGACGTGAGCATGGACATGCTGCTGCGTATGCAGGCTTGGTACGACGCCTCGCAGATGCGCGCCCGTACGAAAGAAATCAGCGTTCAACGCTACGAGCCGGCCTGACTTTCGGCCGCTCTTTCTCTTTTGAAGCGAGAACAACCGTGCCCACGAAGAACCCGCCACACCCCGGCAAGGTCGTGCGTGTGTCATGTCTGGAGCCGCTTGGCCTCAACGTGACCGAAGGGGCCAGGGTCCTAGGCGTCAGCCGGCAGGCGCTCTCGAATCTAGTGAATTGTCACGCTCGCATATCGGCGGACATGGCGGTCCGGCTGGCGAAAGCCTTCGGCTCAACGACGGAGACTTGGATACGGTTGCAGGCAGCCTACGACGTGGCGCAGGCGCAAGCGCGTGAGAATGAGATCGAGGTCCGGCGGTACGAGCCGCCAAGTAGCAGTAGGGCGCTAGGGCCGGAGACCGACTAGGGTCTAGGCGGTACCACTGCCCGAACGAATCGTTGGGGACACACTCAGTTATGACAAGATCGTTGTGAAAGCAGACGGTAGCGAATGTGTGTTTTGCTCGATAGTCCGCGGCGAGGCGGATTCCGCACGCGTATTCGAGGATGGTTCGACGCTGGCGTTCATGGACCTCAGTCAGAGCAACGATGGGCACGTCCTGATTATTCCAAAGACTCACTTCGAGCAGATATATGACCTGGACGAAGAGATTGCGTCGTCTCTTGGCAAGACGGTGCGGAGAGTGGCGCGTGCCGTGCGCCGCGTCTACGAGCCGGAGGGACTTTCGATCTGGCAGTCGAATGGTCCGGCTGCATTTCAAGACGTGCCGCACGTCCATTGGCACGTCCTTCCTCGGTATTTGAACGATGGCCTGCTGGTGGTGTATCCCAGGGAGGTCGCCGGCCGAGCGCGGGTTCGATCGATTGAATACCTACGGACAATTGCCGGCCCCCTCGAAGAAGCGGTCAAGGACGAAGTCGAATAGCAAGCCCGCGCTTCCACAGTGGCAGTCGTCTCAATATATGGCTTGCCACGCGAAAACACCGCCAACTGCAAACCAGGCGTCCTTACCTGAAGGAGGGCATCCTTGGACATTGAAAGCACTGCGGCTAAAGAATGATGGACGACAGATCGCTTCTGGAGGAGCAAGTCGCATACTATCGAGCGCGAGCCGGCGAGTATGACGAGTGGCACCAGCGCCTGGGGCGATACTACCGCGGCGAGGAGCATAAGCGTCATTGGTTCGCGGAACTGGACGCTGTGCGATCGGCACTCGAGCGAGAGCGGCCCTTCGGCGAGTGCCTGGAGATTGCCTGCGGCACGGGTTTGTGGACAGCGCAACTGGCGCGCGGCGCGGCCGGCCTCACGGCTATCGACGCCTCTTCCGAGACGATCGCGATCAACCGCGCCAAGTCTGGCGATACCGATGTCCGGTACTTGATCGCGGACCTGTTCGAGTGGCAGCCGGCCGAGAAGTATGACTTTGTCTTCTTCGGGTTCTGGCTGTCGCACGTGCCGGCTGCGGAGTTCAACCGGTTCTGGACGATGGTTCGCTCAGCCCTTAAGCCGGGCGGCAGGGCATTTTTGGTTGACAATTTGCCGGAGCGGGAGTCGAGATGGGATCACTCGCAGATCGACGATTCCGGGGTGGTTGAGAGAAGGCTGAAAGACGGCCGGACTTTCAACATCGTCAAAGTGTTCCACGAGCCGGATCGATTGAACCAGCAGTTGCAAGATCTCGGCTGGAGTGGCTCAATCGAAACCAGCGGGCGCTTCTTCTACTACGGCTGCGTGGAGCCGGCCGAGGCCGGTAAAAATGCAGGTGTTCGTTAACTCCCCCTCTGATCTTCCCCATTAATCTGTCATAATCACGGGATCGCCGGCCACGGTCTTCGCCGGCACGGAAGCGCCATGGGGTTACGGCAGACGCACGACAGATTCAGCGGAACATCGAGTATATGAGTAACAGCGGCTACTACAATCCTGACTGGGCAGCGAACTTCTACGACGAGTACGGGGAACGGGAGTGGACGCGATTCACTCGCAGTCCGGCGGACGAGGTTAGCCTATTCATCCATACCCACTACCTGGAACGGTTCATAAGACCCGGTTCGCGCGTCTTGGACATAGGCGCCGGGCCTGGACGATTCACCAAGGTCTTGGCGGATATGGAGTGCCGTGTGGTGGTGGCGGACATTTCTACAGTGCAACTCGACCTCCATCGGAAACATGCGGAGGAGCTGGGCTTCGAGGACGCGGTGGAGGACCGCCTGAGACTGGACATCTGCGACATGAGCGCCCTATCCGATGATTCGTTCGACGCGGTCGTCTGCTACGGTGGACCTTTGAGCTATGTCTTCGACCAGGCGCACTCGGCAATGCGAGAGTGCGTACGGGTCTGCCGGAGAGGCGGGCATGTTCTCGCCAGTGTCATGTCTATTTGGGGGCCGGCCCATCGCTACTTGGACGAGATTCTGGAAATCCCGCCGGAAGACAACCGCAAGATCACCGAGACGGGCGACTTAACGCCTGAAAACTGGCCGGGCCTCCGGCATCAGTGTCACATGTTTCGACCGAATGAGGTACGAGAATTGGCGAGCCAGGCGGGATTAACGGTAGCGGCGACATCTGCTTCGAACTGTCTCTCCACCGGTTGGAATGACTCGCTCGCCGAGGTCAAGAAAGATCCAAAAAAGTGGCAGGAACTCCTCAGAATGGAGCTTTCCGCCTGCCAGGAAGAGGGCTGTGTGGGCATGGGAGATCACATCATCGTAGTTGGGCAAAGGGATTAACCGTGGATGAGTGGTGGACCACCTTCTTCGCCGGGAACTGGCTCGACGTTCAAAGAAGCATGCCGGCTGAGCGCGCTTCGGCCGAAGTAGCCTTCCTGGAGCGCGCTCTCGATTTGACACCCGGATGCCGGATTCTCGACGTTCCATGCGGCAATGGCAGGTTGGCGCTGCCGCTGGCCGAGCGGGGTTACCACGTGACTGGCGTTGACATCACGAAAGTCCTCCTTCAGGAAGCGCAATCCAAGTCGCATGAAGCGAATCTTGAGCTTGAGCTTCGCGAGTCGGACATGAGAGACCTGCCCTGGACCGAAACTTTCGACGCGGCATTCTGCTTTTGGGGAAGCTTCGGCTACTTTGACGACGATGGGAACAGACGGTTCCTTGAAGCAGTGCATCGAGCCCTCAAGACTGGCTCGACTTTTGCTTTGGATACACCCAACCTCGCTGAACACCTCCTGCCACGATCCCAGCATCGCAGTTGGAGCAAGAAAGGCGAAACTCTGATTCTGGAGAGCTTGACCTATAGTCACACAGAGAGCCGGGCCGAAACTGAATGGACCTTGATCAGGAATGGAGTATCCGAAACCAAGACTACCTCGATACGAGTCTACGGGTTTCGAGAATTGACAGTTCTGCTTTCCGAGGTGGGTTTCGAGGTGTGCGAGGAATTCTCGTCACTTGATAGCGAGCCCTACGAACTGGGCCGGCGTGCATACTTCATAGTCAGGAAGATGTAGTCTTGGAAACGGATCGACTCGGGCCGGCGGCGCGCTTTGCACTGCCGGCTTTGGTGAGGGTGCGTTAGACCGTGACCGATCGAATACGCAGCCCCTGGTTCCATGGCTCGCCGGAGGAGTTGAGCACCCTTCGAGCCGGTAGCTGGGTAACTCCGTTCAGAGAGTACGCGAAAGCCTTTTCCCACAAGCCAACCCGTGTATCTGCCTCCGGCGACGACGTTAACAACGTCCGACACGACGGGAAGGTACCCGGCTTTCTCTACGTTGTAGCCGAGCCTCTCGCGGATCAGGACCTCGAAGAGCTTCCAGGCACCGATCAAACACACTGGCAGACTACACGCGTGCTCAAAGTCCGGCTAGTTGAGAAGGTCCCGTTAGTCGAGACGGAGATGCTGTCTGAAGCGGAAAGCGCTGAATTCTCGAAAAATTACCCCGGGACTGGCTTTTGGAGTACCCGCCGAGAAGATGATTGACCCTTCTGGTCATTGGCGGCGCATCGATTTTCTTGAGGCCGCTCCTTATTCACGGTTCGCGTCGCAACCTTCCCTTCTCCAAGGAATGTTAGATGCCTGACAGATTCAAACTCATTCCGGCGACCCACATTTTTCTAATGAATGACAATCGCGAAGTGCTGCTCTTGAGGCGATCCAACACCGGGTATGAAGATGGGAACTACAGTGTGATTGCCGGACACCTGGACGGCAACGAGGAGGTCAAAGCGGCCGCAATCAGGGAGGCGAGGGAAGAGGCCGGTATTGAGATTCGGCCTTCGGACATCGAAGTAGTGGGCGTGATGCATGTGAAGGCTGAGGATGAGTGGGTGTGCTTCTTCCTTGCCACGACAAAATGGAGCGGGGACATTGTGAATGCGGAGCCGGACAAGTGTGATGACCTGTCATGGCATTCGGTCCATGATTTGCCCGGCAATATGGTGCCCTACGTCCGGCGAGCCCTGATTAACTATCTGGAGGGTAAGTTTTTCGACAGTTTCGGTTGGGACAAACAAGATTAGGGTGCTGTGCGACCGGCCTGCTCAATACGCAGCTTCAACCCCAGCGCGCGGACGATCTTGAGGATCGTAGCGAGAGAGGGGTTGCCATCTTCGGACAAAGCCTTGTAGAGCCCCGACCGGTCCAAGCCGGCATCGCGGGCCAGAGAACTCCTATTCTGCGCGCGTGCAATCGCGCTGAGGGCAGCCCGGATTACGCTACCGTCTCCTGGGTCCTCGTCTATCGCCGCCTCCAGCAACAATCCGGCATCCTCCGGAGTGCCGATGTAATCAGCCGCATCCCAACGCGAAAAAGTTTCAGCCATTAGTCTCTCTCCATTCTTTCGCCATACGCTTGGCCCGCTCGAGATACCGGCAAGACCTACCGATACCAGCCGGCTTGGAGCTTGAACAGCTCGGCGTACTCACCGCCGGCGGCCACCAACTGCGAGTGGCTGCCCTGCTCCACTACCCGGCCTTCGTTCAGCACGAGGATGCGGTCGGCCAGCCGGCAGGAGCCGAGCCGGTGCGAAATCAGTACCACGGTGCTGGCTTCCGCCATGCGGGCGAAATGATCGTACACGCCGGCCTCGGCCTTGGCATCGAGTCCTGATGCCGGCTCATCCAGAATCAGTATTTCGGCCGGCCTCAGGTAGGCCCTCGCGATCGCCAGCCTCTGCCACTGGCCGACCGATAGCTCGGACCCTTCCTGGAACTCCTTGCCGAGGGGCGTCTCCAGACCGCGTGGGAGAGACTCAGCCACCTCGTCGGCTCCGCTGCGCGCCGCCACTCGCGCAATTGCCTCGGGGTCGTCAAGTTTGGGCAACCATCCGAAGCCTATGTTTTCTCGTCCAGTGACCTGATACCGCGTGAAATTCTGGAACACCGCGCCGATCCGGCGATACCAGTCGGCCAGCGCGATCTCATTCAGATCGACGCCATCAACCGTGATGCGGCCGGACGTAGGCTGATAGAGACCCATCAGTAGCTTCGCGAGGGTCGTCTTGCCGGCGCCATTCTCGCCGACGAGCGCGATCCTCTCGCCCGGCCGGAGGGTGATCGATACGTCGGACAGGGCCGGCCGGTCGCTTCCCGGATAGGCGAACGAAACGTTATCGAGCTCGATCCCTCGTGATATCGGCCCCTGCAGACGATCCCCCACGTCCAGGTCCAGTCTCGGAGAGTCGATGAACTCGAAGAAGTCGCGAATGTACCGAAGATCGCGGTAGATAATCGACGCATTCCATACCAGTGCCCAGTAGTTTTGCTCAAAGCTGTCGATAGCCGCAAGGAAGGCTGCGGCAGCTCCCAGGCTGATGCGACCCGCAACGAGTAGCGTCACTCCGAAGCCGATCGTCGCCAACGTAACCAAGCCGTTAATGCCGTCAGTAAGTACTTCCAGTTTGAACTCTCGACGTTCAAGTTGCAATCGCTCATCGCGCATGCCGATCCAGAGCATTTCGGCCCGGTCAATCAGCCACGAGCCAAAGCCAAACAGCCTGAGCTCCGCGGCGGCTGACCTTCCGGTAAGGATGCCGCTGAGGACCTCCAACCGTCTTTGTCTCGGGGTCTGCTTGCGCTCAACCTGGTACCTTGCGCGGTGCTGGCGCTCTCTTATCAGCACGCCGGGGGTGGTGCCGGCAACCAGGATTAAGGGTATGACCCAGTGAAATTGAGCCAAATAGACCATAAGGGACAGCAGAGCGACGATGTTGGCGATCATCCAGTGGATGAATGAGAATGTGCTGAAAAATCGGCGGTCCATTCCCTGAAGAGCCCTCGCAAGACGATCGTGGTGCTCAGCCTGCTCGAAACTGCTCAGTGGCATCGACTGTGCCTGCCGGTAGCAGCGCTCTTCGATAACACCACGCAGACTTTCCTGTAAGTGGTCACCGATGAGGCCCTTGCCCATAAACAGTACAGCTTGGATAAATCCTAGGCCGGCGAACAGGCCGGCCCAGACCAATGCGTCGATCAGAGGGGCACCACCCTGAATCACCTCTTGCGCCGTCTCGACCAATCGCCGGAGCGCGTGCACCTCGGCAACTACCAGAAGTCCTGTGCCAACGCTGAGAAACACCAGCAGTGCGACGGTCGCCGATCCTGCGTTCCAGATGAACAGGAGCAGTCGAGGAATGTACCGAAGTTGGGACCTGGGAGAATCTCTGAGTAGTTTGTTTGGGAGTGTATTGATCGTCATCTTCTCTTGATCAGGCCTCGGCACTCTCGGCGTACCAACTCGCCTGTAGGCGGAACATGCGAGCGTATTCGCCGTCTTCTCTCAGCAGTGAGTCGTGATCGCCTTCCTCCTCTATCAGACCCTCGCGCAGGACGACGATCCTGTCCGCCATCCTGGCCGAGCCGAGGCGATGGGATACGAGGATTGCGGTCCTGCCGGCTGCAGCACGGCTGAAATGTTTGTAGACCTCGGCCTCGGCGCGCGGATCCAACGCGGCGGTGGGTTCGTCCAACGCGATGATCTGGGCGTCGCGCAGGTACGCACGGGCGATGGCCAGCCGCTGCCACTGTCCAATAGACAGCTCGACGCCGCCGTCCCACTCCTTGCCGAGTGGCGTCGTGTACTTAGAGGGCAACGTGTCGATGAAACCATCGGCGCCGGCCTGTGCGGCCGCTGAGAGGACCCTGGGATGCACAGCGACCTGCGAGCTTGGTAGTTCGACCAGAAGCGATGGGTCTGCATAGGCGATGTTCTCGAAAGGCGTCGTTGGATAACGGACGAAGTCCTGGAAGATTGCGGTCGCCCGCCGGCGCCATTCGTCGGGATCGAGATCGGCGACGTCGATCCCGTCAACGGTGATCCGGCCCTCGGTCGGTCGATAAAGTCCGAGCAAGAGTCGAACCAGGGTTGTCTTGCCGGCCCCGTTTTCCCCTACGAGCGCTACATGTTCATGCGGTCGGATCGTGAGGTTTATGCCGGAGAGTGCCGGCCTCTCGCTTCCTGGATAAGTGAAGCCGAGGCCATCGAAATGTATGCCTTGACGGAACGGGCTGGGAGAGAGTGTGGCGCCGCGTTTTAGCGGAGTCCGCTCGGAGTCCAGCGCCAGGAAGTCCCGCAGGTGGGCGACTCTCGCCCAATCCTCGACCAGGCTGGCTGAAGACCATCCAAAGGTGTTGGTTACACTTTCGAACCGGCTTAGCCCGTAGAGCAAGGCGACTAGTTGGCCTATGCTGATCTGCCCGTTCGAGGCGAGAATCACCAGAGCGATACCGCTAATCAATATCGCGAGCCGCGCTGCTCCAATTTCGATCAGAGATCCCAGAGCGACTTCGCGTCGGCCCCGGTCCATCTCGGCGACGTGGCGACCGAAGACAACCCGCCAAAGGCCTATGAGGTGATCGGCCAGACCAAAGAGGCGTAGTTCCGGTCCGGCCTCGCGACTGGAGAGGAGCCCGGACCAATAGCCCGCCTCGCGCCTTAGAGGAGAGCTGCGATAGTTCACCTGCACGAATTTGGCGGAAGCCCATCCGCGGACGACGGACACAATGATAGCGACAGCAACCACAAACACCGCCAGAAGCCAGTGGGCGGCCGCGTAGAGAATGAATAGGCCGACAGCGCCGACGAGGGCACCGATGAACCAGGTAACATTGTCGAGACTTCGAGATACGCTGCCTCCAAGTGCCTGGCGGCCGGTCTCGAGCTTCTGATAGTACTCAGGGCGCTCGAACGTCTCCAACGGTACAGAAATTACCTTCTCATAAAGCTGCCTATGCATTGCTTTGTCGACCTGTTCTTGGGTTAGAGCGGAAAGGTATTGACTCACGGCCCTTTCGAGGCTGCGCATCGCGTAGGCGACCGCCAGCAAGCCTAGCCAGGGCAAGATTGCCGCCCACGGTGCCGCCGCCGCGCCCAATCCGTCCACAACCGCGTCCACCAGACCGTCGATTGCCCACACCTCCAAGGGCATCGCCAGGCCGAAGAAGATGGCCTGAGCGATCAACAGGCCGCTCATCAGTGGCGCGTGGGTGAAAAGAACCCCGGCCACATAGGCGATCGCGCCGGCGATGGCGCGCAAGTTAAAGGTCATAACGAACTGAAAATATCCTTGATGAGTTGAATTTAGTCGCGGCAAGACTTGAATTCACGGTCGTTGTCGATCAGGTGCATCCGGAGCGAGGAGACCACGAACGGGAACGTCCCGCTCACGGCTCTAGAAATGAAAAATGGCCACTCCGGACGGAGCGGCCTTCAGAGGGAGAAACTCGTTAGAGTCTCATGTCTAAAGCCTTGCATCCTGGAGGCGTGAGCGGCCGGCCACGGCATATTTTCTTCGAATCATGATCGCGCCTCCTTTCCGTCCCAATGGCGTCACCTGCCGGCGGGGACGAGTGCCGGCATGGTACCGATAACGAGCGTAATATGTCAACGAGTGCGAGAAAAGGCCCGGCAGGATCGTGCAGCAGCCCGGCCCACCCACGGCTGGGGACAAGCCCCAGCCCTACACGTTTCTCCCTTGATTATCGGCAGTCAATGTAAGGTGAGTGGTCGTCGTCGACGTGGCTCGGGCCGGAGTCCACTCCCGTATCGGGGTACGGGACATGCGTGCGTACCAGTCGCCTGCAAAATTGGGCGCTCTAAAGTCTAAACAGTTACGAGAAATCAGTCTGACCTGTTCCCCATCTACAGACAAATAACATCATACGGCGTCAACATCGGTCAGCGCGAAGTCACCGCCCTTGAACAGAAGTGGTTCCCCGGTTACCTCCGAAAGCGCATAGGCGAAGCAGTCACCAAAGTTCAGCCCTGCCGGGTGGTTGCCTTTCCCGAATCGACGCCATGCCCGGCGCGCGGCCCGCGCATGCCCGGCGGTGACCGGGGCCAGCTCGATAGCCGCTTCTTCCAAGAAGGCGTCAAGCTCAGTTCCGGCCGCGGCACCGCTGCGGCTTTCAATGACGATGGCTGCTTCCAGGAAGTTGACAACCGACATTTGGCAGTTTGGATCTTTCGCAATTGCCTCGTCGTAGCGCTCTGCGTCGCTTTCGCCGGAGAGGATCGCTATCACCGCCGACGTATCGACAATCACTTCGGCAGACCCCGCTCGTCGTAGAGCAGCTCGCCGTGATCAACCGGCGGCCCGCCTTCGCTCAGCAGCTTGGCGCAGCGATCCGCAATGGCTCGCATTCTCCGGAGACGCGCATCGACGCCGCGCTGGCGCCTTTCGCGTTGCAGACGCTGTTTGAGCGCAACCGTGATCGCGCCGGTCATAGTCTCGCCGGTAAGGCGTGCCAACTCGCCAGCAAGCCGGCAGGTCTCTTCGTTCTTGATGTTAAGGCTCACCGATCCCCCTCGAGGGTAGAATTTTGGTGGTGCGTCTACCTTACACCGCCGCGCCGGCGTGTGCAACGCCGCGTACTGGTAGGTGAAGCCTGTCAAGGCGGTCGCCTCATCTGCTCCAACTTATTCCAATTCCGGAGCAAATCTGGACGATTTCCTGCAGCCCATGCCTCACGATTGACGTAGAGGCGGGTTTGAAACCCGCCTCTACCTACACCAAAATGCCGTGCACATTATTGGAGATGATGACGCAAGCATCCAAGCACACCTCCATCTGTTCCGACTGATTGCAATGCCGGAGCATATCCGGGGAATTTCAGGAATCGGATTACCTCCCCGAAGACCCCGAAACTAGCGTCTTGTCGAAATCTCGCCACTCCAGGACGTGCAACTGGCTCTCAGGAGCGTGGGATGAGGTCGAAGACCTACGTCAATAGGCTTTTTTCTCCACCTACCGCCGACTGAGAGCCCGCGTACCGATCAAGCCTCGTTAGTTCGCGAGCGCTGAGGAGAGGAATACCCCCAAATCTGAATAGTTACAGCGGTCAGTGTTGCGCCTCTTGAGTGGCTCAGCCGATTACAAGGCTCGAGACGAGCGCGGTCACTCCCACGAGCATGAGGTAAAAGGGCCATATCGAGAAGGATACAAGACTGGCCGCGAATTGACTTGGGAGCGAGCCGGTAGGGGTCACTTCGTAGAGGTCCGGCGAAGTGATAAGGCCGCCTCGCAGCTTTTCAACGAAGTCGTTATATGAGCGCCGGAAACCGCGCTCCAAGGCAAGATAGTACGTATCTAGAGCCAAGAAAAGAATTGTAGGTATAGCTGCGAAAAACACGTAGTCGGACTTCTCGGTGCCCGCAACCAGAACCAGAACAGCCTATACGAGAGTGATACACCACGTCTTGCACGAGCGACTGTTACCCGCCATCCGTGCGATCACCGCTTGTATCAACGACAAGTGGGTTTGAACTGCGGGGGAATCCGGTTCGAACTTCGAATTGGTGGCCATCACTTGCCTCGTGGTCTGTTGCTAGTTCCACCGAAGCTGCAATTATGTCACTGACCCATCGGTGGATGATAGTGCTCGTATTTTAGAGCGCGCGGTTAGAGCTTGCCATATTTGAGAGGAAATAGCGGCCCGCGAGCGCCGCACTTCCCCGCCGAGTCGGACCGTCCGGCCGTCGATCAGGACGATTTTAGTACGGTCTCCTATGCGTCGACGCTTAGCCGGCCCTGTCGCTGAGAACCAGGCTCACGAATGACGATTTCCACGTCTCGGCCAAGCGTCGTCAGCAGGCGCAGCAGTCGTTCGACAGAATACTCCCGAAAACTTCCCCTCAGGAGGCGCGAAACGTCAGGTTGGGACAGTCCAAGCAGCTTCGCTGCCTCGACCTGCTTGAGCCCGCGCTGGCGAATGATCTTGCCGATGCGGGTGACAAGCTCCGCCTTCAAAAGGTGAGTTTCGGCATCCGGACGTCTGAGGTCCGCAAAGACATTGTTGCTGCCGCGTTCGACTATCGATCTTTCTCTATTCATCGACCCATCGCTCACTGCGGATATAGTTCGCCGAAACCCGGCCTTTGGTGGGAGGCTAGGAGGCGCTGGTGGCTGAGCCCACTTTCTCGTGGCCTGGAAAGGTGACGACCTCAGCTATTCGCACGGAAACGTCGACGCGTGTGCCCAGCTCGTAGATGTCCCTACCCGGCTGGTGGCTGTGGATGCGCCGGCCGGACGGCAACTGGACGCAGTAGAGGTTTTCACCGCCGCGGAACCGCCGCAGTATGATTTCTCCGATTCCGTCAGCGCACGGCGTAATTGCGACGTCGTCAGGACGGATCAATACGTCAAGTCTCGCGCCGCCATCCAAGTCATTGGCGGTCAGAGGTCCGATTTCAGTGTCGATCGTGGAATCCACAACCCTGCCAGGCAGGAAATCGGCTTGGCCGACGAAAGCGGCGACAAAGCGGTTGGCCGGGTGATGGAAGAGATGCTCAGGCGTGGCTACCTGCTCGATCCTGCCCTGGCGCATGATCGCCACGTCGTCCGCCAGGGCGAACGCCTCTTCCTGGTCGTGGGTGACGAAGACCGCGGTCTCGTTGGCATCGCGCAAGATGGACTTGACCTCTTCACGAACCGAAGCGCGCATCGACGGATCGAGGTTGCTGAAAGGTTCATCCAACAGAATAACCGCCGGTTTGGGCGCAAGCGCCCGGGCCAGGGCAATCCGTTGCTGTTGTCCGCCGGATAGCTGGTGGGGCATCCTGGCTCCCAGGTCGACGAGGCCGACCAGCTCCAGGACTTCGTCTACCCGCGCCTTGCGGTCCCGGTTCTTGGGCAGCCCATAGGCAATATTCTGAGCGACTGTCAGATGGGGAAAGAGGGCATAGTGTTGGAAAACCATCCCTACGCGCCGGCGCTCGGGCGGAACGAACCGGTCTGGACCCACCATCTGCTGCCCACCGATCTCCACGGTGCCGGAGACAGGTGACTCGAATCCGGCGATCAGCCGCAGGAGGGTGGTCTTGCCGGCGCCGCTTGGGCCAAGCAGCGCGAGGAACTTACCCCGGTCCAGCGAAAGATCTACGTCCTTGACCGCAACTGTGGCGCCGAATCGCTGGGTGACGCCGGTGCAACGAATGGCGGACGTGCTCAAGAAATCGCTCTCCGCTCATGGACGCGCAAGAATGCCATCGGAAAGGCCGCGACCAGGATCAATATTAACGCGGGAATGGCCGCTTGCGCAAAAAACCCCTCGGAAGCATATGACCACGTGCTGGTGGAAAGGGTTTTGAAGCCAATCGGGCTGAGCAACAGAGTCGCCGGCAGCTCCTTCATAGTGGTCAGGAAGACCAGGGCGGCTCCGTACGCTATGCCAGGCCGGATCAGGGGCACCGTTACGCTCGCGATGACCCGGAGCGGGGCCCGGCCAAGACTGCGGCCGGCCTCTTCCAACTCAGGCCCTACCGCTAGCAGCGACGCTCGCACCGCGCCTACTGCCTGGGGTAAGAACCTGACCATGTAAGCGAATATGAGCAATGCCAGAGTCTGGTAGATGGGTGTCGCGAAGTTGGCAGCGAAGAAGACGAGCGAAAGAGCGATCAAAATTCCCGGCAATGCGTAGGCAGAGTAGATCACGCGCTCGACAATGCCCCCGAAGGTTCCTCGATATCTGACCAGCAGGATGCCAACCGGCACCGCCGCAAGCACGGACACGGCCGCGCCAAGACCCGAAGCATAAAGAGAGTTTAGGGCAAAGGTCAAGGGCTCACTCAGGTCGACGCCGACTGATACGTTGCGCCCGGCCCAATAGATCAGCACCAGAATAGGCATGACTAAGCCAATTGTTGCCACCCCCGCACAGAATAGAATGGCCGGCCAGCGCCAATTTCGTAGCCTCACCTGCGGCGTTGACTGAACGAGTCCGGAACCGGTGCCCGCGCGATGGTAGCGTGCGCGACCGCGGGTGCGAATCTCGATCAAGAGAATTGCCAGGGTGACGAGGACCAGAATCAGGGCGAACGCGCTTGCCAGGGTCCGATCGAAGGAGGACTGGTACTGTACGTAAATCACGCGCGTAAACGAATCGAATTGAAGCAGGGAAACAACGCCGAAGTCGCTGAGGACGTAGAGCGCAACGAGCAGCCCGCCTGCCGAGATGGACGGACGCAACTGGGGCAAGGTCACTTTCCGGAACGTTCCCCATCCGCTGAGTCCCAGGCTACGAGAGGTCTCCTCCAGGGCAGGATCCAACATCTGGAGGCCGGCCTGAACGCTGAGTAGTACATAGGGGAAGGTGAAGAGAATCAGTGCCAATGCGGCTCCCGGAAAGCCGTATATTTCCGGCAGGCGCTCTATCCCGAATGGTTCCGCGAGAGCCTGCTGAAGGATGCCGCGGGGACCGAGGGCGGCAATAATGACAAAACCGCCTACGTATGAGGGAATGACCAGGGGCAAGCTGACGATCACAGACCAAATGCGGCGCCCGGGCAGGTCGGTCCTGACAGTAAGCCAGGCCAGAGGGAGAGCTAGCAGGACGGCGCCGACAGTTACGGTCGCGGCAAGCGCAAAGGTTTGCAGAGCCAATTGCAAAGTGCGCGGGCGCAACAGTAAATCTATGGCTTCCTGATTAGCGGTGGAAGTCCTGACCAAGAGGTAGCCAAGCGGTAGGAGCATGGCCACCGCGATGACGAGCGCGGGCCCCACGACGATCAACGGCGGCCTTGGCGTGGTGGATGCGTCCTGGTCGGTGGACGGCAAGAGTCCGAGAGCTCGGCGGAGACTCTTTAGATCAACTGTCGACAAGATCCCTGATTTTCCTCAATGGGTAATCAAAGAGATTTGAATTAACTGGCTCGCAATTGCCGCAATCGGCGCATGAGTCCGGGTAAATGTAATACATCCGGCCATCTTGCGCGGCGCGAATGCAGAATTCAGGGTATCGATCGGCAATCGAGGATTCTCGAATGCCGATTGAGGGGTCAGCGATCAGGTACGTCATCGAATACTCACTCTAAAGTTGCCGAAGTGGAGGTCATTGGCCAGATATCTCGCGGCAGGACTCCCTGCCGCGAGCAAGCTAGCTATAAAACGCCCACTTCGCGCAGGAGAGCGAGTGTGCCCTTAAGGTCATCCAGATCGCTCAGATCGATATCGGGGTGATTAATCTTTTGCAGCGGCAGAAGATCTGGAAGCGGGTTGACTCCCTCGATCAGAGGGTACTCGAAGGTCTGGTTCACGAAATACAACTGTGCCTCTTGAGAGAGCAAGAAATCCAGTAACGACCCGACGGCCTCGGGGTTCTTGGAGGTCTTGAGGATGCCGGCGCCGGCAATGTTGATCATCGCACCGGGGCCTCCCCCGCGCGGATGATAGTTTCTCGCCTTGACGTTCGGGTCTTCGCTCAGCAGTCTGTATATGTAGTAGTGATTGACAAAGCCCACCTGGGCCTCGCCGGCGGCAACGCCCTGAACGGTCGTGGTGTTGTTCGGATATGCTCTTGGTTCGTTCTCCTTGATGCCCAGCAGCCAATCACGAGCAGCGTCTTCACCCTCGGTTACGCGGAAAGCTGTCACGAAGGCTTGGAAAGAACCGTTCGTAGGCGCCCAGCCGATCTTGCCGGCCCACTTGGAATCTGTGAAACCGAGCACCGTGTCCGGCAAGTCCACGTCGCGTAGACTGTCCGTGTTGTAGACGACCGTGCGCGCTCTGCCGGAGACGCCAACCCATTCGCCCTTGGGAGAACGGAACTTGGGGTCTACTCGGTTGAGCAACTCATCGGGAAGCTTGGTAAACATGCCTTCCTTGGAGATTGCGCCCAGAGCACCGGCATCCTGAGCGAAGAGGCCGTCGGCAGGGCTGTTCGCCCCCTCCTCCAAGATGGTCGCGGCCAATTCCGCGGTGCCACCGTAGCGTACCTTCGTAGTGATTCCTGATTGCGCCTCGAAACGCTTCAGTAGAGCGCCGACCAACGACTCCTTGCGGCCGGAGTAGATCGTTATCTCCCCGGCTGGCATGGGCTCCGGTACCGCGGTGACCACCCTCTCCACCACGACCTCTTTCTCTACCTCTACAACTTGGGTGACCACTTTCTCGACGGTCTTCTCAACGACCTGTGGTTCGCAGGCCGCCAGAATCGGCAGTACGGACACGGCACCAAGGCCGGCCAGAAATGAACGCCTGGTTAACCTCTGCATTTTCTCCTCGATCTTGACAAAGTCATGTTTCAAGTAGGGTTGATCGCGCCGGTGGCAGAAGCGGGGTAGGCTTGTACGTTGGTTCGAATAGACGTCACCTCAATGTCAGGCAAACACATTTGATGGGACTAACACCAGCTTAAGCTTGCTTAACTTCGGCGGAGCGTAAGCGAACTTAATATTGGTGTCAAGTGTTTTTTTCAAAACAAAACCATATCCCGGCCGTATCGACGGCGGTAGTGACTTCAATTCGAACTTTGGAGTAAAGTTCTTTGGAGTAAAGTTGGGTTGAAGATTCGGGAGGTGATGTCGATATGTACCCATTCAACGCGGAAAAGCTCAGCGTATTGATGGCGGATCAGCAGATCGATTTGGTCCTGGTCTGCAGCCGGCACAATATGCGCTACCTGACCGGCTACTTCTACCACTTCTACGAGAACTTCACCCGCATCGGAGTGAGTCAATATATGCCGCTGCTCGGCGTGCCGGCGAAAGGCGCGCAAGACAGCTTCTATGTGGGCGTGGCCGGCGAGCGGGGCCAGATGGACGCGGAAGAGTTGTGGGTGCAGAACCGTGTCAACTCCGCCCGCGACGCGGTCAGTGCGGCTCAGCAGGCGGCAAGGATGATCATGCAGCAGGGGTTAGGGAGCGGTCGAGTAGGAGTCGAAGTGCCATTCATGCCAACGGAAGCGTATCTCGAGCTACAAAGGTCGCTTCCTCACGCAACGATCGTCGACGCCAACCCATTGCTCGACGAGCTGAGAGCGGTCAAAGACGAGCGCGAACTGGCAATCATGCGCAGCGTCAATGACCGGGCGGCCGACGCGATCTGCGCCAGCTTTGCCGAGGGAGCGGATGGAGTCACGACGAAGGCAATGGAGTCCTCGGTGCGCCTGGGAATGGAGGAGCGCGGTCTCCGGTTCCTGTGGTGCTTCACCGGGGCCGGCCCAGGTTATCTGCGGGCGCCCTCGCAAACGCGATGGACGAAAGGCAATGTCCTGCACCTGGACGCCGGCGGCGACGAAGGCGACTACCTGGCTGACATATGCAGGATGGGCTGCCTGGGACCGCCGGGGCAGTTGGCCCAAGAGCTGTACGGCGCCTGCCTGGAGGCACAGGACGGAGTCAGGGAATTGGTCAAACCTGGGGCCGTTTGCAAGGACCTGCACGACGCCGGGGTCGAGATCATTGGCAGGAGTCCGTTCGGCGAGAACGGCGAGTTCATGGCCCACGGAATGGGCATGGTGTCACACGAGCATCCGGTGATCAGCCACAGCAACGAACGCCTGCTGGAGCAGGGGATGGTGTTGTCCATCGAGACGGAGTTCCGCCACCCGGAGGTGGGACACGTCAAGATCGAGGACGCGGTGGCCGTGACCGCCGACGGCTGCGAGGGATTCGGGGACAAGGGCCGAGAGTGGCAGATAGTCTCTTAGCAGGAGCCGGTTGGCGAGTGCCTCGGGGGATGAAGACCGACGCCGCACTCTAGATCCGCCGGCAGGACCATCTTCTGGGACTTCGACCGGACGTTGGCTTTTCGTCCGCTTGGATGGGCCGATCTCGTTTCCGGAGTGCTTGGCGAGCGGAACATCCTGCCCACTCCGACGCCGGACGAGATCCGACCTCTATTGCAGCATGGGTACCCCTGGCATACTCCGGAGATTCCCCATCCGGAGCTCGACTCGCCGGCGAAGTGGTGGGCCAGAGTCGGGGGCGTCATCAGCCAAGCGTACGTCGCCTTCGGATGCTCGAAGAGCATGGCCGATGAGCTGGCCGCTGAGGTGCGTGAGAGATATATCGACCCGGCCGGCTTCGTTGTCTACGACGATTCGGTTCCCACGCTCAGGGAGCTATCCCGCCGAGGTTGGCACCACTTCATCCTGTCCAATCACGTTCCCGAGCTGCCGGAGATAGTCACCGCGTTGGGCTTGCGTCCGCATTTCGAAGAGGTGATTACCTCTGCCAGCATGGACTACGAAAAGCCAAATCCGAAGATATTCCGGCTTGCTCTCGAGATGGCCGGCGATCCGGCGGCGGCGTGGATGGTCGGCGACAACATCGTCGCGGACGTGATGGGCGCGGAGGCGGCCGGCATTAGGTCCATCCTAGTTCGGCAGCGAGACGACAGGGCGAAGAGGTACTCGCCGGACCTGGCCGGGGTGATCGAGTTAATCACGAACGAAGGCTAGACCTTCCGGGCGCAGATGAGTGGCCAATCAAGCACCATTGAAGCGGGAAATTGACGATTGTGGGCGCTGGGTGGAGTAGCATGGCCCCAACTATATCCATACGTTGACGGAGGCGGTCGAAGTGCGAACCAGAGTATTGGGCCGGACCGGGATCGAGGTCACCACATTTGGACTCGGATGCGCGATGCTCGGTGTTCGAATGGGCGAGGTAGACGAGCGTGCCGGAGTCGAAATCGTAGCGACCGCGATGAAGGCCGGCGTGAAGTTGTTAGACACCGCTCCCTTATATCCGCCGGCAATGTCGGGGATGAGCGAGCGGATGGTGGGACAAGCTTTGAAGGAGAATCCAGAACTGGCTAAGAACGTGGTGGTAGAGACGAAAGTCGGCCACCTGCCTGTAGGGTTCGACTACACCTACGACATGACGATGCGCTGCGTCGCCGGCAGCCTGGAGCGGCTCCAGGTGGACCATATTCCGATGATCTACATCCACGACGCGCCCAAGGAGGGCTTCGACCGCGTAATGGGCAAGGGTGGCACCCTGGAGGCCTTGCGCAAGCTGCAGTCCGAAGGCGTCATCGGGCACATCGGCACCGCATCTAACCTTCCGGAGAACAACATCGTCTACATCGAGACTGGCGAGTTCGAGGCCGCAGTTATCCCCGAGCTCTACAGCCTGCTGAACCAGCTAGCGACAGAGCGCGTATTTCCGGCGGCTGAGAAGTTCAATATGGGACTGGTGGTCGCGACTCCCTACGAAACTGGATTGCTCGCAGTGGGAGTGGACCGGTTCTTCGGCATGCCTGAGAGGGATACAAGGCGCCGGTTTTCGGCCGAGTGCCTGGACCACGTGCGCGACATCGAGGCGATCTGCGCCCGATACGACGTCAGCCTTGCCGCCGTGTCGCTTCAGTACATCCTGCGCCATCCGCGGGTGACGGCAGTGATTCCCAGCGCGCGCGATACGAACGAGCTGCGCGCGAACCTGAGGGCAAGCGTCGAGCGGCCACCGGACGAGTTCTGGGCCGAACTGGCGCCGATGCTGCGCCACTGGGACGCGGAGGAGCACCGCTGGCCGCCAGAAACGGGCCGCAAGGACCTGGCTACGCCGGGAGGCACAATAGACTAGCGCCGGCGAGCCGGAGTCGAAAGGCGAACCGATTACCTTGGGATTCTTCCAAACCGACAATGCGTCTGGCAGACCAAAGGGGATCATCGCAATCAACTTGGAAAGCATCAAATGATCAAGAATGAAAGACAATACCGGATCACCAAAGCGCAGGCACATCGATTCTCGCACTCCCTTCGCAGCCTTAGACAAAATCTCAGCAAGTCCAACCGAGCACATCCCCTTATCGCCAAAGCTCAGGAAGACGCACTGAGCAGTCAGCTGGCAGACCTTGAGCGGGATTTACGCGAATATGAATCTCTGAGGACCGGCGACTTCCAATTGGACGAGTTGAAGGTGGTCGCCGATCTGCCCGCTGTCCTGATCAAAGCACGAATTGCACAGGGACTGAGTCAGAAAGATCTGGCAGGCCGAATCGGGCTGAAGGAGCAGCAGATCCAACGGTACGAGGCCACAGACTACGCGTCAGCCAGTCTAGCTCGAATCAAGCAGGTCGTTAGCGCATTAGGAGTTGAGATGGACGATCCCGCCCTAGCCGCGGATACTCGCTAACTCGTTGCTTGCCGGGCAGCTTCTGCGATGAAAATCCGGCGGAACGATCGGGAGACAAGCCGGAGGCGTCAATATCCTTCAAGACCGGCCGCTCGGCAGCCCTAGCAATTGCGCCAATGCCAACAAAACTAAGAATCCAGGTTCAATAGACCGGCCGAGCTAGCAGGGTCGCTAACGAGGCTCCTGATCCAATCCGGGCCGGAACAACACAATAGGATCACAACAGATTGCAACGGAATTTCTTATCACTTCTCGATTGGTCCGCGGAAGAACTGTTGCACATAGTGGAAGCGGCGGAGTCTTTCCGACATAGGTGGAATGCGAGGAACTCTCCTCCGGCGCTTAAGGGAAAGCGTATCGCCCTGATTTGGGATGCGCCCGGCTTCCGGAATCGAGTTGCGTTCGAGCTAGGCATAGCTGAACTCGGCGGCGTCTCAGTGGAAGTCCCTGGCCGTCTCGACGAAAGAGAACGTCTGGAGGACGTGGCTCGCTACCTGGACACTTGGTTTGACGCGATCGTCGCGAGAACCGCAACACACGAGCATATGTTGAGGCTGGCTCAGTCGACCCGGACGCCGGTCGTCAATGCAAGGACTTCGTTCAATCATCCTTGCGAAATCTTGGGAGACCTCGCTTACGTGAGGCAACAGAGAGGTAGCTTGGAAGATCTGCGAGTCGCGTTCATTGGCGAGGCGACTAACCTTGGACACTCCTGGTTTGAGGCGGCCGCCCGATTCCCTATACATGTGGTTCAGGTGTGCCCCGAAGGATACGAGGTGAAAAAGGGGTTCCTCCAACAGATCGCTCGGGAGGCGAGTGGAGAGGTTTCAGTGTCGCACGACTTGCTTTCAGCCGTCGCCAATGCCGATGTCATCTACACGGACTGTTGGCCGGCCAGAGATACCGATGAGGACCATCGGAGGGTGAGCGATCTGTTCCTGCCATACCAGGTCACTGAACGCGTACTGAGGGCGAGCTCGCGCGAAGTGATATTCTTACCTTGCCCTCCCGTGCACAGAGGCGAAGAGGTGTCTGAGAGCGCAATGAACTCGCCGGCCTGTCACGTCTACGAGGCGAAAGAATACTTGCTGCACGCGCAGAATGCACTTCTCGCCACGCTTCTCGGCAGTAGAGAGAGTATCTAGACCGGATTTGCGCCGGCCCGAAACCCCTTCCCGGTTCCGGCAACTTGCACAGAGGGACGACAGCCCACCCCGGCTATGATCGATTCGAGGAGTTGAGAGTGTCCTTCCAGGACGAGATTTACATGGTCGCCGATGAGCTCCGCAGCATCGCGAACGACGGGTCGCGCTATGCCGACAACGACTACGACCGTCAGCGATACGCCCGGGCGCTGTCACTCAGCGCTCGCCTGGTCGCGGCCATCGAGCGGCGATCGCCCGACGAGGTTATGGAGGAGTACAAGCAGAACCTCGCCCGCGTTTCTCCGTTCGTCGGCGCCTCAGCGGCCGTCTTTCGAGATGGATGCATTCTCCTGATCAAGCGGGAAGACAACGGGCTCTGGGCGATGCCCAGCGGCTGGACCGAAGTCGGCGAGACATGGGCAGAGTCGGTCGAGAGGGAGCTTCAGGAAGAAACGGGCCTGGCGGGAACGGCCAGGAAGCTGCTGGGCGTGTTCGACTCCAGGTTATGGGGCAGTCACTCCAAGTATCACTTCTACACCGGCCTGTGGCTGGTGGAGGTCTCTAACGACCAGGCCCCTATCGCCGGCCCTGAGACTACTGACGTGGGATTCTTTGCCGAGCGCGACCTGCCTCCTGATCTGTCGCCAATGCATTTGCGTCAAATACCGATGGCGTTCGGGCTTGCGCGCGGAGACCTGCCGGCGCCGTACTTCGATCCGACGACCTGATTCCAGTGCGCCTACCATCCTCTCCGGCCATGGCCGGGATTTGGAGTTGAAGGTGTCCCTCCAAAACGAGATTTACAAGATCGCCGACGAGTTGCGCGGCATCGCGAACGACGGCGCGCGCTACGCCGGCAACGACTACGACCGTCAGCGATACGGGCGGGCGCTCTCGCTCAGTGCGCGCTTGGTCACAGCCATCGAGAACCTGTCGCCCGACGAGGTAATGGAGGAGTACAACCAGAGCCTCGCCCACGTCACCGCGTTCGTCGCCGCCGAGGCGGTCGTCCTGCGGGATGACCGAATACTCCTTATCAAGCGCGAAGACAACGGCCTGTGGGCGATGCCCGGCGGCGCGACGGAAGTGGGCGAGACCTGGGCTCACTCCGCCGAACGGGAGCTCCGCGAAGAAACCGGCCTGGTCGGAACTGCCAGGAAGCTGCTGGGAGTGTTCGACTCCAGAATATGGGGCAGCCGTTCCAATTATCACTTCTATGCCGGCATATGGCTGGTGGAGGCTTCCGACGACCTAGCCCCGATTGCCGGCCCTGAGACGACCGACGTCGGCTTCTTCGCGGAGCAAGACTTGCCCGCCGGACTCTCGCCGGGCCACGTCCGACGCGTGCCAATGGCGTTGAAACTTGCGCGCGGAGACCTGCCCGCGCCATATTTCGATCCGACTCCTTGAGAATAGCTTCCTAGCCTCAAACTCCTGTTGAGGACTCCATCAAGCCTTTGACGATTACCCTATCCGGCTCCCTCCATGTCAGTCGCACGCCGGCGACCGAGAGCGTCGCCAAGAGTATGACCAGTAAGTCGGCGGAGGATCGCGAGCCACTACCGAAGTGCCCAGTTCCTCAAGATTTCCTGAGCAAATCAAGGCACTGATCCACGATCAGGCGCTACGAAGTAGAATTGGAACAGCCATGAGCAAAATGCTGTGCCATCTTCGTCTGCTGCTGCCGCTCGTGCTGGCCTTGGCAGCCTGCCAACCCGAAACGCGCATTGTCGAGGTACCGATCGATGTGGAAGTTACCCGGGTTGTCGAAATGCCAGTCGAGGTCGAAGTAGAAGTCACCCGCGTCGTCGAGATGCCGGTTGAAGTGGAAGTCATTCGGGTGATCGAGAAACCGGTGGAGGTCACTCGAGTGGTCGAAATGCCGGCGCCGACGACGACCGCGCCCACGGATGAGGAACCGCCAGAAACGCCCACCACCGAACCACCTGGCGAGGTCGAAGCCACTCCAACGACCGTGCGGACGCAAGAGACGGTCTCCCCCATTCGATTCAACGTCGCTCCTTTTGGGTCAGCCTCCAGCTCCATGAGCACAGAATCGCCGTCACAGGCGATAGACGGCGATCCGGATACTCTATGGGCGTCCGGGGGTTTTCCTGTTCAGTGGATTGAGGTGGCGTTTGACAGAACGTATTTGATCGATCGCTTCGAGCTATTGGTGGCGCAGACTCCGGCGGGCGAAACCACTCACCAGATCTGGGTCAGTGATGTTGCCGGCGTATTCACCAAGATACACGAGTTCGCCGACCTTCCTACAAGGGACGGTCAAACGCTGGAACTATTGCTCGTTCAACCTGTGACGCTGAACAGGGTGCTGATCCTGACCACCAAGGGCCCTAGCTTTGTGGCCTGGCGCGAAGTTAGAGTGATTGGCAATCCGGTGCCACAATCACTGGTCGATTGGGAGCCGGCCGGTTGGCGGAAATTTGACCTGGGCGCCAGTCTGGACAAACCTGTGCAGATAACAAACGCCGGCGACGGCAGCGGCCGGCTCTTCGTGGTAGAGCAGGAAGGCCGGATCAAGGTCATCAGCAATCGAAACCTGCTGCCCACACCCTTCCTCGACATATCCGAGCAGGTTGCCTGCTGCGGCGAGCAGGGTATGTTCAACGTGACCTTTCCGCCGGGCTACGATGAGAAACAGTATTTCTACGTCAACTACACGAACGCCGAAGGCAACACCGAGATCGCGAGATACCGAGTGTCCTCTGACCCTAACGTCGCCGATCCGGACAGCGCCGAGACTATTCTCCAGATCGATCAACCTGACTCGGTTCACAACGGCGGGCATATGGCATTTGGGCCAAAAGACGGCTATCTCTACATCGGCACAGGCGATGGCGGCCCAGCCGTCGACGTGGGCGATCAATCTCAGGATCCCGGCATTCTGCTCGGAAAGATGCTGCGCATCGACGTAGAGTCCGGCGTCCATCCTTACGCCATTCCAGACGACAACCCGTTCGTCCAGACCGAAGGCTACCGGGGCGAGATATGGGCATTGGGCCTGCGGAACCCGTGGGGCTTCGCGTTTGAAGGAAAGACGGGCGACTTGTATATCAGCGACGTGGGAGACCTGGGATTCGAAGAGATCAACTACCAGCCGGGAACCAGCAAGGGCGGCGAGAACTATGGCTGGCCCATAGTGGAAGGCATCCAATGTTACAAAACGGAAATGTGCGACACAACCGGCCTGACCGAACCGGTAGCTACCTATCCGCGCTCTCTGGGTTGCGCAGTCATCGGCGGTCCCGTTTTTCGCGACTCCCAAATGGCCCCGGTGGAGGGCATCTATTTCTACGCTGACTTCTGCGAAGGGCAAATATGGGGATTGAAGAAGGTTGGCGGCAACTGGAAAACCGTACTGCTCCACAAAGTTCGCTTCCCAATCACTGCCATCGGCGAAGGCGAGGACGGCGAACTCTATCTCACCAACTACCACGACGGCTTCATTTTTGCCTTTGAGAGACTGAGCCAACCTTCCGCACCAAGACCCACCAGCACCGCCGCAGCCACAGTCGAACCGACCGAGGCGCCCAATTCCCTAGCTGAACAGGGCAGGCAGCTGTTCGTCGATCGAGGATGTGTCGCCTGTCACGTCGTCTCTTCTGTCCCGGAGGCCGTCGGAACGTCTGGGCCGGCGCTCGACGGCTTCGGCGATCCTTCGAAATGGCCGCTGATCGCCGGCGTGCTGGGTAACACCCCAGAAAACGTCAGACGCTGGATCCTCGATCCGGTCCGCTTCAAGCCGGACACCGCCATGGTAAACATGGGCCTCTCCGAGGAAGACGCGGAAGCCATCGTGGCGTTCCTTCAGACTCTGAAATAGGGCAGGCGGCAAGGTGAGTCTATTGGCAAAACCACCACTCCATCGGCCACCGAACAACTTGTTCATATATGCCGGGGCGGCACTGCTGTACGCAGCAATCCTGGCGCCCCTGGCCGGCTGCCAGCCACAGATGATCGAAGTGGACAGACCAGTAACCCGTGTGGTCGAAAAGCCGGTTGAAATAGCCATCACCCGTATCGTCGAAATGCCGGTCGAGGTAGAGGTCACCCGCGTCGTAGAGAAACCCGTCGAAGTCGTCGTCACCCGCATCGTAGAGAAACTCGTCGAAGTCGTCGTTACCAGTCAAGCTGAGACACCGGTAGAAGCGGAGGTTACGCCGGCCCCCGAGAGAGTAAATGTCGCCCGGTTCGGATCAGTTCGAGTATCATCTGGCACCCATTCAGCCTTCGCTGCCATCGATGGCGATCCAGAGACATCCTGGTCGGCAGGGGCCCATCCTTCTCAGTGGTTAGAGTTAAGACTTGACCGACTCCACCTGGTCGACCGGATCGAGATGGTCGTGGCACAGACGCCGGCCGGCGAGACCAGCCATCAGATTTGGGTCGGCGATGCTTCGGGCGCATCCACCAAGCTTCACGAGTATACCGACGTGCCCACTTCAGAAGGGCAAACTCTGACCCTGCCACTTGATCCACCTTTGGTACTGGATCGAGTCATGATCCTGACTACGAAAAGCCCGAGTTGGGTTGCTTGGAGGGAGGTCAGAGTGCTTGGCGACCCAACACTGCAGCCACAATTCGCTGGCCCCCCATCGGATTGGCCGCAAATCAAGCTGCGCGGCGATCTAGAGATGCCGATTCAGATCATTAACGCCGGCGACGGCAGCGGCCGACTGTTCGTGATAGAGCAAAAGGGCAGGATCAGGATCATCAGCGATGGAGCGTTACTCCCCACCCCATTCCTCGACATATCGGAGCAAGTTTCCTGCTGCATAGAGCAAGGGCTGCTCGGTTTGGCCTTTCCGCCGGATTATGCCGAGAAACAGTATTTCTACGTCAACTACACAAACGCCGAAGGCGATACTGAGATTGCCAGATACAGGCTGACCTCCGATCTCAACGTGGCCGATCCTCATAGCGCCGAAATCATCCTCAGGATCGACCAGCCTGATGCAATTCACAACGGCGGGCACATGGCGTTTGGACCTAGGGACGGCTATCTCTACATCGGCACGGGAGACGGCGGTCCTCTGGGCGACCCTGAGAATCGAGCTCAGGATCCCAACTCCTTGCTGGGAAAGATATTGCGGATAGACGTAGAGTCCGGCATATCCCCTTACGCTATTCCCGACGACAATCCCTTTGTCCAAACGGCCGGCCACCGAGGCGAGATCTGGGCCTTGGGTCTGCGCAACCCCTGGGGCTTCGCCTTCGACAGGCAGACCGGCGACCTGTACATCGGCGATGTCGGGTTAATAGAGTTCGAAGAGATCAACTACCAGCCGGCCTCGAGCAAAGGTGGCGAGAACTACGGCTGGGCGATCCTGGAAGGCATCCACTGCCACGTAGCACTATATGAGCCAACCGTGCTCTGCGATGCAGAGGGACTCACCCAACCAGTTGCCGAGTATCCACATACACATGGATGCGCGGTGATTGGAGGTCGCGTCTATCGCGGCACTCGGTCCACTCCCATGCAGGGCATATATTTCTATGCGGACTTCTGCAGCGGGCGGATCTGGGGTTTGAGACCGATCGAGGATAAGTGGGAAAGCGCGCTGTTATACGATGCTCCTTTCCGAATCACAGCCATCGGCGAAGATGAGGATGGCAACCTATATGTAACCAACTACAACGAGGGTTTCGTTCTCGCGTTGGAAGGAGGGGGCCAAGCACCTGGCACTACTGCTGTGGAAACGACCGTCGCCCAATCCCCAGAGAGGCCAAACGTCGCACTGTTCGGAACGGTGCGGGTATCATCTAACCCCCATTCGGCCTGGCAGGTCATCGATGGCGATCCTGAGACGTACTGGTCGTCAAGGCGTTATCCTGTTCAGTGGCTCGAGTTGACATTTGACAGGTACTACTTGGTAGACCAAATCGAGATGGTCGTGGCACAGGCGCCGGCCGGCGAGACCAGCCATCAGATCTGGATCGGCGGGGCTTCAGGCACACTCACCAAGCTTCACGAGTATATAGACAATCCCACTTCGGACGGACAGACTCTGAGCCTGCCACTCGATCCACCTTTGATCCTCAACAAAGTGTCGATCCTGACTACCAAGAGCCCCAGTTGGGTCTCCTGGAGGGAGATCAGAGTGTTAGGCGGCCTAACAACCCAGCCAAAATTCGCGGGATCTCCGCCGGATTGGCCGCTGGTCAATCTGCGCGGCAGTTTTGAGTTGCCCATTCAGATCACCGATGCTGGCGACGGCAGCGGTCGACTGTTCGTGGTCGAGCAAAAAGGCCGTATCAGGATCATCAGCGATGGAGTTCTGCTCGCCACTCCCTTCCTCGACATATCGGAGCAGGTTTCCTGCTGCCACGAGCAAGGTCTGCTCAGCGTCGCTTTTCCGCCGGACTATGCCGAGAAACAGTATTTCTACGTCAACTACACGAACGCCGAAGGCCATACTGAGATTGCCAGATACAGGCTGACCTCCGATCTCAACGTGGCCGATCCTCATAGCGCCGAAATCATCCTCAGGATCGACCAGCCTGATGCAATTCACAACGGCGGGCACATGGCGTTTGGACCTAGGGACGGCTATCTCTACATCGGCACGGGCGATGGCGGTCCTCTGGACGACCCTGAGAATCGAGCTCAGGATCCCAACTCCTTGCTCGGAAAGATATTGCGGATAGACGTAGAGTCCGGCATATCCCCTTACGCTATTCCCGACGACAATCCGTTCGCTGAGACCGACGGCTACCGAGCCGAGATCTGGGCCCTGGGTCTGCGCAACCCCTGGGGCTTCGCCTTCGACAGGCAGACCGGCGACCTGTACATCAGCGACGCCGGGGAAGGCGAATTCGAAGAGGTCAACTACCAACCGACGTCAAGCAAGGGCGGTGAGAACTATGGCTGGGCTATCTGCGAAGGTGTCCACTGCATGGATTCGACTCCATCCAGTTTGTCCGCGCTCACTCAACCAATTGTTGAATATGCGCATTCGCAAACATGCGCAATGAACGACGACCCCTTCTATCGCGGTTCCCAGTTCGTCTCCATACAAGGCGCCTATCTCTACACCGACTTTTGTTCCGGGCGCATCTGGGGGCTAAGGCAGAACGGGGAGACTTGGGAAACCGCCTTGCTTTTCGACAGTCCATTCAAGATCGCAGCCGTAGGGGAAGACGAGGATGGCAATCTCTACGTCACGAATTACTCTGACGGCGTTATTCTCGCGTTGGAGTCCGAAATCCAAGCTGCCATTGCCACGCCGACCGCCACTGCCACAGCGACCGTCTCACCCGCTGAGCCAACTGTCTCTCTCGCTGATCAGGGCAGGCAGTTGTTCGTCGATCGAGGATGCGTCGCATGTCACGCAGTCTCTTCTGTCCCGGAGGCCGTCGGAACATCGGGGCCGGCTTTGGACGGCTTCGGCGATCCTTCGAAATGGCCTCTGATCGCCGGCGTATTGGGTAACACACCTGAAAACGTCAGACGCTGGATCCTCGACCCGGTAAGGTTCAAGCCGGACACCGCAATGGTAAACATGGGCCTCTCCGAGGAAGACACGGAAGCCATTGTGGCGTTTCTTCAGACTCTCAAATAGTCTGCGAAACCACACTGAACCACCATAGACGCGCGATTTTCACCGCCGGCGAATTACTTGGTCCACGCGAAGCCCGTAGGAGCGCAGTAGCCGCACTAGGACGCGCCGATTGTCGACGCCGCGATGTAGCTGGAACACCGACGCGTGGATGCCAAGCTCGCGGGCGCCGGCAACGTTGTCCTCTTGGTCGTCCAGGAACAATACCCGGTCCGGAGGCAGATCAATCGCGGCCAGGACCTGCTCGAAGTAGGCCCGGCTCGGCTTGGCGTCTCCCACCCAGCAGGAGTAGAACTGCCGATCGAAGCGCTCCCGATACCCCAGCGTCTCAGACATGTACTTCGCTCTGTGGCGTTGCTGGTTGCTCGCAAGGTAGCACTTGATACCGGATTCTCGCAGCCGGTCGACGACGCCAAGCATCTCTGAATGAACGACGATGGAGTTGAGTATGCTCAGAATGACGCCGGGGTCGGCGTTGGACCCGCGACGCCGGAGGAGCGCACTGAAGCTTGGTATCACATCGCTCCCATCAGCGAGAGCGGGGCGCTCGACCTTGAAGAGTTCCTCGATGAACCCATCGACGTCGTCATCTCCCGGCGGAAGGAGTTGGGCTAGGTTGTCGCGCACGCCGGCGGAAACTGTCTGCAACACGCCATCGGCGTCGAACAACACGGCTTCGATCGCGGTCTTCGGGATGGATTCCGTCAAGCTATCTCCCATGGGCAAATCTCATACACATATGTGAGCGTGTGGCCGGAGTTCGGCCGGCAGCCGCAAGAGTTCGCCGGGTGGCTCAGTCAGTCGACGAATATATCCCCAACTGGGCAGGAGAATCCCGGGAAAACGCCGCCTCCATCCAGCTTTTCGCCGGGCCGCAGGATACGAGACTCCCCAGGTGAACTGTACTCAACCACCTGCTGAAGCGAAGGATATACAACCCAGATAATCCTTGCGCCGGCGTTTAGATAGTCATCTACGCGCTCGAATATATCAACGGCTCGATCCGTGGGCGAGACGACTTCGACAACCACGACTGGCGCGCCTTCGACGAAGCGACGACCGGCCAGACCCGTTGGAACGGAGTCAGAAGGCAGAAAGGCAACATCCGGCGCCCGCACCAAGTCAGGCTCCTCAGCAAGATGAAATCCGACGTCGCCGGTAACCACCTTGCCCAAGCGCCGGGTCGTGGCGTGATGGTTCATCAACATCGTCAGCTTGGCAACGATCGCGCCATGCTCGAAACCCGTCGGCGCCCTATCCAGTACCTCTCCCCGAACTAGCTCGAGCCGGCCCTCCTCCGACATTTGCTCCAGGTCGTCGGGGGTTAAGGGTTTGCTTCTAGCTAAGGCCATCTAACAGCCACTCCTACGCTCTAATCTGGCGAGGTCCCTGTCGAACCGAGACCAAGTAGCCGGGTGTCGGTCAGAAAACTGCGTCCGTTGTCAAGCTTGCGGGACGCCGATCTGTCTCCAAGTATATCCGCCGGCGACGCCGAACCACCCGCAGGGAACGAATTTTCGCCCAATTTCCCGCCAGAGGTTTCCACTTTGGGGTGCTAACTGCATACTATATATAGAGACTAGAACATATATTCGCTATCTGGGAATTGAAATATTGAGCGCAACAACGCGAATCCGAGTGTCGCCGGTGCCGGCCCACCAAGCCGACTGGATCGGCTCAACCGCCGATCCGGCGGACCTGTCTACGGAGATTCGGCTCCTCCGGGATCTGATCTACGAGCAGGCGAATGCCCAGGAGGGCAAGAAACCTGCCAATCTCGATCTGATCGGGAAGTCGATCGAACGACTGGCCAGGGTGCTCAAGGCGCAGAAATCGCTGTCTGGGGATTCCGGCCGGCGGATAGACGAGCTGCTCGGTTCGCTGTTGCAGGAAGTGGGAACGGAGCTTGGTATCGATGACAGGACTATCTGAGGGGCTGCGGGCGCTTGCCAAGAAGACCCGAGCCGGTTCTGCGCTGGACGAGAGGCCGAAGTCGGCATACGAGCTGGTGACCAGGCGCGGTCTGGACGATCTGGCCAAGCGAGTCGACTCGGTAGACGCCAAGGTGAACGGACTGTTGGTGGGGATGGCGGTGCTGGTAGTGGCCGAAGTGGTGAAAGAGCTATGGCTGTAGCACGACCGGACAAACTGCGCGAATCCCTGAGAGCTTCGCTTACGGACGTCGGCGAGTTTGCCGGCCGGGTCATCGGGCGGCCGATGCGCCACTATCAACTGGAACCGGCCAGAGCGATCGCTAGCGCGGTGATCGGAGGCGAGGGTGGCAGCTTTTCGGTGATGATGAGCAGGCAGGCCGGCAAAAACGAGCTTTCCGCCCAGGTCGAGTGTTACCTCCTGGCCCTATTTCAGAACAGAGGCGGCAGCCTGATAAAGGTCGCCCCCACACGGAGACCGCAGGTAGTCAACAGTATCCAGCGGCTGTCCGCAATGCTTGGCAATCCGTTGCTGAAGGACCGTTGGAAGCCGGAGCTTGGCTACATGATTCGGCTGGGATTGGCAAGGGCGATATTCCTTTCGGCCCGGCCGGTCGCATCAGTCGTAGGAGCTACCGCCAGCTTGTTGATGGAGTTCGACGAGGCCCAGGACATAGACCCCTTCAAGCACGACCGCGACTTCGTGCCGATGACCGCAAGCACAAACGCGCCCCGTGTCTACTACGGCACCGCGTGGGACGACTCCACGCTGCTCGAGCGCTTCAAACAGCAAAACCTGGAAAGTGAGAGGCGGGATGGGAAGCAGCGGCACTTCGAGTATCCCTGGTGGGTCGTCGCCGAAGCGGCGCCGGCCTACGGGACGTTCGTCGAAGGTGAGAAGGCGCGTCTCGGCGAAGGTCATCCGATCTTCAGGACGCAGTACGAGCTGAAGACGATCAGCGGGGCAGGCCGGTTCTTGACCGACGCGCAGATCGACATGATGCGAGGGTCGCATCAAAGCATGGATGGCGCGTCGGACGCAGCACAGTACGTGGCCGGCATCGACGTCGCCGGCGAGGACGAAGAGAGCGAAGGCGCCGCGCTGCGCCGTCTGAGACCGCGGAAGGACTCGACGGTCGTCACGATCGGAAGAGTGGAATTCGTCGAGGTCGCCGGCTCGTTGGAGCCGCGGATCGAGATTGTAAGGCACTACTGGTGGACTGGAGAGAAGCACCGGACGCAATACGAGAGGCTGCTGGAGCTGCTCAGGGATCGATGGCGCATATCCAAGGCGTGCGTAGATGCCACCGGCGTCGGGGCCGGCTTGGCCAGCTTCCTTCGAGATTCGATGGGAGCGAGCGTCGTCGAGGACTTCCAGTTCACGGCGAAGAGCAAGAGCGAGCTTGCCTATGAGCTGCTCTCCGCGGTCAATGCCGGCCGGCTCAGCATGTACACGAAGCCGACCGGCGACCCGCTCGCCGGGGAAGCCGCGAAGTGGGATGAGTTCTGGATCCAGTGCGTGGCCTGTCGCTACGAAGTCGACCAGAACCAGAGGATGAGGTTTTTCGTGCCGGACGACGAGGGGCACGACGATTTCGTGATGTCCCTGGCGCTGACGGCCAGAGCGGCGGCCGACCTGAAGCCGGCGTCCGAGTTGGCGATCGTGCACGCAAAGCATGGGATAGGGGGACGGTTCTGATGTCATGGAGTGATGGGCTAGGTAGCTGGCTGTTCGGCGATCTGATCAAGCGCCGCGTTCAGGAGGCGATGCCGGACGGCGACGAAAGGCTTTGGCGAAATCTGAGCGCCGCCGGCGCGAGAGACGTACCCTTCGCCGAGCACTTGGAGAATCTGCACGACTCGGTCCTGGCCTACCGGACGAACCCCCTGGCATTTCGCCTTATCGAAACGATGGTGAGCTACGTCCTGGGAGGCGGCGTGGGGCTGGAGGCGGAGGATGAACAGGTGAGGGGGTTTCTGCGGGACTGGTGGAACCACCGGCAGAACCGGCTCAACGTCCGCCAGTTCGAGATGGTGACCGAGCTTGGTCTCAGCGGAGAGCTGTTCGTCACCTTCCACACGAACCCCTTCGACGGGATGACCTATGTTCGGACCGTGCCGGCCAGCCTGATCAATGACGTGGAAGTCGATGGCGAAGACCGAGAGAGGGAGCTGCGATTCCACGAGGTCTCCAGCGTGGACTCGATCGACGGCGTAACTCGGACCGCGTCCGCATCCGCCAGCGGGCGGACACCTTCGGCCTCTGGCGGATCGACCGAGGGACGATGGTGGAGCGCTGAAGAGATGAGGCACTACGCGATCAACCGCGTGACCGGCGCGGTAAGGGGTCAGGGAGAGCTTGTAGCGGTACTGCCCTGGCTGAGCCGGTACAAGGACTGGTTGACTGACCGAGTGCTGATCAATCGCTACAAGGGAGCCTTTCTCTGGGACGTAACTCTCGAGGGCGCGGACCGCGCCGCGATCCTCGCGCGTCGTGCCGAGCTGGTCGATGCGCCCAAGCCGGGGTCGATCCTGTTGCACAACGAGCGGGAAGCCTGGCAGGCCATACAGCCGGCGATCGGCGCCAGTGACGTTGAGCGAGACGGACACGCGTTGAGGCTGATGGTGGCCGCCGGCGCCGGCGTACCGCTGCATTTCCTTGCCGAGGGCCAGGAGACGAACGTGGCCACCGCCAGAGAGATGACCAGGCCGACACTGCGCCATTACGGCCGGCGTCAACTGGTGGTCGGTGAAATGTTCGAGGACATGGCCAACGAAGCCCTGAGGCGGTCCGGCCGATTCGGCGAGGGACCTTGGGGAGTGCGTACCGTGTTTGAGGACCTCAGCCGTCGAGACACCGAGGAGTCGGCCAGGGCGACCAAGGCCGGAGCCGAGGGGCTGAGGGTGGCGGTGGAGAGAGGTTGGATCACAGACGACGAAGCAAGAGAGCTATTCAATAGATTCGCAGAATTCACAGGAGAAGCAAATGAGCTATCAGATAAAACTAGGTCCGCACGTTCAGAGTTGGAGCCGGCTGGATCCAACGGCGGTGCACCAGCGGATGCGGCCGCCAATCCTAAAAACGCTGGAAGCTAACGAGAACCTGAGGCGGTACAAGGACGAGGTAGGCGGTCTGGTTGTGGCCCGTTCCTACGTGCCGGAGTTGGAAGCAAGAGTTGTGGACGATCCGCCGCGGCGGGTGGCGTCTCTGATGAGGGATCGCCTGCTGCACGAGTGGCAAGACTATCTGGACTGCATCGACTACTTCGAGCTTCTGAATGAAGTCGCCCAAACCGGCGAGGCCCTGAAGCGGCTGACGGAGTTCACGGTCGAGTGCTGCCGCTGGTTGCACGACGGAGGGCACAGGGTCGCCGTGGGCAGCTTTTCGGTCGGGAACCCGCCAGACATGGCAAGAGATTGGCACACGTTCAAGCCGGCGGTGTACGCCGCCGATGCCCTAGCGCTGCACGAGTACGGAGCTCCCTATGTGTGGAGCCAACCCGGCTATCACAACCCTCACACCCTCGATCACAACTGGTGGTGCCTGAGGTACCGCCGGGTCCGAGAGCTGATGGTAGAGACATACGAGCCGGGCCGATTGCCGCCGTTCATCATCACCGAATGTGGGATAGACCGCGGGCTGTTCAACGAGGGCCGCAAAGGATGGAAATCTTCCGAGATATCGACGGCCGAGTACGTGAAGCAGCTGGCCTGGTACAACGGCGAGTTGGTGAAGGACGACTACGTTCTGGGCGCCACAGTATTCGGCTACGGGATGAACGACGATTGGGCGGACTTCGAACTGGCCGGGTTCGCGGAGTTCGACGATTACATAGGCGGTGGGGTGTGGTCGCCAACGGCACGCCTAAAGCCGGAGGTCTATCTCGAGGCCAAGCCCGAGCCGGAGCACGCGCCGGTCGAGGACTGGAACAGAGTTGGCGAATACGCGCGGTGGGCGCTGGCCCGGATCGGGAACGGCGAGGATCCGCGGCATATCGAAGACTTCAAGACTCACCTTGGCAATCTGGGAGCTGATTCTACGCAGCCGCAGCTCTACGGATGGCCCGACTCCATCATGCCGACCGGCAGGTTGGCAGAGGCGAAGGAACATATCCTGACGGCTGCGAAATTAATCGAACATACGCTCTATCTAGGGTCCGACTAGGTCCGAGTATCCAGACGTAACTCTGGAGAGCGGAGCAAAAGTCAAGGAGGAATCCATGGTATTGGCAGAACGCAACGAACTGCGGAGAGTCGGCGGCGTCGTTGGCGGCGCGGTGGAGGCGGCGGAAGGAACAAAGGTCCAGGTGGTGATAATCCGCCCCGGTCTCTCGGAAAACGGGTTGGAGTACAGGCCTGACGTGCTCAGGGACACAGTCCAGCTCTGGGAGGGCGCCAGCGCCTTCCTCGACCATCCGACCGCGATCGACATGAGCCGGGCCGGAGGACGCAGCGTGCGCGATCTGGCCGGCTACTACTCGAACGTCGCATATGACGACGGCGTGGGCGTGAAGGCCACGCTGACGCTGTTGGACGGAACTCAGGCCGGTGACTCGGCGGTGGACCTGGTAAAGCAGGTCCTAGAGGCAAAAGATGCCGGCCAAGCCGGCCCGAACGTCGGGATTTCGGCGGACATGATCGTGCGAAAGAGACCGCTGGGCCAGATGACAAACGGAAAAACCATGTGGGAGGTTCAAGAAATCATGAAGGTAAACAGTGCAGATGTAGTGGTGAATCCAAGCGCAGGCGGGTACTTCGACCGTGCCCTGGAAGCCGAGGAGGCTGAAACCATAGCCGGCAGTAGAGAAAGCGATACGACGAACGACCCGGCGACGACGGCCGGCGTAACCCCGCCCAGTTCACAGACGGAGGGTTTGGCCGGACTGCGCGCCGCGCTCTCCGGCGAACTGCTGACCGCAAGATTGGCGAACAGCAACCTGCCGGAGCCGGCACAGGCGATGGTCCGACGGCAGTTCGAAAACCGCGTCTTCCAGCCGGCCGAGCTGGACCGCTCGATCGAGGACTTGCGCAGCCTGTTGGCCACCTCTTTCGAACACCAGGTGGTCAACGGCAACGGAGCCCTGAGACCTCTCAGTGGATATGCCGGGACCCGCGTGGGCATGGGCGCCAGGGAGCGAGTATTCCTGGCGGTCGAACGACTATTCGGCCTCGAGTTGCCGGACTCCCGCCGGGATATTCCAAAGTTCGAGGGGATCCGCGACGCCTATATCACCATCACAGGGGACAGCGCGTTCCGAGGCACCTACGACTGGGATAACTCGGTGATACGCGAGGCCAACGAGGTCACCACCACGGTCCTGAACGACGCGCTGACTAATGCGCTAAACAAGGCGCTGGTGAAGGACTATCGCGGCCAACCGAAGTGGTGGGAGCCGATCGTCAACAGGGCATCAATCAGAGACGTGAAGAAGCAGACCAGGGTCCTTCTGAACGACTTCAGCTCACTATCGACAGTGGCCGAGTTTGGCGCCTATACCAACCTGGCGTGGGGAGATACGCAGGAGGCTTACACGCCCACCAAGAAGGGCAACACAGTGGCCGTCACTCTAGAGGCCATCATCAACGACGATCTGAGGGCGGTGACGCGAATTCCGAGCAAGCTGGCGGTCGCGGCCGCCATCACAATCAACGAATCGATCTCGAATATGTTCACCCAATCCAGCGGAGCCGGGCCAACGCTGGACAGCGACAACCATAAAGTCTTCGACGCGACCAACCATGGCAACCGTGGCGCCGCCGCGTTGTCCAGCGACTCCGTACAAGCCGGCGGCATCGCGATGTTGAAGCAGACCAACTCGGCCGGCAAGCGTCTGGGCATCCGTCCCGCGTTCCTGCTGGTGCCGCCGGACCTGGCGTTCAGCGCCCAAGTCTTGCTCCAAACCGCATCGGTTCCCGGCTCGGCGAACAACGATGTCAACGTACTCAGGGGCCTGATGCAACCGATAGTAGTTCCCAACTGGACCGACACCAACAACTGGTACATGCTCGCCAGTCCAGACCAGATCGAGAGTATCGAAGTGGGATTCTTGGATGGCCGAGAGGAGCCGGAGATGTTCGTTCAGGACCAACCCCAGAACGGGCAGGTATTCACCAACGACGCGATCACCTGGAAGATTCGCTGGTTCTACGGCCAGGCATGGCTCGACTACCGTGGCGCCTACGCGTCGATTGTCGCCTAGGCGGCCAGTCGGACCGGCCGGCCCCATGGATTAAAGAGCAAGCAGATCGAATAGGAGGATCATGCCGAAATGAAAGCAAACGGAGCCGCAATAGGCGACATCGCGCCGGCGGAATGGCACGGGCTGAGAGTGGTGAACATATTGGTCGACTACGCTCAAATGCGTATGCGGCTGTCGTCCAGCGAGCGCAGCGAGGTCGAAGCCATCCGCCGCGACATGTACCGCGACCTTGGCCTGGATCCGAACAAGCAGTACGCCCGCCGGCGGAACGGGAAAGTCTATGAGGTAGAGGAGGGCGCCGGCGCGTCCAGCCACTCGGGCTACTCGACCGACCGCCCGATGAGGCCAAACTAATGACGCCGCCATGCAACAGGGGCAATCTAATTGTCCCTGAGGAGGTGAGACCTCGATGTCACTGAATACGCTCCGCGGCAACCTGAGGGACGACCTCAAAGATCTGGACTCGCAGGACTACGCCTGGAGCGACGACGAGCTCGACCGCCACATACTGAGGGCGGCGAAGGAATATGAGGCCTCTTGGCCGCTGATCGCCAGGGTCGATCGAGCCGGCGACGGGATGACCCGCAGGTTCGACCTATCCACGGAACCGGGCTTCCTCGGTTGCCAGCGAGTGGAGTACGAGCCAGACCAGAATCCACCCCAGTACCTGGCCTTCTTTCAGGATAAGGACGACTACGTCCACACCCTCGGAGAAACCGTGCCGGAAGCTGGCAAGTACGTCCGTTTCTGGATCGCCACGAGGTACACCCTCACTAGCACAACAACCAACATACCTGCCGAGCACCATTCCGGCATTTTGGGCGGCGCCTGGGGCTTCGCTGTCCAGGCCTTCGCCAGGTACGCCGAGCGGAGGGTAAACCTGCGACACGATGTGCCCCACGGTCTTAGGGAAGCGGCCGGCACGACCCTCCAGGAGTTCCGCGACTGGCTCTCCCGGCTGAGAGAGACCCGGATCCAACGGCAGGCAGCCCATGACCGGCTGAGAACGCCGGCCGCGCTGACGGCCGATGGCAATACCAGGACCCCAATAGCGACCGCTCCACCGGTGAGCTGGAGTGAGCCAGGTGCAGCTACTTCGCAAGACCCAGGCGAGAGAAATGCGTGACCTCACCGACAGACTACCCCGGAGGCCAGGCTATCGAAGCCGGCCCCTCTCGGCGGTTCGCTACGTCGTCATTCACCATGTGGGCGGCGGCGTCAACCGCGATTACACCGCGCGGGAAATCGCCCGCTACCACCTCGACGCGAATGGATGGCCGGGTATCGGTTATCACTTTCTGGTGCATCCGTCCGGCCGAGTCGATCAGGTGAATCGGCTGGAAACGCGCAGCTACCACTGCCGAAGCCTGAACGGTGAGTCGGTGGGAGTGTGCCTGGCCGGCGATTTCACTGAGGATACACCGGCTCTCACGCAAATCGCCTCGGTCGGCCGGCTGGTGGGCGAGTTGCAAGCCGAGCTTGGCCGGGAGCTGATCGTGCTGGGACACGGTGACGTGCCTTCTACGAGCTGTCCGGGTGCCACATTCGAGAGCTGGCGCCAACTGATCCGGCCGACAGCGGCACCACTGGCGCATCGTGGGTGATCTACCTTGCTGAAGATGAGTGAGACTCTGGCCGAAGCCGGCCTGAAAGCGGACAGCAAGCCCTACGTCTGCTGCAAGTTCGCCGACCACGGCATCGAGGCCCCGCACCTGTCTTGGACGCGGCTCTACTCCGGAATGGAGGGAGACCAGTTCAACGACGCGGTCATTGCGTCCGATGGATCGATCAACCGCATACGTGCATCTGGCGGCCGGCTGTACCACTGCCGGGTGACTTCACCGGAAACGGCGTCGCAGTGGAGCTCGTGGACGACGTTGGTGAATCAGCTGGTGTCGACGCTCTGCCAGCCAGCGATTTGCGCGGGGCCGGAGGCCGGTGACGAGGTCCGCATATTCTGGGTCGACCTGCTCGACGATCGGACGATCAAATGGATCCGGTCGACAGACCAGGGTGCTACCTGGGGCCCCGTCGCGACTGTTCTGACCGAAGGCAATGTGCGAATCGCGGGACTGGCCGCCGATGGGTACAGGACCGGTGGGATGGACAACCGTCTGTTCTACGCGGTGGACCCCGGTGGCCGCACGAGCCGCAACAAACGTCTGGTGGTGACCGAATGGGACGGGTCGGCATGGTCGACGCCATCCTACGACGACGAGAGTCGATACAGAATCAATGGCATATCCGTCGCAAAGGACTCTGACGACATCGCATCAATATGGGTATGCGACGGGTCGCCTCGCAGAATATCGCTTCAGGACCACCACGTTACAACCGGATGGGGCGGAGGCGGCGTATTGATCGAGAGCGGCGAGGGCAGCGACTACGACTACGAGTTGCCCAGGGCGGCGAGCACCTACGTGACTGGAAACCGACGGTACTTCATCGGATGGGTGGAGCGTTACAAGGGCTCGCCCTCCAGGAACAAGTTCTGGACCGCGTTCGCCGCGCGACGGTGGACGCCGACCGAGTTGGTCCAGTGGCAGGAAGACCGGCGGTACGGCGCCCGGCTGCTGGCGAACACCAGCCACTGGTACGTAGTCGGATCCGACTACGCCTATCGGGCGCCGGTCTTCACCGGCACCGGCGACGAGGTCTACGAGGCGACGAACAACGACGATCTGACCGCGATAGAGCTGGACCTGCCCGGTATCAACCGTCCGGGCCGGCTGCTCGCGAGGTTGGACAACTCCCGGGGTCAGTTCGCTGCTCTGGGAACCGGAGCGCTAAGAGCGATCAAGCCAACCTCGCAGGTGGAGCTTCGCCTTGGATACCGGACCTCCGCCGGCGAGGAGTCGGTCCAGCAGGGGGCCTGGTTCGTCGATCGGCTGTCGTTCCGGAATGACCGAGGCAGGCAACTGCTGGAAGTTCATTGCATTGACCCCTGGACATATTTGGACCGCTTCGTCGTGCGCCGGCCGATCACCTATAAGGCGCAGACCGCCAACTTCATCTGCCGGGAGCTTTGGCTGAGAGTTTGTGGGGCCGGGTCCAGCGACGACGTACATTCGAATATGGCTCCGGTGGTCCCGAACTACCTGCTGCGGCCAGGCCAGAACTACCTGGAAGCTCTGAAACGTCTGCACCACAACTTCGGCCTCGTTTTGCGATGGCGAGGCGACGGTGTCGAGTCAGGCGTAGGGCCGGATTCGGTGGTGCCAAATCAGGTGCCTTACGGGTCCGGCGTCGGGAAGCAGACCTACCTCTCCCCCGGCGCATACACCCCGGACTCAGGACAAGGGTCCACCGGCTACGCGATCCTGAAGGGAGAGCTTTGGTCTTCGGAGCGGCGGAGCCAATCCGTAGAGGTATACGGAGACGGGTACGCGTCGATAACCAGGGATTGGGGGAGTACGTCGAAGTTCTGGCGTGACAACGTGGCGAAGGTCGTGGACCTATCGCTGGATAGCCAGACCGACGTCGATACCCGCGCCACCTATGAAACGAGTTGGCTGGAAGGGTCCGGCGAAGGCGGCTGGCTGGAAGCAAACCTGAATCCCGGATTGGAGATCGGCGACATCATTGACGTCACCGACAGCAACGCCGGACTGGCCGGAGCGGAAAGAGTGGTCACGTCGATCAGGTCCATCTACGAAAGCGAGCGGGGACTGTATCGCCAGGTCTTGGGTCTGGCCGGCAAGTGATTATTGAGTGTTTTTCAGGAGGTTCAGATGGCTGGATCCGTCTATAGAGGCATCTTGCGAAAGATCGACAAGACGACATACCGGGCGGACGTTGAACTGGGGGCGTCGGATGAGGCGAACCTGGTCGACGTCCGAGTGAGTCGCGGAATCGCGAGCGGTGAGTTGGTCGTTGGCAGAGTGGTGGCCGTTGTGGCTTATGAGGACTTCAATCCGGACGATACTATGATTGTAGGAGTTTGGGCATGAGTTTCGATCAAAGCTGGTTGACAATCGGCGGCATGACCATGTTGGTCCTGGCGGCAGTGCAGTTCACGAAGAAGGTTTTTCCGAGCCTGCCGAGTCGATACTTTCCGCTGGTAGCACTGACCGCGGCGGTCGTGCTCGCAGTTGGGTTCTCAGGTCGTGTCGGCATCGGCTTGATCGAAGCGGTCCTGATAGGGGCGGTCGTTGGGTTCACGGCCAGCGGCGTCTATAGCCAGGGGAGAGCTCTGATCAGGGGCAAATAGCGGCCGGATCAGGTAGCCCGCGCGCTGAACAGCGCCTCACGCAGTCCATCCAGTACCCCCTCGAGCCGGGCGACCCGCTGCTCCAGGGCTGCTAGTCGGGCCTCCAGCCGGTCGAATCTCTGATTGACCTGTAGCTCGAAGGCAGATAACCGCTGCTCTAGGGCATCGACGCGAGCCTCCATTCGCTGCTCTAATGCGTCCATGCGACCTTCCATTCGTCGCTCTAACGCATCCAGCCGCCTACCCGTTTGGGCCTGGCCATTCAGGATCAGACCGACTACTGCGACGCCTACTACCAGGATCGCGATTAGCTCAGGGGTCACCCAGCATCAACTCCTACACACGGGATGGTATCAGTTCACGTGCCCACCTTTAGTGGGCCCATACCCGCTGAATGCACCAAGCCAGCACAAAGAAACCGTATCCAGTTGCCCCGATATGGTAAGTTTCAGTGCACTACCCTTGCGACTCGCAGCTCTCTCGAGGCAACAGATTTGGGCAACATCTACGCCGTACGGGCAGCGTTCATCTACTCCTGGAAGTTGACGACCGGAGGCGGCAGGTTCCTGTCGTTCCTGGGAACACTCATATTCGTCGTCGCGTTGGGCTGGTTCGCCCACGAGAGCGGAGACTCATCGGTCGTGACCTACCTGGCGATAGGCGCATACATGATGGTCGTCTGGAACTTTTGTGTCTTTCGCATGGGTTGGTCTCTTCGTGGCGAGCTAGTTCAGGGTACGCTCGAACTGATGCTCATGTCGCGCACACCCATCATGACGATCATGGTAGGAAGTATTCTGGCGGTTTCAGTCTTTGCGTCCCTCTTGGGGGTGACGGGGATAGCGATCATCTTGGCATTCTCACCCCAATTCATCCACGTTCCGAATCTTCTCATCTTGCTAGCTTCTTTAGGTATCGCGTTGGCAGCCACGACCGTGGTCGGCTTCTTGTCCGCTCCACTGTCTTTCCTGACCGGTGGGCAAGATACCTACTTCGAAGCGATCCGGCCCCTCGTGATGGTGTTCAGCGGATTCGTCTATCCCGTTGCTTCGTTGGCCCCAGCGCTGAAACCAGTTGCATGGGCACTACCAACCTCTTGGGCGATGGGAGGACTACTGAGCTCAGTCGAGAGTGGACGATCCTATGGCAACACAGTGGATCATTGGGCCCTCGCGTTGGCAACGTCGGCGGCGTTCCTGGTATTGACCTACCTACTATTCATCAAGGCTGAAAAGCAAGTGAAGGCCACCGGAATCTTGGGCAGTTTCTAGGGCCCGGGTAAAGCGATGAACAACTTCGCCAGATTGGCCGTATTGACCTACAGAGGAGCATTCGTTACCTGGCAGGGGCCCGGATACGTCACTCGGATCTTCTTCCAGCCTCTCCTGCACGTGCTGACGGTTGTCCTGGCCGGCAAGTTCGCTAGTAGTCCAGAGGCCGCCGAGCATTACACCGTCGGACTGCTTGCCTTTTCGATAATCTTCGTGATCGCCTACGGCATCTTGGAAGCGCTGTTCTACGACCGAGCCTATGGCATCCTGTCAATTATGTTCCTGTCCCCCGCTCACCGGCTGATGATCTATTTCGGAAGAGCGGGAGTCCATTGGCTCAACGCGATCGTGACCTTTGCCATAGGTTTAGTTGGGGCATGGTTGATACTCCGATTGGACCTCGCTGAGGTGAATTGGACATCGCTCCTGGTTACGGTCACAGTACTGATCCTTTCCTCCACGACGTTTGCATTGTTGATCGGCAGCGTCACGTTGGTTCTCTTCCGATTCGGATACGTGTTCCAGTTCGTGTACGGTGTGGCGATGCTGCTCACCGGCGCGATTATCCCGGTGGACAGGCTGCCGGACATCTTGAAAGCAGTCAGCCAGGTCATACCGTTCACCCACGGAATCGTCGCGCTTCGAGGATCGTTCGCCGGCGCTGGAATCGCAGATATCGCCGATCAACTATTGTTGGAGCTCGCGATTGGACTCGGCTACGCCGTCGCCGGCTTCGCACTGTTTCGACTGATGGAGCGGGAAACGAAGCGCCGCGGCAATCTGGAACAGATCGTCGAGTAGCTCGCGGGTCAACCTCCATACAATCGGCGCGTCGACTCGTCGCGAACGGAAACACGCGCCTCGCGCACCCGCCGGGACGCCAGTAATACGATCCCACAGATCGCCACCACGATGCCGGTCGCGGCGTATAGCGGTCGCGAGCCGTGAAGGTCGACCAGGTTGCCGCCGAGCGCCATCGTGAGAGGGACGAATGCAGAGCTGATCGCTGCCATATTCGCCAACACGCGACCTCGATAGGCGTCCGGCGTCTCGGCCTGAACGAGACTTCCCATCGGTACTGTCCCAGCAGAAACAATTCCCATCAGCATTGCTAACGCAAGTGCTTGCCATACGCTTGTTGCGATCGCAAGCAAGACTACCAATGCACCCAATAATCCAATTGTGTACGCGCCAAGACGTCCGTCGCCAACCCACCGCGATAACCGAGGCGCCAACGGCGTTGCAATGAGCAAGCCTCCAGACTCGATAGCCAGGAAGAGTCCGAACACCTCCGGCCCGGCTTGGAGCGAGGCCCCCAGATGCAACGGCAACAGCATCGTCATCGCCGGAAAGTGCAGCGCGTTGAGGGCCAGTCCGGTAAGAGCAAGCGCTCGGATCAAGGGATGTCGTACGATGAACTTCGCTGAATCCAGCAGGTCCAGAACGAAGCCTGAGCCCGGAAGTCGTCGTTTCCCTGTTCGCGTGCGGGGCGCAACGGACGGTGCGGTCATTCTCATAACCAGGGTCGACGAGACCACGTAGGACGCTCCACACAGGCCAATCGCGGCAATCGGCCCTACGAGAACAATCAAGAATCCGCCGGCCACTTTGCCGGCTATGTTCATGATTTGCAACCCAGTCAGCATCGCCGCATTTGCCGCAACCAGCTCCCTCTTAGGGACCAGCAACGGGATCAGAGCGCCTCGCGCCGGGAAGATGAGAAGGCCGGCCGCCGTCAATAGGAATGCAGTGACGGCGAAATGCCAGGTCTGCAGTAACCCAAGCCAGCCGGCCGCCACCAAGACCGCGACGAGGAACGCGCGCGCAAGGTCGGCGCCGATCATCAGATTCTTGCGGTTCACACGGTCCGAAACCACGCCGGCCAGCGGTCCGAGCAGCACGTACGGCAACATCGCGGCGGCGCCGGTCAGGCCCACCGCGGTCGCGGAACCGCCGTGAGCGAGCACCAACCAAGGCAGCGCCACAAAGTAGAACGCGTCGCCCAAGTTTGCCGCAAAGGTCGCGGCAAATATCAGCCTGAAATCCCGAGAGCGGAGAACGACGATGATGTCCGCCGGTAACAGCTTTTCGCGCACAGAACCGAGTTGAGGGATCGAGACTTTCATAAAGGCGGCCTAGTAATTCCAGGGAATAAGAAGGTAAATGTCTACGTCGGGCTTTGGGCCTCTGACAAGAGGCGGCGCGATGGTAGATCCCGCTCAGAGGATCACCGGCCGGCGGAGTCCCGCCTCCGGGATTGAGCAGGCCATCACATTAGCCGACGCGCCGCCGGCGAGCCTAGTTGAAGTACTTGTCCGATTTCACGCTAGCTAGCCCGGGTACTGAATAGCGCTTCACGGAGTCCGTCCAGTACGCCCTCGAGCCTCGCCAGCCGTTGCTCCATGGCTGACATTCGCTGCTCCATGGCTGACATTCGCTGGTCCATGTCCGACACTCGCTGCTCTAAGGCGGACATTCGCTGGTCCAAGTCCGACATTCGCCGCTCCACGGCGTAGATGCGACTTTCCAACCGCCCCACGCTCGCTTGGATGAACATGGCCAGGCCCACCCCAAGCCCAACGATGGCGATTATGATAGCGAGGAAGCCAACTAGCTCAGGCGTCATACCGAAACGAACTCCTATCGACGCGATTGTACCAGTTCTCCCAAGGCTGGCGCGTTGCTTGTTTGCCGACGGCGCCCCGCACGCGTACCCAATCAGCAACGCCGTCTATATAATGTTTGCCTGCTCTTAGCGCATTTGGGAGGTGCGGACCGATGTCAGCCTATGACCTTCTGATCAGTGGCGGCACAGTAGTAGACCCGGCTCAGAACATCCACGGCCGGCGCGATGTCGCCTTCAAGGATGGCCGGGTCGCCGCACTCGACGACGCGATTCCGGCGGACCAGGCCGAGCAAGTAGTGGACGCGGCCGGCCGGATCGTCACCCCCGGTCTGATCGATCTCCACGTACACGTCTTCGAAGGCGTTTCGTACCTCGGAGTCAATCCAGACGCCGAGTGCCTCGCCCGCGGCTCAACTACGGTCGTCGACGCCGGCTCGGCCGGCGCTCAGACCTTCCCCGGCTTCCGCAAGTACATCATCGACGTCAGCGAGACGCGTATCTTTGCCCAGCTAAACATCTCGTTACAAGGCATGCTGACCCAGCTCGTCGGCGAGTTGGACGACATCAGGTGGGTGGACGTTCCCCACGCGCTACAGACGATCGAGGCGAATCGAGACGTGATACTCGGAATCAAGGTGCGCCTGACTCGCGACCTGATTGTCGGACAAAGCGCCGGCATCGCGCCCCTCCATCTGGCGCGAGAGGCGGCCGACGCAACCGGCCTGCCAATCATGGTGCACCCCCAGGACGCTTGGTGTGAGTCGATCGATGACATCCTTGCGGTGATGAAGGAACGCGACATATTGACCCATACTTTTCACGGGAAGGGCCACGGCATCCTGGACTCGCACGGAAACGTCCGCCACTCGGTCCTGGAAGCAGTGGAACGCGGCGTTATATTCGACGTGGGACATGGCGCCGGCTCGTTCACCTGGGACGTCGCCGAGCGTGCCCTTGCCCAGGGATTCACCCCCCAGACAATCTCAACTGACATACATACCCAAAGCATGGAGCTTGTTCGAGACATGCCGACGACAATGAGCAAGTTTCTCCACATGGGTGTCGGCTTGGATGACGTGATCGCCAGCTCCACCAGCCTGCCGGCCAACGCAATCGGTATGGAAGAGAAAATAGGCACGTTGAAGCCGGGCAGTTGGGGCGACGCCGTCGTGCTTGAGCAGGTCGAGGGTGACGTAGAGTTGCGCGACACCGACGGAGCCGTGCGAACCGTACGCCAACTCCTGCAGCCAACCACCGTGGTGAAGGGCGGGAGCCTATACCAGCCGGCAGCCGATGCCGGCTAAGCGTCCAAGACCTCATCCAACTGAAACGATCACGCGGTCAATCTGGAAGGCATGAGCCAGTGGTGGGTAACGCCGCCTCGGCGACGGACTGATCGAAGATCCCTTGACTCCAATCGCGGCCTCCATTCAGCATGTAAGCAGCAGCGATCTGTATATGTAAACCAAACGGAGCGTGAACATGACGACGAACTTGGCCGACCGCGACTGCGTCCCGGCCCGAGCCGGAACCCCCTCCCTGACCGCGGATGAATACAAACCATATTTGGAGCAACTCCCCGGTTGGAGCGTCGACGAAGAGAACAAGCTCACCAAGTCGTTTGAGTTCAAGAACTTTGTCGAAGCGGTCGATTTTGTCAATCGGATCACCGAAGTCGCCGAGGCGCAGGACCATCATCCCGACCTCTACGTTCGATGGGGCGAGGTGCGCGTCTACCTATGGACCCACAGCATCGACGGCCTGCACCACAGCGATTTCATAATGGCCGCCAAGATCGACAAAGTCTAAGACCCGCTCTCTGAGCGCGGCGAGAGGAGTCTCGGCGCCGTCCGGCCTGGCGCGCGCAGATAGGGGCCATTGGTACGAAAATGATCGTTCGTGGACCCGAGAGTGCCCGCGTACCACCGCTCCCGCTCTCGCCAATCCGCCCCTCGTTCGCCATTCCGGCGAAGGCAGGAATCCAGGAGGGGTGGCGATGGGAAATGTAGCGCGGGGGCTTGTCCCCCGCTGGGGTGGGGCGTGGGCGTGGCAGAATCCTCCGTGCGACTTCGCCGCATAAAATCGCAACTCCGGGTTTTCATACCTTGGTACGCCGGCACCAGCCGGCCTGAGCGATTGCTAGAAGCTTACCCTTGGTGCTCGCAGTTAAACTGCCAGTTGATGCCGAATTTGTCGGTACAGGATCCGAAGTACGACCCCCAAAACGCGTCCTCGAGAGGCATCGTCACTGCGCCGCCCTCCGAAATCTTGGCGAACAGCTCGTCCGCCTGCTCCTTGCTCTCCGGCGCGTAGGAGATCGAAAAATTGTTGCCAACTACGTGCGGAGGTCCGAACTGAGCGGAGGTATCGCTGCCCATGAGTACACTTGATCCGATGGGTAACGATACGTGCATGATCCTGCCCGACTCATCTTCCGGGATGCCTATGTCATGAGGTGCGTCCCCAAATGTTTGGATTGTGACGAACTCTCCTCCGAAAACCGACTGGTAGAACTCGAATGCTTCTCGGCAGTTCCCATCGAACGTTAGATAAGTGTTGAGTGTCATCCATTCCTCCTTGCAATATCTTCCGGCTCACGACGCCCCCGGGCAGAGAGTACAGCCTGGCACTAGGAGCGGAACCATCATACAAATAGTACAGCACTTCGGACGCAAGACTCTAATCCCTCTCCGAGCTACCACCTCCTGATTGCTGAATGCGCCGACGACGACCACTGGATCCTTGCCATTGAGCCGGCCCCGCCGAGGGAATAGGCAGACCGTCCAGGCCGGGAAAAACCTCCGTGGACGGACGTACGGAATTCGATTATATTGACCCTGCTTGCCAACGGAGTCCGGCGAGTCGACCGTCCAATCAGGGAGCTGAAATGACAGATTCCACCGGCGCGGTTCTGCCACTGAACCCAATCCAGCACTACCCCACGTTGGTACGCGGTGAGGGCGTCAACGTCTGGGACGATACCGGCAAGCAGTACATCGACGCGATAGCCGGCATTGCCTGCGTGAACATTGGCCACGGGCGCCAGCGCGTGGCCGACGCGATGGCCCGCCAGGCCGGGCAGCTCGCGTTCTGCATCTCGAACATCTTCGCCAACCAGCCGGCGAAAGACCTGTCGGAGCGGGTAGCCCGGATCACGCCGGGTGACCTCAACCATTTCCAGTTCACCTCCGGAGGCTCAGAGGCGGTCGAAGTCGCGATCAAGCTGTCCCGGCAGTACCACGTCGAACGAGGAAACGCCGACAAGAGGCTCGTCATCGGTCGCCGGCACTGCTACCACGGAGCTACCCTGGGCGCTCTATCCGCGACTGGCATGGTCCCCCGCCGGGAAAAGTACCTGCCGATCCTCTTGGACTTTCCCCATATTGACCCGAACTACTGCTACCGCTGCCCCTATGGAAAAGAGTACCCCGGCTGCGACATGGATTGCGCGACCGAGCTTGAAGCGGCCATCGACCAGGTCGGGCCGGAGAGGGTGTCCGCATTCATCGCCGAGCCGATCGTCGGGTCTTCGATGGGCGGCGTAGTTCCACCCGACGAGTACTTCCCCATCATCAGAGAGATCTGCGATCGCAACGACGTGCTGCTGATTGCCGACGAGGTCATCGACGGATTCGGTCGCACCGGCAAGAACTTCGCGATCGAGCACTTCGGCGTTGTCCCAGATCTGATGACGATGGCCAAGGGACTGACCGGCGGATACGCCCCTATGGGCGCGGTCGCCATTTCCGAGCGTGTCGCCGACGTGTTTCTGAGCAAGCCGGCGCCGGTCGAGCACATCTTCACCTACGCCGCCAACCCGCTGTGCTCGGCCGTGGCCTGCGAGGTGCAGGACATCATGGTCGAGGAGGACCTTACCAATCGAGCCGCCAGGTTGAGCGGAACGTTTTTCGACCACGGCCGGCGCCTCTTGGACCACCGGATCGTCGGCGACGTCAGGGGCCGGGGACTGCTCATGGGCGTCGAGTTGGTCCAGGACGCGACCACACACGAGCCATTCTCTCCATCGGTAGGGCTGAACGCCCGGCTGGCCAGGGCGGCGCTCGAAGAGGGCGTGGTGATCTACCGCGGCGGCGGAAACATCGACGGCAAGCTCGGCGACCACTTCTTCGTGGCGCCGCCGCTGACCATATCCGAAGGCGAGATTGCGGAGACCTTCCGCCGGATCGACGCCGCCATTGGACGGATTGAGAACGAACTGCCGGCGTAGGGCCAAATAGTCGGCCGGCCCCCCAACGACTCGCGGTCGTCGGCCTTACCCGTCGACGCGAGCCACGCGAGTCGTCTGAAGATCCACACTCTCGACGAGCGTCCGAAGTAAGTCCTCCGACACTGGCTCGTCAAGACCCAACACCATCAGGGCTTCGCCTCGAGGCGCTTGACGACCCACCTGCATGTAGGAGATGTTTACGTCGGCCTGGCCCAACAGGGTACCCATCTTGCCGATCACGCCGGGCCGGTCCATGTGACTGCAAAAAAGGAAGTTGCTCGCGTTCAGCGCCACGTCTACCCGGTAATCGTTCACGCCGGCCAGGTAGGGTTGGTTGTGGTAGAGGGTCCCAGACAACGACGAGAAAAACCGATCGCAGCCAACGGTTCGAACCGTGATCATGTTCGTGTAGCCCTCGGCCGGCGTTGAGGTGTGGCGCTCGGTCACCTGGAGACCCCTATTGCGCGCCAGGATCAGGGAATTCATGAGGTTCACCCTCTCAGGCGTAGCGGACCGCAGCCACCCTGCCACCGCCGACGCCTTGAGCAGGGCGGTGTCCTCTTCGGCGATTTCGCCTTGATATGTGATCTCCAGCTCGTTTACGGATCCCACGTCGCCCAACTGGGCCAGAATACGAGTCATAGTCTCGGCGAGAGTAGCGTAGGTCCCCAGCCGGCCGATCATCTCAGGTGCGATGGCCGGGGCGTTCACCGCCGCGCTGGCAGCCTGACCGCGCAAGACTGCCAGGACCTGCTCAGCGATCTCGACCGCGGCTTCCGCCTGTGCCTCCTGGGTTGAAGCGCCGAGGTGCGGAGTCAGAACGAGACGGTCGTGGATGCTTGGCTCGTTCAGCAACGGCGAGCCGACCGGTGGCTCCTCGACAAACACGTCTATGGCGGCCATCGCGATCCGCCTCTCTTTCAATGCTTCGCAGAGGGCATCCTCGTCTATCAATCCTCCCCGCGCGCAGTTGATCAGAAGGGATGTTGGTTTCATCTTGCCCAGTCGCTCATCGTCGATCAGGTTTGCGGTATCGGAGGTCAGCGGGGCGTGAAGACTCACGACGTCAGCTTCGATGAGAAGCTCGTCCAGGGGCACGAGACTCGCGCCGTGTCGTGCGGCGTAATCCGGACCAACGAAGGGATCAAACGCGATCACATTCATCTGCATTGCTTCGGCGCGACGCGCCACTGCGGAACCAATCTGCCCAAGTCCGATGAGGCCGAGTGTCTTGCCCCTCAATTCGGTACCGACGTGCCGATACTGTCCCCAATAGCCGGCTTTTACCGCCGCGTCCGCGGCCGGCAGCCGGCGGGTCATGGAAAGCATAAGGGCCATGGTGTGCTCGGCAGCGGCTACGATAGGCGCGTTGGGCGCATTGACGACGACGATACCGAGCCGGCTCGCCGCATCGACGTCGATGTTGTCCACCCCAATGCCGGCCCTGCCGACGACTCTCAACCTCTTGCCGGCTCGTATCACGTCAGCGTCCAAATGGGTCTTGCTCCGAACGATCACCACCTCGTAGGCGCCGATGCGATCGATCAACTCCGCCTTGCTCAGACCGTTCGCAATGTCAACCTGCGCCTCTTGTCGAAGCAGGGATTCGCCGGCTGAGGCGATCGGATCGCAGATCAGGACTCTCAACTGCCTACTCGCTCACACTCCCAGGATGATTCACGGACAACAACCCTAGACGCAAAATATTACACTGAAATGAATGTGCCGGGTGTCGCCGGAGGACCGTCCTACCCTGTATGCGCTTGAGGGTAAGGCGCCACGTCTCCGAGCCTTTCGTCAAGGCGGTCCTCGGCGATCTCCAGGTCGTATTGGCTTTGAAGTCCCATCCAGAACGCAGCGGAGTTTCCGAAGAAGCGCGAAAGCAGCAGGGCCGTTTCCGCCGTAATGGACCGCTCCCCATGTACGATTGAATGAATCCGGCGCGCATCCACGCCGATGGCCTTGGCCAGCCGATACTGGGTGATCTTCATCGGTTGGAGGAACTCTTCGCTGAGGATTTCGCCTGGATGTATAGGTGACAGTTTCTTTGGTTCGTTGCCCATTCTCGTCTGCATTATGACCTCTGGACTCAATGGTAGTCCGCTATTTCGACCTCGTGGGCATCTTGTCCGCTCCACACGAAGCAGATACGCCACTGAGCATTGATTCGAATGCTGAATTGTCCCTCTCTATCTCCGGATAGGCTCTCCAACCGATTCCCCGGCGGTACCCTCAAATCGCTTACTTCCGTGGCGTTGTTCAGCATCATCAGTTTCCTTTGTGCTCGGCGTTGAATATCCAGAGGAAATCTCCGTACGCGTTGACGCTCAGCAACAGCCTGTGTCCACCGGTCTCGATAGCTTCTAATCACTCATCTATAATAGTGCGTCGCACTATTAGTGTCAAACGCCATGCTTAGCGACTCAGGAAGTAATGTACCTCAGTTCGATCGTCTATATCGACTGTGTTTGCCTGGGCTGGAACTTTACGACGAAGACGCGGTAACGAACTAAATCTCCAACTACGAAGTGCGTCGAGGGGCCGTCCCCTCAGTAGCCGATGACCCTGTCAATGGCTTCCTCGACGTCGCTCTCGTCCGGCAAAAACAGGTCCCGCAGGGGCTTCGACGAGGGCACTGGAATGTGTGGCGCACCGACCCTGACGATCGGCGCGTCGAGCGCATCGATCGCTTCTTCGGATATGGCTGCGGCCACCTCGGCGCCGACTCCACCCACTTTCCAGGCCTCGTGGGCCACCACCAGCCGGCTCGTTTTCCGTACCGAAGCGACCACCGTCTCAATATCGAGCGGCGCCAACGAGCGCAGATCGACAACCTCGACCGAGGCGCGGTCGGCGACCCGGCCGGCGACCGCCAGAGCATTGTGTACCATCCATCCGGTCGCCACCACCGTTACGTCATCGCCGGAGCGTACAACAGCGGCCCTATCCAAAGGCACTTCATACTCGGCATCCGGCACCTCCTCCCGCAGCAGGTGATAGAGCTGCATATGCTCGAAGAAGAGCACCGGATTGCTGTCACGGATTGCTGCCGTCATCATTCCCTTGGCGTCGCGCGGCGTCGATGGCATCACGACCCTCAATCCCGGCACGTGCGCGAACCAGGCTTCGTACATCTGGGGATGACCCCGATAGGGCCCATCGCCGACCCTGGTGCGAATTACGATCGGTACCGTCTTGTCGCCGGCGGTCATATAGTGCATGTTTGCCGCTTGTAGAACGATTTGGTTCATCGCCATCGGCAGGAACTCGCCGAACGATATCTCGACGATTGGCCTCTTGCCCATCATCGCGGCGCCGACCGCGGCTCCCACCATCGCCGACTCGGCAATCGGAGTATCGCGCACGCGCGTGGGACCAAACTCGTCGTACAGGCCGGCGCTGCCACTCATCGCACCGCCGAACGCGCCGACGTCCTGGCCCATCATGAATACCGAGCCGGACTGACGCATCGCCTCGGCGATCGCCGCAACAATCGCCTCGATATAGGTTAGTCGCAAACTGTGCGGCTCTGCCTCCCACGATCGGAGTTTGACGCCAGGACCGATCCCAGCGACTGTCCGTACACTAACAGCGAAACTGTGCGATTGACAAACTCCATTCGCCCACCCAGGGCTTTCCTATTCCTAGGACCTCTAGCGCGTTTTCCTGCGCCGAGAAGTTGGTCGAAACAATCAACCAACCACCAGCATCGCCGTAGGGGCGACTCACGAGTCCATCTGCTCCAACTAATTGTTATAAAACCCTTCCTTCCATTGGCAAAGTACCTCCTGCACAGTAGTAATGGACAAGACTGCTCTGCGGGAGGAACTGCGGGAAATGCCCAAGAAACTCAGCGACGATTCGGCGACACTAGGGAACATAGAGGGTTTTCTTCAACAGTGTTTGGAGAATATGGAGCCGGACCGCAGGGTCAAGGGTTCTGGCGGGCCACGTATCTTGCCGGCCATGGTTCTGTGGGCGGGACTACTGGTGTGCGTACTGAGAGGCTTTGGCAGCCAACTGGCGTTGTGGCGACTTATCTCGGAACGGGGATTGTGGTTCTTCCCACGATTTGAGGTAACAGACCAAGCAGTGTACAAGCGGCTTCATAGCGCGGGGACCGAGCCACTGGAGAGGCTCTTCGAACAGATCAACGGGATGTTGACAGAGAGATTGCGGGGTATGGTCTCAAATAAGCTGGCATCCTTCGCCGAGGGGTGGTGTGCATAGACGAGAGTACGCTGGAGGCCATCTCGAGAACGCTGCCCACTCTGAGAGGAGTGCCTGAAGGCGACAGCCGTCTGCTTCCTGGCAAGCTGGCCGGCGTGTTCGACTTGAGACATCAGCAGTGGCTTAGGGTCAGGTTTCAGCCGAACCCACATCAGAACGAGAAGGTATTGGCGCGAGAGTTGGCGGCCGAGTTGCCAGCGGGAACACTGATTGTGGCAGACCTGGGATACTTCGGCTTCGCCTGGTTCGACTGGCTGACAGACAGGGGTTGCCATTGGCTGAGCAGGCTGAGAGCAAAGACCTCCTACAAAGTGTTACATACCTTCTATCAGCGCGGCGATGTATTCGATGGCATCGTCTGGCTTGGAGTCCACCGGGCTGACCGGGCCATCCGCCGCGGCGGACGACTGGTGACTTTCAGGCAGGCCAGAACAATGCACCGCTACATCACCAACGTTCGAGAACCTCATACGTTTCCGATTGCATCGATAGCCGAGGTCTATGCTCGCAGGTGGGACATTGAGATGGCCATCGCATCGGCCAAACAACACCTCAAACTACGTCTTCTGTGGCCCGCCAAGCAGGTCGTGATTCAGCAACAAATATGGGCAACTTTGATAATTTCGCAGGTTCTGCAGTCTATGAGGCTTGAGATAGCGTACAAGGCCGGGGTGGATCCGTTCGAGGTGTCCATTGGCCTGCTGGTGGAGTACGCGCCCCAATATGCCTATGAAGGCAGAGATCCCGTGAGGGTTTTCGTCGAGCGAGGGCTTCAACTGGGCTTCATTCGACCTTCACGAAGAACGCGCATCAAGACCCCTAGCATACCTGTCGGCTCAATCCTGCCCGCACCGCCCGAACTGACGCTCATTCGAACACCAAGATACGCCAATCGTAGATGCTACAGACGCGCAGCGAACATCCTGAAATCCAATTAGTTGGAGCGGATGCGCACGCGTCGCCCTGGGCGGGGCGCGGCAAACCGCCCACAGGCCCCTCGACTCGCAACTCCGGCCCCCACTTCGTCCTTGGTACGAAAATGGCCTTCCAGCTAACTTCTTCTAACTCATCCTCGTTCGTAGCCGGAAAAGAAGAATGTAGCGCGGGGGCTTGTCCCCCGCTGGGGCCGGGGGCGGGGCATGGAAGAATCCCCTGTGCGAATTGGCCGCACGAAAGGGCAACTCCGGGTTTTCATCCCTTGGTATGCCGGCGACCGTCGGGATGAGCGATTGGTACGAAAATGATTTTTCGTTGCCCCGTGCGGAGCCAGAGTCCAGAGGGGAGGGGGAAGGTAACACCCAACGCCAAACTTAGGGCAACAACGGATGTTTGAGAATAAGAGACCCCTGTTCGGCTACCATTGATGATCGCCGGAACGCCGACTACACTCACAGTTGTCAGAGGTCGTCCTCGCCTCAGGTGACAATCATCACGATTCAGGGATTCTCGTTCGGGAGAGCGCACCAGCCGTGGCCGGCAGCGAACACGCCAACAAAGCCAGGTTGCCAACCCTCTCCCGGCGCGCGCTTCTGGCCGGCTTCGCTGGACTCGCCGCGGCCGTTGGCGTAGCCCGTTACGTCGTCACCGAGCGGCAACCTCCGGTCGAGTTGCCAAGCTTCATCGACGTGACCTCAGATGCCGGCATCACTTTCCAACATCGGGTCCACCGACACGCGCACATGATTCAAGCGGGAGCCGCGTTCATAGACTTCAATCGCAACGGTCTGCACGACATCCTCCTTACCAACGCCAATGGCCCCAATGCCCTGTACCGCAACAACGGCGACGGAACCTTCACCGACCTGGCCGAGTCAGGCGGCCTCGCCGATCCCAAGGACATAGACATCGGTGTTGCCTGCGCTGATTACGACAACGATGGCAGCTGTGACATCCTCATCACAAGGATGGGAGGACTCAAGCTACTCCACAACGAAGGCGACGGCAGATTCACCGATGTGACTGAATCGGCCGGCATGGGAATCTCCGGCGGCCATCCGGCCTCAGCGGTCTGGGCCGATTTCGACGGAGACGGGCACCTCGACCTTTACGTCACCTACTGGATAGACGGCTCTCCGCCCAGCATGGAACGCTATCGGCACGGCGGAATCAAGGACGCGTTCACCTCGCAGGCTCGAAGCCACCGGCTTTTCCGTAACAACGGCGATGGGTCCTTCAGCGAGGCTACCGATTTCTTGGGAGACTCCCCGGTACACGGAGCCGGATTGGCGGTTGGCTTCCTCGATTACGACGACGACGGCCGGCCCGACCTTTATGTCGTGAACGACTTCGGACCTTTCATCAGGCCCAATACCCTCTACCGCAACGCCGGTCCTACTGGCGACTCCTGGCGATTCGTAGACATCAGCCAAAAGGCCAGCGTCGACGCCGCGATCAGCGGGATGGGGTTGGCAGTCGGAGACTATGACGGAGACGGCTGGCTGGACATGTTCGTCACCAATCTGGGGCAAAACGTTCTCTATAGGAACCGGGCAGGCGAAACGTTCGAGGAGATGACCGGCCACGCCGGCGTAGGCCGGGCGGCGATAGATGGCAAGCAATCTGTTGGTTGGGGAACCGCCTTCCTCGACTTTGACAACGATGGACTCCTCGACCTCTACTTTGTCGCCGGCTCCCTCTACCCTGAAGCCGATGCCGCCGGACGTTACCCGCCCGATCAGCCGAACGCACTGTTCCACAATCGCGGAGACGGTACATTTCGCGACGTATCCGAGGCCACCGGCGCCGGCCACGCCGGCTGCGCGCGGGGACTGGCCGTTGCCGACTTCGACGGCGATGGCTTCCTGGACCTCCTGGTGGCAAACTACGACCAACGACCGGTCCTTTTGCGTAACTCCGGCAACGACAAGAGTTGGCTGCAGGTCCGGCTGGTGGGAACCGAGAGCAATCGTGACGGCATCGGAGCCCGACTCTCGCTCACGGCCGGCGGCCGCCGGCAGGTCCGCGAAATCCAGAGCGGGACCAGCTTCCTCTCCCAGAACAGCCTCACGGCGCACTTCGGCCTTGCCCAGGCCGGCCTCGTCGATGAACTGAAAATTCGCTGGCCAAGTGGAGCAACTCAAACGTTGACCGGCCTCAGTCCCAACCAGACAATTACGGTGCAGGAGGAGGTGGCTGCGACCGGGAGTTCTTGAAGCCCGGGAATAGGAGCGCGACGAGACGATAATCCATCTACTAGTCAAGGGATTCCCTTGACAACATGTTCGCTAAAGGCGAACATGCCCGGGTGGATCGAGGCATGCGAATCGAATGGGCGACCAAGGCGCTGAAAGATATGCGCCGTCTAGCAACGCGGGACCGTGAGAGGATAGTCGCCAAAATCGAGCAGTACGCCACGAACCCTGAATCACTGGCCAATCAGGTAGTCGCGCTGGTTGGCGGCGAATATTCTCGGATGAGAGTTGGCAACTATCGCGTCATCTTCACTGTCGAACGCGGCAGGGTCGTGATCATGGTTGTCTTACGAGTCCGACACAGGAGAGAGGCCTATGGCTAGCGCCGAGACTATTACCCTGACGCGGGCCGAATACCAAGCTCTGGTTGCCCGCAATGACGAGCTTGAAGAAAGGCTTGCCGCTCTCGAAGCAGATGATGGCAGCCGCATCCCACACGAGGTAGCTCTGGACATCATGCGCGGGCAAAACCCCATCCGTGCATTTCGCGATCACGTTGGCCTGACACTGCGCGAACTCTCTCAGAAAACCGGCATCAGCGCGAGTCATCTCTCCGAGATGGAGCGCGGGCTCAAACCCGGTTCCGCGTCCGCCCTTTCTCGAATAGCGGACGCTCTTGGCACAACCATCGACGTGCTGATCAGCGCGCAGGAGTAGAGTCGGTATGATTGGGCTCGATCGGTTCTAGGATCGCAAGATGACTGAGCAGTTACCATCTTAGAGCAACGGTGACCACTTGCTGCCAAGTGTGAAAGAGATTGCCGACTTGCGTGCTCTCCGCGCAAGTGGTCTTATCTCGCCTGGTCAGGGCAGGAGCTTCACTAGTCCGACGGTGGCCGCGATGATAGTACCACCCATAATCCACATATGACGATACATCTCTCCCTTGAGTCCACCGATGTTACCGTCTAGCCCATTAATGTCACCCTTGAACTCGGACCTGAGTTCACCGATGTTACCGTCTAGCCCATTAATGTCACCCTTGAACTCGGACCTGAGTTCACCGATGTTACCCTCTAGCCTATTAATGTCACCCTTGAACTCGGACCTGAGTTCACCGATGTTACCCTCTAGCCTATTAATGTCACCCTTGAACTCGGACCTGAGTTCACCGATGTTACTCTCTAGCCTATTAATGTCATTCTTGAGTTCGGCTTTGAGCTCAACGATTGCGACTTCGAGTCCGGCAATGTCACTCTTCGTGGCCACGTTCCCGCTCATCGCCTCTCCAACCGTGGCTACCACGGCCTCGGCCTGAGCCTCCTCGAACCCTGCTTCTTTAAGCCCCTTTATGGCTTTGTGCGTATCGAATGCTAACGCCACATCCTGCCCCTTCAATCGGCTTTATAATACAGGTCTCCTGCTCCTCTGACATTCTATCTGAACCACGGTATTTGCTCGTCGACGCAGACTGCAGATCCTATTACGTAAATTCAAGGCTTTGACTCCACAGTATACCGCGCTGACCACCGTAGGAACAGAACCGAAGCCGTCCGTGCCGACAGAAAGAAATTGATAGCAATTAGCGAACCTGCGATCGGGTTGCGGCATTCGGATGCTGACCGACCCTACTTCCAACCGGACATATCGCGGTGAAGGATGAAAAGGAGGCGACAGGTACCTCTTGAATCTGAGCAATAGCGCCGCAGATAGGCCAAATCATCCGCGAGTTCAATGCAAACTTGGAATTCGGCTAATTGTAAGTTTAGACCCCGGCTGATTGAAAGTTTAGCGTACGCTACCTGAAAGGATACCTAAGCTCGGAGCCGCTTTTCCCAGTCGAATATCATTCGAATCAGCCGGCCCCTCAGAGCATCCGCGCCGGCCTGGCCGGCTCCCCGAATATGGCGATTACGGCATTGCTCCCATAGTCGGGAGACGATGTACAGGCTCTGATCGAGTCCGAGGAGCAACGGGAAGCGGGAGTGCGCGGACTAGCCCTTGACTCCGCTGATCACCACACCCTGTATGAAATAGCGCTGGGCGAAGAAGAAGACCAGCACCGGCGGAATCGTGATCATCGTCGCAATCGCCATAGTCTGGTTGAAGGGCGGGTTCCAAATGCCGGAGCTGGACGGATTCCTCTCCCAGTTCCTGAAGTGGAGTGCGAGCGTGTAGTTGTCCGTAGAATTCAGGTAGATAAGCGGCGCGAAGTAGTCGTTCCACTCGGCCATGAACGTGAAGATCGCCACCGCGCCCAGCGCTGGCAGCGACATCGGTAAGATGATGTACCAGTAGGTGCCAATCGGGCTGCAGCCATCGATCTCCGCCGAGTCGTCATACTCCAACGGGATCTGGAGGAAGAACTGCCGCAGCAGGAACACGTAGAACGCCGAGGTGGCAAACCATGCCGGCACCGTCAGCGGCAGGAACGTATCCAGCCAACCGAAGTCGCGGAAGATCAAGAACTGTGGAATCAGGGTTACGTGATAGGGCAACATCATCGTACTCAGGACCACGATGAACAGCGTGTTGCGCAACGGGAACCGCAGCCGGGCAAAAGCATAAGCCGCCAGCGTCGAGCTGAGCAGTCGTCCAACCTCGACTCCGATCACGATAATCATAGTGTTGCGGAAGCCCTGGAGGAACGGATAACGCTCCAGCGCCCCCGGGTAGGTGGTAAGGTCGAATCTCGAAGGAAACAGACTGGGAGGAAAGAGAAATACGTCTGTCTCTGGCTTGAGAGAGGTGGAGATCAGCCATAGAAGTGGCACGATGAACAGCACGGCGCCGGCAATGAGTACTATGTACAGAAAGCTACGACCCGTGATTCGCTGCCACGAAATCCGGCGGGGCCGGACGCGTTGGGCCTCTAAGCTCGGTTTAGGGACTTGAGAGGTTACAGCCATCGCTTCTCACGTCCTCTCGCTGTACTCGTAATACACCAGTCGTCTCGATGCCAAGAGCATCAGCAGCGTCAGTATCAACATTATTACGAGCAAAACCCACGCCAGCGCCGCCGCGTAGCCCATCTTGTAGTACTCCCAGCCGTTGCGGAACAGGTACAGCACGTAGAACAGGGAGGCGTTGTTTGGCCCTCCGGCGGTGGCTATGTAGCCGGCGGTGAATATTTGAAAAGACCCGATCATGCCGGTCAAGAAAGTGAACAGGATAACCGGCGACGTCATCGGCAGCGTGATATTGAATAGTCGCTGCCAGGCATTCGCTCCATCGACCTTGGATGCGTCGTAGAGCGTTGTCGGCACGCCTTGCAACGCCGCCAGGTACAGAACTAGCCCCGCTCCCGCCGTCCACAGCTGCATGAGAATAAACGCCGGCAGTACCCACTCTTCCGAACCGAACCACTTGGGGCCGCGCTGCCCGATATGGGAAAGAACGCCATTGATAATCCCGTAGTCAGGATTGAAAATCCAGATCCAGAGATATACCGATGCAATGGCCGGCACGATCGACGGCATGAAATACATCGTCCGCCAGACCGACAATCCCCAAACCTTCTGGTTGAGGAATAGAGCGATCAGGTATCCAACGATTACACCTGCGGGGACTGCGAACAAGCAGTAAATGCTGGTAACTTTGAGGGATTGCCAGAAGAGCGGGTCGATGAACAGCATCTCATGATAGTTGTCGAGGCCGGCCCACTTTGCCTCCCGCAAGATCGGCCAAAACGTCAAGGAGATGCCGAACGAGGCGATTATTGGACCGGCGGTAAATACGACGAATCCGATGATCCAGGGCAACAAGCAGGCATAGCCATACAGGGCGCGGCGTATTGCAAGCGGCGAGTAACCGCGGCGCCGGGACAACGCCGTGGCCCCGCCGGCAATTGGAAGCAACCGCCTATCGTCTCTCTTGGTCACTTGCTTCTTCAGTGGTCGATCTCCACGCCGTCATCTGTGGACCCAGCGCTGCGCAAACCGCCCGGCTCGAGCGGCCGGCATCATCGCACCGGCTCCAAAACCGGAAAGCCGCACGGACCCACTATCAAACCAATATCCTCCCGTCACAGGATGGGAAGACGCCCCCGGCAGCATCTACTCGAGTGAGATCCCCTAGCGGAAATCTCAGGGCCACCGCCGATGGGCAGTTAGTCTAAGTGGAACCGGACCCGACACTCATGGCGCCGGGCCCGGCAACCCACTCCTCTTAGCTAAGGTTGTGAATCGATTAGCTGTGCTTGGCGAGCTCGCTGTCGATCCGTTCCTTGGCGTCGTTCAGGGCCTCTTGAGCCGTCGCCTTGCCAAGGAGCACCTGGTCGACCGCGGTCTTCAAGGTGTCCCTGGTGAACACGCCAGCCTTGCCGCCCCAGAACCGCGCATACACGAGGGTATTCTCGGTGTTCTCCGGCAACGTGCTCATGTTTGCGATACGTGATATCGATATATGGTGGATGGTCTTTGCCGGGCCCTCAGGCATCGATCCTACCAGCGGCAGCGGATCATAAGCCGGTACGGCGGTCTTGGTCCACTCTCTACCAATATCGGGGTCCGTCGTGAACACAGTCGTCAGGTGAAAAGCGGCCTCCTGTTCCTTGGACAATTTGTTGACACCGAACATGTTGGCCCCGAAGGCGTGGGACCGACTGCCCTTCCACGGGAAGTGTATCCACTCTTGCTCGAAGGTGTCCTTGACCGGCCAAATAGCGGGTGTCGACCAGGTCGAGGCGCAGACTGCTTTCTGAGCCAGGAATGATCCACCTTGGATGGCCTTCTGGGCATCAGGCGTCGGATTCACCTTGTGCTTGAGATTGAGGTCGACAACCGATTGGACCGCCTCCACCCACGCGGGTGAGTTGGACATCGATTCGGTTTCTTCGTAGCTCCAGTCGTCGTCGTACTTGGTCCCGCCCAACTGCGCCATCCGAGGCTCGATCAGGAATAGGCCAGAGGATGTACTGCCATAGCCATACTGCTCGAAGGTGCCGTCGGAATTCATCTTGGTGCCGGCCTTCAGCCATTCGGCGAAGTCGTCCCAAGACCACATGTCAAAGTTGTCTCGACCCCAAAGCGGCGCGTCTGCCAACAGACCATCCTTGTCCGCCAGCCCCTTGTTTATCACGACGTACGCATCGTGCATTGTGAACAGCGACAGTCCATAGATCTTGCCCTTGTAGCCGTTCTCCAAGAGCGGATCGGAGGCCCACTTCGACATGTCGACGTTCTCGGCCTTGAGCCAATCATTGAACGGCAACATATGACCGGACTTGAAGAACTGACCGTTCTCATTAGCGTCGATAGAGATCAGGTCTGGTCCAACCCCACCAACCAGTGACGTCATCAACTTCTGGAAGAAGCCGGTGTAGGGCGTGACTTCCTCTATGATCTTTATGCCGATTTTCTCCTCGATAAGCGGCCAGTATGGGCCCAAAGCCGGATGCCAGATCGAGAGCCGGAGTGAGACTCCGTCCATTCGCCTTGGCCCGGTCATCATGACGACCTTCTCGACCTCGACCTCCTTCTCGACCTCTACCACCACCTCTTTCTCGACGATCTTCTCGGTCACAACCTCGACCGGCTTCTCGACGACAACTTCCTTCTCTACGACCTTCTCGACGACCTGAGTAACCACAACCTCGACCGGCTTCTCGACAACCTTCTCGACCACCTGAGGCTGGCAAGCGGCCAGAATTGGCAGAGCCGCGGTGGCTCCCAAGCCGGCTAGAACTGTTCGGCGACTCACTTTGCGCTTTAACATGCAAACTCTCCTAATTCAGTCTATGGAAGAATCTCGGTGATTCTCGTCTTTAACTCACTGTGGCCGACTTAAACTCGACCTGCCTCTCCAATGGTTAGCACCCCTTTCTCAGGCATCCCTGCCGGCACCTGACGCAGTTCTAGGCTTCCTCGTCGAATATTCGGTACCCTTCACCGGCCACCGAGTTCTTTCGCTCTTCCGGACTCGCGCCCCTCACAGGTCAAATCCGCGAGATTGCCGGTCATAATACATTCCACGACCTAGGCGCGCAAGGCTCCGTACGACCGCGGCAAATGCCGCTCCGCCCGTCTCCACTCAACGAAGAGAGCGTTCTTCCGCCAGCAAGGTTGCCGCCTCTGTTCCGAATTCGGTCTTGGGACGCTCGTCCAGATGTTCCCGCCACTCTCCGATCGGCAACACAAACTGTGGCGCCGTGTGACCCGAAACCACGTCAGCATTGATCGGGAACTCCGCGCGCTCAGGTTGATCCGGAGTTACCCCACATGGACATGATTTATGACAACACCCAATCCGGACGCCCGTGACAGTCGCCCGTCAGCGGTAAGTAAAGGAATACCCTGCGTGTGGGCGGCGGCTACGTAGAATGCGTCGTAGGCGCTGACGTTACGGTAGTACCGCCAGGCTAGCGGCGTCAAGAGACGGTGCGAGACGCGGCCCACCGGCCAACCGGCCAAGTCTTCGATCGCCATCTGCGCCCGCGCCTCTTCGAGGTGGCCATTCAGCACGGCCCGTCGCAAGACAGACAGCACCTCCGCATCCATCAACTCGGGCGCAACCAGGGACGCGCCCTCGATGATTGCGGCCACCATGACCCCGAGAGGGGTTTTCAGGAGGAACTCGACCGCGACCGAGGCATCGAGGACGTAACGGCTCACCCTGTCTCCGTGTCGCGGAGAGAGCGTTCCCGAGCGAGCAGAATAGCCGCCTCGACCCCCAGATCGGTCGTGGGACGTTCGGCAAATCGTGTCCGCCACTCTCTCATCGCCATTTCTCGCTCCAGCGCCGCAAGGACAACCGCGCTCATGGTTGTGTTGCTCTTGCGCGCGTGCACGCGGAGTTTTTCATAGAGTTCGTGCGGCACGTTTCTTACATGCAGGTTGACCATATCATGAACCTATCATGACATCAGCATGAGAACAAGTTTAAGAACCCATCGCGAACCGACTGCCCAAAGATCTTGTCGGTTGGGGAGCCTTCATCCACTATTCTCGAGCCGGCCTCGCACGCGTGAGGCTCGCCATCCGCCGGCCGGCCGGACCTCAGCTCACCGCCGACTCGATAATCTCGAATCGCTCGTTGATACCGTCGATGCGCCCCCGGCACCCGATCGGCAGGACGAACTGCGGTGCGGTGTGACCAAAATCCAGGTTCGCCACGATTGGAAACTCGTAACCCTCGGTACGATCCAGGATCACCTTGTACAGCTCTTGCTTCTCGCCTTGCGTGTAGTACATCGGCCGGCCGAATAGCAGTCCGCTGATCCTTTCGAAGACGCCCATGTTCTCGTAGTCCATCAATACACCATCCACCTTCGCCGGACCCGGCTTTTCCTCGGAGGTTTCGAGGAACAGAATCGCGCCGGCGAAATCGGGCCAATACTCAGTTCCCCGCAGGTGCTGCATAGACTCCATGCACCCTCCGACCAGCGTCCCTTCGGCGTATCCACGCCGGAGCCACGTCGGCCCTTCGGATGGCTGGCGCTCGCGTGGGCGTTCCAGGTCCTTCTTCGCGCCCCAGTCGAGGAACTCCTCGGTCCACCACTCCGATGGTTGGATCGCGCCGGCCGGCTCCGCGCGACACACGGTCCGCATAAACGAAGCCTCGGTATAGTCGAACATGCGGGGATACTCGGCAAAGTCGCTGAGCAGCGCGGGACCGTTGAACGTGACGATACGAGCCTTCGTCCAGATGCTGACGTTGAGGACCGTTACGTCCGAGTAGCCCATAAAGATCTTTGGGTTGTTCCGTATCAAGCTGAAGTCGAGCAGTGGCAACAGGTGGCAGGAGTGGTCGCCTCCCGTCGCCGCGACAATCGCCCGAACCTCCGGGTCTGCGAACATCTCGTGAATGTCGCTGACACGGTTCTCGGCCGTGTCGGACACAAAGCCCCGTTGATTCGTCGCGTGGCGGCCGAGCCGGACCCTGAACCCAAGGGACTCAAGGTGCCTGACGCCCATATCAACCCGGTGTGGAAACGCGCCGGCGCCTCCCCAAGAGGGGCTAATGACCCCAACGACATCGCCCCGCCGCAGCCGCCGAGGCCTAATGACTCTCATCGTATCGTGACTCTATCAGTGCAGTAAGAGGATCAATTGGTACGAAAATGATCATACCTGGCGCCGAGAGCGCCCGCATACCACTGCTCCCGAACTTGTCATACCGGCCCCCCACTTCGTCATTCCGGCCCTTCACTTTCGTCATTCCGGCGGAGGCCGGAATCCAGAACGGGTGGGGATGGGAAATGTAGCGCGGGGGCTTGTCCCCCGCTCCCGGCAACCAACCCTGGTCCCGAGCGACCGTTGAGAAGACCCGCCTACCACCGGGACCAACCCGGGCCGGCGTACCCCACGTACCTACGCCGGCGGTGTCTCCAGGACTCCCAGCTCATCCAGCCGGCTTACCCAACGCTGATGGCGAGCATCGTCTATCGAGCGCCAATACTCCGGCCAGTGCTGGCCATCGTAGACCGGCATATAATGTCTCTCGACGTGCCGCTTGTACACGTTTCGAATCGCCGCTCTCTCTTTCTCTGTCTTGGGATCCGCCATCAAACAAACGGTCCCCATCCGGCGGTGTGAGCTCCCGCCGAACGCGCTGTGCCAGATGGCCAGATTGAAAACCAACACGTCGCCCGGCTCCGACTCGAACGCGTAGGCCGGCAGTTCACCCGGTGGAATCCCGAACACCGATTCCGGATCGCGCCGACTGTCCCCTTCGGTATCCAATGACTTGACGCCGGCTATCGCGCTGTGCAGCGGCTCCCGGTGCGACCCTGGTATCACCCGCAACGCGCCCGTGCTCTTGGTAAGAGGGTCCGCATAGATCGTGAACTTGACGCCGATATAGTCCAGCGACGCCTGGTCCGGATGCCATGCCGTATCGCCTACGTAGTAGTTGCCATCGGTGATCGCGCCCAACACCTCCGACTCGAGTAGCTGCTCCGTCACATCGGCGAACCGATGATCGTCCAGAAGGGATGTTATGAAGGGTGTGTTTGAGTCCATCAGCGGCGCCCAATGCCGCACAACTCTATCGTGCATTCCGCCTTCTAAAGTCGCGTCCATCCCGGCGTCGAACTCATCGCTGTATAGCTGGACCTCCTCCGGCGTCAGAAGCTGCCGAAAAACTAAGAATCCAAATGTATCGAAGTGGTTTTTCTGCTGCACGGTGAGTTGCACAATCCCTCCTCGCTTAAGCCTACTTACGCGCTTCGCTCGTCTTGGCGGGGGCCGCTAAAGAGCGTCTCGTTCTCCGACGGCGCCCATCGTATTGGCCCACAAGAACCATGTCAATCAACTCGATCACCGTGTGCTTTAACCCGATGGGCCTTGGTACGAAAATGGAAGCAACTCGTCGTAACCAACTCCAAACTCATCGTTCCAGCGAAAGCTGGAATCCAGAGGGGCGGGGTGAGAAATGTAGCGCGGTCGTAGACTCGACTAGGCGAGGGGCTTGTCCCCCGCTCCCGGCAGTCCGGCAATCCACCCTGGTCCCGAGCGACCGTTGAGAAGACCCGCCTACCAGCGGGACCAACCGGGACCGGCGCCACGCCTCGATGGCCGGGCCGGCGAACCCCACATCCCTACGCCGGCGGTGTGTCCAGGACTCCCAGCTCATCCAGCCGGCTTACCCAACGCTGATGGCGAGGATCGTCTATCGAGCGCCAATACTCCGGCCAGTGCTGGCCATCGTAGACCGGCATGTAATGCCTCTCGACATGCCACTTGTACAAGTTTCGAATTGCCGCTCTCTCTTTCTCTGTCTTGGGATCCGCCATCAAACAAACGGTCCCCAACCGGCGGTGTGAGCTCCCGCCGAACGCGCTGTGCCAGATGGCCAAATTGAACACCAGCACGTCGCCCGGCTCAGACTCGAACGCGTAGGCCGGCAGTTCATCCGGTGGAATCCCGAACACCGATTCGAGATCGCGCCGACTGTCCCTTTTGGTATCCAATGACTTGACGCCGGCTATCGCGCTGTGCAGCGGCTCCCGGTGCGACCCTGGTATCACCCGCAACGCGCCCGTGCTCTTGGTAAGAGGGTCCGCATAGATCGTGAACTTGACGCCGGTGTAGTCCAACGACGCCTGGTCCGGATGCCATGCCGTATCGCCTACGCGGTAGTTGCCATCGGTGATCGCGCCCAACACCTCCGACTCGAGTAGCTGCTGTGTCACATCGGCGAACCGATGATCGTCCAGAAGGGATGTTATGAAGGGTGTGTTTGAGTCCATCAGAGGCGCCCAATGCCGCACAACTCTATCGTGCATTCCGCCTTCTATGGACGCGTCCATGCCGGCGTCGAACTCGTCACTGTATATCTGGACCTCCTCTGGCGTCAGCAACTGCCGAAAAACTAAGAATCCAAATGTATCGAAGTGGTTTTTCTGCTGCTCGGTGAGTTGCACAATCCCTCCTCGCTTAAGCCTACTTACGCGCTTCGCTCGTCCTGGCCGCGGCCGCTAAACAACCTCTCTTTTCCGACGGCGCCAATCGTATCGGCGCATACAAACCATGTCAATCATCTCGATCACCGTGTGCTTTAACCCGATAGGGCCTGGTACGAGAATGACGTTACGCGACCCCTAGAGTCGCCGCTTACCACCGCTCACGCGGTCGCCAATTCGCCCCACTTTTGTCATTTGTATGTTGAGAATGCCTCACAAATGGGGCCAAATTGTGGGGTATGGGTGAGGGAGGTGTCGCTAGTCATTTGGCGGGCCGGGCAGTTGCACGGTGGCGCCGGGCCGGAGTAGGACACCCCTCACCTCAATACCGGATCCTCCGAACAGATACCGGGGCGTAATGGCCCGCATTTGCAAGTGTGGAGGCCGGCAAGTTCAATCATAGAGGAAAGGGACAACTCAATGGAAGAGCAACACAACAAAAGGGTAGCCGGCATCGATGTGAGTAAAGCCGGACTGGAAGTGTGGGTGGAGGCCGGCCCTGCGCGACGATTTTTCAACAACGAGAAGGGGATCGGGGCGCTGGTGAAATGGCTGGCACGCCATGGAGTTAACCAGGCGGTGTACGAGCCCACCGGCGGGTACGAGCTGGAGGTGGGACGAAGGCTGAGAGAGAAAGGGATAAAGACGCGACGGGTGCACCCGAACAAGGTGCGGGGATTGGCACGAGCGTGGGGCAAACAGGCCAAGACGGACGGAGTGGACGCGAAGGTGCTGAGGAGGTACGGCGAGGTATTCAGCGAAAGGGAGGAAGGGGAGATAGAGGATAGCCCGGAAAGGGAGGAAATACGGGAGAAACTGAGGCGCCGGCGACAGTTGGTGAGCCAGAAGGTCCAGGAACTGAATCGGCTGGACAAGCCGGTGAGCCCAGGGGTACGAGAGAGTATCGAAGAGCACATAGAGTATCTGGACAAGGCAATAAAGCGGATGGACAGGGAGTACGAGAGGGCATTGAAAAGCAGCAGTGCCTTGTCGGAGCGGGCGAAGCTGTACCAGAGTGTGCGTGGAGTCGGGCAACTGACGGCGGCGACGCTGGTGGCTGAATTGCCGGAATTGGGTCAAGGGGAAGGCAGGAGAGTGACGTCACTGGTGGGACTTGCGCCCTGGTCGCGGGACAGCGGCCGGCAGAGGGGATATAGAGCGATCCAGGGAGGGCGAGGGGCGGTGAGACGGGCGTTGTACATGGCAGCGATGAGTGCAGTAAGGCGGCGGGACAGCAGCCTGGGGAGGTTTCACCAGCAGCTGCGCAAGCGGGGGAAGCCGGGGAAGGTGGCATTGGTGGCGGTGATGCGCAAGCTGCTGTTGCAGCTGCACTCGGTAGCACAACGGGGCACACCTTGGACGGAGGAATACGCCCCGGGCACCTGAAAACCCTTTACATCCAACACAGATACTCCGGCGCAGGCCGGAATCCAGAGGGGATACGGGGATGGGTAATGTAGCGCGGGGGCTAGTCACCCGCTCGGGGCGTGACAGGCGGCCGACCCCGCAGCTATCGTTAATCCGGCCCCACATTCGTCATCCGGCGAAAGCCCCAATCCAGAGGAGTGGGTTGGGAAAATGTAGCGCGGTCGAAGACCACGCGAGGCGAGGGGCTTGTCCCCCGCTGGGGTCAGGGCAGGGGCCGGCGGAATCCACCGGGTAAACTCTCTGTACCAAGCCACAACTCCGGCTCTTAATACCTTGGTGTGCCCGCCGCAGGCCGGCATGAGCCATTTGTAGTGACAGCTTGCACTTTGCCGTTGGATTGGTTGCAAAGCTAGAATGCACCCGAGAACCGTTCGTGAAGTGTAAGGTTCGCCGGCAGTCTGGCGGCCTTCACCAAATCGAGGGTCCTCGCCGTGTCGACGATCGAGACAGCAACGCTGATCTCTCCGCCCCAAGCTAGGACAAGCAATTGGTCGGTGAAGTGCTATGAGAGTTGGACTCAGGTGGGTCATACTGATCGCCATCGTGTTGGTTGCGGTCTATGGGGGACTATCTTACATAATCGCCACGGGCGTCACTGAGGCCGAACGCATTGCCCAGGAAGACCATCCTTCCGAGCACGGGCTGCAGTTCGAAGACGTCGAGTTCCCATCGCGGACCGGGGACGTGACCCTCGCCGGCTGGTACTTAGCCGGAGACGGCCAGTCGCCAACAATAATCTTTGTCCACGGGCTAAACTCTGTCCGCTCCGGCGCCAGGGCGTTGGAGCTTGCCGCCATGTTGGTAGACCGGGGTTTCACCATCCTGATGTTCGACCTGCGGGGCCATGGGGAGTCCGGCGGAAATCGCACCTCCGGTGGTTTCTTCGAACGGAATGACGTGCTGGGCGCCTTCGACTTCTTGGTGAGCCGCGGCACTTCCGCGGACAAGATAGGCGTCTGGGGAAGATCGATGGGAGCCGGCACTTCGGTGATGGCACTGGTCGATGAGCCGGCGATCAGAGCACTCGCCATTGATGGCACCTACGCGAGCGTACCTGACCTGGTCGCCGGCGAGGTTGCCCGCAAAATGAACATCCCGGGCAGTCTGGCGACCGTCTTTGTTCCGGGCAGCACGCTCATGGCTAACCTGCTATACGGCATTGACATTAGCATCCTGGTTCCCGACCAGGTAGTGGATCGGCTTCAGTACCCAATCCTGCTGATTCATGGGACCGCCGATACGCGCATCCCACATGAGCACAGCGAGAGGGTGCATCGGGCTGCCCATCCAGATAGCATTCTTTGGTTGGTCCCAGGCGCTGACCACTCGGGATCCTTTGAGCAGCATCCGGAAGAGTACCTCGAAAAACTAACGATGTATTTCAAGGCCAGGCTGGATGGAGCAAAACCCCGGTGAGGCCGCCACCGTCACCTGTTCAAGTAGAGTCTGGCCTCCAAGCAGCGTCAACTATGCCACCTCGCCCAACCAGTTGAACCCGCCAGTCGCCTTCGTCTATCACGAGCTCTACGACGGACGGGGCTTCTCACGGCTCGAGGACTCCTGGCGCCGGTACCGAATGGCGCGCGCCTTGCTTGGGGAGTTGGGCATGTTTGCCGACGCGCTGCGGCTCATCAGACCAGAGCCGGCCACCGACGCTGATATCCTCACCGTCCACACACCGGCCCTCTTGACCAGGATTAAGACCCTGGATGCGGCCGGCGAGGGCTTCCTCGATTACGGGGACACTCCCGCCTACCGGGGCGTCCTCGATCGCGCACTGGTCGCCGTCGGAGGTACCACCCTCGCCGCCTGCCTCGTCGCCGATGGCGAGGCGCGGTACGCGTTCAACGCCGGCGGCGGCCTCCATCACGCCCACGTTGACCGAGCGGCCGGCTTCTGCCCGTTCAACGACGTGGCGATCGCCATCCGGCTCCTCCAGCGCGAGTACGGTTTGCGAAGGATCGCCGTGCTGGATCTGGACGGCCATCACGGTGACGGCACCCAGGAGCTTTTCTACCAGGAACCGATCCTGTATGTGTCCCTGCACCGCTACGGTGGCCGCTTCTATCCCCGCACAGGCTCGGCCAGTGAAACGGGCCACGGCGCCGGCGCGGACTATACGCTGAACCTGCCCCTAGCGCGCGGTGCCGGGCCGGCCGAGTACCTTGAACTTCTCGACACCGTCGCTCTGCCCAGGATTCGCCGCTACCGGCCGGAGCTCATCTTCGTTCAAGTCGGCGCCGACAGCCACCGCGACGATCCAATGGTCCGGCTCGGCCTCGAAACCATCACCTATAGGCACATCGCCCAGCGCTTGGGCTCATTGGCCGAGGAACTGTGCGCCGGCCGGCTGGTCGCCGTGGCCGGCGGAGGCTACCGGCCGGAGACAGTCGCACGCTGTTGGGCCCTGTTTCTTGGCACGCTAGCCGGCTTCTTCTCCGACGACGATCCTCGCCTCGACGCCTTGACCAACTCTGAAACAAACCAGTTTCAAACATTCAGAGCCCTTTTTGCTTAAAGACCTCGTCCGCGACGATTCCCTTGCCCTCGCGAATTTCTCTTCGGGCTTCGAGCAAGCTCTCTAGGTACATCGGATCGGAGAACTCCCTGAGCGCCCCTTGCATTTCCAAGTACTTTTCAAGATCGACGATTACCGCCGCCGGCTTCCCTTGACGAGTGACTACTATCTCTCGACCCTCCGCTTCGAGGGCGTCAAGCAACTGGCTGAGGTTCTTGCGCAACTCATGCATTCCGACGAACTTATTTCTAAGGATCTCGGTCAATTTTCACCTCGCGTAACCTCTGCATTACCGTATATATATTGTTGGCATTACAATATACGTTACCATTTACGGTAGATTCATGCGGAAGTCGAATCAAGTTGCCTCGTAGCCCGTCTCACCTCTCTGAGAAAGACCGCAGATTATCTAGTCTTGGTACGAAAATGACGTTACGCGGCCCGAGAGTGCCCGCATTCGACCGCTCCCGCACTCGTCTACTTGGCCTCCCAACGGTCACTCCGGCGAAAGCCGGAGTCCAGAGGGGTGGGGGCTTGTCCCCCGCTCCCGGTGGTCCGGCAACCAACCCTGATCCCGAGCCATCTTAGAGAAGACTCGTCAACCGGTGCCCCGATTTTCATACCTTGGTGTGCCGGCGCAAGCCGGGATGAGCGATTGGTACGAAAATGGATTTCTGGCGCCAACTTGCGTGACCAACGACTCAATGAATAACAGCGACCGCGGATAATCGTGTGAGAACCCTGTAGGGCAGGGGCTTGTCCCCTGCCTGGGGAGGCGTGTGGCGTGAATGACACACGAACACCTCCCCCAACTCGCATCGCCATTTTTCATTCCTTGGTGTGCCGGCGCAAGCCGGGATGAGCGATTGGTACGAAAATGACTGTTCCTGCACTCCAGAATGGTCAGTCCGGCGCAGGCCGGAATCCAGGAGGGGCGGGGAGGGGAAAATGTAGCGCGGTCGAAGACTACGCGAGGCGAGGGGCTTGTTCCCAGCGTGGGGAGCTGCACCTTCGCGCGCTTAATTGGCCCGGAACCGTTCAATTTTCATCCCCCTGTGTCACCTTCACCAGGCCTTCGGCCCTTCCGGCGCAAGTCTCAGGCAGCATCAAATCCCTGTACCCTTCCGCAGACACAAAGCCCTCCCCAACTGGTAGCATGCCGGCAGACCTGCACCTGCTTTCGCTGGAGGAAGAGAAATGAGCAAAGACGTTTCAATCACTTGGCTGGGCCACGGCACCTTCTACATCCAAACCGGCGCCGGCACGAAGATACTGGTCGATGGATGGGTGATGACCAACCCCGCCTGCCCCGAGGACCTGAAGGGCCTGAGCGACATCGACCTGTTGCTTGTCACACATGGTCATTTCGACCACATCAATGATGTCGTTGAGATCGCCGAGCGAGCGAAGCCGACGGTCATCTGCGTTCACGAGATGGCGGCCTGGCTCGGAAGCAAAGGCGTGGAAAACGTCCAGGGAATGAATAAGGGCGGCACCCAGGTTTTCGCCGACGTGAGCGTCACGATGGTCTACGCCGACCACAGCGGCGGTATCGACGACAACGGCACGACCGTCTATGGAGGAGAGGCGGTAGGCTTCGTAATCACACCTGAAAACGGGCCGGCAATCTATCACGCCGGCGACACCAACCTGTTCGGCGACATGAAGCTGATCGCCGAGCTCTACCAACCGGAGATCGCGATCCTACCGATCGGCGACCTTTACACGATGTCCCCGAGGGAAGCCGCCGTCGCCTGCCGGCTGCTCGGAGCAAAAACCATCATCCCAGGCCATTGGGGCACGTTCCCGGTCCTCACCGGCACGCCGGCGAAGCTGCGTGAGCTAGTCCAAGACCAGGAGGGCGTCGAAGTGGTCGACTTGGAGCCAGGCCAGAGCTACTAGAGGAAACTCCGGCACTTAGAAACAATCCCGACAGCGAACACGCCTTCAAAAATCGGGCCGGCATTTTCGCGCCAGCCCTGGCGCTAATCACCGCGCGCAGCACAACGCGAAGCAAGAGCCGCTTTGAGAGAATGCGTCACCGAACTGAAGGGCCGGGGAACTCAACCCGCGAGTTAGACGGGCCCTATGCGCAAGGAACGGACCGCCGGAGGTGACTCCCTATCGATCCTTGAACCAGTCGTAGTTTATAGGGATGTACTTCTCCTGGTCCTCGGGAACAGCGTCTTCCGGGAAAATCGCGGTTACCGGGCAGGCCGGCTCGCAGGCGCCACAGTCTATGCACTCATCAGGGTCGATATAGTACATGGGATCTTCATCCGTCGTATGGATGCAATCCACCGGGCACACATCCACGCAAGAGGCATCCTTGACGCCAATGCAAGGCTCAGTGATTATGTAAGTCATTGCGGCAACCCCCTACATTCCAATTGGTCTCGTCTCAGGCAGGCGGGGTAATGTAGAAAAACCCAAGCGCCTGTCTCTATTGTCAGCGTTTTGCGTTCTTAGTATAACCACAGTTCCGAAAATGGCAAAATATTCTCGGATCGTCTGCCGCGATCGACGGAGACCTCCACAATTCGACCAGTTGCCTCATCGCCGGAACGGACTCTTGTATACTTCTATGTCAAGTCGTCCATTCGCCCGCAAGCTCCATCTCCGGCTAGACATGGTCAAACACTCGATTTGGACCGAGAAAATCTCCCATGACAATTTCCAGGCGCGCCTTCGTAAAGGGATTCTCCGCCGCCGGCATCGCCACACTGGCCGGCTGCGACTTGCTGGACCCGGCGGACGGGGAAGGCATCGGCATCATTCCGCCGGCTCGAACTACGGACGAGCCGGATCCGAATTCCACGCCTACCGCCGAACCAGACACCTGGCGGATGGGAGCACCCATGCCGACACCCCGAACACAAAGTGCCGGCGCGGCTGCCCACGGCCGGATCTACGTCTTGGGCGGCTGGACGCCGGAGGGCCCCAGTAACGCCAACGAAGCCTACGATCCCCACACAGATCGCTGGCAAGAGGCGGCCCCATTGCCCCAGCCACTCTACCAGAGCGCAGCGGTCGGCGCCGACGGAGCGATATACCTCGTCGGTGGATTCCAGGGATATCCTCGCGCGTCGGCCGGCGCCTGGCGCTACGACCCTATTAGCGACTCCTGGGACCAACTCTGGCCCCTGCCAACCAAACGAGGTGGGTTGAGGGCAGCCGTTATGGCCGGCAAGATTTACGTATTTGGCGGTCTTAACCGCTCGGTGCAAGAATTATCGACGGTCGAAGCCTACGACATCGACAGCGACCGATGGGAAGCATTGACGCCCATGCCAACTCCGCGAACCCTCTTGGCCGTAGGAGTGGTTCGAGACGAGATAGTGATAGTTGGCGGTATGTCGAGAAGAACGGGCAAAACGCTTCGCACTAACGAAATCTACGACCCGATCGCCGACAAATGGCGCGCCGCCGAGCCGATGCCAACCACCCGACGGCGTATTGCCGCCGCGGTCGTAGAACATCGCATGTACGTGCTGGGAGGAGGGAATCCACTTCGTACATTTCCCAACAACGAGATTTACTACGTCGATAGCGACGTCTGGAGGACCGGCAGACCAATGGCAGTTGGCCGCGTGGACGTTGCGGCAGTCGCATTGGACGGACGCATCTACGCAATCGGCGGCGGCACGAAGCTCTACAATAACTACAGTTCCACGAACGAGATCTACCAGACGTGAGTGCGGCAAGTGGCCTTAGATTGACTCCCAAGCCGATCTCTAGGCGTGCCTTCCTGCGAGGTTTCTCCGCCGCCGGCCTCACCGCCCTGGCCGGCTGCGACTTGCTCGACCAAACGGACGGTGACGTAATCGGAATCATTCCGCCGGCTCGAAGTACGGACCGGCCGGATCCGAATGCGACGCCGACCGTCGAGCCCGACACCTGGTTCAAAGGAACTCCCATGTCGACGCCCCGAGGCTTCGTTGCCGGCGCGGCGGTCCATGGCCGAGTCCACATCTTGGGAGGCTGGCTGCCGGACATCGTCAGCGTCGAGAATGAAGCATACGATCCTTCTACAGACCGCTGGCAGACGGCGGCCCCTTTGCCCGAGCCGCTGTCCCACGCCGCGGCCGTCGGCGCCGATGGCGCGCTCTACCTATTGGGCGGCCTCAACCAACGCCTCCGGACCTCGGCCGGCGCTTGGCGCTACGATCCCTCTGCCGATAGGTGGGACGAACTCCGACCCCTGCCTACTCCGCGTGGGGGTCCCGGCGCGGCCATGGTCAATGGACGGATTTACGTAGTAGGCGGTGGCGAGTCGAATGCAAAGGCCCTGCCGACCCTCGAAGCCTACGACATCTCGCTCGACCAATGGGAGTCTTTGTCGCCCATGCCAACTCCTCGAATACTCTTAGGCATTGGCGCCGTACGAAACAAGATAGTAGTGGCCGGTGGCCTCCGCCCAATGATGGGGCAGAATCAATACGCTAACGAAATCTACGACCCGGTCGCCGACGCATGGAGCGCTGCCAAACCTTTGCCGGCTGCCCGGGGCAGCATCGCCGCCGCTGTCGTAGACGATCGAATGTACGTGCTCGGTGGGGGGAATTCACAACGCACATTTCCCAATAACGAGATCTACGACATCGACAGCGATGCCTGGAGCGCGGGCCGGCCTATGGCAGTCGGGCGAGCCGGACTTGCGGCGGTCGCCCTAGGCAAACGCATATACGCGATCGGAGGAAGTCCGGAGCCCTCATACACTTACACTGCCACAAACGAGATCTACCAAACTTGAGTGCGGCAAGTGGCCTTAGATTGACTCCCATGCCAATTTCCAGGCGCGAGTTCCTAAGGAGACTCTCCGCCACCGCCGGCATCGCCGCCCTCGCCGGCTGCGACTTGTTGGACCAGGCGGACGGCGACGGAATCGGATTCATTGCGCCCGCGCGGACTACCGACCAGCCGGATCCGAATGCGACGCCGACCGTCGAGCCCGACACGTGGTGGATGGGATCCCCAATGTCCGCACCCCGAACACAAAGTGCCGGCGCGGCGGCCCTTGGCCGGATCTACGTCATTGGCGGCTGGACGCCGGAGGGCCCCAGTAACGCCAACGAAGTCTACGATCCCTTCACAGATCGCTGGCAAGACGCGGCCCCATTGCCCCAGCCACTCTACCAGAGCGCTGCCGTCGGCGCCGACGGAGCGATATACCTCGTCGGTGGATTCCAGGGATATCCTCGCGCGTCGGCCGGCACCTGGCGTTACGACCCTATCAGCGACGATTGGGACCAACTCCGGCCCCTGCCCACCCAACGTGGAGGGTTGAGGGCAGCCGTTATCGCCGGCAGGATTTACGTTTTTGGCGGCCTTAACCGCTCGGTGCAAGAATTGTCGACGGTCGAAGCCTACGACATCGACAGCGACCGATGGGAAGCATTAGCGCCTATGCCAACTCCCCGAACGCTCTTGGCCGTAGGAGTGGTTCGAGACGAGATAGTGATAGTTGGCGGCATGTCGAGAAGAACGGGCAAAACGCTTCGCACTAACGAAATCTACGACCCGATCGCCGACAAATGGCGCGCCGCCGAGCCGATGCCCACCACCCGGCGTCGTATTGCCGCAGCGGTCGTAGAAGATCGATTGTACGTGCTAGGCGGAGGGAATCCACTTCGTACATTTCCCAACAACGAGATTTACTACGTCAATAGCAACGTCTGGAGGACCGGCAGGCCAATGACAGTTGGCCGCGTGGACGTTGCGGCAGTCGCATTGGACAGACGCATCTACGCGATCGGCGGCGGTACGAAGCTCTACAATGACTACAGTTCCACCAACGAGATCTACCAGACGTGAGCGCGCTGTATGGCTTTAGAATCACTACCGTGGCAATTTCCAGACGCGCTTTCCTAAGAGGACTCTCCGCCGCCGGCATTGCCGCCCTGGCCGGCTGCGACTTGCTCGGCCAATTGGATCCAGCGGACAGGGAAGGCATTGGCTTCATTCCGCCCGCTCAAACCACGGACCGGCCGGATCCGGATTCCACGCCGACCGTCGAGCCCAACACCTGGCATGAGGGAGCCCCCTTGCCAACGCCCCGCGTAGGAGTTGCCGGCGCTGCTGCCCATGGCCGGATCCACGTCATGGGCGGCTGGGCGCCAGACGGCATCAGTGACGACCATGAGGCATACGATCCCAACACCAATCGCTGGCAAGCGGTGGCGCCATTGCCACTGCCAATAGCCGAAGCTGCCTCTGTCAGCGTCGACAGTGCGATATATCTAGTAGGAGGCGTCAAGAAAGGCCTTCGCCCCTTGGCCGAAGCTTGGCGTTACGATCCTTCTGCTGATACCTGGGACCAAATCCAACCCCTGCCGACTCCACGAGGAGGACTCAGCGCAGCCGTCGTCGCCGGGAAAATATATGCGGTAGGTGGATATTCCAGTTACTGGGCAAAGGAACTGTCTGCACTCGAAGCCTACGATGTCTCAAACGACCAATGGGAATCTTTCACGCCGATGCCAACTCCGCGTATGCTCTCCGCCGTAGGAGTCGTACGCGCCAAGATCTTGATAGCTGGTGGACGGTCGAGTAAAACAGGTGGAACCGTAAACGATAACGAGATCTACGATCCCATGACCGATAAGTGGCGGGCCGGTAGTCCATTGCCTACCAATCGATGGGGTGCCGCCGCCGCGGTTGTAGAAGACCAGTTGTACGCATTCGGCGGAGGGAATGCCCGCCAGACATTTCCCAACAACGAGATATACGACATCGACAGCGACGCTTGGAGCACCGGCCGGCCGATGACAGAGGGCCGCCAGGGACTCGCTGCCGTCACCTTAAGCGGGCGTATTTACGCGATCGGCGGCGGCACGGAACGCGGTTGGAGCCACAGCTCCACCAACGAGATCTATCAGACCTGAGCGGGTCGCGACTGCCGGCCGACACCCTCTCGCGTATCCTATTTCAACCCCATGGATGCTGCTGAACCCGGCATATTAGCTCAAACGCTTTGTGGGGCGGACACAAATGTCCTAACATGCGGAGATGACTGGACGAGAGTTCGTACGACGAGTTGTCAGGATCGGACGTGAACGAGGAGTAAGGGTGAGCGTCGACAGTGAGCGAGGCAGAGGCAGTCACATTCTCCTCTATTACGGAGAGCGGAAAACTATCGTTAAGAACCGAAGGAAGTAGATCGGCCCCGGATTGCTCGCCGCCATGATCCGCGACATTGGTCTTGAGCGAGAGGACTTTCGCTAAAGGAGGTTGGAGTAATGAAATTCGTCTACCCCGCGCGACTGCTGAATAACGCGGATGACGAGGTGATCGTCTCGTTCCGAGACTTGCCTTGGTGCCACACCTCCGGCGCTGATCAAGTTGAGGCATTGGCCGAAGCCGAAGACGCGCTCGAGGAGGCGATCGCCGGATGCATCAATCACAACGAAGCGATTCCCTCGCCAAGTGAACCGCTCCCCGGTGAGTTTCTCGTGCCCCTTCCGGCCGAAATGGCCGCAAAAGCGGCCTTGACTCTGGTGTTTCGGGCGAGTGGCTTGACCCGTGTCGCGCTCGCAAAGCGTCTTGGCGTCGATGACAAAGTTGTGAGACGCATGCTCAATCCACGGCACCGAACCCCCGTCAATCGTCTCAATGACGCGTTGCGAGTATTTGGCAGCCAGGCAATCCTTGAGGTGCGGGAAACTCAACTCAGCAGATGACCGGATATTCCGCTGAACAATGAAACCCCAAGCAACTGTAGTGTGAACGCGGGTGCACGAAATGGCACCCGCAGTCCCCCAACACCACACCGAACGCCCAAGAATGAGATCGCAAGGATTGCAATGACATTTTCCAGGCGCGACTTCCTGAGAGGATTATCCGCCACCGCCGGCATCGCCGCCCTGGCCGGCTGCGACCTGTTAGACCAAGCGGACGGTGAGGGAATCGGAATCGTTGCGCCCGCTCGAACTACGGGCGAGCCGGATCCGAATTCGACGCCGACCGCAGAACCGGACACCTGGCGGATGGGAGCACCCATGCCAACGCCCCGAGCCATGGCTGCCGGCGCCGCAGTCCAAGGCTGGGTCTTTGGCATGGGAGGGTTACGCGAGGGCGGCGCCAGCGACGACAACGAGTTCTACGATCCCTTCACCGACCGTTGGCAAAAGGCGGCCCCGTTGCCTCAGCCACTCCTCAACGCCGCGACTGTCGGCGCCGACGGCGTGATCTACCTGATCGGAGGCTTCGACCAAGAAGTTCGGCCATCTGCCGATGCCTGGCGCTACGACCCGTCCGCCGATAGCTGGGAGCAACTCCGGCCCTTGCCGACTCCACGGGGAGGGCTCGGCGCAGCCTCAGTCGACGGAACGATCTATGCAGTCGGCGGCAGCGCCGGTCTCAGAGAATCCCTGCAAACCCTCGAAGCCTACGACACCTCAGACGACCGATGGGAGTCGTTAGCACCAATGCCGACTGCGCGAGAATACTTGGCTGTTGGCGCGGTGCGAAACAATATCGCGGTAGCCGGCGGTAACTCGAGCACGACGGCCGACATCGTAAACGCTAACGAAATCTACGAGCCGATCGCCGACCAATGGCGCGTCGCAAATCCAATACCCAGCGCCCGAAGCCATGTCGCCGCCGGAGTCGTAGAGGATCAAATGTACGTGTTCGGTGGCACGAATCGAGTAGAAACACTTTCCGAGAACAAGATATACGACATTGACAGCGACGCTTGGAGCACCGGCCGATCTATGACAGTCGGCCGCGCCGGCCTTGCCGCAGCCGCCCTCGGCGGTCGCATCTACGTGATCGGCGGCGCTAAACCAGGTGAGGCCTACGGCTCGACAAACGAGATCTACCAGACCTGAGCAGGTCGCAGAAGCCGGCCTTCACCCAAACCATTTCCCCATGAGTACGAGAATGGAAACGACCCGTTGGAGCCAGCGCCGAATGCGTCATTCCTGCGCAGGCCGAAATCCAGGAGGGGTGGGGTGGGGAAATGTAGCGCGGGGGCTTGTCCCCCGCTGGGGCCGGGGGCGGGGCATGGCAGAATGCCCTGTGCGAATTCGCCGCATAAAATCGCAACTCCGGTTTTTCATACCTTGGTGTGCCGGCCCCTGCCGGCATGGGCGATTGCTAAGAAAATGACGTTACGCGAACCCAAGAGTGCGCGCGAACCACGGCTCCCGCACTCGAGTTTCCGGCCCTTCATTCGTCACTCCGGCGAAGGCCGGAATCCAGAGGGGTGGGGATGGGAAATGTAGCGCGGGGGCTTGTCCCCCAGCTGGCGTCGCAGTGGGCCGTGGCAGAATCCGACGTGCCGTTTGTCGTCATGATCCCGCTGGACCGCTGACGCCTTCTCCTACCGGGACGACGCCCAACCCCCGATCCACCGCCGCCCCCACCCGATCACCACACTCCCCCCTATCCCCATCAGCGCGGCGATGACGTTGGAAAAGACGTCAAAATTGTCGTACACCCGATCCGGAAGCACCGCCTGGATCCCCTCGTCAATCCAGCCCAGCAGCGCGGTCACGACCAGTGCCAGCACCGCCGGCACCGGCACCCCGGCGACCATTCTCGGAACGCTCGCTCAGTGCCTGGTAAATCAGCACGCTGACAATACCGTACTCGAACAAGTGTGTGCGCTCCTCGAGACTGCCTCCCATCCTGATCACCAACATCCCATAGACAGCCATCACCCCGAGCCCCACCCAGATCTCGCGCCGCCCGGGACGAGTCTTCAGCCCGCTCCCGACGATGGCCGCCACCGTGAGGAACATCAGGAAGAATAACGCAGCAGGCAGCAGGTGGTGCTCACGCAGCACCTCTGCCAGCGATCCCGCCAGCCCCAGGGTGGAGTAGATGGCCACCACGACGGCCAGCGCACAGAACCAGAGGCGCCGCTCCCGATCGGAGGTGAAGCGAGAGGTAGGGGTAGGCATGGCATTCCGTTGTCCGCGATTTTGTCGCACCGATATTACCTTTATGTCACAACACATAACTGGTAAGGAGATGGTCTCATGCGCAAGCGCATCATTCTGTCCAGTCCCGCGCTGATCGCCGTTCTTGCGCCACCAACCCTGTGCGTCGGGAGATCGCGACGGCAACCTCTGCCAACGCCAGCGTAGGGATGACAAGGGTGTCACCGGCGGCTGGCCTCTGACTCAGCCACGCGTTGGTCGCCTTGTGATATGTGCCTTCAGAAACCAGGCCGCTCACCCAAACACTCGCATCTATGACCACTACAGCTCTTGTCGTCCCTCGCGCACGGCTTCGACCGCGGATACTCCCTCAGGCCAGTGGTCGCCGATGGCCTCGGTCAATTTCTCCCAATCGGCGCTGAAGTTGGTCAAAGCGTCTTTGGTCTCGGGTTGGGTCACAGGCACCAACCGAGCGATCACCCGGCCGTGGTAGCTCACCTCAAAAACCTCTCCATCGTCACGCACTCGGCGCACGATTTCGCAAGCGCATTCCTTCAGGTCGCGTATCCCTATGGTCTCCACATGACCCTCAAAGTTGGGCTCATCATAGTAAGAAAGGGGGCCCTTCGATCGAATGAAGCTGACTGCAACTCAAAGACAAACCACCGGCCAGCATCCCATAACCACACTCCTCGCCGGTTTGAAGGCCGATTCTACAACGCAAAGGGCCTGAGCCCGTACTCTCAGCCAGAGTCAGCCTCAAACCCAGAGCCCGCAACGGGCCACAGCAGTTAATCCGACGCCCTTTAATCCGCTACCACTCATTGACGCATAGTATCTATATTGATACTATGCGGCGATGGCACGCCAAGAGTCGATCCTGAGGGCATTGAAGAGGAACCCGAAGGGCGTGCGATTTTCCGACCTGGTGAAGATCTGCGACGCCTATTTCGGCGAGGCACGAAAGGCCAGCGGTAGTCACAGGATCTACCGCACGCCATGGCCGGGTGATCCGCGAGTTAACATCCAGAATAACAACGGAATGGCCAAGGCGTATCAGGTTAGGCAAGTTCTTAGGGCAATTCAGAAGTTGGAGGTTCAAGGTGAGTGATCATTACACCTATAGGGTTACCTGGTCTCCAGACGACAGCGAACACGTTGGACTCTGTTTGGAATTCCCATCGCTAAGCTGGTTGGCGCCAACGCCCGAGGAGGCGTTCACAGGGATCCGGCGGCTGGTGGCGGAGGTAGTTCTGGATATGAGAGGATCAGACGAGTCGCCACCCGTGCCATTGGCCGATCGTGCGTACAGCGGAAAGTTCATAGTGCGCGTACCCCCAGAAACTCACCGCGAGCTTATGCTTGAGGCTGCTGAAGAGAGGGTCAGTCTAAACCGGCTTGTGAACGCACGTCTGAGTCGACCGACAGCGGGGGATCCGCTTAGATCGGAGTAACGACTTAAAAAATCGACCTCACCCGCGCCCAGAAACCGGCAGAGCAACGGTCAGGGATATTGCGCAGTTCCTGGCGCATATAGGAGTGACGCCATGATGGAGTACAAAGGCTACATCGCGAAGGTGGAATACGACGACTCGGTTGGCCTTCTGCACGCAAGTGTGATCAACAGCGGTGCCTATCCCATCGCCAACTGTGAAGCGGCCGATGTCGAAACACTCAAGACGGAGCTTCGCATTTCCATCGACGAGTACCTGGCATCATGCGAAGAAGACGGCGTCGAACCCAGAAAACCATTCTCCGGTAATCTTCACCTCAGGCTCGGCACTGACCTCCACCAACGTATCGCGGTCTCGGCCGGCCACAGCGGTATGAGCATAAACAGTTGGATCAAGCAGGTCTTGGAGAAGAATCTGCCCCAGCTAGCCGCCAACCCCGGGACTCCCTCTCTCGAATAAGAACACTTTCTTGGCGCGGTTTATGACCAATGGTACAATCCGGAAGTGGTTTCACTTCATTACCTGAGTCTGTGAGCCTGGTAGACATTTGCGCATAAAACAATACTGGCGCGTTTTGAGCCGGCGCTGGTGGATGATCGCGATCGTCGCCGCCGTCGCCACCGCCAGCAGCATCGGCTTTGGCTACGCCCAAACCCCGGTGTACCGTTCCGAGGTCAAGCTGACCGTGTCCCCTTCCCGGCTCGACTACGGACTCACTCTGGTCATCGAAAACCTCCTCAGGCAGTACAGCCAGCAGCTGCAGACGAATAAGATCGCCGCGGCGGTGAACGAGAACCTCGACCTCGATCTGTCTCCAGCGAAGCTGCTCGGCAAAGTGAGGGTCGCGGCCGTGTCTGAAGACTACATGCTGGTCATGACAGTCGATGATACCGACCCCAACCGCGCGAGCGACATCGCCTACGCCTGGGCGAGCGAGTTCGTCAATCAACAGCAGATCCGAATGGCGCCGGTAGATCCGCGAGATCGGATCGAGGTCGATTTGCTCGACCGACCCAAGCCGGGTGAGCTTTTCTTCCCCAAGAAGAGACAGATCGCGATGGCGGCATTCGTGTTGGGCGTGCTCATCGGTGGGGTTCTAGTCTTCGTACTCGATTACCTTGACGACACGATCAAGACCGGCGAAGAAGTCGAGCAGTACGTCGGTCTAACAGTTCTTGGCGCGCTGCCGGCCGCCCAAACAGGAGGACAGGCGATTGCCGATGCCAACATCCCGATGAAACTTCCAATCGAGTCCAGCCCCGAGGGGTCACGCTGATGGCCGCTGGCACCGAAAGCCTCGTAACACTTGCGGAACCAAGATCTCCAGGCGCCGAAGCCTTCCGCACGCTGCGCACAAACATCCAGTTCTACAGCCTGGACGACCCCGTGCGGTCAGTCTTGGTCACCAGCGCAAGCGCCCAAGAGGGTAAATCGACCACCATCGCCAATCTGGCGGTGACGTTTGCCCAGGCCGGCCAACAGGTCATCCTCGTCGATTCCGACTTGCGCCGGCCGGCTCTTCACACCTACTTCGGCGTAAACATGTCGCCCGGTCTTTCAAACGTCGTCCGCGACGACTCTGACCCGATCGCGGCGCTTCAGGCAACGAGTGTGCCTGGCCTCCGTTTGCTCGCCAGCGGTGAGCTGCCGCCCAACCCTTCCGAGTTGATTGGCGCTCAACGCATGGACCGCATCCTCTCTGATTTGCGTCAAGACGCTGCGATAGTACTCTTCGACTCGCCCCCGATTGTCGCGGTCACTGACGCCGCCATACTCGCGCGTAAGGTCGATGGCGTGGTCCTGGTCGTCAGCATCGGCCGGACTAAGCGAGACCACGCCGTCAGGGCTCGTGAGATCTTGGACAAGGCCGGCGTCAGAGTTCTCGGCGCTGTTCTAAACAACGTAAAGATGGATAGCAGCCTGCACCGCTACTATTCGAGCTGATGCTCGGCGAAAAGGATAGTTCCGCGGTCCCGCACCTCGATCTGCACACCCATATCCTCCCCGGCGTAGATGATGGCCCCGAATCGACTGAGGGTTCGCTCCAATTGATTGCGGAGTCCGTCCGGCAGGGCGCCGTTGGCATAGCGGCGACTCCCCACCGCGGCCTATGGGACTATCGCGAGTCCATCACCGCCGTGGAGGCGAGGCTCGGCCGCTTGCGCAAAGCCTGCCGCGACGCCGGCTTGGATGTCGATCTGTACGTCGGCGGCGAGACCTTCCTGGTGCCAGAGCTGGTCCGCCCCGGGGAAGCGCCCGACATCGTTACCCTCAACAAGAGTCGCTATCTCCTGTTCGAGCTGCCATTCAACTTCTACCCTCCTTACACCGAGGAGATCATATTCGAGCTGCAGCTGCGCGGATACAAACTGGTATTGGCTCACGCCGAGCGCTACACGCACTATCATCAGGACGTGAACAGGATCATCAAGTTGCTGGAGCGCGGCGTGCTCGCCCAGGTCAACGCCGGCAGCTTGGCCGGACACCACGGCAGCGCCGAGAGGACCACCGCCGAGATCATGCTCAAGCACCGCATGGCGCACCTCGTCGCCTCGGACTCCCATTCCGTCGACGCAAGGCCACCGGCCGTGGCCGGCAACTACGACCGCTTGGTCGAACTTGTGGGCCCGGAAGCCGCCCAGATGCTGGTTATGGGCGTTCCCCGCATGATCGTAAACGACGAGGATGTGCCTAGAGTTGAGCCCCAGGCATATCAGCGCCGCCATTTCTGGCAGATGTGGAAGGTCCAGGCTTGAAAGGCTTGATTCTCAGCGGCGGCCACGGCACGCGCCTTCGGCCGTTGACCTATACCGGCGCCAAGCAGCTCGTGCCGGTTGCGAACAAACCGGTGCTCTTCTATGCCATCGAGGACCTAGTCAGGGCCGGCATCACCGAGATCGGCATCGTCGTCGGTCACACCAGGGATCAGATCGAGGCCGCAGTCGGCGACGGGTCGCGATTCGGCGCCCGGGTAACCTACATCACCCAGGACGCGCCGCTCGGAATAGCCCACGGTGTGAAAATAAGCGAGCCCTTCATCGGCGAAGAGCCATTCACTCTGTTCCTCGGCGATAACTTCATCCGGGACGGCATCACGCCTCTGGTGGAGAAATTCAAGTCCAACGGATCCAACAGCCAGATACTCCTCTACCAGGTCCCGAACCCGCAGGATTTCGGGGTCGCCGAGTTGGTGAACGAGCGGGTTGTTCGGGTAATAGAGAAACCCGATAACCCAAAGACCAACCTTGCTCTCGTCGGCATCTACATGTTCGATAGCCACGTCTTCGAAGCTGTAAACAACATCACCCCCTCGGCTCGAGGAGAGTTGGAAATCACCGACGCGATCCAATATCTGATCAGCAGTGGACTGCGGGTGGACCCGAGTATCGTCAAGGGGCATTGGATCGACACCGGCAAGAAGGACGACATGTTGGAGGCAAACCGCTTGATTCTGGAGACGTTCGAATCGCGGTCGATCGGCCGGGTTGACGAGCAGTCGGAAGTGCACGGGCGAGTGGTGATCGAAGGGCACGCCGAGATTGTGAACAGCGTCGTCCGGGGGCCGGCGATCATCGGCGAACACAGCAGGATCGAAAATTCCTACATCGGCCCGTTCACCTCGGTCTACCACCACTGCCTGGTGTCCGACAGCGAGATCGAGCACAGCATCGTCCTGGAGCACAGTCGAATCGTCGACATTCCCTACCGCATCGAGGACAGTCTGATTGGTCGCAACGTCGAGTTGACTCGCTCGTCGAGCAAACCGAAAGGCTACAAGCTGATGTTGGGCGACAACAGCCGAGTCGGCGTAATTGGCGAGTAGCGTTCGACCGATGACCGGCGGCTAGCTACCGAGCGCTGGAGAGATTCATGTACCGCATCTTGGTCACCGGCGGCGCCGGCTTCATCGGCTCAAACTTCGTTCGCTACGCGCTGCGCCGGCACCAAGACTGGTCCATAACCGTGCTGGACAAGCTCACCTACGCCGGCCGGCGCGAGAACCTGGCGGATCTCGAGTCCGACCCGCGATTCTCCTTCGTCCAAGGCGACTTGGCAGATCCCGCCCTTGTCGATCGTTTGGCCGGCGAGGCGGACGCCGCGATCAACTTCGCCGCCGAAACCCACGTCGACCGGTCGCTCCTCGACGCCGGCGAGTTCATCAACACCGACGTGTACGGCGCCTACACCCTGATGGAAGCGGCCAAGCGGCGCTCGTTGCACCGAGTGATTCAGATCTCGACCGACGAGGTCTACGGCTCGGTCGAATCCGGCCAATCGCTCGAATCCGACCGCCTGCATCCCCGCAACCCATACTCCGCCAGCAAAGCCGGCGGTGAGCTCATGGCCCGAGCCTACTACCACAGCTTTGACCTGCCGGTGATAGTCACGCGCGCCTCCAACAACTTTGGCCCCTACCACTATCCCGAGAAGCTGATCCCCCTCTTTATCACCAATGCAATCGACGATCTGCCCCTGCCCATGTACGGCGACGGTCTGCAGGTAAGGGACTGGATCTACGTCCTGGACCACTGCTCGGCAATCGACCTGATCTTGGAGAAAGGGGAGCCCGGCGAGGTCTACAACGTCGGAGGCGGCAACGAGCGCACGAACCGTGAGTTGACGAATCTGATCCTGGAGATCCTCGGCAAGCCGGAGTCGCTTATCCGCTTGGTCGAAGACAGGCCCGGCCATGATCGCCGCTACTCGCTGGATTCCAGCAAAGTCCGCTCCCTGGGCTGGGAACCTACCCACAGCTTCGAAGACGCACTCGCCTACACCGTAAGGTGGTACCAGAACAACGAGTGGTGGTGGCGACCCATCAAGAGCGGCGAATACACCGAGTACTACAATCGCCAGTACGGCGAACGCCTCAAGGCCTAGCGGCTAGCGACCCACGATTATGTGCCCCCGGCCCCTCCATTTGACGACTTATGGCCAGTCGCGGCGCGTTCTAGCCTTCAACAGCTAATCCAGAGATTATTACGCGATGCCCCACTATCCGGCCGTGCTCGTCAACTATTCCCATCCTCTGACCAGTCTCAAATTCGTACAATCCTATGGCCAGATGGTACTCGCCGGCAGACAAGTCCGCCCCCAGCGAAAGAGTGTGCAAGTCCACGATGACTTCGCCGGCGTCCCATATCGAAGTGGGATATCGTCCGTCTCTGGGACGCGAATCCGCCTAACCCTGGAGTTGCTCTTGGGAGTCCAGCAGATGGACGAAAACCGTATAGTCATTCGATGGCCTTCCCCTAGGCGACCAGAAGAGGATCAAGTCGAGCGACTGACCTGGTACGAGCCTGCGAGTACTGAGACTATACCCCAGAAGATCGATCTGATCCGCAAAGCCTACCGAAAGGCGATTTTCTATTTCCGACGCCAGTTCCGACTGCCGGCCGTGAACCTTGATCGGCCCCAATATCAGGAGACGCCCAACCTGATTCCCATGAGGGTCGATGGCGGGCAGATGTGACCTTACTCTATGATGATTTCGATGATCACTAATCGTCGCATGCAGCAAGTAGGCACCGGTTGACGCTTCGGGATCGACTTGGATGTCCAAGGTGGTTGTCCCAGTCGTGCCAACAGGCCATTGCCTGGGGATAAAACATCGTTCATATGCCTGACCGCGACGGTGACCGTCCTCGTCAAATAGCCGATTGGAAAGCGCAAGCTCTCTTTCACCATCGGAGAGTATGTGCCAGTACCATGTTACTGTCATCGTCGCGCCTGCTCGGACATCTTTGGGCAGGTCGAACCCAGACACGAACACTTGCTCACCAAAGCGTGCCGGAGTTTGCAGGCCCGGCTCCCGACCATCATCCAACGCCAAACTCGGCCTATGCCTCATCTCTGCCGTTCGGCAGTGGACTTTGCCCAATACTGGTCGCGCCGCACTGAAAACACCCGAGAGCTCAGGTTGTTTGGCCCATAGTTCGAAATAGCTAGCATAGGTATGGAACGTTCCACCCAGAAATGCCAACGTCACAAGTAGGACAGGTAATGCGCGCAGTCTTGCCGGCCCGTGGGATTCCCAAAGCTGCCACAGCCAAGAAGCCCCTAATGCCGGCAGTATGAATAGGGCCGGGATAATTCCGGTGACGCGTAGGTAATTGGGGACATTCTCAACCGCGAGGACGCCCGGCACAAACATCACTACAAGCCACATTACTGTGAGACCATACGCCGGCTCCCGAAATCTCCGTACGGCCAACGCTGTTCCTATTAGCATTAACAGCGCTGATATGGGATCAAATACAGGCCGGCCGGAGATATTTCTGCTCCAATGGGTGTCTCCTCGGATCGCGAACATTCCCAGCGAGCGAAGTGTTGAGTCAAACAGAGCTTGCCCAACGCTGCCCTCGTGGTGCGCTGGGTTGACTACCGTCACTATCCGAGCCCTTTCTACAAAGTCCTCAGGATGATCTACAAAGTAGTTCGCCAGCGGCAGGAAGACGAGAGCGCTCATAACCAGCGCCAAGACTAACCCCGGAAGGACCTGACGGAGCATTTGGCGGTGCATGAGCGCCACGTAGAACGCCAACGCCACAATGACGAGGGGTGCAAATCGAGCGGTCGAATATGTGTGGAGTGAAAGCCCTATCACTATGCCGCCGAGTGCAAACCAGATGGCATATCTCGGGCTTCTGGTAGTTGGTGGCGACGAGGCGTGCTTCGCCTCTACTTGAGATCCGACGTCCTCCAACCCGCGCCAGAAGCAATAGAACCCGACTGCGAGGAACAGTGGCAGTGAAATCGTGCGCAACCCGATCCGACTGAATATCACGTGCCAGACGGACAAGGCAAGCCATCCGCTGGCAAGCAGGGCGACCCGCGAACCGAACAGGCGCCCAACCAGCACGTATGCCGCTGTGACCGTCAGTATCCCCATGATGGCAGAGACGATCCTCAAGGCTAGGTCCGTCTGGCCCAATAACGCTATGCTGAGCGCCTGAAGGTAGACGAAGAGAGCCTCGCGGCCATGGTTCTCAGTCAGGAAGATTGGCCGTTCGCCGTCGATGATCTCCAGGGCGTCGAGCCCGTTTTCAGCTTCGTCTCCCAGAAGTCCCAGAGGTACTGAATCCAGGCTGTACAGTCGGAGAAATACCGCAACCAATAGCACGACTATCGGCAGAATTCGCTCCACCCGCCCCGCTACCGGTTGCACTTGCATGTTCTACGCCGCGCCCTTCCCGTGGATAACCGCGCTCTGTCTATCCTAATGACGGGCGCAGGCTATCAACCTGAATGCGGAGCGAGTATACAGCGTTATCAAACATTTGTTCAAACCCGCCAACCCTCTTCGACGTGCAGATACCCATCCGGCTCCTGCGCCAGCAGTACGCCGGCGTCCGCGACCCCGGTCAGCCTGACCAATCGCATCACTTCGTATGCGGCCGGCCGATTGTCGTCCTTAACCCAGGTCAGCGCGCAAACGAAACGCGCCCCGGCCGGCCGGCCCTTGAGCCCGCCCGCTGGAGACGTCATCAGGCGCGCCACGTTGGTAGGACCGATGGTTGCGCCCAACTCCAGTCCGGCTATCGCGGACAGAAGCTCCGGCCGATGAGCCGTTTCCTCGTTTAACGGTAGCCCGATCGCATCCGCGCTGACCACTGCCACCAGCGCCCCGGTGCCGGCCGGCAGATTCGGCTCTCGCTCGGATGGCGCTTTGATCCGCCGGCGACGCGCCCCATCAGCCTCCACCAAGACCCTGTCCACCGCGCCGCTGTTGACCAGGTCAGTCGCGTCATCGGTACTCAACCCCTGCAGCAGATCGGCCCGAATGTAGCCGGTCGCCAGTCCCACCAGCCTTTGCCCAGCTTGCCGGACACGGACTAGCTCGTCCTGCATGCGCTCGGCATCCGGCTCGACGATCAGGTGAGCGTCCCAACGGAATGTGTTCGCGGTAACGGAAGTCGTCTTTGTGAAAGCGACGAACTCGCCGGCGTTGGTAAGTTCCCTGGCCAGTGCATACGCGAGGCTTGTCTTTCCGCCGGCTCCGACGAGGGCGATGATATTGGTGCCCGGCCCAGCGATATAATCCGCCAGCCGGCCGCTCATTCGGCAGGCTCACTCTGAATCGGCCGCCGGGCATTGACCACGTAGGAAAGACCCATTCCCGGCGAGTCGATGACCTCAAGGCCAGCGTCCGAGAGCTGACGCCGGCGGTGCGCCGCCTGCCCAAAGCCGCGCCCACCGGCCTGGATCAGACTGAGCACTCCGGCCGGTCTAAGCAGCGGAACCAGTACGTCGATCCAAGCTGGATCGCCAAGAATGATCGCGTCAAACGTCTCCGGCCCGAACGGCAACTTCGAGGGTTCGCATATCGACCTGGTAGCGCCCCGGCCGGCGCCTTCGCTCCGATCGACGGCCGGCCCAATGCCTTCAAGCGTGATCTGTACCAACTGCCCATCCGGCGACAGCATTCTCTCCATCGCCTCCAAGTCAGCCGTGTCGTTGGGCCCGACCGCGAGCGCCTTGTGCCCGTTGCGCAAGCCGGTGAGATGGACTAGGTCGCCGCGCCGCCGGCCCAAGGCTCGGCCGAAGAGAAACGCCAGGCCAAAGAGGACCGTCCCAGCGGCAATCCGCCAGCCAACCCCGACGCTTGGCATCGCTAGCCGTCCGCTTCGCCGATCAGTCGATCCACGATCTCCTGGCCGGCCCTGTCCGGGCTCAGCCGCCAACCAGCGACCCTGCTTACAACCGCATCCCAATCGGCCGGCCCCACCCGCTCGATCGCCAGTGCACTCAGACGCTCGCCAACTCTCCGGCGTAGCTCGGCCTCGGCCGCCGCCCTCCGGCGCGAGTCGCGCTCGCAGCGATCCAATCTCATCTGCCGAGATCTAATGGCCTCCGAAAGCTCCTCTACTCCTTCCGCATTGATAGCCGAGGTCAGCAGCACTGGCTTTCGCTCGCCCTTACCACCAACGCCTGACGCGAGCGCCTTCAGTCCGGCCGCCACCGCTCCGGCGCCCGGCAGGTCGGACTTGTTCACCACCAGAATGTCGGCGAATTCAGTCAGGCCGGACTTGAGCGCCTGCACCTCGTCCCCGGTCCCCGGTACGTCCACCAACACGATGATGTCAGCCAACAGACGTATTCCCACCTGGTCCTGGCCGGCTCCGACCGTTTCCAAAAGGATCGAGTCGTAACCCGCTGCCGCGATCACCTCGATAGCCGCAGCCACAGGGCGGCCGATAACGGCCGGCCCCGCCCTGGAAGCCATCGAGCGAACATATATATCGCCACTTTCGAGCTGCTGCATGCGAAGTCGATCGCCAAGGACTGCGCCGCCGGTCAGCCGGCTGGCCGGATCCAGCGCGATTACCGCAACCTTCGCACCAGCCTCTGCCAGGTGACGGGCCAGCACGCCGATAAGCGTGCTCTTGCCGGAACCGGGAGGTCCGGTGATGCCAACCACCTGCCATTCGCCGGGCCCGCCCAAGCCGGCGACGACCTCGCCGACCTCTTCAGGTGACCGCTCAACCCGAGAGATCAGCCGACCGAGCCGCCGGTGGTCTATCGTCACCTAACCCCCTCGCAGTCGTAACGCATTGTTGGAAATAGACTTGGACTAGCCGCTGCCGGCTGGCTCACCCGGACCCGCGGCGACGCCGGCGATCATCTCGACGATGCGAGCGGTCGACGTGCCTGGGCCGAACACCGCCCGGACACCCAGCCGTTTCAACTCCTCGGCATCCTCGTCAGGGATGATTCCACCTACCAGTAGCGGAATGTCTCCGGCCTCCGCTTCCCCGAGTAGACCCAGGATTCGCGGCACCAGCGCCATATGCGCGCCGGAGAGGATGCTGAGGCCTATGACGTCGACGTCCTCCTGTACCGCGGCCGAGACTATCGCCTGCGGAGTCTGCCGAATGCCGGTATAGATCACCTCCATTCCGGCGTCGCGCAGCGCCCGAACGATGATCTTGGCGCCGCGATCGTGGCCGTCCAGACCCGGCTTGGCGATCAGCACACGAGCAGGATGCCGATCAGCCATCGCCGGCCGGCTCCAACAGCTCGATCAAGACGCCGTGGCTGCTCTTCGGATGGATGAAGACCAGTTTTTCGCCTTCCAGGCCGATGCGAGGCTGTTGGTCGATCACCTGGTATCCCGCCTGCGCCATGCGGTTTGCCACCTCCAGAACGTCCCCTACCCGAAAGCAGACGTGGTGCATGCCCTCGCCCCGTTTTTCCAGGAACCGGCTGATCGCCGACTCAGGGCCGGCTGGCTCCAACACCTCGACCTTGCTGTTGGCACTGTCGAGAAAGGTGATGTAGATTCGTTCGCCCGCGTGCAGCCGTTTTGGGCCGGCAGCCAACCCCAGCACGTCGCAGTAGAGCCGGATGGCGTCATCCGTGCGCTGCACCGCTATGCCTGTGTGATCGATGGCGACCAGGTCCTCTTCAAATCGCGCCTGGAACCCGAAGTCTTCCCTGTTCACACGGAAACCTCTGGATCATTCCCCCGAAGGCAACAAAAAAGGCGGGAGGACGTGCCCCCCACCTCGTTAACTAGACCGCTGAATCGACTAACGAACTTGCCCTCGTATTTCGTCAAAGCATCGAGAGCAATATACCGGACGATCCCCACGAGGCACGAATGGAACCTGGGCTTCGCCGCCGCACTTGGCACAGGTCGCAATGTGCATCTCACGCCGGGGTCGCTCGCCATACCCTCTGCCGCCACCCATCGAGTCGCCGTCGTAGATGCGAGCTTTTCGCGCAGCACGGCACGACGGACATCGGCTAGGCTTATTCGTAAACCCCTTGCTCGCATAGAATTCCTGCTCACCGACCGTGAAAACGAACTCTACCCCACAGTCACGACAGGTAAGGGTTTCATCGGAAAGAACCACAACACACTCCTGGAAAAGTGAAAAATTAAGTAACTATTTGGTGCAGATTGGGGTAGCTTGGGAACGCGCCGCGAAGTCACGCCGAAGTGTGGTGGGTTCAAAGACGCTGGACCTAGGCTGGGAACCAATGTGAAACACCATCGGCGACGGATTATAACACACTTGCCTACCGCGTCCACGGTCAATTGACGCTGCCCGAAATCTCCGTTGCGAACCCCGCGGCCTGGACTATTCGACCGCGCGAAAATGGGGACTGCGACCGCGGCTTCGGCTGGTCATCCCAACACTCGCTGGAACGCTCTCAACGTTTTCATGCCGATCCTGTCCCAGCGAAACTCTTCCGAAATGTTCCTGATGCCTTTGGACAATCTTCGCCGCAGCGCCGGCGAGCCGGCTACTTCGCTCATCGCCGAACTCAACCGCTCCGGCGAACCGGCCGGCACCATCAGGACGTTCTCTCGATCCGCCAGCATTGGATATGCCGTCGCGGCCTCCCCTACCGTGGGCGGCATCGTTGTCACAACCGGCAGATCGTGCGCGATCGCCGCGACCAGCGTACCGTGTCGCAACGATGCCCCGGCCTTGAATGGCAGCACGCAGGCGTCGATTGCGAATAGATTCGCAGAGACCTCATGAGCAGCGGTGTAGCCACTCCACACGACATTGCTACGGAACGGAGTGTCGCCCAACCGTGCTCGCATGTCTCGAGCGTAGTTGCGTTCTCCCCGGCCGCTGTCGCTCGTAGATCCTCCAATCATCGCCAGCTTCGCCTGCTCTCCATTTGCCAACATCGTCCCAAACGCGTCGATCAGATCATCGATGCCCTTGCTCGCGTTCAAATAGCCGAAGTAGCCGAACAGGAAATCCGCCGGCCCAATCCCCATGCGCTGGCGCCACGCCGTCCGGTTGAATGTGGCCCTATTGCTCAACGGGATGTTGCATCCGATCGGGATCGGAAATACTGGAGGTCCGCCGAAGCGAACACGGATCTCGTCTTCACCGCTCCACTTGGTCAGCACGGCAAGGTCTTCATTATTGGTCAAGATAACGCCGTGAGAGGTCAGGGCAAGCAACCACACCGCGAGATGGCGTAGAGGACCGATCTTGGGCAGAATGTACGGCTCCCTGAGATCGTGAAACGTGGTGACTACCTTCAGCGCTGGGAGCCTGAGACGCATATACAGCGGCAACAGGTTAACCACCGGGTTGAGTTCGAAGGCGCCAGTCTGATACTGAATGTTCAAGACCTCGGCGCCGGTCGCCTCTATGGTCGCGGCCAGCATTGGAAGTGTAGCGAGGCGCCACCTGCGAATGTCGGGAAACACCTCAACTTCGCTCGGATCGCTCGATGAGCCAATTGAGGGCGAATCCAGGTTCGCCTTCGCCGAGGTGATAACGGCCGGCCTCGCCCCGATCGTCACCAAAGTCCGGGCTATTTGCTCGGTGAAGTCGGCGACGCCGCCGCGCATTGGCGGATACTCACCCGTCAGTAAAGCTACTCTGAGCATCGGTGAACTCCTAGCCGCCCATCCTGGAAATCAATCGCTTGAGGTGCCAGAGCCCCGATCTAATGTACATCGCCGCACGGTTGGCCCGCCAATGCTCCTCCTTTTCCAGCTTGCCCTTCGTCCAGTCTTCCAACCCGCTGAGCGTTAACGACAGCGCGATGAACAAGCGGAAAACTAGCTCCAGGTGACGTCCATGGTGCTTCGCCATATAGGTCGCCTTGCTATCGTGGAATCGAACATTGCGAAGATAATCGTCCTGCGACGAGCTCCGGCCGCCTGCATGATGAATCACCGCCGAGGGCTCGTAGAGCACCTCCCATCCGTTTGCCCTCAGTCGCCGGCATAGGTCCAACTCCTCGGAGTACATGAAGAAACGCGTATCGAAAACTGCCTCACTCCCGATCGCCGACCTGCGCACAATCAGGGCGGCGCCGGTGATCCAGTCGGGAAATTGCACCTGATCCGCCGGCAAATCGGCGCAGCGATAGTGGCGGACCGACGGCGAATCCGGCCAGAAGCGCTCCAGAAGCGTGCTCTCCCAGAAGAAGTCATACCACCGGGGAAAGCGACGACAAGGCTGCTCGGTCCGGCCGTCGTCGGCCACGATGGCCGGACCCACCAGGCCGACCGCCGGATTCCTGTCCAATGCATCGACCAGGCGATCCAACGCCCCGTCCTCCAACCATGTATCCGGGTTCAGCAGGAATAAATAATCAGATTGCGACCTTCCGGCGACCTGGCTCACCGCTTTAGCCAGGCCAACGTTCTCGTCGTTAGCGATCAGTTCGACGCTCGAGAACCGTTCAGATATCTCCTCAGCCGTGCCATCGCTCGACGCATTGTCCACCACCACCGTCTCTACACCTATTCCCGACCTCTCGGCCGAAGCAAGGACCGATTCGAGACATTTCAGCACAAGCTCGCGCACGTTCCAACTGACGATCACGCAGGTGATTCGGGTTCCAACCGACGGCTGACCATCGGTCGAGGATACCAGTGTCTTACTCATCGACAGCTTTTCTCATTTCGTCTTCACTTCATCCGATGCACACACCCATGAGCAATCGGTACGATCAGATGTGCCGGACGGAAGGAATCAAATTCTATCATTGCCGCCACCAGAATAGACGCTACCCCGGTGGTTCCACTAGCCCCAAGGGTCCCGGATGGGGCGCTTCGCGAAGCGCTCCGCGAGGGCGGTCCGGCGACCACTCCCACGGCGACTGTAGCCCGGGGGCTCGCACCATCGCCGCGCGGCAATAAGTCAATCGAAAAAACGGGAACCACCGCTGCGGTCAATGTAGCGCGGGGGCTTGTCCCCCGCTGGGTTCGGGGCGTGGCGCTAGTCCACCCCCGTTGTAATGCCCGGCGCCGGCCCATTCTCATCCCGTGATGTCGCCTGAGCACCGGACATTCGCACCTCGATGCACCAGACCCAACCGGTTGTACAACAAATTGCGGTAGACTAGAATCCGACGCGGAGCGCGACGCATCGCGCCGGCCGCCGGCGCCGTCTTGTTGGAGGACAACACCGTGGAACTGTCGATTCCCGAGCTGACCGAACGGATTCGCGATGTCCCCGACTTCCCTAAACCCGGGATCCTGTTCAAGGACATCACCCCGCTGCTCAAAGATCCGGCCGCCTTACGTCAAGTAACCGGACAGATCAGCGCCCCGTTCGCCGGCCAAGACATCGACCTCGTCGCCAGCGTCGAGTCGCGCGGATTCATCCTCGCCACGCCAGTCGCGTTGAACCTTGACGCCGGCGTCGTCCCGATACGCAAGCGAGGTAAGCTGCCGGCTGATACCATTCATACAGACTACGAGTTGGAGTACGGCACCAATACCCTGGAAATGCACCGGGACGCCGTACAACCCGGCCAACGTATACTCATAGTCGACGACGTTCTTGCCACCGGCGGTACCGTCAAGGCCTCTATCGACTTGGTGGAACAGCTTGGCGGGGTCGTCGCCGGCATCGCGTTTCTGGCCGAGTTGACGTTCCTCGCAGGTCGAAAGCCCCTCGCTGGTTACGGGCCCATCTTCAGCATTCTGAAGTTCTGACACGAGACTCTTTCGCCGGATATGATGCGTGACATGCGGGAATCGGCGCTCGTGACGCAACGTCAGGTCCACGTTTGGCAACACTCAGGGCACAAGGAGGCAATTATTGGCTGATGCCAGGGTCGGCGTTATCGGTGGCAGCGCGCTCTACGACATGGAGGGCCTCCAGACAGTCGATGAGCTGTCTGTCGACACTCCATTCGGGCAGCCGAGCGACCTCATCCGAGTTGGAAAGCTGTCCGGCTCCACCATCGCGTTCCTGCCCAGGCACGGCCGGGGCCACCGGATCATGCCGACAGAGGTCAACAGCCGCGCGAACATCTTCGCGTTGAAGTCCATTGGCGTCGAGCAGATACTCTCCGTTAGCGCGGTGGGATCAATGCGCGAAGACGTCCGGCCGCTCGACCTTCTGGTGCCGGATCAGCTCCTCGACCGTACCAGGCTGAGGCCCAGCACCTTCTTCGGGGAGGGTATCGTCGCCCACGTCGGATTCGCCGACCCTTTCTGCCCGCTTCTCAGCAAAGCCCTTGCCGAAGAGGCGGAACGATGGGTCCCGCGCGTACACCGTGGCGGCACCTACGTATGCATCGAAGGCCCCCAGTTTTCGACCAAAGCCGAATCGCGAGTCTATCGCCAGTGGGGAGTGGACGTGATCGGAATGACCGCGTTGCCCGAGGCCAAACTCGCCCGCGAGGCTGAGATCTGCTACGCCACCCTCGCGCTCGTAACCGACTACGACGTCTGGCACGAGAGCGCCGAGCCGGTCACGGTCGAAGTGGTCGTCCAGAATCTTCTCCAAAATATCGACCAGGCCCAGCGCGTCATCGCCGGCTTGATGTCCCGTTTGGGCGACGATCGCGGCTGCCAGTGCCGCAGCGCCCTAAAGGACGCCATAATCACCGCCAAGGACGCCATGCCCGCCGACACCAAGTCCAAGCTCTCCCTGCTAATCGGCAAATACCTGTGACTTGGCAATTGATACGAAGATGACATTACACGCCGCCCAAACTCAACACTCCGGCCCCCCACTTCGTCATTCCGGCGAAGGCCGGAATCCAGGAGGGGAGGGGAGCGGAAATGTAGCGCGGTCGAAGACTTCGCGAGGCGAGGGGCTTGTCCCCCGCTCCCGGCAGACCGGCAACCAACCGAAGTCCCGAGCCACTGTGAGGAACACTCGTCAACCAGTGCATCCATTTTCATATCTTGATGTGCCGGCGCAAGCCGGGATGAGGGATTGGTACGAAAATGGAAATGACCCGTCGAACCCAGCGCCGAATTCGTCATTCCGGCGAAAGCCGGAATCCAGAGGGGATGGGAGAGGGCACCAACCAAACCCAAACCCATCCGGCAAAGCATCCACATTTTCACTCCCTGGCATGCCGGATCGCGACCGGGATGCCCGGACGCAACAGAGTCGTAACCGATGACTAGAGTACAACAACCCATGCGCTCATCCGCCCGCAGGTCTACCTGGTTCGCCGGCGGATTGTTGGTACTGGCACTGGCGCTGTCAAGCTGCAATCCCTTTGACCAGGGCGCGGAAGTGGCTGAATCGCCGCCAACCGCCACCCAAGCGCCGCCTGCCACTTTTACACCGCTACCGTCGACCGCAACTCCGACCATCCCGCCCGCTACCGCAACCGCCACGGAGGCGCCGCCAACCGTCACCCCGACCCAGGCTCCGCCAACCCCAACGGTCGCGGCCAAATGGGTCGTCGGAGAAACCGGCGGCGACGGTGTCTTCATCCGCCGCACGGCTGATATGGACGACAAGATCAAGGCCTGGCCTGACGGTACCGAGATGGTTGTCATAGGGCCGGACGTAACTGCCGAAGGCCGGGTCTGGCGGAACGTGGAAGACCCGGACGGCAACGCCGGCTTCGTGCCGGCCGACTACCTGCTAGTGCCCGCCGGCACCGACACGCCTACCGCCGAGCCCACAACGCCGGCCGCCGAGCCGGATGAATCGACCCCGGCCCCAGATGCGCCGGAGGTCACTTACGTCGTCGGCAACACAGGCGGCTCCGGCGTCTACATCCGCACCACCCTCGACCCAGCCGACCGGGTCAAAGCCTGGCCCGAAGGCGCCGAGATGGTCGTCGTTGGACCGGACGTAACCGAAGACGACGTCGTATGGAAGAACGTACGCGACCCGGACGGCAACGTCGGATTCATACCCGCCGATTTCCTGGTCCTGTCCGAGGCCGAAACCACCGAGGCCACCGAGCCGGCCGCGACAGTGGCGCCGGAGGGTACCCCTGGCCGGCCGCCAAAAGACGATTCCTACTGAGAAGGACCGGCGTTGTTCCGACCGTTCGCTTGAGAGATCAGCCGGAACCCGGCACCCGCGTCTGAACCACTGTATAATCGAGGACACGAGGTGAGGAGAATGGGAGCCCTAACGTTCGACACTCATAAGGCCGTGACGAGCCTCAAGAATGCGGGCTTCGATGAGGCTCAAGCTGAGGCCGTCGTTGCCACGTTGGGCGAAGCCACAAACGGACGACTTGCCACCAAAGACGACCTTGCGGACTTCACAACCAAAGCTGATCTTCGAACCGTGATCGCCGAGTTGCGAGCCGATCTCTACCGTCAAATGTGGCTCATGGGCGCCAGCATAGTTACACTCAACGTCACCCTCACGGTCGCTCTGGTCAAGCTTCTGCCATAACGAGGTAGGCCGAACCGGTCCGCTATAAGCGAGGCCGGCCTGCCCACTCCCGCGCCCAGCGATGCACGTGCCAGCGCAAGCCGGCTATTGTAAGACGCAAACAGGCGTGCTTAGGTTTCTCGTAGCCTCCCCCTACTACTTCGCTAGTAGGGTCGAGACCGTCTGAACGACGCTCTCTTTTCTGGTAGACGATTTGATTCCTCGGACGACTCGGTGATACTGAATATACTGCGCGGCATTCTCTTGACGATAATGATGCTGCTCACGATCCCGATCGTCCTGCTCCACAAGCTTCTCAAACGCCTAGCAAAGTCCCCAGATCGCGACGCCTGACCCGCTCCCTCTCTCGGTCTTGATCCTCACAGGATCTGCCCCAATCAACCTCGATGCCGGCGCTAACTCGGCGCAACCTGCCGATGTGCAGACCGGTGGTTAATGGCGGAACGACAAAAAGTAGCGCGGTCGATGCCTACCCGAGGCGAGGTGCTAGTTCCCCGTTAACGGTAGGCAGGCCGAGCGGAGAATAGCCCACATTCCCGTAGGGGCGATTCGCGAATCGCCCGAGGTAGCCGCATCCGCCGGCGAAGGCCGGAATCCAGGAGGGGTGGGGATGGGAAATGTAGCGCGGTCGTAGACTCGACTAGGCGAGGGGCTTGTCCCCCGCTCCCGGCAGACCGGCAGCCAACCATGGTCCCGTGATGCCATGGAGAAGCCCGCGAAAACGGTGCCCCGATTTTCATCCCTTGGTGTGCCGGCGCAAGCCGGGATGGGTAACGTAGCGCTGGGCTTGACCCCCGCCAAGAGCGCGCCGCTCGCGCCCCCGAACAACTGCGCCCTCCGGCCACTACCTGGAGTCCCCGCCGGCCTCCAGCGAAACCCCGATCGCCAGCATCTGCTCCACGAACTCATGGACCGCCGGCACATCCGCCTGTATCTGAAAGTCGTCCTTCCACCGCGGAACTTGGGACAAAAAGAAACGCCCCCCAAAATGGAGGACGTCGGGCCGGCGATACTATCGCCGGCGGGGTATGAGTATAATATGCGCTCCATAGCCCAATGTCAATTCTCGTTACGAAAGCGACATGCGAGGTCTCAATGCAGCGAGTAGTAGTGTACATTGATGGATTCAACCTGTATTACGGACTGAAGTCCAAGGGTTGGCAGCGCTACTACTGGCTTGATCTTCGCTGTCTTTCCCAGCAACTCCTACTCGCTGAACAGAAGTTGGTAGCAGTCAGATACTTCACCGCCAGGGTCGCGTCTCAGACACCGAATCCGGGTCGACGGATGCGACAGAATACGTACCTTGAGGCTATAGCAACATTGCCGGATTTGCACATACATTATGGAAGCTACCTCGCGAAGAAAAGAACCTGTTACCAATGCGGCGCGATCTGGAATACTTACGAGGAGAAGATGACCGACGTCAACATAGCAGTAGAGATGCTCGGCGACGCGCAGGACGACCTGTTCGATAATGCCCTAATTGTCTCCGGGGACGGCGACTTGACCGGGCCAACACTTGCGGTCCGCAAACGTTACCCAGAGAAACGAGTAGTTGTCGCCCTCCCACCCAATCGTACTTCCTTCCAATTGCGCTCCGCTGCGACAGCATCGTTCACGATAGGTCGCCGGGTACTCAGCAAAAGCCAATTGCCGAACCACGTAGTCAATCCCGATGGCTACGTTTTTACACGTCCGCAGAGTTGGAATTAAGCCTGACACTGCCTGAGCGCTAGACTACACGGCATCTCCAGCCGAAGCACTCTATAGGCAACTCGCGCCCTTGGCGGACTCCACACGAGCCACCCGGATGTAGCGTGCTACTCCGAGCTTCGCGAAGCCCTGAGTTCATCGGCAACAAGAAATCCCTTGTGTGTCAATTCGAACATCTTGTCGTTTCCAGTCGGGTCTCGAACTAGATCGTGATTGATGAGTTCCCGTATTGCGGCGTTCCATAACGCCTCTGAGCGCGGGTCGCCAGGCTCAGCAAAGCTCGTTCTTTGAGTAAAAACCCAGGTGCCGCCGGCCGAACGAAGCTTTCGAATCGGCCCAGCATTGTCCTTCGATGCTTCACCTAGTAGGCGCTCCGCTTCCTTCGAAAGCGCCGGACGCACGGACGTGACCGGGGGCGTGGTTGTTGAATTGTCGCTGTTCTCAAAAGCTTTCCGCCGCGGGCTAGGTGCCTCCACGGGCTCATCACCCGAAGACGATTTGACCAATTCGAAGACTGAGTCTACGTATGCAGACGCACTACCACCATTGGTGCCAAGTGCTTCTGCTGCATTTTCCACGAACTGGATGACTTGGCTTGCGTTGGAACAGTCCAATGCATTGATGCCACTGAGAGGGCCCTCCAAATGCTCCCAAGTTGCGCCTGCTGCAAGCAATGGGTACATCGGCTTTCCAGCACCCCAACGTGCTCCCAGCTCGAACAAGACGTAGACCGACGTTATGGAGTTGGGCGTGATCAGACCAACGAGCAACTCCGCGTCGTGTACCTCGCGACGAAGTACTTCGTCAGATGATGCACCCGCCGGAAGGCGATATCCATCGACACTGCTACAGCGTATGTCATTGCTTCTGAGATTGAGCGCACTACGAAGGAGAGTGATGAGCGGCTTCGCTATTTCGACATCGTCATCACTGTGACTTATGAATACACGCAAATGTACTGACTCCAAGTGAACCCATCAGGAATGAGTAGACATTTTACTGTGTTGCCGGCCAAAAGCGCGCGTGCTTAAATGGCAAACAATCATGCCTAAGACCCTGTACTATGGCGATAGCCTAAAGCTTGGTCAAGCTACTCTCTTGGGAAGAGTGAGGCGACCCTCGCTAGGACATTAGAAGATCGTGGTTAAGGTAATCCTATTTTTTGCCGGGCTTTTTATCGGTTTCATAGCTGGGGCAATAGCCGCCAATGAATGGGAGATTAGGCAAGTTCCGAGCAGCCCTGCCCCCACTAGAATTCGGGCAGCGATAACCGCAACGCCATTGCCGCAATCTCGCACTCCAACAAGGTGGGAAATCCCCGGCGATGGTATTTATCTAGTAGGCACAGACATTGAGCCTGGTACCTACCATTCAACGGGGGCCTTCGATGAGGCTTCGGACACATGGAGAGGTACATAGACTTGCTACTGGAAGCGACTTAGCGGTTTAGGCGGGGAGCCTTGATGAAATCATCGCCAGCGACCGGATAGAGGGGCCTCGCTACACAGAAATCAAAGCCACAGACATGGCTTTTGAGTCTAAAGGCTGTGGTGAATGGGTGAAGCAATAACCTGATGGGCAACCCGGCCTATTTCGGCGCTAAGGGGGCGGAAATCGCTGTAAGTGCAGATTCCAAACAAGATTGCCCGAAGAGGCCGCCGAATCGTCCAGCCGATAACCTAGCGCCTATAGATTTGAACGGCTGGGAACTGCGCGCGATTACGGCGGCCAGGGAGGAAACTAGGGCCGGTTGGCCGCGATGAAGAAACCATCCCAGCCGGCGGAGGATGAATGACACATGATTGATAGGCTACTTGGTATTGCCAGTGAAATCGAGATAGAAAAACTGGAGAAGGACTTCGGCTGGATCCTGATCGACGGCGAATCAATTGAGGCCGGCTTCAAGTTTGTTCGCGATGTTTTTATGTTCACCGACAAGCGAATCATCCTGATTGATGCCCAGGGAATAACTGGGTACAAGAAGGAGTATCTCTCCATCCCGTACGACAAGATTACGAAGTTCAGCGTGGAAACGCCAGGACTGGGCGATTTGGATGCGGAGATAAAGCTATGGGTCGGCTCCCACATGGAGCCGATAGAGAAGAAGGTCAACTTCGAGACCAAGATCAAGCCGGTCCTGAAAATATTGTCCAACCACGTGCTAAACCCGTCAGAGCCTTTCAATTTCAAAGGCGAATGACATGCCACAGCGTCAACCACGAGAATCGCCCTCAGAAGCCCACTGGCCAACCCGCCGCCGATCGTAGCACCCGAGAAGAATGTAGGGCGGGGGCTTGTCCCCCGCCTGGGGTGGCGTGTGGCGCGAATCACACACGAACACTTCCGCCACCTTGCATCGCCATTTTTCATCCCTTGGTGCGCAGGCCCCAGCCGGGACGAGCGATTGGTTCGACAGCGTACCCCATATCCCGATACCGGGCGGGACTCCAGAAATGTAGGGCGGGGGCTTGTCCCCCGCCTGGGGTGGCGTGTGGCGCGAATCACGCACGAACACTTCCGCCACCTTGCATCGCCATTTTTCATCCCTTGGTGCGCAGGCCCCAGCCGGGACGAGCGATTGGTTCGACAGCGTACCCCATATCCCGATACCGGGCGGGACTCCAGAAATGTAGGGCGGGGGCTTGTCCCCCGCCTGGGGTGGCGTGTGGCGCGAATCACGCACGAACACTTCCGCCACCTTGCATCGCCATTTTTCATCCCTTGGTGCGCAGGCCCCAGCCGGGACGAGCGATTGGTTCGACAGCGTACCCCGTATCCCGATACCGGGCGGGACTCCAGAAATGTAGGGCGGGGGCTTGTCCCCCGCCTGGGGAGGCATGTGGCGCGAATCACGCACGAACACTTCCGCCACCTTGCATCGCCATTTTTCATCCCTTGGTGCGCAGGCCCCAGCCGGGACGAGCGATTGGTTCGACAGCGTACCCCGTATCCCGATACCGGGCGGGACTCCAGAAATGTAGGGCGGGGGCTTGTCCCCCGCCTGGGGTGGCGTGTGGCGCGAATCACACACGAACACTTCCGCCACCTCGCATCGCCATTTTTCATCTCTTGGCGTGCCGCCGGCAGCCAGGATGTGCGATTGCTACGAAAGCGCGTCCCGGATCTCAATCCGGCGTACAACGTTCAAGCAATCTTCCGCGGACACGGGTCTTATCCCCAGCCAGCTACCCGTAGTTTGCGGACAATCAAATGACTCCCATAGACGAATAACAACTGATGGTAAACTTGATATCATGAGTGGTGGTCCACATCCCCCAGCCACGATGAATTAGAGCGTTCTCTACGCCGGTTCGCCGCAGCCCATGAATTTCGGTAGACCAACTAGTCCAACGATGTCCAGAACATCGCGAGGGATTTATAGCCGACCGGCCTGCTGCTCGAGGGCGGTAGAGGAATGCCTTTTATGGCAACGCCCCTCCCGGCAATTGTGATCGGCGTTCGGCGCGTGGCGAGCGACGCTGCAAGAGAAGAAGAGACGAGGAAAAGTTAGTGTCAAACAATCCGGCTAGTTTTCCGCCTGTGGGCAAGCTACTCACAGTCCTAGCAGGACTGCTCATACTTGCGCTGGTGTTTGCGGGATGCAATCCCTTCGATCAAGGCGAACAGGAGCCCGAACCCACCGTTGCCGAATCGTCGCCGATCGCGACCGAGGAGTCGGCTGCCGCAACTCCCAATACAATCCAACTGACTTCTTCCCCTGTCAGCATCTCTACCGGCGCCACGGCTACCACGTTGCGGCAGGCCGCCACTTTCACAAGTGTCCCGTCGACCCCTAGCGCCACTGAAGAACCGACAACTCTAACTCCCACCGAAGACCGATCAACCGCTACGGCGACTGAGGCCACGATCACCGATACCGCTACGGTAACCAAAGTGCCGCCCACCGAGCCCGCCGAGGTCATCTATGTTGTCGCCAACACCGATGGAGATGGAGTAAACATTCGGCAATCGACCGATGATCCGGAGAGCATCAAAGTTTGGCCGGACGGAACCGAGATGGTCGTCATTGGTCCAGACGTCGATGCCGAGGGCAGACTCTGGAAGAACGTGCGAGACCCGGATGGCAACGTCGGATTCGTCGCGGAAGAGTTTCTGGAGCCCCAGCCAACTCCCGAACCAACAGCCACTGCTACAGCAACGCCCGACGCCGAGACTACACCCACTCAGACCGTCACGCCGGATGCAGAGGCTACGGAACCCACTCCTGCCCCGGATGATCTGGAAGTCACGCTCTTCGTCGGCAAGACGAACGGCGACGGAGTCTACATCCGCCGGAATGTCGACGACACCGACAGAATCAAGGCTTGGCCTGATGGAACAGAGATGGTCGTCGTAGGCCCAGCCGTGGCCGCCGGCGGCAGGGTCTGGAGAAACGTGCGTGACCCGGACGGAAACGTCGGATTCGTGCCGTCAGAGTACCTTGTGGACACGCTTCCGACCGCAGTATCGCAGCCAGCGCCAACGGCGCCGGCCGACGCTCCAGCCGCGACTGCTACCTCGATTCCTGCCGGTGCCACTCCCACCCCGGCTATTCCCAGTGTCGAGTGTGCTAATCCTGATGAAAAGCCGTTTTTGACGGCGCTTCTCAGCGACTACGAGCGCACTCGCCAATCGTTGCAGGCTTTTGGCGGGCTTATGAACAACGCCGCCGCCAACCAAGCTCTGCTCGCCGATCCCACTTGGCGAGAGAACGTAAACGGACATCTCGCCGCGCTTCGAGTAAGCAGCACCAACATACGCGACCTCACCCCGCCTGAGTCGTTGCGAGGCCTCCATGACCACGCGAGGAACGCCGCCCAAAACATACTCTCCGCCATCGACCTTTACGAAAGCGGACTTCGAGACTCGAATCAGACCGATCTGAACAACGCCACTAGCCATCTCGAGACCGCCAATCAACACGCCGGCCAACTCCAGACCGCGCTTGCGCAGATTTGCAATAGGTAGCGTATCTACAGATTCGTGACCAAGTAGCGCTGGGACTTCTACCCAGCAAGTTCCGTCGAGCCAGAACCCTGTAGGGCTGGGGCTTGTCCCCCAGCCGCCGACGTGCGGGTTGAGAACAATCCGATGGCTCTGAATCTGACCGTAACGCGCACTCCCTGCCGCCCCTGCTAGAGAAAGAATGTAGCGCAGGATCTCGCCCCCGGCCAAGCGCGCCGGCCACCCTAACTGTGCCGACCGGCATCCCAACCCTTGAAGCAGCGATTCTCCGGCGAAAAGTTGGCACAACTCTGGTATCATATATGCAAGAACAAATATGCGAGAATAGAGCGCTGACGATAAGCACACCCTGAAATTGCAAAACAAATCCCTGTACGCGCGGCGATAGAGCGGGGCCATTAGAAAGAGCTTTTTTAGCAATACAAACTTCTACACAAGAGGATGGAGCCGGCGCAATCGAAAAAACTGTTTTTTGCAAAACAAACTCCTACCCACGAAGATCGAGCGGGAGCGCGCAGAAAACACTCTTTTGCAAAACAATTTCCCCGTCGCGCTTGAGACTCCACCATCATCTATCGCAGTTTGAGGGTCCTAAGCTGTGACTGAGGCACACAATTCCCTTCTCCCTTTTCACACGGCCAAACTGCACCGGGGCGTATGCTCGGCTGAATGGATAGGTCGTTGCGAGTACTGCTGACCGGCGCTCGCGGTCAACTCTCGACCGACCTCGCCAAGGTCCTCGTCGACGAGGAACTCACCGCCCTCGACCACAGCCAGCTTGACGTGACAAGCCGGCCCCAGGTCGATCTCGCCATACGCACCCACCACCCCGATATCGTCATCAACACCGCCGCCTTTCATCGCGTCGATGACTGCGAGAACGAGATCGAGAGAGCATTCCAGGTTAATGTCTACGGCGCCCGCAACCTGGCCCTGGCCTGCAGCGAGTCGAACGCCGCTTTGCTCCACGTCAGCACCGACTACGTATTTGATGGCTCAAAGCGCACCCCATACCTGGAGGGCGACCCCGCCCGGCCCATCAGCGTATACGGCATATCCAAGCTGGCCGGCGAGCTTGTCGTCGCCGCCACGCTGGAGCGTCACTACATCGTGCGCTCTTCCGGCCTCTACGGCGCCGCCGGCGCCTCTGGAAAGGGCGGCAACTTCGTGAACACCATGCTCCGGCTCGCGCGCGAAGGCAGGTCAATCAAAGTTGTGGATGACCAGCGCCTCACCCCGACCTACACCCCGGACCTGGCGCGCAAGATCGCCTGGCTTATGAAGACCGGCAGCTATGGAGTCTGGCACGTCACCAATAGCGGAGATTGCACCTGGTACGAGTTTGCCGCCAGGATCTTCGAAACCGCCGGCCTCCGTCCGTCGCTGTCTCCCACTACCTCGGCCGAGTTCGGCGCCCCCGCGAGACGGCCGGCCAACTCGGTTCTGGCCCACGGCATGCTCCAGAGACACCAGGCGGACGATCTTCCCCTGTGGACGGAAGCGTTAGACGCCTACCTGAGGGAGATCGGAGTTATCTGATCGAAGCCGGCCCGCCCGGACCTAGCTCTTGGCCCGCCAGGCGTCCAGGATATTGCCAAGCGACCGATCGAGTGGGACCTCGGGCTTCCAACCCAACGCTCTCAGCCTGGAGTTGTCGCCGATGAGGACCGGCTCGTCCGCCGGCCGCATACGGGCCGCGTCACGTTCCACCGCAACCGGTGCGTCCGCCATCGCGATGAGACGGTCGAGCACCTGTTGGATCGAGTAGCCGATCCCGGAGCAGATATTGTAGACCTCCCCCGGCACGCCCCTCTCAGCCAACGTCCAGAGGGCTCGGGTCGCGTCTTCCACATCGAGAAAGTCCCTCACGGCTTCCAGGTTTCCCACCTTCAGACTTGAACGACGGCCTCGCTCGATAGCGACGATCCCCTTTGAGAAGTCGGACATCACGTCGGCGACCTTGGCCGGTCCGATTACAATGAACGGGCGGGTCCGCACCACATTCAACCCATGGGTTTCCGCGTAGAGCTTCGAAAGCATCCCGGCAGCAACCTTACTCACACCGTATGGGCTGGCCGGACTGAGGAACCTCTCCTCTTTGATCGGCACCTCTTCCGGCGAGACAAAGCCATACTCCACGCTGGACCCGGCAACCACGACAGTAGCGCTCGGGCTTGCCCGGCGAACTGCCTCCAGCAGATTCAGAGTCCCGAAGACATTTACCTCAAAGGTGGCTTCAGGTTCCTGCCAGGACACCGCCGGCACGCTCTGAGCCGCCAGATGGAACACCACGTCCGGGCTTATCTGCCGGACCTGCGCTTCCAGCCGGCCTTTATCGAGAATGTCGCAGACGTACAGGGCGGACTTGTCCCTGAGATCGGCCGAGTCGTGGGATTCCTCGCGCACTGTCCCATGCACGGACACGCCCAGGCCCACCAGGAATTCGGCGAGAGAAGACCCCAAGAATCCCCCGATGCCGGTAATGAGGCATCTAGACCTCGAGGCTAGTGTTTCAGACGTAATCCCGCCCCCTCTCTCTGTCAGGTCAAAGCTGCAATCTGCGCGTCTGCGTATCCTAGTCTCCCTCAGTCGATCTGTACAGATTCGCCCATCGGGATAGGGCCTCTCTATTCTCTAATGTTTGGGACCTCTTCCGAAAAACACCGTAGAGGCGGGTTTAAGACCCGCCTGGCGCCGTATCGAAAACCACAAATCCCGCCGGTCCGGACGAATGCGTCGAACGCCCCTCGTCGTTCCGACCGTTCCATTCGTCAATCCGGCCCCCACCTCGTCAACACAGATACTCCGGCGCAGGCCGGAATCCACGAGGGGCGGGGATGGGTAATGTAGCGCGAACGGCTTGTCCCCCGCTCCCGGCATACCGGCAACCAACCCTATCCCTAACCACACAAGAGAAGACCCGCCAACCACCATCAGCGAGCCGGCGATCAAACTGCTAAGCTTGCCTTCAACCAGCCTAGCGCAACCATCAGCGTTGCAGGTCGTGCCAATATGAAGCAACTACGCCTAGCCCTGTGCCAGATGAACGCCACAGTCGGCGACTTGGACCGCAATGCGGACAAGATCGTCCGGTCGATCGACGAGGCGCGCCGGCACGGTTGCGATCTCATCACCTTCCCCGAGCTTGCCCTAACCGGCTATCCACCGGAAGACCTGCTACTGAAACCCAGCTTCGTCCGGGACAACCTGAGGATGCTGGACCGCATCGTATCCCACTGCCACAACATCACCGCCATAGTCGGCTTCGTCGACGCCGGCGACGACATATTCAACGCAGCCGCGATCGCCAACAACGGTCGGCTGGCCGGCGTCTACCGCAAGCGATTCCTGCCCAACTACGGTGTATTCGACGAAGACCGCTACTTTCAAGCCGGCGATCAGTATCCGGTCTTCCAACTCGGAGATACGGTGTTCGGCGTCAATATCTGCGAAGACATTTGGTACCCGGGCGTGCCGACCGCCGCTCAAGCGCAGGCCGGCGCTGAACTGATCCTCAACATCAACGCCTCGCCCTTCCACATCGGTAAGGCGGAGGAACGTGCCCGGATGTTGGCGACAAGGGCGGTAGACTACACGGTTGTCGTGGCCTACAACAACCTGGTCGGCGGCCAGGACGAGTTGGTATTCGATGGCAGCGCGTTGGTGTTCGACCAGTTGGGGCGGCTGCAGGCCGAGAGCGACCAGTTCCGCGAGCAGATTCTCTACGTCGATCTCGACCTTGAAAGAGTCTTCCGCGCACGGCTGCACGATCCGAGAATACGCAAGGAACGGCGCGGATTCGATCCAGTCGCCGCCCGCGTAACAAAGATAGTCCTCGAACCGCGCTCCGGCGACCGGGCGCCGGTTCCGCCGGCCGCTAAGATCCCTTCGCCGTCCGACGCCGCCCAGGTGTACGAGGCCCTGACCCTCGGCACCCGGGACTACGTGCTGAAGAACGGCTTCAATAGCGGAGTCGTAGCGCTGTCCGGGGGTATCGACTCGAGCCTCGTTGCGGCAATCGCCGTGGACGCCCTCGGCTCGGCCAATGTAGTCGGCGTATCGATGCCCTCGCGCTTCTCCTCTAAGGGCAGCAAGGACGACGCCCGCCGGCTAGCGAGGAATCTGGGCATCCGACTCATCACGATCCCGATTGAGCCAGCGTTCCAAGCGACGCTCGAAATGCTGGAGGATACGTTCGCCGGCCGGCCGGCCGATGTGGCGGAGGAGAACCTGCAGGCCCGCATCCGCGGCAACGTCATGATGGCGCTTAACAACAAGTTCAACTGGCTGGTTCTCACCACCGGCAACAAGAGCGAGATGGCGACCGGCTACGCGACGCTTTACGGCGATATGGCCGGCGCGTTCGCCGTCATAAAGGACGTGCCGAAGACCCTCGCATACGAGCTCGCGCGGCACCGGAACTGCCAGGCCGGCTACGATCTGATACCCGAATCGGTAATCACGAAAGAGCCATCGGCCGAGTTGAAGCCGGATCAGTTGGACGTTGACAGCCTGCCACCATACGACCAGTTGGACCCGATTCTGCAAGCCTACGTGGAGGATGACCGCAGTCTCGAGGAGATTGTGGGCATGGGACACGATCCGGCCTACGCCGAGCTCGCGATCGGGTTGGTCGACCGCAGCGAGCACAAGCGCCGGCAGGCTCCACCCGGCGTCAAGGTCACCCGCCGGGCGTTCGGCCGCGACCGCCGGCTGCCGATAACGAATCGCTACAAGGGCGCCTGAGCCCGCACGACAAGGCCGGACGCTGGGGCCGATGAATAGCCCTGTCTGGCGATGCGTTATCAGCCCGCTCTTCGAAGACCCACACTAGCTCAACCGAGGTATACCAAGGAGGATCGAAAATGACATCGTGGCGGATCGGCATCGGAAGCGTCACCTGGGGTAACGAACCTGCCTATTATTGGATAACACCACCCACGATCGACGAAATGCTAGGCGGGATTGTATCTGCCGGCTACAACGCAATCGAGTGGGCGTTGAAGCCAAAGGATGATCCGGCCGTCGTCCAGCGCAATCTCATCGAGCGCGGAGTTTCATTGGTAGGATCGTTTTCCTTCGCCGACCTGATAGACAGAGCGAAACACGAAACCGAGATAGCGCGCGTGGTGGAACTGGGCAGGCAAGTTAAAGGATTGGGTGGCGATACGGTCATCTTGTGTGATCCGATCAGGCCGCACCGGAGCGAAATCGCCGGCCGGGTAACGCCGGCGGACGCGATGTCCGAGAGCGAGCACCAGGCCATGGTGTTGGGCCTGAACCTTGCCGGCGAAAAACTGACGGAGGTTGGGGTCCAGTCAACGTATCACCCGCACGCGGGCACGCTCATCGAGACTCGCTACGAGTTTGAAAGGGTTCTCTCCGCGGTGGACCCATCCTTGATCGGCTTCTGCCCGGACACTGGACATATCGCCTTTGCCGGCGACGATCCGGTCGCGGCTTTCGTCGACTATGCCGACCGGATATCCCATGTACACATCAAAGATGTCGATGGCCCACTTCTAGAGCGGTCCAAAGCTGAGGGACTCGACTTTATGGAGATGACCAGGCGAGGCGTCTTCGCTGCGCTGGGGAAAGGTACCGTCGACCTCACACGAGTAGTCGGCGCATTGAACGAGGCCAAGTACCGGGGCTGGATTGTCGTAGAGCAAGACGCAGCCGCCGATCCGTTGCAGGACTCAATCGCAAGCCGCGAGTTTCTCGAGTCGGCAGCGGCCGGCTAGCGGCCGGCTACTGCTTTACCGTCAGCTCCACGCCATACCCGATCGGAACGGTGACGCTGGTTGCTCCAGGGTGGGACTGGACGTGCCTGACGAATGGCTCCAACTCTTCTTCGTAGGGGAAGATCACATTGTCCGCGACGAACAGCCCGCCCCGGCGCAACTTGGGAAATGCCAGATCGAAGACTTGGATATACTCTTCCTTCAATCCATCCATGAACACAAAGTCAATCTCGCCGGGGACCTCGGTGATGCCCGTCAACGCGTTCGCGTTCAGACAATCTACATGATCGTCCAGCCCGGCCTTCGCAAAGTTAAGGCGCGCCGCAGCGGCTCGCTCGGAACTGAACTCGAATGTAGTAACCACGCCGCCATTGAAACGAGCGGCGTCCGCTAGCCACAGCGTTGAGTAGCCGTAGGCGGTACCAATCTCCACAACGTTCTTCGCGCCTATGCTCAGAACTAGAACGCGCAGGAATTGGCCTGTCTCTGCTCCGATGCCAAGTGAGTACTTTCCGAGCCCCATCTCGGAGCGGCGCAGCTCATCCTCGAAACTTGGGGTCGGGCTCCGCAGGAGCTGATTTATCTCCTCGGTCTCGCTCTGCGTCCGAGCGGCCAACTCGCGCAACACGTTCTCGACTCGGGCATCCATACCCCTATCACCTATTCAGTAAACTCATTGGCACGAAAATGCGTCCGCTATTGGACCATCATGCCGGCCGTCCGCGAACACACCGTGTAGATTTGTATCCCGATGGTCGATAGCGGAACGAAATAATGTAGCGCGGGGGCTTGTCCCCCGCTCCCGGCAGACCGACCACCAACCCTGGTCCCGAGCCACGGCAAAGAATATCCGCCAACCAGCGCACCCATTTTCATACCTTGGCGTGCCGGCCCCGGCCGGCATGAGCGATCGGTACGAAAGCATGTCCCGGACTCCGATCCGGGATGACTTTACCCGCCTTGGACCGTGACTTCCAAACCCACCAATCCCCCCAAACATCATTCCGGCCCCCCAATTCGTCATTGGTACGAAAATGACCTTACGCGGCTTCGATGGTGACCCGATATCCTAAACGTTGAAGGCGTTTGACGCTGCTGCGCACGATGTGGCTCTTGTCCCTCCGGTCGAAGTAGTCGGCACCCAGGTCGTCGTAGTCGGTGCCATATCGCAGCAGTTGGTAGATGACCTTGAGCACTGTGTGGGCAATGGCAGTGATGGCGCGCTTGCGTCCCCTGCGAGCGGCGATTCTCCGATATCGAGCTGAGAGATAGGTGTGCTTGGTTCGTGCAGCGGACTGTGCAACTTCTGTCAGGATCGCGCTGAGCCAAGGGCTGCCCCGGCCGGTGAACCCGCTCTTGCGCTTGCCGGCGGATTGGTAGTTGCCGGGACTGATCTTGGCCCAAGAGGCAAGGTGTTTTGCCGAAGGGAATCTCGACATGTCAGTACCTATCTCGGCGATGATGTCCTCAGCAGCACGGCGACCGACTCCGGGGATGGCATCAAGGCGATTGATCGTGTCCTCTAAAGGGGCAAACCTACGGGCGACCTCCTTGTCGAGATGCGCAATCTGCGTTTCGCACATCTCCAGAGACTGCAGCAGGACTCCAAGCATAAATCGCTGGTGGTGACCCATAGTTCCACGCAGGGCCCAACGCAACTCCTCCAGCTTCTTCCTCAGCAACCCTCTGGCCAACTCGGCAAGGACGTTGGGGTCCTGCTCACCAGCAATCAAGGCTCTGAGCATCTCACGCCCAGAGACCCCGAGAATGTCTGTAGCGACCGAGGCCAACTTGATGTTGCCTCCTTCCAGGACCTTGTGCATCTGGCTGGCGATCTGAGCCTTATTCTGGACCACTCTGCGTCGGTAGCGAACTAACTCTCGCAGCTCACGCTGAGGTCGATCGGGGATGAAACTTGGCTTCAACAGGCCGTGCCTGAGTAGCTCCGCAATCCATTCAGAGTCTCTCACGTCCGTCTTACGACCGGGGACGGCCTTGATCTGGCGCGCGTTTGCCACCACCAACTCGAACTCTTCCTCCAACAGATTGTAGATCGGCTTCCAGTACACGCCGGTGCTCTCCATCCCCACAGTGGTGACCCGCATCTCAGTCAACCAATCACCCAGAGTCAGAAGCTCTCCGTAAGTGGTCCCGAACGTCCGAATCTGCCGATCGTCCGGGGTTATCACACAGGCAGTGACCGACTTCTTGTGGACATCCAGGCCACAGCAGCGTTCACGAAATCGTTCAATTACCGAAGTCATACCTATCTCCTCTCTTCTCGAAAATGGTCTACCGGTTGGGGGCGACCCCAAAACGAGTAAAGTTGGTACGCGTGCTCACTCTTGGCGGAGTGGCGACAACTAGGTGTACTAGACGGGTCGCCAGAGTCAGATTGGTACCCGAGCTCGAAGCGCCAATGACTCCCGAACTCTTCCAACAACCAGTGCACTCAAGTTTTCATTTCTTGGTGTGCCGGCGCAAGCCGGGATGGGTGATTGGTATGAAAATAGAATGGATTCCCTAACTTCTTATAACTGGAGTCCCACCATTTTCATTCTCTTATGCGGGCTTCACAAGGCCATGGTGATTCCCGCAAGAAGCGTACCCTGTATCCGCCTGTGGCGGACGGGAATCCAGAGGGGCTGGGAGGGGGTTGTGGCGCTGTGACCTATTCCCGGCTTGAGGATCGGCGACTTCGCGCGCATTGTTCGCCCGGCGTCCCAACATTTTCGTCCTCTTATGCGCCCTTACCAAGGCCTTCGGCCATTCTAGGCAAGTCTACCAGCCTGACCGGAAATGCAGATATCGGAAGAAACGCGGTACCATTTAGAATATCGGCTATGGATCCTATCGTTTCCGAACTTGACCCCTACAACCACAGCCTTCACTCGGAGCAAGTCACAAGTTGACCGCCGGCATAATCCTGGTTGTTCTCGCGCTGGGCGTATTGGTAGGCGTGCCTGTTCTATGGGGCTCGACCCACATCGCACGCAATTCACCTGCGCCGGTGGTCTATGGTTGGTTCGCTCTTCTGACAATACTGATGCTTGGGGCCCTGGCATACGCCATCATCGTTTCGATGTCGATACCGCTCTAGTCTGCGGAAGTCGCCGCTACTTCTGCAACTCGCGTATGTGGTGAACTAGCAGCCAGCGGTCTTCTTCGTTCAGAAGAGGTCCGAATCGCGGCATCAGGCCGATTCCGCTAGTTATCGCGTAGTACAGTTGCCCGTCGGTTCGACCACGAATGTCCTCAGTCGTATAGTCCGCCGGCACCGTGGCCTCTGCCCGCTCGAAGTAGCTGGCGATAATGCCATTACCCTGTCCTTCCGGCCCGTGACAAGCAACGCAGTTCAATTGGTATACCACGCTGGCCCGTTCGAGGTTCTCGGTGGTTGCCGGAACCGGATTCTCCAATTCGGCAGCCTGCTCCTCGGTATATTGTGGGGCTCGGCCAACCGTAGGCACCGAGCCTTCCGGCGGCATAATGATCGGAGGCTCGAGAGTGCGGAACGAGTGCTGGTAATGCATCTCGTGCAGTATGTCCAATGGATACGCCCCGGTCGAGCAGCCGGCCACCGCGAATACAATCAGGCTGATAGCGCAGATCGCAAGCCGCCGGCACCACCCGGTGAGCGCAAAACCGCTGAGATTCACCCGGTCACTCCTCGACCCAGCCAACCTTGTGTTTGTCGGAAGCTTCCGGGCTATCTACTACGATTTCCTCGGCCCCGGCGTCGCGCATTGTGCGTTCAGCCTCGGTCAAGCGATCGATTGGGTTATGTACTACGACACCGATCCAGCCGTCGGAAATCCGAGTGTCATAGAGTTTCTTGGTGACAATCGGCAGGCGCGACTCCCAGATGATCCCGATCACCGTGAACAGAATCGCACCCAACATGGTGCCCTCGTACATGATGATGATCATCGGCGGGACCGACAACAGCGGCTTGCCCCCAGTCACCATCGGCCACGAAATCTGCGTGCCGGCGGTGAGTAGCAGTCCGACTGCAAATCCGCAGGCGGCGCCGATAAACGGAAATGCGTACAGACGATGGGAGATCTTGCCTTCGCCGAATGAATCTTCCGGGTAGGGAACGCCCGTCAAGACTTCGTAGTCACTGTGGTCGAATCCCGACTGATTTAGTTGGTCGACCGCATCCGCCGCACCGTCCGCATCGCGGAACAGGCCCATTACTCCAGTTTTACTTACAGCAGCCATCTACTGACACCTCGCTCATTCGTGGATAAGGGCCGGCACGTCGCGGCGGCCAACTTTTATCTGGGCTTTAAGTATCTGGCCTTCCTTGATGTCAAAGGCCGGGATTATCGGGAAGAACTTCGAGAACAGGAACACGCCGGCGGTAACCAACGCAAAGGACCCTATGACTATTGCGAACTCCACCGGCTGGGGGAAGTACTCGCCCCACGAGAAGGTAAGCGGCTGTTTCAGCGCCAGCCCCGGTATGATGATCAGGAATCTCTCCAGCCACATTCCCACATTCACCAACAATGATGTCCAGAACATCCAGACGATGTTTCGTCTAACCCGCTTGAACAGCCACAAGGTCACGGGAATGAAGTACCCGGTCAACAGGAAGACCACCGACATCAGGTTGAATGGCCAGACGAAGACGCGAAGATTGTTGACCTCCAACTCTACGCTTTCCCTCATATATATCCCGTAGACAAACTCGAGTATGAAGAAGTAGAACCACACGGTCGAGACTACCAGCAGTAGCCGGCCGAGAGCATCGAAGTGGTCCGGGGTGATGTAGTCTTCAAGTTTGAAGACCCAGCGCAGTATCGCCATCAAGGTCGCCACTGCCGAGACTCCGGAGTGAACCGCCCCGATGACGAAATAGGGTGGGAATACAGTCGAGTGCCAGACAGGCACCAGCGCCATCGAAAAGTCGAACGAAACTATGCTGTGTACCGAGACGAAAACCGGCAGGATCAACGCCGACAGCAGTATGCCGGCTATCAACTGCAAACGCCATTGGCGAGAGGTCCCTCGGAATCCCAGGGACAACATCGAATACAGCGTATGCTTCCAACCAGTACTGCGGTCTCGAGCGACCGCCAGGTCCGGCAGAAGGGCAATGTAGACAAACATCGCGCTGCTGGAGAGATAGGTGAAGATCGCGGAAGGATCCCACACCAGCGCCGACTTGACCTGCGGCCATACGCCGCGCATGAAGTCGTAGGGGAACTCGAAATACACTCGCCACGGCCGGCCGGCATGTAGGACCGGATGCAAAGCCGCGGTTGCCAGGGCAAACACCGTCAAGACTTCGGCCGCTCGGGTGACTGGCCTGCGCCATTCGGCCTGGGTAAGCCGCAAGATCGCGGAGATCATCACGCCGGCGTGACTGATTCCAACCCAGAAAACGAAGTTGGTAATCAGAAATCCCCACTGGACCGGCCGATTCAACCCGGTTAAGCCTAGACCGAAGTTGACGATCATGGAGAATGCGTATGCGGCTACGGCCAACACCATGATCAGGAAAAGTAACGTCACCCAGAACCAGAACGGGGTTACCAGAACAAAGTCCAACAGGTCACGGTTGATCTTTGTGTCGGTGAGAACTTTACGGTCTTGCATTACTTAGTAAACACCCCTTGGACTATCTTGGCTTTGCGATGGCCGGCGCCCGTAGCCGGACAAGCGTAGCCTCTTGGTGCAAGAGAGTACCCTCCCTGACATCCCAGATCGAGATGATCGGAATGAACCTCATCATCACAACAAAGAGCAGCGCCACCAGCGCAAACCCACCGACGATTATGAACACGTCCGCGACATCTGGTGGCCCTATGACTCCGATATTGTCCAAATGAAGCTCATGCCCCTTCGGATCGGGTACTGCATATGGTCCAGCGTACAACCTGATCCTGTCGAAGAACAGTCCAACCAATGGAAGCAGGGAAACCAGCGGCGGTCCCAGGACGCTCTTTCGGATCGGATTCCAGATTATGAGCAGGAACGTCGCCGGGAAACAGAGGGTAAACGCTATGTAGAAGAACCACTGGTTAGGCCCAGTGTAAATCTGGTGGAGAATCGCCTGCTCGTTTGGCATACGCCCATACCAGAAGGTATGAAAGTCGGAAAAAGTGAAGTAGAACATGAGAATTGTAGTTGCCAGCAGCAGCTTGGATGGACCCCAGAATTGGTCCACACCCAGATAACGCTCAAGACCGCCAAATCTGCGCAACAGATAAAACACGACCAGGCAGATCGCCACTGTTCCCTGCAGACCGCTGAGCGCATGATAAGCGGGATAGATCGCGCTGCGCCAACCGGGGACCAGGCTCATCGAGAAGTCGGCGCTGATCATCATTTGCAGGAATATCCAGAACATGATGTAGAAAGCGCCCAAAACTATCAGAAAACTTGTGATCATGAACCACTGGTTTGTCGTTCCGACCCACCCGCGGGCCAACCGCGTGACCAACGCCCCCGGTCCAGATGCCCAACGATCTCGCAGAACGGCAAGGTCCGGGATCGAGTCCGCCCATAGAGCGGCCCACGCGAGCCCTGCCAGCAAGATGACGGCGACCAGATCAAATCCCGCCGGCGCCCATGAGGACAGCCAGCGTCCGCTGAGAGGCCAATCGAACCAGATGTTGTTCCGGCCCTCAAATGGTGGCAGCGTAAACATCAGGGGCATGAACCAGATCACGGCAACCGTGCCGGCAACTGCACCCAAGAGCCCGGCCGCCCGCCGCACCGGACGGGCCCAATGCCCTTTGGCCAACCTGGTGGCAAAAACCAAGACTGGGGCACCCATCGCAGTAGTCAACAGGTAGCCGAATACCGAAGCATAGTAACCCCAAGCCGCCCGATCTTCGAAACCTCCGGTAATCCGGATAATGACTCCTATAACACCCAGCACCGACAGCACCGCCAAGACGATGATCGTGGGCCGAAATCGCGGTCCTGGTTTGAGTGACGCGACACCGTCCCGCAGCGCTTCCTCGGCGCTTGGCGGCGGCTCGTAGTGGTGCTCAGCGTGACCACTAGCCATGTGAATCTGCAGTCCCCTCGTAGTGCGGATCTACTTTCTTCAAATAAATGACAGCAGGATCTGTTCCAAGGTTCTCTAACATTCGATAGTGGCGATGGTCGGCAGCCATTTGAGCCGCCTTGCCTGACTCGTCGTTCAAGTTACCAAAAACGAGCGTGTTGGTCGGACATGCCTGGGCGCACGCCGGCTGAAACTCTCCATCTTGGACCGTGCGTCCGTCACTCTTGGCCTCTCGCTCGGCGCGTCGGATCCGCTGCACACAGAACGTGCACTTCTCCATGGTGCCCTTGCTGCGAACGGACACATCCGGATTGAGCTGGTTTCGCAGCGTTTCCGGTATCCGGTTCGGCGGATCCCAGTAGTTGAAGAATCGGACGTTCCAGGGGCAGTTGTTAGCGCAATAGCGAGTACCGATGCATCGGTTGTAGACCTGGGCGTTCAGGCCATCGGGCGTATGGTAGGTCGCGTAAACCGGGCAGACCGGCTCGCAGGGTGCATTTCCGCAGTGTTGACACATCACCGGTATGAAGCGCGCCTTTACGTTGGGATACTCACCTTCCCAGTACCGCTCGATGTGAATCCAGTATTGGCCACGCTGTTCATCGACCACTGATTCTGTATTAATCGGCACGTTGTTCTCAGCCTGGCATGCCACCACGCAGGCCTGGCAGCCGGTGCAGCGATCGATATCGACGACCATTCCCCACTTTGTTTGCTTGATTACCTGCTCGCTGTTGGCCATAGTTACTCCTTGGTTACTCCGATGACCTTGGCATCATCAAGCTCGCGACTCTTTGGAACTCCTGAAATGTATCGGTCCAGCAATGCCACCCGATGCCACCTGCCAACCTTACTGATGCGAGCACGGGTCGCGCACCAGGCAAGCGCTCCGGTTCCTCGGTCAGTGAGAGGGGCTAGAACCCTCAGCACATTCTCGCCGCGGTCCTCAGCGTATCTTCCAAAGCCACGATGTCCCTGTCCCATCGGAATTGCAATGATATCCGGCGCGGCGGCTGGATTTATATAGACCGACGCTTCCAGGCTGCCGGCGACCGTTTCCACCCTTACCACGTCGAACATCTTGATCTGCAGCTGATCGGCAGTCTTTGGGTTCAACTCAACCCAAGTCTGCCAGGTCGCGCTGGTCATTGTATCCGGCGCTGATTGAAGCCACGGCAGATGGGCGCCCTGGCCGGCTTGCATCGTAAAGTGGGGAAAGGGCATCAGGTAAAACGGATATTCGTCGGCCGATCCGGCGAACTCGGACTCAACATCCGATGAAGCCGCCGGCGGCTGTAGCTTCGCGGCCGGCACGCTGGTGGGCTTCGAGTCCTCGTCCCACCAACCTCCGCGTTGAAGCAGATTCACCCAGAACCTCTCGAAGTCGACGCCGATCGGCACCGATCCACGGTTTAGCGCCCGGAGCTCTCTCGCGTCCTGACGCAGCAGATCGCGCAGTTCGCCCCATGGCAACTCGCTCGCCACCTGCCCTCCCAATCGTTGACCAACCGATATCAGGCTGTCGCAGAAGTTTCGAGTGTCGCGGAACCGGCGGACTACCGGCTGCTGTATCCCGACCGTCTGGTAGCCCGGACCAGGGTCCGGCACATCGTCGCCCCAGGATTCCAGGATCGCGTCGTCCGGCAGAATCAGGTCCGCCATCATCGTCGTGTCATCCAGATAGCTAGAAAAACTGGCTATGAAGGGGATATTTTCCAGCGCGTCGCCGATTCCGGTCGCCGCAGGCATGCCATGCAGCGGGTTGACTCTGTGCACCAGAAGAGCATCGACCGGCGAGCTGCCGGTGCGAGCTCCCTCGGCAAAGCGGTGCCACTCCGCATGGCTGTCGGCCGGCAGTTGCGCAGCGAACCCTTCTGTCGGTGCTGGCGGATTGAAGATTAACCCGCCCGGCTTGCCAACGTTGCCCACGATTGCGTTCAGCGCGTATGCCGCCATGAGATTGAAGCTGCCGTTGGTGTGTGCCGCGGCCGTTCCGCCGGCAATCGCAAGGGCCGGCTGGTTATGGGCAAAGGCCCGGGCCAACTCGCGGATGCGCTCGGCGGCGACACCGGTGGCTTCGGACACGCGCTCCGGCGCGTAGTCGCCAAGAGCGGATGCGCCGCCGGGAATGGCTTGTGCCGCTGAGGGATCGGCCATGTTCTCTGCCAGGATCACCTGTGCCATACTGAGCGCGAGCATGCCTTCTGTTCCCGGTCTAATCGGCACCCACTCGTCAGCGTTTGCCCCGGTAATCGATAGCCTGGGCTCTACTTGGACAAAATACCCCCGAGTAGAACGGCCCTGTCTGAACTCGCCGTAGTGCCGGCCATATCGCACAGGCGATAGCCAGGTCATCAGGAAATCCGTGCCGAACGACAGAAGGTAGTTCGAGTTCCGAATGTCAAACTCTGGCAGCGCATTCTGACCGAACATCTTCCCCAGCACCGAACGCTCTACCGTGGGAGCCAGCGGGTCGAAGGCGAGATGTCGAGCGCCGTATGCGGTTACGAACTTATCCACCACGTACGCCTGGTGTGCTCGAAGGGGCTCTGTAGCCAAAACTACCCTGTCAGGTTGGCCGCTCGATCCTCTCAATTTGGAGGCCAACTCACTGTAGGCCTGGCTCCAGGAAATTGGATCGAACACGCCGCTGCCGCGATCCCCTCTGCGCTTCAGAGGTCTGCCGATCCTGTCAGGATGGTATAGATCTTGGACGACGGCCTGATCGATTGCGCTGGTCTTGCCGGCGTTGATCGGATAATCCGGATTGCCCTCGATCTTCTTTGCTCGACCGGCCATCACACGAACGATAAGGCCGTCGCCACCCGGGCCGGATTGGTTTAGCGTGGCGTACCAGAGGTCGCGCCCCTCTACCAGGTCCTCCGGCATCAGTGGCGGACTCTGAATCTGCAACTCGCTCCGGGGAATGCAGCCGGTGAAGGCGACCGCGGCAACAGTGCCGGCCAACGTCGTCTTCAGAAACTCCCGTCGGGTTAATGCCACACTTTACTCCTGCTACTTGTGACAGACCGTGCAGTCGAACGGCGCACCCCGTTCGCGGTGGCAGTTGATGCAATCGCCCATGTTCAACGGGCGCACCTGTTCTACCTGGACCATCTCTCCGACCGGGCCATGACAGACTGTGCAGTCAATTCCGGCTTTAACATGAGCCTCGTGAACGAAGCGGACGTGGTCCGGCATCCTATGGACCCGGTTCCACTCGATGGACTCATTGTTCTCCATTGCCTCGACAAGCTTCTTCACCTCTGGGCTATCCTGGCGGACCACCTGATGGCACATCATGCACTGCTCAACGGCCGGTACGCCGGCCTCTGCGGATGTACCTGCCATTCGGTGGCAGAACTGGCAATCCAATTGGGCCACCTGCACGTGCTGGGGATGGGGGAAATTGACAGGCTGTTCGACCTTGGGTTGGAGCGCTCCAACTATCCTTGGCGACGCGAAGAGCAAGACCAGCACCGCCAACAGAAACGGCGGCACCAGGATCAGAGTCAGCCGGACGATTATCGAGCCCAAGTGATTCCTTCCACCAACCTGACTCAGATCAAGGAACGTGGGTATAGCTGATCATTCAACACTATCAAGCCGTTGACGAACCTTATTAGCTGTAAGATCGCCAGCGCAAACGCAACGATACCGATGGCGTACAGGGGCCGTTTAAAGCGCTCCAAGTTTGACAGAGCCGGCCTCGTGGCAACAACCGACGGTATGATCGCGGATCCCAGAAGAAAGGCGAACGCGCCATTCACCATAAGCAGCGCAAGCAACCAAAGTGTGGAAAGTAGCGCGTTTATAAGAAGCCAATGCTGAGGGGTTAGTACGGTACTCGGATCCATCCCTCTACTCGCGGCCGAGCAGCCAAGCCTCGTCAAATGGGCGGGCAGCCAACGTAGCCGTCAGATTAGATTTGCGGTTCACTGGCTCGTAAAGGTCTGAGTCCGCGCCTTCAGCGCCATTATAGCGAGCGAAAACGAAACTGCAAGCGAATATTAACGTCGCCAAAGCGACGACTTCGACCAACGCCGCATGGTACCACAAAACAGCTTACCGTGCCGTGGATCGATGCAACTAGCGAGGTAGATTCGATTCTGTACGCAGGGTGAGGCCCCGCAAGGCACCCAGAGCTTTTCTATTCTTTAATGTTTAGGGTGTTTTCCTAGGACGACAAGCAGTTGGTCGAAACAATCAACCCGCCAAGGCCATTTCGATAGTCCGCGAACCGCATATCGTCACTGGTACGAAAATGATATTTCGCGGCCCTAGAGTGCCCGAATTCGACCGCTCCCGCACTCGTCTACTTGGCCTCCCAACCGTCACTCCGGCGAAAGCCGGAGTCCAGAGGGGCGGGGACGGGAAATGTAGCGCGGTCGAAGACTACGCGAGGCGAGGGGCTTGTCCCCCGCTGGGGTGGGGCGTGGGCATGGCAGAATCCCCCGTGCGACTTCGCCGTATAAAATCGCAACTCCGGGTTTTCACATCTTGGTGGGCCGGCGCAAGCCGGCATGAGCGATTGGTACGAAAATGAAGTTACTCGGCATCGATAGAGACGAGGTATCGCTTCGCCAATCCGGCCCTCCATCCGTCATTCCGGCGAAGAGCCTGCCTGTATATCATGGTCATGGGTAATGCTGTGGGTAGGACGGGCAGTCCAACTCCCTCGCCGGCTCAGGCGGCCGTCGCTCGGCGCAACTACCGGCTGCCGTAAACCGAGACGTGCCTCGAACTGCCGGCGGTGAATGGCGATCGGTCCCAATCTCCCCACCGCTCGCGCAGGCGGAGGCCGGCCAGACGCGCCATCAGGTCGAGCTCGGAGGGCCAGGCATAGCGAATATCCGCCGGCAGCAGCTTGACGCCTTCCTCGCTGATGATGACGTGCTGAGAGTTGACGCGCTGGTTCGCCGCATCGTGCAGACTTGCGTCGAGACGGATCCGGTCGGTCTCCACGAATGAGACGCCAGTATGCTGACCGCGAACGTATCGGGTCAAGTCCGGCACGAACGCCTCGATGACGAAGACACCGTCATCGGTGAGGTGCTCTGCTACATTTGCGAAGCAACGCACTTGATCTTCCTGTGAGGGCAGTGCGAAAAAGGTGTTGAACGCGACGAATATAAGCGCGTAGCTGCCCTCGACGCCCACGTCGGCAAAATCGCCGATCGTAACCGGGATGCGCCCGCCGCCCGGTTTTGCCCTCAGTCTATCGACCATCGCTTGGGACGCGTCAAGACCGTGGACCTCTACCCCCATTTCCGCCAGTGGCAACGCGATCCGGCCAGTGCCAATCCCAAGCTCCAGCACCCTTCCACCGTCGGCGAGATCGGCCAGAGTGGACACTGCTTCAGTCGCGTCACGATGCCCGTGGTACTCATCGTACACTTCCGCCCATAGATCGCCGTAAAATGCCGCGCCGTAGTTCTTCATTGCCGCTCGACCTCCAAGTTCGTTGGATTATAGGTTAGGAAGGTGGATTCAAGCGACGGTCTATACCTAACGCTAAGGCGATCATACCTGCAGGACACTTCAAAGTTCTGCGGGCATCGCTATGGCTTTCCGAAGGCGAATACTAGGAGAATCAAGAACGGGGGACGCCGGTCCGGCCTGGCTGGGGACAAGTGCCCGCGTTACACTCGCGGCAGCCACTCCCAACGATTGGCACATCGTTTCGACTAACCGCCCATGCCGGCAGATGCCAGCACGCCAAGGCATGAGAATCAGGGCGCCGGTTGGCGGGTCTTCTCTACGGTGGCTCGGTACTCGGGTTGGTTTCCGGTATGCCTGGAGCGGGGGACAAGCCCTCGCGCTACATTCTTCCGTTCCGGCTAGAAACGAACACGAGTTGGAGGAAGTTAGCTGGCAAGTCATTTTCGCCCCATGACTAATTGGGGGGCCGGAAAAATGAGGGCGGGAGCGGTGGAATGCATGCGCTCTCGGGGCCTGGGCGAGGCCGGGCAAGACGAACCAAGTGCAAATTAACTTTATTGCTTGATAAGAAGGAGTAAAGATGCGATGGGGGGTTGAAGGCTGGTGGGAGGAGTTAACGAGGTGCTACGTCGAGGCCGGCGTGCCAACCCTGGTCGTCGATGAACTGGAGTTGGCGGGATGCCAACTGGTAAAGGTAGATACCTCGGAGTCCTTGGAAGACGAGGCCTGAGGAGTCGGGCAGCCAGGCGGGCGTGGGCATATCTTCGCGGACATTGGTCAAGCGACGAAGGTTGGTACCATCGACGTCGATGAGCCAGAGATCGGCTGGCAGGCCGTGCGCGGAGGCTGGGGAGATGGGAAAGTGAGCGAATGGCAGGGGTCGAGAGCCGGCGACCGGGGTTGCACCACCGGGTATATCGGGACCACCGGAGGCGGTAAAGACGACGTGCTGGCCGTCGGGCGAGAACCGGGGGGCATGATACTCGTCGAACGCGGGATGGTGGAAGATCATGCGGGGATTGGAGCCGGAGAGGTCCGCTAACCAAATACCAGAGGGGTCGGGGGCGTTGAAGGAGGGTAGGTAGATGATTTGCCGGCCATCAGGCGAGACGTCGGCATTGAGCGCGTCGGGAAGAACGAGAGTAGTGGATAGGGTAGCGAAGTCGAGACGGCGGAGGGCGATGTCGACGCCGGCCGGTTTGTTGTCCCTGACGAGGGCTGTGAACTCGGTGTAGAGGAGGCCGGATTCGTCGGGCAGCCATGTGGGGGTGCGCAACTGAACGCCGGGACTGCCGTGGGCCAACGCGATCCAGGGCCTGGAGCCATCCGCGTCGACGATGATGATATCGGATGGGGGGAAGGCAGTCAGCACGTCTTCGGGATCGAAGTCGGTTGGCAAGGATTGGACGTAGGCGATGCGCCGGCCGCCGGGGGACCAGCGCGGATCGTCGGCGAGGGCGCCGGCAGGGACCGAGGTTATGCGTCGCGGCTCGCCGCCCAACCGGTCGGTAACCCAGAGGTCATTGTGACGCCCGAACGCGAGCCGGCCGGCCGGTAGGTCGGCGGCGGGCTGACATGCGGGAAGAAGAGCCGCAAGCAAGAACGGTATGATGAACCAGAGCCGGATCAGGGAAGGGAATTGGCGCTCAGGCAAGTGTGCCGATATCCATAGCGTAGGTCCTTATCAGCATGTGATGGCCGGGGACGAAGTCGGCGGGCGACGGAGTTGCGATGCATTGCCGGTCGGCTGCTTCTGGTTGTAGCGTAGCAGGTTTGCCGGTGGAGAGCCGGCATCTAAGTCTAAGGGAGGGCGCACGCCAGATCGGGGTGCTGGTTAATCGACTTTCGAAGCGCGATTAGATAAGGTGGCGGTCACGACGAGTTTGGAGTCGCATCGAGGCGGGTTCGACGGTTGATGCTGGCAGCGCCACGGTTGGCAGGAGGTAGATTAACGGTGAAGGTGAGGGCACACCCGTTGTTCGCCGCAAGCTACGATTTTCTTACTGGGCCTACTGAGAGGAAAATACTCGGGCCGATCAGAACGACGCTTATTGGGCAGACGACGGGCCGGGTGTTGGAGGTGGGCGCCGGAACCGGCGCGAATTTCCCATACTACCGACAGGCGGACGAGATAGTGGCGACGGAGCCGGACCCGTTCATGCTGACCCGGGCCCGCAAACGAGCAGCGGATCTGAACCTTGAGATCGAGTTTCGGGCGTCGCCGGCGGAGGCGTTGCCGTTCGGCGACTCGACATTCGATACCGTCGTCGCGACGCTGGTGCTCTGCTCGGTGAGCGACCAAGCGAGGGCATTTGGCGAGATCAGGAGAGTTCTCAAGCCGGCCGGCGAGTTTCGATTTGTGGAGCACGTGAGGGCGGTTGGCGGTATACACGCGCTTGTGCAGGACACGCTCGCGCCGGTTTGGAGCCTTGCAGCGGCCAACTGCCACCCGAATCGACGGACCGACAAGGCAATCGCGGCGGCCGGCTTCGATATCATGTGGATGGATCGACAATGGAAACCGATGACGCCATTCGTATACGGCGTAGCGGTGCCGGCCGGCCCGGAGTCCAATTTGGGTGAGCGATGACCAGCGAACTGTTTTTCAGGCGGGAGACCAGGTGGTTGGCCCTGTCCGCGGCCCTGGTTTTGGGGTTGGCAGGGTACCTTGTTTGGACACGCCCGCAGCCTCCGCAGGACATACATGCCTACCGGGGAACGAAGCTGAATGGACCCTCGCCGGACTTCAGCCTGCAGGACCACTCTGGAAACCGGGTAGGCCTGTCGGAACTGCGGGGCAAGGTTGTCGTGCTGACATTCTTCGACAGCAAGTGCGTGGATGTATGTCCGATGGTTTCGCTGTATCTGCGCGAGGTTGACCGGACACTTGGAAGAGATGCCGAGCAGGTTGTGTTCATGGCGGTTAACGTGAACGCGAAGGCCACCACGGTGGGCGACGTGGCGGAAGCGACGGAACGGTGGCTGCTTGGCGATTTGACGAACTGGCATTTCCTGACCGGCACTCCGGAGGAGTTGGAGCCAGTTTGGGCGGACTACTATATCTTCGCGGACGCCTCTCCCGGGCGACAGCTCGTGCACACGGACGGGCTGTTTCTGATCGATCGAGAAGGACGCCAGCGTTGGTACATCTCCACTCCGCTGGTTCCATACGGGCAGGGCGAGCTGCCGCCGGGGACGGCGAACATCACCGAGATGTTGGTCAGCCGGATCCGGGAGTTGTTGTAGGGTCGCAGGCGCTGGTGCCGGCCGATCCCCAAGTTGAGAACAATCCTCAGCGCGACAATCCCGTCTCTGCCCCCTCTGGATTCCGGCCTTCGCCGGAATGACAAAATGGGGGCTGGCATGACGATAGTGGGGGACCGAATGTCGATGGCCAGCGAAAATGTCCGCCCAAGTGGCCAGCATAAATGTCACCCGTACTGCTAGTGATGGTATCAGATCATCCCCTCTTCAACGCGGAGCGCTTCATGGGCGGACTCTCAGCCTCCATGTACTTCTTCGCCGTGTCCCGGTGGATGCCCACTTCCCTGGCGACAGCTCGAATCGACAATCCCCCGCGCTTCGCCTTCTGCACAGCGTTCCACCTTGCTTTCTGGAGTGGGGTGGGCTTCCTATGTCGCATGGCAACGGCTTTGCGGACTCTGATTGCACCGTTTGCTTCTACCGTGTCGATCCCGGCGTCGAGTCCTGCCAGGGTCGCCTCCCAGCGCCTGCCCAGTCCGTTGAGACCGTGATGTGGGGGCAGCCCGGGCGAGGAAGAGCCGTTGAATCTTCTGAGTATGCCTGGGCGGGGTGGCGCCTCCTGGCTAGGGATTATCGCTCCCTGGTAACGGACAGCCAGTTGGCCATCCAAGCCTTCCAAGACCTCAACCACCGTTCCGGCGTAGCTGGGTCGTTCCATACCTGGCAGCAGCTGAAGCGTGCGCCAGCGATACTTCACCGTGTTGTCCCTGGCCACTCTGCGGTTGTGTTTGAAGCAGAGCACCGTATCGATGCACACTCCCGATCCCAACGGGCGGTAGGCAGCCTCAGGGTGCTGCGCCGGCACTCCGAAGCGAGCGTTGAAGCGGACAAGGAAGTCCTTCAGCACGACGTTGGCCTCCTCGATGGTGGTTGCGCCTGCAAGCCGAAGCTCTGCCACCAGCCTGTCCTGGAGGGTTCCGGCAGTCCGCTCCACTCTGCCCTTCGCCTGAGGTGACAGCGCGAACACCATCTGTATTCCCAACTCGTCCATCGCGCGGCTGAACTGCGTCGGTGCACCGACGAGCCCGGCCCCGGACACATTCTTGAACACGGAGTGTCGGTCGGTGTAGAGGGCAATGGGTATTCCGTAGCGCTGTATCAGACCCCTCATCAGGCGGAAGTAGTCGCGGGTGTTCTCCTGCTCGCAGAACAGGGCATTAACCACGATGCCCGTGGCGTCGTCCACCGCCAGCAGCAGCGCGAAGGCCGAACCATCCTCTCCCAACCATCGGTGATGGCTGCCGTCGATCTGTATCAGCATGCCCTTGCGCGGCATCCGCTGCCGGCGGACACGGTGTCGCGGTGGCCGGCGCCGACGCGGGCTCTTCAGGCCGGCTCCAACCAGTATGCGCCGCAGCGTAGTTCTGCCTATATCTATGCCTTCGCGCTCCCTGAGTAACTCGCTCAGGTGAGTGTGGTTCGTCTTCGGGTACCGGGTCTGAGCAAGGCGCAGTACCTCCGCCCTTGTCGCCTCCGATGTCAGGTTGGGTGCTCGGCGTCCACGATGTCCGTGAGCGAGTGCGGCTGCGCCCTCCTCCCTGTACGCCGCCAGGATGCGCCTGGTGTGGCGCGTGCTCACTCCCATCAGAGTCGCCGCTTGGTCCAGAGTCATATGCTCTGCCAATAAGCTGTTGAGTACCTGAAGCCTTGCCTGCTCTCTCTGGTTCAATGTCACATTCTCCATAATGTGACATTCTTGCTGGCCAGTTAGTGAGGGACGTTTATGCTGGCCATCAACAGACCGAAATCGTCATTTTCGTACCATGTCGCAACGAGTTGCTGTAGCCTATGTTCAATGGGGCCAGGTGTTGAGGGCGGTGGAAGCGGGCCTTGAATCCAGGACCGAGAGCGACTCGATGAGACAGGCGATACTGATACCGGCTATTACGCTGATGGTGTCGTGGCTATCGCTGTCCACGCCGCTGAGTTGCCACCACGGCGCAACTGTCCTGTTGCACGTTATCCAGCATGCCGATCACGACCATGTGCACGAACACCATCTCGTGGGAGGAGAGCAGACTATCCTCCTGCCAGCGCGCATGGCCTTCTACGTATACGGTTTGAGCATGAACATTTCCATGATGTCCGCTGGGACCGAACACCGGGGCAACTCGCGTTCGACGATGTCATCGCCGGAGGCGAGCGCCGACCTGGTGACGGTACGGCAGATTCCAGACACCGCACTCGTCTTTCCGATCCTCAACCCGGCACTGGCCGCCAGGCCGGCCGGCCACGTTCCGGCACCAGAAACCGTGCCAACGGCTTGGGCGGGGCCCGGTATCGATCCACCCCCTCGTTACATCGCGTGATTACAGGGGCAGAGTGTCGCATCTCCTGACGACACATCCTGCCCCTATGACAGTCAAACTCGAACAAGTAACGAGGATATTTACTCCTATGAGAGTAGTTGTAGTGGTATTTGCCGCTGCGCTGGTGCTGGCGAATCTGGCGCCGGCACCGGCGTTGGCCCACGAGGGGCGGGAGGTCGGTGAATACAACATGGTGGTCGGCTTCTGGGTGGAGCCGGCGCTGATCGATGAGCCCAATGGCGTTTACTTGCTTGTTACGAAAGCTGCGCCACACGGCGAAGAAATGGAGGATGAGGAGGACGGACACGCTCACGATACCGGGCCCGGGCCGGTACCGGTAGAGGGTCTTGGCGATACTCTGACCGTACAGGTGTCGTACGGCTCGGAGAGAAGGGAGTTCAGCCTGAGGCCCTTGTTTGGCGAGCCGGGGGTGTATGTAGCGCAGTTCATTCCAACTGCGGCCGGGACTTACGCGTTCCGGTTCAGAGGCACGATCGAGGGTGCGCTGATCGACGAGGAGTTCGAGTCGGGCCCGGGCCGCTTCAACGACGTGGAAGAGAGGGAGAAACTGGCGTTTCCCAAGCCGCGATTATCGCCGGCGGAGTTTCAGGTCCGTTTGGATGAAGCGAGTCAGTCCGCCAACCGGGCTGCGATCTTTGGGCTGATCGGGATAGCGTTGGGCGCCGTTGGCACCCTATCGGGCCTGGTGGCGCTCCGCCGACGCCGGTCCTGAGCGGGGGAATCTTCGATTCGTAATCTGCAAGAGCGCTTGAGTTGGTTCTCAACTCGCTTGCTGCCGGCCGCGATCTTGGGTTTGTCACTGGTCCTGGCAGTCGGCCGGCCGGCCGGGGCTCACGCCGTGATCGATTACAGCGACCCACCGGCCGACGCGGTGATAGAGACACCGCCGGAGCGAGTGACTCTTTACCTTACCGAGGCGCTCGAGGCTGATTTTTCGAGAATCCAGGTACTGGACGCGGCCGCAAATGAGGTCCACCTGGGGGATACCCAGGTGGATCCGGCCGATCCGACGGTCATGTCGGTCGAACTGGATGAGCTGCCGGAGGGGACCTACACGATAATCTGGCGGGCGCTGTCGCGAGTGGATGGGCACGTCACGAGTGGGGCACTGCCATTCGCGATTGGCGACCCAGCGTCGGTTGAGGCATTGCCCGCAGCCACCGAATCGGTGGAAGTCGAGGAGTACCAAGTCTCGCCGATTGAGGTGGCGCTGCGGTGGGTGACGTTTCTGACTCTGTCGGTGACGGCCGGCTACTTCGCCTTTTTCGGGCTGGTGGTCAGGCCGATTTTCGCCAGCCGGATTTGGTCCACACGTCTGCGAGAACCCATGAAGGTACTCTCGCTGTCGACGCGGTGGGTTGCGGTCGTGCTGGTGGTCGCCTTGGCCCTGGCATACCTGATACAGGCGTCAAGTGTGAGCGAGGCGACCGACCTGCCGGCGCTACTCGAGTCGGTGGCGGCACTGGCTGGAATTCGATACGGCTCGGTCTCGGTAGCGAGGCTGGTTTTGGGGGTCGCTCTGCTGGTCCTGGTCTGGGAGAGTAGCTTGCGAAATCCCGCGGTTTTGGCGGGCTGGCGGGGAATAGTGGGAGCGACACTTGGGGCCGGCGCGCTGTTCGCGACGACGCTGAATAGCCACAGCGCGGCGATGGGTCCAGTGCTCAGTCTGCCAGTGCTGATGGACTGGCTACACCTGCTCGGCGTGGCAGTCTGGGCCGGCGGGCTACCGATGCTGGCCGGAACGCTGGCCGTACTGGGGCGTCAGCCAAAGGGACGGGAGCTTTCACGGACGATCTCCACCATCGTCAATCGTTTCTCCAACTTGGCATTGGTTTCGGTTGCCCTATTGGTGGTTACTGGCATATATGGCGCCGTGATCCACGTGGGCAGTTTCCAGGGCCTAGTCGCCACCGACCATGGTCGGGCGCTGATGCTGAAGATCGCGCTGGTCGTAATAGCTTTGACGCTGGGTGCGATCAATCTATTAAGGCTCAAGCCGGCCCTGGCCCGGACAGCCTCCTCCCGCCGGGCAAGCGCGGCGCCGTTCAGGTGGGTCCGGCGGGTTACCTGGGCTGAATCCGGGGTGATTGCGGCGATTTTCCTGGTGACCGGGCTTCTCACCGCGAGCGTGCCGGCGGCGGTACTGAACAGCGTCAGCGAGGAGGACAGCGCGCGTCACTCGGAGTGGTTCGACGAGGGTGAGGCGCGATTGACGATCAGGCCCGGCCAAGTGGGACGGAACCTGATGGAGGTGGAGGTCAGGGACTCATGGGGCAACCCACTCTACGAGGTTAACCGTGTGCGCCTGCTGACTCGCTACCTGGACCAGAACTTGGGGGAGGCGGAGGTTGTACTGGAACCAATAGGAAACGCATCGTTCCGGGCGGACAGCAGCCAGCTCAGCCTGGCCGGCGGCTGGGAGATCGTCGCGGCGATCCGGCTTGAGAGCGGCGACGAGCGCCGGGTGGCGTATCCGTTGCTAACGATGGGAGCTGGGCCGGCTACGTTTGTCGGCCAGCCCACGCTATTCGACCGGCTCAGGGAAAACACGACCGCTTTGCTGGGGCTCGAGGTCTTCATCGTGGGCGCCCTGCTGGCGTTGCTGTGGATGAGGCTGTCCCGGATAGGCGCTTCTCGGATGGCGAGGGTCATACCAGCTTTGGGCAGCCAGCTGGCGTTGATCGTAGGCGCGTATCTGATCTTTACGACGACGGCGGCCGAGTTGAACCGGCCGCCTCCGCTGGAGAATCCGTTTCGGAACCAAGCCAGCTCGATAGCGGCGGGCAGAGTCATCTTCGAGCAGAACTGCGTAGTTTGCCACGGCGAGGAAGGGCGCGGCGACGGCCCGTTGGCCGACAGCTTGAGTCCGAGGCCGGTCGACTTACGCGAGCATACCGCCGACCATACGGAGAGCGTTCTTTACCAGTTCATCAGCAGGGGAGTTCAGGGTACGGCGATGCCGGCTTTCGAGGAGTCGTTGAGCGATGAGGAGCGTTGGCACGTGCTAAACTTCATCGTCGATGCATTTCCGCCCGTTGCCGGTGCTGGATCGGAGAGCCGGCGACCATAAACCAATCCAGGGTACGCTCACAGCAGAATGGCACGAAAATCCCGTAGGCGAACGAGAGCCAATAGCCCATCACCGTCCCAGGAAGCGAGGCGTCGGGCGAATCGAGAGCGCCAGCGGCCCTCCGGCCGGCGCCAGCAGACAGGGCGCGGTGTCGTGGCCGGCCTGGACACGGTCACGCTGGTAATAATCGCGCTGGTGGCGGTGGGTATCGCTGCCATTATTGGACTGCTGATCTTTCAGCAAGCGAGCGAAGGCGACGTCGGCCGGCAGGTGCCGAGCGAGGGAGCGGCCCACGTCGAGCAGGGCACGGTGATCGAATACCAGAACTACCCGCCGAGCTCGGGGCCGCACTACGCCGCGCCGTACCATTGGGGCTTGTACACGGAAGAGGTGCCGGAGGGCCACTTCGTTCACAATCTCGAGCACGGCGGCATCGTCGTTCTCTACCGGTGCGACGAGCAGTGCCTGGAGATTGAGAGTTCCTTGGCCGACCTGTACCAGATTCTTCCTCCAAGCAGATTCGGAAACGTGAAGCTGCTCACGTCGCCCTACTCGAAGCTGCAGAACGCGCTCACGGCGTTGGCCTGGGGGTGGGTCCTGGAGATGGATGAGTTCGACCAGGACCGATTGTTGCGTTTCTACAATGCCCACCTCGACAAGGGGCCGGAGCAGGTACCCTAGCAGGTAAGGATGTCAGTTGCCACTACGGGGTTTCCCATTCCCCTGGATTCCAGCCACGTATGGGGGATGCGGCGCAATCCCCTGATCGCGGAAATCACCCGTGGCCTTGCTAAGGCCACATAAGGGAGTGAGAATTGTGGGGGTGTCGGGCGAGCATTTCGTCGCTGCCTATATGCTCTTTGGGCTCATCGTCGATCTTATCCGGGCACGCCCACTACCTATACCTTCAGGTGTTGTACGAGGGCTCCAGGTACTATCCGAAAGTCACGATTGCTTGGTTGATCGTGCTTGGCATCCGTATGTACACGGGCATCAACGAACTCACCCTACGCCCACCCGGCAGCCAGAAAGCCTGGACTCGCCGGCCTGATTCAGGCAACGTCGGCGCCGCAACCAATCAGCCATACTAAGAGGACGGAGATCAACCACTCGCCTGCCGGCAGCAGTCGGCAGTTACCCAATCGACGTGGCAGTCGTCTCTAATCTACGACGCGAAAGTCACCGTCGGCTCGTAGGTTGACGACTCCGACCACCCTACCGATTACTCCAGCTACGGCGCCGCCGGCGCCTCGATCTCTCCACTGCGCAGCCACACGCCGGCCGGCAGGTCCACCGACAGATAGCGAACGTCCGGCAAGACTACTTCTCCGTCGATTGTCTGGAAGCCTAGTTCGACTCGCCCATCCGCCAACCGCCGCACCCGGATCTTGCCAATCGGGTCATCCCCCACCTCCACGTCGCTGCTAACCTGCCATTCATCGACCGCGACCCCCGCCGGCAAGTGGCGTATCGTCGGCAGGATCTGTTCGCCGTCGGCCAACTCCACTCCAAGCTCAATCCGGCCATTTTCGACCAGCCGGGCTAGGATCCGCAGCCGGTGCGCCGGCTCGTGGACGAACCTCTCTCGAAGCTCCTCGTTGCCCGCGATCGATAGACTCCGTAGGAACCGTGTATTCGCCGCGTCTGCGCCCTCCGCCGCGCAGAGCGCCGCGTCAGTAGCCGGACCGTAGACTGGCAGTGCCGCGCGCAGCTCCGCGTCCAGCAAGCTGAATCGTTCAACCTCCACCACGCCGGCCGCCTCGAGGGCGTCGCGTAACACCGAGGCTCCGCCGCCACACGACACCCCGTCTGCGAGCTTACCTATCATGCCGTCAACCTCGGGATCATCCCAGCTCGCCTCGGCCGCCCGCGCAGCTTCCACGATTTCGCCGGCTGTTATCGCTGGCGAGATGATCCTCTCTGCGTAGGCGATCTGGGCGTGCAGGGCAAACGCCTCCTCGAATGTCAACGCCTTGCCGCCGGCAACCTCCAGTTGTAGTGTTTCCCACGACCGGGCCAACCAGGTGTACTCCCACGATGCCTTTGAAGCGGTGACCAGCACCAACTCTTCCACCGCGGTCGGATTGATCGCCTCGCCGGCTGCCAGCGCATCCGTTAGCCCTGCCGTGATGGCTTCATGCGCGTACCTGGCCGCGAACGAGCTGAGCAATGTGCTGGACCGCGGATTCTCTACGCTCACCGGCGCAGGTGCCCCCGATGCCGACAGCCCGGCGATCGACGGCCTCTCGAAAATCCCTTCCAGTACGTGCCTCCGCACTCCTGCCGCGTAGATTGCCTTCGCCCTCACCGTACTTTCGATCTCCGATTCCGGATCAGCCACCGAGCTCACCGATACCGTCACGTCCCCTTCCGCGTCGGCCACCGCCGATACTTCGTAATGCTCGCCGGCTACTTCCACCACCACCGGGTCGAACGTCTTGCCGCTCAGCACCATCAGGTTCCGCCGGCTGCCATGACGCCAGATCTCTTTCCTGGATTCGTCGAATATGACAATTGCGACGAACACCCACGACGAACCGGGTCCCCTAAGCGTGATCGAAAAAGGCTCCAGTTCGTCGGTCTCAGTACTCATCGCGCTCGCCGTCTCCTTTCCGGTGTGGTAGGACACGCCGGCCTGCCAAAGCCCCTCTGATGCGCCGATAAAGCCAGTATCCACGTACGCGCGTGGCGCCCACACGAATATCAAGGCGCTGCCACCTTCCAAGTTGAAGTCACCGCCGCCCGGATTTCCGGTCCGGTAGTGAACGGGGAACGGTTCGCCCGCAACCACGTATTCGGGCGTATGTATTGCCTCGATCTTGAGCTGGAAGCTACTCTGTGCCTTCTTCTCGTCCACCAGTTGGACCGTTAGGGTGAAATCAGCCATTGAGGGTTGCCGGTCGCGCTCAGAATAGGTGGTAGCCTCAATCAAGTAGGTTCCTGCTAGCAGGTATCGTTCGATGCGTGAGTTGAATCTCGCGCCACCATCGTCGTTAGCCATTATCAACCCGCTAGTCGCTGAGATCAGTGAAAGGACCGGATCGCCGTTTTCCGATTCTAGGTCGATAAGCACGCGACCGTCCTGTGGCAGGATAAAGGAGTAGCCGTAGGCAGGGTGTTCCGCGACAAAGCGTGAGCCGCACGTGTCCAGCGTCCAGGTGCCAGATGCCGTCAGGGCAGCGCCCTGCTCGAGTGTGCCAAGGTGGACCGACTCGCAGCCCGAAACCCGGCTGATCGAGAGCGTGAAGTCCGCCGGCCCACGTCCGCGTCCGCCGACCGTAGTGGCCTCGACAAGATATACGCCCGGCGCCAAGTCGCGCTCGACCCGCGCATCAAGAGCGTCGCCCGTATCATCGTTGTCTGTAATGCGGCCGCCATCTTCAGACAGCAGATAAAGGTACGAATCACCATCAGCAGAGCTCAGGTTGATCCTGATCCGGCCACCATCAACAACTTTGAAGCGATAGGTATGCGCATCGCTGCCGGCGCGAAAGCGCGAATCGCAGTCTTCGGTCGTCCATCGTCCATCTGCCCGCAGTTCGCTTTCTTCCCCAGCGCCCAGCGTCCCAAGGTCGATCACCTGGCAGTCCCCTTCCGCCTGCGCCCAAACCGTGCGCAATCCGACCAGGGCCAGCACACCGGCGATCAATGCAACGGCGCAAGCCATCAGCAACCTGCGTCCGCCAATTCCGGCCAGTCGCATAAATGGCGAGTCGGCACACATCTGTAGTCGTTCAGTCAAGATATTCTCCTCGGCGCAAAATTGGCGCCAAAACGCCGTTCCAAATCTGAAACGGCCGGGAACCAGAACACGTCAACTTAGTGGTGGTGCATCCGCACGAAATCATGATACTCCATATCAATTTAACCCTCAACACGACGCACGCCGGCCCCGTAAGTAACTGTTCAGACTTAGGGGGACCAGTTCGGTGAGGTTCATTGGTACGAAGACGGATTCCGGTTGGACAGCCGATAGACTGCCCAGAAAAACGTAGGGCTGGGGCTTGTCCCCAGCCGAGGGGCCTGCAAGCAAACCCGCCCTGGTTGCGCATACCGGCGTTTCACCATCTTTGTTCTCCATTCGTCGCCTTCGCAAGGCCATCGGCGATTCCGGCGAAGTGTCCACGAGGCGGAGGACAAGCCTCCGCGCTACATATTTGTGTGCTGGCTCGGGGTAAGTGTTCAGAATTGGGTGGGCGAATCTTGAGGCTGGATTATGCTTTGACGTGTCGACACTGCTCTACAGTCATTGTGCGGTTTGGATACGCCCGGGCGGATGGGTTCTCCATGACATAAGAGATTTTCTTCGCGAACTGAGTTGTTTCGCATCATTGAGCAACTTTCGGTTGAAAAGGCCCGTCAGGCCCGTGCAGCAGAGCGGACACCCACGGCTGGGAACAAGCCCCCAGCCCTACTGGTTTCTGCCTGGATTGTCGGCGGTCAATGTAAGGTGAATGGTCGTCGTCGTCGTGGGTCGGGACGGAGTCCGATCCCGTATCGGGGCACGGGACGTGCGTGCGTACCAGTCGCCTACAAAATTGGGCGCTCTAAAGTCTGAACAGTTACCCGGCCCCGCGTCGTTCGTTGAACTTCGACCAGAAATCGTTGGCTTTCAACTGTCATCTTCGAGGTGTGTACCGGCCGGTGAGCCTACCACGCTACTTTAATCAGCCATAGCCCGGCCCGATCCACGCAATCATCTCCATCGGGGCCCGGGGATCGACCACGTAGTAGGCGGCCCTTCATTGCCCGGCCCCGGCCGCGAGCGACATATTTCTGCGACATTTCATCGCTATCGTGAAGTAGTAACCGAATATTTCACGAAAGAGGCGAAGCGATGATTTACAAGAAACCGATACTGCAAAAGTTCCTGGTTGGCGCGCTCCTGTGTCTACTCTCCGCGGTAACCATCACCGGCTGTACCGTCGACACTGGGCCGTGGGACAGCCAAAACCTTGACCGCGTCGCGGTGAGTCAGGGAATCTCCGAGCACGAAGGCGGCGACCCCGGTAGTGAACATAGCGGCAGACCAGAAGCCTACGAATCCAGCGGAGAAGATCTTGGAGGCAATGCTGAAAACGGCTCCGGCGGTGAAGGCGGCGGCAAAAGTTCTGAGCGCGGTGGAGAGGCCGGTGAGGCCGCCATGTCGAGCCCAATCATTCCTCTCGGACAGTCGTGGAACGGTGTTCTCGGCGGCTTGGCTGTTTCCGCTCGCTACGATGCGGGAACCCGGACCGTCCACTCGACGGTGCAGAACACGCTCTCGCAGGTACTGTGCTACGTGCAAGCCGAGCCTCACCTGAAGTCCGGAACGAAGACTGTGGGAGAGCTTGGACCTTACGTGCTCGGGAATCTGAGCCCCGACCAGCAAGCAACCTCCAGCGTGGCGGTTGCGAGTGAACCGAAGCTTGCCGGAGTCTCCTTCGACGGATACGTTGTTCACCTCGAGGTATTCGACTGCGCCGGCCCCGGTCCAGTGCCTCACACCGGAGGCGAAGGAGCGGAGAGCGGCGGCGAGGAAGGCAGTGCCGGAAACACCCTTGCGCCAGACGAGACCTTCGACCAAGTTCGCAGCGGAGCCCGGCTGATCCTGAGCTACGACGCTACCAGCAATTCCTTCAAGGGCGCCGTCGAGAACACGACAAACAACCTTCTGACCCGCGTAAGGATCGAAGTGCACCTCTCGAACGGAACGGAGCTCGGCCCAACTGCTCCGATCGAATTGGCGCCGGACCAGGTCGTTCAGATCACTCTACCCTCGACGCCGGCCTCGTTCACCGGATGGGTTGCCCATGCCGAGGTGGGCGGAGGCGAAGGGGTCGGCGGCGAGCACAGCGGCGGCTAGAGCTATTTGCGGTCCGCCGACGGAGTATCCTATAAACGGACGCGGTGTCTATGTTGGGCATCGCGTCCAACGTACCTCCTGGGTGATTGGTGATGAGCGGCACAGTATTGATAATCGAAGACGATACGCGGATCGCGAACTGGGTGAAGGTGTACTTCGAGCGGGCCGGATTCGTTGCTGAAGTGGCACATGATGGGGAATCCGGCCTTGCGCAGGCCCGTGATTTGGCGCCGGACCTGATAATCCTCGACCTGATGCTTCCGCGTCTCGATGGGGTGGAGCTATGCAGAATCCTGCGTCGCGAGTCAGACGTCCCGATAATCATGCTGACGGCCAGAGAAGCTCCCGCTGAGCGGATTATCGGGCTGGACAGCGGGGCCGATGACTACGTCGTCAAGCCTTTCGATCCCCAGGAGGTCATCGCGCGGGCCGAGGCAGTGCTCCGCCGCGTCAAGGATAAAGTCCGACAGGTCATGACATGCGGCAACATCACGCTGAATGAGACCACCTCGGTCGTGATAGTCGACAATGAACCCGTGACGCTGAGCCAGGCGCAGATCGCACTGCTGTCAACCTTCATGCGCCATCCCAACCAGGTCCTCACGCGTGATCAGCTAATCTCGTTGACCTTCAATGACGAATTCGAAGGGTTCGACCGGGCCATCGACAGCCAGATAGCTCGCCTCCGAAAGCAGATCAGCCGCGATGGCAGCCAGCCGATTCAGACCGTCTACGGCGCCGGCTACAGGTTCGTCGTGGAGGACGAATGATGTCCCTCCGCTGGCGGATCATGAGCTCGACTGCCCTTGTCATCGTTCTCACGGTTTTAATCAGCGTCGGCATCGGCAACTACGCCACGCAGGCCCGTCTGGGCGTGTTCGTGGACCAGATAGGCGACGACGAGGCGAGCCGGTTGGCCCAGGATCTGAGCAGGGAGTATACGGCGGCGGGTGGCTGGCGAACGGTTGACAGGACGCTGTCCCGGGCAGGCTACATTTACGATGGAGCTTCAGACCGGGAGCGAAGAGAGGGAAGGGAGGGAGAAGCCGGCGAACTCTCCCACAGCGACCAGGTGCGGGTAGTCATCACCGATGTCGATGGGCTTGTGGTGAGGGACAATCTATCCGAGCGTTCTCCCGGAACTAGCGCACCCGCCCTCGAAGGATATCGCGAGACTGTATTTGATTTATCTACGAACCAACCGGTGGGAGATGTCTATGTGGCCGCGAACCATGACTTCCTTTCGACTGAGTCACACGGGTTTCTCAACACGCTCCTGTACATCACCGCGATCGGCGGAGCGCTGGCGGTTGTCGTTGCCATACTGTTGGCTGCCTGGTTGTCCAAACGCATCACGGCGCCAGTGACGGCATTGACCGAAGCAACCCAGGCAATTGCCCAGGGCGATACGACCCGGCTGCCAGTCACGTCCTCGGATGAGCTGGGGCGGATGAGCGCGGCATTCAACCGGATGACTTCTGCCCTGGAGACTCAAAGCGACCTCCGCCGCCGGCTGATCAACGACGTCTCCCACGAGCTGAATACGCCCTTGAGCGTCATACAACTGGAGGCAAAGGGTCTGAGCGATGGACTTCAGACCCCCGAGGAGGCCTCTGAACACATCATCCAGGAGGTGACCAGGCTGCGCGGCCTCGTGACTGATCTGGACTGGCTTGCGGAGACCGACCATGGTCAATTGGGACTCACGCTCGAACCAACTTCTATTCACGAGCTTCTGACCGCCGAGGCAGATCGCTGGCAGCCGCAATCTCAGGCGCGGCGTGTGCAATTGTCACTGCGGGTATCCGGCGATCTGCCGGACCTGGACATCGACCGGCTCCGGATGAGCCAGGCGTTGGGAAACGTTCTCAGCAACGCCATTCACTGCACACCCGCCGGCGGGAACGTACTGCTCGGCGCCGGCTTGGAAAACGACGAGGCGTTGACTATCTCGGTCATCGATAACGGAATAGGCATCGACGCCGGGGACCTTCCCCACGTTTTCGACCGCTTCTACCGGACCGACCAGTCCCGTAGCCGTGGCATTGCCGGCACCGGCCTGGGCTTGGCCATCGCCCAAGCCATAGTCCAAGCGCACGGGGGTACGATCGCTGTGACCAGCGCCGGCGCTGGAAAGGGCGCAACTGTCACTATCCGCCTTCCCGCGGGTAGGTGAGGATCACTCTCCTCACACACGAAATCCGACGCAACAACAGCCGCAGCAGCAGTCCAGGAGCTGTGGATGCGGTCCGTGCAAGTGGGATGACGTGGCAGTTGACACAAGCCGGTCGGCATGAGAACATGGGTTCTTATACTAATGAGGTGTTGCGAGCGTGCCATCGTCAATCGAATGGACGGACGAGGCTTGGAATCCGGTTACCGGCTGCACGCGTGTCTCACCCGGCTGTGATCACTGCTACATGTTCGCCATGTACCCGCGACTAACCGGCATGGGAGTTCGCGGGTATGAGCTTGACCCGGAGCAGGTCCAGCTTCTGCCCGAGCGGTTAGATGCCCCACTTCGCTGGGGAAAGCCCCGCCGGGTCTTCGTTAACAGCATGTCCGACCTGTTCCATCCGCAGGTGCCATTCGATTACGTCACAGAGATATTTGACGTCATGTCCAAGGCAGCGGCACTGCACGGGCACATATTCCAGGTCCTGACGAAACGGCCGGGGAGGGCTGTCGCCTGGTGGGATGGCAGCCAGCAACGTTATGGAGGCGTATGGCCGGCCGGCGTTTGGATCGGGACTTCGGTCGAGAACCAGAAATACGCTCCCCGTATCACCGTGCTCGCGCGGCTGCCGGCGCCGGTTCGCTTTGTCTCGGCCGAGCCGCTGCTAGGCGCCGTCGATCTCAGCGGATGGCTTCGCCGGGGAGACGTGCAGTGGGTCATCGCCGGCGGGGAGAGCGGTCGCGGCGCCAGGCCGATGGACCTGGACTGGGCAAGAGACCTGCGTGATCAATCCGTCGAGGCCGGCGTCGCGTTCTTTCTCAAGCAGTTGGGAGGAGCAGCCGGCAAACGCTCCGGAAACAAGGCAATCCTCGACGGACGTCTATGGCAGGAGTTCCCGGCGCCAGTGAAGGAACCTCAACTTGCCTCCTAGAAACATCACGTGGGACCTTGAGCCACATACGCTCGGCAAACATAAAGTCCTTGAGCATTATATGCAGGCGTGGTTACCCGTTCGATCAACCGTTCGGCTGCCCAGATTGGCGTCAAGGCATCGAGTTGGCGGATCGCAAAGAGAGAGGACTATCTTTATCAGTATACAGGGGTCAACTTAAGGCAAACTGGGCGAAGCAAGTCCTTCGCTTTGAGCTTTACGAAGCTCAACAGCTCATCTATGTTTTTTCTTTGGGACCAAGAATCTAGAGGGTTGTGACGAAACCATGTGCGGGCTGAGATCGACGCGCTGGTCGCCCGCGCCTACGTTCTGTCTGAAGACGAACGCCGTTTCATCTTCACCGAGAAGGGTTATCACCGCCTACCGCGACTTAGTGCTCAGGAAGTTCGAGGTGCTGTAATATATCCCACACGGTTTCAGAGAGGGGGGCCGGACATGACGACCACAGAGACCAACCTGCTGACAGCAGGCGATCTGCTGCGCCTGTACAGCAAGGGCGTGCGCGGCGAACTGGTCCGGGGGGGTGCTGTGTAAAACGATGCCGACAGGACAGGAACGCGGCGAAATCGTGGTGAATCTGAGTTTTATCTTGAAATCTTTCATCAAGCCCCAGGGGCTGGGACGGTTGGCGGCTTCGGACTCCGGCGTCCGGCTGGAACGCGACCCGGACACGGTGCGTGAGCCCGACATAGCGTTCTTCTCCGCCGAGAGGATGCCGCCGGGCGCGAGGGTCACCGGATACTCCGAACTTGTCCCCGATCTGGTAGTGGAGATCAGTTCCCCCAACGAGGGCCGGCGGGAGGTCAAACGACAAGGCGTTTGATGTGGTTGAGCTATGGAGTGCGCCTGGGTGTGGGTGGTAAACCCTGACACACGCACTGTGGACGCGTTTCGGGATGGTCCGGGCGGCGTCGACTCTCAACGAGAATGACACGCTCGACGGCCTCGACGTTTTTGCCCGGTTTCGCTTGCGTGGTGAAGGACGTGTTCGACACGTAGGGTGACTTCAGGCCATTCCGCACGCTTGACTGAGGGACCATTCGAGCTTGTGGACGGACGTTTGCCTACGGCTCACATCGGCAAGCGTTGAAATGGCTCACCCAGCACTACCCCGGCCCACTGAGCGTTGCCACCGGCTATGTCGGCCTGGAGGGGCTCGATGCCCTTGCTCAGATCGCCTATGCACGTGGAGATACCGGTCGGCTCCTGATAGGTGCGTCACCGACCGCCGATCAGTTGACCGGGCCAGTATCCCAAACTGTAACCAGTAGATTTGACCAATCGGGTCTCGGCGCAGCGCCGTACCGGCGCTCAGCAGGTACCCGCCTACGTCTCAGAGTGGCCGGCTGCCGAGAGACAGTCCCTCGAAATCCTCGTCGTCCTGCGGAATCTCCAGAAGCAGTTCGCCGAGGGTCGGAGCTCCGGACTTCTCCAGCCGGCAGAGCTGCTCGTACTCCTCCGTCGCCAGTACGACCACCGCCGGCTGACCTCGCCTGGTGACTCGCTGGGGCTCGCCGGGCGAGCGCGGCGTTCACCACCGCGTTGAACTTGTTCTTCGCATCCCGTAGGGGCCCACTCGGCCATCACAATCTCCGTCTAGATGAACTGGTTCGATCATAGCGCAGCCCGTTTCTGGCCATCAACCCAGTGTCTAGTCAGTTTAGCCGCGTTATGAAATCCGGCCTCGAACCCCGGACTTGTACACATTCCACAGTAAATTCCCCTCTTAACCAGATTCGGCATCCAGGGGTCCCGTGCATCCACCATTAGGAAACCGCCACAACCTAGAACAACGCCACGCCGGCCGTGAGGATACCCTGACTGCTATCTCAAGTGTAGAGAGTGTATAGTTGGACAAGTACGTGACCCGGCCCTAGCGCGGTCATCGGAGGAGCGATGAGGAAATTGGCAAGACGACAGCATCCTGAAGGCGCAGCGCTCGTAGCCGATGCATGATCCCGATTCCACGGTTCTGGCATTCACCGATGGGGCGGGCGCTGGGTAACCCCGGCCCCGGCGGATACGGAGTCGTTCTCAAGTATCGGGGAGTCCCCAAAGAACTGTCGAAGGGATACCGATACACCACAAACAACCGGATGGAGTTGATGGGCGCGATCGTAGCGCTCGAGACTTTAGAGCGGCGATCTCGAGTCATACTGGCGACCGACTCCAGGTACGTGGTGGACGGAATCAACAAGGGTTGGGCTGAAACTTGGCGCGCTAACGGATGGCGTCGAGGAGAAACGAGGCAAGGCCAAGAATCCCGATCTGTGGGGCCGGCTGCTGGATGCGATTTCTCGGCATGACGTTGAGATCAAATGGGTACGTGGCCACAGCGGCCCATCCCGAGAACGGGAGATGCGACTATCTCGCCAACAAAGCCGCCTCGGGCGACGATCTCCTGGTCGACGAGGAGTACGAGAAGGGCCGCCGGCCCACCTGAAGTACTGCCGGAACCCAGTCCGGCGGTACGCCCCGGAACCCTGGGGCGATGACGCCAGGTTCCGGCACCCTAAATCCCGTGTAAACGCCATCTGCGCCGTCGATCGGTTCACTTGAGGGTGGTCGAGTCTACCCAGCCATCCGGGCAATGATCCGGTCAAACATGCGGTCGCTTAACAGCCGGCGCAGGAAGATCAAGGGTCTGGCGTATTGGCCGGCTACGTAGCGCGTCTTGGGCCGCCTGGCCTCGAGGGACCTGGCGATCGTATCGGCAATGAGCGACGGGGGCGACCCGAGCGAGTCGTCGTTCTTGATCCTGTCCCGCATGCCTAGCACCCTGTTGGCGAGATTGGAATAGGCGGTGCCGCCCGAACGCTCCAGCATGGGACCGAGCGAGACACTGCCAAACTCCGTACGGATGAACCCTGGCTCGATAACGATCACATCGATACCAAAGTCCTTCAGCTCGAACCTCAAACAGTCCCGACCATCCTTCAAGGGCATGCTTGGGTCGCGTGGTACCAGGGACCCCAGCGGGGTATAGATCTTTCCGCCGATCGAAGAGATATTCACAATCTTTCCCGCATGTTGCTCTCGCATATAGGGAAGGACGAGCTGGGTCAGCCTTGCCGCCCCGAAGAGGTTCACCTCGAACTGGTACCTTGCCTCGCCGAGCGGCGTGTCCTCCATCGCCCCGTACAATCCAAATCCGGCGTTGTTGATCAGGACGTCCGTGCCTCCCTGTTCCACTTTGACCCGTTCGACGACAGCCACGATGTCTTCATCTCTGGTGACGTCCATCTTGAGCGCGGTGGCGCCCAGATCTTCGAGGTCTCGCATACGATCGAGCCGGCGTGCCGCCGCATAGACCGTGTAGCCCTCCTCCAGCAGCTTCCGGGCAGTCTCCCTGCCTATGCCGGACGAGGCACCCGTGATCAATACGGTCTGCCCGGCCGCGTCTCCGGCCTTCCGTTTGTTCGAAGTCATCATCGTCGAGTCTCCTCGCTTGGTATACCCGGATAGTAGGCTATGAGTGCGCCAGTACAGTCATCGAATTACGCCAAGATACATACAAAACGCGCCGATCAGACCGCGGGAATCAGCCTCCACGCGGGCGACTCTTCCAATTTTGCGATTGGTCATTAGACGTCACGGAACATCGGCCCAAGAGGCAAAAAGGCAGGATACACGCTTGTGCTAGACTCTCCGGCGATTCGTCCCGAAAAGCGGGAGGCCTCCACACGTATCATTAGTAGCTGTCGGTTCGATAGTGCGATCGGGAGGTTGGCTAACCGTTGACTGCCGGGAGCGCCGACCAGCCCATCCGATTCGAGCCCGAAGAGGCATGTCCTCCGGCGACTGCGTTGGTTGTTGGATTTCAAGGCGCCGCGCTCATTCTTGCGCCCACGGTGCTGAACGTCGCCGTCGCGATTCGCTCTTCCGGGCTCGATGACACCTACCTGACCTGGAGCGTCTTTGCCGCACTGCTGATCACCGCGGCGATCACCGCGTTGCAAGCTTTCCAATTCTGGCGGTTCGGCGCGGGCCACGTTGTGCTGACCTGTCCGGCGGCGCTGTTCATCGGGATCATGGTGGCGACCATCTCCGCGGCCGGACCATCGACCTTCGCGAGCCTGGTGATTGTCTGCTGCGTGATCCAGGTCGCGCTCGCCTGGTGGCTGCCGACGCTGCGCCGAATCTTCACGCCGGTCGTCACCGGGACGGTGACCATGCTGATAGCCGTAAGCGTGCTGCCAATCGCGTTCGACAGCGTTCAGGATCTGCCGGCCGGCGCGCCCCCGGTCTCCGGCCCTGCGATCGCCGGTGTGACGTTGCTCGCCTCGGTGATCGTCACCCTGCGGGCCACCGGGGTCTGGCGTCTCGCCGGCCCGTTCATCAGCATCTTGGCCGGAAGCGCGGTCGCCGCTGCATTCGGTCTTATCGACGGGGAGCGAATCGCCAGCGCCGGCTGGTTCGGCATCCCCGAACTGCCGCCGTTGAGCTTCGATTTTCCGCCCAGCCGGGAGTTCTGGGCTCTCCTGCCCTCGTTCGCGATTCTCACCCTCGTGATCGGGATCAAGACCATCAGCGACGGAGTCGCGATCCAGCAGGGATCAAGGCGTCGCCCACGAGCGATCGATTTCCGCCAGATCCAGGGCATGGTGAGCGCCAACGGCATCGGCATGTTCTTCGCCGGTATCGCCGGGACGCTGCCCCCGATGGCCTATTCCTCATTCAGTCTCTCGTTGATCAACCTCACCGGCGTAGCCGCCCGTCGAGTCGGCATCGGCGTCGCGATCGTGATCGTTCTGCTGGCCCTCTTCTCAAAACTTGCCGCCGTCCTGCTTACGATTCCCGGCCCCGTGTTAGGCGCCTACCTGATGCTGGCCATGGGGATGCTCTTTGTCAGCGGATTGCAGACGATCCTGCGCGACGGCCTCGATCCCAGGCGAGCGCTGGTGGTCGCGCTCGCCAGCGCGTTGGGCCTGGGTCTCCATAATCACTCGATCATTCAGGACCTCTTTGGCAATGAGATGGGCGGACTGCTCGGTAATGGCGTCACGATCGGAGCCGCGGTCGCGATCGGAATGACGTTCCTGCTCGAATCCCTCGGCTCGCGCCGCTCGCGGCTCCTCGTCACCCTCGACACGGCCTCGCTGCCCGCGATCGATGAGTTCCTTCTCCGAGTGGCAACCAGACTAGGGTGGAACGAGCCGTCCACGCTGCGGCTGCGCGCCGCCGGCGAAGAAACTCTCGCCACCATACAGATGCGGGAGGACTATGCTGAGAGCTCGGAGCTTCCGCGCCTGATCGTCAACGCACGCCCGCAGGGGACAATGGTGGAGTTGGAGTTCGTCGCGACAACGCGGCAGGAAAACGTCGAGGATCAGTTGGCCTATCTCAGCGACGAGGCCGCCGTCCCAACATTCGATGAGATTTCGCTTCGTCTGTTGCGCTACCACGCCTCGGCAGTGCGCCACCAGAAGTTCCACGGGGTGGATATCGTCACGGTCCAGGTCGAGGGCAGCGCCTGATTCGACCGTTGGGAGGCGTACCAGGCCAAGTAGGAGGTGGTCTTTGTGATAGCTTCGAGACTCGTACTCAACCTCAGCCCACCGCCACGTCACCCAGCCTGATAAACCGTCCACCTGAAGTGCTCCCGGAACCCAATCCGGCGGTACACGCCGAAACCCAACGGCGACGACGCCAAGATACCGATCCGGTACCCCAATTCCCGCGCATCCACCATCGGCGCCAGCGACATCGCGGTCCCAACGCCGCGCCGGCGCGCCTCCGGCACCGTCGCGACAAGCTGCAAACTCGCCACGCCGGCCGCCAACATCAGCGACGAAGCGCCCACCGGCTCTCCGTCCAGCAGCCCTACGTAATGGCGCATCGGCCCCTCCGGCTCGATCCCCGCCGTCGCCAGCGCCTCGGTTTGCGCCCCCGAAGCCGCCAGCCAACTCTTCACGGTCGCCTCGTCCGTCACCCGGTGGACCGAGAGGCCGGCCGGCGCCGGCCGGCTCTCCAGCAAGTCCAGGTCCACCGCCATCCCCGGCGGACTCCACGGCCTCGCGGACATCCCGCGGGTCTCCAACCGCTTCCCCAGGTCAGCCGGCCGCGAGGAGGGGCCCACCCACCACTGCATCGGCAGCCGGCGCCGCTGGAAGTACCCGACAGTCTCCTCGATCCGTCGGTCCGCGTCCTCGTCCGAGAACTGAGAGTGGATGACGCCGTTCAGCGACCCGTCCGGAACGCCGGTCGCGAACCACATGAGGTCCGGCTCGTCGTGCAACTCCGCCCCCGGCAGCCGGCCGAAGCACTTCCAGAACTCAGCCATGTTCGCCTCGATGGCCCCGACCAGATCCGCCGGCGATGGGTCTTGCAGCGGCATCATCGGTAACTAACGCTCCTCATCTTCTTCGGCAACTCTCTCCCCACCGACTGGCACGAGCCGGCCGAAAAAACGAGTAGGGGCGATTCGCGAATCGCCCTTGGGTGTGGCATCCGTCGGCCACTCTCTCGAAGCATCGTTCTTTGGAGTTTGAGCGATGATATACTATGATAACTCGTGATAGCTCAAATATCTTCTTGTAAAGCAGGCGAAGACCGGACATGGTAGCTGTCGATCCCGCGCACGATCTCCTCACCATCGCTGAGGCTGCCCGTATCCTGAAGGTGAGCACGGTTACCATTCATCGTTGGCTCAAGCAGGGACGTCTCCCATCCTATCATCTAGGCCCGCGTTACATACGCATCCGCCGCTCGGACCTCGCTGCGGTCCTGAAGCCGGCTGGAAGGTCCAAGGCAGGCGCGTTCGAGAAGGATGGACATGGCGGTGCCAACCTGACCGTTCGTCCCTTAACCGACGAGGAGGTAGCGCGAGGGCTGGCGGCATTACAGTCGTCGGAGCGCCTCATCGAACAGATGAAGGCTCAAATGGGCGGGAAGCCTTTGTCTTCCTCGTGGAAGCTGATCCGCAGAGCACGATCGGAACGTTAGTCCCAAGCGATGTTACCGCTCCACGCCGTTGTCGTCGATGCCAGTGTCGCCGTCAAATGGGTGCTGAATGAGGAGTTCTCAAGCCAGTCCCGTGAACTGTTGACCGATACTCTGAGTGAACGCATTCCCATCGTCGCGCCGCCGCACCTCCGAAGTGAGGTCGCGAATGCGCTCTACCAACGCACCCGCCGGCGATCCAGGGAAGCGCGCATTTCCGAAGCCACCGCCGAAAACGCCCTGGCCGAGTTTTTGCGATTCCCCATCCAGATGCTTGGTCCTACCGAGCTATACCAGCGTTCGTTCGAGCTCGCGAAGGCGCATCGCCTCGCAACGATTTACGACGCGCTCTACGTGACGCTGGCCGGCATGGCGCAAGCCGAGCTATGGACGGATGACCGCGAACTGCTTGCGGACCTCGGCGCCAATGCCCCTTGGGTCCGATGGATCGGCGACTACTCGGCTGAGCGCGTAGACTAACGCCGGCCTAGCCCGTCATTCGCGGTTTCACCAGCTCCGCGATGTCCCTTCCCGATTCGATCTCTGCGCCGCGCAACTCGAGAGAATTCTGGAGGTTCTGCCAAAGTTGCGGCGTCGTGCCGAAGTAACGGGATAAGCGAAGAGCCGTGTCGGCCGTTATCCCACGTTGGCCCTTTAGTATCGCCGTGATCCTATTTGTCGGCACCCCCAGCGCTTTTGCCAGCGCGTTCGCCGACAATCCAAGCTCCTGTAGCTCTTCACCCAATATCTCGCCTGGATGCACCGGCCTCATTGCGTTGCTCACAGTCATCTCCAACTCCGCCATAAGTCTACTGTGTTGTTGATTCTAGTATGGGATGACGAATGCCGGCTGCCCCATTCCGATAAGATACCAACGTAACCTTCCCACTCGGCGCTTTACTTGAAGGTGGAATCGTTTGGACCGTAGGATTCTCCTATCCATCTACCTGCCGGCCGTAATCGTCGCCTTCCACCAGGGCCTCCTCCTGCCGGTCGTGCCGATTTACGCCAAGTCCTTCGATGTCTCCTTCACCCTGGTCAGCATCGCGGTCGCCGCCTGGGGCATTGGGACCCTGGCCGGCTCAGTTCCGGCCGGCCTCGCGATACAACGGTTCGGCCGCCGGCCCGTCGTCGCGGCCGGAGCCATCGCCATGACCCTCTCCGGCATTGGCGCCGGCCTTGCCGGCTCGTTCCCCGAGCTCGTCGCCTATCGCCTGATCGCCGGCGCCGGAATGGCGATGTGGCACATATCCCTGCACTCCTTCCTGACCGAAAGCGTCAGCCCCCGGCTGCGAGGTCGAGTGTTGTCCAGCTTTGGCGGCACCATGCGCATCGGAATGTTTGCCGGTCCGGCCGCAGGCGGCTTCACCGCAGGCCTGTTCGGTCTCCATTTCCCCTTCCTCCTGGGCGCCGCCTTGACGCTCGTAGTCTTGGTCAGCCTTGCTGGGTTCCGCCAAGCGGACGATGGTAAGAGCAGTGACCAATCCAGGCGCCCGCCGGCTCCAACATGGAGTGTCGTAGCCCAGAGTTGGCGGGAACTGCTGCCGGCCGGCGGGGCCATGATCTTCGGACAGGCCATGCGCAAAGGCGTGCAGGTCGTGATTCCCCTCTACGGCGCCTATGTAATTGGACTCGATGTCGAGGCTATAGGAATAATCATGAGCCTGGCCTCCGCGATAGACATGGCCATGTTCTTCCCTGCCGGCATGATCCAGGACCGTTTTGGCCGCAAGTTCGCGTCGGTGCCCTCATTCGCAATCATGGCGGCCGGCTTGGCGTTGATTCCTCTGACCGGCGACTTCGTCGGGTTCCTCGCGGCCGCCTGCCTCTCCGGCTTTGGCAATGGCATCGGATCCGGCACGATGATGACGCTCGGCGCCGACCTTGCGCCCCGGGGGGCGACCGGCCCGTTCCTCGGTCTCTGGCACCTCATCGGCGATATCGGGTCCACCGGTGGACCCCTGCTGGTGGGCGGTATGGCCGATATCGTCGACCTGAACTCATCCGCTCTGGTCCTGGCGCTCGCCGGCGTCGCTTGCGCCGCTACGCTCCTGTTCCTGGTGCCGGAAACTCGCGACCGCCACCGGGCCCCCGCCAAGCCGTCCAGCCTCACCGCCTCTTCGCCGCGCTGAGCTTCGCCTGGAGTAGAATTGGACCCGGTGGCCATTGCTATACGCTAGATGGAGGGCTCGTTGTGCGACGCACTCAACCGCTGAAGCCGGCTGAGCACGCGATCCTTGGCCTGCTCTACCAGTCGCCCTCGCACGGCTACGAGTTGGCCGAGTGGTTCGGACCCGATGGCGACTTCGGGGAATTCTGCCGAGTCCATCCCAGTCTGCTCTATGCCCACCTTAAACGGCTGGAGTCCCTCGGATACGTCGTCGCCAACGTCGAGCAGCAAGTCGGCCGGCCGCCGCGCCACATCTACCATCTGACCGACGTTGGCCGGGCCGAGTTCTGGCGGTGGCTCGAGCAGCCGGCCCGGCGTAACCGCGAGATCCGGCTTGAGTTCCTTCTCCGTCTCTACCTCTCCCAACGAATGTCCGCCCACGATACGCTGCGTCTGATAGATGCCCAGCTTGCCGTCAGCCGCGAGCAGCTTGTCGCTCAGAAGCTCGAGTTGGAACGATATCCGAACGACAGCTTCGCACGGCTGGTCAGACAGTTGCGGCTGACGACTACCGAGGGCACTATAGCCTGGTTGCAGCAGTACCGGGACCAACCGTCGGGCCAGCGAGTCGAAACGGCCGGGACTTGAGCGCCGGCGCACGGCTGTTCCTGGCCGCGATTTGTATGGTGGGGTTCTTCTCCGCGGCTGCCGGATGCCAGCGTTCCAGTCCGGCCGGCCAGGATGAGTTGGTCGTCGGCGCCGCCAGCAGTCTGCGGTTCGCTTTCAAGGACATAGCCCCCGCATTCGAGCGCCGGGCCGGCGCCAGTGTGACCCTGATCTTTGGGTCCAGCGGCAGTCTGACCGCTCAGATAGAGCAGGGCGCTCCTATCGACATTCTCTTCGCCGCCAACGAAGCCTTCATTCACCGGCTGCGCGACCAGGCCAGGATCGTCCCCCGCACCCAGCAGGTATACGCACTCGGACGCATAGCTCTCGCCGTCAACAATCGGACCGGTAAGAAGTCGCCGGAGTTTCCGACACTCCTCGAGCCGGACGTGCGCCGCATCGCTATCGCCAATCCGGCCCACGCCCCCTACGGCCTCGCCGCAAAGCAGGCGTTGCAGCGGGCCGGCCTCTGGGACCAGATTCAGCCGAAGCTCGTCCTCGCCGAAAACGTCGAGCAGACCGCCCAGTTTCTCCGCACCGGCAACGCCGAAGCGGCGATCATCGCCTGGTCGGTCGCCGAGTCCCCGGAGATCGAGTACCAGCTCATCGAGAGTTCGCTCCATCGGCCCCTACGCCACGGCGCGGCGGTGGTCGCGGACAGTCCGCGGCCGGACCTGGCCCGCCGGTTTCTCCGATTCGTTCTGGGGCCGGATGGCCAGAGCATCATGGGCGAACACGGCTTTGCCCCGGTAGAAGAGGGTTAGCGTGAGCGCGGAGTCAATCGATTTCTTTCCCCTACTTCTGTCGTTAAGGGTCGCCGTGCTGGCCACCATTCTGGCCATCCCGGTTGGCCTGCCCCTCGCCTGGTGGTTGGCCCGTACCAGGTTCGCCGGCCGAGACCTCGTCGCCGCCCTGGTTACCCTGCCCATGCTTCTCCCGCCAACCGTTCTGGGCTACTACCTGCTTCTGTTGGTCGGCCGGCAGGGGCCCATCGGCGGAATACTCGAAAGCCTGCTCGACGTCGTGCTCGTCTTCAGTTGGCCGGCCGCGGTCGTCGCCGCATGGATCGCTGGAATGCCCTTTCTGGTTCGCGCCGCCCAAGCCGGGTTCGAGTCGGTAGATCCGAGCTACGAGCAGATCGCCCGCACGCTCGGCCGAGGTGAGCTCGGGGTATTCTTCGCCGTCACGGTGCCGCTCGCCTGGAAAGGCATAGTCGCCGGCCTGTCGCTGTGCTTCGCCCGCGCGATCGGCGAGTTCGGCGCGACCCTGATGATCGCCGGAAACATCCCAGGCCGCACCCAGACAATGGCCATCGCGATTTACGACGCGGTCCAAGCCGGCCTCTTCGCCCAGGCGAACACGCTGGTCGTTCTGCTGACGTTGGTCGCCGTCGGTGTCCTCGTGATACTGGCGACCACCGCCCGGGCCACACGCTGGTGAGGGATAAAAGACTATGCTGAGCGTCGACTTCATGGCCGAAATTGGCCGCTTCGAGCTGCGGGCGGCGTTCCAAGCCGAGCGCGAGATCCTGGCAGTCGTCGGACCCTCGGGCGCCGGCAAGAGTCTTACACTGCAGTGTCTCGCCGGCCTCTTCCGACCCCACTCCGGCTTCATCGCCCTGAATGACAGGCTCTTCTTCGACTCGGAAAAGCGGGTGGACGTGCCGGCCCGGCAAAGGCGGATCGGCTACGTCGTTCAGAGCTACGCTCTCTTTCCCCATCTCAGCGTCGCCCGGAATCTCGCCTTCGGCCTCGCCGGCCTGTCCAGGGACGTGGTGCGCCGGAGAGTAGACGGTCTCGTCGAAATGCTGGGGCTGGCCGGCCTCGAAGAGCGCCGGCCCCACCAGCTCTCCGGCGGACAGCAGCAGCGGGTCGCGATCGGCCGGGCGCTGGCGATCGAGCCGGATCTCCTGCTGTTGGACGAGCCTTTTTCCGCGCTCGATCCCGTGACAAAGGCCGGCCTGACCGAGGACCTTCTGGCCATTCATCAGCGTCTCGGCCTAACCGTCGTGCTCGTAACCCACGACGTCTACGACGCCTACTCCCTCAGCAAGCGCATGCTCGTTCTCGATCATGGACGCGTCCTGCAGTCCGGCCCCAAGGAAGAGGTCTTCCACCGGCCGGTCGACGCCACCGTCGCCCGCCTGACCGGGGTACGCAACCTGTTCGGCGCCCGGGTGGCCGGCTCCGACGACGACGGCCTCACTGTCAGTGCTGGTGGAATCGACCTCCTGGCGCCGGCCGGCCCATTCCGCCCTCGTGACGAGTTGCTCTGTTCCGTCCGGCCAGAGGACGTTACCCTCGTCCGCCCCGACCGGGCTCGCGACGCGGACACAGGCGAGACCAGGCTCGCCGGCCGTATCGTACGCGAGCTCGACCACGGAATAGTCCACACCCTCTTCTTCCGGCTGGACGACCAGCGGCTGACCCCCGAACGCGACTACGACCTGGAGATTCGCCTTGGCGGACATACCTACCGAGTACTCGACGTCGCCGGCCGCAAGGAATGGACCGTCGCCCTCAAGCGGCCGGCGCTGCACCTCATGCGGCTCTAGCTAACGTATCGGTATCAATCTACGAGCCCGCTTGGTGTATGGTTAGGAATCTATGGAATGACTAGTCTGTCCGGTTCCAGCAACGAGTCAGGGGGCTAACGCGGTGAGTTCCAAGCCCGTAGTCAAGTTTACCTACGAGGACTACCGCTACACGCCGGCCGATAAGCGTTACGAGCTTCTCGAAGGAGAGTTGGTTAATGCTCCGGTACCAACCATCCCCCACCAGCGAGTTTGCATGGCGTTAGCGACTCGGCTTCATGCGTTCGTCAAGGAGGGAGGCTTGGGCGAGGTCTTTGCCGCGCCTTGTGACGTGTTGTTGTCGAATACCGACGTAGTGCAGCCCGACCTGCTTTTCGTCTCCCGGGAGCGTAGCGACATATTGCTCGGCGGCGACAACGTCCGGGGCGCGCCTGACTTGGTGATCGAAATACTCTCCCCCTCGACCTCCGGGCTGGACAGGACTCTCAAACGGCGCCTGTACGCAAAATACGGTGTGCGGGAGTACTGGTTGGTGGACCCCGATGCAAAGACCGTCTCGGTTCTACTAATGGGAGAGGATGGTTTCGACGTTGCGGGAACCTACGGCGAGGGGCAGATCGTGACATCCCCAACGCTACAGGGCTTCACCTTCCACGTAGACGAGATCTTTTAGCTGGACGTGCTAGCGCAGGTTTCTCTCCCGACTACTTGCCGGCGAGCAGGGACTTAGCCCGGCGAAGCTGCGAGATAAACCGCTGCTCCTTCCGGTTGTCTGGCTCTCGGGCCCTTTGTGCCCAAATCTTCATCAACCAAAACGAAGCAAATAGCCGGCGCGCTGCCTGAAACCTCCGCTGCTCGCCACTGGACAGCTCGAACTGCTCAATGAACCACTCCCAGTCCTCGTCCGGCGTCCCGCGCGATTGCACGTGCTCCACTAGGTCGGCGAGGTCGAAGGCGCGATCACTCCAGCCGCAGTACTCGAAGTCGACGATTCTGAGACGCCGCCTGCCCCAGCAGCAGTTGGCAAGGTTTGGGTCGCCGCTAGAAAGGACCCGGCCTGCGGGTTCGAGAAGTAGCGCCGGATCACCTCCTTTTCGCCAGGCCTGCCATAGGGCGTATGCCTCCTCAGCCAACGGATCTCCACGTCTGGGGTCAGCACCCCACTCGCCGCCGGCCACCCGAGGGACCAACACTCTAGAGTTCCCGGTCGACGGCCGGAATTGAGTGTCGGACGAATCCGGCGTGATGCGATACAGTCGCTGGTGAGCCTCAAGCAACGACTCCAACTGCGCCCGGCTTAGACGCCGCTCACCCAGCCACGTGCGACCTATGAACTCCATCACCACGGCCGGCTGGCTCTGATCAGCGTAGTGATGAAATGGCTGAGGAACGAAGTCATAGCCGTAGCGCCACAGCCGGGTCAGCGCGTGCCATTCGGTTGCCGCGCGCCGCCGCCTATCGGCTCGATAGATCTTCAGGCAAAGATGCTTGCTACCGTGCTGGAACGAAAAAACGGAGTTGTTCCTCCCACCATCCAGCCGGCGCAATACAAGCTCCCGGACGCGGCGAACATCGGCGCGATCGGCCTCGCCTCGCTGATACCTGCGAGCAGCATCTATCGACCGTGGCGAGAGGCGGAAGTCCTCGAGCGACATTGGCTCCTCGATCTCTTGAATGCGCCGGATTGCCGATAACGTCACGTCAATTTGGTCAAAGTCACGTTACTCTAACTCGCAGTTTAGCCTGGATGTGTGGCACCATGCTCTAGAGAGTTTTCGATTCCCACCATTGCCCGGCAGCGGTCATTCCGGCGGAAGCCGGAATCCAGGAGGGGACGCGGGCGAGGCCAATAACGCTCCAAATTCTGCGCCGGCCAGCGGCCCCAACACGTTGTCGTAAACGTGCAGCGCCATTTACCCTCAAGTCTGAAAGATCACATGTGCACTTGCCCGATTCCCTAAACCTCGTAGACTTGCCCCAATGTGTGGCACCATGCCATACAGGTTGTCTACTCCGGCACGTTCCACGCAATACGATCACGGTGTCTGATTTGCCCGTCGCTCCTTACTACGCCGACCCGGAATCCCAGATCCAAATCTACAACGCCGACAGTACGGACCTGTCATTCCTACCGGCGGCCGGCGTCCACCTGGTGGTGACCAGTCCGCCCTACAATCTCGGCAAGGACTATGGCACCGCCCGCGACGACAAGACCTACCAGCAGTACCTGGACTGGACCAACCGCTGGGGCCGGGCGCTGGCTCCTACGCTCGCGACCGGGGCGCGCATATGCCTTAACGTACCCATTGACATAAACATTTCCTTCGAGAACAACAGCAAGAGAATTACCGCGAAGCGGTCGGTCCTCGCCGATATGACCCGGCTGTTCGTCCACGACCTTGGCTACATCTACAACACCACCATCCTCTGGCTCGAAAGGAACGTCTCCCGTCGGACCGCCTGGGGTAGCTGGCTCAGCGCGTCCGATCCCTGGGTTAACACCGCGGCCGAAGCCATACTCGTCCTGTCGCATAGGACCCGCAAGCGCGACGGACGCGGCCGGCAATCCGACCTCGTGCGCGACGAGTTCATGGACTGGGTCCTTGGCCTCTGGGACTTCCCGGGCGAGAGCCGAACCCAGTACCGCCATCCGGCCGCCTTCCCGGAGGAGCTGCCCCGCCGGCTGATCAAGCTCTTCAGCTTCCCCGGCGACACCGTTCTCGACCCGTTCCTCGGCTCCGGCACCACCTGCGCCGTCGCCAAGAAGCTCGGACGCCGCGCGATCGGCCTGGACATTGATCCTCACTTCTGCGAGGTCGCCGCCAACCGCTGCGACCAGGTTTCCCAGCCGGCCGCTCCAATCCATGCCCCGGGGTCTGACCTAGGATAGCCGGCTCCCGTATCGTGCTCCGGTCTCGCATATCACGGAACATAGGGACGGGAAATGTAGCCCGGGGCTTGTCCCCGGCCAACTGCGCCACCGGCCTCTTAGTACCTACCTGCATTCCATTAAGAACCCAACCTCGCCGTAGCCGTAGGGTCGGGTTTAAAACCCGACCTTGAGTAGGGACTGTCCAACGTCTCGAAGTCGACGATCTCAGAGGCGACGTCTCCTCACTCCCGCCCAAGCGCGCCCTGCATCCCGGCACGGAACCGAGTCCCAGAATGGGCGCCCAGCGTCACACCAAGTTCCGCCCCTCCGGCCCTCGCTTGAAACTCTCCCGAAAGACCGTTGCCGTGCTAAAATCCAGACTTCCCTTGGGATTTGTTTTCAGGAGGCCCCCCGCTTGTCCACAAAGGCAGAGGCTTGGCGCGAGTTGGCCCAACAGCTTCGCGTCGATAGCATCCGCTGCACTACCCAGGTAGGCTCCGGCCATCCCACATCGTCGATGTCCGCCGCCGACCTTTTGGCCGTCCTCTTCACCGATCACCTCCGTTACGACTTCGACGACCCCGGCAATCCGAATAACGACCATCTCCTGTTCTCCAAGGGACACGCCGCACCCCTGCTCTACTCGCTCTTCAAGGCCGCCGGCGCCATCACCGACGCCGAGTTGCTCACTACCCGGCACTTCGGCAGCCGGCTCCAGGGACACCCGACTCCGGCCATACCCTGGGTCGACGTCGCCACCGGCTCTCTCGGCCACGGCCTGCCCATAGCCGTCGGCATCGCCCTCGCCGGCAAGTTCATCGACAAGCTGCCCTACCGCACCTGGGTCCTACTCGGCGACAGCGAGACCGCCGAAGGCTCCGTCTGGGAGGCCATCAGCCTCGCCGGCCACCATAGTCTCGACAATTTGATCGGCATCATCGACGTCAACCGGCTCGGCCAGCGCGGGCCCACCCTCCTCGAGTGGGATACCCGGGCCTACGCCCAACGCATCGGCGCGTTCGGCTGGCACACCATCGAGATCGACGGCCACGATCCCGTCGCCATCGACCAGGCCTATTGCGAAGCCGGCCAGCAGGACCGGCCGACGATGATCATCGCCAAAACGATCAAGGCAAAGGGATTCTCCGAGATGGAAGATAAGGACGGCAGCCACGGCAAAGCACTCAGCCAGGGCCAGGCCGAGCGGGCCATCGCCGAGCTTGGCGGCCGGCGCTCCATCGTCGTCCCTCCGGCCAAGCCCGCCACCAATGGCGGCCGGCCGGCGCACCAGTGCCGGCCGGCCGAGTTGCCCCGCTACGAAGTCGGCGATCAGGTCGCGACCCGTCAGGGCTACGGCGATGCACTCAAAGCCTTGGGCGCCGCCCGGCCCAACGTCGTCGCCATCGATGCCGAGGTAAATAACTCCACCTACTCCGACGCATTCGCCAACGAGTTCCCCGACCGCTTCTTTGAGATGTATATCGCCGAGCAGCAGATGATCGGCGCGGCGGTCGGCCTCAGCGTCCGGGGCTACATCCCCTTCGCTTCAAGTTTCGCCGCCTTCCTCACCAGGTCCTACGATTTCATCCGGATGGCCGCCGTCTCACAGGCCAACATCAAGCTCTGCGGCTCCCATTGCGGAGTCTCCATAGGCGAGGATGGCCCTTCCCAGATGGGCCTCGAGGACATCTCGATGATGCGCGCAGTCTTCGGCAGCGTCGTCCTCTACCCCAGCGACGCCAACCAGGCCGCCCGGCTCGTTGCCGAGATGGCCGACCACTGCGGCATCAGCTATCTCCGCACCACCCGCGAAAAGACCCCCGTCATCTACTCGCCCGACGAGACATTTCCCATCGGCGGCAGCAAGGTCGTCCGGAGATCAGCCGGCGATCAGGCCACCGTCGTAGCCGCCGGCGTCACCCTGCACGAAGCATTGACCGCCCACTCTCAGTTGGCCGGCGAAGGCATCCCCATCCGTGTCATCGACGCGTACTCAGTCAAGCCAATCGACGCCGGCGCCCTGCGCCAGGCCGCGGCCGACACCGCCGGCCGGCTCGTCGTCGCCGAGGACCACTGGCCAGAAGGCGGACTCGGAGACGCCGTCCTCTCCGCATTCGCCAATGCTCCCGAGCCTCTCCCCCGCGTCATCAAGCTCGCCGTCTCCGACCTCCCCGGCTCCGGCAAGCCCGCCCAGATGATCGACGCCGCCGGCATCGGCAGCCGCAGCATCATCGAAGCCGTCAAGCGCCTCCTCTAACCTCAGGCAGACCGCCCACATCGTCACTCCGGCGATCGAAAGCCGGCCCGCTACCCCGATACGGGGCGGAGTCCAGAAGGGGCGGGGACAGGAAATGTAGCGCGGCCGAAGACTACGCGAGGCGAGGGGCTTATCCCCCACCTCTCCCGTCCACTAACCGGCGTCCCAATCTCCCTGCCTCAGCTTGGCGGCGTTGTCGGATTGAGCCATTGGTACGAAAATGATCCTACGTGGCCCCGAGAGTGCCCTCATTAAACCGGTCCCGCACTCGTCAATCTGGCCTCCCGTTCGTCGTTCCGGCGAAAGCCGGAATCCAGAGGGGCGGGGAAGGGAAATGTAGCGCGGTCGAAGACTACGCGAGGCGAGGGGCTTGTCCCCCGCTGGGGTCGGGCCTGGGCATGGCAGGATCCGCCGGGCCAAAATCACAACTCTAAGTTTTCATATCTTGGTGTGCCGGCGGCTGTCGGAATAAGCCATTATTATGTAAATAAATTGCTTCCCCAACTTCCGCATAACCTACGTTGCCAATTTCATTCTCTTATGTCGCGCTCGCCGGCCCACTTCGTCACTCCCACCCCACACTATAATCGTGTACAATATTCCCGTGTAGAGTCGCTGGTGAGGCAAATGATATGAAGAACATAACCCTGAGCGCCGACGAAGGCTTGATCGAAGCGGCCCGCCGGCGCGCCGCCGCCGAACGAACCACCCTGAACGCCCAGTTCCGTCTCTGGCTCGCCGACTATGTTGGGCGCGAACGCCAGGCCGCTAGAGCTGTGGCAGTCTTGCGTGAGTTGCGTGGCTCAATATCCACCGGCGGACGCAAGTTCACGCGCGAAGAAATGAATGAGCGCTGAAAACTTCATAGACACGAACGTCTTCGTCTACCTGTTTGATGAAACCGATGCGAATAAGCGCCAACGCGCAGACAGCTTGGTCCACCGAAGCTTGGACAACGGGTCTGGTTGCATCAGCTATCAGGTCATCCAAGAGACGATGAATGTCGTTACCCGAAAGCTCGGCGCTCCCCCTGACAGAGCGCGGCAGCTGCTTGACCATATCCTGATTCCCCTGTGGCGGATAATCCCAACTCCTGATCTGTACCGGCAGAGTCTTCGAATCCAAGCCGGATACGGGTTCAGCTACTACGACTCCCTCATCGTTGCGTCTGCACTCGAAGCCGGCTGCAGCCGGCTCTACACCGAAGACATGCAGCACGGACAGCAGATACAAGGCCTGACCATCCAGAACCCCTTCCTGCGACAGCCGTAGAACAGCAAGCAAGCCTTACTCTGCCGTAAAACATCCTCCAAGACACATTGGCTGCCTCCCTAAGCCTTCCGCCGGCATATAATGCATGACATAGAATGTACGTTCTGATATGCTATGGCGAGCGAAGGCGGACATAGATGAACTTCAACGATCTAGTAAAGATTGCAATAGAGCGGACGCCCTATCCATTCCAGGAAACGCTTGCGCAAGCGGCCACGCTTCCGTCGATGATTCGCGTGCCGACCGGGCTTGGCGAGACGGCTGATCCGATCGACACTGCCGGCATCCACAGCCGGAGTATCGTCGAGGCTGCAAGGGGCCTGTCGTGAGCGCTGGCACTATGCGCAAGGCAAAAGATTGGCTGTGCGGAGCGTTGGCCTTATCCAAGGCGGAGACACCTTTCCCTTGGCAACTGGAGTTGCTGAATCGTTTTTCACAAGGGGAAATTGAGCGTTCAATCGATATCCCGACCGGCCTAGGCAAGACGGCTGTCATGGCAATCTGGCTCGTCGCCCGAGCGCTCGGGGCAAAGTTGCCTAGAAGACTAGTATACGTCGTCGATCGGCGGGCAGTCGTTGATCAAGCCACGGATGTCGCAATTCGACTCCGCGATTACGTTGATTGCGACACGGAGTTCAAACACGCGCTGGCTCTCGAAGGTCGCTCGCTTCCTATCTCTACGCTCCGAGGTCAACACATTGACAACCGGGAGTGGCTCGAGGATCCAACCTCACCCGCCATTATTGTCGGAACTGTCGACATGATCGGTTCGAGGCTCCTATTTGAAGGCTACGGGACATCGCGAAAGATGAGGTCGTATCAAGCCGGCCTTCTTGGAGCCGATGTCCTGCTGGTGCTCGATGAAGCTCATCTCGTGCCACCTTTTGAAAGCCTCTTGGACTTAATAGCCACCAAAAGTTCGGCTTTCGGCCCACGCGATGAAGGCTCACAGCTCATTCCGCCCTTCCGTCTGATGGCTCTGTCGGCTACTGCACGCTCAAATGGCAGCACCTCGTTCGGCTTGACACAAGCGGACTTTGAACATGAGGTCGTGACGCAGCGTCTCTATGCTACGAAACGGCTCGAGTTTGTGCAGTTATCAGAGTCAGAAGGATTACCCAAGGTGCTTGCTGACCAAGCTTGGGCACTTGCTGGGAAGGGTAAGTCTGCGGTTCGGATTATCGTCTTCTGCGACAAGCCTAAAGATGCTGAAGATGCAAAGGTATCTGTCGAAAAGCTTGCGAAGGACGATAAGAAAGAAGTGGATGCCGAGTTGTTCGTCGGTGGCCGGCGAGTATACGAGCGAGGGCAAGCAGCATGCTGGTTGAGGACACATGGTTTCCTGGCCGACAAAGAGGTGGAGTTGAAATGTCCCGCCATTGTCTTCGCGACTTCTGCGGGCGAGGTAGGCGTCGATCTCGACGGGGATCACATGGTCTCCGATTTGGTCGCCTGGGAACGCATGATACAACGCCTAGGGCGGGTCAATCGACGCGGAGGACGCGTTGCGAGTGTGGTCGTTGCTCATGAACTTCCTCATAAACCAGAGGTTGTGCTTAGGCTGGCTGCACTCAAGAGCCTACCTCAGGGAGACGGTGGTTTCGATGCAAGCCCCGGAGCTATCCACTCGCTCAAAATGCGTGCCGAGGCTGACTCGGAGTTGAAGAAAGTACTTGATGATGCGACTACGCCATCGCCGCTGAGGCCTGCATTGTCACGCGCATTGGTCGACGCATGGTCTATGACCTCGCTAGAAAAGCATACCGGCCGGCCTGAGGTACAACCTTGGCTTCGCGGTTGGGTGGAAGAGGAGGCTCAGACTACCGTCGTCTGGCGCAAGCACTTACCGGTAAAAGCGGATGGATCTTTCACCGATAAGGAGATCAATGCCTATTTCGAAGCCGCCTCCCCACATCTGAGCGAGAAGCTTGAGATTGAGACGCATCATGTAATGGCATGGTTATCTGATCGTGCTAAAGCGCTATTGAAAGCCTCGAATAGCTACTCAAGATATACCTCCGAGGGCGAAACGAACAATGAGACTTCTCTCCTTAGCCAAAGTGATGTGGCAGCTATTGCGCTTAACACCGCTGGCGAAGTGAGCCGCGGCCTTCGGTTGACAGGTCTTGACTTGAGCCAAGGCGACACAAGGTCCAGGCAGGCCAAGAGGAACGATCTTAGACGTATCCTCTCCAGCGCGACGCTTGTAATCGATGCACGGGTGGCCGGGCTGCGAGAAGGGCGTCTCGACCATAAGGCGGAAGATCCACCTCGTACTTTGGATGATGGCGAGAAGTGGCTCCCAACTGACAGCGGAGTCCCCGTTATTCGGTTCCGTGTGCGGGATGTTGCCGATACCGCCGCCGAACCGGCCTCTGAGGACGGATGGCTACCGCGCTTCCGCTTAGCTACCAAATTGTCTGCTGAAGGTGAGGAGCAGCGATGGTTGGTCGTGGACAAATGGCGTCACGATGCATCTACTGAAGACGATCGATCGGCGGGACCACCACAACTACTGGATGTTCATCAGCAGTGGGCGGAGGGCCGCTCTCGAGAGATCGCACAACTCTTGGGTCTTCCACAGGATTACACCGAAATGCTGGCCGTCACTGCTCGGTTACACGACGAGGGCAAGCGAGCACGGTGTTGGCAACGTGCTTTCAATGCGCCAGGTGACGGCGACTACGCAAAGACGGCCGGACCGATCAAACATTCGCTCCTCGACGGCTACCGCCACGAATTCGGCTCTCTCGAGGTGGCGGAAAGGGAGGGGCCTCTTGCCGGTCTGTCTGCGGACTTGCGGGAGCTAGCGCTGCACCTGATTGCTGCCCACCATGGCTTCGCACGCCCTCTAATTCGAACGGACGGTTGTGAGAACGCTCCGCCTTCCGTGTTGGAAAATCGGGCCCGAGACATCACTCTGCGTTTCGCGCGACTCCAAAAGAAATGGGGGCCTTGGGGGCTCGCTTGGTGGGAAGCGCTGTTGCGCGCGGCAGATCATCAGGCCTCGCGCGATAATGACAACCAGGGAGTTGGCTTAGCCGTAGCTAAGGAGAAAGTGTGATGGCCGAAGCCTCTATACCAGTGGATCTCTTCAACCCCGGCCAAGTATTCGCTTGTATGGGATTCTTGGAAGCCGCAGAGGTGTTGTGTGGGAATGCTGAGGGCGGTTTTGACTGGAGAAATCCTACTGACGTTCGATTTAGTATACGGGCGAAGGGTGAGAGAAATCCTATCAAAATTGTATTGCAGTTTTTGGAAAAAGCCGAAGTCCACTCGATTGCACCAACAAACTCGAATCTAAGTACCAGTAAATGGGATGTGCCTACGAGGAAACTTCAGCATAGCACCGCGTTTCCATTTCCTGTTCCCTCCAGTCCCGCGACGCTCCCCGCTGTACTGGAAGTGTCAAGCTTCGACCAGGAGGGGCAAGCTGCTCAACTCTTGATCCGACATTGGGGTGAAGATCGGAGAAGAACATCTCTTGATAACGTCAAGTTCTGGGCAGGTTCAGGTGGATATCCAGGCGCAGCACTGGCACAAGATGCTCTTAACTTGATTCGCGATAGGTGCGGTGAAGCTGTGTCGGATCCTTTTGCTTTGTCTGAGCCTCAGAGTAGTAGCTTCCGGTTCGACTGGCGACGGGACTACATAGACATTCACATTGGCTTCTCGCTGAACAATCACGCCAACGACAGATTTACGCCAATGGGCTTTCCAATTGTCGAGATCATGGCAGCAATTGGGCTGACAAACGCACGACCAGAAGCACTGTCGAAGCTCGAATACCGTTACGGTGTCTTGAGTGTTCTTGACGATGGCGATTTGCTCGACATTTGCCTGCTGAGATCTGCGCTTGGAGGCGTCGAGCTTCCATTTTCACGGCGGACTTTTCGTATGTACCTCGACTGGCCTGGGAGAGAGGGACAAGCACGCTGTATTACAAACGTAACGGAGGAAACCATCTGATGAATCAAACAGAAGCGAACCCAGAGCGGGATATTGGGAGGCTAATAACCGAAGATGTCCTTGATGCTTGGGCCACTGATCCCAAGGGGCCCGTTGCGCTGCATCTAAAGCAGAGACTGCTGCCGGTAGAATCGGTGAATGGAGACGCAGGCATCATCTATCCTCCAACCTACGCCGATATCGGTTATAACATCGACACACTTTCCGACGGTACGAGGGTTGCTCTGATCGACAGCGTCGGTTCCCAGGCGAATCGAATGGAGCCGCTGTTTAAGAAAGCTGCCGATGGCTTGCCTCTGAACCCGCTCGCCGACCTGGTGCCACAGATAGAGATTGTTTTCGATCGCGGCAAGAAGAACGATCCGGACTCGTTTCAAGAAAGACTCTCGATTCTCGAAATTGCGCATCGGAGCGCTGACGCCATAGTAATGTCTTCGCCGTCTCTTTCAGAATACTTGAGGCGCGCGTTCAGGAAGTTGCGAGAATCCGGAGATTGTGGTCCTCTCTGCGCTCTGGCACCGACCTCGCTCGTATTTGGTGTGTGGGATTCGCGTGGCGGCAGTGGCGAGAAGCGCCCCCGACTTGTACGTGCCGTGATCCGGGCTTGGGACGTTGAGGTACTTCATGCGGCGGCTCAATTCAACTCCGTCTGGAAGTTGCTCGACGAAAGGCAGCAGAGTGAACTTAAAACAGAGGAAGCAAAGAGGAACAGAGGGAAGCGGTCAGACGCGGGACTGGCAGACGCTCCCGCTGTGTTTCGGAAGACAGACAGGGTCCCTCAGTATCGCGATGGGGCTGTGAATCCCGAAGCGCGAATCCTTGGCGGCATTCTAGTACGAGGCCGAATTGAGCGTGAGGTGACGGTCAATCTTGTCGCTTTGCGAGGCTTGCGAGGTGCGAATACTGAAGCTACTCGAAGTATTCAAAAGTACCTTATGAGCCTCTCGTTGTTGGCCGCCACGACGGATATCGACCTATTCTTGCGCGAAGGTTGCAACCTTCGGTACGCGGGGCAAGATGAGTGGTTTGCAGTTCCCCGTCGCGGTGAGCCAAGACTTATGAATCTAGCCTCAGCGGAATCGAGAGAGTTGATTGAGGGGTACGCAAAAAAGGCCTCTGGCGACTTCCAGGATCGTTTTGGCAACCATATGCTGTCTACCTTGGAACACAACTTTGATCTCAGGGAGGCAAAGAAGTTGCTTGCTAAAAAGAGCGATGATGATTCCAATGAGGGTTGATTAATGTTCCACGTGTTACTTGTCGCCGTCCGTCTTCATGAGGGACGCTACCATGGTGCCGATGGCGGCCCACCTTCTCCGGCTAGGTTGTTCCAAGCCCTGGTAGCCGGCGCAGGCATCAGTGGACCTCTGCGTGAGGCGGAGAGAGATGCTCTCACATGGCTCGAAAACCTTGATCCTCCTATGATTGGATCGCCCCGTCTCGCGAAAGGTCAGTCTTTCAAGAACTATGTGCCGAACAACGACTTGGACGCGAAGGGCGGAGACCAGCGCCGTATTGCTGAGGTTCGCACGTCCAAGATTGTCCAACCGCTGTTGTTCGACCCACACATCCCCTTCGTATACGCTTGGAGATTCCCGGCGAACGAGAATGGCCAACACTATGCTGGCACGATTTGTGCTCTCGCTGAGAGGTTGTATCAATTCGGTCGCGGTATAGATATGGCTTGGGCTTGGGGAGAGGAGCTAGCCGGCGAATCAGAACTCGGGCGACGTTTGATGAACTATCCTGGCTCCATATACCGACCGTCGCCTCAGGGTGGCAGACCGCTACCGTGCCCACGCCGAGGAACTCTTGAAAATCTCATGAGTCGCTACGCAGCCAATGCGGAACGATTTCGGACGGAGAAGTCAGGGCGCAAGGTCACGCAAAGCTTCTCTCAGCCACCAAAAGTGCGGTTTGCGCAGATTGCCTATGAGAGCCCGCCGACAAGGATGAATTACGAGCTCCGCGAACGTGGCCCCAAGGCACCCTTCGCTGTTTGGCCCTTGGAGCGAGCGGCAATGCTGGTCGAGACGCTGCGCAATGCGGCGGCGGCACGGTTGCGCGATGCCCTGCCAGCGAAAAACTGCGATATCGAGCGTATCCTGGTGGGGCGCAAGGCGAACGGAGCCGACAGCGGCCCAACAAGCCTGAGAGTCAAGATCGTACCCTTGCCATCGATAGGTCATCCTCATGCTGACCGCGGTATCCGAAGGGTATTGGTCGAGATCCCGTCAGGAGGTCCGCTACGCAGCGACGACATGAATTGGGCGTTTACAGGTACCGAGCTTGCTAGTCCGATTGGCGGCGAGCCGATCGACGTAACACCGACCGAGGTCAAAGATATGCTGAAACATTACGGAGTTGATGGTCGCTTCCGAGTCTGGCATACAGTAACTCCGGTTGCTTTGCCGGAGTCCGCCCGGCGACGACGAATTGACCCGGCGCGCCTTGCCCACGAGGCGAAAGACGGAGCGGAACGCTGTGCGGAGCAGAGGCGTGCAGCAGCAGCTGTCTTCCATGCCCTTCGACACGCTCAAGTGCGGTGTCACCCTGATGAAATTCGGGTTCAGCGCGAGCCGTTCGAAATCAATGGTCAGCGGGTGGAAGCGTTCGCTAAAGGTACCCGCTTTGCCAAGGAGCGACTCTGGCATGTCCAGATCCGTTTCAGTGAGCCAATCACAGGGCCGCTGGTAATCGGGGATGGTCGCTTTCTGGGTTTGGGTGTGATGGCACCGGCTCGATCTACAAAAGGTATTCATGTATTTGCGATCAAGGCAGGACTTGTGGCAGAGGCACAGCCGAACGAGGCAGCACGGGCGCTCCGTCGTGCTGTGATTGCTAGAGTCCAACAAGCGCGCGGCGCAAATACAAGATTGCCGGCCTTCTTCACGGGCCACGAGTTAGACGGATCAGTCGCTCGCAGCGAAACGAGTCCGCACCTGACATTTCTGTTCGATCCCGCGGAAGCACGACTTCTGATCGTCGCTCCGCATGTTATCGATCAACGATCGCCGACGCGTCGAGAAGAGGAGCATCTCGCATATCTCGACGCAGCAATGATCGACTTTCGCCAGCTTAGGGCGGGTTTGGCGGGCCACTTGATTCTCTCGGCAACCTCCGTCGATCCCGACTCCGATCGCCTTTTCGTCCCGTCACACACTTGGGTGAGCGTGACGCCGTATCAGGTCACGCGCCACCGGAAACGCGTGGGTGCGGCGGTAGTTCTCGCTATGGACGTACGTGCAGAGTGCCAACGTCGAGGTCTTCCCATGCCTCATGTGACGCCACTTGATATACGAGGTGTACCCAAGGTTGGGTTGGTCGCTAGAGTCTGCCTTAAGTTCGACGTGACCGTCAATGGGCCTATTATTCTCGGAAGAAGCCGCCATCTTGGCGGAGGACTGTTCGAGAGTGTTCCGAAGAGTAGCGAAATTAATTGCCATGCGTAACTCCTACATCATCTGCTACGACATCGCCGACCCCAAGCGCCTCCGGCGAGTCTTCAAAACCATGCAAGCCTGGGGCGCTCACCTCCAACTCTCCGTCTTCGAGTGCCGGCTCCGGCGCATCGACTTGGTCCGCTTGCGCGCCGAGCTGGCCGAAATCATCCATCACGACGAAGACCAAGTCCTGTTCATCGACCTAGGACCCACCGACGGACGGGGCGACCGCGTCGTCACCGCGCTCGGCAAACCCTACGTCAACGTCGACGCGCCGCTGATCGTCGTCTAGCCAAAGGAAATAGCATAGTGACCACCCCGCCGGCCCTTGATCTCGCACCTTCCCGCCGTGCATTGCCCGACTACCTGCCCGCCCGCATGATCAACGAGTACGTCTACTGTCCCCGGCTGTTCTACTTCGAGCAAGTCGAAGGCGTATTCGCCCACAACGAGCACACCGTCGAGGGCTCAGTCCAACACAAGCGCGTCGACAAAGAAGGCCGGTCCGCGCCCAGGCCAGATGAAGAGTCCGAAGAGCCCGTTGTCGTCCGTTCGATAACGCTATCGTCCGAGAAACACCGCGTAATCGCCAAGCTCGATCTGGCCGAGTTCGCCGGCGGTCGCGCCACGCCCATCGACTACAAACATGGCCGGCCAATGACCGAAGACGAGGGCCTGCGCGCCTGGCCCACCGACCGAGTTCAGATGGCCGTACAGGCGCTCGTGCTGCGCGCCAACGGCTATCGCTGCGAAGAAGGCATCATCTTCTACCAGAAGACCCGGCAGAGAGTGCGGGTCCAGTTCGATGACCAGGCGCTCGCCGAAGCGGAGAGAGCCATTGCCGACGCTTGGCAGACAGCGGCCGCGACCGAAATCCCTCCACCGCTCGTCGACTCGCCCAAGTGCCCCGGCTGCTCTCTCGTTGGCATCTGCATGCCCGACGAAACTTGGCATCTGCGGTCGCACGTCGATGATGATGACTATATTGGCCCGGAGCAGCTTGAGATGTTCCAGAGCCGGCCCAAACTTCCAAAGCTCCCTCCGGCCAAGGCGACGCGACTGCTAGTAGCTCCCCACGTCGATCTACGCCCCCTCTACCTGAACTCCCCGGGGCTGCGTGTCGGCAAGTCCGGCGGCGTCCTCCGAATCAAGGAGCGTGACAAAGTCGTCCAAGACGCCCGCATCAACGAGATTTGCCAGGTCAATCTCATGGGCGCCATCCAGATCAGCACCCAGGCCGTCCAGGAGCTGTGTCGCGCGGAGAAGCCAATCTGCTACTTCTCACAGGGCGGATGGTTCTACGGCGTCACGACCGGACTTAACACCAAGAACGTCTTCTTGAGAAAGACCCAGTTCCGTCTCGTCGACGAGCCTTGGTTCTGCCTCCGGCTTGCCAAAAAGCTCGTCGCCGGCAAGATTCGCAATCAACGGACCATGCTCCTGCGCAATCATCTCGATCCGCCGGAGGCAGAGTTGCGGCAATTGAAATCACTCGTCGCGCGCGTGGAAGCCGCAGGCTCGCTTGATGAGCTCCTCGGCTTCGAGGGGTTGGCCGCGCGGATATATTTTGGTCTGTTCGCCGGCATGGTGAAGCGTGAGCGCGATCGGGACGTAGGGCCGAAGTTCACCTTCGACTTTACCGCCCGCAATCGGAGGCCGCCTCGCGACCCGGTCAACGCTCTGTTGTCTCTCGGCTATAGTCTGCTGACCAAGGATCTGACCATCGCTTGTTATGCCGTCGGATTCGATCCAATGGTTGGGTTCTATCACCAGCCGCGTCACGGCCGGCCTGCTCTGGCCCTCGACTTGATGGAGCCATTGCGGCCTTTGATCGCCGACTCCGCCGTCCTCAGTGCCATCAATACAAGGATGGTTTCCGAGCGGGACTTCGTGACGGCGGGACGAGCCGTTTCGCTCACGGCAGGAGGTCGCAAGGGCTTCTTCCGAGCATACGAGTCTCGAATGGAGACGCTTGTAACCCATCCCTTCTTTGGCTATCGTGTCAGCTATCGAAGGCTGCTCGAGATCCAAGCCCGGCTGCTTGCCAAGACGTTGCAGGGCGAACTTGGTGAGTACCCGGTTTTTGTGACACGGTAAGGCCGCGAGCGGCGGGACCATGCCCAAAACCCCATCGGCGCTCGCGGACGCGCAGTTTACAGGTGTTTCATCATAAGGAGATGGCGAAATTAACGAGTTGAATACAAGTACCAAGGTGCGCCGCTCGCATCCAGGCCATCCGAGCCTAGATAGCAGGACGGTTAGAGTGCACGCCAATATCCGCGACCTAAGAGTCGCGGCCCCATTGAAGGATATCCCAACACCGCCTCTCCAGAAAGACCCGTCTACATATCCGCGACCTAAGAGTCGCGGCCCCATTGAAGGTGTAAATGCAACCCGCGCGCGTTCACGTATTCGGCGCAATATCCGCGACCTAAGAGTCGCGGCCCCATTGAAGGAGTCTGTCGAACGCGGGGACTAGTTGGGCCTCCCGACGCAAATATCCGCGACCTAAGAGTCGCGGCCCCATTGAAGGTGGTCGCGCGCGGTCGGCGTACCCCAACCCGTCACGTTCATATCCGCGACCTAAGAGTCGCGGCCCCATTGAAGGCGTGCGATGTCGGCGGTCATCGTCTGCCGGTTGACCATATCCGCGACCTAAGAGTCGCGGCCCCATTGAAGGACTGGGAGACACACCCCAATGAGATACGCCGGCGCACATATCCGCGACCTAAGAGTCGCGGCCCCATTGAAGGGAATACTCGCTGTCCTGGCCACTGGAGTCCGTGCACGTGCACGCCATATCCGCGACCTAAGAGTCGCGGCCCCATTGAAGGTGATTCCCGGGTTGTCCGCCTCGTCGTCGGCCGGTAATATCCGCGACCTAAGAGTCGCGGCCCCATTGAAACTGTACTCGATAATTTCCTCGGGGTGCTCTGGCCAGAGATATGACTCGACAGCAAAAGCACTAGCGCCCGAATAACGTACAGTATTATTGATAATTAAAGCGCCATTACGTACAATACTTGCATGGAGTACACAGTCAACGTCACCGAGTTGGCTGCACAATCGATTCGAGCTATCAGGGGCCGCCGTACTCAACAAGCGATTTATCGGCGCATCCTGGCCTTGGAGAAAGAGCCCCAGTCGCAAGGCGCAACTTTGGTTGGCGACTTGGCCGAATACCGACGCGTTCGCGCCGCCGGCCAACGGTATCGCGTTCTGTACAAGGTCATCGAGGCCGATAAACCTGTAGTGATTGTGTTCGTGGGAATTCGTCGCCAGCGCGACAGACGAGACGTCTACAGATTGGCCGAAAAGCTGGTTGGAAGAGGACTGCTATGACCGAAGGAATGACCGCGAGAACGACGACAGTGCTCTCTATTGTCGACGCTCGCGCTAAGCTGACACAGTTGCCTGAACAGCTTGGGGACGAGCCCGGCGTCGTTGTCGTGACCCGGCACGGCCGGCAGGTGCTAGCCATCCTCGCGTGGGAAGACTACGAGGCCCTTATCGAGACCCTCGACATCGTTGGCGATCCCGAAGCGATGGAACAGCTTCGCATCTCGTCTGAACAGATCAAAGCCGGCAAGGTGCGTTCAGTTCGCGAGCTTGGCAAAGAGCTAGGCCTCGACTAGCCTCTCGACCCTCCGGCGACTTTCAAAGACCGCGCCGAACACATGTACCAAAACCGCTAACACCCACCAACCCATCACGTAAAATCTAGCTGAAGACAATGCTCACCATTTCACCCGCTCTCCCGAGCAATCCAGCGTCATCTTTGCAAAACAAATCCCAATTCCACAATCGAAAATCATCAATCCAGCGGTCCACCCATCAGAAAAAAAGGTGTCTTTTTTGCAAAACAAATCCAAAATCCCCAATTCACAATCCCAAATCCTCAATCCCCAATCCCCCAGGAGACACACAAATGTCCGCCGACACCAGAATCCCCGTCCTTAACGCCCAGAAACTCACCGGCCGCCTCAGCGAGCTCAAGGCCCGCAACGGCGATCCTCCCTGGGGTGAAGTCATCGCAGAGGGCGACGAGTTCCGGGTGGTAGCCATCTGCCAGTCCCCCGGCCACGAAAACGACTACCATTACCACAAGGACGTCGAGTGCTGGTACATCGCCGAGGGCGAACTGTCATGGCTATTCGAAGGCCAGCCTGAACCCTTGAAAGTCAGCGCCGGCGACTTCGTCTTCGCTCCCAAGAACACCTGGCACCACATCGAGGTACTCGGCGACCGGCCGGCAATCCGCATCGCCGCGACCCGCGTTGGTGAGTTTCACCGCTACGACCGGCCCGGCTGCAGACCAGTCCCTGAAGACTAGCCCTGGTCCACCGGCGACATCTCCCAAGCGTCCGCCGGCCGTTGATGGTACGCTATCCACCGTAATCGCTTTGACCCCGCGCTAGCCGCTCAGTATCCGAGGGAGCCCGCGATGCGGAGGACGCAACGCTAGTGGATGCCAACAGGTTGGGCGCCGGCCTCTACTCGCCGAGCGATATCGTGCGCATCGCCAAGGTCCGGCCCCAGGTCTTCCAGGCCTGGATCAAAGTCGGCCTGCTCAGTCCCTCTGTATCCCTCCACGCCGGCGGCAAGTCCCACAACGTCTACTCCTACCGCGATCTCCTCCTGATTCGCCTCATCGTCCGCCTGAGGGAAAAAGGCTTCCCAGTTGGAAAGATCAAGCAGGCCCTTGATAACATTGTCGCAGCCGCGGGCGGCGACCCCGGCGCCTGGTTGCAGGCCATCATCTATGCGGACAAGGACCTGATCGCCGCTATCCTGCCCGGAGATCCGGCTGGCGCACTGTTCTCCGCCTCGCAGGGCGCTCAGACACTGGCCGTCGCACTGTTGCCGGGGGCTCCTCGAAGAGCTCGAACGCGACCTCGTGCCGAAAGGGTTCCGCCACGTGCGGATCGACCCTGAAGTTCTGGCCGGCGCCCCCGTCGTTGCCGGCACAAGAGTGCCGACCCAGGCCGTGCTGCTCACCCGGAGGAGCGGACAGGACCCCAGCGAAGCCTATTCGTCTCTGACCAAAGAGCAGGTAGACGCGGCCATAGCCTACGAGGAGTTCTTGGAGCAAGCGTGACCCTTATCGCCGATGCCAGCGTTCCTGATCCAGTGGTGCGAGCTCTACAAGCCGTCCGGTTCGACATCCGTCGCCTCGACGACATCGCCGCCGGCGACATCAGCGATCGCGCCGTCGCTCACTCCGTCCTCCAATTCGGCGGGATCCTGATCACCCTCGATCTGGGACGTACGCCCTCCCCTTTCGTCGGGGAGCTAGTAGAGAACGGCCTCACCGTCGTCTCCCTGAGATGGAGCGCCTCCACGCCATCGGACTGGCAGCAGATGGTCGACGCGATCCTGAGAAAGGCCGAAAGTTGGCTCCAGGCCGCCGGCGACGGGCCCTCGCTCATAAACGTCAGCCACGCCGGAGGCAGCCGGCCTCGGTCCGGCCCCCAGCTGACAGGCCGGCTGGCAGATTCGGCCTCAGTCGACAGTCCCGCGACCCAGTTAGTATTGCCGTTCGATTTGTAGTAACCCCGCAGGGAGCATTGATTTGAGAAGAAGAATTCTGGTGACCGGCGCCGCCGGCTACGTCGCCCGCCAACTGCTGCCGGCCCTCCGCGAGCGTTATGAGTTGCGGCTGACCGACGTGCGCGACACCAACCGGCAGGGCGAGAAGGTGCCCGATGTCGTCGTCCATGACCTCTCCCACCTCGACCTTGAGCGCCATCGCCACCTCTTCTCCGACCTCGATGCCGTGGTTCACCTGGCCTACAACTCGGCGCGCCGGCACAGCGACGACGCCACCGAACGCTACCTCGCCGAGCGGGCCAACCTCGATCTGGCCTTCAACGTCTACCAGTTGGCCCTCGAGGAGGGAGTCCGGCGCGTGGTCGTTGCCAGTTCCAACCACGCCGCCGATTGGTACGAGCATCTCATCCACGAGGGCTTTATGGATCGCGTCGATCCTGACCGGACGAAACCTCTCAGCGACAATTTCTATGGCTGGGCCAAGGAGGCCTACGAGCATCTCGGTTTCGTTTACGCCAGCGGATCGCAGGGACGAAAGCTCGAGGTCGTGCAGATCAGGATCGGCGCCCCACGTGAGATTATCGACCGCAAATACGAGGGCGACCCGGTTACCTACAGGCGTGATCTCGGCGCATACATCAGCCCCCGGGACCTCGGCCAACTGATCGTAAGGTCGATCGAGACTGATCACATAGACAACGAGTGGGGCATACCCTTCCAGGTCTTCTACGGGATTTCTGGAAACGCTCGCGCCTTCTGGAGCATCGTCAATGCCCGCCGGGTTATTGGCTATGCGCCTCAGGACGATTCCGAGGTGAAATACGCCGACGATATTCGCCGGCTTCTCACCTGAACGCTCGACGTAGCCACGGCGCGCACATAGTCTAGTGCGCCAGCGCCTCACCGATGCCCAGGTCGGCCCGACCGGGGTCCGGCGCCTGCTGGGCCTCCTCAACCGCTGCCTCTATCTCGGTTTCCACGCGCGTTTCCAGCGTTCGTAGCTCATCTTCGACCGCGCCGGCCGCGAGCAACCGCCGGCGTTGCAGTACAAGCGGGTCCCTCTTGCGCCACTCCCCTACCTCGTCCGGCGAGCGGTAATGGCTTGGATCCTCCGCCCAGTGCCCGCCGAGCCGGTACGTCTGCGCCTCGATCAGGCTCGGACCCTCGCCGGCCCTCGCCCGGCTGACTGCCTCTTGCACGGCTTCGTGCACCGCCAGCACGTCGTTGCCATCGACCGCGACGCCGGGTATTCCGTAGCCGGCCGCGCGGGCGGCGATCGAAGGACCGGGGATATAGGTCGAAACGTGCTGTGAGATTGCGTAGCAGTTGTTCTGGCAGACGAATACCGCCGGCACCTTCCAGACAGCAGCCAAGTTGATCGCCTCGTGGAAGTCGCCCCGGTTCGCAGTGCCGTCGCCGAACGTCACCAGCGATACCCGGTCGCCGGCGCCGTTCCCGGCTTCGCGGTCCATGCTGAAGCTCAGCGCAGCGCCAACCGCCACCGACAGGCTCGTACCGAGGTCGCCGGCTACCCATGGCGCCGCGTTGTCTCCGGCCGGGCCCGTAAAAGCGACCGACCGACCCCGCGAGTAGCCAATTGACTTCGCCATCGCCTGCCCGATCAGCCGCGCCATCGAAGCGCCCTTGAGCAGGTAAGGGGTGAACGGCCCGCGATAGTGTGGAGAGATGAAATCGTCAGAGCGTAGCCCGTAGAACGCGCCTACTATCGTCGCCTCTTCGCCCTCGGCCGGAAACCAGCGCGGGTTCAGCCTGCAACAGACCGCCTCGAGATGCCGGCACAGGTACATAAGCCGGAACATCTCGATTTGCTTGCTAGTCGATTCCGTCAAAGGCCCTCACCGCCGGCCGAAGATCTCAGCGACTTCTCTTTCGGCCTCGTTCACGTCCTTGACCGTGTCTATGCCTCGCCAGTAGCCCCGGCTCTTGAATGCCAGGAATCTCTCCCTCGGCAGATATGGAAATGTCTCGTCCTCGTGATCGCCGATGTCCGGCAGCAGCGGCTCGATCTCTCGGCTCATCACGTACATGCCGGCGTTCAACCAGAACGGCAGCGCCGGCTTCTCCCTGAATCCCAGGATTTCGTCGTTCTCGTTGAAATCCACGATACCGTATGGGCTTCTCAGAGGGGCCACAAGGACGGTTGCTATCGCGTTCCGATCGCGGTGCAGACCAATGAATGCCTCGAAGTCCACCTGCCTGAGTTCATCCCCGTTCTGGGCGATCGCGTCCTCCCAATCAGTCCCTAACTGCTTCATCGCCTGTTTGATCGCTCCGCCCCTGCCCAGCGGAGTCTCTTCCACCGAGTAGGTGGCCTTGATGCCGTGTCCGTCGCCGTTGCCGACGTGGTCTTGTATGACTTCCCTGAGGTAGCTCACGGCGAGCACTACCTCTTCGACCCCGGCGTCTCTCAGGGCACTCAACTGGTAGTCAAGGATCGGAACACCGCCGACCTCGACCATCGATTTCGGCCGTCCATCCGTGAGCGGACGAAGCCTCTCGCCCTTGCCGCCGGCGAGAATAATCGCGTGTTTGACCTGGTTCATCTGAGACGATCCCCCATCCTGGAAATCATTGGGCCAGCCAGCCGCCGTCGACAAAAAAGGTCTGACCGGTGACGTAGCTCGCGGCCGGCGACGCGAGGTAGACCGCCAAGCCGGCTACCTCGTTCGGTTGGCCAATACGTCCCACCGGTGTTTGGTCCACAATGGCTTTGTTCAGCCGTGGGTTCTTTTGTAGACCCTTGCTCATGTCCGTAGCCACGTAGGCCGGCCCGATTGCGTTCACAAGTATATTATGTTGGGCCCACTCCAGGGCCAGCACACGGGTGAGCGATTCGACCCCGGCCTTCGCCGTGCAGTAGGCCGCCAGCCGCGGCAAACCGACTCTGGCCCCAATCGACACGATGTTCACGATGCGCCCTCCTCGACCCGCCGAAATCATCTGCCGGCCGGCTGCCTGGTTGCAGAGAAATGCCCCAGTCAGGTTGCTATGAATGACCTCCGTCCACTCCCTCTCGGCCAGCCGTTCCGCCCGCTTGAAGTAAGGACTGATGCCGGCCGAGTGGACAAACGCGTCCAGGCGGTCGTGCTCTTCCACGCACTCGCGTACCATCCGTTGCGCGTCTTCGCTCCGGCTCACGTCGGCTACTGTGACCGAGGCCCGCCGGCCGGCTCGTTCGATTCGCTGCCTGGCCTGCTCGAGTAGCTCGCGGTTACGCGCAACGAGCGCAAGATCGGCCCCGGCTTCCGCCAACGCCAGCGCGATCGCAAGCCCGATGCCCCGACTCGCGCCCGTAACAAGCGCGACTTGGCCGGACAGGTCAAATTGGGCTCGATGTTGAATCGGAATGTCGCTGGGTGATGATTCTGCGCCGCTCAATCTTCTAGACCAACCGTGTGGGAGAACATTGGCCGTATGGTACCAGGAAACTAGGTCCTGTTAACAAACTATTTCGGCGGGAGCTTTTCACAGTCATTGGCACGAAAATGATGTTACGGGCCTTCAATCGCGACTTCGAATCCCACCAATCCCCGAAATCGTCATTCCCGCGCAGGCACGAATCCCGCGCGACAACACGTCAGTCGAAGAATCGGCGAAATTCTCCCCAAAGCCAATGTAGGGCGGGGGCTTGTCCCCCGCCGCGGTCGGGTTGGGGAGTGGCAGAACCGATCGTGGCAATTCGCTGAACCAACACACGCCTACGGTTTTTCATCCCTTGGTGTGCCGGCGCCAGCCGGGATGGGTGATTGCTATGAAATCTTGATGAATCCCCTAACTGCCGCTATTTGGCGTCCCACCATTTTCATCCCCTTATGTGGCCATCGCAAGGCCATCGGCAACTCCACTGCGAAGCTCGCAGACAATATACTAGCTTGCACCTAACCCACCTCTTGTGAACACAGTGACCGACTACTGACCGGAGAGTCCACATATGACTATTAAGGCAATCGCCGGTTTGCTTGCCCGGCTCCGTCCACCGAAACGCCTTGGCATTGTCATCGCGGTGATCGCGGCACTATTGGTCACCGGCGCGATATACCAGAACCTGAGCAGCGCGGCGGACGAGCGAGCCAATCCACCTCCCGGCACTCTCGTCGATATGGGAGGCTATAAACTACATCTCTACTGCACCGGCCAAGGGTCGCCTACCGTCGTATTGATCGGCGGAGCGGGTGATTTCTGGGCCATTTGGGATCCGATTCAGCAGAGTATCGGACAGTCGACTCGGGTGTGCACTTATGACCGTCCTGGGTTGGGGTCGTCCGACTCCCACCCTGTCATGTCGCCAACCGTAGACGCGCATGTGACGATGCTCCGCCAGCTTCTGCTGAACGCCGAAGAGCAAGGTCCATATGTCGTGGTCGGCCACTCGATCGGGGGATTGATCGCGCGCAAATTCGCCGGCAACTATCCCCAGGAAACCGTTGGAGTTGTCCTGGTCGATTCCTCCGTCGAGGGGCAGTTCATGGCATTGCCAAGCTCCATAATCGAGTCGAATCAATCGGCCGGACTCATCTACAGTGTCTGCCAGGTACTTGCACCCGTCGGTATCATGCGTTTGCTCGGTTTGGGCGATGCCCGTGCCGGAGCCTTCCCAGTGCTCTCGGAGCGGGCCCAAGCAGCTATAGCGGCCGCCTTCCACCAAACCCGTGGCTGCACCGCTCTGAGGGCCGAAGGCGCGATGGCCGATGAGCCCCTGACGAAGGGCGGTCCACCCATCCAACTCGGAGACATACCTCTGATAGTGATCACCGGCAACCTGGTGGATCTGGAGCAAGACCCCTCTCTTCAATGGATGCAAGATATTTGGCTGGACATCCAGGCCGGCCTATTGCAGAGATCCACCGATAGCACCTGGGTGATAGCCGAGCGAAGCAGTCACTACGTCCACACAGACAATCCGGAGCTGGTGATAGATGCAATTCAGTCTTTGCTGTCTGGGACCTAGTTTCCCGACGCTAGCTCACGGGTCTGTTTGAAAGAAATGAGGCGCATCGTCTCAGAGCTTCTAGATTGTTTGGATATTTCAACAGGCCGGCAGCCTCTTCAATCGTGCACCACCGCCAGCTATCGTGCTCCCAGGATAGTTCAGGATCCCCGCCTGCCGTCTCTGCCACAAAGACGTGCTCAACAATACTCTTAACATGCGGGTCATATAGATGCCGCCATTCATCTTCCACCGGAAACCGGTAGGAATACCCTATCGACTCCACCGCGTCGGGGCTGAATCTGGTCTCTTCCAGGACTTCGCGCTGGGCCGCTTGAGCGATTCCCTCTCCTTCTTCTGGGGCGCCTGTAACTCCCTGCCAAAAGCCGCCGATTCTCGGTATACGTCGTAGCAGGAGGTATTCCCAATCGCTTTCACACGCTTTGGCGAGATAGACAAGTACTTGGACAGGCAGCCTCACGCACAACCTCCGGCTAATTCACCCGTTGAAAAAACCCTTTTATTGCGAATCCAGCGTGTTGTCAGCCTAACAGATCTTGATTTGGGAGTACCCACAATGAACCAGATTGAAAGTCATAGGGTGGAATTACTTCTTCCTTACTCGTGTTGATGGCCAGCATAAACGTCCTCACTAACTGGCCAGCAAGAATGTCACATTATGGAGAATGTGACATTGAACCAGAGAGAGCAGGCAAGGCTTCAGGTACTCAACAGCTTATTGGCAGAGCATATGACTCTGGACCAAGCGGCGACTCTGATGGGAGTGAGCACGCGCCACACCAGGCGCATCCTGGCGGCGTACAGGGAGGAGGGCGCAGCCGCACTCGCTCACGGACATCGTGGACGCCGAGCACCCAACCTGACATCGGAGGCGTCAAGGGCGGAGGTACTGCGCCTTGCTCAGACCCGGTACCCGAAGACGAACCACACTCACCTGAGCGAGTTACTCAGGGAGCGCGAAGGCATAGATATAGGCAGAACTACGCTGCGGCGCATACTGGTTGGAGCCGGCCTGAAGAGCCCGCGCCGGCGCCGGCCACCGCGACACCGTGTCCGCCGGCAGCGGATGCCGCGCAAGGGCATGCTGATACAGATCGACGGCAGCCATCACCGATGGTTGGGAGAGGATGGTTCGGCCTTCGCGCTGCTGCTGGCGGTGGACGACGCCACGGGCATCGTGGTTAATGCCCTGTTCTGCGAGCAGGAGAACACCCGCGATTACTTCCGCCTGATGAGGGGTCTGATACAGCGCTACGGAATACCCATTGCCCTCTACACCGACCGACACTCCGTCTTCAAGAATGTGTCCGGGGCCGGGCTCGTCGGTGCACCGACGCAGTTCAGCCGCGCGATGGACGAGTTGGGAATACAGATGGTGTTCGCGCTGTCACCTCAGGCGAAGGGCAGAGTGGAGCGGACTGCCGGAACCCTCCAGGACAGGCTGGTGGCAGAGCTTCGGCTTGCAGGCGCAACCACCATCGAGGAGGCCAACGTCGTGCTGAAGGACTTCCTTGTCCGCTTCAACGCTCGCTTCGGAGTGCCGGCGCAGCACCCTGAGGCTGCCTACCGCCCGTTGGGATCGGGAGTGTGCATCGATACGGTGCTCTGCTTCAAACACAACCGCAGAGTGGCCAGGGACAACACGGTGAAGTATCGCTGGCGCACGCTTCAGCTGCTGCCAGGTATGGAACGACCCAGCTACGCCGGAACGGTGGTTGAGGTCTTGGAAGGCTTGGATGGCCAACTGGCTGTCCGTTACCAGGGAGCGATAATCCCTAGCCAGGAGGCGCCACCCCGCCCAGGCATACTCAGAAGATTCAACGGCTCTTCCTCACACGAGCTACCCCCATATCGCGGCCTCAACGGACTGGGCAGGCGCTGGGAGGCGACCCTGGCAGGACTCGACGCCGGGATCGACACGGTAGAAGCAAACGGTGCAATCAGAGTCCGCAAAGCCGTTGCCATGCGACATAGGAAGCCCACCCCACTCCAGAAAGCAAGGTGGAACGCTGTGCAGAAGGCGAAGCGCGGGGGATTGTCGATTCGAGCTGTCGCCAGGGAAGTGGGCATCCACCGGGACACGGCGAAGAAGTACATGGAGGCTGAGAGTCCGCCCATGAAGCGCTCCGCGTTGAAGAGGGGATGATCTGATACCATCACTAGCAGTACGGGTGACATTTATGCTGGCCACTTGGGCGGACATTTTCGCTGGCCATCGACATTACTCGAATAGTCTTTCCATCACTCGAAAGCCGGCCAGCTCGCGCCCGTAGCTCGTCGCCCGTTTATATCTCTTCAGCGTGGTTTTGCCATCAACTCTTGCCGTCAATCGATTTCGCAAGAAAGCAGGACAACCTAACCGTCCTCCAGCTTGCCGATCTACTGGCTCGACCTTGCGCGGAGAAGGTCGTCAACCCCACCTCGACTCCTCGCCACTGGCAAGAGTTCCGAACGAAGCTGTGCCCCGGTGTGGAAACGGCTCATTCAACGCTCGGTATCAAGATAGTTCCTTGGGATGACCTGTACGTGGACATTTGGAAAAGCTGAACGGGCTGCGGTCACCCTAGGCGACCACAACCCGTTCCGCCGACCAGGTTAAAACCTAGCCCATTTCTAACTTCTAGTATGCCATCTTAAGCGACAAACGCAATCGTTTAGTTTTGACATTTTTGGCCTGTCCCATGCCCAGAGAGGGCTTGCCCTCACTCCAAGCCGGCCAGCTTCCGCGCGTAGCTGATCGCCGGCCTCGGGTCATAGCTGCGGAAGATCGCCAGCTTCTCCGCCTCCAGCGAGCCCTCGGCATGTACCGCCAACACCTGCTGGTAACCGCCGAAGTCGCCCACCGTCAAGTCCTGGATCAAGTTCAGCATCCGTAGGCGTTCCCTCGCCGACACGTCCTTGCCGGCCAGGTAGCGTTCGATATGGCCGGCCGTCTCCGGATTGTCGAGGTCTTCGCTGCTCGGGGCGGTCACCAGGAGCCCGCCGGCAAGGTCCTGCACGTTCTTGATCGCCTGGTGATAGCCGCCGGCGAAGTGCCACTTGGCGATATTCGTCAGCAGCGGGTCCGGCACCGCGATTCCCGGCGGTTTCGTCTTGAAGCCTATCGCCGCCTGTCGGATTAGCGCCCGCAGTGTCTCCGAGTAAGCCGCCAGCCAGGTCAGCTTCTCCCGAACGTGACCGGCCCGGCGGATTCCATTGAACTCAGCCATCTGGTAGGCCGCGCCGGCCAGCGCGTCGACCAGCGGCAGCTTGTAGGAGACTGCCGTGAAACGATGGAACTCGACGAACGTCAGCGCCAGCAGGCCGGCTGCCTGCCATTCGCCGGCAAGGAATACGCGCTCCCATGGGACGAATACGTCCTCAAAGATTGTCAGCGTCTCGATCATCCGATGCCGGCTGCTGATCGGCCGCTCGAAGGCGTTGTCAACCGGCGTACCGTAACCGCTCGCGATCAGTTTGAGTCCAGGTGTATCGATCGGAATCGCAAACGACACAGCGTAGTCGGCGTCGGCCTCTGTAAGGGCCCTCGTGGGCAGGACTATCATCTCGTTCGCATTCAAGGACACCGACGTGTGTGATTTCGCCCCTCGCACTACGATGCCATCCGGCCGACGGTCGACGATCCTGAGGTAGAAATCTGGATGCGCCTGAGCGGTAGGACCCTGGCTGCGGTCTCCCTTCACATCAGTCTGGGCGACACAAAGGGCGAGGTCGTTATCGCGGCAATGCCGGTAGTACCGTTTTACCCTCTCCAGGTACTCGGTGCCGGCGCGGCGATCGACTTCGCCGGCGACGATTTGCAGCGCGTTCAGCGCGTCGGTGCCGATCTCCTTGATCAGGAGCACCAGCGTCGCGCCGGCCGCGGTCGCCGTCGCGATCAGCTCGCTGCGTTTCAGCAGATCGTCGGCGCCGGTAGGAATCTGGTAGTAGCGGCTGAACGGTTCGCCGTTCTCTTCGAACACTGCTAGGTCGCGGTGTTCCAGATCGTCCGCCAGCTCGTAGTCCAGCGCCGCGTGATCGACCGCTACCTTCGTGAAAGGATGAGTCGTGACATCGGCAACCGGCTTCCCTCGGAAGTAGACCCGCCGGCCGTCCCGAAGGCTCGCCCGGTACTCATCCGCAGTCCTGAGCGCCACGCTGTCTCACCTTTCCGAATCCAATATTGTCAATTGGAGCGCTAAGCGTCGGCATAAGTCTAGCCAATAAAACCGCCGGATGCGCGCCGGCTGATTGGGAAGTTGGACCTTTCTATCTCACTAGTGTTTACGACTTCTAGAGTGTTTTCCTTGGCCATCAGGCAGTTGGTCAGAACAAACGACCCGCCAAGACAATTTCGAAAGCCCGCCAACCGCACGTCGTCGTTCCGGCGGAGGCCGGAATCCAGAAGGGGCGGGGATGGGAAATGTAGCGCAGTCGAAGACTACGCGAGGCGAGGGGCTTGTCCCCCGCTCGGGGCGGGGCTGGCGGCCAACCCCGCAGCTATCGTCAATGGCAGGAAAACGCTGCAAGGCGGCTTCGATCATCCCTCGGAATCCCATGGCAACACCTCAATAGAGTGTTGCACTTCGTTTGTGAACTTAGCGAATCCAGAGGTGTGGGGAAGGGCAAGGCCACAAACCTTCGAGTGAGAACAGTTGTTAGAGAAAAAGAAACTCCTTGGTTGGGAAGAGGGAACCGGCCCCGGCTGTTGCCCTGAAGACGTGGCATCGTTAAACTTTCCGCATCCAATCTCCGTCTCGAGCGAAGAGAAATGCCAGATCGCACCTACAACCGGCGCCAGTTTCTGCAATTAACCGCCGGAGCCACGATTGCATATGCTACAGCTACCGCTCTCCTCCCACGCGCAGTCCAGGCTGAGGAGGCACCTCCCACTTCGGGTGTTCAGGCGAGCGAAGCTCTGAATGACCCGGAGGTGCAAACTTGGTTGGCGATGACCGTTGGCCCATTGTTTGTGGCGGGGCAGTACCTCGATGCATTCAAGCACAACCTTGACGCTGAGAACCTGCCGGCAGACCTGAAACGGAAATATCGGTTGGCCGGAGGTGAGTGGAAGACTTGGCCGGCCGCGAAGGCGATCGCCGAGACCGTGCCTGCCCGGCTGCGAGCGGGAGGGCCCGATGCCCTATGGGAGTTCCACAAGAGCAAAGACTGGTCGCACATCGTCCCCCGTGCCGTGGGTGGGCCCGCGACTGCGGAAAATGGGATATGGTGGACCGCTGGAAAGAACAGGTCCTTGGGGCAGAACCCGATGAGTGCCGCAGACATAGCAGATGCTAAAAGCCTCCTCAATCATGCAGCTATAACTGCCACCCTTGGTCAAACGGTACAAGCTAGCCTAAAGGGTGGTTCGGCCGGCATCATCGTTGGAGCCACACTCGGTTGCCTAGACTTGGGCCTGCAGCACGCGGAGGGCCAGATTAGTAGAGAGCAATTTGTTTTGGGGATTGTAGAACGGAGCGTCATTGCAGGTGCCGGAGCGGCGTTCATCACGGGTCTGCTTGTCGCGCTCTCCCTGATGTTCCCCGCTGTGATTCCCATAATGCTTCCCGTTGTATTCGTTCTTCAGATCGTCAGTCTCGCGTTTCTGGCAGTTCATGCTCACTCGCTGCTGGAGAGATGGTGGGAGTTCTTGAACGCTCAGGGACTATTGGATGGTCTCAATGATGTCTTGGAAACGACGGAAGACGTATTGAGCGAAATGTACGATGGGGTTCAAGGCAGTGTTCTCACTACTATAAGGGGCTGGGTGGAGCAGGTGGCTCGCCTCGTCGGCATAGAAAGGGCGTGGCAACTACTGACTAACCTGTTACAAGAGATGGGCGCGGAGCAAGCATTGGTTTGGGTTGCGGCTAGATCATATTTGGTGACTTCGAAAACATCGGCCATTGTGTCCTCTCTCAAACAGTGGAATTATGAGGGACTTGAACCGAACATGGATCCCGCTGAGATAAGTCGGTCGATTGGCCGAGTCGTCACGTCAGAGTTTGAGGGTGCCAGTGCAACTGCAAACGCAATGAGGCGCAGCATCAGCGAATTCCGCAAGACCGCAAATCTGGAGGGTGGGAACCTGGCGTTGGCGGTCTCATAGAGCAACGTACTCACGAGCGCCGGCCCGGTGGTAACAGGGGACAAATGTGGCGCGGGGGCTTGTCCCCCGCAGGGGAGGGGCCCGGCCCAATGGCAAACGAATGCCAAGACCGGCCGTCTCCGGCATAATCGTAGGGGCGATTCGCGAATCGCCCTGGGGGGTGCTTGACGGAAAAGACCGGCGCCCAAACATTCTCGTCTTTGGTTACCTGGCACTTGCCAGGTTTGGGCAGTTCCGGCGAAAGGGAGGTTTCCGCAATGTTCCGGCCCAGGATAATCCGCTACATCCTGATAGCGGTAGCTGTCTACCTGTCCCTGATCGGCGTGACGTTCGTTTTCTTCCAAGGACTGGCCGAAACTGTCTTCGCGATCGGCATCCTCGATGCCAGCGCCCACCGCGGGTGGGGTGTATGTCTGTTGATACTCGCGGCGCTCTCCGTCGTTCTGGCTCGCCGGCCTCTGACCTATTTGGGACTGCTGTGGCTGCCCATCGCCGGCCTGCTCGCCGCATCGGCCGCTATGGTCTACGATCTCCTTGCCGGCACACCTACCCTCCGGCAGCTTGGCGTACCGATTGCTCTCAACCTGGTATTCGCCGCGCTGCTCGTCTATTTCTACCCCAGGCGAGTTTGAGGGTGGCGTGAACGACCCCGGCTAGCGCCAGTTCTTCGATTCTGGTGGGTGCTGACTGCCTCTCACAGCGTTTATCTCGGTCACTATGATGTTGAATGTCCCATCGCGGCGCGTCACCCGGCCCGATACCAGTACGAACGGCTCGTGCAGTTGGTCGCGGTAGCGGCGGTACACTCCCGGCCAGACGATAAGCGGAATGTGGCCGAACTCGTCCTCTAGGGTTACGAAGACCGCGTCCGTCATCGGGTGCTGCCGGCGGATGACCAGCCCTGCCGTTGTTACCTCCGCCCCATCCGGGAACTTATGCATTACATTGCTGGGCATCACATGCTCTCCTAGATGCCAGCGCATGTGGGCCATCGCGTTGCCCCGAGGGGTACAATCCCATAGTGCGGTACTCGCCTTCCATCCGGTCCCATTCTGTCTGGCGGCGCAGGTCCAGCAGGTCCTGCTCGACCGGCAGATCGAGCGCCGGCTGCTCTCTCCTCGAGGTGTAGCGCAGTCCAACCTCCTGCAACGCCGACCTGCGGTCCGATACCATCGAATCGAATGCGCCAGCTTCGACCAGGTTCTCCACCAGGGGCCGGACCACAACCGTTCGGTTCGCGAAGTCGGCAAGCGATTCGTAGGGGCGCACTGCTCTGTCCGTCACAATAGATGCTGCCGCCGACGAGCCCACCCCGGTCACGTTCAAAAGGCCCATCCGTATCGAGCTTCCCTCGGCGATGCACTTCTCCATGCTCAGGTTTACATCCGGATTTAGAATCCGCACATCGTGCCGGCGGGCGTCTTCTTTGAGTGTCTCCAAGTTGTAAAACCCCATAGGCTGCTGGTTGAACAGACCTAGATAGAACTCCAAAGGGTAGTAGTATTTCAGCCAGGCGACCTGATAGGCAGTCACCCCAAAGGCAAATGCATGGGACTCCGGGAACATATAGAAGCCGTTGAACTTCCCGAATATACGCCTTGCGGTGGCCTCATCCACCCCTCGGCCGGCTGCGCCGTCACGGAAGTCACGCCAGAAACTGGCGATTAGCTCTTCGTTGTTCTTGCGGCCAAAAACCCGCCTCAACTGATCTGCCTTCGTCGGGGTGAAGCCGGCCACGTCTATAGCTAGTTGATTCATCTGGTCCTGGAACAGGATCACTCCCAGAGTTCGCTCCAGCGCCCGGCGTTCGAGTGGATGCTCGAACGTGACCGGCTCCTTGCCCATATGCCGGGCAATGAACTGTGTTACTCCATCGTTCACTCCAACCCCGGGCCGGACTGCTCCGACTTCGCGAGCCATGTCTACAAGGTTTCTGGGGCGCAGCCGGACCACCGTCTGCATCTGAGCCGCCGACTCCACCTGGAAGACCCCGATCGTGTCGGCCTCGCAGATCATGTCGTAGACTGCCTGGTCATCGAACCCCACCCTGGACAGATCTATGCTCTGTCCATAGCGCTCTTCGATTTGCAATAGAGCTTCCTGCATCTGTGACAGCGTCCCCAGCGCCAGAAAGTCGATCTTCACGAATCTGGCGTCTTCGACTCCATTCTTATCCCACTGACAGACGTATCTTCCCTTGATAGATCCCCGTTGAACCGGCACCAGGTCTATGAGGGGCCTTGAGGAGATGATCATTCCACCGGGATGCTGGGCCAGATACTTTGGAAATCCGTCCAGCTCGGCTGCCAGCTCGATCAGCGCCCGCCAGCCTGGGCTATCCATCTTTGCCCGAAAGTCCGGCAGCGTGCGCATCTGGTCTCCCAGGTTCTTGGCACTCGAATGGTCTACCCGCTTCGCCAACCTGTCTACCTCATCCTCGGGAAGCCCCAAGACCTTTCCCAGATCGCGAATTGCACCCTTTATATGGTAGGTGCCGATCATTCCGGCGAGAGCGGCGTGGTCCCAGCCCCATTTCTGATGCGCCCTCACAATCAACCTCTCTCGAATATTGCGAGGAAAGTCCAAGTCGATGTCCGGAACCACGCCGAGATCGTCCTCGGATAGAAACCTCTCCAGCGAGAGATCGTACTCGAGCGGATCGATGTGCGATAGGCCAATGAGATAACCCACCAGCATCGCCACTGACGAGCCGCGCCCACGCCCCGGCGGATTGTCCTCCAACGGAATGTCCGGGCTGGACAATCCGAGCTCTATCATGATCTCTCGTGCCAACTGGATGATGTCGTAGTAGATCAGAAGAAATCCGGCCAAGCCGTGCTTGCCGATGAGTCGCAACTCCTCTTCCAATCTGGCTCGCACCCTCTCGTCTATGAATCCGTACTTGCGTCTAGCAGCCTCGCGACATATCTTTGCCAGGTAGGTGTCGGGCGTAAATCCATCCGGTACCGGGTAGTCTGGGAATCGGTAGTCGAGGTCCCGCGTCAGGTCGAACTTGCACCTCTCGGCAACCACCAAGGTGTTGGTTATCGCTTCCGGTATCTCGGCAAACAACGAGGCCATGACAGCCGGCGATTTCAGATAGAACTCTGAGTTCGGCCGGCGCTCGCGGTGAGTCTCATCCAGCGTCTTGCAGGCTCTTATCGCAACCAAGGCGTCCTGCAGTCGGTGACGATACCGCCGGTGGTAGTGAACGTTGTTGGTGGCCAGGACCCCAATTTCTAGCTTGCGGCTCAATGCCAGTAGTCCACGAATACGCTCGTCGTCGCCGTGGACCAAGTTGCGTTGCAGCTCCAGGTAGAAATTCCCTGGTCCAAACCAGTCCAGGTACCGTCTGGCCGCCATCTCGGCTTCGGAGATGCTTTCTGACTGTATCAGCCTGGGGACCTCCCCTGATGGACAGCCGGACAGGGCGATCAGACCCTCGGCGTGATCTGGTATCGAGTCCAGGGCAATGGCGGGATTGCGCCTTGGATTGTTGATGTGCGCATATGAGATGAGCCGGCAGAGATTGTTGTAGCCCTTCTGCGTTTCCGCCAACAGGGTGAGGTGGTGACCACTCTCGAGCGTGACCTCGGCGCCAATGATGCCGTTCAAGCTCAGGCCTTGAGCCGCCTGGGCGAACTCCATTGCCCCACACAGGTTGTCGTGGTCCGTTAGGGCCAGCGCGGCATAGCCTAGCTCCCTGGCCCGATGGGCCAGTTCGTGGATGGCGGACGCCCCATCGTGAAAGGAGTAGTTCGAGTGGCAGTGGAGCTCGGCGTACTCAGCCATAGCGCTGCCTGTACCATTTGTCGGTTGTCAGGTCTCTGAAGATCGTCATAACGACGCCGGTTTCTAGCAACACCGAGTAATACAATCGCGAGACGGGTTCCCCCCGCCACCACTCGTCGTCGATCCGCCACACTGAGCGTACCGTCGCCTTGCACCGGCCTCTTCCCTGCGTTACTTCCGCCGGCCTTCCCCCATAATCAGTCTTGACGATGACAGGTTGGGGACGATTTACGGCGAGTATTCGACCAGCACCATCCGGCGCTCGGGTATCCTTGACCACGGTTCTGCTTCCTTGAATTGGTAAATTGGTGGTCTTCTTCCCAGCCGAGCCTCGAGTTGACGAAGAGACTCCCTCAGTTGATCGCGTTTGCGTACGTCAGGAAAAAGGCTGATCTGGCGGCCGGCCCGGCCGGTGATGTCCAGGAGAGTCAGGGACAAATCCTCGATCGGCCCGGGTGGTGGAGTTAGAGAAAGGGCGTACTCGATAGCTGCCAAAGCATTGCGCGAGTCTCCAACCGCGTCCTTGAAGGACACACGTCGCTGCCAAGTGGTCCGTCGGAAGATGCTGGCCTCGAGCAACGCGAGACGCGCCCGGCGTCCGCGCATCTCCGGCCTGTCGAAAACACGCACCAGCAGACTTTCGGCGGCGATAAGAATTGTCTCACTCGCCACAATTGGCGTCGGAAAACTGACCCAATCAGTGATTTCCAACTCGTGCCTGCGCGGGATGAGAGGGGTGTTATCGATGCCCTGGGCCAACTCCCAGATTCGACGGCCGGCCGGTCCGAACTGAGCCTGCATCGGCCCAACCCTCTGCCGGGCTATGTCTCGCAGCGTAGGCATGCCAAGACGCTTCAGCCGAGTTCGGATCTCAACCGGCACCGGCAGAACATCGACTGAATGCCCCGCCAGGAAGGACTCGAGATCCACGGGCGCGACTACTGCCTCATCAGGACGGGCGGTAGAGGCGGCTACAGCAGCGGGAAACTTGCCCGGCCCCACGCCAATCCGTGGCTCCAGCTCCGCGGGCACGGCCCCCTTCAGTGCCTCGAACAGTCCCTCCTCTCCGTGATACATCCTCGCCAGACCGTCGAGTCCTACGTAAGCACAACCTATATCGCTGCCTTGGACCACTGGACTCACCTGTTCCAGGCGGTCCAATAGCCCTTCGAATCGCTGCTCGTAGAGAGGCGGGTCCGCCTCACACTGGATAGCGTTAGGATGAATCGAGAGCGCTTCTTGCAGTGAATCGCCTGGAAATACATCCGAGATCGACGGAGATGTATCTAGGACAGAGCGCTTGCTACCGATAGACTGAACCAGCAGAACATCGCATCCAGAAAGCGAAGGAGAGCGCTCGACTTCCACTCGGAATGGAAAGTTCCTTATGAGCACGCAAGCCACTTGCATACCGTTATCCCTTAGTGTGGGGTCAGATTCGCCCTTAGCATAGAACAACAGTTCTTTGTTGTCAAACTAATGTTCTTGTATGGAGGAAGTTTCCAGGTACATAGCCAAGTCTGGCCTTGAGCGGGAACCGGCTGACCTCGGGGGCATAGATTCGCGGCGACCGAACCGCTACCAACCACCCACGCGATTTCTAACAGACTGGACTCCGATCGGGGATACACGGCGCACTTGCGTGTTACGACAATCCCACAAATGGGGCGAAATTGTGGGATTGGGGACGGGTAATGTCGCGCGGGGACTTGCCCCCTCACGTCGACTTACCAGACTCTCGTTTTCATACCCAGGTGTGAAGGCGGCAACCGTGGATCTCCACGCCTCATCGGTGGGGCGTGACGGTCTCCACAACATGTTTCGAGCCATCTCTGGATGCGCCGGCCGGCACCGGCGCGACCGTAGCATTGACGGCGAGTAAATCCATGAAGGTGGTGGCCAACTGCGATAGCCGCCGGTCCGCGTGGTAAACGCAGAATACTGAGAGTTGTGCGCTGGAGTCGCTAAGTGGCACCGCCGCCAAACTCCCGGAGCTAACTTCGCGCGAAACAGCGAAAGCCGGTGCTATTGTCACGCCGTAGCCAGTCTCAACGGTCAACTTTATCGCCTCCAAGTTGTCCATCTCCACGATCTCGGCCGATTCTAGCCCGGCTGACCGCAGCAACTCATCGATGAACGAGCGGATGGCAGAGCCGTGGCCTCGCAGCAGTAGTCGGCGGCCGGTCAGCAGGCGAGCTGGGATGCGTTCGAGTCGCGCTATCGGGTCATCATTGCGAGTAACTACTACCAGTGGCACCGTCAGGAACGGCTGATGGACGAACAACGGGTGGGGTTCCTGTCGCGCCCAGATAGCCACCTCTACTTCGTTTTCCAACACGGCCGCCATCACTCGCTCGGTGTTGCCGACCACTAGGTGCAGCGTGGCATTTGGACGGCGCTCGCTGAACGCCCTAATCAGATCGGGCAGAATATAGGTCGCTACCGTATCGCCAGCCCCCAGCCGCAGTGTTCGACTTGCCAGACCGCCGGCTTCACGCGAGGTGGCCACCGCCTCTTCGAGCAGGGCGTCGATCCGGCTGACGTAAGGCAAGAGCGCCTGTCCGGCCGGCGTCAAATCTATCCGCCGGCCGAGCCGCTCGAAGAGGTGTACTCCCAGAGATTGCTCCAACCCGTGGATGTTTTGTGTCACGGCCGGCTGGCTCATGTAGAGCGCTTCCGCAGCCCTGGTGAAGCTGCCGGCGTTCGCCACAGCTTGAAATATGCGGAGCTTGCGTACGTTGATCAATAAGCGGACCTTTGGCTATTCATTAGCAAATGTGTATTGACTTATACCACAAGGGGAGATATATTCCAAGTGAGAGATTTAGGTACTGACGCTTGTAAGGACCTCTGGGACTCACCCTATCTGGTGTCCAACTGCGGCACCCGCCGCGCGGAGCCATCTAGCGACCTGCCTGCATCACTAATTCGGTCGATTGGTCGCGCACCTCGATCCTGGTAGAGACGGCCCGCCCCCGTTGCTTGAGCGGTCGGATTCGGTTCGCCGCCCGCACCTCGCTCATTCAGAGGTTATTTGAGGCGCGGCGCAAAGCGACTCGTCGAGTAGCGGACAGTTGGAAATCAAGAAAGGTAACCACCATGGGCGCAAGAGACATCATGTGGCTGATTGGCGGGCCACAGGGCGGCGGTATCAACGTAGCTGCCGAGACTATGGCTCGCGCCTGCCTTGCGGATGGCATCCGCGTCTTCGCTGATATTGAGTACCACTCGAATATCATGGGCGAGCACAGCTACTACAGGATCCGTTTCTCGGAACGCGACCGCCACTCGCTGCTCGACCAGATCGATATCGTAGTCGCTCTTGACGATGAGACACTATTTGGCGATGTGCACCACGAGTTCCCCGGCTTCAGCGGCCACTTGAGAGAGCTGTCGCCCAGCGGTGCCGCTGTCTACGACGCGAAGGTTCCTGTAGATCCGGCGGAAATTGGCCGGCCTGACATCAAGCTCTACGCGGTTCCCTATCAAGATTTGCTCAAGGACGTGTTGACCGAGTTCGGACGCGAGAATCTATTGACCCGGCTCAAGGTCATGTCGAACACCATCGCCGTTGGCGCCTCTATGGCCGTGATTGGCGGCTCCATCGATAGATTGACGGATGTAATTCAAGCGCAGTTCACAGGGCGGAGAGCGCATCTGGCCGAGATGAACGTCAGAGCGCTGAGCGCCGGCTTTCGGTACATACAGGACAATTTTGCGGACGATTTCGAGTACAAGATCACTCCTTTACGCCTCGGGTTGAAGAATGGCACTGGGCCCATCTTGATGCGTGCGATGCAGAGCGCGGCGATGGGCAAACTAAAGGCTGGCCTGGCACTTCAAACCTACTACCCGATCAGTCCGGCTACCGATGAGAGCAACTACCTGGACTCGAATCAGCGCGAGTTCGATCTCGCCGTCCTTCAGGCCGAAGATGAAGTCGCCGCGATCAACATGGCAGTCGGCGCCGCCCACGCCGGCATTCGGGCCGGCACATCTACTTCAGGCCCGGGATTCTCTTTGATGGCGGAAGGCTTGGGTTTTGCCTCCATAACCGAGGCCCCCGGACTGGTCGTGCATCTGTGGCAGCGTGGAGGTCCATCAACCGGCCTACCGACCCGCCAGGAACACGCCGACCTGAAGATTGCCCTGCAGCCCGGCCACGGTGAGTTTCCCCTCATGGTGGTTGCGCCGGGCGACGTTCAAGAGACATTCTTCGATAGCTACGAGGCCTTCAACTGGGCCGACCGCTACCAGATGCCGGTTGTAGTCCTCGTCGATAAACATCTTTCGACCGCGCATGTCACACTCGATGATCTGGATCAGGATCTCCCGCCAATCGACCGTGGCTCCTTGTACTCCACAGACGGACATCAACATAACGGCGGCTCACCCCACGATTACCTTCGCTACGCTCAGACCGAAACGGGCGTTAGTCCGCGCTCGATTCCAGGCCAGGAGGGCGGCATATTCTGGACAACCTCTGACGAGCACGACCCGCGCGGACACATCACCGAGGGCGCCGCTAACCGCATCGACATGATGGAAAAGCGGATGGGCAAGCTCGATCTTGCCGCCGGCGAAATAGGGTTGGACCGCAAGCTCAAACTGCATGGTCCAGAAAACGCCGACTATACGTTGGTCAGTTGGGGATCTACCAAGGGAGCGATCCTCGACGTGATGGAGGAGTTGGCGCCGGAGGTCTCGATCAACTTCTTGCAGCTCCGGCTGCTGCGCCCGTTTCCGGCGAAAGAGGTCGCCGAGATCTTGGGCGCTGCCAATCGCGTCATACTGGTGGAGAACAACTATGAGGGCCAGCTCGGCCAGTTGGTGGCCGCTGAGACCGGCATCAAGATCCCGGTCCAAGTATTGAAATACGACGGGCGGGCGTTTTCGCAGAACGAGCTGTCCGAGGCTTTGACGATCGCTTTCGAGCGCGAACAGGGTCGCGTCCACGTGTCGCACCTATTGGCTTAGAGGAGAACTGGTATGGCAACCACCGCTGCTCGATTGACGGTCAAGGACTTTCGATCAGATGCTCATAACAACTGGTGCCCGGGCTGTGGGGATTTTGGAATACTAACCGCGATCCAGAGCTCACTTGCCAAGTTGCGGATTCAACCGCATCAAGTGGCGGTGTTTTCCGGCATAGGTTGCTCGGGCAAGACGCCCCACTACATCCGTACCTACGGCTTTCACACGCTCCACGGCCGCGTCCTGCCGGTCGCTACAGGCGCAAAGGTGGCCAACCGAGACTTGACGGTCCTCGCGGTCGGAGGCGATGGTGACGGATACGGAATTGGCGCCGGCTACTTCGTCAACGCCGGCCGACGCAACCTGGATATCACCTACATAGTCTTCAATAACGGCGTCTACGGTCTTACCAAGGGCCAGGCAGCGCCCACGCTTGCCAAGGGCCTGAAGACCAAGTCGATGCCCGAGCCGGCCCTTCAGGATGGTGTGAATCCGATTGCGCTGGCAGTTGGCGCCGGATACACCTTCATCGCCCGGGGCTATGCCCTCGACGTCAGAAGGCTATCAGCGTTGATCTCCGACGCCATCCAACACCCGGGCAGCGCATTCATCGACGTGCTCCAGACCTGCCCCACCTACAACGATCTTCATACCAAGGAGTGGTACTCCGAGCAGAACCGACTGTACCAGCTCTCCGATTCCGACTACGACGGCAACGTCCACGATCCGTCAGATCCTGACGAGGTCATCGAGAAGAAGCTGCAGGCGACCGCAAAGTCCTACGAGTGGGGCGACCGCATACCGCTGGGAGTCTACTATCGGATCGTTACATCTACCCTGGATGCGGAGATGGCATCCCGCCGGAGTGCTCCCGACCTCTCGCTGGTCGAAACCGACCTGACCAAGCGTGACATAGGGCCGTTGCTGCAAAAGCTGCGCGTATCGGTCGACGAGGACGAGCGCTCAATGTCGGTGTCGTGAGGCGGCGACCGACCAGGCGAGCAGCAACCAGCCGGCCAACAGAGCAACTCCGCCTATCGGCGTAATAGCGCCAAGCCAACGCAGGCCGGTGATACTCAGCAGATAGAGACTTCCGGAAAAGATCCCCGTTCCGATGACGAATAGCCAGCCGGCCCATCTGATGCCGGCGATTTCCCACCTTCCGGCCGCCCAACCCACCGCCAGGAGCGCCAGCGCGTGATACATCTGGTATCGTGCCGCTGTCTCGAAGATCTCCATTAGATCGTCCGCCATCCGGTCGCCCAGCCAATGAGCTCCAAACGCGCCGGCGGCGACCGCGACAAATGCGGACAAAGCCCCAATTACGAAGAATGCTCGTTCCAACTGATCCTCAGTGCTCAATGAGTTGGCGTGGCCTGTGCTAGTTCAAGAAGACGGAACGACGGTATACCGGCCGCGACGCGCTCCATCTGATCTCGTTGCCCACTAAGATTCTAATGTGCTAGCGGTTGTCTGTGGGCGAGAGGAATGTCGCGCAGGGCCTGGATGCTTGCGTAATCATGCCCAATCATGTGCACGGCATTCTGGTGATGGTAGAGGCGGGTTTGCCAGCCGGCTCCACTGGCCTTAAGGTGCCTCACAATATCCGCGTCGAGGCGAATTGAGATCGCTACCTTCGTTGGCGCCTTTTGTTTTCCCGGCGTTCGGAGAAAGTATTCCACCAGTTCGGGGTCTACCTCTACCGCCGGCCGGGGCGGGCCCGAATATTCCCAGTGCGCAGAATCCTCTGGATCCTCCGCGATCTGTCGCTGTATTTCCGCCTCTTCCTCGTCGGTTGGCCAGATTGTGCCAGGCTTAAGCTTTGGCAAGTCGTCTAATCTCCTTTGCGCCAGTCCCCATCAATTCTCGCTCTTTCGTATCTCGAACGCCGTCAGCACTATGCTCACCGTCGTCGCGATGATCAGGCTCGCCGGCCAGTTGAACGCTCCAACGCCGTGGCTGACGAGATTCCAGAAATAGACCGCTATCGCGTTCACGACGAACGTTACCGCGAATGAAGTCGCAAGATACAGGAGCGTCGCTCTGACCCTGCTGAGGTTGAACGGCATTTCGTACTTACGTCTTCTGACCCTTGATGTCGTACTCCACCTGGCGATAGGGCTGGGCGAGGTTTATCGGTGGACTTCCATCGATTACCCGCCGGAAGTTCTCGTACTGAGCTCTGGCCTTCTGTCGCATCGACTCGAGGGTGCCGCCGGCCAAGTGAGGCGTCAGTAGCACATTGTCCAGTCTAAGCAGCGGGTTGTCGCTGGGCGTCGGCTCCTCCTCGAAAACGTCGATTCCGGCCCCGGCTATTCGCCGGTCCCTCAGCGCGCGGTAAAGGGCTGCCTCGTCTACGACGTCTCCCCTGCTTGTGTTGATGAGGATCGCGGTCGGCTTCATGATGTCTAGCTCGCGTTCGCCGATCAGTCCTCGGGAGCCCTCGGACAGGAAAACGTGCAGGGTCACGATATCGGCCTCGGACAGCAGCTCATCCAGGGGCCGGTACTCGATGCCGAGCCGCTTTTCCTCCTCGGCCGGCAGCTGCCGGAGGTCATGGTAGATGGGACGCACGTCGAAGGGTTGAGCCCGCCGGAGCACCTCTCTGCCGGTTCGCCCGATCCCGATTATCCCCAGCGTCTTGCCCTCGAGCATCAGGCACTCCGCCCGCAACTGTTTGTGTATCCACTCGCCCCGAGCCAACGCGTTGTGGGCATGGACCAGGTGCCGGTACAGGCCCAGGATCAACATGATTACGTGTTCGGCTACCGCCGGGATGGTCCCCTCCGGCGTCAGCGCGACCGGTACGCCACGCTCGGCTGCCGCATCAACATCGATCTGCTCGTAACCGACGCCGCTGTGCTGTATCAGCCTCAGCTTTGGCGCCATCGCCAGGTGCTGTGCGGTGAACTCGATCGCAACGACGAAGTCGGCCACAGCCAGTTTGCCCTCCAGCTCGCCGGGATCGTCGCTGTCAAGGAACATCGTCTGCAGACCCGGCAGTCGCTGGCTCAGAATGATTTCGCGGTGTCCGGCCGGATGCCGGCCCATGATCAGTACTCTGTGAGTCAATGGTCCCTCCACTAAAGGAATTGGGGAATCTCTACACCGCCGCGTTCGCCAGAGAATCGAGCGATGTGACGACGTGGTGAAATACCGCCGGCGAACTTGGGACTCCCGCCGGCAGCCGCTCTACGCTCAGACTTGGCCGGCGCCCGCCTCGGCGTCCAGGTCGCTAAACACTCGCTCCATAGTCGCTAGGCCGTTCAAGGTGGCCGGCGCGCCGCCGTAGACCATCATCTGGAGGATGACCTCCTTCACGTCGCCCCGGCTGGCGCCGGCGTTCAAAGAAGCTCGAATGTGCGACTCGATCTGCATTTCCCGCCCCTGTACAACCAGCGCCGAGAGCGCGCACAGCTCCCTCGTCCTCTGATCGAGATTGTTGCGAGCATACATTCCGCCGTAGACGAAGTTCTCGAAGAACCGGCGAAACTCCGGATCGTGGGCCTCCAAGTTGTCCAACCGGCGGGCACCAGTATGTGGGAACAACGTCTCTATTGTCTTCTGCGCCTTCGGGTTCTCGGCCTTCATGTGCAAGCTCCTGTCCGGGGGAAGAAATGGTCCTTAGTCGACGGGAACAATAATATAGCTTGGCGGTTACCATTGGCTACGGACAGGCCACTGCTGGGGCGTGGGAGCGGCGAGTATAGCTCGGAGGGTTTGTCCTTATCTGCTCCAACCCATTCCAATCCAGGTGCACGGCATTTTGGTGTTGGTAGAGGCGGGTTTGAAACCCGCCTCTACGTCAATGGTGAGGCGTGGGCTGCCGGAAATTGCCCAGTTCAGGCGAAGAGGAGAGCGCTGGCACCGGGTCATATGTCTAGTGTGCTACCATTAGACGCTCGTGGATGCTTGGTGAACCGATCGCGTGGGTCTCGGCTTTGCTGTACAGACGAGGCGGCGGCCCTCAGGCCGGCGGTCTTTGTTTCAGCGGTCGTTCGGCTCGAGGAGATAGCCCGAAGTGGCGAGAGTAAGGATCATGTACTGGAAGGAGATTCCAGTCCAGGTCCAGGCAGAGGACGAATCCGGCGAGGTGTCCGGCCAGCTGGACGAACGCTTCCAACAGGGAGTTGATATCGTCGCCATGTTCGACAAGAGCTACGGCGCCGACGAGTACCTGATGGGCTGGCAATGGGGGGAATACGCTGAGGAAAACGGGACTGCCCGGGAGGCATTGGCCAGAGTGGTCGACCGATTCAATTCCGACTTTCCGATGGATTTCAGTGATCGAATCCGCGAGTTGCAGGAGGTCGGCCGGCGCGACCCCAGGCCCGGCGCAATCGACCACTGGACTGAACATTAGAACGAATGGCACCCGCCCTATCGCGCTATAGGCGGATTCAGTGGCGCTAGGGCGGGTCGGCCAGTCCTAACCAGCCTGGACGTCGCCGATCGTATTCAGGGCAAATCGATAGAAACATGAGTGTGATTACTACCCAGACCATTCCCCTCATGGAGAGGCTTGCTCGCGGCGAGATCATCATCTCCGATGGCGCGACCGGCACCTACCTGCAGGGACATGGATTGGAGCCGGGCGGCTGTCCGGAAGAGTTCAACGTCAGTCATCCCGATGTCGTCCAGGGAATGGCAGCCTCCTATTTGGCCGCCGGCAGCCAGATGGTGCTGACCAACTCGTTTGGCGGCAGCAAGTTCATGCTCCGAAAGTATGGATACCCGGACAAAGTACGCGAGTTCAATCGTACGGCCGCGCAACTCGCTCGCCAGGCCGCGTCGCCCGATCAATACGTAGTGGGCTCTGTCGGTCCGACCGGCGAGTTTCTCGAACCACTCGGCGAGGTGGGCGAGGCGGAGATGTATGACGCCTTTCTCGATCAGATTACCGCGCTTGAAGAAGGCGGCGCTGATGCGGTGGTCATCGAGACGATGACTGCATTGGAGGAGGCCGCGCTGGCCATTAAAGCCGCCAAAGATGGCACCAGCTTGCCGGTGTTGTCCACGATGACATTCGACAAGGGCCCGCGCGGGTACTTTACTATGATGGGAGTTACGCCCGAGTTGGCGGTGAACAGGCTGCGAGAGGCCGGCGCGGACGTCGTCGGCTCCAACTGCGGTAATGGTATCGACAGAATGATCGAGATTGCCACCAGGATGCGCCAGGCGACGGATGGATACCTGCTCATCCATTCGAATGCTGGCATACCTGCTATAGAATCTGGCAAGATTGTCTATCCAGAGTCGCCGGAGTACATGGCGCAGCGCTTCAAGAAGCTAGTAGACTTGGGCATCGACATCGTCGGGGGATGCTGCGGAACTGGGCCCGGCCACATCTCTGCTCTCGTCAAAATATTAGACGGGTAATCCAGTCCGGCGGTGGCGCTCTTTATGGAGGTTGGGTTATGACGGATACGAAGACCATGCGCGTGGTGGACATCATCGAAGAGTACGGCAATTGTCTGGAGTTGGTTCCCATTGACCCGCATTTCGAGAACATTACCGTGGGGCTCTACTACAAGGCGGAAACTGACGTCGCTACCGTCTGGACCTTTAGCCGTAAGCCCGGCGTGGAGGAGCGCATCCGTCAGATCCGCGACCAAATGGTCAAGCTCGGCGGTATGGTGCCGATCGACGGAACACACCACCAGGTCAGGTTTCGTTGTGGACAAATGCACCTCCGCCCGGTCAAGTTCTTGCTGGTACAGGCAGTGGAGAAGCCTCCGGATTTCGCCTTCGAAGGAGATGAGCTCTCGGTGAAGGATTTGAAGTCACGGCTCTTTATGTATGCTGAAGCCCGGGAAATCGACGGCCGGTGGGTGTATGAGATATCGCCCGAGGCCGGCGCACCAGAGAAGATCGCGAGAATGCGCACCAGGGCAATGGTCGGCGGCCTTGTTCGATACGGGGAGATGGAGCGGGTTAGCAACAAGGGCGCGTCGTTCGGCTGTGGGTTTAAGCACGATGGGTTGGTAAGGTTGCTGTTACCCTACGCGCGCAACGTGAGCGCCGTCGAGCAGATGCTCGAGTCGTCAGCCCTTCGGGGTCAGCTCACTACAGGCACCGCCGGCTTCTCGCCACTGTGATAGAAGTTATTCGCCAAGTTTGATCGAGTTCTCCGGATTTTTGTTCCGGTGAGGGGGTAAACATGACACTGGTTGAGCCTATGAAACCGAGAGATCGAGTCATGAATGCGTTGGCTCGAAAACCCGTTGACCGCACACCGGTCTCCAATCCGACGAACGTTGCCACCGTGGAGTTGATGGACCTCACCGACGCCCCATTCCCGGACGCATGTCGCGACCCTGAAATGAACGCCCGTCTGGCGGAAACTGGCTACACAGAGCTCGGGTATGACAGCATCATGCCCTACTTTACGATCATCCAAGAGTCGTCCGCGCTTGGTTGCGAGATGCAATGGGAGCAGAAGGACAACTGGCCGACCGTGCGAATGACTAAACCGATTTGGAAGGAGCCTGAGGACGTGCACATCCCCAGGGATTTCCTCACGCATCGGGATAACGAGTCTGTCCTCGGGGCGCTCGAGATTCTGGCGAAGGAGCACGGTGACGAAGTCGCAATCATCGGCAAGGCTATGGGCCCCTGGACCCTCGCGTACCATGTCTTCGGCGTCGAGGCCTTCCTGCTCATGACTATCGACGACCCGGATAAGACCAAGAGGTGCCTCGACCGATTGAAGGAGATATCGGTCCTTTTCGCGAACGCGCAGGTCGACGCCGGCGCCGACGCGCTGACCTTTCCCGACCATGCCACCGGCGATCTGGTAAGCGCAGAATACTATCGCAAGTTCCTGCTGGAGCTTCACCAGGAGATGGTCGAGCGAATTCATAGCCCATTGATCTTGCACATCTGTGGCGCCACTCTGGACCGCATGCCCTACATCGCCCAGAGTAACATGGCTTGCTTCCACTTCGACTCCAAGAACGATCCGGCCAAGTCCATGGAGGCGGTCGACGGCAAGATCTCGTTGGTCGGCAACATAAACAATCCGGTAACTCTCTACTCCAAAGGGCCGGAGGAAGTACGCGAAGAGGTCTACAGGTGCATGGACGCCGGCGTTGACTTGATCTCTCCAGAGTGTGCGATCCCACTCCAGGCCAAATTGGAGAATCTCCTGGAGATTCCGAAGGCGGTCAAGGACTGGACCCGCGAGCATGCCAACGATCAAACGACGGATTGAAATGGCGGCGTGAATTCGAGTAAGGTACACGTTGTCGCAACTTGATGTGATAGATTCACGGCGCGGGAGTTCCTGCGCTATTTGCTGCTAACAATGATTCTGGACTCTGTGTTGGAGGGATGGGAGCTTAGCAATGCCGATCGATCATGAAGGCTTGTTAAAGGAATTGGACCACGTAGCCAAGCCGGGCGAGAGGAAACACTTCCAAGAAACTTTTGAACGTGTTGACCCGATCATGCTCGAGATCGCTTACAGCCTGATCACCGGCAAGCACTTCGAAGTGAGTAGATTAACCAAAGAGGGGCTCGATACCGGCTACGCGGCCAACGAAATACTAGACGATGGTCTCATCCCCGGTATGGGTGTGGTCGGCGTAAAGTTCCGGGACAACATTATCTTCGTTCCCGAGGTGCTCATTTCCGCCCGCGCGATGAAGGCCGGCATGGCCCACGTGGAGCCGATCCTGTCAGCCTCAGGCGTTGAACCGATCGGGACCGTTGTGTTCGGCACCGTCAAGGGTGACCTTCACGATATCGGCAAGAACCTTTGCATAATGATGCTCCGGGGCGCCGGGTTTGTCGTCCACGATCTGGGGGTCGATACAAAACCGGACGAGTTTATCGATGCTGCGATGGAGCAGGAAGCCGATATAGTCGCGATGTCTGCCCTCCTCACTACGACCATGCCGAACATGGGTAGGACCATCCAGGCGTTTGAGGACGATGGCCTGCGCGAAGAGTACAAGTTCATGGTCGGTGGCGCGCCCGTCACTCTCGAGTTTTCTGAAGACATGGGCGCTGACGGTTACGGTAAGGATGCGGTCGCCTGCGTGGACAAGGCCAAAGAGTTGCTGGGCACCAGCGAAGTGCCCACCCTAGAACCAGTCGGTACCTAGATTACCATGTCGAAGCGTGAGGACGATCCAGAGCGCCTGAAAGCCAGCATGGCCCAGGTCTACAAGATATTTGAGGATATCGCCAAGGTTGCCGACGAGGTCTCGGTCTGGCGCTGTCCCTACAAGGACCGGCACGACCGTTGCACCGCCAAGTTTGGTTGCCGAAACCAGCTCCACACCAGGGTGCCGGGACAGTTGCCCGTCTGCACCGGCGACGATAACCTCGACTATCGCAGCGCTTGGGAAACCTAGCCCGATAGAATCCTTCGCTCCCCCAATCAATTGTCATCGTCAAGATCAACCGATGAAAGGTGGTCATGTCGCCTCTATATCACGGTGACCGCGAGCTTTCTCTGGAAGCCGGCAAGTCCATATTCGACTACGCCGATAGCCTCAAGGTCAGAGTGCCCACCTCTTGCGGCCGGACCGGCGAGTGCCATGAGTGCATAGTCGAAATCCGACGCGGTATGCAGGCGCTCACACCGGCAACGGAGTCCGAGAGCTTCTTGCGTGACAACTATCGACTAGCCTGCCAGGCCCATATCGTCGACTCCGATGCCGACGTGGAGTTCGCTCTCCTGCGTCGCCAGCCAAAGATCCTGCGTGAGTCTACTCGGCGTGACGTCGAGCCGGACCCGCTGACTGTCAGGAGAGGTGATGGCGTCTATTTTCGCGGTGAGCGGACCGACGAGTATCGCGGCCGAATCCTTGGCATCGCCATCGACGTGGGTACTACAACCGTCGTCATGGACCTGGTCGACCTGGAGACCAGTCGGGTCCTGTACACCGCGTCCTTCGAGAATCCGCAGCGGTTCGGTGGCAGCGACATCATGCATCGAATCTCCTACGATGGCGGGGAGTTTCGTGGCGAGCTGCAGAGGGTGATGATCTCCGGCGTCAACTACGAGATCCGGGAAATGTGCCGGCGCCTGAAGCTCCGCCAACGGACGATCTACGAGATAGTAATCGTCGGCAACTCGACAATGCGCGACCTGTTCTTCGGGTTGGACGTCCAGTCGATCGGCGAAAAGCCTTACAAATCCATCATTCAACATGAGATGGAAGATGGCCAAAGGAACACGACTGCGTTCGACGTAAGAGCAAAGGACCTGGGCTTGCGGGTATTTCCCAACGCGAACGTGTACGCCGGCCCTCTCATCAGCAGCCATGTCGGTGCAGATGTTGCCGCCGACTTGCTTGCCGTGGGTATGGACCAGCAGGAAGACGTCGTGATGCTGGTCGACGTCGGCACGAATACCGAGGTCGTCGTCGGCAACCGGCATCGCCTGATGGCGGCTTCCTGTCCGGCCGGCCCCGCGTTCGAAGGAGGGCAGATCACCTACGGTATGCCCGGGTACGACGGTGCGGTGGAACAGGTGAATCTGATTGATGGGTCCGTGGAGTACCGGACGATCAGCGACCGGCCGCCCCAGGGCATTTGCGGTTCCGGCTTGATCGATTTGCTTGCCGAGTTGCGCCGGACCGACCAGATGAACGAGCTAGGCGTTTTCGAAGATGGTGGCAACGAGTTCTTCTTCGTGCCGGAGAAACGGATGTCGCTGTCTCGTGCCGACATCAGCGCGTTGGCTCAGGCGAAGGCCGCCAACTACTGCGGGCAGTGGATCGTACTGCGCAACTACGGTTTTCCCCTCGACAAGATCAAAAGGCTTTATCTTGCCGGTGGCTTCGCCAACTACATCAATGTTGAAAACGCCATGCGCATTGGGTTCATCCCCAACCTGCCGCTTGAGAAAGTAGCCAAGGTGGGCAATGCATCACTGGCCGGCGCAACGATTCTCCTGATATCCGGCGAACTGCGGTCGAGCCTCGAGAACATGGTACGAGGCATCAGGCACATTGAGTTGGAGACGACGACCGACTTTTTCGAAATCTTCGTCGAAGGTTGCATGTTCAACCCGATGAAGGACTCTCTAGACCAACATTAACGCTCTGTTCGCCGGCGAGAAGAGGAAACCAATTCGGCGCGGCAATTATGAGATTCGCCTAACTGAACCCACCCATCCCCGCACTCGTCATTCGTGCGAGAGAATCTACCTGGGTCCGACCTGGGAAAACACTGCGCTCGTGTGTTGCGATAATCCCACAAATCCCCCAAATAGTGGAACCTGAGGACGGCCAATGTAGCGCGAGGGCTTGTCCACCTCCAAAGGCATCGCACCCAACCGGCCGGCCCGCCTCCCACTCGTTATCGGTACGAAAATGATCCTACGTGGCCCCGAGAGTGCCCTCATTAAACCGGTCCCGCACTCGTCAATCTGGCCTCCCGTTCGTCCTTCCGGCGAAGGCCGGAATCCAGAGGGGCGGGGAAGGGAAATGTAGCGCGGGGGCTTGTCCCCCGCTGGGGTCGGGCCTGGGCATGGCAGGATCCGCCGGGCCAAAATCACAACTCTAAGTTTTCATATCTTGGTGTGCCGGCGTAAGCCGGGATGAGCAATTGGTACGAAAGCAGGTCCCGGACTCCGAAGGTTGATGGATGTGTCCAGGCATCAATCGACCTTCGCACGATCGTTTCCACAATGGTATAATTATAATCAAACACATGTTCGGCACAATCGCCCGTCCGACTTTGTCGCGCAGCCCGCTCGGAGCGATGACCCAAAAAGGTCCATGCACGGACCACAAAAATGTGAAATTACAAAACAAATGCTTGGCACCGCCGTGCTAAGCCGGACGACAAACCAAATAGCCAACCACATTGCTACCCTGCATAGAGAATCGAAGGCTCACATGCTAGATAAATTCCGCTCCTCACCGACCTCGCCGGCCGGCTGGTTCGACAATGCCTGACTACCGGTTCTGCCCCTATTGCGCTGAGCCGTACGGGGTACTTGGCCACGTACAGACTTGTCGGGCCTGCGGTCGGATCGTCTGGCACAACTCGGCGCCATGCGCCGCCGCCACGGTCCTGCGTGAGGGGAAGCTACTACTCGTGAAGCGAGGAATAGAGCCCTTCAAGGGATGGTGGGACATACCCGGCGGTTTTCTCCAGCCTGGCGAACATCCAACGGAGGGCGCGGCCCGCGAGGTGCTCGAGGAGACCGGTTTGCGAGTTGCGATTGGCGAGCCCGTTGGCACCTACGTGGACACCTACGGTGAGGGTGGCAAATACACCCTCACTACCTACTACCAGGCCGAGGTTGTCGGTGGTGAGCAGCAGGCCGGCGACGACGCCGTCGCCATCGAGTGGTTCCGCTTGGAGCAGCTACCAGAGAGGATTGCGTTCAACAACGGTCGATGGGCATTAGCCGACCTGAAACGGCAGTTGGGGATCAAGACCTAACCAGTCAGGGCGCCGACGTCTACTCGAATGCCGCCACGCTGAACAGAACGCTGAATGCCTTGCAGTAGATTACAACCGACTTGAATACGGTTGGGTCGACGTCTGCCGGAATCTCGTAGTTGAATGCGCCCTCGGGCGCCTTGAGCCGGCCCAGGTTGTAGCCGCCGGTCGTTACTTCGGAGCCAGAACTGGGATCCGCGTTGACGGAAAGGTAGACGAACAGGTCCGGGCCGTTGGTAACGCTGAAGTTCTCCAGGCGGACAATGTTTTGCCCGTCAGCGAGAGTCGCGACGATCGCCTGGCCGCTGCCCTTGTGGATAGCGTCGAGCTCGTTAAACTCTCCACGCGCGAGCACCTTCGGGCCGGTTTCCATCTCCTCGCCCATCGGCGTCTCTACGACTGTTGGCATTACCATCGAGGCGGCCGTCGCCATCGTCGCTTCGGCCGCGACCGTCGCGTCTGGCATCGGCTCGTCTCTAGCGACCGTCGCTTCGCCGACGTCGCCCAGCGGACTCTCTTCCACCAAGCTCCAGCGAATGAATAACGGGGAGACAAGGTACACGAACAAAACGAATCCCACCAGCGCCACGAAGACGACAGCTCCCGCCAGCAACGGTCTCTGGCGAGCGTGCTCCTTTGCCAGATCTATGAGTCGTTTCATGTCATCACCTGTTACGGGGTTTCATCCAGGAGCTTGACAATAGCCTCCTCGGTCTCCTCATAGGCGCCTTCCCCTATGTGCCAGTAACGTATCGTGCCCCGTTTGTCCACCAGGTACAGTGAGGGCCAGTAGCGGTTCTTGTAGCTGCGCCAGGTGCTAAAGTCGTTATCCTGTACCACCGGATAGGGCACGTCCAGCCGCGCAATCGCGCTGCGCACATTGTCGGGGTCCTTTTCGTGGCTGAACTCCGGCGAGTGAACGCCGATTATTACCAGTCCCTGATCGCTGTAGTTGTTGTGCCAATCCCGCAAACTCGGGATTACGTTCTTGCAGTTTATTCAGGTGTAGGTCCAGAACTCCACCAGGACAACCTTGCCCTGGAGCCCCGCAATGGTCAATGGTTCCGAGTTGAACCATTGACCCTGTGTTATCTCCGGCGCCGTACGGATTTCCGGCAGGTCGCTCACGCGCTTGGGCGCGTCGGCGCTAACGCACGCCACGGCGGCGGCAAACACGCCCAACAGCCCGGTACATAGCAAAAGCCGTCTGATTAGTCTGGTCACTGTCGCCACTCCTTGCGACCATAAGCCCTCTCTCGCGGCAGCCGGCATCTGACCGCCGGCACCTGTTACATCTTAGCAGCAATGTCACACTTATGACGTATTTTGACACCTGTGACAGGAGGCGGACCCAGGGTCACCTGTGTTGTGAGCAATTGGTGTGAACGCATATCCCGGACTCCGATCCAGGTTACGTCCTCCAATCAACCTCGACGCCGGGACTCCACCGGCGAAGGGTGCCGAATCGTAGATCAATGGTCAGTGGCGGAATGAGAAAATGTAGCGATGGGGACTTGTCCCCCGCTACTCCCGCCCACACACCGGCATCCCAATGCGCACGCCTTTGTGCACCGACGGCCGCCGGCGTGAGCGATTGGCGATAGAGCGTGCCCCGTCCCGCCATACGAGATGGTCTCCAGGACCAAGCTACGACACCAACGATCGCCGCAGAAAATGGCCCGCGAGATGTCGGCGTTCTCCCTATCGATGAGTGGGTGTTGGCTTCCGGTAAAGGGCTATTCAACTGGTATATAATCGAAATCTAATGCAATATCGTCAGTTGGGTACAACCGGTCGCAGCCTTTCCGTAATCGGTCTCGGCGCAATCGTGGTCAGAAACATGCCGCAAAACGAAGTGAACCGGCTCGTCGCTGACGCAATCGATAGGGGAGTCAACTACTTCGACTTCGGACCCGCCTATGGGGATCCGGAAGAGAAGCTTGGTCCTGCGCTTGAGGGGCGCAGGGACGGGTTGTTCCTCGCATGCAAGACACGAATGCGCGACGCAGCCGGAGCCCAGCGGGAATTGGACCGTTCTTTGAGACGCCTGCGCACCGACCACTTTGATCTGTACCAGCTTCACGGAATGACTGATGCCGGAGAAGTTGACCAGGTACTTGACACCGGTGGAGCCATGGAGGTCTTTCAACGAGCGCGCGAACAGGGCAAAGTCCGGTACCTGGGGTTCAGCGCGCACTCAGTTGAAGCCGCGATTGAGCTGATGAACAGGTTTCCGTTCGATACCTGTCTCTTTCCGCTCAACTTCAGCACCTATCTCGCCGGAAACTTCGGCCCCCAGGTTGTCGAGGCTGCCAGAGACGCCGGCGTGGGTCTCCTGGCGTTGAAAGGGATGGCTCGAACCAAATGGCCCGAAGGCCTCGAGGCGGAGCATCGACCCTTTCAGACCTGGTACGAGCCGATCGCTGATGAGGAGACGGCCTCGCTTGCGATGCGATTCACGCTTTCCCTGCCGGTCGCCGCTGCGATACCTCCCGGCAGCGCAAGGTTGTGGGATATAGCGATGCGAGTGGCGCAGGATCCCCAATCCTTGTCGGACCAGGAGGAACGCTGCGTCCGTGAGCTTGCTCTGGCTACAGACCCAATCTTCCGCTCAGTGGCCTGAATCTCGATTACGGCCGCTCAAGATCAGTTCGACTTTTAGTTTGCGACTATCCTTTAGATGGCTGCTAGTAATGACCGCAAGTTGATGTAAAAGGGGGAGAGTTCAGGTTCAGAGGAAGAGGAGACAAGCCAATGACTCGCCTATCCGGACCACAGATTTGGCTACAAGGCGATCCGGCCGAGCTAGAAGGAATGATGGGGCTTGGGGTCGCCGGCCTCGTCACGAATACGATTATTCTCAAGGACTTGACTGAGCAGTACGGGCAGTTTCGTGGATTGCTCCAACGCTATCTCGATATATCGGACAAGGAGCTTGTCGTAGAAGTCGACGGGGATACTTTCGACGACTTTATGTATGCCGCCGAAGCCGCGTACAGCATGTCCGACCGGGTGATGATCAAGGTGCCCACTAAGAAGATAGGCATCCAGGCCCATGCCCGGTTGCGCGATTTGGGCGTCAAGACGATGGCGACTACGGTATTCAGCCTCTCGCAGGCGATACTCGCCGCGGCGGCCGGCGCCAGCTGGATCGCGCCATTCGTCGGACCTACCCACTCCTATGGAAAAGATACGGTCGCTTTCGTAGCGGAGATCGTGAACGCGTTCCGCGGCCGGCCCAACGCGCCGGGAATAATCGGCGGGATCGTTCGTGAGCCAGAGGCTGCCTACCTGTCATACGCAGCCGGCGCCGATGCAGTAGTCACCTTCCCGGCAGTATATTGGGAGATGCTGGAGCATCCCGGCACGACCGAATGGAACGACACCTTCAAAGGCAAGTGGGACGACATGGAGGCGGCCGGCGTCCTTGATGGCTTCGTCAGGTCGAAGATGCCAGCCGGTACCCGATAGAGCATTGAAATCCCTGTGTGATATGGTATGTGCCCGTCGCGCACTGAACGGCTGGCAGTCCAAGCATTTCGTGTAAGGAGATTCAACTTTGAGCTTAACTCGACGTGAAGGTCCACAGATTTGGCTGGCCGGTGACCCAGCTGAGATCAAGGACCTGCTGCCCTTCGGCGTCGCTGGCATCATCACCAATACGATTGTCCTCAAAGAGCTGACCGAGCGCGACGGACAGTTGATTGATGTGCTCAAACAGCACCTGGACATTACCGACAAGACGATCGTTGTCGAGGTAGATGGAGAGACCATCGACGACTTCATGTACGCCGCCGAGGCGGCCTACACTCTGTCAGAGCAGGTGATGATCAAGGTGCCGACGAAGAGAGTCGGCATGCAGGCCCACGCCCGGCTACGTGATCTGGACGTCAGGACCATGGGGACCACCGTATTCAGCCTGTCCCAGGCCATCCTGGTTGCCGCCGCCGGCGCAAGCTGGGTGGCGCCGTTTGTTGGTCCTACTCATGCCTTCGGCAAAGATGCCATCGCATTTGTCGCCGAAATCGTCAACGCGTTCCGAGACCGACCCAACGCGCCTGGCATCATAGGCGGCATAGTCCGCAACCCCACTTCCGCGCACTTGGCGTACGCCGCCGGAGCAGACGCGATCGTGACCTTTCCCGCGGTCTACTGGGAGATGTTGGAGCATCCCGGTACGACCGAATGGAACGACACCTTCAAAGGCAAGTGGGACGATATGGAAGCCGCCGGCGTCCTTGAGGGATTCGTTCGATCGCAGACCCCCGCCGGCGTTCGTTAGACATCTGAAGCGGCGGACCATCAGTCGCGCCTTTTGGCGCCGGTTGTCCACCGCGATCGCCGTCGCTTTCGCGGCTTCGAGGCGACAATAAGATCAGACCTGCTTGCTGCCCGCCGGTTTGATTACACCGGAATCGCCTGTGGCATTGTGAATGCCGCACGAGTCCATACGAATCGACTGAAGTGTTGGTTTTCTTCCATCTGCCGGTGGTCTTACCCCTCCCCATCCCTCTGGATTCCGGCATTCGCCGGAATGACGAATGGGGGGCCGGAAAGAACCATTGCGGGAGCGGTGGTTTGTGGGCACTCTCGGGGCCAAGTCAGGACATTTTCGTACTAAACGCCCATCCCGGCTGGTGCCGGCACGCCAAGGTATGAAAACCCGGAGTTGCGGTTTTACGCGGCGAATTGGCACGGCGGATTCTGCTACTCCCCGCCCCGACCCCAGCGGGGGACAAGCCCCCGCGCTACATTACCAATCCCCGCCCCTCCTGGATTCCCGTCCGCCACAGGCGGATACAGGGTACGCTTCTTGCGGGAATCACCATGGCCTTGTGAAGCCCGCATAAGAGAATGAAAATGGTGGGACTCCAGTTATAAGAAGTTAGGGAATCCATTCTATTTTCATACCAATCACCCATCCCGGCTTGCGCCGGCACACCAAGAAATGAAAACTTGAGTGCACTGGTTGTTGGAAGAGTTCGGGAGTCATTGGCGCTTCGAGCTCGGGTACCAATCTGACTCTGGCGACCCGTCTAGTACACCTAGTTGTCGCCACTCCGCCAAGAGTGAGCACGCGTACCAACTTTACTCGTTTTGGGGTCGCCCCCAACCGGTAGACCATTTTCGAGAAGAGAGGAGATAGGTATGACTTCGGTAATTGAACGATTTCGTGAACGCTGCTGTGGCCTGGATGTCCACAAGAAGTCGGTCACTGCCTGTGTGATAACCCCGGACGATCGGCAGATTCGGACGTTCGGGACCACTTACGGAGAGCTTCTGACTCTGGGTGATTGGTTGACTGAGATGCGGGTCACCACTGTGGGGATGGAGAGCACCGGCGTGTACTGGAAGCCGATCTACAATCTGTTGGAGGAAGAGTTCGAGTTGGTGGTGGCAAACGCGCGCCAGATCAAGGCCGTCCCCGGTCGTAAGACGGACGTGAGAGACTCTGAATGGATTGCGGAGCTACTCAGGCACGGCCTGTTGAAGCCAAGTTTCATCCCCGATCGACCTCAGCGTGAGCTGCGAGAGTTAGTTCGCTACCGACGCAGAGTGGTCCAGAATAAGGCTCAGATCGCCAGCCAGATGCACAAGGTCCTGGAAGGAGGCAACATCAAGTTGGCCTCGGTCGCTACAGACATTCTCGGGGTCTCTGGGCGTGAGATGCTCAGAGCCTTGATTGCTGGTGAGCAGGACCCCAACGTCCTTGCCGAGTTGGCCAGAGGGTTGCTGAGGAAGAAGCTGGAGGAGTTGCGTTGGGCCCTGCGTGGAACTATGGGTCACCACCAGCGATTTATGCTTGGAGTCCTGCTGCAGTCTCTGGAGATGTGCGAAACGCAGATTGCGCATCTCGACAAGGAGGTCGCCCGTAGGTTTGCCCCTTTAGAGGACACGATCAATCGCCTTGATGCCATCCCCGGAGTCGGTCGCCGTGCTGCTGAGGACATCATCGCCGAGATAGGTACTGACATGTCGAGATTCCCTTCGGCAAAACACCTTGCCTCTTGGGCCAAGATCAGTCCCGGCAACTACCAATCCGCCGGCAAGCGCAAGAGCGGGTTCACCGGCCGGGGCAGCCCTTGGCTCAGCGCGATCCTGACAGAAGTTGCACAGTCCGCTGCACGAACCAAGCACACCTATCTCTCAGCTCGATATCGGAGAATCGCCGCTCGCAGGGGACGCAAGCGCGCCATCACTGCCATTGCCCACACAGTGCTCAAGGTCATCTACCAACTGCTGCGATATGGCACCGACTACGACGACCTGGGTGCCGACTACTTCGACCGGAGGGACAAGAGCCACATCGTGCGCAGCAGCGTCAAACGCCTTCAACGTTTAGGATATCGGGTCACCATCGAAGCCGCGTAAGGTCATTTTCGTACCAATGACGAACGGGAGGTCAGGTTGACGAATGCGGGCATTCTCGGGACCGCGTCGGATCATTTTCGTACCAATCACCCATCGCGGCTGGCGCCGGCACACCTAGGTATGAAAACCGGCCACCCGCGCCCCTCTCCTCTGGATTCTCGCCTTCGCGGGAATGACGGATGGGGGGCCGGTTTGTCGATGGGATGCCGCGGATCGCAAACGAGAGGCTGCGTAAGCGGTCTATCCCGGATCGGAGTCCGGAACATACTTTCATAGTATGGTAATGGTCTTCCCAGGCGTGATTGTCGCCGTCTTCTAGCTATCTGGTTCGTGTCGTCACCATCTCCTGAAGACCTCACTTCTGCCGGCAACGGCGGCCCCAACATTAAAGTGTGATTATTTGAGTAACTCCTGACAATTAACAGTGTTGTCATAAATAGACAGCAATCGTTAGGCAGTTGCCGCTCTGATGGTGCGCTTTCCAAATGCTCTTCGAGCTTTGGGGGCGTCAGCGTAGGGGCCGATCGACTCGGCGACAAAAGATAGCTCTCGTTCGGCCGTCTATCCAAGGCGAGCGGCTGCGGAATCGGAGCATAGTTCACCACAACAACCGGCGGTTGCTGAGAACGTAAGGAGGTAGGCGCGGGTCTCTCGAAGTCTTTGACGCTAGGTAGCGTGCTTCAAGTCTGATCACTGGCGTGGCTCTGCCCAGGCTCACATTGGTGGTGCCGAGGACTTGGCGAAAGGTATCAGCATTCGTACACAGAGGAGTTGGAGAATGACTTGGGCAGATAGATTTGGTGATGTAGCTACCCGCCTGATGTTGGTGGTGTTATTGCTGTTGCGGCTGGTGACACAACTGGTTAGGTTCCTCTTCGAGGCGTTGGACGGTCTAGTAACGCGCCTCTCAGAATTGGCCGAGGCGAATGTCCAGGGCGCGAATGTCCAGGGGATGCCCTGGGTGACAATTGTCAAACAGGTCGTCTTGAACGTCATCTATGCCGTCCTACAGTTGCTGGCGATCGTCACCGTCCTATTGCGCCAGCTGGCAACGACGCTGGATGAGTTCGTTGCCGCGCTCTACGTGGGACAGGAAGCAGCCTAGATCAGCAGACTGACGGGTCAGGCAGCCTAAACGCCCGTGTCTTCTATGGTTGACAGTTCCCGTCCACGCGGAGGCCGCGAGGCCGAAACGTCTGCCCCTGTGAAGGCGGCGTTTCGGCCGCTTCTTCGCGAAGTCCGACGTCTTCTTTGGCATGTCCTCCTATTGGGAAGTGGTCTGTGGGTGGCGTTGAGTACTTCCATCGAGGGTCTGGTTGTCCGGCTAGCTTGCTCGTTCCGGGACACCATGTCACCGATCGACGACGGACGACTCCGTCGCTCGCCGGTAACTGCTGCGCACGAGAGTATCGCGCGCGTCCTCAGTCGGGCGGAACCCAGGGTTCGAGGTTGGAAGGAGCAAGCAAAGCGCGTCGATGCCAAGCTGTTATCGCGGAGCGGATTCGGCGAGTGATGCCAAGCCCTGGACGCGGCGCTAGGCGCTCGATTGGCCCTCGGCGTCCAGCGTAGCCCGTCGAATGTCGAACCCGTTCTGGGTCAGCAATCCACCGTCGACCAGAAGATTGGCTCCGGCGACGAAAGTCGATTCGTCTGAAGCGAGAAACAGAGCGGCGTAGGCGATGTCGATGTATCGTCCCGGCCGGCGTATCGGTTGAGGGACCAATGTGTTGCCCACGGATGCCGGGTCTTCGCTAAACTGATCGTGGGCCTGGTCGCTCTGGATCCAACCGGGGCTGATGGTGTTCGCCCGAACGCCGTGCCGGGCGAAGTCAACCGTTACCTGACGGCTCAGATTCAAGATGCCGGCCTTGGCCACGTCGTAGGCGCCTCCGTTGCGCATCGCAACTAACCCCCGGATCGACGAAATGTTGATTATCGAGCCACCGCCCTGGCGCACCATGTGCGGGATTGCCTCCTGGCAGGCGATGAACGGTGCCTTGACTCCGACCGCCATCATTGCGTCCCAATCGTCATCGCTCGTAATCAGCAATCCTGGTCCCTCAGCTCCGCCCCACGGCACTATATGGCTCATGGCGTTGTTCACCAACACGTCGATTCGGCCGTAGGTATCGACGGTGAACCGCACAAGGTCGCGGGTTTTCTGGCTATCTGCGAGATCGGCCTCGTAGTAGACGGCGATGCCGCCGGCCGACTCGATCTCTCCCACCACTTGCTCGCCAAGCTTGCGCCGGCGCCCGGTAACCACCACCTTGGCGCCTTCCTCGGCGAATAGCCTGGCGGTAGCCCGGCCTATGCCGGAGGTCGAGCCGGTGACCAATGCCACCTTTCCCTCAAGACGTCCACTCATAATTTTATGTACCCCTGACTAAGATTCGATTTCTTACGGTTTCACAAGGTCGGCTAGGGTAATCGAGACTGCCGGGTAGCTGTGCTCCACTGCATTGAGTGTCCGGCGAATGAGGATAACGGTGTTTGTGCCGGCGAACCGGCTGATTATCGCGAATGTGGGATATTTTGGTATATCGAGAGTTCTTTGCGGTCAGCATCGTCCGGAACACGGATCCATAGGTGAGGCTTTGAAACACCTTGGCCACATGAATTATAGTCAGGTTAGGGGGTAATCGTCGGATATGGTTCAGTATCGATTCACCGTAGTGGTGGAACAGGACGAGGATGGTGTCTTCATCGGCTCTTGTCCCGCTATGCAAGGTTGCTACACCCAAGGTGACACTTATGACGAAGTGGTCGCGAATCTGGAAGATGTTGTCCGTCTGCATGTTGAGGCTCGCCGGTCCCAAGGCGAGCCCATACCTATCGAGGTAGCCATCGACAAAGTTGAGGTCAGTGTCTAGGCTCCGACCTGCTAAGCCTCGGAGAGGTAATCCGCATCGTAGAGCGGTTGGGATTCGTGTTGATCCGCCAGAGTGGTAGCCACGCCGTTTACCGTCATCCCGATGGACGTTGGACGACAGTTGCCATACATTCTGGCAGGGATGTAGCCAGAGGGACTCTTCGCAAGATTATCGGAGACCTGGGAATAACAGTTGAAGAGTTTCAGCAACTGAGATAGTGCGAGAGAGAGCTCGATATCTGGATTTACCGGATATGTGATTGAGGATAGTCAGTTAGGGTCGCGAACGAGCCCGACGCAATTCCTACCCACACACTGAGGGAGCAGAAGAATGCCGACAATGGACTTTGAATGCTACCTGCGGAGCGACTCGAGCGCCATTGATCCGGTCGAGGAGATGATGGCGTTGCAGGACGCCGCCCCCCCCCGGCATTGAGTTGGCGGTCGTGATGCCTCCGCTGCAAGACCCGCCGGACAACGGATGGCTGGCGCAGCGTATCAAAGACCAACCTCGGTTGATTGGGTGCGCGCTCATAAATCCGCTGATGGGTGGCGACGCGATCGTCGACCTGGAAAGGTCGGTAAATGAGTTCGGCTTCCGGGGCGTGAAACTCATGCCGGCCTTCTACCACTATCCGATCGAGAGCGAGATCGTGGATCCGGTGATGAACAAGGCGGCCGAGTTGGACCTGCCGGTTACCATCCACTCCGGCAACAAACTTCTGTCTGCCCGCTCAGATCGGCCTGCTCGCCGGCCGGCACCCCGAGGTGAGTGTGATAATGGACCACATGGGTTATCGCGACTACGTTGGACAGGCGATCGCGGCGGCTAACCTGTTCCCAAATGTGTTCTTGGGAACCCACCCTCGCCAACGTAGAGCCGGCCACAGTCCCTCGAGGCGATGCGTCAGGTGGGGCCGGATCGAGTTGTCTATGGCTCAAACGCAATCACCGCCTACCCAGACCTGGCAGTTGCCGGCTTGAAGAGACTAAAGATGGATCCATCCTGGGAGAAGCTCCCTGCTTGGAGAAAACCTAGCCCGCATATACCGAGTAGCCTGAGGTGCGTCAAAGTAGGAGCCCGTCGTGAGCCTGCCACATTGAAATTGATCGAGATCGGATTGCCGTATTTTGCGAAAGATACGGTATCAGCAGGCTGGCCTTTTTTGGCTCCGTGCTGACGAATGATTTCCATCCGGACAGCGACGTGGACGTGCTGGTTAGTTTTGCCGATAACACTCACTGGAGCCTCTTCAATCTCGTCAATATGCAGGAAGAACTTGAAGACATCCTGGGTAGGAAGGTAGATCTCGTAGAACGAAAGGTTATCGAGAACAGCGACAAATTACATTCGACGCCGGCATATCTTGCAGTCGGAAGAGATCGTCTATGTGGCGAGATTCCCTGGAGACAGGTTATCGGGATTGCGCCATCGCTTAGTTCACGAGTATCCTCATAGAGCCGCTTAGAGGGCAGCCATTTAACCAGGGAGTACGCTATGCAGATGAGAAGTATGCCACCACAACCGGTTTTACGGTCAGCGATCTTGAGCGCTCCATCACCTTCTATCGCGATGTACTGGGTCTGAAGCTGATCCGGCGGCAGGGCGGGACCCACGAGTATCTCGGGAAGGTCACCGGCTTCTCTGGGGTCGATCTGCGGCTGGCCATGTTCCAGGTCAGCGACGACCAGGATCACATCCTCGAGCTGTTGCACTACGTCTCCCATCCGGCCGAGACGACTGCGAGAGAAACCAACCGGCCGGGCAATGGGCACCTGGCGTTCATCGTCGAAGATGCGTGGTCCGCCTTCCGGGAGTTGCGCGACGCTGGTGTGGAGATGGTAAACGAGCCGGCAGAGGTGACGATGGGAATCAACGCGGGAGGCAAGGCGTTCTACTTCCCGCGATCCCGATGGATTTACGCTCGAAGTGATCCAGCGGAGGCCGGGCCGACTAGCCGCATACGTAAAGGTTCAAGGTCGGGTACAGACCCGTGGGGACCACCGCCTTTCGCCGTTCAACGCCGTTGTGCTAACGTCCGGCCTGTATTCGGATCAATGGAGAGGTCACTGAATTGACCGTCGGATGCAGTGCATCGGAAGTGATAGTTGGCCAACACACGCGCGCGGTGGTTCTTGAGAACGATCTGCTGCGGGCAGTCGTCCTGGCCGACAAGGGAGCCGACGTCTACGAGTTGGTCTACAAGCCGGCCGGCGTCGACGTGCTGTACAAGTCGCCGTGGGGCTTCCGCGAGATGGGGGCCTTGGCCGATTCCGCACAGCAGTCCCAGGTGGCGATGGTCGATCACTACGCCGGCGGTTGGCAGGAGGTATTGCCGAACTTTGCCGCCGCTTGCTTCTATCGTGGCGTCGAATGGTGCTTTCACGGCGAGCTGTTGACAGCCGGCTGGGACTATCGCATCTTGCAAAACAACAGCCGCCGCGCTTCGGTCCGCTTCGAGATCAGCCTGACGCGAACGCCGCTCCACCTGGAGCGAACGATGACGGTAGAGGCCGGCCGGCCCGAAATACTGATCCAAGAGCGACTAACGAACTTCGGCGACAGCGAGTTGCCCTACACCTGGGGCCATCATCCCGGTTTTGGCGCGCCATTTCTGAGTGGAGACTGCTGGATAGACGTGCCGGCTAAGAAATACAGGGTAGAAATGCCCCAGGTGTATCCCAGCGGCACCTGGATGCCCGATGAGGGTGAATGGCCATGGCCAAACGTCGTCGGCCGCGATGGCCAGACCCACGATATGAGACGAATCCCAGGACCGGAGAGTGGCTCGAACACCATCGGCGTCGCCGTAGATCTGGAAGAGGGCTGGTACGGATTGACCAATCGCAAACTTGGGTTTGGCGTTGGGTTCGTTTGGCCAGAGCAGTTGTTCCCATACCTGTGGATTCTCCAGGAGTTGAACAGCACCCCAACCTATCCCTGGTACGGGCGAGGCTATCTGGTTGCCCTCGAGTTCATCAGCAGTCCAAGTGCCGGTGGCATTCTCGAAACAATCGAGGCCGGTGCAGAGCGGCGCATTCCCGCCGGCGCCACCGAAGAAGCCGAACTCCGCTGCATCTTCTACGAAAGTGCCAACGGCATAGACCACATCAGGCCGGATGGACTGGTCGAGGTCCGGAAGTAACGGTCAACCGTCCGCCGGATGGCGGGCAGGCCGCAAGTAGCGAGGCATGGAGGCGTGGTGTCACAGCAGGTAAGAATGGCGAAATCGTAGGAGGGCATGGATGTCGAACGTTGACGGCTGTCGAGTATCGGAAAGGATTGTAGGGGCGAAGAACGCGGTCAGTGGTCTTGGAGAACGATCTGCTGCGCGCGGTGGTCTTGGCCGACAAAGGAGCCGACATATACGAGTTGGTCTACAAGCCGGCCGATCTGGACGTTCTGTTCAAGACGCCTTGGGGATTCCACGACCTTGGTTCCCTCGGTGCCACCGCTTCGGACTCGCAGGTTGCCTGGATCGACCACTATGGCGGTGGCTGGAACGAGATCTTTCCCAACTTTGGCTCCGCCTGCGAATACGAAGGGCTGGAATGGTCCTTCCATGGCGAGGTTTCAACCGCCGGCTGGAGCTACCGCATCCTGGAGAACAGCAGCGGGCGGGCGTCGGTCCGCTTCGAGGTGGACCTGACTCGCACCCCGTTTCACCTGGAACGCACGATGACGGTGGAGGCCGGCCGGCCGGATCTCCTCGTCCAGGAGCGGCTGACGAACACGGGCAAAGTTGAAATGCCCTACATGTGGGGGTCCACCATCCGGCTTTCGGCGCCCCGTTTCTCGGACCGGAATGCTGGATTGACGTGCCCGGCCTCGACCTATAGGGTGATGATTCCCCAGACGACCCCCGAGCGCACTTGGATGCCGGCCGAAGGTGAGTGGACCTGGCCCCACGTCGCCGGCCTTGACGGTCAGAGTCACGACATGCGGCGGATCCCGGGACCGGAGAGTAAGCTCAACACGCTCGGTTTCGCCGACGATCTAGATGAAGGCTGGTACGGCCTCACCAATCAGAAGCTCGGCATTGGCGTCGGTTTTGTCTGGCCGAAGGAAGTATTCCCCTACCTGTGGATCTGGCAGGAGTTGAACAGTACGCCCGGCTATCCTTGGTTATGGGAGGGCGTACGTGACCGGCCTGGAGTTCCACAGCAGCGTCCCCCAGGAGATGGCCTGTTGAAGGCGATGGAAGCCGGCACCGAGCGGCGAATCGGCGCCGGTGAGAGCCTCGACGTCGAGTTCCGCTGCGTGCTCTATCAGAGTACCGGCGGCGTGGAGCGCATCACGCCAGGCGGTACGGTAGTGGTCAGGAGCTAGCGAATAACCCCTGAGGTTACAGCTCGGGTCCCAGGATCGCCAGGTCAAAAGAGGTGGCAAAGGGATTGAGGAAGCGCACCCCTTCCAACAGCCGCCCGTGCTCCGCATCTTCGGTGAGAATGAATGGCACCTGATTCAGCTTGGCGACGGCCCAGATGAGCGCGTCCCAAAAGGATAGACCGTGCTCGATGCTGCCTCTGCACCCTTCCAGGACGACAGCCGGCGTTAAGTCCAGGACGTGGCAAACGCTCGCCAATCTCTCCACCCTGGCAAGGGCCTCATTGCGCGTCATAGACTCTGTAAGACGACACGATGCCACGTTGAAGAATTCCGAGAGGCATTGCACGCTTACGACTATCCGCTCACTTGTGATGAGGTTGTTGATCACAAGAAGCGCTCGTTCTTGCTTGTTACGGTCTCGTGGATCATAAGCGCATATAAGGACGTTTGTATCAACGAGAATAGCGTTCGAGGCGTTCATCATAGAGTTCATCACGAGTCCAGGATCGGCCGGTCTGTGGTACCGTCACTTGCATGCGCTGCTCAATGAAGGCTTTTTCCTCCTCCCATGCCCGCAGACGCAGATCCGAAGAGGCGACAGGTGAAATACGACTGATTTGGTCAATCGCCCTCCGGACTACCTCGGCCTCAGAGATCGCAAGCTCTCTGGACCGCCGCTTCAGAAGTTGCTCCTGACGGGGTTCGATGTATATCTGTTTCCTTACCATTCGGCTCATAGCACATCCAACCAAAACTTGTACATTACATTATACATCTAGCAAGTGCGGCCAGTGTCGCGAACCTTGGCGGTTTGTTTTGCAAAAAGTTGTGTTTTCTCCACGTGCTCGACTTGACCGCTGGCGGCCGGCAGTTTGTTTTGCAAAAAAGTGGTGTTTCTGCGCGGGCCTGTCGTGATGACTGGCCACCGGGGGCTTGTTTCGCAATTCTTCACTTCTCGTAGATGAGAACTGGTCGATTCGCAGTCTGTAGTTCATATGTACTATACTTATAGTTCTTCTCAGACGGACGCTCAAGGTCAATATTGTTCAGGCAGGGGTTTTTTGTTCCCTAACAACCGTTGCCACCCGAGGGTTGGTGGTGGTCTTGGCTTGCCCCGCCCCTCCTGGATTCCGGCTTTCCCTGGAACGACGAGTTCGGCGTTGGTTACGACGAGTTGGTTCCATTTTCGTACCAATCGCTCATGACCGGCTTGCGCCGGCACACCAAGAAATGAACATGGATGCGCCTTTTGGCGGGTTTTCTACACGGTGGCGCGGGACCCAGGGTTGTTGGTCGGTCTGCCAGGAGTGGGGGGACAAGCCCCTCGCCTCGCGTAGTCCTTCGACCGCGCTACATAGTTTCGTACCGCCATCGACCATCGGTTTGCAATCCGGCACATTTCGCCGATAGGGAGCCGGCATCACAGTTTATTGGATACACATTTTCGTTCCAATCGCACATGCCGGCAGGGGCCCGGCACACCAAGGAATGAACATGAGGACGCGTCGCCGAATGCGTTTGGGTTTCGTTGGCGCCCTCTCCCATCCTCTCTGGACTCCGGCGAAATCCGGAGTGACGGTTGGGAGGCCAAGTGGACGGGTGCGGGAGCGGTTGGGGGGGTCTAAGACCTGTGCAGGACAAAGATAATCGGCTTGATGTATCCACCGCTGTGCGAGATTCTTAGCGGAAAATCCCCTTCGCGATTCCAATTGCCATCGGACTGGCCGAGCGCCGTTTCCAATAGCCGCCGGCGCACCGTGATGATTACGAACGACCCACCTGGAGCAAGCAGTCGCGCCGCTTCCTGCACGGTGTCCGCGTACATGGTGTCTAGTGCGTGGGAGGTGTCGCTTAGCAGGCCGAACGGCAGGTCGGCGACGATGGTGTCGAACGATCCCGCCGGCAGCGGTACCCGGCGAGCGTCTCCCCGGATCAATTTGACTTCTCGCTGCACACCGGCAGCCTCCATGTTCCGTTCCGCGCAGTTGAGCGCCTCAGGGTCCGCGTCGATTCCGATAGCGTAGGTGGCCGGACCCAGCCTCATTCGTTCGACCAAGAGCGCGCCTGAGCCGCAGCAAAGATTCAGAAAACGCTCTTGGTTCCTCGGGCCGGCGAGCCGGACCATCGAGTGGGCGATCGTGGCGTTCAGCGCGTCGGGCCGGTTGCAGACACGCCAAGCGCGGGCTGATAGTGGCAACGGCATCAGCCGGATCAACACCTCCCAACCAAGTCCCGATGCCGCACGCCGGACCGTCAGGTGAAGGTGGCCTTCATCGGGTCGGTCTTCGAGGCCGAGCTCAGCGCTCAGGTCCGCCCTGAGCCGCCGGAACGTGCCGGAATCCGAGCCGGCCGCGCTGATCCGAAACCTCTTGAACGTTTTTGGTGGATGCACACTTACAACTTCGCGAATTGCACCGAGAAGGCGGTTGAAGTGCTGGTGACCCAGCAAAGCTTTCGGGCGCGGCACCGCGAAGTGCTCGACCAGGTGCACGGCTACGGCGCTTTGGAGGTTGAGCAACGGTTGAACCGTCCCGGAATACTCGATCGACATTCGGCCTGCATTCGGTTGGTCGGCCAGCCGAAATCCCCGCCGGCCAAGCTCGCTAGTCAGTTCATTCTCGACGAAGCGATCCAACCCGTCTATCAGGTCGATCTCGAATCTGCGAGTCATCTGGGATGCGGGCATGGTTGGAACCCGTTGACGTCGCCGAGAGTCATTCTTGAAATGTTCAGTCTTTGGGCTGCGCAATGGTCAATCCGTGCCAGTAATTGAACTCAACGAGTTGGGCCAGGGTATTTCTATTCTCCATTCAGGACGGGTTTGAAACCCGCCTCTACACCGGCCGGCATTGGTGTATATTTTTGAAGCCGAACTCTCGCATAATTTGGAGGTCTCCCTATGGAACTTACCGTACCCGAGGCAAAGGCGCGACTTCCCGAGATTATCGCTGCCGCTCAAAACGGTGAGCGCATGGTCATCACCGAGCGCGGCAAACCCGTGGTCGAGATCGTACGTTGTCGCAGGACCGGCGGGATCGATTTCGACAAGCTGAGTGCCGCGTGCTCGCGGCTCGGAATCGAGGGAGACCTGGAAAAGTGGCCAGACGATTTCGATAGTCCGTTGTTCAGCCGCCGGGCTCTTGGGCTAGGGTAAGGCGGCCGGCGCCAACGCCCGCAGACCTTGACCTGTACCTGGTCCACCAAGCCGTGACGCCGCGCCGATTCCGATGCGCCGGCCGCTCACTCCTGGATGCTGAAGACCCGCACTGCCAGCGAGATAGCCACGGCTCCGAACGCGAAGACGATCAGCACGTCCGCCAAGGGTGTCATCGTTTGATTGAATATCGTTAACCCAAGCTGCCCACTCGACACCGCTGATCTGCTGGTCTCCGCCAACACGGTTTGGCGTACGGCGTCCACGCCGTAGGTCAGCGGGTTGATCCTCGTCAGAACCTCCAACCACGCCGGCAGGTTCCCCAGCGGAAACAATGCGCCAGAGAGGAAGAACATCGGCATGACCATGAAGTTCGACACCATTTGAAAACCCTGGACGCTGTTCATGCGGGCGGAAATCAGCAGTCCCAGGGCGCTAAGCGAGAAGGCCAAGACGAAGATTATCGGTAGCAGTGCCAGGACCGTGCCAATTGTCAGCTTGACGCCGAGTATTGGCGCGAGCAGTAGCATTATTACGCCCTGTATCATCGATACCGTGCTTCCGCCCAGGGTCTTGCCTAGCGCGACCGTCCAGCGCGGCACCGGCGCCACCAACACTTCTTTCATGAAGCCGAACTCTCGGTCGTATACCAGCGACATCGCCGAGAATATCGAGGTGAAAATGGTCGTCATGCAGATGATGCCGGGAAACATGAACTGCAGATAGCTCAATCCGTCGTCCATCCCGCCGAGCCGGCCCATCGCCGGTGACAGTCCTGAGCCGAAGATCAACAGGAACAGGACTGGCGTTGCCAGACTGCCTACGGTCCGGCTGCGGTCTCGCGCGTAGCGGAGCAGATCACGATACCAGATGGTGTAGATTCCATTGAGCGCGGCCAACAGCTCAGAGCCTGTTTCGTCCAGTCCGACGGGCTCCGACTTCGGCAGTGATGCTGTTGCCATCTTTATCTGAACCTGCCTCCGAACCGCCGCTCGAAATGGCGCAGTTCGTCTCTCGAACTGGCCTGTTCCTGCCGGATCGAATGGCCCGTGAGGCGCAGGAAAACATCTTCCAGCGTTGGACGATGCATACTGATCGACGTAACCGGCACGCTCAGCTCCTTCACTATTCTGGGCATGAACGACTCACCTTGCTTTACCTCGAACCGCAGAGCGCCGTTGTCCTTGATTGGCGACAGGCTGAACTCGTCCGCCAACTGCTGAGATGCACGCTCGTTATCGGGCGTGCGTAACGTGATCACGTCGCCGCCTACAGTTTCTTTCAACCTGGCCGGCGCGTCCAACGCAATCAGTTTGCCGTAGTCGATGATTGCGATTCGGTCACAGCGCTCCGCCTCTTGCATGTAGTGGGTCGTCAGAAATAGCGTAATGCCGGTCTCTTCCCGCAGGTCGGTCAAGTAATGCCAAATGTGCTCGCGCGTCTGAGGATCCAGGCCGATAGTCGGCTCATCGAGGAACAGCACTTTTGGCTGATGGATCAGACCCCGGGCTATCTCCAGCCGGCGCTTCATCCCTCCGGAGAATGTCTTCACGAGATCCCCTCGCCGGTCCCAAAGGTCGACCATCTTGAGCAGGGCCTCGGCGCGGGGCTTCCATACGCCGGCGGGTACGTTATAGATTCGAGCGTGGAACTCGATGTTCTCGTAAGCCTTGAGCTCCAAGTCCAGCGTTGGCTCTTGGAAGATCAATCCAATCGATTTTCTGACCGCGCTCTGCTGCCTTGTTACATCGTAGCCGTTTACCCTTGCCTGGCCTGCAGTGGGCTTCAGCAAAGTGCAGAGGACGTTGATCGTCGTGCTTTTTCCTGCGCCGTTCGGTCCCAAGAATCCGAATAGCTTGCCCTCTTCCACCTTGAAGGACACGTCATCGACTGCTACCACGTCGCCGTACTTTCGGACCAGGTTATTGACCGCGATGATGTCCCCGGACAAATTTCGATCCTTGCTGGGAATTGGACGGGAGTTATTGGCGTCCAATTGTTAGTATATCAGTAGAAGTTTAGCCTTCTAGGAACGCGCAGCGTTACGTGAAGAAACGGTGAGGCCCGTCCTCCCGCGAGGTTCACCCCCTCTCGCGAAGACGGTGTGGCGCGTCTACCACAGGTTAACGCAACCCGCCACGCCGGGGCGTCACCAAGATTAAGGGACGTAGATGTTGTACAGGTCATTTCCAAGTAATGCCGGCCCGATGTCAAAGTGTCCAGCCCAAGGCGCGGTATCGAAGGTGTTGTTGCTGGTGACGACGTGTCTGTTGGCCGGCGCCATCGCCTGTAGTCCGCAATCTGAGGGTACTACAGTTGAGTCTACACCCAACCTAGGCGGTGCCGATAAGAGCTTTCTGGCCGGCCCCACGCCTACGCCCGTTGCTGAGACCCCACCAGACTTTGTTGAGATAGAACCGCTCCTGGAGCAGGGCGTTGCCTATATGCAGAACGGCCAGCTGGACGCGGCCATCGATGAGTTCAACAAGGCGATCGATATCGACCCCAATGTCTCCGCCGCTTACCTTTATCGAGGGATTGCCTACGCCGGGCAGGACCGCCTCAGCGAGGCTGTTGCTGACTACACCCGAGCTATAGACCTCGATCCTGACGACCCAACCGCCTATTTGTACCGAGGTTCGATCTTCGCTCAACAGGGAGATCTAGAGGCGGCACTCGCCGACTTCACCAGTGTGATCGAGCGCGATCCTGACAACGCGCTCGCCTACTACCTCCGGGGAAACATTCGCGCCGGCGACCTCAATGAACCTGGGCCGGGGGGTCTGGATGGCGACTTGGATGCCGCTATGGCTGACTACGCCGAGGTAATACGAATCAACCCTGAGTTTGCTGAGGTCTACAATAACCGTGGATGGCTCCTCGCGCGCCTCGGTCGATACTCTGATGGGCTGGTGGACATCGAACGTTCGCTCGACCTTTATCCGCAAAGCCCGCACGTACTCAACAGTCGGGCGTTTGCCCTGGTTGGCCTGGGTAGGTACGAAGAGGCCCTCGCCGACGTGGAGCTCTCGCTACAGACCCTTGATGACGCATGGAACAAATACGTCCGCGCTGGCGCCTTGGCCGGACTGGGACGGTACGGCGAAAGCATAGTGGACTTGGAGAACGCCGTGGGGTTGGACCCCCTGTTTCGCGAAGAAGCTAAGGCGAGCGGTTGGTTTGAGGGTCTGAGGGCCGATCCTACCTTTGGCCTTCGATACGAAACGCTGGTGTCGGATCCGGGGTTGAACCAGCCGTCCCAGCTGTAACGTCAGTCAGGCGTGCGTGTGTCGTAGTATCGACATAGAGAACGCACAGCCGGCCAGCGTGTGGAGCAGGCAGCGGTTTTTTATTCTCTAACACCCGTTGTCACCCGAAGGTCGGCGGTGGTAGTGCTATTCCCCTCCCCTCTGGATTCCAGCCCGTCTGAGGTGTGTGCGGGGCATGCTTTGGATCGCCGGAGTTGCGAATGAGGGCCAATGTATATCTCACCTTCCTCACGTCCGACAATGTGGCGCAATTGGGGGCGCATGAGGTAAACCAACTAGAAAATCCAGAGACGTAGCAGCGATAAACCTCCCACCCACCAACGAAACGCGCCGGCGACGAACACCTGCCGGCCAACACAACGCCTGCATCTCACGAACCGCCGGCCGCCCCAGGCGGGGGACAAGCCCCCGCCCTACATTGGCCCCCTTCCTCATGGCCGACCGTAAGAATTAGTTGGAGCGAATGGACTCGTGAGTCGCCCCTACGTCGATGCTGGTGGTTGGTGGGATGCCCATGAGGATTATGGAGCCGGCGTAACCAGCGGTGCGGCTGGAGCGGGGGACCAGCCCCTCGCCTCGCGTAGTCTTCGACCGCGCTACATTTCCCACCCCTGCCCCTCTGGACTCCGGCTTTCGCCGGAGTGACGAATTCGGCTTTGCGATGCGATGGGGACATGCCGTTGTCAAAGCAATCGCCCATCCCGGCTTGCGCCGGCACACCAAGGTATGAAATTTGGCGCCACCCACGCCTCCCCTCCTGGATTCCCGCCTTCGCTGGAATTGCGAATTCGGCGTTGGGTCCGACGGGTCCATCCATTGTCGTACCAATCCTCCATGCCGGCGGGGGCCGGCACGCCTAGGTATGAAAACCCGGAGTTGCCGTTTCATGAGGCGAATTCGCACAGGGCATTCTGCCATGCCCCGCCCCCGGCCCCAGCGGGGGACAAGCCCCCGCGCTACATTCCTCCTTTCCGGCTACGAACGACGATGTGTTAGAAGAAGTTAGGTGGAAGGCCATTTTCGTACCAATCGCTCATCCCGGCTTGCGCCGGCACACCAAGGTATGAAAATCGGGGCACCGGTTGACGAGTCTTCTCTAAGATGGCTCGGGATCAGGGTTGGTTGCCGGACCACCGGGAGCGGGGGACAAGCCCCCACCCCTCTGGACTCCGGCTTTCGCCGGAGTGACCGTTGGGAGGCCAAGTAGACGAGTGCGGGAGCGGTCGAATGCGGGCACTCTCGGGCCGCGTAACGTCATTTTCGTACCAAAGACGAATGGAGGGGCCGGCTGGTAGGGGGTTGCCGCGACCCGCCCAGGGCGACGCGTGCGTCGCCCCTACGATGACGCCGATACAGTCCTAAACACTAAAGGATAGAAAGTCCCTGGGAGCAGTGGCGCCGTGGGAGTCTGTGTGGCGTAAAGGTATATACTTTTCGCTGGCGTGACGCCTAGATACCCTCATATATCCGCTTGTTTGAGTACCCTGAAATACAAGAGCTAAGGAGGCCAGGTTTGCTAAGAGGTTCACTTCGCGATAAAGAGGCCGAAGGGCCGATCTTTGGTGGCAGTCTTCACATACCATCGCCGGAGATTGTAGAGTGGTTTGGGCTGCTCGGATTCGATTTTGCCCTCATCGACAGCGAACAGGGGCAAATGAGCGTTCAGACCTGTACCGAAATGGTCAGGGCGGCAAACGCTGTCGGAATGCAGTCCGTAATTCGCATTCCCTACCACGACGCTCGCCTGATCGACCGCAGCCTCAACTCTGGCGCCACCGGGGTGATGGTGCCGCATCTAACCACCGTGGCTCAGGCCGAAGAGTTGGTCGCGCATGCAAAGTACGCCCCGATCGGCCACCGCAGTTTCGCCGGCCATGCCCGCGCGTCCGGATACGCCCAGGTGCACAATGCGGATGATTACCAGGCTATGGCCAATCGCGAAACAATGATCTTTGCCATCATCGAAGACGAGGATGGTCTCGATAACCTGGACGATATACTCAAAGTTGACGGGCTCGACGTGTTCAGCGTCGGCATGCGCGATCTGTCGACGTCCCTCGGCTACCAGGGTGATTGGAACCATCCGAACGTCCAGAAGATCGTTGAAGAGGTTGTGGAAAAGGTGATGGCCGCCGGCCGGCAGTATTGGCAGAGTGGATCCTCGGACGCGGAGTTGGGGGTTCGCGCTCGACGATACGCCCAAGGGGTACGGTATTTCACGGTTGGCGCGCTCGACCTGATTAGCAGATCGGCAAACGAAGTTCTCAAGTTTCGAGAAGAGGTCTCCTGATTCCGGCCAGGTAGTGCGGAGAGTTCGCTTGCGAGGTGCTCGCCGAAGTCTGGTCCGTGGGTGATGGGATGCGCGTTTTGCTCATGTTTACCGGGCTTTGAAGCTCTACACCATTTGTTCCATGGCCGTCTGGGGCAGGCCGCCTGAGGCCTGGAACCGTGAGATGCCTTTAGTAAACGTTGACCATAGGGAGTTCGTGCCTACGGTTTGGGCCTGAGCCGTTGTCGCGACGAGACATGTTTCCGGTTGGGAAAGGTGGATGGAGGTAGCTGTTGCCCACGCCTGTGTTTGCGGCGTCGCCAGGCCGGGTGGTAGGCGCCTTCCTGATTTACCTGGCGCTGTCCGCGACCCTGGCTGGCTGCCTTGGACCCGAGGCGCCGGCGGTTCCGTCTCCGACCCTGGCCTCATTCCCTGGCGCTCGAATGGCGAATCTATCTCCCGTGCCGACCACCACAACACTTCCGGACCAGGGAGGGACCAGCGTAGCGCCGCTGCGAGGGATCCCGTTGCCCCCGACTCCTGGCTCGGCTGGTGAGGGATCACCTCGGCGACCTACCGTCTTGACGCGGATTGGCCACATCCAGCTTGAGGGTAGGACCGCCAATCTCTCGCTCATTGGAGACCGGCTCTTCGTCGCAGCCGGCCATGCGGGGGTCCACATCATCGATGTCTCCGAGCCTGGCGAGCCGGCGCGGATAGCACGCATTGAAGCGATCGCTGATGACGTAGCGGCCAGTTCGAGCTTTCTTGCGGTCCTGTCAACCGACACCGACCCACACGTGCGTGTATTCGAGATTCAAGACATTGATGGACCTTTCGAACCGCCCGAAGTCATCCCGCCGCCTCCGGTCGATAGCGTGGGCCCGGCAAACATCAGCTTGCAGGCGGGCATCCTTATATTGGCTGGTGGCTCCGCCAGCGCCCAATTCGTTGAGATCCTGGGGCGACCTATGCAGATCTCGACCATCATTCCGATGCGTAAAGCCTTTGTCCGGGTATCGGTGTTCGGTGGCTTGGTGTTCTTGACCGAGGACACGGGAGACACATCGCCGTATGTCATCGCGATTTACGACCTGAGTGATTCCCGCCGGCCGAGTATGGTCGGCGAGGTCAGCCTGCACTTCGTTAGCGTAGGCTCCAATTTTTCTCTCCCAGCCAACTTTCCACTCTCGAGCGATTTCAGTCCGCCATACCTGTATGTGGCTGGTCATGGCACCCTGACGATATTCAACCTAGCCGACCTGGGGAAGCCAATCCAGGTGGGCCTGCTTGAAACCGGCGCGAATACAATGCATGTCGCGGTGGAGGGCGGTATGGCGGTGGTCAGTAATGGAGACGTGCTCCTGGTTGATGTTTCCAATCCGGCCCAGCCGAGGCGAGTGGCGAGCGTCAACACACCGGGAAACGCTCGTATGTCGGTGATTAGAAATGGCATTATCTACGTGGCTGATGGCGAAAACGGGTTGTTGATCATGCAAGCTCGATAAGCCGGCGTTCAGGCTCGATTGGCTGACGGCGAGGCGCCCTCGCGGGATGGGACCGACGCGTGCTTGGATGCTTGCGTAATCATACCCAATCATGTGCACGCCATTTTGGTGTTAGTAGAGGCGGGTTTCAAACGCGCCTATACGGCGATCGTCGGGGGCGTTCAAGACGTTTCTGGCTCGCCGCATCAATGCGGCTCGCGGTACGGCCGGTTCGCCAGCCCAACCCCAGGGCGGACGCGTGCGTCGCCCCTACGCGGAGGATGCCGGATGCCCCTTGCAACCCATTCCTGGCTTACGCCGATGAGATGGCCCCGCCGGCAAAAGAGCCTGATCTGTGGGTAACCGCTCGTCCACGGTGCTGGTGCCCATGAGACTGAACACTTACCCAGAGGCGAGTATAGAATCTGAACTGTTTCGCAGGTAAGATTGCCTGGTCTACAGATTGGACCGGTGCCCGGATGTCGACAAACTCTCCTCCGCCCGGTCAAGCGACATTACGGACCCCAAGCCATAGCAACCTGAAGCGGAGCAAGACCCATGCGATGCAGACCAAGCCAGGAACCTACCGTCGGTTGCGTCACGCGACAACTGAAGATCCGTCTCTGACGGTACACAGCCGCAAGTGCGCTTAGCTTCAACCAAACCTGGGACGGGGCAGGCGCCCACCGATGACCAACGGCTGTTTCATCGCGACTATCTCTTCATCCTAGGGTCCACATTCTCACTTGGGGCCTGCTTCTATGGCCTGGCCGCGGTCATGCCGATCTATGCTCGGAGTCTGGGTGCAGGCGCATTCGAGATTGGCCTCGTGACCGGCGTTTTTGCGGCGGTCGCATTTCTCTCACGGTTGCCTACCGCCTACGTCATCGACCGGATCCGGCGCAAGTGGGTAATGGTTACGGGCGCCGTGATCTTCGGATTGAGTCCGTTGGGCTATGCGTTGGTAGGCGCCGTGCCGGCGCTTCTGGCCCTGCGGGCGTTCAACGGAATCGGGATGGCGACGTTTGTCACCGCCGGCCAGACGCTGGCGACGGTAGTGTCTCCGGTGAAGCGGCGGGCCGAGGCCATGGGCGTGTATACCACCGCCTACAACATCTCACTCGGGTTTGGCCCTCCGCTCGGCGTATTGCTCGCTTCTGAAGCCGGATTTGCGTCGATCTTTCTGGTCTGTGCCGCGCTTGGATTCGTATCGGCGATGTCAGCAGGACAGGTGCGCGAACGACCGTTGGAAGTTGCGGCAGTCGATAAACGGCTGTTGTTCAATCGAGATGCCCTGGGCCCAAGCGTGTTCATGTTCGCGTCGATGTTCGCCTACGGCGGCTTGTTCACCTTTGGTCCGATACTGGCCATGGAACGCGGCTTGCCCAACGCCGGCCTTCCTTTCATCACCTACACGGTTGGGCTGATGCTGTCTCAGTGGTCCGCCGGCCGCATGTCCGATCGGTTCGGGCGCGCCCAAGTTATCCTGCCCGGGTTGGCAATTACCGGCCTGGCGCTGTGGTTGTTGGCGTTTGCTCAGTCCTGGTTGATCCTTGTGGCATCGCTGGCAATTGGCGTCGGGATCGGTGCGACTCAGCCGTCGCTGTTCGCGGTCGCCGCCGATCGAGGCAAACTCGAAGAACGCGGCAGCGCCATGGCGACCATCGGCATGGCACTTGAGATGGGGATTTCATCCGGCGCGATCGTCGGGGGAATCGTGGCAGGAGGGATCGCTCTCCAGGGTCTGCCCCACGTACCCGGGTTGGGGATTGCCGGCACGTTCATCGTTGCAGGCTGCCTGCCGGTATTGGGCGCTGTGCTCGCCTTGGTCTGGCCGGCCTCATTGAAATGGCTAGTTGGTAGAGTCTAAGAATTGACTCCAAACCCTCATTGATACGAACTTAAACAGCTCAAGTCACCCTTCATTGACCATTCGCGGCGTCCATTTTGCCGTTGCATCCCTTCCAGTCGTAATTGGTAGGAAAATGGCTTGCCAGCTAACTTCCCTCATCTCGTGTTCGTTTCTAGCGGGAAAAGAAAAAAGTAGCGCTGGGGTCGTCTCCCGCAGAGGTCGGGGCGTGGCCCAACAGAATCTACCCTGCCAATTCGCCGTACCAAACCGCATCTCACGCTTTTCGTACCTTGGTGGGCCGGCCGGCGGCTGACCTACAAGCTTTCCTCCAACCACTCGATCCATTCGCCGTGAGGCTCGTAATAGGCAAGCAGCCACCGCTCCGCTGCCTGCCCGTCGCTCCATACCGTCAGCTCCATACGCGACTGGCTGGTCGCACCCTGTCCTGTCCCTTCCAGCGATAGTTTATAGATGCGGCGTCCCTGCGATAAACTCGACAACATCTCTTCGAGCCGCCGTCGTGCCTCAGGACTAAACTGATTCAGTGTGTGGCTGTGGAATACCACCGGGACCGCCTCTCGCGAGATACCAGAAGTCGCCGCTGGCAGCACTTCGAGCGCGTCGCCGGCTAACAGTTCAATCGGCTGCCTGGATGCTATCCCGATAGCCTGCCGCAGACGCTGCACCCGCTCCGGCTGATCTCCCCACATGAAGGCCTGCAGCCAGAGTATTTGGTCCGGATCGTGAACGTCGATCGGGTCGAGGTCGATCCCTATCCGACGGGATACCCTCGGCAATACTGACCGAAACGGCGGTCGGCGCCGGCCTCTGACGGCACACTCGATCTGGACGGTACTGCCTTGAACCCCGTAGCTTTGCTTTTCTCCCGAGTAGGCGTATTCGTACCGATCCCACGATAAAAGGAGTCCGGCGCTCGTACCTACCTCGACCAACGCAAGCGGTCTGCCCGGCCGACGCGAGGCGATACAGTTGAATGCGGGGAGCAGAATCCCGCAGCGCCTCACTTCGTTGGTCTGCACCTTACGGGTGCTCAAGAGAAAGCGGACTTGTTCGGCGTGCTCAAAACAGAAGGCGCGAAAATCAGGAAATGGGTCACCACTCATCGGCGCCGATCCCGAAACGGTCGGGTAGAACGCTGCTAGGCGATGAGGCACTCCCTGCAATAGCAGGTAGTGAACTGCTGCCAAGAAGAGATTTGGCGTCGGGCCGGACGGAGCGTGGCCCGCCAAGTCGACGAGATCGCGATCGCCGGCCACTGCCGACGCAAGCCGGCGGTATAGCGGGGAACTGTCCCTCACTTCCTTCCGGGCGAAGCGCTCAAAGTATTGGGCCAGTTTCTCCAAGCGGCACATTCAGCTTTGCTATCTGGGCGCCTAAGCCCGGCGTGTCCGACCCCGGAGAGCCAGAAGTGCCAAGGTTCCGCTAACCACCCCTACTCCGGCTATGCAGGCGATCCCCTTGACTAGCGCCTCGGGGTCCCAGCCAACCGTGATCAGGGACCGCTGCGCATCCAACAGGTAGGTGACTGGGTTGAAGGTCGCAACTGTGGACATCCAGCCGGTCATCGCCTCCTTCGGCACGAACACGGTGGTCAGAAACGCGAACGGAAAGAACAGTAGAAAGCTGGAGTTCACCGCCGCGGGACTGCCGGTCTTCAGTGCGATTGCGTAGGGGAAGCCGGTAAACACCAGGCCCCATAGTCCCGACAGCAAGATAAACAGCAGCAGTCCCAGCGGACCCGCCGCGAACGTGACGCCAACCACAAATCCAAGCACAATGACCGGAAAGGTCAGCGCAACGACCAACGTGAAGTCAGCGACGGTCAGGCCAAGCAGCAAGGCAAGGCGATTCACCGGCGTCAGCGACAGCCGGTCGAAGTACCCGGTCTGGATATCGGTCACCAGGGTGACGGCCCTAGAAATGCCGGTGACCGCGAATTTGATCGCGACTGGCAGCTGAAACGCCTTGTAGTCCATCCCGGGAATTCGCTCGGCGACGTCCTGCAGGGCGCCGACGTTGATTGCATAGAAGAATATAGGGACCACCAGGGCCGGATAGATGAAATCCGGATCCCTGGGGATGGATCTAAGGGCCCTGATGGCTACCGATATAACGTCCGAGAAGAACCCAGCATGACGTGCGCGGATGGGAGTTTGTAATGTCGTGGCGAAGCTCAATTGTCATCGATCTCCTGCGGAAAACTTGGCTGGATGGGTGCTGTGCCGGGTCCTAGGCAAACGTACGATGGTTAGCTGTTACTCGACGCTATGGACGGATCTTCAGCTTCCTCCTCCATGCGCGCGCCGACAACGCTCAAGAATACGTCGTCGAGCGTGGGGGTCCTGAGGGTTATTTCACTGACGTCTACTTGCCGTTGGTTAAGGGCGAGCGCTACTCCGCTGATCGCCGCCGCGCCGTTCGATACTTGGATGATAACCTCGCTGCCGGTAGCGTCGACTCCCACCACGCCATCGAGACTTTCCACCGCCGCCTTCGCCCGCTCTGCTCCCCCATCCACTCGTGCGATGATGACGTCGTTGCCCAACTTCCTCTTGAGCTCGGTAGGAGTCCCCTCGGCCAATAGCCTGCCGTGGTTGATGATGCCCACCCGGTCGGCAAGCTCGTCGGCCTCCTCGAGGTATTGGGTCGTCAGGAAGATGGTAACCTCCAGTTCCTGGTTGATACGACTTATTTCCTCCCAAGCTCGGGCTCTACTGATCGGGTCCAACCCCGTGGTTGGCTCGTCCAGAAACAGGATCTGGGGATTATGGATAAGGGATGCCGCCAGGTCCAGTCGACGCTTCATGCCCCCAGAGTAGGTGCCGGTCAGCCGGTCTATTGCGTCGCCAATGTCGATCAGGTTGGAGAGCTCATCGAGCCGGGTGTCGATCTCGCTCCGGGAGAGCCCATAGAGCCGGCCTTGTAGCCAAAGGATCTCGCGCCCGGTCTGCTTTGGATCCAGAGCCGCTTCCTGAAGAGCGGCCCCGATTCGGAGACGAATATCGTTTGGTTGGGTGAGCACGTCATAGCCGGCCACCGTCGCGCTACCGCTCGTTGGCAATAGCAGCGTGATCAGTATGCGGACAAGCGTCGTCTTTCCCGCCCCGTTCGGGCCCAGAAACCCGTAGATCTCGCCTTTGGATATGTTCAGGTCGATTCCATCGAGCGCCCTAACCTCGCCATAGCTGCGAGCGAGGCCTCGCGTTTCAACGGCATAGTCCATTGGTGATCGGGTCCTCTGAAGGGAGTGGTAACGGGATTTCTTGGTCCCGGTAGAGATTACACCCAGCCGGCCGCCGGCGGCAATGGTAAAAACTCGCCATTCGCGATCCGTCGTTTCCAAGTCGTCAACGCGAGTGGCTTGGCGCAAATCGCAACTCGGATTGACGCCGGCCGGGCCAGTTTGGTACTGTCTCCTGTGCCCGCCTCGTTCAAGAGCTCACATCACTTCGCCCTCTCACCGTCGCACTCTGCGGGAGCACATCCTGGCTCAGGGGAGCGGCAAACGCCACCAGAATCGCCGGCCGCGTGTTACGGCCTGCCCGCAGATTCCCGCGGTGATCCGGCACTCGCTGGGCGGCGTCCCCCACCACTTACGCAAAGGGAGAGACCCACCATGAAACGCGCTCTCACTCTAGCATTGATACTGCTGACTCTGGTCCTGCCCGGCGCCCAATTCGCCGATTACGGAGGCCCGTTCCAGGCTCCCAAGCCTGATCCGGACAGCTTCGACTTCTATGAGAATCAGCAGCTGGGCGTCTCTTTCCATTACCCCAACGAATGGAATCTCACCCCGTCCAGCGCCCCGGAAGAGTGGGCCTTTTTCATAGGTGACGAGGGACGGACCAGCCTAACGCTGCTCATTGAGTTTGAGTCCTTGGACGCCTCGCTGGCCGACCGGCTGAGTAACGCCATCGAAAGGGTCAGGCCGGAAGATACGGACTCCACGATCGAGCGCACACGCTCCGTTACACTTGGAGACGGCTCCAACGCGATGCGGTCTGACATCGTTTACCAGGACGACCGAGGCGCCGCCGTGCGACGCGCGCAGGTCATGAACCGCGGAGGACTCACGTTCATCCTGCTTCTGTCCGCGCCGGCAGACACGTTGCGCGACGAATGGCGCACGTTTGAGACGATGTTGACGAGTTTCACCAGCTACCCGCCGGCGCCCTATGGCATTTCGAGGGATCGCGCCTTCACCATGCCGCTCGGCAGCCCGTCCACCCTTGACCCAGCGATTGTCAGAGACTCAACCACCCATCTCTTCGTGAGTAGCCTGTTCAGCGGCCTCGTCCGCATGGCCCCCGACCTCTCCATCAACCCCGATCTCGCCGAGCGATGGGACGTCGACGATGCGGGTCTCGTCTACACATTCACGCTTCGCGAAGGCATAACCTTCCAGGATGGCCGGCCAATCACCGCCGCCGACTTCAAGTACTCGATAGAGCGCGCCACCGATCCCGAGCTGCACAGCGACACGGCCCCGCTTTATCTCGGGGACATTGTTGGCGTCAGGGACAAGCTGGCCGGCGAAGCCACGGAGGTGGCCGGCTACGAAGTGCTCGACGAGCGCTCGATCCGCATCACGATCGACAGCCCGAAGGAGTACTTCCTGTCTAAACTCTCCTACCCGACCGGCGCGGTAGTCGACCGGCGCCAGGTCGAGGAGCTTGGTGAGGAGTGGTGGCAAAGCGAGGACATCAACGGGTCAGGCCCATACAAGCTGCTGCGCTGGGAGGAGGAATCGGTGATCATCCTCCAACGGTACGACGACTACCACACGCCGGTGAAATTGGAGTACCTGATCTCGCCGATGGCCGCACTGCCTGGCGCCGGCGGGGTCGACATGTATCTGACGAACGCCTGGGACGGTTTGTTCCTCAGTGCCCGCTCGCTCGATGTTGTGCAGGCAGACCCGTTGCTCAGTGCGGACCTGCGAGTGTTTAACCAGCTGACCAGCTACTTCGTCGTGTTGGACGGTACCCAACCTCCATTCGACGATGTCAAGGTGCGTCGGGCTTTCGCCATGGCCCTCGACCGCGAGAAGCTCATCGAGGAAATATACGAGGGTAACGTACAGGTTGCCAATGGACTGCTGCCGCCCGGCATCCCCGGCTACTCCGAGGCGCTGCGCGGTATCCCGTTCGACCCTGACATGGCGCGCGAGCTTCTCGCCGAGTCCGAGTACGCGGACGACTTCCCAGAGATCTTCTATACCACGATCGATCGTGATGGAGAACCGCCGTTGAGCGTGCAGTTCATGATCGAGGCTTGGAAGGAGGAATTGGGGATTGAGGTCCAAGCCGCTCTGCACGAGGGGGATCAGTACTTCTACGAGTTGGAGGAAATCGCCCAACACTTGTACACCTACGGTTGGGTGGCAGATTACCCCGATCCGGAGAACTTCCTAGACCTGTTGCTTCACTCCGAGGCCCACGACTCCAGGTACGCAAACCCCAAGTTCGATAGCCTAGTCGAAGCCGCCCGGGTCGAGTTGGACCGCGACGCCCGCTTGGAGTTGTTCCGCGAGGCCGAACAGCTGCTGATGGACGACGCCGGCATCATCCCGATGTTCCACGTAAGGGACTTCGTGCTCGTCCACCCGCACGTGAATGACTTCTCGATTTCGCCGGTCGGTCAGCCCAGCATTTCCGGCATCATGCTAGATCCCATCGAGCCCATCCAACCCGTACCCGCCTCCCGGCGGGGCCAGCCGGCCTAGACTAGAGGTGATTGGCGGTTCGGGGAGCGCGTTCGGGGTAGAAACGAGCACGGGTTAGAGGAAGTTCGCTGGTAAGCCATCCCGGCTGGCGCCGGCACACCAAGGTATGAAAATCGTGAGTTGTGGTTTTATGCGGCGGATTCGCACAGGGAATTCTGCCATGCCCCGCCCCCGGCCCCAGCGGGGGACAAGCCCCCGCGCTACATTCTTCTTTTCCTGCTACGAACGAGGATGAGATAAGAAGAAGTTAGCTGGAGGGCCATTTTCCTACCAATTTACCGAATGGAGGTGCGGGCGACCTCGCATGGTACAATTGGTGCCGCGAGATGGACCGCTAGTTGCAGTCGGGTCTCCCTGTGGACCGTGGCTTCAAGATCGTTAGCGGCCAGGCCCCCCACCTCACACACCCTCTTCAAGGGCGTCTATATTTGGGAGATAGGGTATGAATCTCATTCATGGCTTGGCGCGACACAGGCAGGCGCTCCCATTACTGTGTTGCCTAGCAATGGCGGCAAGCATAGCCGGCTGTGCCCGCAACGCCAGCGAGCCGATCCTCGAACCTACCTCGACTTCGGCCATGCCGGCCCTCGAAGTACAGTCGACATCCACCTTGCTGTCCGTACCTACCACAACTCCCATCGTGATCCCACTGACGCCGATCGTGCCTGTGACGGCAACTGCCACAGTCGGTCCGCCTACTCCTACCGAGGGGATCCCCACGCCCACGCGCACTGCTACCACCCACACCGTTCAATCCGGTGAGACCCTAGCCCAAATCGCTCAGGCATACGGCACATCGGTCGACGCAATAGTGGAGGCGAACGGCATAGAAGACCCAAACTTCATTTGGGTAGGGCAGAAGCTAGTTATTCCATAAGCAGAGGGCTGGATGGATCAGGACTTTCTGTAGAGCTTGTTCGACTCTATATATGCTATGACGTCATCGGGTAACTGGCACCGTATTGTCTTACCCACCGCAACCCTGCTTCTCAAATCGGACGAGGCAATGTCCAAACCGATTACCTGAAGCGGGATTACGCGCTCGTCGGCGCCAGGGTAAAGGCAATCCAACCGCGCCGGCTCGACCGCTGGCGCGCCGGGCCGGCTGACGACAACCAGCTTGCAGTTGGCGAGCAAGCCCGCCGGGTCGCGCCAACTCGCCAGGTCATTCAACGAGTCAGCGCCCATTATGAAAAACATGTCGGTATCTTCCGGCTGATGCTGTCTCAATTGGAGGAGCGTATCTACGCTGTAGCTCGGACCAGGGCGGCTGAGCTCTATAGACGAGGCCTCGAAACCTGGGTTGGAGGCTATGGCAAGCCGTACCATGGCCATGCGGTGATGAGGAGCTGTCAATGATCTCACCTGTTTGTGCGGGGGCAGCCTCGCGGGCACGAACAGCACCCGGTCCATGCCCAAGCGATCGCGACACTCTTGAGCAACCATGAGGTGACCATTGTGGATGGGGTCAAACGTCCCACCGAAGACGCCAAGCCTCATTGCCATTCCAACTCGATGCCGGCAATATTGACTGTGGATCCGGAGCGGGCGCCGGCATCAGAGAGGGCCCTGGTCACACCCATTCGATCTAACGTCCTTTGGAATAGGGAAACCGACTCGGGATTATCGAACTCGGTCTGTTGGGCAACCCGCTCCACGGCCCTGCCGGTCACCTCGAAAATTCCCTGATCCAGCATCACCTCGAACGCACCGTCGACCGGCTTGGGCCGCAAAATTACTCTACGCTGGGGCCGCGCCGGCTCGCTAGACTTTGCTTCGGCGACTGACTGGTCCAACATCTTGACGAGGTCTCCGATGCCCTGGCCGGTATGGGCTGAAACCTCTGCCACAGGGCGACCCAAGCCGGCGAGATCAGCTCGGAATGCCGGCCCCATATGGACAGCAGCGGGGTTATCCATCTTGTTCACAGCTAGGATCTGCGGTCTACTGGCGAGGCCAGGATCAAACAATCTGAGCTCTTCGTCTATCGTCCCTATCCTATTGGGCGCGTCCTCCAGACTGCCATCCACCACGTGTAGAAGCACTCTGGTGCGTTGAATGTGTTTGAGAAATTCGTGGCCCAATCCATGTCCTTCGTGTGCTCCCTCGATAAGGCCTGGGATGTCCGCCATCTTGATAACGTGATCGTCGAACTCCATCACTCCCAGATTAGGAGACAGCGTAGTGAAAGGATAGTCGCCAATCTTTGGGTGCGCCGCGGTCATCGCCATCAGCAGTGTACTCTTGCCGGCGTTGGGCAATCCGATGATGCCAACATCGGCGATCAGGCGCAATTCCAGAGTAACGGTGCGGTCTTGGCCTGGCTCCCCTTTGAGCGCGACCCTAGGGGCCTGGCGGGTCGACGTCGCGAACTGTGCATTGCCAAGACCTCCCCTGCCTCCTTTGGCCACAACCACATGGTCGCCTTCTTCCAACAACTCGGCGAAGACTTCCTTATCTTCGGAAGATACATCCGTCCCGACCGGCACCTCTAGGCACAGGTCGTCTCCCTCGGCGCCATGTTTACGCGAACCACCCCCGTTTGTGCCACCCTCAGCTCTGTATACGCGGCCTCTCCGAAACGCGCGCAAGTCGACTATCGACGACCTCGCGACAATCAACACATTGCCGCCATTCCCACCATCGCCACCATCGGGCCCGCCGTTTGGGACATATTTCTCCCTTCGAAACGAGACGATACCCGATCCACCGCGTCCGCCGGCCACGTCTATCTTGACCGCGTCAACGAATCTTGTTGCAGGCACGACGTCACTACTCCAGCTAGTACTAAACTTTCATGAATTCTATACACATGGTCGTAGTAGTAGTCGAGGTGTGACGGTTGTGGATTAGGGCGAATGATTGGCCGAAGTGATAGGCAATCGTTGGGAAAACCTGTTGAGCAGGAGTCGTGCCTGCACGTGTTGATAACTATTGGTCTTGGCGCTGTCAAAACCGAATTGGACATATGGATGATGAAAGTGTTTAGGGAAAGCCTGATGGCTTTGAGAAATCGCGAGCAAATTCAACAAAATTAACGAATCATGTAGATATTATTATGTTACGTAGCTGTTAGAGGTGTATTAGCGATACTTATGTTGAGTGAAATAGGGTGCAGAGGTCATTCACATTGATTAATGATGGCTTACTAAGTTGGCAGAAAAAATGAAAAGCCGGAGTAGTGACGTGGTTCAGCGATCTGGCGCGGTGGATTCTGCCACTCCCAAACTGGCAGTCCGATCTGCCTCTCTAGTGCTATTACCTCCTGCGCCAGCGCATCCCCACTCGCTCCAGGCTTGCTCGTACCGCCGGCGTCTGCATAGTTTGTGGGCTCACCCTGCAGCACTCGAGCTGCCAATACCGCGTCAGACCCTCATCTATACATCGCCTCGTTCATAGCGGCACTCCTTGTGGTAGAGTCTTCCCCAAGAGACATGTCTGCGCACTCCTGTGAGGGGATCGGGCTAATTGGTGCCCTTGTAATCCAGCGACCGACAGGTCTCTTTGGGATTGCGGTGCCGGCAGTTCCGTACCAGGCCACTCGCTGATGCGGGCCGGCGCCGGCGCACCAGGGTGTCAAAGTCGTGGTGCCGGTTAGAGGGTCTTCCCTACGGTGGCTCGGGACTAGGGTTGGTTTCCGGTCTGCCTGGAGCGCCGGACATGCCACCCGCGCTACATTTTCTCATTTGCCCAAAATCATCGATCCACATTAGGACACATTTCGTCGTTGGGGAGCCGGATAGAATGGGGTTCCAGTGTTTCGGCGCGGCCTGGGCAGACAAAGAGGAGTCGATTAGATGAAGAAAGTGCTGATAACTGGCATGAGCGGGTTGATCGGCGGTGTTCTGAGGGGCCATCTCGAGGCCCTGGGAGGATATGAACTGAGCGCGTTGAACCGCCGGCCGGTGGAGGGCGTGGAGTGTTTCCAGGCGGATATAGCGGACCTTGACGCGATCAAGCCGGCGTTTGCCGGAAAGGACGTGGTCGTCCACCTGGCTGCGTATCTGGGGGGCGTCTCGTGGGAGCAGCACCTGGCGATTAACGTGGTCGGAGCCTACAACGTCTACGAGGCCGCTCGGCTGGCCGGCTTGAAGCGGGTGGTGTTCGCGAGCAGCGGCGCGACGGTGAGTAGGCTGGAGAGCGTGCCGCCGTACGAGGCAATCCTATCCGGCCGGTACGAGGAAGCGCCCCCGGAATGGCCTAAGGTCACGCACGAGACGGTCGACCCGGCCGGGATATATGGCGCCGCTAAGATCTGGGGGGAATCGCTGGGGCGTCATTTTGCGGATGAGTATGGGTTGTCCGCGCTATGCGTGAGGATCGGCCGGGTGACTGCGGAGAATCGGCCGACGGCGGGGCGGGAGTTCTCGGTGTATTTAAGTCATCGGGACATAGCCCAGATGCTTCAGAAATGCATTGATGCGCCGGACGATCTGAACTATGGTGTCTTCTTCGCGACATCCAACAATAAGTGGGGCTACCGCGACCTAGAGCACCCGCGGACAGTGTTGGGATACGAACCGCAGGACTCGGCGGATGACTACTTGTAGGTAGGCCGGGGACGAGCCCCAGCGATACATTCTTCTTTTCCGGCCGGCTGTGACTATAGTAGTTGCGCAAATGATGAAGAGATAGGAAAATTGCGTACTCACGACTCCTCAACTAGAGGAGCGGTGCTGGAGGAATACGGTATTGAGGCTGGCTGAAGTAGATGCTTAGTACCGCTGTCAACAAGAGGCGGTTCGTCGGATTAGTGCTGTTCGGGATAATCCTGGTTCTGTTCGTAGCGTTCAACCGCTTTCCGAAACTGGACGCCGTGGGGACCGACCTCGAGGCTGTCACTTCTCCGGGAATGCAGTGTTTCCAGGGGCTATGCGTCGAGAAGGAACCTGGCAGCTCGTTCGTAGCGAGATGGTGGGGCTTCAGCATGACCTATATGCAGATAGTTGCGATAGGCATGACGTTCGCCTTTCTCGTGGCCGGATTGATGGAGGTCTTTCTCTTCCCGTCGGGCTTGGGCAAATGGTTCCAGTCCGGCGGTGTGTTTTCACGAACGGTCAAAGGCGCCGCCACGGGGCCGGCGATGAACCTGTGCTCGGCGTGCATAGTGCCGGTGTCGTCTGCTTTCCACAAGCGGGCGGGCCTTGCCGGCGCGATCGCGATGGTGCAGGGTTCGGCGACGATGAATTTCCCGGCCCTGATCATGGTGTTCTTTGTATTCACCCCCCTGTTGGGTATCAGCCGACTGGTGTTGGCCGTATTGGGCGCCCTGATTATCGGACCCCTCGTTGTGTTTACGGTGCGCAGGGAACAGGCCGTGGCGGCTGAGGTGCCGGTTACTATCGCGGACGACGAAGAGGAGGAAGCCGCCGGCTGGAGCCCGGTGCTCAGGGAGGGCATCCGCGACTGGGCGAAGACGAGCATTGGCTACCTTGCTCGAATGGGCCCGATAATGGTTGTCGCCGGATTCGCCAGCGGTCTTGCGATTCAATGGCTGAGCCCCCACGTAGTCACAGAGTACCTCGGGAACCACCTGACGGGAGTGGCGATAGCGGCGACGTTTGGCATCCTGATAAACGTGCCGCTGTTGTTCGAGATCCCACTGGTGGCCCTCTTATTGTTGCTAGGGATGGGTACGGCGCCAGGTGCAGCGCTTCTGTTCACCGCGGCGGCCGGCGGCCCGATCACATTTTGGGGGCTGGCAAAGCACATGCCGAGGAGATCGTTGGCCACGTTTGTGGTGGCCACCTGGGCGCTGGGCGCTTTTGGCGGCCTGGCCATCCTCGGTGTTGGATCATTCATCTGGGAGGGAGCCGACCCCTTGACGATCGTCGAAATCGATCCTCTCTCGATAGTCAACACAATTGTGCCATAAGCATAGTCTTGCCCGGTCTGCCACTTTCAGATGCGGCCCCCGCCGGAGGTTTAGATTTCCCCGCAGCGGGCAGGGGAAATCGAGGCTAAAGTGGTCGGCGCGTATGTGCACATCTTCATCCCCGGTCTAGACGAGTGTTCGCGGGTGGCCGGCACAGGAATCCCCCTCGGAGATCCCCTGGGACTACCTGGATAGTGCGTGTCTAGTTGGCAATAGAATTCTTAATTCCCGCGGTTGTTTTCTCGGTCCTATTCGTCCTGTGGGTGGCTATACCGGCCAGGCCTAGCGAGGTCGATCTGGGCAGCAAGATACGCGGGGAGTGGCTGAAGCCGATCATTGTCGTCGCGGTGTTCGTAACGCTCGTATTTGCCGGCATGCTTGCGTTTGTAATAGTGCTGGATTGGATCATTGGGTAGCGGAGACCGACTCAGGAGCCGGCGGCCAGCCGGGCCGGCGATCAGTGTGCCATGGCAGGTTGAGTAGTACGCACCCAGTTGGCCATAGAATTTGCAGTACCGGCCGTTGTATTCTCGATACTCTTCGTCGTGTGGGTGGCGATACCGGCGCGCCCTGGCGAAGTCGACCTGGGCACGAGGGTTCGTGGAGAGTGGCCCAGGGGAATAATCGAGGTCCTGGTATTTGTGGCGCTGGTTATTGCCGGCTGGGTGGGCATTCTCACGTTCGTGACCATGTTAGTAAACTCGATAATCTAATGGACGGAAACGGACGAAACAGGCGTTGGGCGGCCCTTCTCGAACCCGATCGAGATAGGCCCCTCTCCTCCTGAGTAGCTCAAGCTGTTAATGCACAAGCTGGAGCAGGTATTCTCGGCTGCTGTCCAAGATAAGCTCCAATCCCGCGCGTTGCCAGGTGTCAGTTGAACATCGGTTATCTCTTCCTAGCGCTGAATGTCCTTGCATCAGTGGGATTTGGCCACATTATCAAATGGTCCCAGCGTGGTGGGGCCAATCTGGTAATGATAGGGGCCGTGAACTATGGTGTCGGCGCAGTTCTGACCGGGGCTATTGCGATAGTCGTGGGGTCTGGGGGATTGACGGCGCTCACGGCGGGTTACGCGACGTTAGCCGGCCTCTCCTATGGGATCTCGTATCTGGTGTATCTGCGGGCCCTTCGCCTGTTTGGCGTCGGCATCACAACCACAGCGGCCAGGTTGACGGTGATGCCGGCGGTTGCCGCATCGATCCTATACTGGGGGGAACAGCCTTCCGTGGCTCGACTGGCCGGCATAGTCATCGCATCTTTGGCGCTGCCCTTGCTGACCTTGCGAGTTCGGCCTACTGACATAGGCCGGGCCGGCTCCGGCTGGCTGTGGCTGACGAGCATGTTTCTGATCATCAGCGTTACGCCCCTTGTCGCGAAGGCGTTCCAAGAGAGCGGCCTGTCAGGGGCCCAGCCGGTATTTGTCGCGGTCTGGTTCGCGATTGCCTGCCTCGTTGGGATCGTCGTCGGTCTGTACCAACGCCTGCGGCCGACGCGGGACGATCTGATGATTGGCTCGATCCTAGGGCTGGCGAATGGCGGTGGCACGCTGGCGATGATGTTTGCGCTAAGTTGGCTGCCAGCCAGCGTGTTGTTTCCGATCTCCACTGCCGGTGCGGTTCTCGTGGCGGTAGTTTCAGGTGCGTGGGTCTGGGGCGAAAAGCTGAGCCGGCCGGCATTGGCCGGCGTGGTCCTTGCTGCGGCCGCGCTGCTGCTGGTCAACTTGTGAGGGCGTTATCAGCCGGTCGGCGTGATTATAATCGCTGTGTAGGGAGTGAAGACGGATCGGCAATGCCGGCGGGCGCCGGTGGGTCATGATATAAGGAATTAAGGGATTTTCACGATGGGATCTGCCACGCCCCACCCCGGCCCCAGCGGGGGACAAGCCCCCGCGCTACATTTCCCCTCCGCGCACCCAATGATTCGAGACGTGGCCGCGAGCGGGCCGGGCCCAACCTACCGGTAGATCCATTGTGAGGCACCTGCCCAGAGCGTTCGCCAACGGCTTCAGAGGCATTGGGGCGCTTCTGTCCACCCAGCCCAACAGCAGAATTCATCTGGCCGCGACCGTGGCCGTTGTTGCCCTGGGACTGTGGGCCGGCATCGGGCCCATAGAGTGGGCCCTGCTATTCTTGGCCATAGCGGCAGTCTGGACGGCGGAGGCGCTGAATACGGCGTTGGAGTTCCTTGCGGACGCGGCCTGTCCGGGGAGGAATCCACTTGTCGGCAGGGCGAAGGACGTAGCAGCCGGCGGGGTTATTTTTGCCTCCATCGGGGCAGTTGCCGTGGGGGCGTTCGTCTTCGTCCCGATACTCTTTCGCTGAACCGGGCACGGAGCTGAGAACAAGTCGGAGTGCCTCAGTCCCCTCCCCGCCCCTCTGGATTCCCGTCCGCCAGAGGCCGATACAGGGTACGCTTCTTGCGGGAATGGCGAAAGGGGGGCCGGAACAACGAGTGCGGAAGCGGTGGTGCGTGGGCATTCTCGGGGCAAAGAGAGATCATTTTCGTACCAATCACCCATCCCGGCTTGCGCCGGCACACCAAGAAATGAAAACTTGAGTGCACTGGTTGTTGGAAGAGTTCGGGAGTCATTGGCGCTTCGAGCTCGGGTACCAATCTGACTCTGGCGACCCGTCTAGTACACCTAGTTGTCGCCACTCCGCCAAGAGTGAGCACGCGTACCAACTTTACTCGTTTTGGGGTCGCCCCCAACCGGTAGACCATTTTCGAGAAGAGAGGAGATAGGTATGACTTCGGTAATTGAACGATTTCGTGAACGCTGCTGTGGCCTGGATGTCCACAAGAAGTCGGTCACTGCCTGTGTGATAACCCCGGACGATCGGCAGATTCGGACGTTCGGGACCACTTACGGAGAGCTTCTGACTCTGGGTGATTGGTTGACTGAGATGCGGGTCACCACTGTGGGGATGGAGAGCACCGGCGTGTACTGGAAGCCGATCTACAATCTGTTGGAGGAAGAGTTCGAGTTGGTGGTGGCAAACGCGCGCCAGATCAAGGCCGTCCCCGGTCGTAAGACGGACGTGAGAGACTCTGAATGGATTGCGGAGCTACTCAGGCACGGCCTGTTGAAGCCAAGTTTCATCCCCGATCGACCTCAGCGTGAGCTGCGAGAGTTAGTTCGCTACCGACGCAGAGTGGTCCAGAATAAGGCTCAGATCGCCAGCCAGATGCACAAGGTCCTGGAAGGAGGCAACATCAAGTTGGCCTCGGTCGCTACAGACATTCTCGGGGTCTCTGGGCGTGAGATGCTCAGAGCCTTGATTGCTGGTGAGCAGGACCCCAACGTCCTTGCCGAGTTGGCCAGAGGGTTGCTGAGGAAGAAGCTGGAGGAGTTGCGTTGGGCCCTGCGTGGAACTATGGGTCACCACCAGCGATTTATGCTTGGAGTCCTGCTGCAGTCTCTGGAGATGTGCGAAACGCAGATTGCGCATCTCGACAAGGAGGTCGCCCGTAGGTTTGCCCCTTTAGAGGACACGATCAATCGCCTTGATGCCATCCCCGGAGTCGGTCGCCGTGCTGCTGAGGACATCATCGCCGAGATAGGTACTGACATGTCGAGATTCCCTTCGGCAAAACACCTTGCCTCTTGGGCCAAGATCAGTCCCGGCAACTACCAATCCGCCGGCAAGCGCAAGAGCGGGTTCACCGGCCGGGGCAGCCCTTGGCTCAGCGCGATCCTGACAGAAGTTGCACAGTCCGCTGCACGAACCAAGCACACCTATCTCTCAGCTCGATATCGGAGAATCGCCGCTCGCAGGGGACGCAAGCGCGCCATCACTGCCATTGCCCACACAGTGCTCAAGGTCATCTACCAACTGCTGCGATATGGCACCGACTACGACGACCTGGGTGCCGACTACTTCGACCGGAGGGACAAGAGCCACATCGTGCGCAGCAGCGTCAAACGCCTTCAACGTTTAGGATATCGGGTCACCATCGAAGCCGCGTAAGGTCATTTTCGTACCAATGACGAACGGGAGGTCAGGTTGACGAATGCGGGCATTCTCGGGACCGCGTCGGATCATTTTCGTACCAATCGCTCATCCCGGCTTGCGCCGGCACACCAAGGTATGAAAATCGGGGCACCGGTTGACGAGTCTTCTCTAAGATGGCTCGGGATCAGGGTTGGTTGCCGGACCACCGGGAGCGGGGGACAAGCCCCCACCCCTCTGGACTCCGGCTTTCGCCGGAGTGACCGTTGGGAGGCCAAGTAGACGAGTGCGGGAGCGGTCGAATGCGGGCACTCTCGGGCCGCGTAACGTCATTTTCGTACCAATGACGAACGGGAGGTCAGGTTGACGAATGCGGGCATTCTCGGGACCGCGTCGGATCATTTTCGTACCAATGACGAATGGGGGCGGGATTGGCGAAGGCGTGAAAATGCGGCATCAGGCTTTACACTATAGACAGGCAGTGAGTGCACGAATCTGGAAGCCTCGGGAGGCAGAGTTTGCACGAAGAATACTATTTTGAGGGTGAGCAAAGGGCACTGATCCTGGGCAACCGGGGGCCTATGGCATTCGACGCAAACGGCGCTCTAAGGGCAGATATCGTCGAGGCCTACTGGGAAGCGGGGTTCTACGTGTTCGAGGGTGCGGTGGGCGGCGATGAGCTCGACGAGTTGGTGAAGGAGTTCGAGGAGGTGCTGGCCCGGGCGCCGGTTTCAAGTACCTCGGGCACTGATGCCTCCGGCCGGCCGGCGATTGGCGGCGAGTTCGAGTTGCCGAGCTTTCGCTTTGCCCGGCCGTTGAGCGATCCCTACGGGGGTACGGAGGTCTCTGGCGGAAGGTATCAGGCGAAGATGATCGAGCCGGAGGCGCCGGACGACGCGCCTGATGAGGTCTTGTTGCACATATCGAGCCCGCTGCAGCTGATGGACTCGGCTTTGCGGCTGTACGGACATCCGGACCTGCTGCGGATCGCGGAGCAGATCAACGGGCCGGATTTCACACCGTTTTCCGAGAGTATCTGGGTAAAGCAGCCTGGTTGGGGCCCTTCGGTGGCCTGGCACCAGGATGGGACGACGCACTGGGACAATCCCGACTTGGACGATGGTACCCACGGATTCAACTTCATGGTGCAGCTGTATGGAAGCAGGCCGGCCAACGCGCTGTGGGTGGTGCCGGGAACGCACAAGCTGGGCAAGGTCGACATCAAGGCGCTGGTGGCTGCGAATGGCGGCTCGGACCGGCTGCCCGACTCGGTGCCGATGGTGTGCAACCCGGGTGACGTGGCGATATGCAACCGCCAGGTCCTTCACGGGTCATTTGCAAACACATCGTCGGCTATGCGGGCGACGTACGTATTCGGATTTCACCGACGGGCCTCGGTCCTGGGGGGCCAAGGATGGAAGCCGGGGCGCTACGACGAAGCGCGCGTCCACGAGCGTTCGCGTCTGATCGCGCTGGCTGTCGATGCCCGCCGGCAGCGGTTTCCGGATGAGCCAAGCTATGTCTATAGACCGCTGGCGAACGAGTTGGACGAAAACCGCTGGAGTGAGGCGACGCGGGAGAAGGTGCTGAAGAACTACAACCTGAACGATCTGAGTATGTGAGTTTCGTAGGGGCCGGCATACCAAGGTGTGAAAAACGGGGTACCGGTTGGCGGGTCTCTCTACGGTGACTCAGGATCTGGGTTGGTTGCCGGACTGCCGGGAGCGGGGGACAAGCTCCCGCGCTACATTCTGTCGTTCCGCCCTTGGCCGACGGTCCACATTTCGGCACGGTTCGGCCGTGGAGAGCCGGCACCAAGGTTTATTGGATGCACGTCTTCGTACCAATCGTCGACGCCTGCAGGCCAATGTAGGAGTTGGGCCGCCCGCGCCTACCGGGACAATCGACATCGGCGTTCTGGCCGGCGGGGTTTGCGAATTCCCCCGCGCGGCGCCAGGCGGGTTTCAAACCCGCCTCTACGGTGATTTTGGCTTCAATTGGAAGGTCGGCCGGTTTGGTCGTTTGTAGGAGGCTTCACAGCGTGCGATGGACGATTGGGGACTCTCGATGGACCGATTAGCACAAAAGGATGAAGCCTCACCTATTTTCTCCAAAGTTGGAATCACCGCGAGTGTAGTCTTGTAATCGGAACGGAAGTCCTCGAAGCCGGCGTCCCGTCACTGATCCATTCATCGTAAGTTCATATCACAGTCCTGTCCCTGTCAGGGGCCCTCGTCGCCGGGGTGGCGGATTGAGCGCAGGGCCGGCTGTTCGTAGGGATGGCGGGCAAGGGCGTCTTCATCGAGCTCGATGCCGAGGCCGGGGCCGGTGGGCAGCCGGATGTAGCCGTGATCGACCTTGATCGGATTGGTCGCAAGCTCTTCGCCAATGCCGGCCAGATTGACGAAGTACTCCGTTATGAGGAAGTTGGGAATTGTCGCGCAGAGGTGTAACGTCGCGGCCAGGCCGACCGTGGTGCTGTTGAAGTTGTGAGGCGAGACCACGACGTAGTAGGTCTCGGCCATCGCCGCTATCTCCTTCAGCTCCAGAATGCCGCCGGTGTTGCAGATGTCTGGATTGATGATGTCGGCGGCGCGCGACTCGAAGACCTCGCGGAACTCGGCCTTTCTGTATAGTTCCTCGCCGGTGACTATCGGGATGTTGATGTCTCGCTTGGCTGTGGCCAGCGCCGGCAGGTTGCGGGCCGAGACCGGCTCTTCGTACCAGAAGGGATTGTATTGCTCGATCCGGCGGGCTACGCGGACGGCGTGCATCGGCGCGAGCCGGCGGTGGGCTTCGACCAGCAGGTCGACATCGGGCCCGACGGCGGCGCGTACGGCGGCAACGCCTTCGACGGTGAGGTCTTCCTCATACTTGCTGATATAGGCCCGCCAGGGATCGGGGAAGGGATCCCACTTGAGGGCATCGAATCCCATCCTGGTGGTCTCAACCGCGCGTGCGGCGACCGCATCAGTGTCCTGGGGGTTGCCGGCCCAGCCGTTGGCATAGACGCGGATCTTGTCGCGGCAGGCACCGCCGAGGAGTTTGTAGACCGGCGCTTCGAGCTTCTTACCGACGATGTCCCAGAGCGCGATCTCGATTCCGCTGAGGGCGCAGTAGGATTCCATCGAGCCGCGCTTGACGAGAACGTCGTGGTACATCGCGTGGGTGAAGTGCTTGACGTTGAATGGATCGCGACCGACCAAGTATTGGCCCAAGCGATCTACGTAGGCCGCTATGGCCGGCTCGCGGTCGGTCTGGGTGTAGGCCTCGCCCCAGCCGGAGATGCCTTCGTCGGTATCGACCCGGACGAAGATGAAGTTCTTTGGAGTGCCGGAGGAGACCAGGAAGTGAGTGACGCCGGTGACTTTCATAACGCGCTAACTCCGCTGCGTACGGATGCCGGCGATTGTAGCACGGGGCGTTATGGCGCTAGCGGGCGGTCTTACAGGAGTTAGGGGGCGGCTCGATTCCTTGGGCAGTTATGCGTCAGCCGACGTTCCCATAGCGTTTTGATGTCGAGAAAGTCTTGGTACTCGGCGTCCGGCAGGCCGTGCAAGGAGCCCCTGAGTGTGCTGAGCGACGGCTTGGTCCGGGCCGGCTGTGGTACTGCGGTGAGCCTTCCACATGGCTTTCCCCGGCGGGTGATGATCACGTCTCTACCGTCATCTACGTCCTTGAGTATTTCGCTGAGCCTGGCCTTGAACTCACTTATGCTGTATGTTGCCACTATAGTGCCTCGGCGTGGTTACTAGCGTGGATCTCCGTAACTGCATACTAGCATCTATTCGCTGGGCGGCCGTATTGGAGCCGGCGGCGCACGATCAGCCGGCGGATGAGTCCTCTTGGTGGAGTCCGAAGATGTTGCCTTCGGTGTCTTTGGCGTGGACCAGCCAACCAACGCCAGGTATGGGCGTCTTGGGGACTACTATGGTGCCGCCGTTTGCGGCGATCTTATCGGCGTACTCATCGACGGACGGGACATGGATGGTACACACATAGGCTATTACAGAGTCGCCGCCGGCTTCGCCCCTGCGCTGGACTAAGCCGCCGTTGATTCCGGGTGTTCCCTCGGCACCGGTGATGATCATCCAGTACTCCATCGGGCCTTCCCACTTATGGAATTGCCAGTCGAACACGTCTTGGTAAAAGCTGATCGCTCACTCTGGGTCGCCGGCGTGGATTTCGAAATGTACAACTCTCGGCATATTTGTTTTCTGGCCTCCTCCGAACGTTCATATTAGGTGCGGGTGGCTAGACACGCAAGACTTCCAGCGCCCTCAGTACTCAATCTTGACTTCGCCGAATACGGCCAGCGCGTCGACTTTCAGGGTCGGCATATCCTGTGATGGCGAGCCGTCCGCAATGGCCCGGTTGTTTATCGCGCCAAAAATTGGTGCGCCGCTGACCTCGACTCTCCAATCTCTTGGGACGCGAACGGCGATTGCGCCAAATATCGACGTTGCGTCAAGAGTTGCGTTTTCCGAGGTTGGTTGGGCTTCGCGCAGATCCATCTTGATCTCGCCAAACATTGACACGGCTGAGCCACCGCGAAACTGCTGCGATCGGCTGAGAGTCTCGACGTTGCCGAATATCACGAAGGAGTCCACATTGTCCGGGTCGCTGCCGGTCCGACGGGTCAGCGATGCGCGATTGAACAGGATCCATACGCCGACCGCGATCAACGCTAGGGGCCAGATAAAGGTGAGTGCTGAAACGGGAATGAACTGGAGGGAGGCTGCCAGCAATACCAGGCCGATGGCCACAATAATCGCTGGTGTAACCACGCGCGCCGGCCTGGCGAGCCAGCGGAGGCAGCCGTACAGGACTATTGGCAGGGGCCAGGTCCGCTGGAGAATCTGGCCTGCATCCAAGTATTCCACCTGATCGAGCATAAACAGTGCGCCAAGCGCAATCAGGAGGATTCCAGCGAGCGTTTTCCAAGGGCTAGATCTCAATTGGCTACTCTCCATGTTTGAGGTTCGTAGAAGTCGCGCATCCCGGCTTCATCCGGCAGGCGAGGGTATGGAAGGCCGGAATCACCGAATTGAGGGCCCGGAAAACGAGTGCGGGCACTCTCGGGCCCAAGTCAGGTCTTTGTCGCACGAACCGTCCCTCTCGAGATTTGTTTTGCAAAAATACGTTTGTTGAATAGTCGGTGAGTGGACCCACAATGGGCCTCGACGGCGGGCGCACCCGAGTCGGCAGCGCGTGATCAGCCGGCGGCGGTCTTTTTCCTGCGGCTGTTACGTCGGGCCCGAGGCGCCCAAAGCGCCGTTAGGTCGAGGACGTCCTCGTTTCTCCCATCGGGCAAAGAGCCCTCGAGGGGGTTGAGCAAGCGCTCCCCCTCGGTGGGTTGATGCACTGATGCGAGCTTACTCTGTGGCTCCCGACGGCGGGTGATGATCGCCTCTTGGCCGGCATCAGGATCGCTGATCTTGGTTTTGAAACCTCTTATGCTGTTTGTCGCCATTTGGCACCTCAATGTAGTTGCACGAGTGATACGTTCACAGTTCTTTAAATCGAACGTTGAGCGCCATCAGCGTTCGATCTTGACTTCGCCGCATACGGGTTGGGTGAATTTGCGCGGGTCGACGGATGCGGTCGAGTGTGGGTCGCTGAGGAGGCCTTGGCCGGGGACTAGCCCCAAAGCGTTGCGCCTCTTCAATTTCAATATAGGGTCTACATGTAAAGGAACCGCAATCAGAGTGTTAAATGAGTCCGAAGGAGTGCTGGGAGGCCGTGGCGGGGGGGAGGGACGGTCAGTAAGCGCGCTTGGGACCTGCCACATCGAAAGGCGCCTGCGGGCGGCCGGTGTGGTAATGTCGCTACCCCACCCCACGGCGATTCGTGAATCGCCCCTACGGGTAGGTTCGTGTTGGGAAGCTGGTAGATCCCGGTTTGGGCGTTGGCGTGTTGTGGCGGGTACGGGCCAGGCTCTGCACGGGAATCTCCTATGGCCTTGCGAAGGCCACACAAGGGGGATGAAAAATGGACGGTGCCGGGCGAGTAGAGTCGATTGGCGAGCCGCTCCGCAAGCTGGGAGCATCGCACAGCGCCACAACCCCTCCCTGCCCCTCTGGATTCCGGCCCCGTATCGGAGTACGGGGCAGGCTCTTCGCTGGAATCACCATGGCCTTGCGAAGGCCGCATAAGAGGATGAAAATCGCGACACGAGTTAGCAGAAGTTAGCGGATTCATCTAATTTTCATAGCAATCGCTCATCCCGGCAGAGGCCGGCACACAAAGGAATGAAAATCAGGGTGCTGGTTGGTCGGACTTCTCTACGGGGGCTCGGAACTAGGCTCGGCTACTGACGTGCCTGCGGCTGGGGACAAGCCCCAGCCCTACAATGTCCTCTTCCGGCTGGAAACGAAGTCCCAGTTAGAGGAAGTTAGCTAGTCCGGTCATTTTCGTACCAATCACCCATCCCGGCTTGCGCCGGCACACAAGGTATGAAAACCCGGAGTTGCGATTTTATGCGACGAATTCGCACTGGGGATTCTGCCATGCCCAAGCCCGACTCCAGCTGGGGACAAGTCCCTCGCCTCGCGTAGTCTTCGACCGCGCTACATTTCCCCTCCCCACCCCTCCTGGATTCCGGCCCCGTATCGGAGTACGGGGCCGGCTCTGCGCCGGAGTATCTGTGTTGGATGTAAAGGGTTTTCAGGAAGCTGGGATGTAGTCCTCCGTCCATGGCGTGCCCCGTTGCGCTACCGCGTGCAGCTGCATCAGCAGCTTGCGCATCACCGCCACCAATGCTACCTTCCCCGGCTTGCCCCGCTTTCGCAACTGCTGGTGAAACCTCCCCAGGCTGCTGTCCTGCCGCCTTACTGCGCTCATCGCTGCCATGTACAGCGCCCGTCTCACCGGCCCTCGCCCTCCCCGGATCGCTCTATATCCCCTTTGCCGTCCGCTGTCGCGCGACCAGGGCGCAAGTCCCACCAGTGATGTCACTCTCCTGCCTTCTCCCTGCCCCAGTTCCGGCAATTCAGCCACCAGCGTCGCCGCCGTCAGTTGGCCCACTCCTCGCACACTCTGGTACAGCTTCGCTCGCTCCGACAAGGCACTGCTGTTGTTCAATGCCCTCTCGTACTCCCTGTCCATCCGCTTTATCGCCTTGTCCAGATACTCTATGTGCTCTTCGATACTCTCACGTACCCCTGGGCTCAACGCCTTGTCCAGCCGATTCAGTTCCTGGACCTTCTGGCTCACCAACTGTCGCCGGCGCCTCAGTTTCCCCCGTATTTCCTCCCTTTCCGGGCTTTCTTCTAGCTCCCCTGCTTCCCTTTCGCTGAATACCTCCCCGTACCTCCTCAGCACCTGAGCGTCCACTCCGTCCGTCTTGGCCTCTTTCCCCCACGCTCGCGCCATTCCCCGCACCTTGTTCGGGTGCACCCGTCGCGCCCTAATCCCTTTCTCTCTCAGCCTTCGTCCCACCTCCAGCTCGTACCCGCCCGTAGGCTCGTACACCGCCTGGTTCACTCCATGGCGATCCAGCCATTTCACCAGCGCCCTGATCCCATTCTCGTTGTTGAAAAACCCTCGCGCAGGGCCGGCCTCCAGCCACACTTCCAGTCCGGCTTTACTGACGTCGATGCCGGCTACCCTTCTGTCGTGTTGCTCTTCCATTGAGATCTCCCTTTCCTCTATGATTGAACTTGCCGGCCTCCCCACTTGTAAATGCGGGCCATTACGCCCCGGTATCTGTTCGGAGGATCCGATCTTGAGGTGAGGGGTGTCCTACTCCGGCTCGGCGCCACCGTGCAACTGCCCGGTTCGCCCAATGACGCACGACACCTCCCTCACCCACACCCCACAATTTGGCCCCATGTGTGAGGCATTCTCAACATACAAATGACGAATGGGGGGCGGCCGTCGCCGAGGTGTGGGCGTCCTTGGGTCTAACTTGGGCAGGTTTCGAGCATGGTTTGCAGCGCGGCGATCTCGGCGGCTGTTGCGGTCAGGTCCCACCTGGTTTTGACGGATATCCAGTTCCTGGCGTAGTCGCACCAGTGGGCTTCGTTGGGCGGCCTCCAGTGTTCAGGCCCCTGGCTTCCTTTCTCCCTGTTGACCGTGCGCTCTACCACCGCCAGATGGCCTGGGTTACTGAGGTCGTTGTAGTACTCCCGCTTGCGGTCGCGGTCCCAGTTCCATGCGCCGGAGCGGTGAGCGTTGGCGAGAGGGACGACGTGGTCCACGTCCAGGCTGGTGGGGTCGATGAAGGTCTGGCCGGTGTAGGGCCCGATCCACCGGCCGGAGGCTACGCGGCATTGCCGGTCGGTGCGATAGCTGACTGGCTCAACGGATTCCTCTGCCAGGACCTCGTGCCGGGTATTGCGACAGTTGTCGTCAGCGTCGATCCAGTCTCCCCACTCGGCGCGGTCGTAGGAGGGGAGATCGGCCGGCACTTCGGCGAGGCGAGTCATTTCGGGGGCAATACTGCCGTAGAGGCGGTTGAAGAGAAATAAGCCGAAAAGCAGGAACACTGCGAGGAACAAGACGATGGCCAGGCAGCAACGTCCCCTCATGTGGTTCCTCCGAGTGGTGGGGTGGCGTCATCATACCAATTGGCGGCGCCGGAGGGCTGTACGGCCAGGCGGGCGTGGTGGTATTGCCGTTACCCCATCCCGACCCCAGCGGGAGTCGAGCCCCTCGCCTCGCGTAGTCTTCGACCGCGCTACATTACCCTTCCCCACCCAGGGCGTCTACGAGTGACGTCCCTACGGAGGTGTCGGTGTTCGTTGGGAGGCCGTTCACGTATCGGGGGTGCGCGGCATGCTTTTGGTCAAAGGAATTACGAGTTGGGTCGGTCAGTTGCCGGGGCACCGGCCGGCGGTCAGCGGGAGGGCGATAGGCGGAATCGCCAGATTGCTACGACCAGGAATGCCAGGGCGAAGGCGATGAGCGCGGCCATCTCCAGCAGGACGTCGCCGAACTCTGCGCCGAAGAGCATGAGCTTGTTGAAGCCGGTGTTGGCCCAGCCATGGGGCGTCAGCTTCGCGAGGGACTGCATCCAGGCCGGCGTGATGAAGAGAGGCCACCAGCAGCCGCCGATCGGGGCCATTACCAACGAGGCGAGGACGCCGGCCGAGTCGCCGCTGCGTTCGGTCTGGACTAGCGAGGCGAGCATGACGCCAAAGCCGGCGGACACGAGGACCACGAGCAACGAGACCAAGATTACGGTTGCTGGCGAAAGTCCCAGGTCGATTTGGAAGACAAGTATTCCGAACGCCCATAGGACCACCACCTGCAATAGGCCCTTGTAGATGGCCGCCAGGTATTTACCGAGTATTACCGCCTCGCGCCGGACCCCATTGGAGAGCAGCCTTTCGAGGGTGTGGTTCTGGCGCTCACGGACGATGGCCCCAGCGCCCATCGCGGCGGAGAAGAACACGAACATCGTTACGTAGCCGGTCAGGACGAAGTTGCTGGGATTGAACGGGATCGAGTCGCCGATCCGATCCGTCGCAAAGCTGACGAGCGGCGCCTGATCGAAAAGGCCAGGTCGGGCCGGTGGCGGCCAGGAGAGACCGGCCGACGCCCGAAGCTCGGTCACGGCCTGGAGGGTGATCTGGACGTTTGAGAGCCGGCCGGCGATGGAGCGAGCGATGCCTTCCAACGCCGCCTGGGTGGCGGGCGCATCTGCGTGGGGCGACGACCTCGAGGCTCGGTCGGCTGGCCGGCCATCACGTTGCTGGTGAAATCGCCGGGGAAGGCCAGGAAGCCCGGCAAGCTCGCCGGCCTCGACCGTTCGCAGGGCCTCCTGATAATCCAGGACCCTTACGGTCGCGTCCGGCGCGGCGGTCAGTGCGTCTATTATCTGATGGCTGATCCCGCCGTCCGGTTCGAGGGGTGACGATGGTGAATTGGGTACGTTCGTTGCTGGGTCCGACGCCGGCGAGTCCGAAGGAGAACCCAATCACGAAGATGATTGGGGAACAGGAGGGCGAAATGCCAGGGCGAAGCGGTCGCGGATGAATATCCTGGTGTCCTTGATCGAGATGAGCCAACTCTGGCGCAGTGTCGTAGTCATCGGCGCTAACTCGACTGGTTTCGCGCGGAATGCGAATCGGGCGACGACGAGGCCGACGAAAGTGATGCCTATCAGAACCGTCGCCTCGAAGCCCTGCTGGCCGAGTCCGCCGCCGGCGACTATGTCCGCCAGTCCGTCGATGGAGTACTTGTTGATGGTGAACCTGCTTATGAGGGCGAGCGGGCCGGAGTCTCCCACGTCGAAGAAGGTGCCGGCAAACACGGTCATCGCCATTGTGAAGAACACAGCGATCCAGGATGCCTGGTCGGGAGTCCGGGCAACCGAGCCGATCAACAGTCCAACCGCGCTGACGGCAGCCGCTACCAGCAAGACGAAGACCATGGTCTCCGAGGAACACCGTTAAAGCCGGCGAGTTGGAGGACGATGAACGCGAGCGCCAAGCAGTATCAGTGCCTGGATGAAGGCGATGGAGGCGCCGGCGAGAAACTTGCCGAGGAATAGCTGATCGATGGACAGGCGTTGTGGTCATCAGGCCGCTCGAGGGTACCAATGCGCCGCTCCTCGACGAGCGTCGTCGCGCCGAGCGTGACCGAGAACAGGAGGAACATCGTCATGATGCCGGGCAGGAGCCGGGACAGTGGATCGGCCTGGCCGCCGATGGTGCGGCTCTTGACGGTGATCGTGGGATTCTCGCGCGCCTCATCGAGCAGCGATGCGACGGTTTGGTCGATACTGTAGTCGGCGACCGAGGTTTCATTGAGCGCGTCGCGGACCCTGGGCGTAAACTTGTGCCTCGCCGGCCAGCTCCAGGGCCGCGCTCTGGACGATGCTGGCGGCTATCTGGCCCTCCTGGCCGCCGGAGCCGAGCTGCTTGAAGGTGATCGAGACGGGCTTGCCGGTCATCAGGCCTTCGGAGAATCCCTCAGGGATAACCGCAACCGAGAGAGACGTTGGCGCGGTCGAGGGCCTGGTCGGCCTCGGCGCTGGTGTGGAGCTTGACCTGGAGTCCATCCACCCGCTCCAGGCTGGCAATCAGCTCACGTGCCACGGGGCCGTCATCCGAGATCGACGAGGTGGGCGGTGCCGTTGAACTGGCCGGACTCGCTGAACGCGCCGTACATCAGGGCGAATAGAACGACCGGCAGAGCAAGGCTGAAGGCGAGCCGGCCGGGGTCAACGGCGAAGCGCTTGACCTCCAGAACGGCTATGTGCCAGGGGACGGAGCATATTTCAGTCCCGCAGGCTGCGGCCGGGTCAAGTTGAGGAAGACTTCCTCCAGCGTCACCTCGTCCGGCGAGCCGATCCGGGGACTTGAGCTCAGTGGGCGATCCTTCGGCTATGACCCGGCCGTTGTCGATGATGCCGAGCCGGTCGCAAAGGCGATCGGCCTCCTCCATGTAGTGGGTCGTGTAGAGGATGGTCTGGCCCTCGGCGCGGAGGCCGAGGATCGTCTCGAAGATGTGGTTCCTGGACTGCGGGTCTATGCCGACGGTCGGCTCGTCGAGGAATAGCAGCGCCGGCCGGCTCATGAGGGCGATGGCGAGGTTGACCCCTGCGCTTCATGCCGCCGGAGAACTTGTCGACCCCTGTCCTTCGCCCTGTCGCTGAGTCCTACCAGCTCCAGATTGACGCGGGGACTGCTCGTCGGCTTCGCGGCCGCTGAGGGCCGGCCATCTTGCCGAAGAAGACGAGGTTGTCCCTTGCCGAGAGCTCAGGATAGAGGGGCCAGGTCCTGGGGGGCATACGCCGATGATCTTGCGGACCTGGTCGCCTTCGTCCTCGGACGGAGTGGCCGCCGATGAATACCTCGCCGGAGTCGGGAGAGGCGACAGTGGAGAGCATTCGGATGGTGGTCGTCTTGCCGGCCCCGTTGGGGCCGAGGAGTCCATAGATCTCCTGCCGCCGGATGGTGAAGGAGACGCCATCGACGGCCTGAATCCCGTCGAAGCTCTTGCGGAGGTCGTTGGCTACCAGGAAGTCTTCTGCCAATGGTCGGTCCTGATTGTGCTGCTTGCCGGTGGGTAGGAGTCGCCGGAGGGATTGTACTAGGTATTGGGGCCGGGTGGGTGAGGTGGCCGGTGGGGCAGCCCAGGGCGATTCGCGAACATCTGCTCCAACTAATTGGGTTTCAGGGTGTTTGCGGTGCGCCTGGGAGCATTTGCGGTTAGCGTATTGAGGGGTGCGAATGAGGGCCAATGTATATCTCACCTTCCTCACGTCCGACAATGTGGCGCAATTGGGGGGGCGCATTGAGGTAAACCAACTAGAAAATCCAGAGACGTAGCAGCGATAAACTTCCCACCCACCAACGAAACGCGCCGGCGACGAACACATGCCGGCCAACACAACGCCTGCATCTCACGAACCGCCGGCCGCCCCAGGCGGGGGACGAGCCCCCCTCGCCTCGCGTAGTCTTCGACCGCCCTACATTGGCCCCTTCCTCATGGCCGACCGTACGAATTAGTTGGAGCGAATGGACGGTGGGCCTGCCCCCTCCTCCCTTCCCCACCTCGGGCGATTCGCGAATCGCCCCTACGGGGGTGTTTGCGCCTATCGGGTTTGGGTGTGGCGGTTGCCGCCGATGTCCGAACGATGAATTGCGATAGGAGTGGTTGCCGGACCCTTTGCAATGTCACTCCGGCGAAAGCCGGAGTCCAGATCACGAATATCGGCGTCAGACTAAATCCGCGTACAAGTCTCGCCAATAGGCATTGTTCTTCCTCGATCAGCTCGAGCTTCCAGGATCTCCTCCATTCTTTGAGCGCCTTCTCGCGAGCGATTGCACTCTCCATGTTTTCGTGACTCTCGTACCACACCAGCGTGTGGATGCGGTACCGCCTTGTGAATCCCTCTACCAGGTCGTTCTTGTGTTGCCAGACGCGTTTGAGTAGGTCCGAGGTGACACCTATGTACAGCGTGCCCATTGGATTTGCTGGCAAGGATGTAGACACACGGTTGGTTCATTCGAGGAGCCTTATGGAATCCGGCGCTGCTTCTGGATAGGGTACAAGTTTTCGCCGGGATGGTGGGCGAGTGGGAGCGTGATCGGCCACACCTGCCCCGCCCCTGGATTCCGGCTTCCCGCCGGAATGACAAATGGAGGGTCCGGCTTGGCGACGAGGCCGGTGGGTACGAGTCGCCGGAGGGATTGTACTAGGTATTGACGCCGGATGGGGATTTCCACAATTACCTGCGAACATGCCAACAATATTGTTGCCAACATTTATGTTGGCTGGTAGACTTCTACTATGAATAAGCAACTTAGGAAAGCCGGCGGCAATTGGGTCGAGGGAGATAGGTTCTTCGACCGCGAGTCGGAGATCGAAGCGTTGATGGAGCGGGTCCGCGATGGGACCCACACGCTGCTGACCGCTCAGAGGCGGATGGGCAAGACGAGCCTGGTACGTGAGCTACTGCGTCGACTGAATGAAGAAGGGGAGTTTGCAACCGTATTTGTCGATCTAGAAGGTGCGAACGACGCGGCCGACGCAGTAGCCGAGATTGCGACTCAGGCTAAGCATGTCCAGAAAGCCTGGGACCGCATCGCCTCCGGCTTCGCCAACACTTTTCGAGGAGTCGGTAATCAAATAGAGGAGTTGGGGCTCGCCGACCTTAGGGTGAAGCTTCGCGCGGGGATCGATGCGGGAAGCTGGCAGAGGAGGGGCGATGGAGTCTTCGAGGCATTGGCGGCGAGCGAGAAACCAGTTGTGCTGGCCATCGACGAACTGCCGATCCTGGTTAACCGGCTGCTGAAGGGTCAGGACTATCGCATGACCCCGGAGCGTCGGGAAGCGACGGACCAGTTTCTGAGTTGGCTACGTAGGAACGGCCAAGATCACCGCGATGAAATGTGCTTGATAATCTCCGGAAGCGTCGGTCTTGAACCTATCCTCCGGCAGGCCGGCCTCAGCGCCCAAGCGAACATCTACGCGTCCTTCGAACTGCACCCCTGGAGCCAAGAGACCTCCATGCGTTGCCTGTCTGCCCTTGCTCGGACGTACGAAATACAAATCTCGAAGGAAGTACGGAAGGCGATGTGCCGGCGTCTGCGTTGCTGTGTGCCTCATCACGTACAGCAGTACTTTGACCACCTTCGTGAGCATCTGCGCAGGAACGATAGGAAGAGGGCAAAGATCGAAGACGTAGAACTAGTGTACAACCGCGAGTTTCTCAGCGTCCGAGGGCAGATCGACATGGAGCATTACCAGGGCCGGCTGAAGATGATCCTGGGAATCGACGGTTACAAGACAGCTCTGGATCTGCTCACTGAGGCAGCCGTCAACAAAGGCCGGCTGACGCATCAAGCGGTGCAGAGTTTTCGCGATTCACTTGCGTCATCATCCACTGAAGATGAAGTTCCGATCGATGACATCTTGTATTCCCTGGAACATGACGGTTACTTGGAACGACACGCCGGGGGCTACCGTTTCGTCTCCGGCCTGCTGCAGGACTGGTGGCTCGCCCGACACGGCCAATACTTTACTCCCATCAGCGAACGGTAGGTTAGGAGGGCAAGGATGGCAATGGCCGTCAAGAAATACAACCCCGGCTTCCTCACTGACGAGGAACTTGTCGCGTCGTTCTGCGTGCGGACCAACGAGTTCGAGTCGATCATCGAGTGCCTTCGCGAAGACGCCGGCGGTTCCAGCATCCACTCGCTCGTTATCGGACCAAGAGGCAGCGGGAAAACCCACCTGCTGCTGCGCGTAGCGGCGGAGGTTCGCCGGGGCGAGGCCTTAGCCGGGCTCTTCCCGGTGGTGTTCGCCGAGGAGAGCTACGAGGTGACGAGCTGCGGTGAGTTCTGGTTGGAGTGTCTGGGCCGCGTCGCTGAGCAAGCGCCCGCCGGCGAGCGGGGCAACTTGCGCCTGACCGTCAGCGACCTTAGAACCGTAGTGGACGACCAAGCCCTGTCAGATAGATGCATCGGGTCGCTGCTTGACTTTGCCGACCGCCATCAGAAACGGCTGTTGTTGCTTGTCGAAAACCTGAACATGCTCTTCGCGGACATGGGAGACCCCGACGCCGGGTGGCGGCTGCGAAAGACGCTGCAGACCGAGCCGCGAATCATCCTCTTGGGCAGCGCGACCAGCCGGTTCGAGGAGATCGACAGTCCGGAACACGCTCTGTACGACCTCTTCAGGGTGATCACCCTGCGCCCGCTCAACACGGAAGAGTGCGAGATTCTCTGGACGACGGTTTCGGGTAAACCATCAACGACGCGAGCAGTCAGACCGCTGGAGATCCTAACCGGGGGCGACCCCAGACTACTCACGATCATTGCGCGTTTCGGCGCGGGACAGTCGTTCCGTGAGTTGATGGACAACCTGCTCGACCTTGTCGACGAGCATACGGAATACTTCAAGAGCCACCTAGAGTCACTGCCTCCGCAGGAGAGGCGCGTCTATCTTGCGCTGGCCCGGCTCTGGAAGCCGGCGACCGCCAAGGAGGTTGCGGATCAGGCACGCGTCGACGTCAACATCTGCAGCGCGTTGCTAAAGCGACTCGTTCAACGCGGCGCGGTGACCATCGAAGGGGGAACGCCTCGCCGGCGGCAGTACTACCTGACCGAGCGGCTGTACAACATCTACTACCTGCTGCGCAGAGGCGGTGGTACAGACCGGCTGGTCAAGGCGTTGATCGACTTCATGGTCTGTCTGTACTCGCCCGCGGAGTTGGGCGAAATCGTGGAGGAAACTCGTATCCCGAGTGCGGGCCCCTCAAGTGTCGCAGAGCGGCCGGCTGCGGAGTATCGACCGGACAGAATGCCAGCGGATCACCTCATACTCAAGGCGATCTCCCTGGACCAAGCCGGCCGAACGATTAGTGAGGGTGAGTTCTGCTTGTTGCTTAAGCATCTGGCTGCAGACGATGAACTCCGGCCCGGTAGCATCGACGCCCTGACGTGCATTGTCGGGAGATCTGGGCCGGCCCGCTCCTTGGAGTTGATCCAGGAATCGCCGGTGGCGCAATTGCTGCTGCCGCTAGTTACGGCCCTGCAACAGGAATTGGGGCAGAACCCCCAAGTGGCGAAGGAGGTTCAGGACGTGGCCGGAGATGTTCGGCGTCAATTGATGGAGCTCAAGGGCAGGATACGGGCGGGCAAGCCGGCGCTGAGGGGCACGCTGACGGTCTCAAATCCAGGGAGTAGCTGAGCGCCATCGACCGAGGGGCAATCCAGTTTTGCCACGAACTCAGTAAGGCACTGACGAAGCTTTGGGATCAAAGCGGCTGTGCAGGAAGCCAAGCGTGGGATGGGGAAACGTGCCCCGCTACTGGTATTATATTCTAGGTGTAGCTGTACTAGGCCGATTCGTCTGAATCATCAAGGCCAATGTCCTGAACTACGGGATCGCCTGTCTGTACTCGGCTTTCCTCTTCGTCCAACACACCCAGCAATTCCTCATCGGTCTGCAAAGTCTCGTACTGGGTTTGCCATGTGGGCGGCTCAAAGATCCTCTCGAGTCCGATGCTCGGTAGCCCGGCACCGCCAACATTGATTCTTTGCTTGCGGAAAGTGGACGCAAAGGACATTCGCTCATCTACTGAAGTAACCTTGACCTTGATTTTGGTTCGCTTGAACGAGCCCAGTACCTCCCCGGTATCCGGGTCTTTAATTTCGCGGTCAATGGGACTGAGGATATTGAAGACCATACCGAGATCGACGCCGTGATTCGTCCCACGGTTGAGAACCACGATTCGCTTATTCAGGATTCGAGCGACCTTTCCCTGAATCGGTTTAACTACTGTCGACATTGAGTCCGTACCTCCGCTCGATCTCCGCTACTTCCTCAGGCGCGATGGCCCTCCAGTCATCCACAGCGTCCTTCCCAGCCCTGATCTGCTCATCCACTAATGCCTGCACTAGGTTAAGCCTATGGTCGGCACCTTCTTCTTTCAAATTCTCGATCCTGCTAGACAAGCTTATCAGACTGTCATACAAAGCCAAGACGCGCTTGAATGCCGATCCGGCGTGCGGTCGAATCATGTCTTGCGCGGCTTGCAACGCCGATTGCTTCCCTATGATGCGCGACCCCCACAGACCGGTTAATAGGATCAAGATTTGCAAAAACCCAGCTTCGAATGGAGTAGGAGATTTGAAGAGTGTCAGCCCAATCATGGCCGCAGCTCCTAGTATTGATGTCAGGAGCCCCACCAAAGGCATATTAGCGTTCAACCAAGCGATCCAGAATCTTGGAATAGCGTCACCATTCTTCATTTAGGGGTCGTTTACTCCTGATCTAAGTGGATCACATGATACCTGTCGCCCCGGAACATTTCGACAATCAACGATTTGCGATAGATTGCCCAAAAGGCCTGCTCTAAGGCACCGCCGGCCTCTTGGAGCCGTGGATGGAGGGGTCGCTTGCAGGAGGTTCCGTAGCCGGCCTACGGTCGCGAAGGAGGTCGACGAGGTGGCCAGTGATGTCCGGCGACAATTGGTGGAGCTTAGGGGAAGGATACGGGCGGGCAAGCCGGCGTTGATGGGAAAACCGACCGTCCCACAGTATCTCCGCCTCAAGAGGTGTTGGCGTTGGTGAACTCGTCCGGAGTGCACCCTGACGCGTATCGCACAGCGAGTTCAATTATCTCCTGATCATCCTCCTGTAGGTCTTGGCCTAGCTGCGAGCGGGCAAGCCTGACTGTGGCGTCCGCCAATCTCTGACCGAATGTTTCGACTAGGTCGTTCCAATGAAGACTCTTTCTTTGAAAGTGTGTGTTGTATTGAACGTAGGAGACGGCCGTTCGGCAAAGGGTGAGGACGAATTCGTCCTCGCTTAGGTGCTCACGCAGTCTTGCAGCAAGTTGATCCTTGGGTTGGCCTTCAACCCACCGCGCAACCCGCATAGAGAGAGCGGCAAGGTCCCACTCGACCGCGAGTTGTTTTGCGGTGGTGGATTTTAACTGCGCCACGAGTTGATCTTCAAGAAGTCTCGCCTTGTCTTCACCGATGAGACCATGTCCAACCGACTGGCGGTGCCCAACCATTTCAACCAAGTGAAAGCGGCTGGACAAGGTGTTGACCTTTTCAAGCACCTCAGGCACGCTGGCTGCGAGGGCTTCCCGATCCTGGATTCTGGTCAACAACCGGGCGATAATCTGCTTTGCCTTAAATCGCGGATCAATATGGAAGAAACTTGCGGAATGCCTGCTTAGCCTGTGCATTTGATTCGCGAGCACTGGGACAGCGACCAGTAATGCCTCTACGGGAATGTCTTCCTCGAAATCCTCAAGTTGCTCAATGGCTCTTTCCAAGCGCTGAGAATCGAGAGCCTCAATGAGCCTCGTGAGTTCTTTTTCGTCGGCAAGTGCTGCTACCAGAGCTTGGACCTCACTAAATGGAAGCGCGGTCTTGTCAAGCCCTGCTTGGAGGTAGACACTAAGCACCTCCTCACAAGCCACGCGTCTGCGCTGCCGCCAAGTCCGGTTCCATTCCGGACCGTGCCAACTGCCACCAAGGATTCCTCGCGTTGCCGGGAACAGAAGCTCAAATACGGACTCTAGTATGCCGCGCTCGTCCCCTGCCCGTTCAAGCATGGCAGAGAGTTCTCCTTTAATCTCCCCACTTCGGTCCTCTTGGTTCATCCATGATCGTGATTCGGACTGGGAATGCACGAGGCAATGGGCGTGCGCTCTCAATTCTGCGAACATTGATGGTCTGAGGACCCGCAGCGCTTCCAAGCCGAGAAGATCGGCAATAGCCACCTCGCCGCCGACCGTGTCAAGCGTTACAGGTAGCGAGTTGATGTATCGCTTCACATCTCGAAGGTTGCCAATGAGCGGTTTAATCACCTCGTAGAAGACTTGTCCCCACACTTCATCGTCAGGCCGAGGGACTTTGCGATCTTGGATCAACTCTTCCAGCCAAGCTGAGAGCATGTCGGACAGGGTCTCCTTGCGTACAGCGGGAAGTGTGTATGTCACCTGAACGATCTTGTCTAAGTACTCTTGGCCTTCTGCCTCGTCTTCGCCCAGACTCTTCGCAATACGCTGCCTATCGAACGCTAGGACGAATACTAGATTAGGCAGACCGGATACCAGTCTTACCAGCCGAACCATCTCACGAATTTCTCTTGGTTCCAGCCGATCAATGTCGTCGATGAGAACAACAACTCTCGACTCGGATTCAGCTAGAGCGTCTCTGAGATCCTCTCGTTGTTGGTGGAGGCTTGGCGGCGCCGTAGCATTTACGGCTTCTTGGGCGGCCGACTTTACAAGTTCGCTCGTGCAGGGTACTGGACTGAGAGGTGCCAAGGCCTGGCTCATCCCGGCGAGCGCCCTGACTACCTGCTTCAGGCCTCGAAATCTGTCTTGACCGAGTTGCGCACTGAGTTCGCTAAAGAACCGCGCCACCAGATCGGTGGCGCCGCGGAAAAGCCACGGATTGAAGCGTAGAATTGGTGTGGTCTCTGACTCATCCGTGAGTGTTTCCTTGACCATATTGAGAACGGATGTCTTTCCTGCGCCCCACTCGCCCACTACAGCGATTGTGAATCCATGATCAGCGGGGACGCTGCATATTTGTCGCGCTATTGCCTCGGCAAAGGACCGCCTGTCTAGCCGGTCTTGTTCACGCCGCTCAATGGGATGGTCAGCGTCGAAGTAGTCGGTGCCGGAAGGGTCCTGATTACTATTCACTGAAATTTTCCAACATTAGGATGGTTCATCGTTATGGTAGACGCAGACTCGATCTTGATCTTTTCGATGTACTGTATCTAGGTACAAGGTGCAATTTCAAATCTAAGGCACCGCCGGCCTCTTAGACCCGTGGATGGACGGATCCGTGGCCAGCAAGATCCGCAGCCGGCCTACGGTCGCGACCGCCTCGTCATCCAAGCCCAGCACGTCCCGGACCAGCCGTTCGTCGAGCTCGATTCGGGCCGGATCGACGGCGCATTGGTGGAACGACTGGAACTTTCGGTCGCTGAAGGATCGCCAGATCGCCTGTGCCTCTTCGAGTTGCCAGGCTTCCAGTTTGCGGACATCGAGGGTGGTCAGGGTCTCTAGCATTCCTTTGTTTCCTCTGCCCCGTCCTGCTTGGGATCTGTTGGAGTGATTCGCATTGAGCATCAAACCCAAGGTGGAGTTACACCAAATAGCCAACGCAATCTCTCTCCTAAACCTCAACCCAACGTCATCCTCGCGTACAAGTAATGTGTGCCACTGTGACACTCCCAGAGTCCGGATGTTAGTGCAAACTGCCATTACTCGTTGGGCGTTGTATCGAACATCACGGGTCACTTGAAGCGTGCCAGCTTGCGACCAGATTGGTTGATAAGCAGCGCCCGGCTTGGGTATAAGCCACGCATTCTGCTCGGCTGATACGCTCTGGTGAACTGAGGAGTCCAAACTCCACAGTCCGGGGAACTGGGCTTGGTCGTTCCATCCATGAAACGCTTCGAACACCCCAAGTGAGCCTCGTATTCTCCGGTCTTGCGGTCCGATGTTGCAGACATCTCCCAACGCCGCGACTGGAATGTGGCCGGCGACCAGATCGCCGTCGTAGGCCCACAGCTCGCCTCGTTCAAGCGCGGCGGCGAACTGGCCGGTCAAGGCGCGTCTCCATCGGGCGGCAGCCCAAGGTGCTTGGCCGACCGGGCCATCGACCATCTCGCCCCACTGCTCGCCGCCGACGATCAGCGGACTACCACCGACCGGCGGCCCATCGGACTGGAGCGAGGGGGTAGATGCCGCCGCGTTCACAGCCCTGATCAGCGCCAGGGCATCCGTTTCCTGGTAAGGGGCCCGCCAGAGGTTGACGAATCTGCCGCGTCCGGATGGGTGTTCGTCCTCGATCAGCCGGCGGGCGACCAGGAGCGCCTCGGCGATGCCAGTGTCGTAGGACATGGAGCGGAGATTGGGGTCGTGGGACGATACGACGAACTCGATCTCGTAGCGTGACGAGAGCATCTCGCGGATTTCGCGCCAGGACTCGCCAAACAAAGCTGTCACCGGCAGGACTAGGGCGACGCGGCCTCCCCGGTTGACCAGCCGGTCGGCCAGAACGGTGAACGACGAAGCGTGGCCGGCCATCTGGTTGGCGGCGGTGCCCTTCAGAAGGGCCGATGTCCTCTTCGCTATGGCCTGCTGGGACTGCCGGTCGCCTTCGGGCAAGGAGAATACGCGAGAAAGCGCCTCCTCTTTTCCTCCGTCGCTACCCCGACGGGTGAATGGAGGATTGCTGATGACCAGGTCGGCCAATGGCTGTTGGACAACGCTGCCAGTGCCGCTTGTCGCGCCTATCTGCTCTTCGGTCGCGGAGAAGAATGATTGGATGACAGGGGCGTCCAGCCAGTCGAGGGAGCCAAGCCGGATCCGGTCGCTGGAGTCCCTGCCCAACCTGAGCGTGTGCAGCTGCATCTGCTCGAACCTCACCAATGGTGACATCGCCGCGAGGGTCGCGGCTGTCAGGTGTATGGCGGCCTGGACGACGTCCGCGCCGTTGATTACCTCTTCGACGAGTACCTGGTGTAGCAGTGGGTTGTCAGAGCCGTCGGGCGCCGCGGCCGAGTGGTTCTGGACGATCTGCCGGTATGCGGCCATGAGGAGGGTGCCGGTGCCGCAGGCCGGATCGACGACCCTCAGCTTGGAGATTTCCTCGGCGGAGTCCCAGTCGAAGTCAGGCCACCGGTCGGGAGACAGCGCCAGGCCGGCGAGGAGGGTCGATGCGGGGATGCTGGTGTAGTACGCGGCGAGCAGCTTCCTCTCGGAGATGAGCCGGTTGAAGATCCGGCCGGCCAGGTCGTGGCGTCCGACGGCGCCCATGCCAAGCAGTGTGGCCGCAGTCCTGGCACACTCTGCCAATACCTCCGCCGCCTCGACCTCGGAGAACTCTTGGACTACGGCCCGGGCCATGCTGAATATCGGATAGTAATCGATGTCGAGAATGTGGTCCCACATCTGCAGCAGCTTGAATCGGGAGAAAATGCCGCCTACCCGGGCGGCGCTGGTGGACTGATAGGCGGCCTCGCCGCTGGCAAGGCGTTCCTGGAAGACCATCGCGTTGATTATGACAAGAGCGGCCATGTTGGCGACCTCGTCCCCGGGTTCGGCGCCAAAGATCCTGGAGACGCGGACCAAGGTGCCGGGCGAGGAGTAGAGTCGGGAGCCGGCCATCCTGGCGCCTTCGTCGAGAGCGTCGACGGCTTCCTCTAGATTGCCGGCCGGCGGTGTCGAGCGGGAGATCGCGTTGCCAAGCTCTAACGGCGAGCCGGTGAGCCTGGGGCCGGATGTACCGTCGATCCGCCACTCCTGCCAGGTCAGCGTCGCGGTTGCCAGGCGCTGATACAGGTACTGCTGGCTGGTCGAGCGCAGCCGGCTGGGAACGGTGACCGCAAACACGTTCTGGACTCTCTGTCCGTCGATGCTCATTCCTAGGCGGGAGAGTGCATCCGCTTCTACGGTCGGGGCCGGCTCCAACTCGGTTTCGAGAATGACGGGGCCTTCGGACAGCCGGACGATGATGTCCGGGCGTTTGCCGTCGTGAAGGGTCTCGGCGGCGGTCGATAGGCCGGCGCGTTCGCGGAGGAGCCGGGCGAGGGCGTCATTGATGATGCTCTCGTGGCTGCGATCCGTCGTGGAGGCGGTTGACATGGCGGGAGGGAGTCACCTCTGGTGTTTGGGTGCGAGTTCGGGTCAATGATATTCGACGGTGGTTGCGGTTACGAGGGGCCGGCGCGGTGGATAGGTCGGAGGGTGTTGGGTTGCCGCACCCCCACCCACGGCGATTCGCCCCTACAGCGCGGCTGCCCTATCCCCAGGCGGGGGACGAGCCCCTCGCCTCGCGTAGTCTTCGACCGCCCTACATCACCCGTCACCGCCCCCGGCCGCCCCCCTGGATTCCGGCCCCGTACCCCGATACGGGGCCGGCTCTGCGCCGGAATCACCATGGCCTTGCGAAGGCCGCATAAGAGGATGAAAATCGCGACACGAGTTAGCAGAAGTTAGCGGATTCATCTATTTTTCATAGCAATCGCTCATGCCGACAGGGGCCGGCACACCAAGGTATGAAAAATCAGGGTGCTGGTTGGCCGGACTTCTCTACGGGGGCTCGGAACTAGGCTCGGCTACTGACCTGCCTGCGGCTGGGGACAAGCCCCAGCCCTACAATGTCCTCTTCCGGCTGGAAACGAAGTCCCAGTTAGAGGAAGTTAGCTAGTCCGGCCATTTTCGTACCAATGACGACGTGGAAAGCCGGCAGGGGCCGGCACACCAAGGTATGAAAACCCAGAGTTGCCGTTTCGTGAGGCGAATTCGCACAGGGCATTCTGCCATGCCCCACCCCCGGCCCCAGCGGGGGACAAGCCCCCGCGCTACATTCTTCTTTTCCGGCTACGAACGAGGAATGAGTAAGAGGAAGTTATCAAGTCCGGCCATTTTCGCACCAATGACGACGTGGAAAGCCGGCAGGTTCATGGCGGGGGACAAGCCCATCGCCTTGCGTAGTCTTCGACCGCTCTACATTTTTCGCGCTGGCGCACATTTGACAACTATATCGGACGACGATATAGTTGATTTGTGTTCGAACACGATAGGTGATTTTGCTCGGTATGGAGGTCGTTGGCCCGTGACGGATAGAAGCCCTTCGGAACTGCTACCCCTGCCGGTCTCGCAGTTGCACATCCTGATGGCGCTGGCCGCCGGCGACCAGCACGGTTACGGGATTATGCAGGAGGTCGAGACCTTTACCGAGGGGAAGGTCTCGATGGGCCCGGGAACGCTTTACGGGGCGGTCAAGCAGATGCTGAGAGTTGGCCTGATCGAGGAGAGCGACGAGCGGCCGGATCCTGAGCTAGACGATGAGCGCCGGCGCTACTACCGGCTCACTGGTCTGGGTGGTCGCGTGCTCGAGGCCGAGGTCAGCCGGATGGAGCAGCTCGCCCGCACCGCAAGGATGAGGCAGTCGGCGCCCATGCGAAGGCCGAATGCCTGACGGGCTCTCCGAGAGGGTGTACCGGTGGTCGCTCTTGGTCTACCCAAGAGAGCATCGGCGGGAGTACGGCGAACTGATGGTCCAGTTGTTTCGGGATCGGATGCGCCGCGACGGCGCCGGCCTGCGAGGAGTGGTTGTCTGGAAGCAGATGATCATCGACCTCGTGGGCTCCGCTTTCAAAGAACACAGGGAGGGATTTGATATGAAAAAGGGAATGTGGATAGTGACCGCGTCGGTGGTTGCGCTGCTGGCCGGCGTGGTAGGAGTAAATACCCTATTGGCCCAGTCGGAGGGCGAGGTGAAGGTTTCTGTGTGGCGCGACTCCAAGACCATATTGGCAACTGGAGCGGAAGGGCTCGCCGAGGCGTTGCGGGAGGCGGTGGATGAGGGCGCGATCACCCAGGAAGCGGCCGACAAGATCGCGCAATCTCATGAGGAGTTGACGGCTGGAACGCCACCGTCGGCGAATGGAGAAGTGGAAGTTAAAGTGATGACCTTGGAGGAGTCTGCTCCCAAGACTTTCTCGGTAGTAGGAGCCGGCGGTCTGGCTGAGGCGTTGCAGGGGGTGGTGGATGAGGGCGTAATCTCTCGTGAGACGGCCGACCAGATCATCCAATCGCATGAGGAATTGACGGCGGGGACGTCACTGTCGGCGAATGGCGAAGTGGAAGTTAAAGTGATGACCTCGGAGGGGCCTGCTCCCAAGACATTTTCGGTGGTAGGAGCCGGCGGTCTGGCTGAGGCGTTGCAGGAGGCGGTGGACGAGGGCCTGATCGCTAGCGAGACGGTCGATCAGATCATCCAATCGTATGACGAACTGCGCGCCGGAACGCCACAATTGTCGAACGGCAAAGAGGTGGATGAGGTGATGATCTCGGTGTGGCACGCCCCCGCGGTTTCTTTCTCGGCGGTAGGAGGCGGCAGTCTGGTTGAGGCTTTACAGCGGGCGGTGGACGAGGGCGTGATCGACCAGGAGGGAGCCGACCGGATTCTGCGTTCGTTCGAAGCAGAGAATGCGGGGAGCTGAGGGTCGCCGGGTGTTTGGAGCCGAGTAGGGCCTGCCGGGCCTACCTTCCATCCGGGGCGATTCGCGGATCGTCCGTACAGGGCCGGCGGGCTCACTGCGGGGGTTGAGCCCCAGCGCGAGGGGTTCACATCCCTATTCTGGGCGGGTTTGAAACCCGCCTCTACGTTGGCGTCGGTGTCATTTGGGACGCCGGTGGGTACAAAAGGCTCCGGCCGCGCCACCCCTCTGGATTCCGGCTTTCGCCGGAATGACGGCCCGGAGGGCGTGGGCGCGCGTTGCTGCGCTGATTATGTTGCTTTAAGATAGTCGAAAGCCTGTACGCGCGCTGAGGTCTGGTCGGCCGGGCAACTCGGGCATGTGCAGGAAGGCTCCCTGGTATCGCGCCAACTTCCACTCACTCGGGCTGAATTGTTGCAATGAACTTCGACAGCTACGATCTCGACCAGTCCATTCTATGACGAGATGTTCCTGCCGGCCGGCGCCCCGCGCGATCATTGCCGGCGGGTCTTTGACACCCTCACACAGATCACCGCGGAGGAGCTGGGCAGTATCCAGGAGCGAGTCACGCGCTCGTTCTCGAACGAAGGGATCACGTTCGCGGTCTACGGCGACGAGGAAGCGGAGGAGCGGATCATTCCGGTCGACTGCGTGCCGAGGGTTATGTCGAGCAGAGAATGGCGGCAGATCGAGACCGGGTTGACCCAACGGATCAAGGCGCTGAACCGTTTCCTCGACGACGTCTATGGCGTTGGCCTCATCGTTCGGGACGGCGTGATTCCCGAAGACATGGTGCGGGGCTGTCCCCAGTATCGGGCCCAGATGCAAGGATTTTCCGCGCCGCGCGGGACATGGGTCGCGATCTGCGGCACCGACCTGGTGAGGACCAACGACGGTTTCCTGGTGCTGGAGGACAACCTGCGGGTGCCTTCCGGCGTGTCCTACATGCTGGCGAATCGGAAAGCGGTCAAGACCAGCCTCCGCCGGCTGTACCGTAGCTCGCGGGTTATGGAAGTGGAGCACTACGGTCGGGCGCTGCTGGAGACTCTCACGGAGCTTGCGCCGAGCGGCCGCTCGGACCCGACGATCGCGCTGCTGACGCCGGCGTGTACAACTCGGCTTTCTACGAGCACATGTTCCTGGCGAGGGAGATTGGCGCGGAGCTGGTCGAGGGCCGCGACCTGGTGGTCAAAGACGGCGTCGTCTACATGCGTACCACCAAGGGGCTCAGACGGGTCGACGTGATCTACCGCCGGGTGGACGACGACTTCATCGACCCGCTGATCTTCCGGCCGGACTCGCTGCTCGGCGTGCCGGGGTTGGTCGGGGCCTATACCCGGGGAAACGTGTCCCTGGTGAACGCGCCCGGTACAGGCGTCGCGGACGACAAGAGCGTCTACGCCTACGTGCCGGACATGATTCGGTACTACCTGGGCGAGGAGCCGATCCTGAACAACGTCGATACCCGTCTGTGTCGCCGGCCGGAGGACCTCGAATACACGCTCGACAACCTCCAGGACCTGGTGGTGAAGCGGGTTGGCGAATCGGGCGGGTACGGGATGCTGATCGGGCCCCACTCTTCGCCGGCGGAGCGGGAGGAGTACGCGAAGCAGGTACGGGCCAATCCGCCGGACTTCATCTCGCAGCCGGTGCTGTCATTGTCGCGCTCGCCCTGCCTGGTCGACGGCCGGCTGGAGCCGCGTCACGTGGACCTCCGTCCGTTCGTGCTGCACGGCCAGCGGACGCGGATCGTGCCGGGGGCTTTCTGCCGGGTGGCGCTGCGCCGGGGCAGCCTGGTGGTGAACTCGAGTCAGGGAGGCGGAGGCAAGGACTTCTGGGTGCTGGAGGACTAATGGGGCCAAATGACATGGTTGCGAATCGCGCGGACGCCGGCGTGAATGCGGCACTCGTTTTGAGGCCGGGAGAGGGCTAGGCAAATGCTCTCACGCAGCGCACAGGGACTCTACTGGATGGGGCGTTACATGGAGCGGGCGCAGCACCTCAGCCGGCTGCTGCGATTGCAGACGGAAGCGTTGGTCGACCGGCCGGTCCGGGAGATATATTTCGGCTGGAGGCGTATCTATGCGAGCATCGGCCGGCAGCCGCCGGGCGGGAGCCTGGAGCTGCACGACGACGATGACTTTACGCTGGCCGACTCCTTCACGCTGGCGGACGACCTGACGTTCGAGCGCTCGAATCCGGGCTCGGTGTGGAGCTGCTTCGCCTTGGGGCGCGAGAATGCCCGCCAGATGAGGCACTGCATCAGCGGGGAGATGTGGACTTGGCTGAACCTGGCCTACCTGCGGATCCAGAAGCTGGGCATCCAGGATATCTGGGCGACTTCGCCGGAGAGCTTCTACGCGGAGACGGCGGCGGAGATCAATACGCTTGCCGGCGTGGCGGAAGCGACGATGTACCGCGACGACGGCTGGCGGTTCATGCAGCTCGGATACGCCATGGAACGCGCCCAACTCTCGGCCGGGCTACTGTTGTCTCACCTGGACGTCGCGACGACAACCGGGGAGGACTCCGACGACGACTGGACGAGCATGTTGCACTTCTACAACGCGCTCGAGGCGTACAGCCAGAGGTTCAGTGTCGAGGTACGGGCGGACCAGGTGTTGGAGGTGCTGGTTGGAGACCCTCTGCTTCCACACTCGCTGTGCCGATCGCTGGATTCGGCGGAGGCGGAGCTTGCCGGCCTGGGCCCGGGCCCGGATGGGAAGAGCAGCGAAGCGACCCGGCGTCTGGCCGGCCGTCTGACGGCGCTGGTCCACTACAGTTGGCCGGACCGGGAGGACCGCGAGAAATTCTTGCGGGAGGTGAGTGGACACTGCCGGGAGTTGCACGATCTGGTGGCGGCTACGTACTTCGACTATGGGTTGGAGGGTTCGCCGGCGGGTTGAGGGGCCTGCGCAGTGAAGTGGCCGGCCGCCGGCCGAAGACCAACCTAACCGTAGCGGCGGGTTTCAAATCCGCCTGTGGTGGGGGGACGACTAACCATCACCGGCCGGCCGCTTGCGGCCGTAGAAGATTCCGATGAAGTAGTGCTTGTAAATGCAATCGACATCGGAAAAGCCGGCGTCGGCCAGCCAGCGCAGTTGGTCGGAGAGCGTGGCGTCAACATCAAGTGCGCGGCGGCGCCGGATGCTCTCCTGTACCTGCTCCTCATCAGCGCCGGCCGATCTGACCTTCTCCAGCCAACCGTACCAGTACAGATCCTTTAGACCGGGAGTTGGGGCCTGGATCTGGTCGATATTGATGAATGCGCCGGATGGCTTCAGGGCGCGATTGGCCAGAGAGAATAGTCGTCGCTTTTCGACGTGGGCCAGGTGGTGGATTGAAAAGCTGGAGATGATCGCATCGTAGGTATCGGCGGCGTCGAGGCGCAGGTAATCGGACTCGACTATGGAGACGCGGTCTTTCACCTCTGCGAACCGTTCGCGGGCCAGGTCCAGCAACTGGAATGAGATGTCGTAGAGAGCGAGGTTGGCGTTGGGAAATCGCTGCATGACGTGCCAGGAGAATAGGCCGGTGCCGGCGCCGAGGTCCAGTACCCTGATGGTGTCGCTTGGGTCGAATGGTATGAGCTCGACCGCGGTGTCGAAGACCTGATCGTAGTGGGGAACGGCCTTCCTGAGCCATTCGTCGTAGTAGTCGGAGGATCTGTTGAAGAACTCTTCGATAGTCATTGCCGGAGCCTGTATTGCGGAGCGTTATACTCACCCTGGCCGGATACATTATGCCAAAACGGAGATACCATCGTGATTGCTACGAAAATAATGCTAAGCGACTTCGGGAGTGGCTTTGAATCGCACCAATCCCTACAATCGTCATTCAAGTGGAGGCCGGAATCCAGAGGGGCGGGGACGGGGAAATGTAGCGCGGGGGCTAGTCCCCCGCTGGGGTGGGGCCTGGGCATCGCAGAATCCCCCGCGCGAATTCGCCGCACAAAACCGGGACTCCGTGTTTTCATGTCATGGTGTGCCGGCCCCTGCGGGGATGACCGATTACTCGGAGATTTTGGGCAAGAGCGCCTGAGGAGGTTCTGATCGAATGCAAGGAGAAAAGCTGTTTCGGGCTGCGTACCCATTTCTCGACGACGTTCTTGGACTGCCGGTCAAGGACGTCGTCCAGGCCGCGAGTTGGTACGGCCATGCGTTCGGGCTGGTCGAAGTAGAAAGACGGGCCGATCCCGTGCCCACCGTCATAATGGAACGCGACGGCGTCCAGATCGGATTCGCGGTGAACGGCGGTGTCCCTGAGAACGATGGGGCCGCGATTCTGGTGAGGGATATTCACCGGGCCCGGCGCGAGTTCGAAGCGAAGGGCATCAAGGCGGTGAATTGGGGGGTGGAGGAACGCAACGGGCAGAAACTACAGATGTTCTTTGTGGTGGCGCCCGATGGGCTGTGCTTTCACTTCCATCAACCGATTGAGGACTAGATTTTAACTGATTGCTACGTCGGCGGAAGGACGTTCGCCGGCGTCAGGTAGGTCGCCTCCCTACCCCAGGCGGGTTTCAAGCCCGCCTCTACGATGCTGTTGGGCATTGCGACAGAGGCGAATCGGAGGCGAAGGAATTGCCGAGACCCCAAGAGCAGCGAATAGAGGCGCTGCATCCTGATCCAAAGAAGAGAGGGACGACGGTATCCAGGGAGATGTACGAGGCGGTGCGAAGGGCGATCCTGGATGCGGTGCCGGGCGATGAGCCGGGGCTGCGGTTCATGGACCTGTCGAAAGAGGTGGAGCAGCGCGCGCCGCGCCGCCTCTTCGAGAATGCATCCGTCAACTGGTACACGACTACGGTAAAGCTGGACCTCGAGGCCAGGGGTCTGATCCGGCGGGTGCCGGGAGTGAGTCCGCAGCGGCTCGTACGTGGCGATGCAGATGAGTCGGCCGGCCGGGAATCGCAGAGCTCAATGAACGCAACGAAATCGCCGCACGGCCGGCGGCCAAGGCACCCCATGCCGGCGTTCGTTCGAGAGGCGCTGATCGATAACGGTCTGATGGGCGTTTACCATGAGCGTCCACCGTACCAGCAGAACGACTACATCGGATGGATCGCCTCGGCGAAGCGGGAGCAGACCAGGCAGAAGCGACTGGCGCAGATGTTGGAGGAGATGAGGCAGGGCGACCTCTACATGAAGATGGCGTACCGCCCCGCACGCTCGAAAGAGCGGCGTTAGCGGAGGGCCGTCAACGAATGAGTCTGGCAGGTGTCGCGGCTCGGCGATAAGATATCGGCTGCGATTGGAACGGGCAAATTGCTAGGCGGTGCGCTGCTAAGATCCCGCGCTCTTGGTTCGAATCTCCCACAAAAGACAAAACGAGGGTCTGGAACAATGCTGTCAGAGACAAGATGAACCTAATGGACGATTCTTGAGCGCGCCTATGCGAATACTGGCGACGAACGACGACGGCGTTGGCGCTGCTGGCCTGTGGGAATCGGTGCGGGTGCTGCGAGAGCTTGGCGAGGTGATGGTGGTGGCGCCATCCGGCGATCACAGCGGCGCCGGGGCCGGCATCCTATGGCACCAGCGCATGGCTTACCGGCAGATCCGGCCCCGGCGCAAGGGCTGCGAGGACGTGCCCACCTATATCGTCTACAACACGCCGGCCGCGGCCGTAACGATCGGCGTTGAGTGGCTGGCTAAGGGCAAAGTGGACCTGGTTGTATCCGGCATCAATGACGGCAGCAACGTCGGGCGGGACAGCCTGCTCTCCGGCACGGTTGGCGCTGCCGCGGCCGCCGCGATGATGGGGATCCCGTCGATCGCGATGTCGCAGGCGCGAAGAACCCGGCCGGCCCGGTTCGGCCCCAGCAGGATGGTCTTGCCTGAAATCGCACGGCTGGCGGTGGAGAACTCTTCACTCAGAGGCTTGATTCTGAGCGTCAACGCGCCGTACTGCCGGCCGGACGAGATTAGAGGCGCGGTCCGGGTCCAGCCGGCGGACATGCACGTGTTCAGGCGAACGACCTTCGACGGCGAGGAGCCTGCGGCGAACGGTTTAACGAACGTGAAGGCAGGATACCGGCCGATGGACTGGAACGACAAGGAGGGCACGGACATCTGGGCCCTCAGCCGCAGGTACGTAACAGTCGAGCTGCTCAGGCCCGAGCTGGTCCGAGAGCCCGAGTCCGGGGCCGGCCGGCCTCTGATCGAGCGTTTGAACGAGACGATTCTGGGGAGGGAGTCCCCGCCGGCGTAACGTCGCAACATCGGAACCCATTCCGCCGTCGACCATCGGTCTACAATTCGGCGCGTTTCGCCGGTGGCGAGCCGGCAATGCGTCTGATCGGAGGGCCCCAGCGCACTGTGAGGTCGACTGCCCGTCGTTCTTCCATGGCACGGTTGTCGCCGTCGCGGTCGCCGCTATGATGGGGATCCCGTCGATCGCGATGTCGCAGGCGCGAAGAACCCGGCCGGCCCGGTTCGGGCCCAGCAAGAGGGCCTGCCGACAATCGCAGGGTTAGCGGTGGAGGAGCCATCTGTTCTTGGCTTGATCCTGAGCTTGAACGCGCCGTACTGCCGGCCCGACTCCTTCGCTTGACCAGTGATCGCTCGCTGTGACCTCGCTTAACTGCCAACAGCCATTCCGGAGATCATTGCGCGGTCCCCCACGATCTGATCGTTCTCATCAACTATCCACACCCTCTGACCGGTGTCAAATTCGTACAACCCTATGGCTAACCTGTATTCACCGGGTGGCAGATCTGGCGCCAAGGAAAGAGTGTGCGAGTCGGCGATCACTTCTCCGAAGTTCCACAGCGACGTGGGATACATTCCAGCCCTGGGAGGTGAATCCGCCTGACCTCGGATTTGCTCTTGGGAGTCCAACAGATGGACGAAAACTGTATAGTCTCGCGATGGCCTTCCCCGAGGCGACCAGAAGAGGGTCAAGTTGAGCGACTGACCGGGCATTAGAACGCGGTCATTGAGGCTATACCCTAGAAGATCAATCTGGTCCGCAAAGCTCACCGACAGGCGATTCTCCACCTTCGGTTCTGATGCGGGCAGCCGGCCGTGAACCTTGATAGGTCCCAACCTCAGTTGATTGCCAATCAGATTCCCTTGTGAGTCAGAGACAGGCAGATGTACTCCTGGTCTATGATGATGTCGATGACTTCTGATCGTCGCGTGCAGCCAGTACGCACCGGTTGGCGTCTCGGAATCTACGTGGAGGCCTAAGGTAGTTGTTCCAGAAGTGCCGATTGACCAGTAGCTGGGCACAAAGCATTGTTCATCAACCTGGCCGTAATGGCGACCATCCTCTCCAACCAGTTGGTTGGAGAGTGCAAGCTCTTGTTCGTCATTGGAGATCGTGCGCCAGTACCAACGTACCGTCATCGCCTCTCCTGCGCGAACGTCTCCAGTCAGGTCAAATCCATAGACGAACAACCGATCACCAAATTGTGCCGGGCCATGCAGCTCCGGCTCGTCGTCATCATGCGAGTTCAAGGTCGGCCTATGCTTCGTCTCTATAGTCTGGCAGAAGACTTTGCTGAGCACTGGCGGGTGCGCACTGAAAACATGGGCGAGCATGGACTGTTTGGCCCATAGTTCAAAATAGCTATGATAGGCGTTGACTGCTCCACCAAGAAATGCCACGATCACAAGGAGAATCGGTAGTGTGCGCAGTCTTGCAGTGGCGTTGGACTCCCAGACTTGCCACAACCAGGCAGTCCCCAATGCCGGCAATATGAAGAGGGCAGGGATCAGGCCAGTGACGCGGAGATAGTTTGGATTGTCCTTGATGGCAAAGATACTCGGCGTAAACATCAAGACGAGCCACAAGACTATGAAACCATACGCCGGTTGCCGAAATCGCCGGACAGCCAAAGACGCTCCTATGAGCATCAACAGCGATGATATGGGATCGAATATAGGCCTGCCCGGGAGGTTCCTGTCCCAACGACTATCGCCTCGGATGGCGAACATGCCGAGGGAGCGAAGTGTCGAGTCAAGTAGTGTTTGTCCTAGAGTGTCTTCTTGGAGCGCTGGGTTGAATATTGTGACTTCTCGAGCTCTCTTCACAAAATCCTCTGGGTTATGCAAAAAGTAGTTCCCCAGTGGCAGGAACACTAGAGCTGCAATGACTAAGGTCAAGGCTAATCTTGGTAGGATCTGACGGAGCAGTTGGCGGTGCATGAACGCTACGTACAACGCCAGCGCTACAATAACCAAGGGAGCAAATCGAGCTGTCGAATAGGTGTACAGGGAAAGCCCCATTACGATGCCGCCAAGAGCAAACCAGATCGTGGGTCTTGAGCTATTGATAGTTGTGTGTGTCGGCGAGGCATACCCTGTCTTTGCCTGAGATCTGACACTCTCAAGCCCGCGCCAGATGCAGTAAAACCCGACCGCGAGGAATAGCGGGAGCGAAATCGAGCGCAGCCCGATCCGACTGAAGATTACGTGCCAAAGGGATAAGGTCAGCCAAGCACTGGCGAGCAAGGCGATCCGTGAGTCGAACATGCGCCGTGCCATAAAGTATGCCACTGCGATCGTCAGTATCCCTATGATGGCCGAGGACATTCTAAAGGCTAGGTCTGTCTGTCCCAACAAGGCCATGCTGATTGCCTGAAGATAGATGAATAGGGCCTCGCGCCCGAAGTTATCGGACAGGAAAATTGGCCGTTCGCCGTCGATGATCTTCAGGGCATCGAGCCCGTTTTCAACTTCGTCTCCCATGAGTCCGGGAGGTACCGAATCTAGGTTGTACAATCGAAGAAATATCGCAACCAATAGTACGCTTACTGGCAGGATTCGCTCCGCGTGTGTTGCCAGCAATTAACCTGTCCTAAGGATATGTCAGTGAAAGGACGTCACCCGGGCAGAAAGCCGAGGTTGGGATTCAAAGGGTCGAGTGGCTAGATTGGCATTCAACCCGTCATAGCGACTCGATCATAATACTGCAATGGCTCATTGCTTACCTAGAGCATTATGGTAGGACGCTCAGATTCCTAGATTCGACGACCCTCAAGATTGGCAAGTGCTGCGTCACGAAATTTCCGATTCTCCGCAACCGTTAACTTCGTCATTCGGGTCGCAGGCATTAGGGCTCTAATCCGATTTGTAACGCGGAAACGAGATGCAGGCTGCCAACGCCGTGGAACGAGAGTAAGTTAAACTAAGAGTTCCTAGAGTTGTATATTTAGGCGCTCTGGGTGAACGTGTGCGGTGGGATGAGTTCTGCGTTGGGCGCTTGATCCACTGACGCAACCGCCCAACATAAACCCCGCTCCCATCGGCAGTCCTCCGTCAATGTAGGCGAAAGCCCCAGCGGTCTGTCCGTGAACTAGGGGCGGCTGATCATAAGCTCACTGGTCCCACTACGCACGCCCCGAAGAAGTGACTGCTGCAGGCAGAATGCACCTAAGGAGCGGGAACCCTTGAACGGCGATCTGATTTTGTGAGTCGTTTGTCCACCCGGCAGTTCGTGGCCACAACGCGCCGTCTGCTTCTGTCTCGATCAATTCAGGGAGGTTTTGTTGAAACTCCGAATGCGATCTCTCCACCACCGGCGCTTGTGGAAACCTTAAGGCACATCAATGTGGACTACGCGGCGCTCCTCCATGGCGCGGTCGGCGGCAAAGCCGGCTATGTATGCATAGATAGAGTCTTCCAGGGTGGTGCAGGAGATGGATGGCGGGTCGCCCTGTAGGAAGCTGACGAAGTCCTCGACGAGCCGGAGGTCTCCACCGCCGTGGGCGCCGTAGGCGCCCTCCATGTCTCCGCCTGCGTCTACGGTGATGGCCTCCTCGGTGTGATCCCGGCCGGGCTGTGGATCTATCCGGCGGATCACGAACCGGCTATCCTCGAAGACGCCCTCGATTTCGCCGGTTGTGCCGATCAGGTGCACCGAGCGGGCGGGCCTCGCGGCGCCTCCGATCATGTTATGGGTCGCCGTGCTGCCGTCCTCGAAGTCCAGGATCAGTGACTGGTGGTCGACGACGTCGTTGTCCGACCGCCAGACGCAGCGGCCGTATCGATCGTCCTGTTTGAGCTGTTCCAGCCGCTGCTCGGGAGTTGGATCGGGAATGTCCTCAAGCGCAATCCAGACGTAGGGCTTCCATCGGTCCGGTTTGTCGAGGTAGTGCTTGCGGGCGGAGTAGAGACAGTCGGGCTCGATCGGGCAGTCGACCAGGCACATGGTTCCGGCGCCCTCTGGCGCCCTCTCCGGCCGGAACTGCAGGTTGCTGCCAAAGCTGGCCACCGAAACGGGCCGAATGCCGCTCTTGAACCACATGATCAGGTCGAGGTCGTGACAGCACTTTGACATCAGCATCGAGGAGCCTGACTCGGCCCTGTTCCGCCATTTGCCCCTGACAAACGCTACCGCCATGTGGTGGTAGCTGACGTGCTCAGTCGTCTGAATGTTGATGATGTCTCCGATGAGGCCTTCGGCTACCCTCTCCTTGATCTCACGGTAGAAGGGAGCGTAGCGAAGGACGTGGCAGACCATGAGACGCCTCTCGCTGCGCCGGCGGGCTTCGAGAAGCCGCCACATCTCGTTCTCGTCGATGGCGAACGGCTTTTCAAGGAGGATGTCGTAGCCGGCTTCCAGCAGCGGAATCGAGGTCGGAACGTGGAACCGGTCCATGGTCCCGTTGATTGCGGCATCGGCGATTTTGGGTCCTGCTGCCAACTCTTTCGCCGAGGAGAACTGACGGGCCGGCGGGACTCCGAACCTCTTGCCGGCTGCCCGCCGGCGAGAGACCGAGGGGTCGGCGATGCCCACGATCTTCAGCCGGTCGGGACGCTGCTCGGCGTAGGAGGAGTACTTCAGGCCGCGGTTGCCGGCGCCGACGACTACGGCGGTGATCGCATCGTCTGCCATCAGACGACCTCCGAGTTGGGCCCGGGTCCGGTGGTTGGCAATTGAATCTGCATCCCCGTTGCCTCACAATTGGAGATTACCGAACCGGTACCGTTATCTTAACGGAAATCCTCATCCAACCGGTCGGCCGGAGTTTCTCGGCATGAACCAGCCTTTGTCGCCTGGGAGGGGAGCCATGCGGTACGACTACATAGTAGTGGGGGCCGGCTCCGCCGGCGCGATCCTGGCCAGCCGGCTCTCGGAGGACCCGCACCGCTCGGTGCTGCTGTTGGAAGCGGGGCCGGATTATCCGAATCCAGACCAGATGCCGGACGAAATCAAATATGCTCTCGGTCTCTCCCCGGCCCTTTGGGCCAGGGCATTCGGGCCCAATACCAAGCACAACTGGGACTTCCAGGCTAAGGCTACCGACAAGGCCCCACCTATACGTGTACCCAGGGGAAAGATAGTCGGTGGATCCAGCGCGATAAACGCGATGGTCTGGATGCGGGGTCTGCCCGAGGACTATGACCGGTGGGCGTCGTCGGGGAACGATAGGTGGAGCTACGAGGAGCTGCTGCCGCGTTTCCGCCGGATCGAAACGAGTACGGCATTCGGCGATGAGTTTCACGGCAGGGTCGGCCCTATCAGGACCAGCGTTGACTCGCGAGAGGAATGGCTGGTCGACCAGGCGGCATTCTACGAGGCGTGTCGCTCTATAGGCTACCCAGACTGTCCGGACCATGACGCGCCGGACGCGACTGGCGTGGGGGCGGTCGCGTTCAACACCTGGGACAACCTGCGCTGGAGTACCGCGATCGGGTACCTGCCTGAAGCGAGACAAAGGAGCAACCTCACCATCAAGCCGGACAGCCTTGTTCGTCGAGTGTTGTTCGAGGGCAAGCGGGCGACTGGCGTATTGGCGGAGACTGGCGGCGAGCGGTTGGTCATTGAGGGCGAGCAGATCATACTCTCCGCCGGCGCGGTCGGGTCGCCACACTTGCTGCTGCTGTCGGGTATCGGCCCGGCCAATCAGCTTGATGCGACCGGCCTAGAGCAGGTCCATGCTCTGCCGGGGGTGGGGCAAAACCTGCGAGACCATCCCCAGGTATCGTTGGTCTGGAAGGCGCGAGCGGATTTCCGGCAGGACCCGCTGGGACCAAAAGCCCAGGTCGTACTCAGATACACTGCCAACGGTTCGGACCTCAGAAACGACATGGCCGTCTTCTATGTATCGGTGATGTACGAGGGCGGCCCGGACACATGGGATTCGGAGCCTTTCGGCGTCGGCATGTGCGTCTGCGTCTACTTGGCGGAGGGCTCCGGCGAGCTCCGGCTCGCATCGAGCGATCCACGGGTGCAGCCGGAGCTGGACTTCAGGTTGCTGGGCTCGGAGTTCGACCGCCGGCGGATGCGCGAGGCAGTGCGCAAGTGCGTCGAGTTGGGCCGGCGGGAACAGTTCGCCGAGATTATCGATGTACTGGTGGACCCATCGGACAGCGACCTGGCATCGGACGACGCCCTGGACGATTGGCTGCTGAGACGAGCAACTACGAGCCACCATGTTTCCGGCACCTGCAAGATGGGCCCCGCGTCGGACTCGATGGCGGTGGTCGACCAGTACGGCAGGGTCCACGGCGTCGATGGCTTGAGGGTGGCGGACGCGTCGATAATGCCGGATTGCATCAGGGCGAACACCAACGCGACCGCGATGGTCATCGGCGAGCGGATCGCGGCACTCATCAGAGAGGGATTCTAGGCCGGCGGATTCTGCCACGCCCCACCCGACACGAGCGGGGGACGAGCCCCTCGCCTCGCGTAGTCTTCGACCGCGCTACATTCTCGCGTTCCGCCATCGACCATAGGTCTACAATTCGGCAGGATTCGCCGGTGGAAAGCAGGCATAGAGGCTGATTGGACGGAACTCGTTCGTACAAATGACGATGCGGGTCTGCCGGCCAGTTGTTGGGCTTGGGTCCATTTGAAAGAATTGCCGTCACTGGATTCGACGAAAGGAGATGGGGCTGTGTCCACCCAGCAAGTTCGACAGGACCTTCTATTTCTGCAGACGCCGACCACATGGTTGGAGGACAAAGTCATCGGCATGTCCATGGTCGAGGATGGGGAGTTGCTCGACGGGCCGGAGGACCCGGCGGACTGGCCCTACAAGACGGTGCTGGAAGCGATTCGAGACGGTTGGCGCATCATTCGGTTTCCAGTCCTGCCTCCATCCGGCGGTTCGATGGACAGCCACGTGTTTTGCGAGTTCATACTCGAGAAGCTCAGGCCGGGGTAACGGTCAAGGTATAGCAATGTCCCGTCAGCACCGCCGGCGCGAAGGGCGCTAGCCCCAATGTTTACCGGGATCGTACAGGGAGTCCGCAGGGTCGTATCCGTCGAGCGGAAGACGAACCTCCTGGCATTTGTCGTCGACCTCGGCGGCGAGCTTTCAGAGGGCCTGAAACCCGGCGCCAGCGTATCGGTGGACGGAGTCTGTCTCACAGTAACCCAGATCGCCGGGACCTGCGCCGGATTTGACGCCATCCAGGAGACTTTGGACCGAACGACTCTGGCGAGCCTCGCGCCGGGGCGGCAGGTCAATATAGAACGGTCGGCTTCCGTGACGGATGAGGTTGGCGGTCACCGAGTCTCCGGCCATATTCACGGCACAGCCCGCCTCCGTGACGCGCGTCAGAGGGAGAATGAGCGAATCTGGGCCCTCGACGCTCCGCCGGAGTGGATGAACTACATCTTCCCAAAGGGATTCATTGCCCTTGACGGCGCGAGTCTCACGGTGGTTGACGTAGACCGCGACGACTACCTGTTCACGGTCCACCTGATCCCAGAAACCTTGCGAAAAACCACCTTCGCATCCAAACGAACAGGCCATCGCGTCAACCTGGAAATAGACGCCCAGACGCAGGCAGTCGTTGACACCGTCGAGAGAATTATGGCCGACCGCTACGGCGCCGTTCCGAACAGGTAGCAAGCCCCATACTTGGTCGCGTTGCCCTCCACTATGGTACGAAAACTATCTGACGCGGCCGCGAGAGTGCCCACATACTACCGCTCACGCACTCGTCTTTCCGGCCCCCCTTGCGTCATTCCGGCGATGGCCGGAATCCAGGAGGGGCGGGGATGGGAAATGTAGCGCGGGGGCTTGTCCCCCGCTGGGGTCGGGCCTGGGCATGGCAGAAACCCCTGTGCGAATTCGCCGTACAAAACCGCCACTCAGGGTTTTCATGCCTTGGTGTGCCGGCTCAGGGCGCTTCAAGAACCACGAGGTAACACTCTTCCTCATCCTCGAATCGGTCGATCCGCAACTCACTCGACTTCGCGTAGCCCTCTAGTTCCCATCGCCTGGGAAGAAGGTGCGGCACGATGTCCGGCTCGCCGGCATGTAGTCCCGCGACAAAGCCAGAACCCAGAGGGTGGCTGATAACGATACGCCCCGCCGGCGCCAACAATCTCGCAGCTCGAGCAATGGCTGTCTCCGGATCAAAGGAATTGGCGAAGCAGGCGTTGAAGAAGACTGCCGTAAAGGAAAGGCAACGCTCGGGTTTTTCTTCGTTCCAACCCCTCGCCGGCAGGTCCAGGAAATCACCCTGCCAGAACCGCACCGACGGAAATCGCGACCTGGCGACCGCCAGCATAGCGCTACTCAGATCGCAGCTAACGATATTCTCGGCAAGCACTCCTCGCTCGAGAAAATATGGAATCAAGACCCCCACGCCCGTACCCACGTCAAGTACCGTCGCGTTCCTGCCAAGCTTTGCGGCGAGGACTGTGCTTCGGGTTCGATCCTGGATTGCCTGAGGAATGGGTTGCTGGAAAAGATGTACCCGCGAATCGAAGTGAAGTGCCTGCAGGGCATTGTGCGCCAGCCGGCTGCGCTCGTCCAAAGCAGCGCGTTCCTTTCTTCTCGCGAATAGGATTCACGGCGCATGGCCACCGGGGACGTCCGCCGGCATCCGCCCGCGGCGGACCGGCCCCGCAACGATTTCCCGATTCTCGCCGATCAGAATGCCTGGCCGGTGGCGGGCCGCATGACGTGATATCGAGCCCGTAGGGAGCCGGCACCTCCGAGTCTGAACGCTCGAATCTGTAGATTATACTTGACAGTGTGTCGAATATACTCCTACGCTATGTCTACCATATTCCATCTCTCAACGTTGACTGATGATCTGCATTGGAGAGTCAGTGCCGCAGGAGTAGCATCGAGCGGATCATGAATACGCAAGCCAGCCAATATCGATTTAACGCCTGGAACGGCGCAAGATAGTGCTGCGCTACTTGACCGACCGCGTGAGCAGCCCTTGCGGCAAGTGGGTAACGCTCATCGTCTGGGTCATCGCCGCTGGCGCGTTGATCTCACAGCTGCCGGCGCTCAGCGACGCGACGGAGAACGAGCAGAGTCTTTTCCTGCCCCGCGACGCGGAGGCAACTAGAGCGTATGAGTTTGGACAGGAGCGTTTCCCGTCGGCCGGCACGCCAGTCCTCGTCGTCTTTCAGGAGCCGGCCGGGCTCAGTACACCCACCTACGTGGCTGCGGCGGAACTAGCGGCCTGGGCGTCCGGCCCGGACGGTCCGGAGAACGTCGGTGACGTGTTCTACCCCGGCCCGCTCACGGGTCGGGACTTCGGGCTGGTGTCGTCGGACGACACAACGATGTACGTATTCGTAGAGGTGGCCGGCGAGCCTGCCGAACAGGCCTTTGCCGACACCGTCACAGCCATTCGCGTCCGCTCGGCGGAACTCGATCTGGACGGCGTCGAGGTTGCCGTGGGCGGACCCGGCGGCCTGATCGTCGACTTGATCGATGTGTTTTCGCAGATCGATACCCTGCTGCTGCTGGTAACCGCGCTGCTGGTGCTGGTGCTCCTTATCGTGATCTATCGTTCGCCAGTCATGGCCGCCATCCCGCTGCTGGGTGTAGGCCTCGTCTTCCAACTCGCCGGAGCCATCGGCGGATGGTTCGCGCAGCAGTTCGACTTTCCGGTTTCCGCGCAGACAACAGGGATCATGACGGTCGTGCTATTCGGCACCGGCACCGACTATGTGCTCTTCGTCTCGGCCCGCTTCAGAGAGGAGTTGACGCGCCACGACGATCGCCACGTGGCGATGCGTCAAACGATGCGGGGCGTCGGTGGCGCCGTTGCCTCGGCCGGCACGACGATCCTGGTCGCCTGTGCCGCGCTTGGGTTAGCGACGCTGCGTTCATACCAGGCTCTCGGTCCGGTAATTGCTCTGGCGGTGGCCCTGATGATGTTGGCCGCGGTCACGCTCATTCCGGCGGTGCTGACGATCTTTGGTCGCAGTTGCTTCTGGCCCATGCGGCCCCGGCTCGAAACTTCATCGGACCGACAGGCCGACTGGCGGCGCAGCGTTTACGGCAGAATTGGGGCCGTCGTGCTCCGTAGGCCCGGATTGACGCTCGCGATCACGGCCTTGGCGCTCGCCGTTCTGGTGACAGGGCTGCTCCCTTTCCGCGCCAACTACGACCAGCTTGCGAGTCTGCCGAACAATACGGAGTCGGTTCGCAGCTTCGAACTGTTGCGGGCCGGCTTTCCGGCCGGCGCACTCTCGCCCACCAGGGTCTACGTCTCCCTGCCGCCGGGCGCTCAGGCGCTCGATACCGAGTCACTGGACAAACTGGACGCGATCACGCTCGAGCTCGCCGAACACCCGGACGTGGAAGACGCTTCCGGGCCCAGCAGGCCCTTTGGCACGGAGGGGCCATCGGCCTGGCAGCTGCCGGAGGCGCTCCCGCTGAGATTCGTCTCCGCCGATGGACTCGCGGCCCGGATCGAAGTCGTGCTGAGGGTCAATCCCTATTCCGAGGAGGCTCTTGACGTTGTGCCGGCGCTGCGCGCACTGGCCCGCGAGAGCGCCGAATCGGCGGGTCTGGCTGCCGATGCCGTAATCGTCGGGGGAGACACGGCCGAGTCATACGATACCCGCACGGCCGGCGATCGAGATTCGCTGGTGGTGCTTCCGCTGATCCTGCTAGCGATCGGAGTTGTGCTCGCGTTGCTCCTGCGCTCGCTGATCGCGCCCCTGTACCTCATGGCGACGATCGCGTTCACGTATTTCGCGACGCTGGGCCTCGCAATCGTGGTCTTTGTGGTGTTGCTGGACCAACCGGGGGTGGGGTATGCCGTGCCGTTCTACCTGTTCGTGTTCCTGAACGCGCTGAGCGTCGACTACAACATCTATCTGATGTCCCGCATACGCGATGAGGCGCGAAAGGCTCCGTTGAAGCAGGCGATCCACCTCGCGCTCGCGCGCACCGGACCGGTGATAACCTCGGCCGGGCTGATACTTGCCGGCACGTTCTCCGCCCTGATGACCCTACCGCTCCAAGACCTGCTGCAACTCGGATTCGCGGTTGCCGTTGGCGTGCTGATCGACACGTTCATAACCCGCACCCTGATCGTGCCGGCGGTGGTCGTCCGGCTCGGCCGCTGGAACTGGTGGCCTTCCCGCATCACGCCCTGACGTCTCTCCCTGCCCTGATCCGGCTGCACTGGACCCATCGGAAAGAGAAACGGGTGACTCTTGGGATTTGTCCCAGGCCAAGGGCACTCCGAAGCGCCGGCGATCCGTTCGGTCTGACCGCCTTGCCTTCGATCAGACCATCGACACTCTAGTACTCAGTCGATACTTCTGCTCCTCAGGGTAATGTGAGTTATGAGGCAACGTATTGTTCTTCGATAAGTCCATTTTTGAGGCAATTCGCCTCCTACACAATCCTCAAAAAGCGTGCTATACTTAGTATAAGAACAAGTGTTCGTGCAGGAGGCGATGATATGAATTCACTCTCAACCGCGACAATCGAGAGAAAAGTACTCGACATTCCGCAAAATCTGGCTCCGCCAGAGGATCGGACGGTCTCGCTGGACTGGAAGCCCCAGGCTCCGGATCAAACGGAGTCGGAGCTATGGGACTTGCTGATCGCGCTGGCGTCAAACGACGATGGAGAAGGGACGGTTGCGCTAACGACGACGCTGCGTCGTCTGCGCGAGTTGGGCGCTCAACTGGTTGCCGCTACGGATACCGAGGGTTCGCCGATGCCGAAGATCCGGCTGACGGCCGGCCGGATGCCGGAGCGAGACTACCGGCTGGTGCGTCGACGCCACCTGATGCCCCACGCCGCGAGAGTCGCCGGCCTGCTACAGGCGGCGGCGTTCGCCGCTACGGATCCGCTGACCAGGGCGGCGATCGAGACAGGAGCGCGAGTCGAGGTGGTGGGCATCTAGCAACCCGGATCGAGCCTGATGTCCCATGCTAGACTCTGTCTAGCTTATGCGTCGATCTACGAGCCCGCGAAAACCGATGCGGACCGTCAATGTCTCCGTCCGGCATCCGGCCAGCTTTTCAAGGTAAACAGCCATCCGAAAAATCGAGTGGCTGCGCAGCGGCAGATCGTGGCCGGCGATTCTGCGACCTCTTACTCCCTGGTTGATGCTAACCCACGCTTTCGCCGCGACCGTAGTCGTGATCGCGACCGGGCTATTGCTGGCGATAATGCCCGACGGGCCGGTCCCGTTTGGCCGGTTCGTCATACTGCTGGCGATAATGGCGCTGGCCCAGGTGTCGATAGGCGCGATAAACGAGTGGGCCGACCGCAACGACGATGCCGTCGGCAAACCCTGGCGTCCTCTGCCCAGCGGCGCGATAACCCCCTGTGTAGCGTTGGTGTTGGGCGGCGCCAGCCTGACCGCGGCTCTGGCGCTTTCGGCGATGATCGGCGAGACTCTGGCGGCGCTAACAGCCGTCGGGCTTGCCGCCGGACACAGCTACAACTTGGCGTTGAGGCGAACGGCCCTCAGCTTCCTGGCGTACACCATCGCGTTGCCGCTGGTGCCGATATGGGCTTCGGTCGGCGCCGGCCAGTTCGATGGGCGATTGATATGGCTGTACCTGGTGGGACTGCCGGCTACGGTCCAGATTCACCTTGCTAACGCGCTGCCAGACCTGGACGCGGACAGGCAGGCCGACCACATGGCGCTCGCCCAGCTGCTTGGTCCAAGCCGGGCCATCCGGCTTTGCTGGACCTGCGCGGCGATCACGCCGGCCCTCGTCCTGGGGGCCGCTCTGGCTTTGGGCTCCGCCACGCTTGAGCTGTGGGTGGGACTAGCCATCTACCTCTTGCTGGTATCGATCGCCGCTATCCTCTGGCGTCGGGACAGCCGGCAGGGGATGTACTGGACCTTCCGGCTGCTAGCGCCGGCCACGGCCGCGGCCGGCATCGGTTGGGTGGCCGGATTGTCTTTGTAATATCATGAGGGTACCCTGCCCAAGATTCATTCCGAATGTTGGTCAACACGCGGTCAGAACAATGCCCCAAGGATTCTCTGAGACAACTAAACGGGCCGGCGATGTGAAAAACACGCGCGACGCGGTGCAAGCTCCTCACGGGTTTACGGACCAGAACTGGCGGCGCAAGGTTGCAATTGCGTTGCAAGTGCGCCGAGCGAGCCAGATTGCCAGAAGGGGTAAAGCGCTAACATTTCCCACAGGTAGGTTTCCCTTCAACAATGACCCGCGAGCCTGAATATGAATCCCAGCAGCAACCCGCTCTCAGCGCTCGATTAACTTGCTCCAGGTATCTACTTCCGGCTCGCTGAGGGAAATCGCCTGGATCTTCCTCCGGCTGGGAGTTATCGGCTTCGGCGGGCCGGCCGCCCACATATCCATGATGGAAGACACCGTCGTCCACCGGCGCAAGTGGATCAAGCGCGAGCATTTCCTCGACGCGCTTTCGGTCACGAACATGGTCCCCGGTCCGAACTCGAGCGAGTTGGCGCTCTCCTGGGCCTACTTCGAGTTTGGCTCCGTGCCACAGGTCATATGGCTGTTCTACGGGGTAAAGCCGGCGATCATCGCGATCATCGCAGCGACCGCCTTTCGGCTCTACAGGCCGGCGGTCACGGACTGGCCCCAGCGTGTGCTGGTGGCGGCGGCGCTGGTCGTGACGGTGGTCGCGCCGGCCCTCGCGGTGGCGGTCTTGATAGTAGCCGGCCTGATTGGAATCGCAATCTACTCGAAGGGCCCCTTGAAGCTCCCCGGTGCTGGAGTGCTCGCCGGAGCGTACCTGGCGGCGCCGATGGTCTCGGTCGCGAGCCTTTCGACCCTGGTGGCCCTGGCATGGGTCTTTCTCAAGGCGGGCGCGCTGCTATTTGGCGGTGGCTTTGTCATCATCCCGCTGATCGAGCACGACGTGGTGGACGTTTACGGGTGGCTCTCGGCCCAACAGTTTATCGATGGTGTAGCGCTCGGCCAGGCGACGCCCGGCCCAATCGTGATTACCGCCGCGTTCGTCGGCTACGCCGCGGCCGGCCTGACTGGGGCCGCGGTGGCGACGGCGGCGATATTCCTGCCGGCGTTCGTCATAGTCCTGGCCGGCACGGGCCCTTACCTTGAACGCATCCGCGGATCGGAGATCGCCCGGTCATTCCTCAAAGGCACGAACGCGGCGGTGATAGGAACGATCGTCGGGGCCGGCGTCCTGCTTTCGCGATCGGCGGTGGTCGATCTGCCGACCGGGTTGATACTGGTGGGCGCGGCGATTGCGCTCGTCCGCTTCGGCTGGGGCGCGATCTCTCTGATAACCTCGGCAGCGGCCATTGGCATGGCGCTGGCAGTGGCCGGTTTCGCGGCGGTATGACGCGTGGATCACGAAATCGCGAAAACGGTAGGTGTCAGTACCCTTCCCCCGTTCTCGCCTGTCCCCCGCACTGACCCGAGCCAGATCATTCCCGCAATTCCTCGCCTTGGTCACCGTAGAGGTGGGTTTCAAACCCACCTGGGGTAGGGAGGCGAACTACCTATCGCCGGCTGAAGTACTCGATCGTGCGGCGGAGGCCCTCCTCGAGGTCGACCTCTGGACGCCAACCGACTGCGGCATTTATCTTGCGGTAGGAGGCGTAGTTCGCCGGCACGTCGCCGGCGCGCTCGCCCAGGTCTTCGATGGCCAGCTTCCTGCCCAATATGCGCTCGATCGCTCTGACTACGTCGATTATCTTTACTCCGCTCTCGGTGCCAACGTTGAAGACCTGGAGGCCGGACAGCCCCAGCACGTCGGTGTGAGCGCGGGCCAGGTCGTCGACGTAGATGAAATCGCGCACCTGCTCGCCCTTCCAGTAGAGTGGGATCGGCCGGCCTTCGAGCGCCGCCCGGATGAAGTTCGGAATCGCGTGGGTCTCCGGCTGATGGCGCTCGCCTGGGCCGTAAGGATTGAAGTAACGCAGAAGTATCACATCGAAGCCGAAGCTGAAGTGATAGGCGGACAGGCAGGCCTCCATCGCCAGCTTGGTCGCGCCGTACGGGTTGAACGCGATCGTGGGGTCGTCCTCCAGGATCGGCAGCCGCTTCGGCACGCCGTAGACCGTCGCCGAGGAGGAGAACACGATCTTCTCGACGCCGGCCGCCCTCATAGCCTCAGCCAGCCGGACGCTGTTCACGATATTGTTCTGAGCGAAAAGGAGTGGGTCCGAGACCGATTCGGTGACTTCGATAAGCGCGGCCATGTGAATGACGGCATCGTGGCCGGCGAGGGCATCGGTCAGCGCCTCAACGTCGGCCAGGTCGGCACGTACGAACTGGGCGCGGGGATCGACCGCGTCGAGGTGGCCGCGTGAGAGATTGTCTACGATCGTGACCTGATGGCCGGCGTCGAGAAGCTGCCGGCCGACGTGAGAGCCGATGAAGCCGGCGCCACCGGTGATGAGCAACCTCATGGACGCTGGCGGCTGTTCTGGTCAGCCAGGCGAAGCGGACTCAGAGACGTGACCCCCGCGGTGATTTGCTCTCCGATAACGCTTGCCTTATTTCGTCGAAGACCCTGGGCACGCCGGTCTTGGCGTCCTCGTCTCCTTCCAGCTCGATGTTGATGTAGCCGCGATAGCCGGCATCTCTCAGAACAGCGACGGCCCTCTTGGTGTCAACCGGTTGATCGCCGGCTGGCGTCCTCATGAAGACCTTGTGGTGGGTGGAGACCGCCAGCTTTGCGACGCGCCTGATGGCCTCATACGGGTCGACGTCGGGATCGAAGCCAAAGTTGCCTATGTCCAGATTCGCCCGGAGCCACTCGGAGTCGACCGCTTCAATCAGTCGGATCGTTTGGGCGGAGGTGCTCGTTATTCCGCCGTGGTTCTCCAATGCCATGACCACTCCGGCCTCGGCGGCAACCGGCACGCATTCCTTGAACGAAGCGACCGCCCGGTCGAAGGCCTCCTCGTCGGTGCTACCGTCGGGAGTCGCGCCGGCGAACACCCGCATCTGGGGGGCGCCCAGAGTCATGGCGTGACCAAGCCATTCCTTGACCATCGCGACCTGCCCGGCGCGCTCGTCTTCGTCCGCCAGGGTCATTTTGCTTCCAACCGCGGCGCCGGATACGTCGACTCCTCTTATCAGGCACCGCCGCTTGAGTGAGTTGAGATATTTCCTGTCGGTAGTCGGGAAATAATATGACGTCAGTTCGACGCCCTCAATGCCGAGGGCCGCGGCAACGTCTATGAAATCCTCTTGGCTCATCTCGCCGGACTGCAGGTACTCGCGGTAGGAATACGAGCAACACCCGATCTTCATGTCTCTACCTCGTCGGCATCCCGATCAGTCGATTGGAACGTCTACTTTCTTTCCGGTTGCGGCTGACAGGTAGGCGCCATAGCAGACCCCGACGACGTCCCTCCCGAGAAAGCTCCCGGAAATCGGCTCCCTTCCCGTTACGGCGGCCTCGCAGAAGTCCTGGACCTCGTGGGGGAACCCGTTCATCCAGTCCTCGTCCGGGTTGGTGAACTGCCAGCCGGCCTTCGTCTCGACCTTCTCCCTGATGTACTCATTGGCGAAGGCGTCCTCGTCCGGGGCATAGGCCAGGACCGAGTTGTTGGGGTTGGTTCCGACGCTAATCATCGCCCGGCCGGCGTAGATCGTAAGCAGATTCTGGATGCCGCCAACGACGATATCGGCCGCGCTGATCTGGGCGACGGTGCCGTCGTCGAATCCGAGCACCAACGTGCCCCAGTCCTCGCACTCCGACCAGCCGGTGCGAATCGCCGGCGGCGCTTCGCTTACGAACGCCTCGCTGTGGGTCAGGTTCGCGACGGTGCCCACCACCCAGGCCGGCCGGATCCTCCTTCCGAGTCGGCGGAGCCCCTCCTCGTACTTGAGATAAATGGCGGCCCCGACCGAGTGACAACCCTTGTTGAACAGGCTGCCGCCACCGCTGCTCGCCCACTCCATCGCGTAGTGCGAGTGGGTGCCGCTGTGGGACTCCTCTCCGACCATCCTCAGGATCGAGGTGCCGGCGGACTCGAGGAGCCGTTTCGCTTTCTGGACCCCGGGTGCGTAGACGAAGTTCTCCGCGTACATGATCCGCTTGCCGGAGGCGCGTTCAGCGTCGATCATGCGGTCGGCGCTGGCCATGGCCTCGTCGAGGCATCGTTGCCAGTCCCCGGGTTGATTTGCCGGGTGCGAAGGAGCCGGCGAATGGTTTCTCGACGACGGCGTGTTTTGCCGGCTTGGAGGGTCTGCACCGCCATCTCTTCGTGGAAGCGATTCGGGACGCAGGTATCCACCATCTCGACTTCCGGGTCGCCGAGCAGCTCTTCCAGGCTCCGATAGGTCTTTTCGAAACCGTACTCCTTCGCGAACTCGGCGGTCGCCTCCTGCCGCCGGCTGTACACCCCGACCAGGCGAACGTCGATTCCGTGAACGCGCCGGTAGTTCTCGACATGAAAGCGGGCGGCGAAACCGCTGCCCACGATTCCCAAACCTATGCTGGGGGCCATGCTCATCTCCCGATTCATGATGTGAGGCTGATTTAGATGGTATCAGCCTCGGTCGGCGCTGTACATGATGCGGCGATGGCTGGAATCAAGAAGGGCGGGGATGGGAAATGTAGCGCGGTCGAAGACTACGCGAGGCGAGGGGCTTGTCCCCCGCTCCCGGCAGTCCGGCAGCCAGTCTTAGTCTCGAGCCACCGTATAGAAGACCCGCCAACCGACGCCCCGATTCTCATTCCTTGGTGTGCCGGCGCTCCCAATCGTCACTCCGGCGAAAGCCGGAGTCCAGAGGGGATGGGAGGGGAAGCACCGCCTTGCAGAGGGCAGAATCACGCGCCCCGCCTCAGGCGCGCCGGAACCTGTGGGGGGTTGAGGCCGGCACCCCGATTTACTACCATACTGAACAGTCGAGCCGGCGGAAAATACCAACGCCGGCCCGACTCCCAACTCAGCCCTCAGTTGCCAAGGAGAGTTATCCGTGAACCTCTGCTTCGCCGGCTACGGCAGCATCGCCGACGTTCATGCCCAGACCATGAAGGACGAGGAGGACGTCGTCTTCCATACGGTCGTCGGCCGGCTGGCCGACTCGGCCGCCGAGTTCGGCGAACAGTACGGCTTCGCTCATCACATGACCGACTACGAAGCGGCGATCGGCAACCCCGAAATCGACGCCGTCGTGATCACCACTCCAAGCGAGATGCACTACGACCAGACGAAGAAGGCCCTGCAGGCCGGCAAGCACGTCCTGTGTGAAATTCCACTGGCGATGAGCTTTGCCGAGTGCCACGAGCTGACTCAATTGGCCTTGCAGGTGGGGAAGGCGCTGATGGTGGCCCACACGATGCGCTTCTACCGGCCGTACGTCATCGTGAAGCAGATGGTCGAACGGGGCGAGCTCAACATACATCACATTGTCAGCCGCTGGTTCTTCTGGCGTCGGGAGAACGTGAGCTGGCGCGGCCGGACCCGGAGCTGGGTCGACAACCTGCTCTGGCACCATGGCTGCCATTTCGTCGATCTGTCGATGTGGGTACTCGACTCGCCTGTGGTCGATGCCAAGGGGATCGTCGCCTATCCCAGTCCCGGGCTCGGGATCCCGATGGACCTGTCCCTGTCGTTCCGCACTCAACAGGACCAGATCGCCGACATCGGCATGTCATACAACTGCCACCAGCCGCTCTTCGACATGATGTTCATCGGCGAGGAGGACAGCCTGCTGGCCGACTACTGGGCCTGCCGGCTGACCGGCAAGGACGGCGTGATCTACGACCGGGAGCAGACCGGCGACTGGCTATGGCAGGCCAACCGGGACCAGAACGTAGAGTTCCTGAACGCCCTGCGCGAGGGACGACAGCCGGCCAGCAGCGCGGCGGACATCCTGCCGGCGATGGGGATCCTGCAGGTTTTGCAAGACCAGTTCGAGGCGGAACGCCCGGCCGGCCGGATGCATTCGCTGTAGAGGAGCGCTGCGCTCGCCGGCTCATAGTGTATGCCGGCCAGCGCCAATTCTAGGTCATCGCCGTTGCCGTGTGAGGTCGCCATATTCTCGTGTTCTGTAGTACGCTTCTAGTCAAGGCCTACTGATGAGTCATTCGGGCGGCACGCATGAGCCCGATGGTACAAGTATCCCCATGAGAGACAGAGAGCTACTGAAATCAACCTGGAAGGGACTGCAGCTGCGGGACGAGCGTAACCGCCGCATGGCGTTTCCCAGACGGCAAGACTACGTCGGGCACCTACAAGAGCATGGGTTAATCACCGACGAGGCCGCATTCATCGCCGATGACCAATTAACGGAGGCGGTGTACCTTGATTGGCTGCGGCGCCCCCAGGTTGGATGCGTGTTCGCACAGTTGCTGGCTCGCCCCGTGTACCGGACCGGAGTAAGAACCGTAGTCGTACGTGGCTCCTCAGGCCTCGGCGATCCCAAAGAGCTAGCAATTCAGATCGCTCGCTTGGCAAAAGAATCTGTGAGAGCCCCTTCTGACGAAGCACTGAGCGTACTGTTACCCCAGATTCTAGGCGTTGAGGCCCTAACACACCTCGTCTGGGAGTTAGGGAACCGACCGGGATGGGCTATCGAGAGAGAGCATCTGTGGCGTAAGACACTCGTGCTTGTCGGACTCCGGGTTGAGATAAAGTCTGGATTCGTTGCTGAGACGCTCGGTATGGGACCCTTCGACATCTTTCCTGCTACTCGTCGATGCCCAATCACGACGCTTGAGATCAGAACCAAGACCGAGAGAGCAAAGAAGAGCCATCTTTCAAGAACAAACCTCGCCCTCCATCTTGCCGACATTCCAGTCGATCACGTATTGAAGCCCGGCGAGATCAGCTCCCGGGCTAACCGTTTCACGCCGTGGCTGAAGAGCCGAATACTGGGAAAAAAAGAAGACATGCGTGCCAAAGCCAGTGTGACTTACTCAGTTCCGGCCGCTATTTGGTCGACGCTGAAAGCAAGTGGCGCCTAGCATACTCAAGCAGGGGACTGGGTTGGCCGGAGCGCCGACGGATGCCGCGGGCCGAACGGTGCATCTCTCGGTCTTCGTCGGCGAGCGCCTCAAAGAAGTCCCATCGGCGTTCTTTGATCAACTCAAGCAATCCGGCACCAGCGACACCGCTCACATCTGCGGCAGCACGCTTGACTCCAAGCGCCCGCTTTTTCAGCAATGGAGTTGGCGATATAGACGTAGGCGCCCCGTCGCACAACGCAGCCACTTGCATGAGCTCTGGCGTCGGGACACCGAGACAACATTCGTAAGGGTCGGCGACTTCAAGTAGCTGAACATTCTGTCGGGGACGTCGAGGATGAGCAAGGGAGTGGTGAGCTATCACAATGAAGTGCTTTTCGGGTTGTGGATCCGAGATTTCCAGAAGCCGGGCAAGGGAATCCCTGGGATCCCGGAAATTGAACGCAATGTCGACAAACACAACCATCTCAAACACAGAAAGGTCGAACTTCGACAACTTCCCCCAAAACCTGAAATTGCGAGTCTCAGAAGACACAACTGTGGTCACATCCACGCCCTTATGAGCCAACCAGTCGCGAGTCTGCTCCGTAGCCAAATGACCGTCCGCGTCCGCGTGTCCGAACACGATCGCCGAGGTGATTGATGCGGGTATGTTCATGTCTGATTTCAAGAGTCGGCCCGTCGGCGAATTCGTTTCGGCGAGTGCCACGTTAGGTCTTCTCCTTCTGGCTCAAGGAGAGGCATTTGGAGGTCAGGTGGGTCCGTCATCGCCGTAGCGTCCTGGATGGAACCGTCCCGTCTAAGATGCTGCACTCGCAAGCCGCGCTCTTGCAACGCCAATGCTAGGAGAGTGTGGCGGTGGCACTGCGTCGGGTCCTCCTCAGCACACATGACGGCCACGCAACGCTGTTCGCTCTCGTCAGCGACGCGGTCTATTCCGCGGCGAAACACTCGCAATTTTGCCACTCGCTCGTACAACACCCTACCGTTAACGTAGAATTCATCTGAATCGGGGTGACCTCCAAGTTGGTCACCCATATGCAGGTAATCGATCCCGTGGCCGTCGAGGCGCTCTGTGAGCGCTTCTCGATTGAAATGACGAAAGCGAGAATACGGTTTCGATCTGACATCCACGACACATTCGATGTTCTGCTTCATTAGCAGCGCAACAAACTCGTTAAATGATTGATTCGAGTGTCCGATTGTGAAAACGGTCGTCATTTCAATAACCCAAGCCCGGTTGACAACTCATCGTAAGACTGACGATTTATCCTATTCAACTGACCACGATCACGGATTCCCGTGAGAATCCCGAGCATTTTAGCATTATCAAAGATCTCCTTGATCATCCCAGCGGCCACCCACCGTGGGCGTTGATTGCTTCGTCTATGCGCGTCATGATTCGGGGCGTTTCTGCTAGGGCGGCGCAAATCCGGCGGTAGTGGGTGATGTCCTCGTACGAGAGTATGCGGGCCTTGCGGTCTTTCAACCACTTATCGGCCGGCCGGTAGCCGCCGATGCTGAACTCCCAAGTCTCCGGTGAAACCCCCTCAAAATACTGGTTGCGGTTGATGAACACACGTCCCTCAGCGCCATCTGTCGGTGGAGCATATCTCACCTTGTCCACGCGGTTGTCTCCGATCTTGGGAAAGGCCGGCGCGTTGTCGCTCTCCGACTCCATCAGGTGCAACGACGCTAGACGTTCACCAAGGTTGGCGAGACCTGCGAACAGAGAAAGGTTGCTTGTTAAGGGTACTCTTGGAAAGTCCGACTTCAAAAAGTCGGCGTAACGCCGACGGTACTGAGGGCTGTGGAGGACAGCGTAAATGTAGTGAAATGCATCCTCGGGACCGAAGGTTTTCTGAAGGTCGCCCGCGGCGTCAGCAACGAAATCAAGCCCAAGGGAAGAAGCAACATCGTGAATGAACTCTTTGCCTAGGTTTGGCTCGCGGTCAAAGCCTAATTCTTCTTGCTCTCCTCTGGGATAGGTGTACAAGGGAAATAGGAACATGATTCCACGACTGCTGTACACACACCGATTGTCGACAAGAAACCGAGAAGCCAGAACGTGAGAGTAAACCCTGTCGACAGATGCCTGCCTAGTTGCAATTAGGCCCACATTTGGCCCCGCCATCATGTGCCGCATGACTCTCTCGCGTCTATGCACTGCGATGTTGCGATCGAAGACTGTCACTCGAAGGTCGAACGGACGGTAGAGTATGCGTTGAATGCGATTCCGCCATGAACCGTCATTGAGTTTTTCCATTGCTCTGTCATATTGCCATTGGTTTTGCGAACAAAGGCGCCAGATCGTGCGAGCCTCGTCCTCGGACGTTGTGGCTAGTAACCGCTCAACTTTCGAAGCTGCTTCGTGTCGGTCCCACGAGATGGCGAATTGATCGTGTGTCGTGACGATTCCGGGAGCCGGATCACCGTTCGGTGAGAAAATGTCGGGAATGGACCAGGCAGCCTCGAATTCGTGGGCGAGAGCGTCGTCGCGGGGAATAAAAAGGTATTGCGGTTGTCTTGGAGCGAGTTGCTGCCAGCCAGTGGTACTGATGTCATTAGCGGAAAGCCATCCGTACTTGCCACCGTCTAGTCCGGATACTCTTTCTCCCCAAAGGTCCGCGTGGTACACCCGGGCGGAACCGTCGGCGCCTCCCGCCCGCTTTACAAATATGCCGATTGCGACGCCCTGCCGGATGTCGAACACGTTCTCGTCGCTGCCGCCGTCTGGTCTACGTTCCTTCTTTTTTGAGTTGCCGTGCAAGTCGAGTAGATATAAATCATCGAACGTGTCCATTAGACTCTTGCGCATGCCACGGAATGTCGGGTTGTCCAGGTAGCTGTGATTGGTAACGAATGCCAAAACGCCCTCGCCAGTGCGTTCGATCCGCCACTGTGCAAAGCGGATGAACTTAACATAGTCGTCGCTGAGCCATTTCGCCTGCGCGGGTTTCTTCAACTCAGGGAAACCACGCTTGTATCTGTCGATCAGTCCACTTATCCATGGTCCTTTGTTGGCGGAGTGGCCCGAATACGGTGGATTTCCAAGGATTACCATGACCGGTTTATCTAGCTTGACAGCTTGTGCACTATCGGCCTCGCGCGCGATTTCGTGCGCAAAAAAGGCAAGTTGCCCGGAGGTTGGCTCATGAGGTTCTTCGAGTGTATTGGTAAGGAACACGTTCAAGCGTTCACCTTCTGGTATCACAAAACGAGCATCGGTGCCGGCAATTTCTAATGCAAGTTTCAGGTGGCATATGGCATAAGGGGCCATCAGCAACTCAAAGCCAAACAGACGCGGCAGCAGATGGTCGCGCACATAGTCAGGCCATGCGCCGGCAAGGCCCTTGCCCGAAACGGTCGTTCGGATAGAGTTGATCACCTCTCGGAGGAAAGTACCGGTTCCGGCTGCCGGGTCGAGAATCAACACCCGGGGGCTCTCCTCTTGCCTGTCGTCGGTGACCTTGACGTTGATCTTGTCCGTATTGGCGAGCCCATCGGTGAGATGAAACTGGTCCCTCAGTATGCGATCCACACTACGTACGATGTAGGACACCACAGGCTCGGGTGTGTAATAAACACCCCGCATTTCCCGCAGCCGAGGATCATAGGCGGCTAGGAAGTCTTCATAGAAATGCACCACAGGGTCTTCGTCTATGGTTCGCCGGCCGAAATCGGCGAGGATCGCGCCCATTTCTGCCCGATCGAGCAACCGCGCCAAATCGTCCACGACCCACGAAATGCGTTTGTCGATTCCCGGACCGGCAATACGTCCGAACACATCCCGCAGAAACGGCGTCGTTTCGGCGAATATCGCCGACTGGCGGGTAAACGATCCGGCCGCCGGCTCGTGATGACAACGTGCTGCGAACAGTCCGTAGGCTGCGGTTTGGGCTTGCAGGTCAGCGAAGTCGTTGGGCGAAAGGTCACCGATCAGGACTTCTCTATAGGCGTTTAGCAGTTCATGTAAAGGGCCTTTGTTGCCCTCTTCATTGAGGATACGGCTTATGCCGTCACGTAGTAACCGAGCTTTAGCTGCCATGCGCCTAGCGAGGTCGCTCGGATTATCGATTGACGGTGTCTCAGCGTCGAAGAACGCATCTAACAGCGCCGTGACCCTCGGGGCACCGGCCCTGTCGAATGTTATTCCACCTTGACCGTCAAGGCGTCCCAAGCGTGCCGACTCGTGCAAGGCACCATCGATGTACCAACGAAACTCTAGGTAGTCGGTCAGTATCAGGTTGGGCAGGCCGTTTCGGTATCGCTTTAGCTGATCGCTTCGCTCGGCGCGATCCAAGTTGGCGCCTAAGTCCTTGCACTCGATGTGGCCTATTGGGACGCCGCGGCGTTCCACGATGAAGTCCGGTGCTCCGCACTTTACCTGCAAAGGCTCGTTGAGCGCCCTCATTCCATCGCCGCCTTGGGTCTCGATCAGCGTTTTCAGAGCAGGACGGTAGGTATGCTCCGTCGCCCGCCCGCTGACATACTCCTCCCTTAATCCTTGCCGGTACGCGCGGAGGGCGCCCGACCTGTTCTGTTTTGCCACAGTTCTCCCTAGCTTTCGGTCACTCTCAAGCCTGTATCCCAATCTAAGACCCATGTTCGCTGACGTGCGTGCCTCAAATTCGGAATCACACTAGGATCTGGGATGATCAACGTCAGGTAACTCAGTCGATTTGCGGGGTCTCGCGCATCGGTCCCCGTGAGGGGATATCCAATTCCACGCCGCCGAACGGCTTGAATAGCTCGTGGAGAGCCGTTCCAAGGCCCTTGGCCGGCGCCCCCTCCTCGTCAAGCGCCGCACGCAAGATGTCGCGGACCTCCTGCTCCATCGAGTGGCCCTTCTCCGCCGCCCGTATGCGCAGGCGTCGCTTCAACCCTTCGTCCAGGTTGCGGATAGTGATGCTGGCCATGATTGCGCCTCCATATGCGGCATCGCCTGATTATGACACGACCGCACTGCGTTTACGAGACGGCCGGCCGGATTGCAAGTGTACAGATTCAGGCGTCCGTGCTCGCTTTAAGAGATGTTTCGCCCCGATCAGGGTCGATCGCCGGCGAGGGCCATCGGGCATCCTCTAGGTAGGGGCGACGCACGCGGCGCCCTGGGGTAGGGCCGGCGAACCGGCCGTACCGCGAGCCGAAAACGTCCTGAACGCCCTGACGATTCCCGGCAACCCCTGCCTCACGACTGCCGTCGAGGCGGGTTTCAAACCATTCGCTCCAACTAATTCTTACGGTCGGCCATGAGGAAGGGGGCCAATGTAGGGCGGGGGCTTGTCCCCCGCCTGGGGCGGCCGGCGGTTCGTGAGATGCAGGCGTTGTATTGGCCGGCAGGTGTTCGTCGCCGGCGCGTTTCGTTGGTGGGTGGGAAGTTTATCGCTGCTACGTCTCTGGATTTTCTAGTTGGTTTACCTCATGCGCCCCCAATTGCGCCACATTGTCGGACGTGAGGAAGGTGAGATATACATTGGCCCTCATTCGCATCCCTCGATACGCTAACCGCAAATGCTCCAGACGCACCGCAAACACCCTGAAACCCAATTAGTTGGAGCAGATGGGTTTCAAACCCGCCCCTACCAACTTACATCTCACCCGACTGCCGACTGAGATCGCGAATGGCGGTTGAGCTGTATTGGTTCGTGAGCATTGAGGAGAAGAATACTCGCCCTGAGCTCAGCCCAGGGAAAGGCTACAATTATAGTACAAATGTACCATTTAGGCGAATCAACCAGAGCACACCTACAAGAAATGAGGAATTGCAACGCAAGCGCCGGCGGCCAATGCTCAAGCCGAGCCCGTGCCAAAATTGACTACTCTTTTTTGCAAAACAAACCGCCGGCGGCCAGCGGTCAAGCCGAGCCCGTGCCAAAAAACTACTTTTTTGCAAAACAAAATCTCGTCGGTGCGACGGTCGCATCTGATAACGAATGACTGGAATTGACACAACTTGAAGACTGAAAGGCCCCGCTCGGTGCAAGGACGGCGACGCGCGCCCAACACGTTGCGTGCTAGAATCCGGCTGTTTGGTCGCCTTTAGATGGCACTTGGCGACCCATGAGAACAACCAGAAGGAAGGTCTTATGGCCAATCAGATGAGAATAGTCGCCGGCGGGGTTTCGGCCGTCGCCACGATGAACGATAGCCCTACCGCCACCGCGATCTGGGAAGCTTTGCCGATAGAAGCCCAGGGCAATACCTGGGGCGACGAGATCTATTTCTCAATTCCGGTGCGCATGCCCGAGCAGAAGGGCAAAGAGGTCGTGGAGCTGGGCGATATCGCCTATTGGCCGCCGGGTACGGCGTTCTGCATATTCTTTGGGCCCACTCCGGCAAGCCGCGGCGACGAGATCCGGCCGGCAAGCGCCGTAAACGTGGTCGGCAGGATCGAGGGCGATCCTAAAATCTTCCGAAGTGTCGCCTCTGGCACTAAGGTTATACTCGAACGGGCCGATGGCTGAAGTCGGCGCGGGAATTCTTTTGCGATAGGGTGATAGCTAGTGGACAATGTTCGCTTTGAGCGCCAGTACCGGACCCTGAGTTCGGACGGCTTCACGGTTTACGAAGGCGATGAGAAGGTAGGTCGCCTGGACCTGCACTATACCCAGACTATCGTGTGCGGTACTCTGGTGGTGGAGCAGGACCTGGTGGAGGACGACATCTTGGACCTGACCGAGCAGATAGACGACGAGCTGGTGATGTCGGCAAACGTACAACGCGACGACTTCGTGGTGTCGGTGTTCCGGGGCCAGGAGGTAGGCACCTACAGCGACGAGTTCTTTGGCGACGTCGACGGGGATGAGGAGGCGCCTTAAACTCCTACGGTCCCGGCTGGACCGTCGGTATCGTCTAGGCCTGCCAAATGCGGCATCCGCCGGCGGTGGCGAACGAAGTCGGGCGGCAGTACCGTCAGATGGGCGAACGCCTCGTCGCTCTTGTCACGATGCTCTTCCAGCAGGTCGTCTCGCAAGAGCAGATACCCCGCATAAACCAACAACTGATCGTCGTCGATCTGAGGAGCCTCTGTAGCGGCTTGCGCCATTGCTCGAACAACCCTGAGATCTCGCTGACTCAGCGTATCGGCGATGAACGCCTCCTGCCCGCACAGGATCGCGGCAATGTCGCCTCGGTAGAAGATTGGCCTACCCAAGCGCAGCGTCGGCCCGATGGATTGGAAGCCTGTCCGATAGGAAAGCTCTTGACTCTGGAATAGCGTAGTTGCCATATTTGCGCCTCCGAACGTGTGTTCCAAGAACTATTGTACGATTGTCAATGAGAATTGCAACTCAGCGTGAGTTAAAAGCGCGTTAGAGATGGGATTCGAACGTGGCCGGATGGCCCGGAGAGTGCGGGCGGCCTGCGGTATTCTATGGAGTTGGAGCTAGTTGTGCCGGGCTTGACTGCTGAGGGAGCGTAGTGATGGAAATGATCAACATCCGAGAAAGAACGGAGTTCTCCGTCGAGAAGATGCGGAAGATCAGCCTATTCTCGACCGATGACGCTTTGGTGGACCTTTATTGCATCCGGCCCGGCCAGCAGCAAAAGGTCCACAGCCACTCAGATTTCGACAAAGTCTACTACGTGATAGAGGGCGAGGCGACGGTGCAGATCGGCGACGACGCGCGCACGGTGGGCCCGGGTCACGCGGCGCTCGCCCGGCGCGGGTCCGATCACGGCGTCCGCAACGATGGCGCCGGCGATCTGACGTTACTGGTCTTGATGGCGCCCAAGCCGGACTTTGGCTAGGCCTAGCCCAGGGAACGTAGTGCCTTGGAGACGCGAGCCTAGGCATGGTTTCGTAAGGATCACGAATTCGTGACGCTGAGGCCGGCTCTGCTGGCGTTGGGATTTGGCCTGATGTTGGCGACTTCGTTCGGGTGCATCCCCGGTCTGCCGCCGGCCGCGACGTCGCTCCCGCCAACTGGCACTTCCAGCCCCACCGCGATAGTTCCTCCCACCTCCACTGGGACCTCAACGGCAACGGCTATCCCCACGGCGACAAGGACAGGTACTCCCACTGCGACAGCAACATCGACCCGGACCCGGACCCCTACCGCGACGAAAACCGACACGGCTACGACGACGGGCACGCCGACGCGGACGTTTACTCCCACGCCAACGCATACCGAGACAGCTACGGCGACTTCGACCGCCACCGCAACGAGGACCGAGACGGTCACGAAGACGGCAACGCCGACACGGACCCTGACCTCCACTCCAACCAGGACCCAAACGGTTACGGCGACATCGACGCGCACCGGTACATCCACCGCAACGAAGACCAGCACGGCGACGGCTATACCGACGGGTACCTTCACTCCCACCGCGACGCCGACTCCAACGACAACACCCAGCGCAACGCCGGTCGGTGATCCGTCGCCGACCCCGGCGGACCAGCCGTCCGCCGCCAGCCCTACGACCGCGCCGGAACGCACGTCGTGGCGTGTGCCGATCCTGATGTACCACTACATTCGAGTAAATCCCGATCCCGACGACCTACTAGGCTTCAACCTTAGTATTCCGCCGGCGGAGTTCGACCGACAGATGAGTCTCCTGGCAGAGAATGGCTACGAGACAGTCTCATTCGACCAGATCTATGACCTGAGCAGGCCCCTTCCGGAGAAGCCGATCCTCCTGACATTCGATGACGGATATGCTGATGCCTATACGGCGGCGTTTCCGGTGCTGCAGCGGTATGGGTTCCAGGCCACCTTCTACGTGGTCACAGATTTTGTTGGCAGGCCCGGCTATCTGTCGACGGACCAGATCCTGGAGATGGCCGCCGCCGGCATGAGCTTCGGCTCCCACGCGGTGAGTCACAGGAGCCTGACAAGTCTCTCGGCGAGTCGGGTAGAGCAGGAGTTGAGCCAGAGCAGGGCCGGCATGGAGGACCTGTTGCAGAGGCCGGTGCTGGACTTCTGCTATCCGTTGGGCAGATTCAACCAGGGGGTTCGGCAGGCGGTCGAGCGAGCCGGCTACCGCTCAGCGGTTACGACGAAATATGGCTTCGCGTCCTCGATCGCCGATCAGCTGCTGCTGCCGAGAATCAGAATATGGGGCGGTCTGGGCCTGAAAGACTTCGGCGAGCTGATTGCCGGCCAGGATACCTGAGTACTGCTAGTGTCGCTCAACTGACACCGATGACGGTCTCTCCAGGCAGGCCAAAGAAGCTCTGCCGCTCTTTTTGGGTTATCTCAAATCCGGCTTCCCTTAGCGATTGCTCAAGGTAGATCGGCCGGCAGTCGATGTATTGAGGGAACGCTCGATGCAGTTTCTCGTAGAGGGCAAGCAGCAGAGAGTCGCCATTCCCCTTGGACATGCTGACGATTGCCAACCTTCCGCCGGGCTTCAGGGACCTCTTGATGTCGGCCAGTACCGTGGGAATCTGAGGGGTGTCGAACAGCTCAAGGGTGAAGCTCATGAAGGAGGCGTCAAACCGATCGTCTCCGAAGGGAAGGTCCATCGCGTCGCCGTGTCTAAGCTCGACTCGGTCTAGGAGGCCGGCCCTCGTCAGCCGTTTCTGGGTCACTCTCAACATACCTGACGATATGTCGATCCCGCAGACCTTGCCGGTAGGGCCCACCCTCTCGGCGATCTGTCTCAGAGAATCGCCGGTGCCGAAACCGACCTCCAATACCTCTTCGCCCTCTCTGATATCTAGGAGATTGAGCGCGTGGTTTCGGTATTTCTTTTCGAAGGGGCCGGCGAGCAGGTCGTAGACTGCGCAGAGTCTGTCGTAGGCCTTCTCGGCTTGCTCTTTGGTTCGTTTGACCCTAAGGATTTCTTGCCGGGGCATTCTCTGCTCTTGAGCGATCAGCGGCGTTATCCGTAACTATATAGCGGAGGGCAAGCCTCCGCGCCACATTTCTCTCATCCCGTCACACCCCACCCCGGCCCCAGCGGGGGACAAGCCCCCGCGCTACATTTTTCAGGAGACTACGAGATGCCAGTTGACACTTCGGCAGGGCTCACGGATGCGGCTAAACGATTTCGGAGCCCATTCTCGTACCAAGATCATTGGTATCCTGTAGCGGGAATCCTCGGTTGCCAGAAATTAGGAGGCGGGGGACAGGTCCCCGCGCGATGTTCCAGCGCTGGGCGGAGATCGCACCGGCGTCAGATAGCGCCTAGCCGTCCGGGCTGCTGACCTTTTCGGCTACGACCTCGGCGGTGATCCTGATCGTCTCACTAATCGCGTACTCGGTAGCCAGAAACTCCATCTGGTCTACGATCTGGTCGGGCGGGTAGCCCTTCTGATACAAGGAGATGATCTTGGGCAACGACTCGCGACAGTTTGGGAAGTGCCGATAGCGGTTTGCCAAAGATTGATCGTTACGCAACGCGACCGGCAGCCAGGCGATTGCTCGGCGCAGGGGCTCGGGCTGGTCGACGTCAGCGCCGGCCAGGAAGCGGCGCACTTCCTCGGTCGAGTATTGCCGGCTCGCCGGCTCGCCATCGCCGGCGAGCAATCCCAGCCGGCGTGCCAGTCCGATCATTGCATGAATGGTGAGCAACCTGAACAACCTCTACTGTTGGCTATTGAAGACAAAGGGAAGCCCTATCGGCCCAGCCGTCAAAGCTTCTTCATACGCCTGCGAGGTTAGCTGTCGGGTTCGGGTTGAAGAAGATACCCTTCCCGCCTCAGGCGGGCTCACCCCAGGGTATTTGTTGTCCCCCGTCTCGCCCGTAGCGAGTTCGGCGCGCCAGGAATCATCCTGAACCACTTGCCAGCGGCGGAGCCATCGTATTCGTCGTCGGCTGGCATTGTCAAGACGGTGTGGCCCTACGTTGGGATAGCTGACCGGTTAGGCAAAGGCCGCGTCGACTACGCGGAGGAGATGTTCACAGTTGCGCGTAGGCCTCGTACCGGGCGAAACGCTTTGAGTACAATTGCATGAACCAAGCGACATCGGCGTGGGAGAACATTCGTGATAGATCAGGACCGTGTGCGTGATGCTCTGAGCCGGCTGGCTGCGGCCGGCGCGCCCGGCCATCAAGCGCGAGAGCTCGCCTCCGACCTTGCCGAATTGACCTGCTCGCTGCGCCGGCTGCGAGAGCGGCTCTCGGGGGAGCGGGAGCCGGCCACCACCTATAAACCGGACGACCGTTAGCCATGTCCGACGCCGATCTCTGCTATCTGACCATCGCCGAGGCCGCTGGCTTGGTATCGGCTGGCAAGGTCTCGCCGCTCGAGCTGACCGAGGCTCATCTTCGCCGGATCGGTCAGATCGACGGGAAGCTGAACACATTTCTCACCGTGACCGCCGAAACAGCGCGGGTGGAAGCCCGAGAGGCCGAACGGGAGATCGCGGCCGGTCGCTACCGCGGCCCCCTGCACGGCCTGCCCTACTCTTTGAAGGATCTGTACGCAACGAAAGGAATTAGCACGACCGGGGGAACGAAGATCTTGGCCGATTGGGCGCCGGACTACGATTCGGCGGTGGCAGAGAGACTGAAGTCGGCCGGCGGGATTCTTCTGGGAAAGACGAACATGCACGAGTTCGCGCTGGGCGCCACGAGCATCAACCCACACTACGGCGCCGCTCGCAACGCGTGGAACCCTGAGCACATCTCGGGCGGGTCAAGTGGCGGTGCAGCCTCGGCAGTAGCAGCCGGTCTGGGCCATTTTGGGATGGGCAGCGAGACCGGCAACTCGATTCGGCGGCCGGCGGCATTTTGCGGTGTGACCGGGCTGAAGCCCACCTACGGTCGGGTTAGCCGCAATGGGATGCTCCCGGCTTCTTGGTCCCTGGACCATGCCGGTCCGCTGACCCGATCGGCCGAAGATGCGGCGATTGTGCTCCAGACCCTGGCCGGAGAGGACCAGCGCGATGCCGCAACCAGCCAGGTGCCGGTCCCTGACTACTCCGCCGGATTGGGCGATACAGCGTCCGGCATCAAGGCCGGCGTACCCAGGAAGTTCTTGAGCGGACTCTCCGGCGAAGCGGATTCCGCCTTCGAGGAGGTCTTGGCGATGCTCGGACAGGCAGGGGTATCGATTGTCGACCTCAATCTGCCTAGCGCGGTCTACACCGCCTCGGTATCGTCGGCGATTATGCTGAGCGACGCGGCCTCTTATCACGCGGACTGGGTGCGCGACAGGCCGGCGGATTATGGCGAGGATGTTTTGACAAGGCTATGGATAGGGATGGCGATAACTGCCCAAGAGTACACCGACGCCCAGCGCTTCCGCCGGCTGATCGCCGGCGATATGCTGGCGGAGATGAATTCCGAGGGAGTGGACTTAATCGTCGCGCCGACGATTCCGGCGACAGCGACGCCAATCGCCGGAGGCGCCGCGGCATTGGGAGACGAGCCTTACTCGGTCGGCGAAAGCTTCTTCAACCTTCACCGGCTCTTCAGCCTGGTTGGCTGGCCGGTTGTCTCGATACCGTGTGGATTTGGCGCGAGCGGGCTGCCGTTGGCGGTTCAGATAGCCGGCCGGCCATACGACGAGCCGCGGATACTCCGGCTCGCTCATTCCTACCAGCAGATGACCGATTGGCACCGGCGAAGGCCTTCCTTGGAGTAATCACACCCAACCCGCGCAAGAGTCGGACCTATGAAAGGAGACCCTGCCATGGCCAACAGCGCGTCGGTGACTGTCGATCTGGTCGAGGGCATGAGGTTCAGCGCAACCGGTGCGGCCGGAAAGGGGATCACGTTGGACTCGACCCCAGATTTCGGGGGCGTGAATGCCGGGCCGACGCCGATGGAGCTAATGTTGATGGCGCTTGGCGGCTGTACCGGGATGGACGTTGTCAGCATGCTGCGGACGATGCGCGTTGACGTGACCGGCTATCAGGTGCGAGTCGACGGAGACCGAGCCGGCCAGCACCCAAAGGTCTACACTAACATCAGAGTCGAGCATATAGTTGTCGGCAGGGGCCTAGATCCGGGAAAGATTCATCAGGCCGTGGAGAAATCCGCGATGAGATTTTGTCCGGCTTCGGCAATGCTAAAAGAGGCTGCCCGGATCGAGGAATTCGTGCGAATCATCGACGATTCTGCCGACCACGAGATTGTCGAGCCGTTACGACTGAGCGAATGAGGCAGGATCCTCGCAACACCTACCCGGCTTTCGCCGATTGAGCGCGGATATAGAAAATTCACCACAATTTCAGGATAATGGGTGCTAGCAAGTTGAAGTACCTTGGGGACAGATGATGACGCGATTGTTGCGCTTGGCGGTCATATCGTTGTTGTTCATCTACTTACCCGTGTTCGGCCTAGTTCTGTTCTACTTCTTCGATTCGGCGCCGTTCTACAAGGTTGCGGCAATCGATCCTAGCCTGACTGCCGAGCAAGTGCTCGACCCGCTGGATGAAGGCCGCACCATATTGCGGTCATTCCCCCTGCGCAGGGAGTTCTATGGCGAGATGGTTGATGGATATCGCCGCGAATATGTGAAGAGGGATTCGAACAATGACGAGGCCCGGCGGCGACTCTTCTTTCGTAGAACCGCTTACAGCGGCGAGGTTGTGTTCGCTGCGGTAACGATCAGGAAGTACCCCGACCCGATCGGGTCGCGGGTAGCAATGGTTAATCTAATCCAGTTCTATGCTGACACGGGCGCGAAGATTAACCCAATCCAAGGTTACATGCATTTAAAGACCGATCAACTCGAGATCTACACCTGGGTTGACTCGGTTTGGCTGATCTCGGTATTCGCAAGAGACACCGCCGGCCTCCAGAGCATGGCAGAGGACATGCCCTATTTGGAGCAGCGGAACGGCATCACAGCTCCATTCAGCCTGGATGAGCAGAGGGTCGATTCCCGGCTGATTCTCCCGGCTATTGGACTGCTCGCTGGCCTGTTAGGCTGGCCGGTTGCGGCCTCGCGGATCGTTGCGCTGCGACCGCAGAGCGGCCGCGAGCCTCTGCCGGTGGGTGAACTCGAGGACCGCCTATTGTCATTAAACGGCCCCGATCGTCGTTGGAAAGTCAGACGTTTGGGAGGCGACGAGTTCGTCGCGGAGTGGAATCTGGATGATCGCACTTGGCAGGGATTATTTGGCCGGTGGGGATTGGCGCGAACAAAAGCGGTGCGGCTACGGCTGGACCGTCTTCGCCGGGTGGTCAAGGCGGTGGAGGACAGATACAGGGTCAAGGTGGTAGCAAAGAGAAAATGGCGGCCCAATGCCGATGTCTCCATCCGGCGCAGGCGAATCGTCGGGCTGGATTTGTCGGACCTACCGGTGCCCTCGGAAGACGGAGGAGCTTCTGTTCCGAGCAAGGATCCCGTTTTGAGGGCCGGACGGGGATACGATGTTTCTCAGATCAAGAGAGAGATTGTCGACGCGGTTTTGAATGCCGGGTGGGTATATCAGCCGGTCGTCTTCATGCGATGGAGTTGATCGAAAACGCCGCGGGGCAGCCTTACTCCAAGTAACCGACCCCCGCTGGGGCGTACCTGTGGTATCGAAAGCGGAATTGCGCTGCGCCAAATGGGTTGAACTCCGCGTCGAACCTCACCGTGGTCGTCAAGCGAGCGTTCAACGACCGACTAAGATTGTAACTTCGAGCCATGCGTTCCCCCAAGGAGTGCCCCAAGGCAATCGTGCACCGCTCGCCTTGTGCGACACAATCTTGGGAACTTGCCTGAACTCGGGTTAAACGGTGCGTTTGGGCAAACTTCCAGGCAGGCCGGCGACCTCGGACCGCGCAAGGATAGAGTGGAGCGTAACGCTTGGTAGAGAGTATCCAGTCTCCACCTAACGAAGGAAAAACTGGTCGACTGACTGCGCCTGGGACAGCGACCTGAGCGGCAGACTTGGCCGGGCAGGCCACCTCAAGGAGAGGCGAATCTCCGATACTGTAGGCAGCGCGATAGCTTTTTAGGGCTAATAGATCCCCGCCACAAGGGATAATTGCAAACTTAATTTAACGTGTTCTCGCCCTCGACGACGATGTTCCCTCTCGAAATATCTTCTGTTGGGGCTCAAGAACGACCTTGAAGTGGTTATCTGCGTCCGTTAGTTCGAGGGTAATCGTCTGTCCAGACGGAGTTCGCTAGCGATCCGCGCAGCGATCCATCCTCACACGGCGGATGCCCAGGGCCGGCCAATCTCAAATCGTTATACTTATGCGGGGCGGAGGAACTATCGAAATTGTCTTTGCGCCAGGAGGGCGGTGTCATTATATGGTTTCCAGTGTGATGCATATAAGAGAATTTCTACGCGAATACGTGGAGAAGATAGAGCCAATCGAGCGAGAGGCGGCATTGGCCTACTGGGAGGCGGCAACGACCGGCAATCAGGAGGCGGAGGCCCGGGCGACGGAGTATGAGGCTCGATTGATGCGGATTCATGCCGACAAAGAGGGGTACCGACGCCTGAGCGAGTGGAAAAAATCGCCGCCGCCCGAGGCACTATTGGCGCGCGTACTTTACGTGACCTACTTGGCGTTTGCCCGCGGACAACAGGACGATGCCACTATCGATGCAATAACTCAGCGCGAACAGATAGTGCGCAGCCGTTTCAGCAACTACCGCGGCGTCTATCGCGGCCGGGCTGTTTCTGATAATGAGTTAGTCGAGTTGATGAACACGGAGACTGAGTCTGCGGCGGTAAGAGAGGCTTGGGAGGCCGGTAAGCAGATCGGTCAACAGGTGGCGGAGACTGTCCTGGAAACGGTCGAGCTGCGCAATGAGGCGGCTCGCCGGATGGGGTCCCGGGACCACTACAAGCTCAATTTGGAGCTGAACGAGATCGATGAGGGCCGGTTGTTCGCGATTCTGACGGACCTCGACCGGTTGACGCTGGAGCCGTTCCGCGAAGCAAAGGCCGGCTTGGATGACAGGCTTGCGGCCCGCTTCGGCGTGCCTGCGGAAGAACTTCGGCCCTGGCACTACGGGGATCCCTTCTTCCAGCGCCCTCCACAGTCGGCAAACCCGGCTATCGACGAGCTTTTCGCTGGAAGAGACATAGAGGCCCTCGCGGTTCGGACGTATGATGGGCTGGGCCTGGACATCCGGGATATCCTGGAGCGCAGCGATATGTACGCGCGCGACAAGAAGAACCAGCACGCCTTCTGTATGGACGTCGACCGCAAAGGCGACGTGCGGGTCCTGTGTAACCTGGAGTCGAACGTACGATGGGCGGAGGCAATCCTGCACGAGTTTGGCCACGGTGTTTATGACAAATACAACGACCCTGAGCTTCCTTATCTCCTACGCCGGCCTCCGCACACTCTCTCGACCGAGGCGATTGCGATGCTGATGGGCAGGCTGGCTCTGGACGAGGAGTGGCTGACCAAAGTGGCCGGGATCGAGCCGGCGAAGGTTGGCCGATTGGCGTCGGATCTGCGGGAACAGGGACGACTTGGAATGTTGATATTCGTGCGTTGGATCCTGGTGATGTGCCACTTCGAGCGGGAGCTCTACTTCGATCCGGCGCAAGACTTGAATGCCCTCTGGTGGGATATGGTGGAGAGGTACCAGCTCCTACGCAGGCCGGACGGCCGCGACCAGCCGGACTGGGCGGCGAAGATCCACTTGGCTCTGCATCCGGTGTACTACCAGAACTACATCCTGGGCGAGCTGAGCGCCTCGCAGATGAAGCGGCATATCGAGGCCAACCTTGGCGGGTTGGTGAACAATCCGAGGGCCGGCCGGTTCCTGGTAGAGCGCGTCTTCCGGCCTGGCGCCGTCCGGGAGTGGGACAGCGCGTTGGAGTACGCGACCGGCGAGAAGCTGAACCCGCGCTACTTCGTCGATGAGTTCGTGGCGCCGGCGTGAATACTCATGCGATCGTGTCAATCCGGAGATTAGCCCAGTAATGGCTTACAATGTAGTTGCCTTGTACAAACCGGCTTGGAGTAGTTAAGTGGACGGAATGGTTTCGGCAGTTCAGATCAGAGAGCGGCTCGCCGAGGTGATTAACCGCGCTGCCTATGGCAAGGAGCGAGTTATCCTGGCGCGTAGGGGAAAGGCAGTTGCAGCGATAGTTTCGCTTGAAGATGTGGAGTTGTTGGAAGCGTTGGAAGACCGAATAGACTTGGAGAATGCTCGCGCCGCCCTTTCCGAAGCAGAGGAAGAGGGTACGATCTCTTGGGAGGAGTTCAAGAGAGAACTTAGCCTTTAACGACCATGGCGTCATACCGAATCGAGTTGACGCCGGCGGCGGTTCGCCAGATTCGTAGGCTCCCATCCCGGGACAGGCAGCGAATTGGCGTCCGGATTGATTCCCTCACAGGCGGTCCGCGTCCACGCGGATCGAAACGCCTGGCTGGGCCGGGTGGTTTGTACCGAATCCGATTGGGAGACTACAGGATCGTTTACGCTGTACGCGATGAACTGCTCCTAGTCGTGGTCGTAGGAGTCGGACACCGGAAGGACGTATATCGCCGTGCATATCTCTAGCTACGATCACGTACACTCATTGGCCAGTGATAAGAAGCTGTGCCGTGCGTTCACGAGGTTCGTATCATTGGACCCGTTGAAGACAGAGTTTGGTCCGACAGCAAGAAACAAACGAGTCTAAAGGATAGAATCGTGCGCTTAACGGACGAGTTCCTTCGGCGAGGAGAGAGCTGATGGGTGTGATGGATGCAATTCTAGCGACAATCCAAGGAGCCGCGCAGCGAAAGGTCAGCGGTCGTACGTTGCTTCAGAAGAGACTGTATTTTCTTTCCGTTTTGGCTCAGGAAAACTTTGGCTATCGTCCTCACTACTATGGCCCGTATAGCCAGTTGGTTGCAGATAACATCGGAGCACTGTGCCAGGCGGGATTCCTTAAGGAAGAGGTCGAGACTTTTCCTGAATCAATAGGCGGTTTCGGGAAAGTGAAGCGGTATAGTTTTTCCTCTACCGAAGATACTGACGCGCTTATAGACGATAGACGGGAACAGGTTGAGCCCTACGTTCTGAATGTCGAGATGATTAATTCTGATCAGATAACCGATGACGTCACCCTCCTTTCCGTTGCAGCCAAGGTCCATTTCATAGTTTCAGCACAGGGAAGAGCGACACGGCAAGAGATTATGGACTTAGCCAAACGCCTGGGCTGGAAGATTTCTGACAATCAAATTCAGCAAGTTGTGGGCTACTTGGAGAGGCTTGAACTTGTGTGCGTTGAAGAAAGTTAATGCGCGTTAGCAATAATGGGATTGCATACCCCGTTTGAGCCGGCATAAAGCGCTAAACGCTTAGTCCGAGCTGCTCGACGAGGTAACGCTGGCTCATGGCTACGCTCTCCATCGGCGTCCGGCGGGTGTAGTCGAGCTCGATGGTCAGCCAGCCGGCGTAGCCGCTGTCTCTCAACGCTTGGACACAGCCGGCGAGGTCGACGATGCCCTGACCCAACTCGACGAAGTCGCGTATTACCGCGGTGCCCCCCTCGCCGTCGGTATCGGGCGGGATAGACGGGTCCCAGTCCTTGAGGTGCACGTAGCGGATGCGATCCGCGTAGGTGCGGAAAAGGTCGACCTCTGCGGTGGGCCAGTCGGGATTGCCCTTTCGAAAGTGGGCGGTGTCTGCGGCCATCGCGACGTAGCGCGGATCCGTGTGTTCCATCAGAAAGTCGATCTCGTCCTTGCGCTCGATGACAGTGTTTACGTGGGGATGGGCACAGGCCAGGACCCCCGAGTCGGCGACCCGATGGCCGATTTCGTTGGCGCAGTTGGCGAAGTTGAGCAGGTGCTCGCGAGTGGGTCCGCCGGCCGGTCGCCGACCGGGTCCCAGCACCAGCCGGTCGGCGCCGTTCGCCTCGAGGAAGCGGGCGATGTATACATTGAACGCAACCAGTTCGTCGAAGCGGGTGGCGAGGTGTAAATCGCCGCCGCCGTAGAGGGCGACGAGCTTGAGATGCCGCTCGACAAGCGCCTGTTTGAACTCATCCAGCCGGTCGAAACCGAAGTCGTCGACGACAAATGCGAATGCTTCAAAGCCGGTGAATCCGAGTGCGCTGATCTCCTGAATCGCGGTCTCGAAACCGTGCCGGCCCCAGGTTATGCCGTGGCAGGCGATCCGCATGGTCATCGCTGTTGCTCCAATCTGGCGGGTGATGGTCCCATTCTAACGTCTGCTAGGTGTTGGGCGACGGTCCCGTTTGGATAGAATCGTCCAACCGAGGTGATCGACGGTGGAGACGAGGCTGGTCGAGGCGCGAGTCGGTGGGATTCGCGAAAAGCTGCGGGCGATGGCGGACCCTGAAGGTGAGCTTGGAGTACAGCGTTTCTTCAAGGACAGGGTGAAGTCGCTCGGGATTCGGACGCCGGCGCTGAGGAAGCTGGCCCAAGCATACGTGAGGGAGCACCGCGGAGCGGTCGGTTTGGATGAAGCGTTGGCGATCGGCGATAGGCTGATCCAGTGCGAACTCTTGGAGGAAAAGGCTATGGCTGCCCTACTGGCGGAACGGTTCGCCGGTCGCCTGAAGCCGGCCCATTTGCCGGTATTCGACCGCTGGATAGACTACGCCGACAACTGGGCAACGACCGATGCCATCTGCAGCATTGCGATCGGCAAGATCATTCTCAGAAACGGCCCGCCGTTGGGCGACCTGCTGGCCTGGGCCGGCGATGCGAACCTGTGGCGCCGGAGGGCGGCGGCGGTCTCGCTGGTCGTATCGGCCAGGCGGGGCAAGTACCTGGACGAGAGCCTCTCGGTGGCCGACCGGCTGATGCCGGATGAGGAGGACATGGTGCAGAAAGGCGTAGGTTGGCTGTTGAAGGAGCAGGGGGCACACCATCCGGTCAAGGTCGCGGACTATCTAGAGCGATGGGCCGGGAGGACCAGCCGGCTGGTGTTGCGCTACGCCTCGGAAAAGCTGCCGGCGGAGCGTCGGAGGGAGGTGCTGCGGTATCGGCCGGGGACAACCCACTAGGTCAGGGAGTCTGGCTGGATGGCCGGAGGTGGCTAGCCGGCGGCCCTTGTCGCCATTCTACTCTTAGTCCTTCCGCAATCTTGGGATTGAGCATATTGTCGAGGAGAAACAGCGGGAGATCAGGCTGCTGCACTGGCTTGTTCTAGCCTTTGCTCCCATTCAATCGCGTGCAACAGCTTCGCCTTCTCGACACCGTAAGAGTCTGAGAGAAACCCAATGTTGTCTCCACCCTTAAACAACGCCCATACAGCACTTGTGGGAATTCTCGTGCCCGCGATGCAAGGCTCTCCGAACTGAATTGAGGGTCTTAGGACGATATCGGACGATGGTTTCCAGGCTACCGCGATTCTACGGTCGTCGAAGTCCAAGCCGGCGACCGGCCACAAACGTTGCTCGAAAAATTCTTTCATCGCATATTGGCCGCCCAGGCTAGCGGCAATCAACTCCGCGCCCTTCAGTTGAAATATCTCATCGGAATTGGTCCAAACGACTTCGGTGGCGAATGGTCGGCGGGCGCCGGTTTCCTCCCTGAGCCATTGCTCAGACTGATGGATCTTTCGGAAACCTACTCCCATGTCCCTCAAGAGGGCGATGACTCGCAAAGAGATGAGATCCTCGAAGGAGAGGATCAGCTTGGTACCGTGGACGTTTGACAGTGCGGGCAGTGTGAGGCCTCGTCTAATCCAACGAATGAACCGGCGATTCGTGATCCCGTAAGGGCCTGGCTGTGTCATGGTCGCCCTTATATAGGAGGCGGCGTCTCTAATCTCGTAGATTCCTTCGAATCCGCTGGGCTCATGCTGTGACGTGACAATCTGCAAGTCCTGACTTCCCTCGCACTCGATTCTGCTGCCCGTTAAAGGAACGCGATCCCAACCGGCGACCTCTCACCATGATTGCAGCTAAAATGAATATCCGAGAGCGCACCTGATAACGAGCATTCGAGGTTCCCATTACTTGTCGCCTAACGTCACGCAAGTTTAAGGTACGGTGCCGAAGATAGTAGAGGTGCTTCGCGAGCCGAATGGATAACGCGGTCGGGACACAATGGAATATGAGATTTTTCCGATGCGAGTAACCCTCCAAATGCCCAATCGGAGTCAAACCCTGTGAAGTTGGATGATCCGAAGGAATTAAGCGTCAGCCCGGTGTCGCCGGAGAGCGAGTTTAGAAGTGCGGCGTCAAAGCTGTTGGACCAACACCAACTTCTCTTAAACGTTGACAACCCGTCCAAGATGGATGCTTTTTGGCGGAAGTTTTGGAGCCTTGCCCGCAAGGCCGGGCGATCGGCAGCGGCGAAAGTCATCCCATCGTTACCGTGGGTTCCATTCCGTTTCGGTAATGTTAAGACGGGTAATTTCGAACAGAGGGAATTAGAGCTTTATGAGTCCGCATGGTCCTGGCACAACTCACTTCACCTACGAACCATAGACGGAAGTTGGCAATCGTTTTCCCGCACACTGCTGCCGGGCCCCGTAGTCCCGGCCGATGGCAGTAGAGACGGTGAAATTGCCATCGACGTGGAGTTTCATAAAGCTGATCTGGCGCTGCTGAGAGACCTCGGGGCAGTGGACGAGCCGGCCGAAGAGTACGAACCACTGCCGTTCCACAATTACAAGTTCCTGGAACGCTGTCGCGACGAGTATTGCGAGCGCGATGATCTGCCCAAAAAACCGCATCTGGAGAAACTGAACTTCGACACCACGACCACCAGTGGTCCGCTGGAAGTGTTGAAGGCGCTCTCCGATGAAGGGGCTGCTGATTACACGTGCGCCCTGCTCAATCTGGATGACACGTATCAGAAGTGGACGCTGCGGCATGATGGCACTCAAAGCGACTATCCGTCGACGGAGTTTGAGTCACCTGCCTTGGAGGAATTGAGGGAACATGGGCGAATAAGAACGGGCGCTGGAATTCGGAAGCTATCCGACGGGTTGGGATCCAAACCGAAGGATCCCGACGTTTTGAACCATCTGCGCCAACATCCAAAAGCAAGGCTCATTCGTCACGCGTTCGATCTCGAGGCGGCGAGCGACCCGACGGTAGAGCCGATCGGTGAGTGCGACCCAATCCCCTTACTCGACATGTGGCCTGGATTAAGACCTCACCTCTGGCCGAAGGAGGCGAACCTTAAACTCGTACGCTGCGGTGATCTGAAGAAAGAGACCGATCGAGTTCGTGGGACGCTCACGGCTGATGCCGTCTACATTACGCGAAGAGATGATGATCGAGAGGAGCTTCGAGCCGTACTCCATGAGCTTGGCCTGCCGCTCGGCAGGGAAATGGCTGAGAAGATTTCTATCCAAGCGGCTAGGGATAAGGTTCGGGCCTGTTCCACCGACGAAAAGCGACTTCTCGCCGCAGTGGGTGAGGATCAGCTAAAGAAACGCCTGCCAAAGAGCCTGCTGTCCGTCCTTAAGCAGACCCATGAGACCCTTACAGGAGAGCAGATTGCGCAGGCCGCGATCGCCACATATCACACCGGTGCACTTCGTGAGTATAAGGACGCGCTAGATGGATTGGATCCCCCAAGCCAATGGGTCGGAGGCGCTCAAACGGTGGAATTCGTTCGAACACTGGGATTCGAGGACGAATGGGCGGGGGAGCGGAAAACACGACGCGCCCCATACATTGACGTGAAAGGACCTTACGCGCTTCCAAAGCTCCACCGCTATCAGCGCGAGATAGCCGGGAATGTGAGGAAATTGATCCAGTCGGATGGTGCGGCCGGCGAAAGGCGCGGGTTGATCAGTATGCCTACTGGTTCAGGGAAAACACGCGTCGCTGTCCAATCGATAGTTGAGGCGATTCGAGAGGATGGCTTCAAAGGCGGCGTCCTGTGGGTCGCCGACCGTGACGAGCTGTGCGAGCAGGCTGTCGGGGCTTGGCGCGAGGTCTGGTCCAATGAGGGTGTCGAAGCGACCCGACTTCGGATTTCCAGAATGTGGGGCGGGCAGCCTCCACCGGCGCCCAGGGGCGACACGTGGGTGATCGTCGCGAACATCCAGACACTGGAAAAAAGGCTGAAAAGGCAGCACGAGTCGCACGAGTTCCTAGAGAACCTCAATCTCGTAGTCTTCGACGAGGCACACAGATCTGTCGCTCCCACCTACACGTCGGTGATGCGAGACTTCGGGTTGACCCGGTGGAGAAGGGCGGATGAGCCCATTCTCTTAGGACTGACCGCTACGCCATACAGAGGTCACAACGAGGAGGAAACCTCCCGTCTCGCAAGTCGATATGGAAGCAACCGGCTGGATTACGGAGCGTTTGCCAGCGACGAACCTGAAGAGGTGATTCGAGAATTGCAAGAAGAGCAAATACTTGCTCGGGCAGATCATGCCACAATCGATGGGGTGGTTGGGTTTCGTCTAACTGGCGTTGAGTTGCAGCAATACGAAAAGGCTCCGTGGTGGCTGCCTCAAGGCGTCGAAGGCCGAATCGCCGATGATACCGATCGCACCCAGCGCATCGTCGAAGCGTACGGGGATCATATTGATCCCGATTGGCCTACGCTCATCTTCGCCACTTCAGTGAAACACTCGCAAACCATCGCAGCGCTGCTCACGTTGGAGGGCGTCAAAGCGCGCGCCGTGAGCGGGGAGACTGATAGATCAAGCCGCCGCCGGATCGTCGAGGAATTCCGTGCCGGCGAAATCAAAGTGCTCGTAAATTACGCCATATTCCGGGAGGGGTTCGACGCGCCAAGAACCCGATCAATCATAGTCGCAAGGCCTGTATACAGCCCGAACCTATATTTCCAGATGATTGGCAGGGGTCTGCGGGGGCCAAAGAACGGCGGAGATGAGCGATGCCTCATCCTAAACGTTGAGGACAACATCGAGAACTTCGAGGGGAAACTCGCTTTTTCGGATCTCGACTGGCTTTGGGCTTGAGCCGTCGTTTCATCTGAGTGACGGTCCGGCAGTGCTATTCGATTAGCGAAAGCCCCTGTCGGGATGTGCTAGACTATCACCGTGGGATTGGGCCGCCGGCCCGCTTTCACAAAAATGCCCCGGTGAGCCGGCAAGAATTGGTAACCGGCCCATTAGGTGTTGTGGGCGGCTGTTAACGACACAACACCGCCGGGGCGCTTTGATTTTAAGCGATCCGTCACTAAACATCTCACGTTGTTCCCCGTCCTTGAGAGAGCATACGCCCAGGACCTAGCTCTTAGCCCTCCTATTGTTTGCGGCGCGGATCAGCGCCTAGTCGCCGGCGAAGCGATTTCAACTAAAATGACTGGCCGGCTATACTGCCGGCACTATCCAACAAAGGAATATCACCAGCATGGCGAAGATTACCGGCGGGGCCATACTCGTACGCTCGCTGCTCGACCAGGGTGCGAGCAATGTCTTCACACTGTCCGGTAACCAGATACTGCCGATCTACGACGCGTCGATCGGAACTGATCTCCGCCTCATAGACGTACGGCACGAGGGCGCCGCCGCGAATATGGCGGACGCCTGGGCCAGAGTTACCGGTGAGCCGGGCATTTGCCTGGTGGCTGGGGGGCCTGGCCATACAAATGCGATCACCGGCATAGCGACAGCCCAAGCTTCCGATAGCCCTATCATCTGGCTGAGCGGAGCGAGCGAGGCGTCGCTGCGCGGTATGGGAGCTATGCAGGAACTGGACCAGGTACGGTTGGCGCGGCCGGTGACCAAATGGGCGGCCGAAGTCAGCGATATTCGCAGGCTGCCGGCGATGGTCGAAGAGGCCTACCGGATCGCTACGACCGGCCGGCCGGGCCCGGTCCATCTGAGTCTGCCGAGCGACCTTTTGGAATCGTCGGTGGAAGAAGACGACGTCGACTTCCCGGCCAGAACGGACTGGCGGGAGATCCATCGCCACAAGTTCGACCGCAAACTCGTCGGCGAGGCCGAAGCGTTACTGGTGTCCGCCCGGCGCCCGGCGGTGATAGCCGGAAGCGGCGCGTTCTGGTACCGGGCCGGGCCGGCGATCCGCCAACTGGTCGAAAAGATGCGGCTGCCGCTGTTTACGATAGAGAGCGCGCGCGGGCTGGTATCGGATGATCACCCGTGCTGCTTCGGCTACGCGGATCCCCTGTTGAATCCCGTAGCCGAAAGGCTCGCGGAGGCGGACGTTGTGCTCTTGGCCGGGAAGAAGCTCGACTTCCGATTGCGGTACGGTCAGATGTTTGCTGATGACGCGAAGCTGATTCAGATAGACGCAGACCCGGCGAGTATCGGCGTCAACCGGCAACCCGCGGTGGGAATCACAGGCCATCCCGCGGCGGTGGTAGAGCAACTGCTCGATCGGCCGGCGTCACCGACGTTGGCTGACCCCGGCTGGCTCGCGGAGTTGGAGGATGCTCGAAGAGAGCACCACAGGGAGCTCGCGCAGGGCCTGGACTCGAGCGAGACGCCAATCCATCCGCTGCGCCTGGCCGGAGCGGTGCGCGATGTGATGCCAAGGGACACGGTGCTGACGTTCGACGCCGGTGATTTCGTCCAGTGGTCCCGGACGGTAATGCCGGCGAGGCGTCCCGGTTCCTGGCTCAGGCTCGGTCCAATGGCGACGCTGGGATGCTCGATTCCGTACGCGATCGCAGCCCGACTTGCTCGACCCGATTACCAGGCGATTGCATTGGCCGGCGATGGCGGGGCCGGTTTTTATCTGATGGAGTTCGACACCGCAGTCAGGCACAACATACCGTTCGTGCTGGTGATAGCCAACGACTCCGGTTGGGGAACCGAGAAGCAACTGCAGATAGGGATCTACGGTGAGGACCGGACGCCGGCCAGCGATCTATTGCCGACGAGATACGATCGTATCGTCAAGACGCTCGGTGGGCACGGCGAATACGTTGAGAAACCCGAGGAGTTGGAGCCGGCGCTCAAGCGTGCGATCGACTCCGGCAAGCCGGCTTGCGTTAACGTGCGTACGCGATGTGTCCCCAGCCAGCAAACCCTCAGCGCGGTGGCCCGCCGGAGACCTACCTAGCCGCCGAACGGCCAGCGGCCGCGTTTGCCGCCGAGTGCCAGGTCTTCAAGAGCGACGACCCTGGTCTTGAGCTCGCGCACCTCGCGGCCCAGCGCCTCGACGGTATCGTTCAAACCCTCGATCTTAATGGAATTTCCGCGGGTAGCGGCGGTTACCGCAGCCGCTACGAGCTCCTCTAGAGAAGGCTTGTCCTCGATCTGCCTGGGCGGGGACGGGACAATCCTTTGTACAGGCGCCGGCACTGGGGCGGGTTCGGGTGTGCGCGGTATTGCAGGTATGGGATCGGCAGGCCGCGGCTTGGGCTCGTCCCGTGATTGAGGAGCGACGAACTCTTCGAGAAGGGTGCTCTTTACCTGGGAATAGGTTGCGCCTGTCTGACTGAGAAGCTCGGAGGCCCGGTCCAACACCTGCATATCGTGGCCGTCGAACCGCCGGACCGAGTTATTGCCGCCCCTGGCGGGAGGGTGGAGCACTTCGGCAAACTCAGAGGACCATCGCCGGACCGTCGTCGGCGTAGTGCGCAGCCGTCGCGCCGCATCTGCTACAAGTAATGCCATGATACGCTCGCTTTAGCCTGTTAGGGTAATAATATTGATCTATTTGGTTCTTATTGCTAACTGTAGATACCAGAACCGTGATAGTCAAGAGGGGTGGAGGGTTAAATTCGATTTTTCATGCGGGAGTGAACAATGCTCTTGCGAGGACCGCACATCAGACGTTGGATTGGCCGGCCGGCTTGGTCGTGGAAGGGGAGCGGCAAGAGCGCGATGGGCTCCACGGTGCGCGGACAGGTTATGGGAGTTGGCGAAGTCCTTGCTGGAGGGTTTTGTGCTGGGTCAAGGCGGCACGAGCGGCGCTGCGAGCGTAGTCGATGTGCCGGACCTTCGCCTGTGCCGCCGTGGCGCCCGGTCCGATAATTCCCATTCCGATTGGTTTTTCGTACTGCAAAGAGAGGTCGACCAGACTCTGGTGAACGACCCGGCCCATCACCTCGCCGTGGAGAGTCTCGCCTTTATGAATGAACCCGAGAACTACGACGACATCGATGGTGGCTTGCTCGAGGAGACGTTTGGCCAGGAGTGGTACTTCGTATGAGCCTGGAACCCAAGCGGTGTGGGCGAGGACAGCGCCGGCTTGGTGGAGCTCGCCTGTGGCGGCCCGCAACATACCGTCCGCGATGTCGCGGTGGAATTGACCGATGACGATGCCGACGCTGATGGGGTTGTCGTTCAACTAGGCATCTCGCCAGCGATGCTTGGGATATTGAGCCAAAAGTCAGCCAATTCTGCCGTGGTGGGCACACCCATCTTGGTATTGTGTGAGACGAGGACGTATTTGATGCCATTCTCGAGGGCGAGATCCTGGCGCAGTCGTCCGACGACGGTCGCCATACCGTTGTCGGCGTTGCGGTCCAAGCGCGGTTGGGGCCGGTCTGGCTCGTCGCGAACGAGGATCGAGTGGCCGGGAGCAGACGGGAGGTTGGCTGAGGCGAGCCCGCCATCAAACTCAGCGAGGGCCTGCCGGGCCGCCTCGACGCTGACCGGTTGGTGTGTTGAGGCGAATACTGCTTCTGTGTGCCCGTCCATCACGTTGACGCGCGTGCAGGTACAGCTGACGGGAAAGTCGGCCGGCTCGATCGCCTGTCCATTGACCGTCCCCAAGATCTTTTGAGTCTCGACTTGTACCTTCTCTTCCTCGTTCGGGATGAAGGGGATGACGTTATCGAGAGCATCCATGCCGCTTACACCTGGACTGCGGCCGGCGCCGGATAGGGCCTGCATTGAGGTCATGATTACGAGCTGAAGCCCGAATCGTTCGTAGACAGGTTTGAGCGTAGTCGCCAGACCGAGTGTCGTACAGTTGGGCTGGGGTACGATATACCCTTCCCATCCTCGGTTCTTTTGCTGGTGGTCGATGAGTTGGAGATGGTCGTCGTTGACACCGGGAATGATCATTGGAACGTCCGGCTCCATGCGGAACGCCGACGCAGTGCTGACGACCGGCACAGTACGGGCGAACTCCGGCTCCAGTACCTTGGCCTCGTCCGACTCGACCGCGGAGAAGACGACATCGACCCGGCCGCCAAGCGCGTTGGGCAACTCAACCGGCAGGGAAAGCACTTCGTCGTTCGGTTCTTCGTCCGCGTACCATCGGCGGGCGCCGGTCTTGGCGTCGGTGATGGCATCTCCGTAGGGCCGGGCCGGCCGACCGCTCGGAGGCGGCCAAGGCGGCGATCTCAAACCAGGGATGGTCCTGCAGAGCCACAACGAACTGCTGGCCGACAACGCCAGTCGCGCCGACTATACCCGCTCGGAGCAATGCATGTTCTCCCGTGATAGATTCATTTCTCACCGAACTGCCCGGACTATACCACGAAGTACAAAACCGGCGGTAATAGTGGGTTCGCATTCTTGCTATGATGCAGTAGTTGAGACAATTTGTAAGTGAGAGTACGAACCGAATGGGGAACAGGTGGAAACGTGAAGCTATCAGACAAAGTAGGGCTGATTACCGGCGCCCGGCTCCGGCATCGGACGGGCCACGGCGCTACTGTTCGCCAACGGAGGGGGCAGCCGTCACCGTCGTTGACATCTCGGATGATGGTGGCCATGAGACGGTGGCGCAGATCGAGCGAAACGGCGGGCGCGGCTTGTTCGTCCGCGCCGACGTGGCGATAGCCAGCGAAGTGGAAGGGGCTATCGAGGCGACGGTCCGGCAGTTCGGCCGGTTCGACATCCTGCACAACAATGCCTTCTGGACGATCCCGCGGTCCGTTCTCGAAACGACCGAGGAGGAATGGGACCGCACCCTGGCGGTATGTCTGAAGGGGACCGTTCCTGGGCGCCAAGTACGCGATACCGCATATGCAGAAAAACGGTGCAGGCGTGATCATCAATACGGCGTCGGTGCACGGAATTAGGGGAGTGGCAGGTTGGACGGCCTACCAGGCGGCCAAGGGCGGACTGCTGTCCCTGACGCGTACTCTGGCGGCAGATTGCGCGCCAAATATTCGAGTGAACGCCATATTGCCGGGAGGGGTTAACACGCCGGCCCAGGCTATTACGGATCCGGCGTTGGTCGAGGAGTCGGCAAAGCGAACACCGATGACGCGCTTCGCGGAGCCTGAGGAGATAGCCGAGGTGGCGCTGTTTCTGGCGAGCGACTCGTCTTCGTTTGTCACCGGCGCGGCGATCGTCGCGGATGGAGGCCTGTCCTCGATACTGACGTAGGGCCGTCGTGGCGAGGGGTCTTCGAGCCTTTTACGGCGCTGCCAGCGTCGAACGCGCGGCCAAACGTTCGGGGTTCTCCCTCACTCCTTAGCCTGTGATTCTCCGTCCTCCTGGCTGTGGCGAATCACGCTCATCGCGGGTGGCGATCATCGAGCTCACGTCGCCGACCGGGGCCGGCACTATCAGCGTGTTACCCTCCTGTGCCAGGTTGCCGAACTCAGTTATGTACTGCTCCGCGACACGGAGTTGGAGAGCTTCGTGCCCGCCCTGTGCCTGTGTTGCTTCGGCCACCATCTTGAGACCCCGCGCGGTCGCGTCGGCGATGGCGAGAGTCGCGGCCGCTTGTCCCTTCGGCCTCGTTTATCTGTTGCTGCTTCGCTGCTTCGGACGCCTTTATGACCTGTTGCTTTTCACCTTCCGCAACGTTGATCTGGGCGTCTCTGTCGCCTTCAGAGTTGAGTATCACCGCCCGCTTTTCGCGCTCCGCCCGCATCTGCTTCTCCATGGCCTCTAGTACATCCTTCGGCGGCGAAATGTTCTTGATCTCGTAGCGGAGGACTTTGATTCCCCAAGGATCGGACGCCTTGTCCAGCTCCGTTACGACCGCAACGTTGAGGTTAGTCCGCTCCTCGAAAGTGCGGTCCAGTTCGATCTTGCCAAACTCGCTGCGGAGCGTAGTTTGCGCGAGCTGCGAGATGGCAAACTCGAAGTTGGTGATCCCGTATGCCGCACGCTCAGCATCGAACACCTTCATGTACAAGATCCCATCAACACGAACCTGTACGTTGTCGCGGGTTATACATAGTTGCTCGGGGATGTCGATCGCTTTCTCCTTCAGCGAAAACTTGTAGCGAACTGCGTCCAGGTATGGCACCAGGATATGTACTCCGGCACCCAAGGTAATGTGATATCGGCCGAATCGTTCGACTACGTACGCCATTTGCTGCGGAACAATAACGGCTGTCTTGATCACGGTGATGATTACAAATATGACGACCACCAATAATATGACCGGTAAGATTATGTCCCCGAGCATGTGCCCTCCATCGTCTGTTAGTTTGGTTTAGAGCGAGGTCGCTGCTTCTTATTCTCCTCGAACCAAGAGCGTTATCCCCTTGACATCGTGTACCTGGCACTTTTGACCCTTCCTGAGTACGGTGGGTCCCACGTTGATGGCCCTCCAGGTTGTGCCTCGCATTTCAGCTTTGCCAACGACATCTCCGTCCAGGTCTTCGAGCGCGATGGCCGTTTTCCCTACCATGTCGTCCAAGTCCCTGGTGGTCCGTTTCATGATCAACCGCCGCACGACGAGAACACCTACAAGTGAGAGCAGACAGAACAGCAGGGCTTGTGTCAATAGAGGGCCGGATATACCGGCCGCGGTGAGTGCGGCAACGACGGTGGAGCCCGCGCCAAAAAACATCAGGTAGAAATCCGAGTCGATCAGGAACTCGGCTATGAACAAGATCAATCCGAGGGTGAGCCAGACCCACCATTCCATCCCGCAAATCTCCTGGTGCGTCGCCTTCAGAATATGGCTGAGTGCAACACATTATAGCGGGGAAGTGTGTGGGTCCGCCGGGGTAGTGGTGAGCCAATCATGTGCTCATCACGCTCGCTACCAGCGGAAGGAGATAGTGAAGTAGCGATCAACTCCCACGACATGGTATTGCAGGAAGGAGGTCCGGAGCGGGAAACAGGCAGCGAATGGTGACGCGCCGGCCGACTCGCTCGCCTCCTCCGATTTGAAGGGATTTACCCGGAAGTCCTGTCCAAGATCGCTTGCATCTCGTCGGGTGAAAATGCTTTCAGTGTTTCGGAGCGGACGTTGCCCCGACCGGCTATATCCACCAGGAAGGTCATTGCGGTTTCGTCATCCGGCGCCTCGGCAACCACCACGAGGTCGTACTGACCCATCGTATAGTTGACGGAGAGCAACTTTCCGCCGGCTTCCTGAATCGCCTCGTCGGCCGCGTGCAGTCGCTCAATGGCATTGTTTACGTTGCGGACTGCCCTGGTCGGTCCAATTGAGTAGGGTAACGTATCTCGGCATCAATAGCCTCCTGAAGTAATTGATAGATGAAATCGCAGCGCGCCACCCGCTGCCAGTATAGCAGTCAATCGTTTGGACGGCCGGATACGGGTGGTATCGGCGTCAGTAGTGCCTGGGTTCTCAAGTTCGGCTGTACGAAATGGCCGGAAATGGCATCGTTGCGGTTCGTGATCAAGTATAGTACCCGTCCCAACTGGGTGTTCAAGACGTAGTATAATCCGTATGCAACCAATGTCATACCGGAGATGCAGATGCCAAGCACGAAAGTAACAATTACGGTACCTGGCGATGTTCTGTCAGCGGTTGATAGCTACGTTCGCCAGCATCCGGGCGTGAGCAGAAGCTCCGTATGCACGAAGGCGATCACAGCGTGGTTGCAGGCCGAGCAAGATGCCTTGATAGAAAGGTACTACAAGGAACAGTCACCGGCTGAGCGACAAGAGGACGACCAGTGGCGCCGGTTGGCGTCTCAGAGCGCCGCCGCAGCCTGGGATTGATCGCGACGCAGGGCCGAGCCTACCCAAGGCGTGGAGAGATCTGGACCGTGGCGCTGCCAAACCAGCCCACGGACCCGCATACTCCGAGACCTGCTGTCATCATTTCCACTGATGTCCGCAACCGGCTCGCCGGCGATGTTTTGGTTGTACCGTTGAGTTCAACGATGAGGCAGTTGCCTACTCACGTGTTTTTACCTGCCGGCATCGGAGGTCAACTTTCCGATGCGATGGCGAAGTGCGAGCACATAACGGCCTTGGACAAACGCTTTCTAGTTCGCGGTCCGTTGGGTGACCCTCTACCAGAGAATCTGATGCACGAGATAGTTCTGGCTGTGCGACGGGCTGTGGGCGAGATCATCCCTTGGCCCTAGGGCCTTTGTGCGCCAGATTGATCGTCCGCCGGCCGTTTTGCCACCGGCCGGTCAAACGCTTACACTGAGTCCGATTGAATTTGTCGGGAAAACACAATCGTCGTCCAGGAGGGATTCTAGATGCGACCAAACAGGCTGCGAGAGCGATGGAGCGAGGGCGAGCCGGCGGCAGTTGGCTGGATGAGCACCGCCGACGGCCTGATCGCCGAGACGATGGCCCACGCCGGCTTCGACGTGATAGTCGTCGATATGCAGCACGGAAATGGGCATCGGTCCGGACCGAGCGATAGCGACGATGCAGGTGCTTAGCACGACTGACGTCATGCCGATGGTGCGAGTGCCGTGGAACGATCCGATTCCCATTCAGTACGTCCTGGACTCCGGCGCGTATGGCGTCGTGGTTCCAATGATAAGTACTCCGGAGGAGGCGGTGAAGGCGGCCGGCGCCTGCCGCTACGCGCCGATGGGCTATCGGAGTAATGGCCCCACCCGGTCGCGAATATATTTTGGCGATGATTACTTCGAGCACGCGAATGACCAGATCGTCTGCCTGGCGATGATCGAGACGGAAGAGGGCATCAACAACCTGGATGAGATCGCCCAGGTGCCGGGCATCGATGGGTTCCATATCGGTCCGACCGACTTGGCTATCAGCCTGGGCATAGCGCCGGGCTACGATTTGAAGGAGCCGCGATGGGTGGATGCGGTCCAGCAGGTCGTCGACGCGGCCAAGCGGCACGGCCTTCAGGCCGGCATCCAGTGCAGCGGGCCGGAGGAAGCGGTTCGTCGTTTCAAGCAGGGATTTAACTTCAACCCGTTGGGCTCAGACTTCAGGCTGGTCCAGGCCGGCTCCCAGGCGCTGGTGAGGGACTTCAGGGCCGGATTCGTGACGGCCGACGTGGGCTAGCCGGTGGGTCACTCCGGTAACTCGGAGTACTCTCCCGTCGGGCCCCTCTGAATCGGGTAGGTATGACACTGAGCCGGTTGGCTGGGCGTAGCTTCTGGCGCTTCAGTTAGGATCCCGGAGGCGCGTAACTAACGCTCTTTTGAACTGCGGCGTCCACGGTTGCGGGATCGATCAGGACGGTTGTCTTGACCGAAAGTGCGCCGCTGGCAGTGACCGCGAGGGAGAGAGATATCGCCGCTTCCTCGTCGGGGAGGTCGGCAATTACGTAAACGTCGCGATCTCCGAAGGCGTAGTAGAGGGCCTCGAGACTCCCGCCGGCGACTTGTATCAGGTCGGTTACCACCTGAGCCCGCTTAGAGCCGCCGTCTTTCAGCAGTCCTCGAACGCCATCCGCGCTGTATGAGGCTTCAAACAGGTATTTCGGCATGACTCACTCCTTTGCGGCCGCATTGCGTCGGCCCTCTTGGAGGTCCGAGTTTGCACTGTGGCAAACGCCGTTCGTTGTTTGTCGCGTATGGATATTAGCTTAACACCGCTTGGAGTAGGTTACTCTCGCGAAAGGTCGGCTCATCGACTTCGACCAGGTATTCCTCAGTTTGTGCGATGGCATCCCGAATATGGTGCAGATAAAGAGCGTCATTCGAGTTTTTCATGGAGCGATTCGACTTCTGCTTGAACACGCTCCCTGAGGTAGGGACTTAGAGAAGCCTCCGTCACCGGATCGACAGGCCGACCTAGGCGTTCGGAGATTTGCCGTTCAATCCGCACAATCGTGAGCAAGCTTTTTCTACGGGCGAAGCGAACAAGTAGGTCCACGTCGCTCTCTGGAGTTGCTTCCCCTCGAGCATGTGATCCGAATATGCCCAAGAACGCGATGTCATTTTGCTCGCATATATCAATGACAGCGTCCAAGTCTATGGGAGTTGCAGTTTGTTCAGCCATCTCTGCTCTCTCAGCCGTACCGCCAGCACACCACCCCTCAGTTAGCACCGGCAATCGCCCTGTGTCAGTCTTGAGTTGTGACTGCCATGCCTGAGCCGATTTCTTGAGTCTCGTCTGGACTTGGCTATTTAATTCGATTTGCCGTCAGACAATCCGTATTCGGTCTTCGCCTGCGCGGACTGCGAGATCGCGCGTCTCCACCAGTCGGCGTTCCAACTCTGCGGCCATCATCCTAGCGAGTTGGGGGTTGGAGTAACCTGACTTTCGGCCTTCAACCCTCGGCGCTTTCCGAGCGTTCGCTGACACGCTTCTCGCGCATCTTGTCCCTGACCTCCGCTGCTACCTCTGCCGCTCCGCCTGTCCAAACCGGCTGACTTACAGAGGCGGCCGCCTCGATTACTCTTGGCTCGACCAAAATCGGACTGCCGGCTATCAAAGACAGGTTAATGGCGTCGCTCGGCCTGGCGTCTATCTTCGCCGTTCCCGCTGGGCCGTCGATGACGACGACAGCATAGAACACGCCCTCGGAAACTCTGGGGATCCGCACCTCTCTCAGCGACCATCCGGTCGCTTGGAGCAGACTAGCGGTAAAGTGGTAGGTCATCGGTCGAGGAAGCTGGATATTCTCCAGATGAACGGCGATGGCCTCTATTTCGTACCTTCCCATCCAAATCTGCAGTGTAAGGGGGCCCGCCACCTCTTGAAGCACTGCTGCTCTTTGTGTTGGACTAGCTTGTACGTTGATTACCCGCATCTCTACCAGGTGGCTGCCTGCTGTTGTAGCCATGAACTCCTCCTTCCAAATATGCCAGAGCTGACGTTGAAGTGTTCTTCGGGCTTTGTGCAGGCGCGTTTTCACGGCGCCGACCTTGATGCCGAGCGTGGCGGCTGTTTCGGCGTATGTCATGCCGGCCAGATAGAAGAGCAGGATCGCCGACCGCTGTCCGGTCGGCAGATCATCCACCGCTCGGCGCACCCGCGCCGCCAACTCGGACGCCTCAGCAATCTCCTCTGGTCCCGGCTCCAAGGCGGACTGCTCGGGCATGCAGCGTCCACCGTACAGTGCGTCTAACGACCACTGGTCGTCCGGGCGCTTACGGAGCCAGAGCCGGCAGACGTTCAGGCCTATGCCGGCTAGCCAAGACCCAAACCGCTCAGGCCGCCGCAGTCGATCTATGCTGAGTAACGCTTGGATAGCTGCTTCTTGGACCACGTCCTCGGCCTGATTGCTGCTCCCACACATCCGCCGGCAGAGCATTTGCAACATCGGTTGGTGTCGCTCGAACAGAATGGCGAACGCGCGCTTGTCGCCGGCTTGGGCTGCCGCAACTAGGATCGAGTCGGGATTCTCGGTGTTCATTTCCTCCGCCAACGTGAGTAAATTCCCCTTATTGGATAGTTGCACAAATCAGGGGTTGCGGTTACCCGCGGGCCGGCCATACGTGTCGATTTTAGCCGCCTTGCGACGACGGTAGCCGAGGAGTTTCCCAGACTCGCACGAGGCTGAATAGCTAGTCGCGGAAGGAAACCCTTCAGGGAGGCTCGCGAGTGAACAATTGATTGCCGGACCCAGTCGGGCTCATTACGCTTAAACTGAGACTGTTCGATGTAAGCTCGATAGAAGTCGATGGGAATATTCGCTGTCTGGTCTGTGGCCAAATTGATAAAGAGTCGGCCAGTTCAAACATGAGGGGACAGACGTGAACAAAGCAGAGAAGACCATCCTGGTGGCCGGCGCGACCGGGCAGCAGGGAGGAGCAGTCGCGCGGCACTTATTGGCCGCCGGCTGGACGGTGCGTGCGCTCACCCGCGACGCGGAAGGGCCGGCCGCCCACGCTCTGATGATGCAAGGGGCAAGTGTTGTTGAAGGCGATTTGGCCGACCGCGCCTCCGTCGACAGAGCATTGGAGGGCGCCTACGGCGTGTTCAGTGTTCAGGTGTTCTGGCCACCCAGTGTCGGCGTGGAGGGCGAGGTCTCGCACGGTAAGAACCTTGCGGATGCGGCCAAGGCCGCCGGCGTGAAGCACTTCGTCTATAGCTCGGTTGGCGGCGCCAATCGCAACACTGGAGTCGCTCACTTCGAGAGCAAGTGGCAGATCGAGCAACATATTCGCGCGTTGGGACTGCCCGCCACTATCCTGCGACCGGTCTTCTTCATGGAGAACTTCTTTTTCCCCAATTTTCGCGGGCCAATCCTAGAGGGAAGGTTGAATTGGGAGCTTCGATTCGATACGAGTCTAGCGATGATCGCGGTGGACGACATAGGCGCGTTCGTTGCCCTGGCGCTGGAGAGGCCGGAGGAGTTCATTGGCCGGGCGATCGAGATCGGCGGCGACGAGTTGACGCCTCCAGAGGTCGCGGAGCATTTCAGCGAGGCGATTGGCCGGCCGGTTCGATTCGTGGAAAAGTCGATGGACCAGATCCGGAGCTTCGATCCGGATCTGGCGGCGATGCTGCAATGGTTCAATGATGAAGGCTACCAGGTCGATATTCCGGCCCTGCGAGACATCTACCCGCAGCTAACGACATTTGAAGAATGGCTGCGGAAGGCCGGCTGGGGCAACCCTCCGGGGGGCGCAGGATAGGAGTAACTAGGACCCCGCCGGCTTTTCCGGCGCCAACTGGGTGCGGCGAAGCCGCAATAGGCCGACCGATGTTGTGGCATACGGACTGAGTAGGTATGCCCTTGACTATCTAACCCCTACTAGGATCGCTGGTTCGACGTATAATCATACTCTGAGTATGATTATTGCTTGCGCGGGCACCCAAGGCGAGGGCGCAACAATCCTTAGGTTGAATTTGGCGCAGGCGGCTGTTGTCACCCGCGGATCAGAACAGGCAGGAAATATGGGCTTGCGCTCGGCTTGCAGGCTTTACAGATTGATGTGCACACGTGGATCTGCGCCAGAAGTTGCCAAGAGATATTAGGAGAGAGATTCTCATGAAGAGAGTAACCGTGACTCTGCCGGACGACCTCTCAGACGAACTTCACTCGGAGGTTCCTAAAGGTCAGTTGAGCGCCTTTATCACGGAGGCCGCGCGGCGCCATCTGGGCTGGATCCGGCAAGGAAAGGCTCTTGAGGCCGGGAAAGGTGCTTGGAAGGACGAGAACCACCCAGACCTGCAGACACCTGAGGACACTGTCAGGTTTGTCCGCGCCTTGCGCGAGGGAGGCGAATGGCCAGTTGGCGAGTGACTATCGTCAACAATCGCGACACAATTCGCGGATCATCTGTTTGCTCGACACAAGCGTTGTCATCGACTTTCTTCGTAAACGTGACAATACAGTAAAGATAGTGTCGTCTTGGCAAGAAAGGGGCTTCGTGGGCGTAAGCGTATTGACTGTGTGCGAAGTGTATCAAGGCATCAACATAGAGGAGGAGAAGCCGACCCAAATGTTCCTAGAGGGGTTGGCGGTTATTGAATTAGACCGCGAGGTAGCTTTGGGCGCCGGCAAGATGCTATACCAGTTGCGGCGCAGAGGCCGCCCGGCGCCTACGGTAGATGGGCTGATCGCGGCGACTGCCTTGACACTGGATGTGCCTTTGATCACTAATGACGCTGCCCACTACGTGTTCCCTGGCCTCACGGTTGTCGCCGGCCGGTGATCGACTACTGCCGCTTCGACGAGCTGCTGACCGACGATGAGAGAGCAGCCGGCGAGAGGGCGCGAGAGTTCGTCGACCGGGACGTGCGGCCGATCATTGCCGGCTACTACGAGCGGGGCGAGTTTCCCAGGCATCTGATACCGCAACTGATCGAGATCGGCACCCATCCCCGCTATCGCGGTCTAAGTCAATCGCCGGTCGCGCGTGGACTCGTCTGCCAGGAGCTGGAGCGTGGCGACTCCGCGCTACGCAGCTTCGCTTCGGTGCAATCCTCGCTGTCTATGTTCGCTATAGACAGCTGCGGTTCGCGAGAACAAAGGGAGCGGTATCTGCCGGCAATGGCTAATGGTGAAATCATCGGCTGCTTCGCATTGACGGAGCCGGGCCACGGATCGGATCCGGCCGGAATGGAGACGACTGCTGAGCGGCGAGCGGACGGGTACGTGTTGCGCGGTCACAAGCGTTGGGCAACAAATGCGACGATCGCCGGAGTCGCGATTATCTGGGCAAAGTGTGACGGCGCCGTGCGAGGATTCCTGGTCGAGGCCGGCACGCCGGGGTTCGAGGTGAAACCGATCCATCAAAAGATGTCTCTGAGAGTGTCGATGTCGGCCGAGATTCTCCTGAACGACTGTCGAATTCCGGCCGAGAACGCGCTGCCCGGCGCGACCGGGTTGGTATCCGCGTTGAAGTGCTTGAACGAGGCACGTTTCGATATCGTTTGGGGTTCGCTCGGCGCCGGCATGGACGGCTTCGAGGCAGCGCTCGCTTACGCCGGGCGACGAACGCAGTTTGGCAGGCCTATCGCCGGATTCCAGTTAACACAGAGTAAGCTCGTGGACATGTACTCGGAACTGACTAAGGCCCGCCTGTTGGCGTTGCGGCTGGGCCGGTTGAAGGAAGAGGGCCGGCTGCACTATTCCCAGGTGTCATTGGGCAAGCGGAACAGCGTCCGGACGGCGCTCGACGTCTGCCGGACCGCTCGAACGATATTTGGCGCCGCCGGCGTTACCGATGACTGCCCGGCGATGCGTCACGCCTCCAACCTGGAGAGCGTTCTCACCTACGAAGGGACCGAGGAGATTCATACGTTAATCGTGGGCCAGGACATCACCGGTCTTGATGCATTTCGGTAACGGTCGCGAATCAGGGAGGCAGTCGGCGCGCCGAGGTGCCGGATAGCTGGTCAGAGAAGCAAGGGACAAGTCCCAGCGCTACATTGCCCGTGCAAACATCCCACAAGCGTTACGTGTATATTCCGTATCAACGATTCTCGATAGAGTGCCGTGAAGCGAGGCCTCGACTGTCGCAATGAATCCGGTAAGACTGGCGATCATAGGCGCCGGGCTTGTTGGCAAGACACATGCCAATCTCGTAGCCGCGCACCGCGATTGTGAGCTGGTTGGAGTTTGTGACGTCGACCCGGCCCGCAGTTCGGTCGCCCAAGGACTCGGAGCCCCGTTCTACTCGGCGGTTGAAGAGCTTATAGAGCGCGAGAAGCCGGAGGGTGCGATTGTCTCGACGCCCAATGACGATCACGCTTCTGTGGTGGAGATCTGCGCACGAAGATCCCTACACGTGCTGATCGAGAAGCCAATCGCCGGCACCATGGAAGATGCGAGTCACATCATAAGAACCGCGGACGAAACCGGTATCAAGGCGCTGGTAGGCCACCACCGGCGGCATAGTCCATACATACGGGAAGCCCGCTCGATTGTGAAGGGCGGAACGCTGGGCAATCTGGTCGCAGTCTCGATGCTCTGGGCGCTGTTAAAGCCGGCTGACTACTTCGACGTGCAGTGGCGGCGCCGGCGGCCAAGTGGCGGTCCGACGCTGATCAACCTGATTCACGAGTTGGACACGCTGCGTTTCGTTTGCGGTGAGATCCGCCAGGTCTATGCCCAGGCGAGCTCGGAGGCTAGAAACCTCGAGGTAGAAGACTCATTGGCGATCTCTATCCTATTCGAAAGCGGCGCGATTGGATCGATCCTGGGGACAGACGCGACCCCGAGTCCGTGGTCGTATGAGTCGGCTGTCCACGAAAATCCGATGTATTTCCCGACCGACGAAAACTGCTACTTCTTCCTCGGCACTTTGGGATCGCTGGCGTTCCCGCGGATGGAGCTTTGGAGTTACGTGGACAGAGAGAGTTCTGGGTGGCAGTATCCGATGGAGCAGTCGCGTGTCGGGGTCGAACGAGCAGACCCGCTCGTTTCGCAGCTCGAGCACTTTTGCCGGGTCATTCGAGGCGAGGAGAGCCCGTTGATCGACGGCCGGGATGCCGCAAAGTCGCTGTCAGTTGTGCTAGCCGTGCTCGAATCGATCGAGCGACAGGCGCCGGTGGTTTTGGGGGACGAATAGGCCGGACTGGGTAACGAACTAACTTCTTGGATGCTGGCCACCACCTGCGTCGCGGTGCACACCCAGTCGGGACTGTCCCATCCCGTTCCCGTTCGCTAGTTTCTGACCGACGGATAGTTAATGTGTCTAGGCAGAATGGTCTTTATGAAATCACCTGGCGAGGTTGCTAGGACCGGAAGGTCGGAATTGGAAACTTTTTCGGCCAGACGCTTGTCGAGAGTAAGCAAGAATGGCGAGTTTGCCGCCAGAGCCGCGCCAACTACGTGGGCGTCCTTGACACCAACGAGGCGACCTAAGCGCCTCAACCGGATCTCTGACGGGACAGGGACAAGCGAAAGAGCGGTAGTCGCGAGAATGCGGTGGTAGCGCTCTAGAGCATCTGATCCCAATTTGGCGAGGATGTTCCGCTCCGCCTCTACCAAAACCGGTTGCGACACGGCACCCTTGAGGATGCGCTTGGAGCAAATAGACAGCAAAAAACCGGATCCACCAGAGGGTGATCCGGCTGCGGCGATTAGACAGGCGGCGTCAAAAAACAGAAGAGTATTTGAGTCGATTCTCATGCACGCTTGATCGACCTAGGCGAATCGCTTGGTGATCTTATTCGCCTCTTCGTCGAGTTCATCAGCGCGAAGAAAGTCGGCAATCTCCGCCCCCGTGTAATCCCTCAAGGAAATGTCTTGCCTCGTGCGTGTGGTCCAGAGTAGGAGTTCGAGACTTCGTCTAGGGATCCGATATGCGCGCCCGAGCTTCGAGGCCACCAACTTTCCTTGCCTGATGTAGCGGTAAATCGTCTCGCGATCAATTTGAAGGTAGTCGGCTGCCTGATCAGGAGTGAAAAGCTCTCGTTTAATATCTAACATCATTACTCATAGTCTACTGTAGACTATTGGTCACTACTTGACAATACTTGGTTTGATCCAGTACGGCCATTCAACTCGCCAAAGGTAACCGGTGCCAGACCTGTCGCTGTGCCTGGTTAAGATCACTCGCCCTTTGTGGCCTCGAGCTCAGCGACGTCGCCGGCGGACAGCTCCCAGTCCGCCGCCTTGGCGTTGGCCTCTATCTGCCGGGTGCTCGTAGCGCCGGTCAGCACGGAGGACACCTCCGGCCGGGAGAGCAGCCACGCTACCGCAAGCTCGGCCAGCGTGTGGCCGCGTCCGGCGGCAAATGCGGTCCAACGTTCGATCCGGTCGAATGTGGAGCGGTCACCCAATCGCGGCTCGATGTCGGAACTGCCCCGGCCACGGGTGCCGGCCGGCGGCGGTTTGCCGAACTCGTACTTGCCGGTAAGCAGGCCGCCGGCCAACGGAGCATAGGGCACGATGCCGACGCCCAACGCCCCGCAGCATGGCAACACCTCCGCCTCCAGCCCTCGATCCAACATGTTATAGCGAGACTGGACGACCGCGAAGCCGGCATACCCGCGCTTATCCGAAATCCCAAGCGACTGCGCGATCTGCCACGCCGCGAATTCGGAGCAGCCGAGGTAACGAATCTTTCCCTGACGTACGAGGTCGTCCAGGGCTCTTATAGTCTCCTCCAGTGGAGTATTCGGGTCGGGTCTGTGGATGTAGTAAAGGTCAATGTAGTCGGTCTGCAACCGCCGCAAGCTCTGCTCAGCCGAGTGCATTATCCGGCCTCGCGATGCGCCCACGTCGTTCGGCAGGTCGCCCATCGGGAGTCCTACCTTGGTGGCTATTACAAGGTCGTGGCGCCGGCTGGCGACTGCTTTCCCAACATACGTCTCTGATACTCCGGTGGAATACATATCGGCGGTGTCGATGTGATTGATGCCCACGTCCATCGCGTGCTGGGCGATGTTTATCGCGTCCGCTTCGCCAACGTAGTGGCTGAGCATGGGCCCGAATGTGTTTGCGCCCAGTCCGATGGCCGAAACTCTGAGACCTGTTGTTCCAAGTTGGCGATATCGCATTTGGGACCTCCTGATTTGAATCTGTTGACAATTCTATATCGCCGGGACCTTCCCGCCGCCACTTCGGCCGCGGCCGGAACGGCAAACCGGCAGGGCTCTTCGCTGGAATCTCCAATGGCCTTGGGAAGGCCGCTTCTGGATTCAAGCCCCGTATCCGGGGTACGGTGCATGCTTCCGATCGGTGGAAAGACGAGATTAGCGTTGTGAGGCTATCCCGGATCGGAGTCCGGGCATGCTTTCATAGTAATCGCTCATGCCGGCGGGGGCCGGCGCACCAAGGTATGAAAATCGGGGCACCTGTTGGCGGGTCTTCTCTGCGGTGGCTTGGGACCAGGGTTGGTTGCCGGACTGCCTGGAGCGGGGGACAAGCCCCCGCGCTACATTTTTCCAATTCCGCTATCGACGATCGGGCTACGATTCGGTACGTTTCGCCGATAGAGAGTCGGCATAGAGGTTGATTGGTGGGAGCGTTCTTGTACCAATGAGGGCCAGAGGCCGGTAGGGATCCCAGGGATGTTATATTTACCACTGCCGCTCGTCCGCCAATGGGGACTATGGGTGAATCGGATCACGGATCGAGCAAGTGAGCGAGGGATTAATAGTTGACTGAAGTACAAAACCACAGCAGTGCCGGCATAGCCTGGGACCTGGCCGACCTTTTCGCAGGGCCGGACGACCCGGATATCGAGAGAACCCTGGCGGACTGCCGGACCGACGCCGAGGAGTTTGCCAAGAAGTATCGCGGCAAAGTATCGCGGGCCGGCGGGCCCGAGGCCGGAGTCTTCGCCGCAGCTCTGACCGATGTGGAATCTGTCGAGGAACGGTTAACCCGCGTTGGGGCCTATGCCGAGCTGTTGTATGCCGCCGATACCGCCTCGCAGCCGGCGCGCGACCTGCGCCAGCAGGTCCACCAAAGCGCCGTCGAGATTGAGAACTTACTGCTGTTCTTCTTGCTGGAGTGGCAGGCGACAACCGACGACGACTCACAAAGAATATTGTCGTTGTCCGAGGTAAGTCCTTACCGCCACCACCTCTGGCATCAACGCCGGCTTGCCGCACATGTCCTAACGGAGCCGCAAGAGCAGATCCTGAATGAGAAAGACATGACCGGCGCGGTGGCCTGGAAGACGCTCTTCACCGAGACAATCTCCGAAGTCAAGGTGCCCATCGAGATCGAGGGCCAAACCAGGGAGCTAACGCTGATGGAGGCGCTATCGCTCGCCCACAGGCCGGAGCGAGAGCTGCGCGAAACCAGCCATTTTGCCCTTTACGACGCGCTGACGCCGCACGCGAACGTGCTGACGTTTGTCTATGACACGCTGGTCATGGACAAACTGACGATGGACCGGCTTCGAAAATTCCCTAATCCAATGTCCTCGCGTCATCTGCACAACCAGGTAGAGCCGGAAGTCGTCGCGACAATGCTCGACGCGGTCGAGGCGCGCTATGACCTTGCACACCGCTACTTCCGGCTGAAGGCGCAATTGCTGGATATGCCCAAGCTGATGATCTACGACCAGTACGCCCCGTTGGGTCTTGAAATGGAGCGCCAGACCTACGACCAAGCAAAGGACCAGATACTGGCAGCGTTCGGGGCATTCTCTCCTGACATAGCCAATGTTGCCAGGCAATTCTACGACGGCAACTGGATCGACGCTGAGATCCGGCCGGGCAAACGCGGAGGTGCGTTTTGCGCTTCGGTGAGTCCGAATCTTCATCCTTATGTACTGTGCAACTACCTTGACACTGCCCGCGACGTGATGACGGTCGCCCACGAGTTGGGGCACGGGCTTCACGGAATGCTCGCGCGGGACCAATCTCTGTATGAGTATCATCCCTCGTTGGCACTGGCGGAAACGGCATCGGTATTCGCCGAGATGTTGGTATTCGACCGGCTCGTGAGCCTAGCCGGCGATTCCAAGGCCGCTCTCGCGCTTCTGGCCCACAAGATCGAAGATAGCTTTGCGACGATCTTTCGGCAGACTGTATTGACTCGTTACGAGGAGAAGGCATTCGAGTTGAGATCCAAGGGCAGGTTCAGGCCGGAGGGGCTCTGCGATATCTGGATCGAGGCAAACGCGCCTTACTACGGTGAGGCGGTCGAGTTGACCGAGGCGTACCGCTGGGGGTGGTCCTACATCCCTCACTTCATCCAGACGCCCTTCTACTGCTACGCCTATGTGTTTGGGCACCTCCTGGTCTTGGCGCTCTACCGGCGATACCGGGACCAGGGCCAATCATTCGTTCCGAAGTACGTGGGTCTGCTGGCGGCCGGCGGGAGCGGTCTGCCGGTCGATCTTCTGGCGCCGATGGGCATCGATCTTAACGATCCTTCGTTCTGGAGTGAGGGTCTGTCCGAGTTGGAGCGGCTCATCGATCAGGCCGAGCGGTTGGCCGCGCCGGCAAGCTGAGAACACTCTTCTGGGAGAGTTCGGGCGTTCCGCCACAGGAGGTGACGTCGTGAGTTCAAGGTGTAGAGTCCATTGATATTGCCAACTAGGGGAGGTCAGATTGCGCCTTACTGAACAACAGTTAAACCACTTCAACACTTTTGGATTCCTGGTTCTCCGTCAATTGCTCTCGTCGGCGGAAGTCGACCAGTTCCGCCGCGAGCTCGACGCTGGGCTGGATGCACGTATCGAGGGCGGAAGGCACGATGGCAAGGAGCGATTCTGGGCGTCGTTGAACGACTCGGATACTCCGTTCATCTCGTCTCTGTCGGACGACCCGCGCTTCGGGGACGCGGCCGAGCAGCTCTTGGGCAAGGATGTGATCGGGATATGCGCCGATAGCAACTACTATGTCGGGGATACTCGCTGGCATCCGGACATCCCTCCCTCTAAATTCGCGGCGGTCAAGTTCACGATTTACCTTGAACAACTGGACGGGAATAGCGGAGCTTTGAGGGTTATTCCCGGCTCCCACCGAGAGCCATATCACAGTCAGATTCGCCGCGACATGGAGGCAGCCTACGGGGTCCCGCCCGACGAGATTCCGGCCTACGCTTTCGATTCCACCCCCGGCGACGTGCTGGTGTTCAATGTCGCTACCTGGCACTCGGCATTCGGTGGTAGCACCCGCCGCCGTATGAGCACGGTTCAGTTCTATGAAGACCCGCAGACTCCGGAGACGACCGAAGAGGTGCGCCAGGTTATTGCCGGAAGCGTAAAATCCTACTTCAGCCGGTTTAACCACTCAATGTACTCTGATTACTGGCGATCGATCGATAATCCCCGTCATCAGCGTTGGATCCGCCGGATGGACGAGCTAGGAGTGCTCGACTAGTCGTCAGGGGGCTGGACACGAGGGCGCCGATAGTCCAGTCATCCAAACGAAGTTGAGAATCCGGCAAGGCGGTCTCCCCAGTGATTGGGCACCCGCACGCATGGCCGAGCCTATCTTTCGATGAGGAATGGCCCCGTCCGCAGGTGGTCAGTCTGATGGCCATCATGTTCGATCATGATGCGCTGCCCGTTGTCCAAGCGATAGAAGCCGGTGAACAGATAATAGTCACCATCGGGTAGGTCGGCCGGTATCGGCAACAGGTAATAGTTCAAGATTAGGTCGCCATCCCTCCAATATATAGGTAGGTGTCCCAGTCCATCCGCTTGAGAGAGTTTGTTACCGTCGCCATCTACCAGGTGGTTGAAGATGCTGATCTGCGGTGGCAGGTCGGCCGGTCTCTGGTCGATTCGCCAACAGTTCACGACTATCAAGTCTCTCCCGTCGGTTGGCCGCAGACCGATGCCGGCAAAGGTGACTTGTCCAGCGAAGGTGGAGGCTGAGCCCTCCGCCGGTTGGCAAGATTCTAATGCCCGTTCGTAGCCAACTGAGTAGATCAGCAACTCCCTCGAACCGCGCTCGTATGCTACACGCTCTGCTAGAGAATCCGCGAGGTCGGCCGCAACGCCCTGAGTGACTGGTTCGTTGGACGCTTCGAGAATGACGACGGTAGGGCGTTCGTTGACTGCAAGAGTTCGCCAGGGAGCCGGATTGGACCCGCGAACGTTGTGGTGTTCGCGCAGCACGTAGCGCAGCGCGTCGGCCAACCCGCGGGAGAGGCTGACAAGGTAGGCGTCGCCGACCGGCTCGACGGAGCGGACCATCTCTGCGATTGAGCCGGCTTCCCCAACCGTTAAGCCGTGACCGCCCGGCGTTGGATTATGCCTAATGAAACCGAGGAACCTGGAGTGATCGTTTATCTGGGTGATGCTCAGCGACAGTAACCACAACGCCACCGCGACACCAGCGCCGGCCGCAATCCACCTACCTTGAGGCAATGCACGATGGGTTAGCAGTTTCAAGCCGTCTGTTAGCAGGATCCCAACCGCAATGAACGTCGCGGGCCATATCTGTATGAAGTAATGAATAAAGAGAGGAAATGGGTGATACAGGAAGATAAGAGGAGGAGCCGCAACAGCCAATCCGATGATCATCCGGCGCCAACTCCAGTCATCCAAACGGCGCCTCCAGATCGGAGCCGTGAGCGTGTACAGCGTGCCGGCGGTTACCAAGATCAAGCTGACAATCTCAATCGATTCTCGGAGTTCGGACTGTTGCCCTGGCAACTCCAAAAACTGTGAGTGAGCCCCGCCGGTCAGCGACGGGTACCCAGGGCCGCTCACAAGCTGTTGAGTCAGCTCTAAGGAGGTCAGGTCCAGCCCTCCGGACGGCAATTCGCGAGGTAGGCTTCCCCAACCTTCACTGGCGCCGCCGTGAATCATTGGGGCAAACGACACTAGAAAGACAACCGCGCCGATCGCGAGCGGACGGAAACCGCGTCGATTTATTCCGGCGAGCAACGCGAAGGCCACTACTGGAAGTAACGTGACAGTGGAGACATGCATTTGGATTTGGATCGCCCAAACCAATAGGGCGGCGGCCCCCCACCATGGAAGTCGACCACGTTGGTACAGGAAAAGGCAGGTTAGTAGAGCAACGGCAAGAATAGGCAGTGAAGCTGGCTGCCAGATTTTGCGCGAAAAGATCACCGCCCACGGATTCAAGGCGAAGAGCACCGACGCTACGATCGCTGGTCCCAAGCCAAACCATCTACGTGTCAGCAGATAGCATCCGCCAACAGCGATCGTGTTTATTAGGGCGATGAACGTGGTCACCCAAATCGGCTCCGAGTTGAAAAGCAGGGGTATGGTCAACAGATACAAAAAAGCGGGCGAGTTGACGGGACCAACTGATGTGGGAAGACCTTGGGTGACAAACGGGTCATTCTCCAGGATTTGCGTTGCTCTCAGTAATCCACGAGCCTCGTCGAGCTTGAATTCGGCGAGGTCTAAATGGGCGAACCGGAGATAGCCGGCCAAGGCCACAATGGACGCAAGCAATGCGACATCAAGGAGCCTGGTCATAGGAAAAGATATGCGGTTAACGTTCAATGTTGCTGCTCAGGTTCATGGGATTGGCGCGCGACTCAACGGAGAGTGTCGCCGATTGACAGAGTGTAGCAGCCCATGTATTGCGTTCGAGTAGTGCTTTGTGGAAGCATTAGGCGCGTCCTTCGATCGAAGTCCCTGAATGTTGGGTGGAGGTGGAACTGGGCCTTCGCGACTCAGTGAGATGTGACCAGCGAAGCAACCGCAGATAGGGTATTACCCAGAAAGGCGCAGAATGGGAAGAGGCCAGGCGTTGATCCTATTATCGCCTCTTGAAATAGTGTCGCGCGGGTTGCGCGCCTCAGTCGCGGGCGTTGCGCTACTGACTCTAGTCGCCTGTCAGCAGGTTGTCGAGGTGGATAGGCCGGTAACTCGCGTGGTTACGCAGGTGGTGGAGAAGCCGGTCGAGATCGTGGTTACGCGAAAGGTGGAAAAGCCGGTCGAGGTAGTGGTCACGCGGGAGGTGGAGAAACCGGTCGAGGTAGTGGTCACGCGGGAGGTGGAGAAACCGGTCGAGGTAGTGGTCACGCGGGTAGTCGAGAAGCCGGTCGAGAGACCCGTAACGCGAGTGGTGGAAAAACCAGTTGAAAGGATTGTTACGCGAGTGGTGGAGAGACCGGCGGAAAAGGCAATTACACAGACTGCCGTTGAAAGCACCGGCACCGTCGAGGCGCAGACGCCAGAGACGACTCCGACGGGTCCGGCAACTCTGGTATTGACCCGACAAAACGTAGCGCTGTTAGCCTCTGCCATGGCCGAGAATGGACAAGACTCGGCTCATCAGGCCATAGACGACGACTTGGAATCGATCTGGAACTCCCAGCTATTTCCGATTCAATCGATAGTGGTCGCACTCGATGGGCCGTACCTGGTCGATGCGATTGAGATGGTCGTCGCCCAGACTCCCCCCGGCCAGACCACGCACGAGATTTGGCTGGGTGATGCCTCCGGCGCTCGGACACTATACAAACGGCTAATAAACGTCCCAACGGAGGACATGCACATCCTGACCGTCGAGATAGAACCGCCCAGAGTATTAAACGAGTTGATGGTTCGTACCGTCCAAAGTCCGAGCCACGTCGCTTGGCGCGAGGTAAGAGTGTTTGGTCAGTCGCCTCCTCAGTTGGAGACTTCTGAGGCTGCGCCGGCGGTGATTAATCGGCAATGGCCTGATTGGCCGCAAATCAAGATTACCGCGGGTTTATCACTTCCGGTTCAGGTCACCCATGCCGGCGACGGCAGCGGACGGATATTCGTAGTCGAGCAACAGGGACGCATAAGGATAGTCAGGAACGGCGCGATCGTGAATAGACCTTTCTTGGACGTATCGCATCGTGTGAGCTGTTGCTGGGAGCGGGGTTTCCTGAGCGTGGCCTTCCCGCCAGACTTTGGCTCCAAGCAACACTTTTATGTGAACTACACAGACACCGCCGGCAACACTGTGGTCGCCCGATACAGGGTCACGGACGACCCAGACTTGGCCGATGCAAACAGCGAAGAGATCCTACTGGTCATCGAGCAGCCGGATCCGGTACATAACGGTGGTCACTTAGCTTTCGGTCCAAATGATGGATACCTGTATATAGGCGCCGGTGACGGAGGTCCAGCCCAAGATCCTGACAACCGCGGACAGGATCCCGGTTCGTTATTGGGCAAAATTCTGCGGATCGACGTTGAGTCCGGAGTTACGCCGTACGCTATTCCACCAGATAACCCATATGCCCAATCCGAAGGGCATCGTCCGGAGATCTGGGCGCTGGGGCTACGCAACCCGTGGGGGTTCACCTTCGACCGGCAGACTGGCGACCTCTATATCGCGGACGTCGGTGAAGGCGCACGTGAAGAGATTAACTATCAACCCGCATCCAGCACCGGCGGTGAAAACTACGGTTGGAGCATCATGGAAGGCACCGATTGCTTCAAGTCTGACCCATGTAGCTCGGAGGGCCTGGTCCACCCTGTCGCCGAATACGACCACTCGCAAGGTTGCGCCATAGTAGGCGGTCCTATCTATCGCGGACTGAGCTACCATCGCATGCAAGGCGTATATTTCTACGCAGACTTCTGTAGCGGTCGGATCTGGGGGTTGAGGCGCAGCGGCGACGTCTGGGAAAACGTCCTTCTAATGGATGTTCCCTTCCTGATTAGCGGCATTGGCGAAGACGAGAGCGGCAACATATACGTCACGGACTACAATCAGGGCTCTATTTGGATGATCAGCGACCCACCTGCTGTCGCCCCTGACGATTCCGAGGTCGCTCCGAACCCCGAGTCCGAGGATGACGACGGTGGTTAGCGCTGATTTTTGAACAGGAAGAGGTTGCTGTAGATTGCTTTCGGCTCCAGGGGTGAAAATAGAGCGCCTTCAATCGGTAAGAATTCTGAGCTGTCGTTAGTCATCTCGGTTATAGGGACAACCATGAACGATACGGTGCCTGCGCACGAACGATACCTTCCCCAACGGGTGGTCAATCGTGATCTCTTGGCAGTAGGCGCGCTGATTGCCCTGACCGCCGGCTTCTTCTGGCAGGTCCTGCTACAGGGATATCACCTACCAAATGGCGAAGGCGACATGGCGGTGTTCATCTATCCTCGCTACAGCTTCGCTGCCAGCCACATCGCCGTAGGTTCACCACCGCTCTGGCTGCCTCACCTGTATGGCGGCCAGCCGTACCTTGCCGATATTCAAAGCGGGCTGCTCTACCCTCTGAACCTGCTTGCCTTCATCCTTGTGCGACCATTTACCTATGCCGCCTTGGAGTACTCGGCGATCCTGCACTATCTGATCGCCGGGCTCTCGATGTATCTTCTGGCACGCCGGCTGGGACTGCGACCTCTGGCCGCGCTGGCAGGTGCGATTGCCTGGGAGTTCTGCGGATTCCTGGTCGCCCACCTGGGCCACTACAACATGTTGGCGGCGGCGGTCTGGATGCCATTGGTGTTTTGGGCGCTGCATCCGGCGTTGGAGAGGCATAGCGTTCGCTGGGCGTTGATCGCGGCCGGCATATTGGCGGTGTCCACTCTTGCCGGCCACACTCAGATTTCCTTGTTGATTCTAACCGCCTGCGTAGTCTACGGCCTGTTCCACGCCGCATCCGGCGGTTGGGGCCACGCGTTGCGAAGCGGTGGCATCTTCGCCACGTTCTTGGTGGCGGCCGCCCTATTCACCATGGTGCAGCTGTGGCCGAGTTGGGAGCTGACGAATCTGTCAGTCAGGTCGGACATTGGCTACGAGCAGGCGGTAGAGTTTGACCTGGCGCCGCACCGGCTGATCACCTTCGTGATACCCCACTTCTATGGAAACGACCCTGGGAACTACTGGGGGCCGCCCAGTCTTACCGAGAACTTCGGCTACGTGGGCGTGGCCGGCCTGGCGCTGGCGTTGGTCGGGCTGGTTATATGGCGGCGCGAGAAGATCGTGCGATTCGCTGCGGTGCTGGCGGCGGCCGGCATACTGCTCAGCCTTGGCGATTGGACTCCATTCCATGGATGGTTCTATGAACTGGCGCCGGGCTACGACAGGGTGAGGGGGCCTGGCCGGTTCCTGTTCCTGGTCGACTTCGGTCTGGCGATCCTTGCGGCATATGGCGTCCAGAGTCTCAGTCGTCCTTTCGGATGGCGCCTGCGGCCGGCCTTGACCCTGATACTGGCTCTCACGGCGCTGGCGGCAGTCGGGTTGGCCTTCATCGCCCTGCCGATAGCCTACGTCAACCTCTTCGCGCTCCGCACGTTGAACCAGGACGTGGCAAGCTATCTGGGAGTGGCGGCCAGCAGCGCAGCATTGGCCGGCCTCTTCGCGCTGATCGTGCTCGCAATCTTCCTTGCCTATCGATTGCGCCTCGCCGCACCACGTGCTCTGGCCGGCGCTATAACGATCCTGCTGGCAGTCGATCTATTCGTAGCCGGAGCCGGCTTCAACCCATCACCTGATGATCCTACCTACAGGACTCAGTACCCGCCGGCGCTGGAGTTTCTAAGAGGTCAGCCCGGACTGTTTCGCATAGACACAGTGACCGGCATTGATGACGTTTGGAAGCCGGACAGCGCGGCGCTGCACCGGTTCGACAGCGTATGGGGAGTGTTCAACCCCTTTACGATCGATGACTATTACTGGTACTGGAAGACCCACATTCCTAGCAGGTCGTCCGACCTCTACGACATGCTCAATGTGAGATACGTGTTGGCCCCTCCCGACGTAGAGTTGGACCATGACAAATTTGTGCGAGTCTTCGACCAGGACGCCTCGGTTCACGTGTTCGAAAACAGCCGGGCGATGCCCCGGGCCTGGTTGGTCGGCGAGGAGATCGTTGCCGACTCGCGCGACGGCGTCCTCGCGGCGATCAGGGCGGAGGAATTCGATCCCCGCAGGCAGGTAGTGCTGGAAAGGTCGACCGGCCTGCAGTTGGGCGGTCCCGCTTCGGACCAATCGGTAGCAATCACCAACTACTCGCCGAACCTGATCAGCTTGGTCAGCGAGTCGGATCAATCCGGCGTCCTGGTCCTAAGCGAGGTGTACTATCCTGGTTGGCAGGCCGTGGTCGATGGTCAGCCCAGGGAAATACTGCGGGCGAATTGGACCTTCCGTGCGGTGGCGCTTGAAGCCGGCCGGCACGAAATCGACCTAAGATTTCGGCCGACTTCGCTTCTGGCCGGCGCCGCTATATCCGGGCTTGCATGGTTGTTGGCATTTATATACTTCATCGCCGGCCCGGCAATTACCATAGCTCGGGCAAGATTCGATCGTCCCAAGATCGAGGCGAGGCGCTCACTCCGCTAACTGGTCAATAAAGCGGCCCATTGCATCCCAGTACGGCCTGCCGCCTACAAGGTAAGTATCGTTATGTCCCGCTCCACGTATGGTGTAAAATTCCTTGGGATCATTAGCGGCATCGAAGAGTTGCCTGCCCGCCTGGATTGGTACCAGGTCGTCGCTGTCTCCGTGTAATACCAGCAATGGCGTGTTGACCCCGCCAATCTTCGCCTCGGAGTCGTACCGCGCTTGCAGGATTAGATGCATGGGCAGGAACGGAAATGACAGTCGGGCCATGTATGGAATGGACGGGAACGTAGATTCCAGAATCAAGCCGTATGGCCGGCGCCGGACCGCCAACTCGACTGCGACTCCGCCTCCCAGGGAGCTGCCATAGTAGATGATCCGCTCGGACAATACATCGTCCCGTGAGTGCAAATGGCGAAGTGCAGCTTCTCCATCGAGGTAGGTACCCTGCTCCGACGGCTTCCCCTCGCTGCGTCCGTAGCCCCGGTAATCGAAGATGAAGACGTTCAGGCCGAGTTCGTTATGGACTAGGAGCAAGTTCTCAAGGCGATGGCTGATGTTGCCGCCATTGCCATGGCACCAGAGGAGCGTTACGTCGCGCCGGCCCGGCACGAACCAGCCATGGAGCGAGACGCCATCGCCGGCCACGAAGGAAACGTCCTCAAAGGCGAGGCCGATCGCGGCCGGATCGGCAAATAGCTCTCGCTCGGGAAAGTAGATGAAGTGCCGGTCAATCAAAGGAATGAGTCCTCGGGGCCTCGCTTTGTCTCACTGAATTACCGGGAGGTTCAGTTCGATAGGCACCGCGTTGTCTTGGAAAGGGGCGCCATCGGCGTCGGTGGCCGGCGCTCGGGCCCCTGATGCGCGATCGTACATTCCAATCAGCATCCTCTTTGGGACACCGTCGTTCGACTCAGTCAGCTCAATGTAACGACGGTCTTCAATCCAGTCACCTGATCGCCAGCGTAATGGAGGCAACGTCGCCCCGATCGTATAGCCATCAGCCTGTGCAATCAGTTCATCAGATTCGCTGAGTAAGTGAAGGAACACGGTGAAGTCGGTCGGCGCTGATTCTAATACTCGCCACACGAGATTCACCAGAATTCGGTTCCCCTCACGCCAAGCTTCGGCCCGTTCGAGCACTGCCCAATCGTCGAAGCGAGCTATCTCGGTGGTGCTTATGGAATCTTGAGGTTCCAATCGGCCCACGTAATCCAGCTTAAGCTTACCTGGCAAGAACCGGGTGAGATAAACGCCTCCTCCGTGGCGAATTGCCGTTTCGAGGTCGTCAGGACTGGCTATTCTGCCATGCGTTCCGTAATGGTGGTCCCATTCGCTGGCAATGTCGGAGTAGGTAAGTGAGATTATTTCCGGGTGATTTCCGGTGTGGACGTACACACTTCTCCTTAACCCGATGTAGTCCGGAATCATGCTGATACCGGTGGAGCCGAGCAGGAACTCCTGTTGCTTGAAGCTAATCCAAGAAGGTAGGTTGACATACAGCCGCCCCGCTTCGGGTCCTTGCAACGTTGCCGTCTCTGCCAACTGCCAGACCACCGCGGCGCCTTGAGCTTGCAGTTGACTACGCAGGACGATGAATTGACCGCTCGTTAATAAGATCAGTGCGGCAATGAGGAATCCAAGCGCCGCGCCCGCAAACTTACCTGCTGGTAGAACGGGAAGCGTCGGTGAGATCGCGGCTGCCCACGCAATCGCACTACCGATTGAGGCGAGGTACATCAGGCGGGGTCCATCTATCACGTAGCTCCAGGGTAGTAACAGCCAGGCGAGAAAGACTGCTGCGATGAACCAACCAACTCCGAGACCGAATATGAGTTGCCGATTGCGGATCAGCGCCGTTACGGCGAGGACGGATAAGGTCAGAACTCCAGTGACTACAATTGCCTCAGCAGCGCTTCGATCTAGTGGAACGCCGGATAAATTTCCGGACACCGGGTAGGTAATTCCCTGAAAGAAGTAGAGCCCGTTCATTCTCAATGAATCTGGATCGATGCTCCATTCACTGCGCCAACGGGGTATGATCGACCAGATCGCCATATACACAGCGGCCAGCCCGGCAAAAATCGCCGGCGCAAATGAGATTCGGGTTGCACGGCCGGAGAGTCGAAGGACTGCTTCGATGAGGATGGTTAGAGCGACGCCCGCCAATCCATTCTCGTGAGTCAGCATAGCTAGGAAGGCAGAGACTGCGGCTATGACGAGCCTTGGATCAAAGACGGTCCGGTGCGCGTTGGTTCGCCAGTCCCAATATAGGAGTATTGATACAAGTATCCAGGTTGTTACTAAGGCATGAAAGAAACTGTTGACGATGCTAACAACCTGGTAACTCAACGGGAATAGGATAAACAACGCCATCGCTAACAGGCCGCCTGGGGTGTCCATTAGCCTGCGACCAAGCTGATAGACCAGCCAGCCGTTAACCGCGTGTGTTGCCAATGCAAGCGCATGCAGAGTGGTGGGATCGTGTCGCCCGACTAGGATCTCGGCAATCTTCCAGACGATCAGAGTAACGGGTCGAAAGTAGCTGTGCTCACCAGCGTCGGTCAGAATCTGTATGAATGAACGACCGCTCGCGCGTCGCAGATCGAATGGGTCGTCGAACATGAAGCCCGCGTACAAGGAGTCGAAATAAACTGCCAGCGTAAGACCAAGGGCAATCGGCAAGGGGAGCAAAGAGAGCGCCATTGCCTTCCACTGAGCAACCGACTGATTCGGCATTTGCACAAGCCGCCAACGCCTCGTCTGTGCCAATTAATCTGGGCTCCGATCGCCTGTGCGGTTCATCTAGATTTCGTCCGGACTCAGTTCGATCCTTGCCTTTCCCTCATGCTCGCCTCATTTCAGACCGCACAGGCTGTATGATTTATTCGGTGGGTTTGCGCACTATTTGACTGACGCCGGCGACCACCGCGTCTCGGCCATGGCGCAACTCGTCCGAGACGTGCGGGTGCGGTGCTCGTCTCGATCATAATAGCGCAACGGATGTCATCCCCGCGCAGTAAATCCGCAAACAGATCAGTCCAACCACGCACGAGAACGCTCTGGTTCTCGCGTCAATCCAGGGCTTGGAGATGTAGCTATGGATCTTGCCGGCGTACGACAAATTAACGAAGAGGTAGAGAAAGAGGCCCTCTTCCTCCACGACCTCCTAGCCGAGGTCAGGAAAACCATCGTCGGTCAGGGCGTGCTGATTGAGAGGGTGATGGTCGGGTTGCTTGCCGATGGGCATATCCTGTTGGAGGGTGTGCCTGGGTTGGCCAAGACGCTGCTCGTCAAGACTATTTCCCAGGCGATCGATGCCGGATTCTCCAGGCTGCAGTTCACGCCGGATCTACTGCCGGCGGACTTGATCGGCACTCAAATCTACAACCCTGGAACCAGCGAGTTCAGCGTCCACAAGGGGCCGATTTTTGCGAATATGATTCTGGCCGACGAGGTGAACCGCGCGCCGGCGAAGGTGCAGAGCGCATTGCTAGAAGCCATGCAAGAGCGCCAGGTCACGATTGGTGGCAATACCTTCCCGTTGGAGACACTGTTCCTGGTGCTAGCCACTCAGAACCCTATTGAGCAGGAGGGGACGTATCCGCTACCTGAAGCCCAGGTAGACCGGTTCATGCTCAAGGTCCTGGTCGATTACCCGTCGCGCCAGGAGGAAAGATCGATTATTGATCGAATGACCGGTGAGGCCTTGCCTTCCGCCCGGCCGGTAATCGAACCGGAGCGTCTACTGCACGCCCGTAAGGTCATCCGCAGGATCTACGTAGACGACAAGATCAAGGAATACGTCCTGGACCTTGTGGGCGCCACCCGCGGCGCGAACGGGCACGGCCTCGACGATCTACGCCACCTGATCGCCTTTGGCGCATCCCCCCGGGCGAGCATTTATCTGATCGCCGCCGCCCGGGCTCACGCCTTCCTCCGTGGCCGTGGCTACGTTACTCCGGAGGACATCAAGGGCATGGCGCCCGATATCTTGCGGCATCGCGTCATCACTACTTACGAGGCGGAGGCGGAGGAGATCACCAGCGCCGATATAGTGCAGAGGATTCTCAACCACGTCGACGTGCCATGAGATGCTGACCGCCGAACTGATCCGAAAAATTCGCCATATTGAGATCAGCACCCGCCACCTTGTCGCGGAGAGCTTCGCCGGCGAATACCACTCCGTTTTCAAGGGTCAGGGTATCGAGTTCGAAGACGTGCGCGAGTACTACCCCGGCGACGACATAAGGGCGATTGACTGGAACGTCACCGCCAGAATGGGAAGTCCCTACGTAAGGCGCTACCTCGAAGAGCGAGAGGCGACGGTGTTGCTCGTCATGGATGCCAGCGCGTCGGGCGAATTCGGCTCGGTGGGTCGTTTCAAGCGCGAGCTTGCGGCCGAGCTTGCGGCGGTGCTTTCGTTCGCCGCGACCACGAACAACGACAAGGTGGGCCTGTTTATCTTCACCGATAGGACCGAGCTGTTCATACCGCCGAGGAAGGGCCGGCGGCACGTTTTGCGCCTGATACGCGACGTCCTGGTATTCAAGCCGGAAGGGCGAGGGACCGACATCGGGCAATCGCTGGATACGGTCAACTTACTCCTGAAGCGGCCGAGCGTTGTCTTCCTAATCTCGGACTTTCTGGCGGAGCCCGAGAGCTTCCGCCGGCCGCTGTCGCTCACCAATAGGCGGCACGACGTTATAGCGATAGACCTGCATGATCCCTTGGAGCGCGAGGTTCCCGACGTGGGACTCCTCTTGCTCGAAGATGCCGAGACCGGTTCGCTAAGCTGGGTGGACACCAGCAGCGAAGCTTGGCGCGACTCGTTCAGGCAAGAGGTAGCTCAGTTTGAGGCGGCCAAGCATCAGGTATTCATCGATTCGAGCGTCGATCGAATCCGCGTGACAACCGATCGGGACTATGTTGCGGAGCTGAACGCGTTCTTCAAGAAGCGTTCCCGCAGGCTGGCGCGATGATAAGGCTGTTGGCCCCAATTATCGTCGTCGTACTGCTGTCAGGCGTCGGGCAGTCGCCGGCCATTGCCGAGTCCGATGTCGAGGTTCGCTTCACTGCGGACAAGCAGGAGATCACACTTGGAGAGCCGGCGAGATTGACGCTTGAGGTCGTGCACCCAGACGGCTATCAGGTGATTTTTCCCAAGTTGCCCAGAGTGTGGGGAGAATTCGAGGTCCGCAGCCAGTCTCAAACCCAGACATACTCAAGCGGCCAAGACGAGGGCATCACCAGCCAAACGATCGAGGTTACTCTTTTTGCGCTTGGCATGTTTGAGACGCCGGAGCTAATGGTTACATATCGTGATTCCGCCGGTCTGGTCGACGAGAGACTCGCCCCAACAGTGTCACTCACGGTTGTCTCCGTATTAGGCGAGGGAGATACTGAGCTACGCGATATCAGGGCACAGGCGGAGCTACCTCTTCTGCCGGCTTGGGTCGTTGGCGTCTTGGTCGCCCTTGCGGCGCTCGTGGCGGCCGGCGTCATCTACTCAAAACTGCGCCGGCGATCCTCCCAAGGGCCAGTCCCAGTCACCGTTACCCAGATTCGTTCGCCTTTCGAAATCGCGATGGACGAACTCGAGCGCATCGAGCGGCTGGACTTGCCCGGGCGGCACATTTACAAAGAGCATTCTTCGTTGATTTCAGACTGCCTCAGGCGCTACCTCGAAGCGGCCTATGAGGCGCCGTTACTCGAGCGCACAACCGAAGAGATTCGGTTGGCATTGAGGAAGGTCGCCGTCCATCCGAATCTCTCGACCGAGACGATAGACCTGTTGAGCGAGTGCGACCTGGTCAAATTTGCCAAGTTCGAGCCCGGCACCGAGGCTGCCCGCGATTACACCACCCGTGCCCGCAGGTTGGTGCAGCTTGCCCGGCCGGCGCCAGCATTTCAAACCGGAAGCGGCGCAACCGCTGCAGGCCCGATCGATCCATGACTATCGAGTTCGCGACGCCCTGGGTGCTTGCCTTTCTATTCTTGATCCCTACTCTGGTTATGCTGCCACGCTGGGCAAATCAACAGTTCAGGCCGGCCGGGCTGACCTATGCGAGCGGCATGCTCATATCTTCAATCGCCTCCCGCCGGCTCGGAATTGCACCGTTTATTCCGGCGGTACGGCTGTTAGCTTTGGCTCTATTGATTGTTGCTTTAGCCCGGCCTCAGGCTGTCGAAGGTCAGGAGGTCGTTACAGGCGAAGGCGTAGACATCGCTATCGCCCTGGATATCTCTGGGAGCATGGAGTCGCTCGACTTTCAACCGCGGAACAGATTGGAAGCCGCGAAGCGAGTGATCGACGACTTCGTAGCGGAGCGCAAGCACGACCGCATAGGGCTGGTAGTCTTCGCCAACCAGGCGTTCATCCAGAGCCCTCCGACGGTCGACCACGACGTTCTATCGCTTCTGCTCTCGGAAGTCCGGCTGGCTACGGACCTGCCTATTCAGGATGGGACTGCAATCGGCATGGGGTTGGCCAGCGCCGCCAACCTATTGAAGGACTCTACCGCCAAGAGCAAGGTGATTGTGTTACTGACCGACGGCGTCAATAACTCTGGCGCAATCGATCCGTCGACCGCTGCCCTGGCAGCCAAGACGCTGGGCATGAAGGTGCACACGATTGGTATGGGCCGGCTAGGCCTCGTGCCCGTTCCTGTCAGGACACAGTTCGGCGAGCAGATCGCCTTACAGGAGAGCAATTTGGACGAGGAAACGTTGCGCCAGATTGCGGACATGACCGAAGGCCTGTACTTTCGGGCGACGAATACAGACGCGCTGAGAGAGATTTATCACGAAATTAACAGGTTGGAAAAATCGAATTTCGAAACGCGTGTCTATAATCGATACCAGGAACTGGTCGGCTGGTTCTTGGTGCCGGCGTTGATGCTTCTGTGTTTGGATCTGGTGCTCCGGCACACGCTGTTCCGCAGGTTACCCTAGTGGAATCTCTTCGTATCGCGACGACCTCAGTCTCCCAACGTTTCTTGAGACGTCAAGAATGAGCTTCGCAGATCCGCAGTTCCTCTTGGGATTGGTCTTGATACCGCTTATCGGAGTCTTCCTCGTCTGGGCGGAACGTCGCCGGCGGTCGGCGGTCGCTGCGCTGGGCGACAGCACGCTTATCGGCCGGCTGAGCGCGTCAGTCAACCGCCCTGGTCGACGAGTGCGAACCTTGTTGTGGTTTCTGGTCATCGCGTTTGCGGTGATCGCGCTCGCTCGTCCTCAGTGGGGTAGCGAGGTCCGCATCCTCGAGCAAGAGGGAGTGCAGATAATGGTGGCGCTGGACATCTCCAACAGTATGTTGGCTCAAGACTCGAGGCCCAACCGTCTCGGTCGAGCGAGGTTGGAAATCATCGACCTGATGAGTCGACTCGGGGGAGATGAAGTCGGATTGGTGCTCTTCTCGGGCGCCAGCTTTATTCAATTTCCTCTTACGTTTGACTACTCGAGTGCCCGCTCTTTCCTCGACGTCGCAAACCCCGGCCTGATATCCCAGCCGGGCACCGCAATTGGCGCGGCGATCGATACTGCCTTGGCCGGCTTCGATCCGCAGAGGGCGAGTCAAAAGGTGATCATAATCATGACTGATGGAGAAGACCACGAGGGCGAAGCCCTGGTGGCCGCGAGCAGGGCGGCCGAGCAAGGCGTAATAATCTATACCGTTGGATTCGGCTCTCCTCAAGGTGAGCCCATCCCAGAATACGATTCCAGCGGGCAGATAGTCGGATTCAAGCGGGATGCCCGAGGGGAAGTGGTCCTGTCCATTCTGAATGAGGACATGCTGCAAAAGATCGCGTTGGCGGCCAACGGAAAATTCTATCCGGTCGGCGCCGGCGGTACCCCAATCGCCGCCTTGGTCGTCGACCTGGATTCGCTCCAAAAGGCGAAGATTCAGAGTGAGTTCGAGACAAGGCGGGTCGAACGATTCCAGCTGTTCCTGGTAGTGGCGTTGCTGGCCCTCGTAGCGGGGGAGTTGATACCGGACCGGCCCGTCCCCTGGTTGGCGAGGTTCAGAGGTACGGCTGGTTAGGCATGGTTCGGTGAGGTCACGACTACTAGCAACCGCGGCAGTGCTTCTGCTTGTTCTGACCGCGGCCGGCTGCGGCCGGAACGCTGCCTCGTTAAATAACGAGGGCAACGAAGCCTTCCGTAACCAGGAGTACGGGGCCGCCCTGCAGGCGTACCAACAGGCCGAACGGGAGTCTCCGGGCCTGGCCGAGCCGGTCTACAACGCCGGCAACACACACTATCGTCAGCAGACGTATGGAGCTGCCCAGGAGAGCATCGAGAAGGCGCTGTCCACAGCCGATGCGGACCTGGCACAGAGTGCCACGTTCAACCTGGGCAATGTCCTCTTCAAGGCGGACAGTCTCGAGGAAGCTATAGAGGCGTACAAGCAGGCTCTTCGCATGGACCCCGACGACGCGGATGCCAAGCACAATCTTGAGTTGGCATTAAGAGAGCTGCAAGAGCAGGAGCAGGAACAAGACCAGGAAGACGAGGAAGAGGAATCTCAGGAGCAAGACCAGCCGGCAGATCAGCAGGACGCCGGTCAGCAGAAACAACCCTCGGCATTGCCAGACCAATCCGCCGACGGTCAACAAGACCAGGACGAGTGGGACGATGGCCAACGGGGACAGCCGCAGATTCAAGAGTTGACCGAGGAGCAAGCCAGGCAGCTGCTCGAGGCGGTTGGAAGGAACACCGAGACTCTGCAGGGACAATGGCTTCGAGACGAGCCGCCATCAGGACCGCCGCCGGCCCGGGATTGGTAGTAGAGTAGCGGACCGGTGAAGTCTGGACTCGTTGCAATTGCGATAGGCCTGGTAGCGTTGGGGCTCGTTTCACCCCTGCCCCGTGTTGGCCATGCCCAATCTCCTCCGATCACCGCCGAAGTCAACCGCACTACTCTGTCTACAGACGAGACCCTGACTCTCACCGTTGTAATTCACGGTGCGGGGGAGATCCCTTCTCACTCTCTCCCTAGTTTCGGCGACTTCGACGTGGTTGGCCGGAGAGAGTCTTCACGGGTGAGCACACGCAATCAGCAAACGAGCACGGAGGTAGTTTACCGGTACACTCTGCGGCCGATCCGTCCGGGAACCGCGACCATAGGAGCATTCAGCGTCACGGTGGACGGCCGGACCTTCACGACCGATCCGATTGAAATAGACGTGTCACAGGGATCCGCCAGATTGCTGCCACGCCTGGATTCGAGCCTTCGCGCACCCTCTCCAGCCTATCTCTCCGGCCAGGATTACTTTGTGGAAGCAGAGGTGGACAAGTTGAACCCTTACCTCGGCGAACAGGTAGTCTACCTGTTCCGCTTCTATCGAGCGGTTGCTGTGCCACTGCTCGGTCGCACAAGCTACGTTCCGCCCAGCTTCGCTAGATTCTGGAGCCGGCAGGAGATGGAACCGATTGAATACATCGCGTCCGTCGCGAACCGCCGCTACGAAGTGTTGGAATTGCGAAGGATTCTGTTCCCTACTGTGCCGGGTCCAATTTCGATCGAGCCAACTTTGCTTGTGATACCAGCCTCTGTACTTCGATCGTCAGGGGAACTCACGACCGAGCCAGTGGGGTTGGAGGTCAAGCCACTGCCGGACGGGGCGCCAGAGCACTTCGACGGCGCCGTCGGCGATTTCGCGATTCGGGCCGAACTCGACACCATCGCCGGTAGGGTGGATGAACCGGTAACGCTTAGGGTCGTTCTCAGCGGCCGGGGAAACATCGAAGCGCTGCCCGATCCTCGATGGCCAGACATGTCAGGCTGGCGCGTATTCGACAGCAGCACTACCTTCAGCTCGAATGTTAACAATAGCGTTTTGGCAGGAAGTCGCGTCTACGAGCGCGTGATGATCCCAACGACGGCCGGCGACTTTGTCATTTCGCCGATTACCTACGTCTACTTCGAACCCGAGAGTTCTGTCTACAAGAGTATCGCGACAGATCCCATCCCGATCACGATCGCCCCGGCTGCAATACCAGCACAGGATGCATCGTCTCCGCCGACGAACGAAGCACGGACCAGGACAACTGAGATTCGCCACATCAAGCCAGTTCCCGAGACGCTGGGATTGGCTGATGCACCTCTGACCAGCCAGGTTTGGTACTGGGGTGCCTGGTTCTTTCCACTTGTGCTGTTGATCGCGGCAGGCGTGTGGCGCCGCCGGGTGCAAGCGTACGAGAGAGACCCGGTCCGCGCTCGGCGAGTCGAGGCGTTCAAAAACGCTGCAAGTCTCTTATCCCAAGCCGAACTAGGCGAGTTGGACTCCTACGATACTGCCGGCAGGGCCCTTGCCGGCTACATCGGAGATAAACTCAATGTACCCGTTACCGGACTGACCCGTGAGGCGTTGATCGATCTCCTCGCCACGCGCGGCGTCGACTCTCTGGTGATCCAACGTGTGAGTGATTGCTTGACTGCGAGCGACAGCGGACGATTCGCGCCGAGCGGTCGGCAATCCGACGCCGGCTTGCATCTGCTCAACGACACCGAAAACGTGCTATCTGATCTCGAGAAGGAGCTCGGCGCTTGAGTCGTGTCACGTTGGTTATTGGAATAGCGTTGTGCGTGGTGTTGGTCGTCATTCTGTCTCGGCAGTTGGTGGAGCGGCCCGACGGCTCAGGAACCATGCGAATCGCCAATGGTCTCTACGAGCAGGGTAGATTTGTCGAGGCCGCTCAGCTATACCAACAGTTGGCCGACGGGGGCTACGGCGGAATTGCCGTCTTCTACAACTTGGGAAATGCCTATTACAAGTCCGGGGATCTGGGCCGCGCTATCCTCAACTACCTTCGCGCCTCCCGCCTGGCCCCACGGGATACTGACATTGAGGACAACCTGCGGATCGCGCGCGAAGCAACCGTGGACCTGCTGGAAACTGACAATGGATCGGTGACCTCCACTTCGATAGAGTTGCCGGAGCTGAAGCTCGCCCCAGATGAGTTGGCGCTGGCCGCCTTGGGACTATGGATCTTGCTCACGCTGATGCTGTTGGTCTTGCTCCTGTTCCGGCGATTCAGCCTTCGCCGTTGGATTGGATATGCGTCGGTCTTTGTGGCACTACTCTTGCTCTTGGGCACAGCTTCTCTGGGTAGCAGGCTCTACTCGGAGGCAGAGGATCAAAGAATGGTCGTTGTAGCCGAATCGGTTGACGTAGTTGGCGGGCCGGGGCTGCAGTACGAGGCCCAATTCACACTGCACAGCGGCGCCGAGGCCAGCCTTATCGAATCGCGCGGTGTGTGGACGAGACTGCAACTGGAGGGCGGTCAATTGCAGGGATGGGTGCCGGCGGATGCGGTTGAGTTCGTGGATTCTCCACCGTAGGGATGGAACCGTGGGTGGCTGGACCAAATCCTGAGAGAGCGGCGCGTCGGCCGACGCGACTGTGTTACGACCCAGCAACTCCTGCGCCCCCACCGAGCCGTTCAGAATATACACTCTTCGAAACGCCTCAGAGGCCTTGAATTAGGATTGGATCGAAGTCGTTGGAGGGATTTAGGATGAACGTAGTCTTGATCGTAGTGGATACGCTGCGGCGTGACCGGCTCAGTTTTTATCGCGATGAGGCGGTCCGGGAACTTAACCAATCACGCAAGTCTTACGAGGTGCCGTGGGAAGACCAACTTGCCTACACGCCGAGTTTGGATGCCCTGGCCCGGCGGGCCACCGTTTTCGACAACTACTACGCGGCAAGCTTCCCGACTATGCCGGCCCGCGGCGACTACTCGACCGGCAAAATGTGCTTCTCATACATGACCTGGGAGCCGCTTAGTCGCGGCGAGTTGACAATGGCGGATGCCCTGGCTGGAGCCGGCTATGTAACGGCCGGCGTGGTCGACACCCCCTTCTACCAGAAGAATGGCTACGGCTACGACCGCGGTTTCAGATACTTCAAGGACATGGGTAGCCAGGCGAACTATCTCGATCTGAGTCTGCCGAACAACGCCAGGTACTCGGAGTACGAGTTCTGCGCGCCGGAGACCTTCACCGAGGCAGAGAAGGTGCTTGAAAGGATCTACACAGAGAAGTTCTTCCTTCTGATCGATTCTTGGGATCCGCACGAGCCTTGGGACCCGCCGGAGTGGTATGGCCGGCGCTACAAGCAAGATTACGAAGGGCCCGCGGTACTGCCGCCCTACAGCTACTATCAAAAGGCCGGCTTGACCGACCATGACCTCGAAGTCGCGCGGGCCGGCTTTCAGGGCGAGACCACAATGGTAGACCGCTTCATCGGCCGTATTGTCGAGCGGCTCGAAACCCTCGGCGTAGCCGAAGACACCGCCATCGTCCTCGTGTCCGACCACGGCTTCCATTTCGGCGAGCACGGCGGTCTGTTCGGAAAGATGATCCGAGAGCAGATTCGTTCTTTCGCCGGCGACCCCATGGAGGATTGGCTGAGGTCTCCGCTATACGAGGAGCTAGTACACGTGCCGATGATGATCGCACTGCCCGATCAGCGCCAGCAGCGCAGGGTCAGCGACCTGGTCTCCGCCGCCGACTTGATGCCTACGATATTGGACCTGGCCGGTGTCGAGCTACCTGAGGGGTTGAGAATCCACGGCAGGTCGATGGCCGGATTTGCCCGCGGCGAGCCGGCCAAGGGACGAGAAATGGTGGTGTCGGCGGTGCCGCTTATGAACCCCGGCCAGGACCTGGCGATTGTCGACAGCTACTACCGCGTTGTCAGGGACTTCCAACCGGCGACCGTAACCGTGCCGGACTGGAGCATGCTATACAGCGCGCGAGGTGAACCGGTCGAGCTCTATCACCTGGCTTCCGATCCGCGACAGCAGAAAAACGTCGCCGAAGAGAATCCAGGCATAGTCCGGGAGATTCACGGTCGATACGTAGAGCTTTTGAGGGAGCTCAAGGTTGCGCCGCACCTGCTCGAGCCGCGCTCGGAGTTGTAGCGTCGACCTCCGGCCTGCTAGTTCGGCTTCAGAATGATCTTTATCGCCTTATCCGGCTCTTGCATCTCGGCGAAGGATTCCTCCGCCCTTTCGACCGGCCGCACGTCGGTTGTCAACGATTCGACGTCGATCACGCCTCGATTCAACAGATCGATCGCCATGTCGAACTCTTCCATGTAGATGAAGCTACCCCGAATGTCGATCTCTTTGAAGAGCAGGAGTTCCGCCTTGAAGCTGGGCGGCTCTGGGCAGATCCCGACGACAGTCAGCCGGCCTCGTGGTCTCAGCACCTCCAATGCCGCACCCACCGCCGAAGGATGACCGGAGCACTCGAGGGCGTGGGCCGGCGCTTTCGAAGCATCGGGGAAGTGGGACTTCAAGTCCTCGGTTAGCGGATCGATGACCTCATCGGCGCCGACTCGACCGGCCAGTTCACCTCGGAATTTCGATGGCTCGATGGCCGTGATCCGGCCGGCCCCGGCCGCGCGAAGCGCTTGAATGGCGAGCAAGCCTATTGGGCCGGCGCCGAAAACCAGCGCGTCCTCGCCCAGCTTGATCTCGGAACGGCGCACCGTACGCACCGACACTGCCAGCGGCTCGACCCAAGCGCCCTGCTGTAGACTGACTCCGTCCGGAAGACGGGAGAGGGTCTCGGGCTTCACACCGACGTGGGACTGCATCCCGCCGGGCTCGACTATGCCGACTGCTGTATCCCAGATGCCAGGACAGAACTGGAATTGGCCAGTCTTGCACCAGTCGCATGCGCGGCAAACGACACCGTTTGGGTTGACCGAAACGCGGTCTCCGGCCTTGAATTCCTCGACTCCTTCGCCTACGTCGACGACCTCGCCGGAGAACTCATGACCCATGACGACCGGTGGATGAAATATGTCCAGAAGCGGCGCGTGCAGGTCGGTGCCGCAGATCCCGCAGTACCCTACCTTCAGCATTACATGTCCCGGCTCGCAGGCCGGCTGGTCGACCTCTTCGACCTTGACTTCGCGTTGCTCGTTTAAGACGACTGCCTTCATTGCCCATCCTCCGTCTCTTAATCCTCTGAAACCGGGAGCGAGCTCAACTCTTCGATATTGTAGGTGCCCTATCCTCGGGCGGGCTCGGGCATTTCGGCTCGCCGTTTGCGGGATAGCTCTGCCAGATGCCCGTCATTGGCCCATGCTTGTTCCAGGTGGCGCATCCGAGCCGGACCCGCCGTGCTGACCATCTTTTCGTCGAAGATCCGCTCGATCCAGAACCGCGATTGGGACCCGATTAGCTCGCGGAACTCGCCGATGTCCTCATCGCGATAGCGCTGGGTGAAGTTGAGCGTGAACATCCGCCGGCGACCCGAACCGCCGAATGATGCGTGTTTGATGTTGTGGTTGAACAAAAGCAGGTCGCCGGGTTCGCTCTCAATGGCGAGGTCCGGCACGTCCTTGCCTGATACTCCCCAAATCTCCTGGCTCTGCCCAATCTGGTCCTGAAGAGTCTCGGCGTAGCTGTCGCCATAGCGATGACTGCCGGGAATCACTCGCAACGCGCCGGTCTCGCGTGTCAGGGCGTCCAGGTAGAATGCCATCTTCACACTTCGATATCCTCGACCGCGCCAGCCGTCCGAGTGCCAACGGGTATCGCCGGAGTAGTAGTTTCCGTCGCTGGCTACGTAGTTGAAATCATCGCCCATCAAGGAGGTCGCGATGCCAACTATCCGGCTGTCGTCAAGTAGACTGCACAAGTCTTCGTTCTGGTCTATGAATCGGACTATGCAAGACCTCTTGTCTTCGTCGTGAGGCTTGCCGTCGTGCCCGCCTCCGTGGTCGATCCAGACCTGCTCGAAGCGTTCGATTATGGAATCGACGACGTCGGCGAACAGGCCAGGGATCAGCAGAAATCCGAACGTATCGAAGAACCGGAGCTGCCGCTCATCAAGTCTCATCCTTGTCGCTCCTTATGCTGTTGGCTTATCCCCGAGCGCGCTCGGTCATTTCCGCTCGCCGCCTGCGGGAGAGCTCGGCGAGGTGCCCGTCGTTTGCCAAGAGCTGCTCGAGGTGACGCATGCGTTCCGGCCCGGCGGTCTTGACCATTCGTTCGTCGTAAATGCGCTCTACCCAGAACCTGGATTCCCCGGAGATCATGTCCCGGAGCTCGTCAAGGTCCTCCTCCCGGTAGCGCTGGGTGAAGTTCATCGTGAACATCCGACGCCGGGTGCTTCCTCCGAACGACGCGTGCTTCGTGCCGTGGTTGAATAGAATCAGATCTCCCGGTTCGGTCTCCAACGGCATGGCCGGCACGTCGCGCCCGTGAACACCCAGAAAATCCCCGCTCTCCGGCACTTGGGCTTGCAGCGCTTCGGCATATGTGTCGCCGCGTCGGTGGCTGCCCGGTATGACGCGCAAGCATCCTGTATCGCGAGTCACCGGATCCAGGTAGAAGGCCATTTTGACGCTGACGTATCCACGGGTCCGCCAGCCGTCCGAGTGCCAGTCTGTATCGCCGACGTAGTAGTTGCCGTCGCTTCCGAAATAGTTGTAGTCGTCGCCCATTAGCGAGGTGGCTATTCCCATGATGCGCGGGTCGTCGACCAGCCGGCACAGATAGTCGTTCTGGTCGATGAAGCGGATCATTGCCGACCTTCGTTGGTGGTCATGAGGCTTGCCGTCGTGGCCGCCCCCGTATCTCTCCCAGACGTCTTCGAAACTCTCTATTATGGCTTCAATGTCATCAGCGAAGAGACCGGGAAATCCCAGGAACCCGAACGTATCGAAGAACTTTAGCTGCTGCTCGGTAAGTCGCATTGCGTCCCTCCTCTGAACTCTTCTACTCTCTATGGGTTGATCGATATTATCACACGCTAACGTCTGATTCCGGGCCCCGATCTCGCGGCGCAGATTCAGAACAATCGTTCGGAGAATCACGCCGGCCGGGTCTACCATCCGAACTGCGGGTTGAGTCGAATTGCAGGATCTATAGATACGGATAGGCTAGAGCGCTCACCGCACATCCAATATGTCGACCCGATAGAGAGATATTGAATTGGCCGCTAGTACTCGAAGAGAACCAAATCCAATTCCTCTATCTCGTTGTCTTCTGTGAGTTGCCAGGTCTTGATATGCCCACGGCGAAGGTCGCCCTTTTCGTCCCAATCCAGGGTTACCGCGGCCCCGTCGTAATCCACCTCGCCGCCCTCGCGCAAGATGGCCAAGGCGGATGCGATCCCCTCTGGCCCGGCAATGACCATCGTGCCCGGACGACTGCCGATCGAGCGCAGACGGTCGCGGATTGCGCCTCCGTCCACGCTGCCGGCGGCCTCCGCAGCCAGGGCGATGGCGATGGCCGCGTCGTAGGTTTCTTTGACGTAGCCGAATTCCGGCAAGGCGCCGTAATCCTTGGCGTATGCCTCTTCCCAGGCGGTAGTAGAGGCTCGGCCAGGGACGGCGCCTGGTAAACTGCCGAATATCCGACCCCGGAAGTCGTCGCCGCCAAGTCCCGCCACCACCTCCGTTCCAATCAAGGCATCTCCCAGGGCGAATTGGTCGAACAGGCCGTGCTCCATCGCCTCCGGGATGATGATTGTTGCAGCCGTGTTGTACGTGATCAGTACCAGTGCTTGAGCGTCGTCGCTGGCAACCTGCCGCAACTGAGGTAGGTAGGTGGCAGTCTCAACGGGTTCGATGGCCACAACCCGTATTTTCCCGGTCCATGCATCCTGGAAGGCTTTGGCGAGTCCTTGACCCCAAGCGTCGTCGCGGTAGATGAGGCCGACGTTGGTGAAGCCTTGCTCTCGGGTTAGCCGGGCCAGCACCGGCCCTTGGGCGCTGTCCGAGAGGGCCGTTCGAAAGAAGAAGTCGTGGTCGGCTGAATTGGTCAGTAACGGGGAAGTCGCCGAGGGACTGATGGTGGGAATGCCGGACGGGCCGGTTACCTGCTCGATCACCTGAAGCGCGTTTGCGCTGGAGGAGGGACCAACCAAGGCGTGGATGCCCTCCTCCTCGATCAGGCGTCTGGCCTCTGCCACGGCGGTTTCCGGGTCGAGGGTGGAGTCTGCCGTGGCCACCTCCACCGGCTGCCCGAAGACACCGCCGGCTTCGTTGACGTGTTTGACTGCCAGGTCGAAGGCATTCTGCCTCTCCCGCGACCGCTCCGAAGGGCCGCTGAAATTCAGCAGCAACCCTATCCGCAGGGCGGCCTCGGTGGACTCGGCTTGCCGTGGCTCGCCGGTCGTATCACCAACGCATGATGCGGTTATGAGTATCAGCAAGACCCACACCGCAAATCGTTTCCACGCTCGCGATATTACAAACACGTGTTTTTCACCTCCGCCGGGTGGTAAATTTATCTGCCTCGGTCTACACAACCCGAATTGGCCGGTGAGAGAGTGCGTCCCGACTGATTCTGTACACTGGTTCCAGTCTGCTTGGGGGATTATAGGTTTGCGGAAACTGTGTCTTCAACTGGAATCGGAAAAGGTGCAGCGCCTTTTAGGTTTCATATCGTATCGATTCCAAGCCGTCGTAGTGAGATGCCAATCCCTCTTGCCGGCTGCCACCGGCGCGCTTACGGAAATTTGTTTTGCAAAAAGTAGTTTTTTCGCATGGGCTCGCATGCCACTGACCGCCGGGCGCTTGTTTTGCAATTCTTCATTTCTCGTAGATGTGCTCTGGTTGATTCGCATTCTTCCGGACATTTGTACTACGATCATAGCTCTTCTCCGGCAGAAGCTCAACGTGAATATTGTTGTCGAGAACGACTTGGTGCAGCTTGGGGAAACGGAACGCCAAGACTGATTTGTTTCTCTATGGACTCTCGCCCCTTACCCCAATACGGGGCCGGAGTGGAGTGGGAGCCTAGCAGCGCTGGGGCTTGTCCCCGGCGCCGAGACGAAGTCCGGCTAAACAGCGCCCCAATTGTTCATACGCTGGTGCGCCGGCAACAGCCGGTATGGCAATTGCTAATGACCGAGTCACGCAGACACACTGGCCACGGTCAGGAAGGGGATAAAGAGCATAAGTCTGGACATTATGTCGAGCTTGGTGCCCTGGGTCAGGGAGTGGGTGTCTCTGTGCCGGTAGACCCCGACTTTTTCTCGGCGCTCGATTCTTTCGGGGGCTCTTCTTCGCGCTCCAACTCCTCATAGAACGCGCGCTTTGTGTCCTCGACCGCTTTCCCCAGTTTGCGCCCGGCATCCGTCGATCGCAAGAACGAAAAGCCCTTGCCCAGCGTCCAGCCGATGCGCTCTTCTACACTCTTTTTGGATCTATCCTCAGATTCGTCCGCCATTACCTCTTCCCAAAGTTGTATGTGACGTTATTGTCGCTGGCCGGACCTCGGATATCAAGCCCGCGGGCAAATCTCCTCAACTTGCACCCTCAGCCGCGTGGTCAAGGTCATCCGGCACCTCGTCCGGCTGCTCCAAACCCTTGGCCATGAGGAATCCACGGGCCCGCTCGGTCCTGGGGTATCGGTTCACGAGTCGCCAGAACCTCTTGGAATGATTGGCCTCGATGAGGTGGGCAAGCTCGTGCACTATAACGTAGTCCAGCACCCAGGTGGGCATCTCCGCCAAACGATGGGACAGCCGGATCGTCCGGGTGGAAGGCGTGCAACTGCCGAAACGGTGGTTCTGATTGGTTACGTAACGGATGGAAAAGCCGTCGATCTGGCCGGCAAAATATCGCTGGGACAATTGTTTGGCTCGCCGTTCCAGTTCCCCGCCGGGGGTGGAGGTCTGGTCCAGGTCCCGGTCCCTCAAGAGCCGAGCCTTCATCCGTTCGACCCATGTCTGCTCCACCTCGGCAGTCATGCCGGCTGGCACCATTACTTTGAGCGTATTGCCCACCAGCCGGGCGGCAACCGTCTTCTTGCGGCGTTTCGAGCGCACCAGTTGGACGATTAGCTCATCGGTCACGGCAACCTCGTGGCGGTATTGTCACCCGGATTCTTGCTCTGTTGGTAGAAGCTCAGCCGGCTGAAGGGCGATTTCATTCTGCATCAAGCAAGAGCATGGTGGCAAGAGGCTACGGAAAGCAACGCCCTGTTAGCTTCGAAGGATGTAGAGGGCAAGAAAGCGCTTGGTATGCCCGGAATTAGGGACGGGGGCGATCTGAGTTGGACTTTCCTGGGTGGCGAGAGCGGGCCAGTGGCGTCAGGTGAGGGCCGGCCGTGCCTCCACGTCGACCTCGGAAGGTTCGTCCGGCTCATCGCCGGCCGATTCGGTCTCTTCCATCACCAAAACAGGCCTCGACTTCCCGCCATCCGGGGGGCCAATAATTCCCTCGGCCTCAAGTTCATCAAGCAATCGGGCCGCGCGGGAGTAGCCGATCCTGAACCGGCGTTGTAACTGAGAAGCTGATACGCGCCCCTGTTCGCGGGCCATTGTCATCGCCTGCTCGTACAGGTCGTCCTTCTCGGCGAGATCGCTCGGTGAGTAGCTCTCGACGTTGACGAGTTGCTCGGTGTAATCGGACGGCCCCTGCTTCCGCCAGAAGTCAGTTATTGTTCCAATCTCGTCGTCAGAAACCCAGGCCCCCTGTACACGAACAGGCTTTGCCGCATCGGTGGGCATGAAGAGCATGTCACCACTTCCGAGAAGCTTTTCCGCTCCAACCGAATCGAGGATTGTGCGCGAGTCGACCTGTGAGGTGACGGCGAAGCTGATCCTTGTGGGGAAATTTGCCTTAATCAACCCGGTTATGACATCGACCGAAGGACGTTGCGTCGCAATTATCAGATGGATGCCCGTCGCCCGCGCGAGTTGGGCCAGCCGGCAGATCAACCGCTCGGTTTCTTCAGGGGCCTGCATCATCATATCGGCCAGCTCGTCGACTACGACCACGATATAGGGAAGCTTCGCCAGGCTGGGCCGCGAGGCATTCAGCTTGTTGTAGCTGTCGATGTTGCGGACGCCGGCGACCTCGAACTTCTTGTAACGGTCCTCCATCTCTTTGACCACCCATTTGAGGACCGGTACGACCTTGTCGGTTTCAACTACGACCGGCCGCAGCAGGTGGGGCACGTTGTTGTAGTCGGTTAGCTCCACGCGCTTGGGATCCACCAGGATGAGGCGTAGCTCGTTTGGGGTCTTCTGCAACAGCAGGCAGGTTAATATCGCGTTCATGCAGGCGGACTTGCCGCTCCCGGTCGCGCCGGCGATCAGCAGGTGTGGCATGCGGGCCAGGTCGGCAACCACCGGCATGCCGGATACATTCTCACCCAAAGCGATTGGTAGCTTGCCTTTCGAGCGCAGCTTTTGGAATGCGGTTGACTCGACCAACTGTCGGATCGAAACAACAGTCGTAGTTGAGTTAGGTATCTCAAGCCCGATGATGCGTCGACCGGGCACCGGGGCTTCGATCCGGATGCTGGGAGCTGCCAGCGACAATGCGAGGTCGTTCGCTAACGAAGTGACCTCGCTAACTTTGACCTTGTCGCGCTTGACCACCTTCCCATTGCGGTCGAGGCGCTCGCGAAATCCAGGCTCAAGTCCGAATTGGGTAACCGTGGGTCCAGGATTCACCTCGACCACTCGGGCGATGACGTGGAAGTCCGCGAGCGACTGTTCGATCCGCTCCACCTTCTTTTCGATTTCTTCCTGACCTAATTCCCCGGCAGCGGACTCAACCATCATGGTAAGCGGCGGCAACTGCCATCTTTCTTGGTGAGGGCTCGTCGTTATCGTACTGGGCGAGTCCGCCTCTACGACTGGAGATTCCTGCTTATCTCCAATCATGTAGGCTGGTTCAACGATTGCGGGCTTCTTTACCCCCGCCGGTTTCGAGGTCTTTCGACCATTGCGGCGGCTCGGTTGATTTACCGCGAATTTGGGGATGTCCGGTCCGGCGGGGCGTCGGAGCTCGGCCCGCAGTTGGCGCCACGAATCGACCGCAAACCTAGAGAGGTCGCTCTGTGTCGCGCCGCTGGCCAAGTAAAGGCCAAGGAGGGCCACAATGGCTGTGATGGTGACGGCGCCAACCTCGCCGACTCCGAGGTACATTCCCTCCACCAGTAGCCAACCGACGTAGCCGCCTCCCACTATGTCGCCCCATGCAGGTCGTCTGCCTCCGACGGTTGCGTCGAAAAAGCACTCGATGGCTACAAACACGATCAGCCATCCGACGGTAACGCGCCGGCTGATTGGACCGGCTCCGCGCAAGTGATTCGATATTACCGCAGCGGCGAGCGCCGCCAGGCCAATCGGAGTGAGGTATGCGCCCCAGCCGAAGATCAAATGCAGAGCCTGGCCCCACGGAATTCCCAGCGCGCCACCTGGCCAGAATAGGGCAATGAGGTTGAATCCAGCTAGCAACGCCAGTGCCGGACCGAGGACCGCTGGCCGGCGTGACATTTCGCCAAGTTTGGATGCTAGTCGGCCTGCTATTGATATACCGCCGCGTTTTCCGCGGGCTACACCCAGCGCCTGCTGGCTTAAGGTAAATAGTCTACTTTTCATATTGCGTCATCCGTAAATCAACTGGCCTCCCCGGAAGCCCGCGGGGCCGGGTTTGGCGAATGTCGCCGCTCGTCAGAACTTGTCCTTCTGCGACCAATCCCTGGAGACCGTCGCGCAGTGGGCCATCTCCAATGTAGCGCCGGCACTTGACCTACGCCATTATTGAAGCGATTAAAAATTCGTCTTTGCCATTCGTATCGCCGTATCTGGAGGTCGTGTCCCCTCTACAGGGGAGTGATTCGCAGTGAAGAAGCCGGCACCACCGGGATGATTCGATGGCAGGAAATGATCGCGACCTCGCGTGTGCGACGATGTATCCAAAGGTCAAACCGGCGTGGTCTGTCCCTTTGCTCCGGCTGTATAATCTCGACTAGGTCTCGTTATCACTACTAAATGACACGTGGTGCATGCCTTGCGATGAAGAATGTAGTCGTCTATTCGACTAATACCTGTCCTTGGTGCGTCCGAGTAAAGCAGTACCTGAACGGCAAGAATGTGCCGTTCGTTGAGAAAAAAGTTGACGAGAACTATGGCGCAATGCTCGAGATGACGAGCCGAACAGGTCAACAGTCCGTTCCCGTGATTCTGGTAAACGACGAAGTGGTGGTCGGCTTCGATCGCCCTCGGCTGGATTTGCTTTTGAGTGACGGTCAAGCCAACGGAGTGACGCTGGGAGCCGCGGTGGCAGATGCCAGCAAGTTCATGTCAAAACGCGGTCTGGTGCCGATCTTTGGCGCTTACGTAGGGAAGGTCACGCCCGGATCTGCGGCGGTCCGGCTAGGACTCAGTCCGGGCGATGTGATAACAGAGATAAACATGCGCCCTATAAGCAACGCCGACGACGTTCAGAGGGCGATGACAGGCCTGACGCGCGGCTCCAGCCTTTCGGTGACTTTCGTGAGGGGCGAGAGCAGCATGTCAGCTTCGGCCATTCTATAATTGGTAACTGGCCCCGCACTCTTCCGCCGGCCCGCATAGATTTAGACCTCTTGTTTCACACAGGCCGGTTATAGACGCTAACATGTGCGTCCAACCCTTGCGTCCTTGTTGATCAGAAGTCGAGTTTGGGGAACTAGAATGCTCACGGAAGAACAGAAGACCCATTTCCATAGCCTTGGATTCCTGAAGGTAAATGCAGCTCTGAGTCCGAAAGAGGTGGACGAGTTCGCTCGACGATTCGATTCTGCTGTCATTACTGTCCAAGACGACCCTTCGGCGGCCGGCACGCGCATTTTCCCGGATGGACACAGGGTGATCGTGCCGCTGCTGGAAGCGGACCCCTATTTCTACAGCGTGCTCGACCACCCGGTCCTGGCTGGGATAGGGGAAGACCTGCTCGGAGAGGACTGCATTTTCCCCGGTTTCTCCGATGGACAGATTCACAACGGCAACACCAACTGGCACCAGGACGGCTCCTGGCCTTGGCCGGGAATCAGAGCCAAGCTCACGTTCTATCTGGATGACGTGAGGCCGGGAAAAGGATGTCTCAGTTTTATCCCTGGCAGCCACCTCTGGCCGGAGCACTTCGACATGCTCGAGAGGAACGTCGATGAGCATGTGCTGGGCTATGCCATGCCCGATTTTCCCGGACGCTACGACCTGCCGGCCGAAAAGGGTGACCTGATCGTGTTTCATACGCGGATTTGGCATTCGTCCTGGGGAGGCGGCGCCAACCGCCGGCAATTTGCGTGGATGCTGCAGACCTGCCCTCGAATGTCTTGGGAGGTCCAGCGCATCGTTGAAGGCTACAAGGCATATGCTCAGGAGTGGTCGCCTCAAACCGGCCGGCTGGTCAGCGACCGATTCTACGAGACAGCCGGACCGCGCCGGATGAAAAAGATAGGCCTTTTGCAGGAACATGGCCTCTGATCAGTAGGGATCGCTCGCCGACGTGAACGCCCAAGTACCTCCAGGCGGATCAAGGTATTGCCTGAGTGGGAATGTCAACCCCGATTGCATCAGGAGTCGTCGCCGTCGCCTAGCGGCGCCTCTCCTTCGGGACCCTCTTGTTCGAAACCTGAGAGGTCAACTATCTTGTATATGGAGTTGCCGTTGTAATCGGCTACGTACAGGTTACCGTCCTCGTCTTCTCCTATGCTGCTAACCTGGAAGGGCGCATCTAGCAGCATAGCACTGCTCCACCCATCCTCCATGCTCCTCAATCCCCAAATGCGCCCGGTGCAGAAGTCGGCATAGAGGAATACGCCGTGCATGTTGGGAAAGGATGTCCCCCGGTAGACCGAGCCGCCGACAACCGCGCATCCAAGCGAGTGATAGTATCCGGCTACGGGCAAGATCAGATCCTGCGAATTGCACGATCCGGTGTCATAACAGTGCACGCCCTCCATGATGCTCCAGCCGTAGTTTTGTACACCGGTGCTGGAGAAGGGTTGATGGTTGATCTCCTCGAAGTGCACTCCGCCCGGGTCGCCAATAAAGAGATCCCCGGTCTGACTATCGAATGAAAAACGTCGCGGATTGCTAAGACCAATTGCCCATATCTCGTTGCGGTATCCTTCAGCATCGATATAAGGGTTGTCGGCCGGGATGCCGTAGGGCTCCACTCCCGATTCCACATCGATCCGCAGCATCTTGCCAAGCAGAGTGCCAGGATCTTGCGCTCGGTTATGGGGATCGCCGGGCGGTCCACCATCTCCCATGCCAATGTACAGGTATCCATCTTTGGGCCCGAACGCCATGTGGCCGCCATTGTGCCGCTGGTCCGGTTGAGAGACCGTCAACAGAATCTCCTCGCCGTCAGGATAGGCGCGGTCCAGATCTTCTGTGACCCGGAATCTGGATACCACCGTGTCGCCGGCTTTATTCGTGTAGTTCAGGTAGAAGTGGTTCTTGCTGGCAAACATTGGCGGAAAAGCCAAGCTGAGAAGTCCTTGCTCCGAACAACATGCGACGCGGTCGGAAATGTCGATGAATGGGGTACTCAACACGGCACCGTTCTTGATGATCCGAACGCGTCCTTCCTGTTCGACGATGAATATTCGACCGCTCCCGTCGCCGGCATTGGTAATCTGAACGGGAAATTTCAAACCGCCGCCAAGTGTGAGCTCCGGCCACGGTTCCAATTGCGTGTGGCTGGTTGGAAGCATCGCACTTGCCGTTCCCGTTGGCGGTGATTGCCCAAATACCCTCACTTCCCGCCAAGCGACGTAGCTGGGACCGTCAACGGTGCGTATCAATACTCGATCTATGACCCTCGGAGGTGATAGGGCGAATGCAAGGGTCTGGCCATCCTCGGTATTTACGTTGACAAACTCCCTGTACTTGACAAGTGACCCTGACTCGTCCGCCAACCAGATTTCGTGGGTGGTTTCCCCGGAAGGGGTTTGAGCGACGATCATTTCAACGCTATCGACCGAGTAGGGGTAATCCAATGTAATCATTAGCCATTGGACGGGGTTCTCAAAAGCGTTCCAGAATGAGTCCAAATTGTCGTCGATCGCCAGATGCGCCTCTTTCGCATTGATTGACACCGTCACCGAGCCGAGTGTGGCTACGTTTTGCCGAGTTGAGGGCGGCCTTGCTGTGAGCGAGGGAATCGGCGTCGGCGCACCGATATCTACACCCGATCGGTCCGCAACCCTCCAGATAATCCCGTGGTTATAGTCGGTCAGATACAGGTTTCCATCTTCGTCCTCGTCAATGCTGCTGAGGAGAAAGGACACCTCCGCAAGCAACTCACTCCCCCACGAATCACCGTCCCGCTTCAATCCCCAAATGTGCCCACTACAAAAATCGGCGTAGAGGTATATTCCCTGAAGGCGGGTTGACCGCGATCCTCGATAGACGGGGCCTCCCACTACGACGCAGCCCTGTGCTCGGGTGTACTCGACAACAGGTTGGACAAAACCTGCGGCGTTACATCTCGCCGCGTCGGGACAATGGGCGCCTTCCAAGATGTCCCAGCCATAGTTTTCGCCACCGGCGCTGGCTGCCGGTTGATAGTTGATCTCTTCGCGCCGATTTGCACCCACGTCCGCTATATAGAGGTCGCCCGTCAGCCGGTCAAACTTGAACGTCCAGGGGTTGCGCAATCCAGAAGCCCATATCTCACCACGGTAGCTGGATTCGTCTACAAATGGATTGCTCGGCGGAATCGCGTACGGCGATTCCCCAGATTCCACGTCGATCCGCAAGATTTTTCCGAGCAAGCTGCCGGGATCTTGCGCCCATATTGAGTCGCCGCCACCGTCGCCGGTGGCTATGTATAGGTAACCGTCATTGGGCCCGAAGGCCAAGTGACCACCATTGTGCACGTCACCGGGTTGTTCGATGAACAACAATATTTCCTCGCTATCAGGATCGGCTAAGTTGGGGTCAGCCGTGACTTGATAGCGAGAGACGACCGTGTGACCGTCGGTGTTCGTGTAATTTACGTAAAAATATTGTTTGCTGGCATATCCTGGTGGGAAAGCTAGGCCTATTAGACCCCGCTCTCCGCAACAACCGACTCGGTTAGAAATGTCTAGGAAGGGTTCGCTAAGTACGATGCCGTCCTTGAATATCAGTATTCGCCCTTTCTGCTCCAGCACGAACATCCGCCCACTACCGTCACCGGCGTGACTCGCCCGGACCGGATTTGCCAAACCCTCGGCCGCTTTGCTGATTTCGAACCATTTGCTATCGGCTGCGGGCCGACTTTGGGACGGTGGCGACTTGCCGAACACCCGTACTTCGCGCCAACCTACCCAACTCGGGCCGTCCGTGGTAAGGATCAGCACTTCGTTCACTATCCTCGGTGGCTGGATATCGAGTTCCAGGGCTCTGCCAGTCTTCCGTAGGCAGATTGGGAGAGTCGCTTGTAG